>CAWHIS010000027.1:0-101329 GCA_963829375.1 uncultured beta proteobacterium | reverse complement strand
GGTGCGCCAGATCTTGTTCTGGAGCTGCAGGATGCCGTAGAGCAGTGCCTCGGCGGTCGGCGGGCAGCCCGGTACATAGATGTCCACCGGAACGATGCGGTCGCAGCCGCGAACGACCGAGTACGAATAATGGTAGTAACCGCCGCCATTCGCGCACGAACCCATCGAGATGACCCAGCGCGGCTCGGCCATCTGGTCGTAGACTTTGCGCAGGGCAGGTGCCATCTTGTTGCACAGCGTCCCGGCGACGATCATCACGTCGGATTGCCGCGGGCTCGGCCGGAACACCACGCCGAAGCGGTCCAGGTCGTAGCGCGCGGCGCCGGCATGCATCATTTCGACCGCGCAGCAGGCAAGCCCGAATGTCATCGGCCACATCGAGCCGTTGCGTGCCCAGTTGATCAATGCATCGAGCGACGTCGTGACGAAGCCCTTTTCGAGGATGCCTTCAATGGGCATGACAATCTCCGCTCTGGGTGTTCATTCCCATTCGAGCGCGCCTTTTTTCCATTCGTAGACGAAGCCGATGATCAGAATGCCGAGGAAAATCATCATCGACCAGAAGCCGAAAATGCCGATCTCCGGGAGCACGACGGCCCAGGGAAACAGGAAGGCGATCTCCAGGTCGAACAGGATGAAAAGGATGGCGATGAGGTAATAACGCACGTCGAATTTCATGCGGGCGTCCTCGAAGGCTTCGAAGCCGCATTCATAAGGCGAGAGTTTTTCCGGGTCGGGCCGGTCGGGCGCGACAAGGCTGCCGACCGTGAGGAGCACGAGGCCGATGCCGATACCGACGATGATGAAGAGCAGGACCGGGAAATACTGTTCCAGCATGATCGAACGTACTCCATCCCCCGTCAATCGTATTCCGGACGGAAGGATACGTGCCTTCCGTCATCCGCCCTGCCTGAATCTACTGCCTCTACTGCCGCACCGCTCACCGGCGCTGCGCTTGGTGCCGACGGGGAGACTCGAACTCCCACGGCTTACGCCACTGCCCCCTCAAGACAGCGTGTCTACCAATTTCACCACGTCGGCCCCGATAGCTTGCTGCAACGTGCTTGCCACCACCTGTGCCAATTGCGCGGTGACAGCGTTCCTTAATTCCTGCAATGGCGCATCACCACCGATTATTTCGGAACGTCCCCCGACTTCGAGCCCGGGGCACTGGCCGGTGCTGTCGCAGGCGCTGGCACGGGTGCCGGCTGAGGAATCTCCGTTGACTTCGCCGGCGCCTCCGGCGCTTTTTGCGTCACGCCCTGCATCAGGTCCTTGGGCACGCCGCGATTCGCGCCCAGATAGGTCAGCCCGAGACTCGACAAAAAGAACACCGTGGCGAGAATCGCTGTCGTCCGCGATAGGAAGTTTGCAGACCCGGCAGCGCCGAACAGGCTACCCGACGAGCCGCTGC
Organism: uncultured beta proteobacterium; assembly: GCA_963829375.1. Lineage (GTDB taxonomy): Bacteria > Pseudomonadota > Gammaproteobacteria > Burkholderiales > Casimicrobiaceae > PALSA-1003. Next base: position 99,915 of record CAWHIS010000027.1, on the reverse strand, counting down.
CGAAGGCTGCGCCCATGTCGGCCCCCTTGCCATGCTGCAACAACACGAAGCCAATCAAAGTCGCCGCGACGATCACATGCAGCGCCAGCAGTATCGATTCCCAAATCATTCCACGTTCCTCAGGCGTTGCCCGTTGCTTTAGGCAGCGGCAATCGCCAAAAATTCGTCCGCCTTCAGCGATGCACCGCCGATGAGGCCACCGTCGATGTCGGGCATCGCGAACAGGCTGCCCGCGTTGCCCGCCTTCACGCTGCCTCCGTAGAGCAGCAATGCGTCTTGCCCCGCCGCCCCCAGACGCGTCCGGAGGAGCGCGTGCACGGCCTGCGCCTCCTTCGGCGTCGCATTGAGGCCGGTGCCGATGGCCCACACCGGTTCGTAGGCGACGATCGCCTTGCCGATGCGGTCCCGCAGTCGCGACAACACCGCATCGAGTTGCCGCAATACCACGGCGTCTGTCTTGCCCGCCGCGCGTTCCGCCTGTGTTTCGCCCACACATACCACCGGCATCAGGCCGACGTCGATGGCCGCGGCGGCTTTCGCCGCCACTGTCGCGTCACTTTCGCCGTAAAGCGTGCGCCGCTCGGAGTGCCCGACGATCGCATACTTACAACCAAACTCGGCAATCATGCCTGCCGCGACCTCACCGGTGAACGCGCCGCTCGGATTCTCGCTCACATTCTGCGAGCCCCAGCCAATTGCGGAACCCGATAACGCGGCCTGCGCCTGCCAAAGGTACGGAAAAGGCACGCAAACCGCGATTTTGCGGTCATCCTGGTCGGTCCAGCCCGCGCGTACAGCCGCCAGCAGCGAATCGTTCTGCTGCAGACTGCCGTTCATCTTCCAGTTACCCACCACGAGCTTGCCGCGCATCGTTCCCTGACCCGAGCATGCCCGTAATCGGACGCGGCGGGCGTAACCCCTGTGTAAACCTTTGAATTTTACCCCGCCGCACCGAGCGGGGTCAACGCGTTGCGGCGCAGCATGGCGGCTCGTTCCCCAGCGATGGCGAGCAGCATCGCCACGATCGCCAGCTCGAGAGTCGCGGGCATGCGCTCAAGGATCAGTCCGAGTGCCGAGGTGCTGTGCACAAAGGACTTGCCGAGGTCACCGTGCATTGCCCCGGCGAGGAACTTGCCGTACTGCACCCAGAGTGGTTGGTCGAGGCCGAGCCCTGCGATTGCCTGTTCGCGGTCGGCCTGAGATGGATCAGTACGTCGATCGGATTGCCGACTGCATAAACACCGACCAAGACCAGCGCCGACATGACCAGCATGACGACGGCGGCCTGCAGAATGCGGCGAGTGATGTAGGCGAGCACGCGAAAGCCATTGCTGCGGGCAAGGCGCTAGATTACCTGAACGACGGCGCGAACCGCCGCGTCACGCTCTGCGAACCGATAGGAGACCGCGAGCGCCGTTGCGCGTGCAACGCGCGGCGAACTCAGTCTTTTTTTCGCTGCATGGTTGGCATTGCGCCGACCGCGCCGGCACAGGTCGCGACCTTCGTCGGCGTCAAAACCAGAAGCGGGGGTTGAGTGCGGACGAGCTATAGGGACTCATGTCGGCGTCAGGAACGACCGCCGATCATGGGTGCGGCAGGATGCAAGCCACTGGGCCGGCAGGAGGCCGGCCCAGCTCTCGTCACGGATTGAGAACGTTGCTTGCGGCGGCCGCTGCGATGAGCGCGTCGTGGTCGGCCTGCAGCAGATAGCCCTGCGCGAGCGCGTTGTCGGCCGCGGCCGTGACCACCGCGACATAGCCTGCATGCGTGCCGTAGCGCTCCGTCAGCGAAAGCCGCGGATCGCCGTTCGCAAGCCTTTCAGCCATCGTCACCGCGAACGGGATCATGCCGCCAACGTAGTTGCACACCTGTCCCGCATGGAATCCCGAGGCCGTGATGTTCCACCCGAGGTAGGTTCCGAGCGGCGCATCGCGCAACACCGTCGGAACGCCGCCCAGCTCGTTGCCGTCGGCGTCGACGCGCGGCACCTTCAGCGGAATCACGTTCTCGATGGGTGGCGGCTGATTGGTCGGCACCCCCGTGAGATCGATCGGGTTGAACAGCGGACCCCAGTCGTAATCGAGCGTCATGTTGACGAAGTTCTCGGGCAGGAAGATCGAATCGGGAATGCCCGGAATGCCCGAGGGGAATCCCATCGCCTGCTTGGTCGCGGGGACGAGATTGCCGCCCACGAGCGTCGGCCAGCGGCTCGGCGGGGGAGGCGTCCCGCTCATGAGCCAGTCGCGCATGGCGATACGCAGGCGATTCGTGACCTCGGTCTCCGGCACGGGATTGGCCCTGAAAGTCCCGGGTCCCCAGTTGTTGCCGGGACAGTTCACCGGCGTGTTCGGAATGTTCTGGTTGAAGCCGCCGCCGCCGCCACCGTGCGTCGTGCTGGGTACGTAATACCGGCGCACGTTGCGCGTGAGCGGAATGTCGAAGTCGCCGGTCGAGCCGACCCATTCCATCGCGAGGCGCAGCGCGAACACTTCCGATCCGCCGGAGTGCTCGATGATCTTCGGGCAGGTGCCGGTGAGATTGCAACGATCCAGGACGCTCAGCGCCGGATAGCCGCGCAGCGGGTCGGGGTAGTCGGTCCACCATTGCGGGCCCTCGCCGCTCAATTGATAGAGCTCCGGCACTCCGTCGAGCTGAGCCCAGCGGGCGTTCGAGGCGACGCGCCGGCCGGCGATGATCGGCCAGGCGCCTTCGTGGACGATGCGGTTCGCCTCGTCCTGATTGAAGCCTTGATGGATGTATTGGCGCGTGTAGTTGCCCGACTGCGACACGCCGCGAATCACTTCCCAGCGCACCTTGCCGGCGATGGGATTGGCGGTGCCGAAGTCGTCCGCCGTCGCATAGCGGAAGAACGATCCGACATCGCGGAACGCGGCCGAGCCCACGCCGAGCAGGTAAGCGCCCTTCACGGGGTAGACGACCTGGTAGAGCAGAGTCGGATCAAAGCCATTTTTCAGGCAAACATGCACCGGCAGGTTGCCCGGCAGATTGGCAGTGTCGATATCGTCCGGCGTGCCCGGGAACGGATGCGTCGCGTCGCAATGCGCGAACGCCCAGTCCGTAGCCGCTATTGTCGGGCCGTTCGTCACGATGCCGGTGTAGGTCTCGTGCGTGTGCGTGGTGAGCGTCGCCTGGTTGGTATCGAGTGTCGTCGGCAAATACGGAATCGGATTGCCCATCACATTGAGGGGTTGAGAATTCGGGCCGCTGCGGTTGACGATGCGCCCGAGTATCGTGCCTGTGACGAGCGAGCCGTCGGGATTTTTTGCCATCGGCACCGCCACCCAGTGGTTTGTCCCAGTGGCGTGGTTGGTTGGAATCGCTGTGGCAGAGCCGCCCCCGTTGGTGCCGGCATTGTCGGCCTGCCAAGCGCTCGCGATCCCGATGTCGCCAAGATTGCGCTCCGCCGCGACGATCGTAATAGCTCCCCCGCGGTTCGGCACGTCGTGCCACGCGAATCCGCTGGCATTGTTCAAATCGACCGGCTTGGTGATGACGAACGTCGCCTCGTATCGCACCCTGCCGTCAGGATCCTTGCCGAGCTGAATATCGGTGATGATCTGATTGTGCGCGTCGTTCGGATCGAGCTCGCCGAACGCCCGCCCGCGCAGCTGCTCATACGGCACGTTCTGCCCCGCGAGTGCCGTTGTCGAATCGATGACGATTCTGGTTACTCTCGCGTGGGATGATGTTGTCCAAGTCAGCAGAGCGGCGGCCATGGCGCCGACCAGAAGCTGATTGCGGAATACTGCAGGCAGGTGAGGCAACATTTGATCCTCCTATTGACTCGCTTGTTTGATCGTTGCTTGAGCTGAATCCGCGCTTGGATGGTCCCGTCGCCGGAACGCGGAGGACCCCGGAGCACAGCTGGTGACAAGGCACGCGCCGACTCAGCGTTTCTCGACGGGCCCCTCAGGAATGCTATCGCTGTAGTGTGCAATTTGTCAAAAACGGGTTGAAGCGCGTGAGTCGAGCCGCGCGAATCAAACATCGCGCTGGCGTGGAGTCGCTCCTACCCCATCGCGACGTCCCATGCCCACGTGGTCGAGATGTTCGAGACGACAATTGCGGGGCCCTGTCAGGAAAATTTACACTGCCTTCGTCTCGGATCCAAAGGTACTCGCGGAACTATTTGATTAGAAATGTAACTTACAACGCGGCATGATTCCTGCTCGCAGGCCCCACCTATGCACTACAACTCGTCACGTCGGGCTACGTGCCGCGGCTGGCTAACAGGTGTGTTTCTCCGATCAGCATCCAGCAACAACACAAGGAGAGTGCTGGCTGCCTTGGCTCCGAGCAACCGATTTCTTCAATGGAGGCTCAGATGAAGAAGCTAACAGCGCTAACCGTTGCGGTGTGCGGTCTGCTGACCTCGCCGCTCGCTGGGGCAGCACCGATTCTGGACTTCACCGGTCCCTTTGCTCCCGGAACATGGACCACCACCCTCACCGGCAATCTCACCGGCGCCTCCGGCGGCAGTGCCGTGATGACAACGACAATGTTGGTGCTTATCGGCGGCAATGCCCCGAGCCCCGGCGGCGCCGGCAGCGACGTTCCGGCGTGCACCGGGGCGACCTATTCAGTCCTGGGTCCGTGCCAGATCGCGGTCACCACGACCACCGTCGGCGGTGTCTTCAATCCGTTCAGCTTCGACTGGGCCTATACCACCGCCGATTCCGGCGGCCCGGCCGGCGACATCTTCGGCGTCATCATCAACGGTATCCGCACGCAGCTGTCCGATCCGGGCGGCGCGGTCAGCCAGAGTGGACATTTCGTGGCGAATCCGACCACGTCGTTTGGCTGGTTCGTCAATTGCACCGATTGCATCGACGGGGCGGCAACGGCAACGGTCAGTCACTTCGTGGCGGGGAAGATACCCGAACCGGCGACGTTACTTCTGTTCGGTACCGCCCTTGCAGGAGTGGCCCTCAGACGGCAACGCAAGCGCGCTTTCTAGATCGCGCGCTCTTGCATGACGGGCGGCGGCTTCGGGCCGCCCTTTTTTCCCACGTCGCAGCGATTTTCGTAACCCGTTCGAGCGTTCACTCGCCTTCGTCGAGCGAGCGCCTGATCCTTGCGTGTTGCTAACACCTGTCATTTCCTACAGTTGTTTTGACCTTCCTTTCGTGTTTGACTGAGCGCGAGTGATCCTGCGGCACCAAGAGCGGATACAGGCGCGCGAGCGTCGCTAGTCCGCGCCGTGGTCACGGCATATTTTTCTTATGCGTCACGGGACAAAGGGGACGCGCATGAGAATTCTCGTCGTTGACGATCATCCACTGATTCAGGTGGCGCTGAAGCACGTGCTCGAAGAACTCGACGATTCGCTCGAGCTTTTTCAATCCCACGATGCGAGTGCCGCGCGCAGCGCGCTCGCAGTCACGCCCGAGGTCGACCTGGTCGTGCTCGATCTCACGCTGCCCGGCTGCAACGGCTTCGAGTTTCTGCGCGAGCTGCGCTGCAATTGGCCGGGCATACCAGTGCTCGTCCTTTCGGCAACACACGATCGCGCCACGATCGAATCCGCACTCGACATGGGCGCAGTGGGATTCATTCCCAAGACCGCGAACGCGCAGTTGCTCCTGGCGGCAATGCGTCTGGTGCTGGCCGGCGGTGTCTACGTTCCGACCGAGAGCGGGGGTTTCGACGAGTTGCGCCCCCGGCCGGCAGCTAAACCGTCGGAACTGGGGCTGACCGTTCGCCAAGCCGACGTGTTGAAGCTGCTTGTACAAGGCAAACCGAACAAGTTGATCTGCCGCGATCTGCGCTTGTCCGAGGGCACGGTGAAAGTGCACGTGAGCGCCATCCTGCGCGCGCTCAACGTGCACACGCGGACACAGGTTGTCATCGAATTGGCGCGCCGCGGTGTGCGCCTCGAACCGCCCGCAGCACGCGCACGTTGATGGCAATGGCCTCTGCGGCCATCAGATTTCCGGCGGGCCTCGCGAGGAAGCGGATCGACCCGGCGCTTCGCGCACGCGTGCGCGCCGATCAGATCGCCACGTTGTTTACCCAGTGGCGGCGCACCACGGTGTCGATGCTTCTTGGCGCCTCGATTCTCGCCGTGGTCATGTGGAGTACGGCGCCGCCGCCGCTGTTCGCGGCGTGGCTGCTTGCGATCGCCGCAAATCAGGCCTGGCGTTACCGGCTCGCGTGCCGCTACCGACTCGCCATACCGGCGCCGATGGAACGCGTGCGATGGGGCCACGCGTGGGCACTCGGATCGACCATTGCCGGCACGTTGTGGGGCGCTGCGGGCGTGGTGCTGTTCGTCCCGGGGGACGTCGGTCATCAGGCGCTACTGATCGTATGCTTGTTCGGTGTGGTGCTGGGCGGCATCGATCTGACCGCTGTGTACAAGCCATCATTCTACGGATTCGTGCTTCCGGCCCTTACGCCCCTTATCCTCCGTGTTGCGTTGGCGGGCGACCAGGTGCATGCGTTCCTCGCCGCGGTAATGCTCGTCGTGCTGGCGTTCGTGCTGCGCTTCGGGCACAACCTCAACAACCTGATGATCCATTCGCTCGCAATACGCTATGAGAATCTGGACCTGATACGGGAGTTGCAGGAGCAGACGGCAGCGGCCGACGCGGCGCGCGCCGATGCAGAAGAAGCGAACCGTGGCAAGACCCAATTTCTCGCTGCCGCGAGCCATGACTTGCGGCAGCCGCTGCATGCGATGGGGTTGCTGGCGGCTGCCCTGTCCGCGAAGGTTCGCGAGCCGGAGGTGCGCGACATCGTCGGCAGCATCAATCTCTCGGTGGAGGCGCTCGAGCGGCTGTTCTCTGCGCTCATGGACATCTCCAAGCTCGATGCCGGCGCCGTGGCGCCCGTGCGGGTTGCGTTCGCACTGGGATCGCTCTTCGCACGCATCGAACGACAGTTCGCTCCGCTGGCGGCCAGCCGCGGCCTGAGGCTCATGCTCGTTCGCACTCGCCTCTGGATCGACAGCGACGCAGTGCTCCTGGAGCGCGTGCTCGCCAATCTGATCGGCAACGCACTGCGCTACACGTCGCACGGTGGCGTCGTGGCAGGGGTGCGTCGACGCAACGGGGAGCTTTGGATCGACGTTGTCGATTCCGGCGTCGGCATCGCGGCAAACGAGCATGATCGCATTTTCGATGAGTTCTATCGGGCAGGAATCGCGCGCGACGGCAACCGTCAGGGCATGGGGCTGGGGCTGGCGATCGTTCGCCGCCTTGCCCGACTGTTGGACCATCGACTTGAATTTACCTCGGTACCGGGACGGGGCTCGCGCTTTTCGGTAGCGATTCCGCGCGCTGCCCCAGGCCCCGCAAGCGCGATCCCGCAACGCGACCGACGTTCCTCGAAGAGTTCGCTGCCCGGGGCGCTGATCGCTGTCATCGACGACGAGCCATCCGTCGTCGATGGGATGCGTGCCTGCCTCACGCAATGGGGAGGGAACGTAGTCGGCGGCGCGTCGACTGACGAAGTCCTTGCCGCCCTGGGGGACACAGGCAGGTACCCCGATCTGATCGTTGCGGACTACAGATTAGCGGCAGGCGAGCTTGGCACGACCGTGATCGACCGCCTGCGGGATGAATTTGGGGTGTTCATTCCAGCGATGCTGGTAAGCGGTGACGCTTCTGCTCAGGCGATCACCGCCATGCGCGCCTCGCGGCTCGACATGTTACTCAAGCCCGTGGTCCCCGCATCGCTCCGCGAGATGGCTGAACGCTTGCTCGATTCGGCGACTGAAAGATCCGAAGAACCGCCTTTCCGCCTGCACAACGGCGAAAAAAAAGCGCCCCGCGAAGGGGCGCCGGAGGACAGACTGAGTTCGGGATGACCGGTTAAAGGTCGGGGGGGTGAACCCAGCCTGCGGTTGCGACTTGGAGTGAACAACGAAAGGCGGCGCTCACTCCGGACTCCGAACCACATCTATGACAACAGCATTATGCCCGGTGGCTGTCCGGGCGCAACGCCGTTCGTCGGCCCGGCAGCGCCGCGCGGCGCACCGTCTACTGGGCGATACTCTGCTTCATGTGAGCGCGGAACTGCTCCAGGCGCGCAAGTTTGGCGACGATGGCGTCGCGCACCACCGCCTTCTGATCGGCGCTGAAGGTCGCATAAAGCGCGAGCCAGGCATCGCGCACCGACTTGCGCACTGTCGCGTTCTGCTGATGGATCGCGTCGGCTTGCGCCGCCAGTGAGGCGAGATCAGGCTCCGCCTTGGCCAGTTCGGCCTGGGTCGCGGCTTTCAGCTGATCGAAGGCGCCGTGCGCAGCCTGCCGTGCCGCCTGCGCCTGTGCGACGATGCTGTCCCATTGCTGCTGCTGCGATGTGTTGAGGTTGAGTTTGTCTTTGAGCGCAGCGATCATGGCGATCGGATCGCCATGGCCGTGATGCCCGGGTGCCTGCGCCAAAGCGTGAAATGCCACCGCCGAAATGCCTGCGGCAGCAGCGATTGCAAGCAAGAACTTTTTCATCGTCGAGCCTTTCAAGGAATAACGTTTATAGGGGTTATCGTGCCGGCCGGCCGATACACGCCCTTGAAAACTACCCGGGGCTTGTTGCCGAAACATTGCCCAAGCCCGCTGTTTTGTAACGCTTCGTTCGAATGCGAGCCGTATTCAAAGCGACATGCCGAGCATTGTCCGCGAAGCCGGCATCCGGGTGAAATCCATCTTGTAACCATTCATTGCCTGGACGCGCGAGCGTTACAATTCTTGACAAGTGCGGCGCACTGCCCCGGGGCAAGCCATCTAGGATGAGACCGATGAAACCGACTGCGCCGAGAATTCTGGTGATCGACGACGATGCGCGCTTGCGTGATTTGCTCGTGCGTTACCTGACCGAGCAGGGGTTCCAGGTCCAGGCGCTTGCCGATGCCAGGGATCTCGACAAGAAACTGCAGCGTGATCCGCCACACCTGCTGGTGCTGGACCTCATGCTTCCAGGCGAAGACGGTCTCGCGGTCTGCCGTCGCCTGCGTGGCGCCGGCGAAATGGTGCCCGTGATCATGTTGACCGCCAAGGGAGAGGATGTCGATCGTATCGTCGGGTTGGAGATGGGTGCCGACGACTATCTGCCCAAGCCCTTCAACCCACGGGAACTGGTCGCCCGCATTCATGCCGTCCTTCGACGCCACACGGAGCGGATGGCACCGGGCGCGCCGGCGCTGGAAGGCAAGATCAGCTTCGGACCCTATCGACTGGACCTGACCACCCGCACGCTGCTGCGCGGTGATACGGTCGTACCCCTGACCACGGGGGAGTTTGGGCTCCTGAAAGTGCTCGCGACGCATCCACGGCAGCCGCTGGCACGCGAGAAACTCATGCTGCTGGCGCGAGGACGCGACCACGACATCTTCGATCGGGCCATCGACGTGCAGGTTTCGCGCCTGCGCAAACTGATCGAGACCGACGTTGCCGCGCCGCGCTACATCCAGACGGTATGGGGTTTTGGCTACGTCTTCGTTCCGGATGCGTCGCCGAGCGAGGTGCCCGTCACGGGCAACGGGGCTTGAACCTGGACTTTGCTTGAGACTCTGGCCGCGCTCGCTGTTCGGGCGGCTCGCGCTGCTACTCCTGCTGGTGATTCTTATCAGCCAGGCGACCGCCATTTTCCTGTTCCGCCAGGACCGTGCGGCGCTGCTTGCGCGCCAGTTCGACGACACGAAAATCGTACAGCTGAAAGCGCTGCGCGCCGCGCTCACCACGGCCGATCCGAAGAGCACCAGCGCGACGCTCACGCACTTCGGGCAGGTCTACCAAGCGCGCATTGTTCCGCAGGAAGAGGCGCCGCCGTTCCGCGGCCTGCCCCAGGGTCCGCGCTTCGAAGAACTGCAAAGTCGCCTGCAGGCGGAACTCGGACCCGAAACCGAGCTTCGCATCCAGCCGCGACTGCAGCTGCTGTGGATCAAACTGCAGGCCGGCGACCGCGCGTATTGGGCTGGCTTTCCCTTGCCGCGCCCGGGCGACGACGCGCCCTCACGCGCACTGGAGTGGAGCCTGATCGCGCTTGCGGTATTGCTGGCGAGCGCCTATGCCTTCGCGCATTATCTGGCTCGGCCGCTGCGGCAGCTCAATGACGCCGTTGCCCGGGTTGGTGAGGGCAAATCTCCTCCGCCGCTACCCGAGACCGGTCCGTCGGAAATCGTGAGTCTCAATCGCGGCTTCAACCACATGCTCACCAATCTGAAGCAGGCAGAAGAGGATCGCACGCTGCTGCTTGCCGGCGTTTCACACGACCTGCGCACGCCGCTGGCACGATTGCGGCTCGGTATCGAGGTCGGCATGCGCGACGAAGTCGAACGCGACGGCATGGTCTCCGACATCGAGGAAATGGACCGGATCATCGGCCAGTTTCTCGATTTCGCGCGCGGTGATCGCGATGCCGTGACTGAATTGGGTCAACTCAACACCATTATCACGCCTCAGGTCGAGCGCTTTCGCCGCGGCGGCCGCGTGATTACCGTCAATGCGGGCGAACTTCCGCAGCTGCCGCTGCGTGCGACGGCGATGTCCCGCCTCGTCCGAAACCTGCTCGACAATGCGCTGCGCTACGGCAAGGACCCCGTCGAGGTCACGACCAGGCGCGCCGGCGCGTCGATCGTGCTGGAGATTGCGGATCACGGCCCTGGCATTCCGGCCGACGAGGTCGACTACCTGAAACGTCCTTTCATTCGCGGCGAGTCGGCGCGAACCGATGCCACCGGCGCCGGGCTTGGCCTCGCGATCGTGGAACGCATCGCACGCATGCACGGGGGCATCTTCGAACTGCTGCCCCGTGCAGGTGGTGGCACGTTGGCGCGAGTAACGCTGCCGCTTGCGTCCGCTAGCGCTGAGATCTAAGCAGCAGCACGCTCGCCATCGCAGCGATGCCCTCGCCGCGTCCCGCAAAGCCGAGATGCTCGGTCGTCGTGGCCTTGACGTTGATCTGATCGGCGGGCACACCGAGATCGGAGGCGATGTTGGTCACCATCTGAGAGATGTATGGCGCCAGCCGCGGCGCCTGCGCGATGATCGTGGCGTCCGCGTTGCCAAGGACATACCCCGCCCCGCTTGCGCGTTGCCAGACGCGCCGCAGGAGCACGCGGCTGTCGACGTCCTTATAGGCTGCGTCCGTATCCGGGAAGTGGCGGCCGATGTCGCCCTCGCCGATTGCGCCGAGGACCGCGTCGCAGATGGCGTGCAGCAGCACATCCGCATCGGAATGACCCGCGAGACCGCGATCGAACGGCACCGTCACGCCCCCCAGAACGAGCCGTCGCCCGGCGACCAGCGCATGCGCGTCAAAGCCGTTGCCGATGCGCGGAGCTCCGGCATTCGTCATGGTGCTCTTCGACGGGCCAGAATCGCTTCTGCCAGCTCGAGATCTTCGGGATAGGTCACCTTGATGTTGGCGGGACTGCCGAGCACCAGGCGAGGCTTGACCCCCAGCGCCTCGATCGCCTGCGCTTCGTCGGTGATGGTTTTGCCGAATGCTTGCTTGAATGCATGCTGCAATATCGCATAGCGAAACATCTGCGGCGTCTGCGCGCACCACATGCCGACGCGATCCTCGGTCGATGCGACGCGCAGACCTGCTCCCGTTTCCGAGCGCTTCAGCGTATCGGCAAGCGGCACGGCGAGCAGCCCGCCGACCGGCTCATCCTCGAGTTCGTTGAGCAGGCGATGGAGCGTTGCCACGTCCACGCAGGGACGTGCGGCGTCGTGCACGAGAATCCAGTCCTCCGCGCTGGCGTGCTGCCCGATCGCGGCCAGCCCGTTCGCAACCGATTCGGCCCGCGTCGGCCCACCGCAATGAAGCGGAACCACACCCGCCACCTCACCGATCCGCTCGGCGTAGAGGCTGTCGTCGCGCGCAAGGACGACAAACACCGCGTCGAGCGCGATCGATTCGTTGAGCGCTCGAATCGTGTGACGAAGCACCGGAACCCCCGCAAGCAGGGCGTATTGCTTCGGGACGGCACCGCCGTAGCGAGAGCTTCCGCCCGCGGCAGGAATCAGACCGAAGCGACGAGGTGCGGCGGCGCTCATTACCTGATATCGCGCTCGGGGCGGCCTGTCGCGCTCATGCCGACGACACCAGAAGGGGATTCACCGCCGCGCGAATCGCCGTCGGCACCGAAGTCGGACGATTGGTTGTGCGATCGACCCAAACGTGGACGAAGTGGCCGGTGGCGGCGGCTTCGCTCTCGCCGGCCGCGAACAGGCCGATCTCGTACTTGACCGAGCTGTTACCCACCTTCACGACGCGGAGTCCGGCTTCGACCGTTCCGGGAAAGGACAGTGGACGGTGAAAACGACAGCACGTCTCCACGACGACACCGATCACCGGCCCGTCGCGGATATCGAGTCCGCCCTCACGAACGAGGTGCTCGTTGACCACGGTGTCGAAGTAGGAATAGTAGACGACATTGTTGACGTGACCATAGATGTCGTTATCCATCCATCGAGTTGGAATCGCAAGAAAATGGCGGAAATCGGCACGGGTCAGGGTCGCCGGCATGGCGTCAGCGCGCGAGCGAGCGCAGGCGTCCTTCGAACAGCTCGATCCAGTGCCTCACCGGGCGACTGGTTCCGCTGGCAAGGTGCGTCAGACAGCCGATGTTCGCCGTGACGATGACGGCGGGGTCGCCCGCTTCGAGCGCGCCCAGCTTGTTCGCTTTCAGCTGGCGCGAAAGATCCGGCTGCAGAATCGAGTAAGTACCCGCCGAGCCGCAACACAGGTGGCTCCCGTTGACGTCCGTCAGCTCAAGCCCGATGGCCTCAAGGATCTCCTCGACCCTGCCGCCCAGTTGCTGCCCATGCTGCAACGTGCACGGCGATTGGAACGCAACCAGCTGTGGCCCATGATCCATCGCCACCAACGGCGCGAAGCGCTTCCACTCTGCGGCGATCACCTCCACCGGATCGCGAGCAAGCTCCGAGACCCGTTTCGCCTTGTCTGAGTAGTCCGTGTCATCGCGCAGAAAGTAGCCGTAGTCCTTGACCACGACCCCGCAGCCGCTCGCCGACACGAGGATGGCTTCCGCACCCTTTTCGATGTGCGGCCACCATGCGTCGATATTGCGGCGAACATAGTCGACCGCCTCGTCGTGCGCGCCGAGGTGCTCGCTGATGGCACCGCAACACCCGCCTCCGGTGGCGCGAATCAGCGAAATGTCGATCCGATCGAGGACGCGCGCCAGCGCGGCGTCGATCGACGGCGCGAGCGCGGGCTGCACGCAACCCTGGAGCACGAGCATGCGCCGCGCATGGCGCGGCCTGGGCCACGATTTTGCAGCGGACGCCGCGGGAATCTTGACTGCAAGCGCGCGCGGCAGCAACGGGCGCGCAAGGCGGCCGGCCAAAAGCGCCGCGCCAAAAAGACCCCGATGCGTGAGACCCTTGCGCAAGAGCCAGCGCGTTGCTCGTTCGCCCGCGCCGCGGTCGACCTTCTGCTCGATGACCTGGCGGCCGATGTCGACCAGGCGACCATAGCGCACACCGGAGGGACATGTCGTCTCGCAGCTGCGGCAGGTGAGACAGCGATCAAGATGCAGTTGCGTACTCGCGGTAACGTCGGCACCTTCCAGCATCTGCTTGATGAGGTAGATGCGCCCTCGCGGTCCATCGAGTTCGTCGCCGAGCAATTGATAGGTGGGACAAGTCGCCGTGCAAAAACCACAATGGACGCAGGCACGCAGGATCGCATCGGCTTCGCGCCCTTGGGGGGTGTCCTTGATGAAATCGGCGAGCCGCGTTTCCATGTCAACTCAGAGCGCTGCGTACATTCGGCGCAGGTTGAAGATGCCGATCGGATCGAGCGCCGCTTTGAGCCTTTGATGAAGGACGAGCAGAGGCGCGGGCAGCGGCTGAAATGCGCCAAGCGACTTATCCCCGCCACGAAACAGGGTCGCGTGCCCGCCGTGGCCGCCAGCCCAATCGCGCAGAGCGCGGCCGTCTTCCGGCGTGGCCGGATTCAGCCAGCGCAGCGCGCCGCCCCACTCGATCAGTGACTCACCCGCGACGTCTGGCTGCGCCGCCGTCGAACGCACGGAAGCACGCCATAAATCGACGTCGCGATTGCTGAAAAACGCGTGCCGCTGCTCGCGGACGTCGGCCCAGAACGCAGCGGCGTCGGCCAGCGCTTCGCCACCGATGCGGCGTGCGGCGCTTGCCACGGCACTATCGGCACCGGACAGGCGCACGGCGGCACGACCCCGGTACCAGCATGTTGCCGAAAGCGGGAGCGGCATTCCGCCCCATTCGTTGAAACGACGCACCGCGTCGTCGGCCCCCATCTCCTGCACAACGGTCAACTCCGCCCTGGGGCTGGGAAGGCACTTCAGCGACACCTCGAGGATTACGCCGAGCGTCCCGAGCGATCCGGCGATCAGACGCGAGACGTCGAAGCCCGCCACATTTTTCATGACGCGGCCGCCGAAAGACAGGTCATCGCCCCGTCCGTCGAGCAAACGCACGCCGAGCATGCTGTCGCGCACCGCACCGGCGTACGGACGACGTGGTCCCGAGAGCCCGGCAGCGATGCACCCACCCAAGGTCGCATTCGAACCGAAATGCGGCGGCTCGAACGCCAGCATCTGGCGCTCGTTCGCCAGGGTCTGCTCGATCTCGATAAGCGGGGTCCCACAACGCGCGGTGATGACCATTTCGGTCGGATCGTAGTCGACGATGCTGCGATGCACGGCCGTATCGAAGCGGTCGCCAACCAGCTCCTGTCCATAGAAATCCTTGGTGCCCCCGCCGACGAGGCGCAGCGGCGCGTGCTCCGCAGAGGCGGTGCGAATGCGTTCGCGCCATGTGTTGATGAGGTCGGTCATTGGCGATGCAGTCATGTTTGCCGACCCGGGGACGGGGACGACGTCTCGATGATCTCGCGCTCGGCGGCGGCGCCAGCAGCCCATTCCTGCATCGGTGGAAACGCCAGCAGCGACTGCAGATAGGTCGCGGATGCGCCGGTCAACGTAACACCGTAGCCGCGAAAACGGAACGCTACCGGGCACCAGAACGCGTCGACGATGCCAAACGCGCCGCACAGGAAACCCCCATTGGGTCCGAACTGCTGGCGCCCTTCGCTCCAGATTGCGCCGATGCGCGCAATGTCCGCGGCGGTCTGTGGGGTTGGCTCGACCTTGTCGCGCTTGCGCAGATCCATGCTGAACTGATTGCGCAAATCCGCAAAGCCCGAGTGCATCTCCGCCGCGACACAGCGCGCCCACGCGCGCGCAGCATCATCGGCCGGCCACATGCCGGGATGACGCTCGGCCAAATATTCGGCTATGGCCAGCGTGTCCCACACCACCCTGTCTCCGTCGTGAAGGCATGGCAGGCGCCCGCTGGGCGACACGGCGCGGATACGCTCGGCCGAGTCGCCTCTGGACAGCAGGATCTTGCGCTCGTCGAACGCAATGCCGGCGCTCTTGAGCAGCACCCACGCGCGCAGCGACCACGATGAATAATTCTTGTTCCCGATGTAGAGCGTGTACATTGCGGCAGCCGCTACAGCGGCACCGTTTTCCCCGGGTTCATGATGTTATCGGGGTCGAGCGCGCGTTTGATCGCGCGCATGGAATCGACCGCTTCGCCGTGTTCCTGCTCGAGGACATCGAGCTTGTGCCAGCCGATTCCGTGCTCGCCCGTGCACGTGCCGCCCATGGCGATGGCGCGCATCGATACACCCTTGGCCAGCGCTTCGGCCCGGTTTCTCTGTTCCGGTGCCTTGGGATCGAAAAGCACGACCAGATGAAAATTGCCGTCACCGACGTGACCGAGTATTGGCGCGATCAACCCGCTCCTTTCGACGTCGGCCTTCGTCTCCATGATGCAGTCCGCCAGCCGTGAAATGGGCACGCAGGCGTCGGTGGCGAATGAGGTCATCCCGGGCCGGTAGGCCATCGCAGCGTAGTACGCCGCGTGCCGCGCTTTCCACAGCTGCGTGCGATCCTCCGCCTGTGTTGCCCACGCAAACGCGCTGCCTCCGAATTCGTTGCTGATCGACTCCATCGCCTCGCTCTGTTCGCGGACCCCGGCAGGGGAACCGTGGAATTCGAAGAACAGCGTGGGCTTGACTGCCAGTCCTTCGAGTTTGGAGTAGCGAATGCTTGCATCCATCTGCACGTCGTCCAGCAACTCTATGCGCGCCACCGGGATGCCGGTTTGCATGGCAGCGATGACCGTGTTGACTGCGCTTGCGAGGTCAGGGAACTGGCAGACACCTGCCGCGATTGCCTCCGGAACGCCATACAGCCGCAGCTGGACCTCGGTGATTACGCCCAGCGTGCCCTCTGCCCCGACGAACAATCGCGTCAGGTCGTAGCCCGCGCTCGATTTGCGCGCCCGGCCACCCGTACGAATCAGCTTGCCCTCGGCTGTGACCACCGCAAGTCCGAGAACGTTCTCGCGCATCGTGCCGTAACGGACCGCATTGGTGCCTGACGCGCGGGTCGCGGCCATGCCGCCGATCGTCGCATTCGCGCCCGGATCGATCGGAAAGAACAGGCCCGTGCCTTTGAGTTCGGCGTTGAGCTGCTCACGCGTGACGCCGGCCTGTACCCGGCAGTCCAGGTCACCAGCGTTGACCTCCAGCACGCGATTCATCTGCGACAGGTCGACGCAAACTCCACCGTAGAGGGCCGCGACGTGTCCTTCGAGCGACGTACCGACGCCGAAGGCGATAACCGGCACACGCGCCGCACGGCACAGGCGCACAATCGCGACGACCTCTTCGTTCGAATGCGGGAAGACAACGACGTCCGGCATGCCTGAATCGGCAAGGCCTTCGCCGTGGCTATGCTGCTCACGGACCGCGTTGCCGGTCACTGCGCGCTCGCCGTAGTCGCCGCAAAGCCTGCGCACGACATCGGCGACAACACCGGGATCGGGTCGGACGAGCGTTTTGACAGTCATCGGGACACGTCCTTCAGAATCGCGGCAAGTCGGCATGCGGCAACTGGCCGCGATGCACGTGCATGCGACCCATCTCGGCACAGCGATGCAACTGCGGGACGGCCTTGCCGGGGTTGAGGAGGCCGTCGGGATCGAACGCGTGCTTCACGCCGTGAAAGCGCTCGAGCTCGAGCGTTGAAAACTGCACGCACATCTCGCCGATTTTCTCCACACCGACACCGTGTTCGCCGGTGATCGTGCCTCCGGCGGCGATGCACAGGTCGAGAATTCTCGAGCCGAATGCGATGGTCTTCTCGGCGTCTCCCGGACAATTGGCATCGTACAGGATCAACGGATGCAGGTTGCCGTCCCCCGCGTGAAAAACATTCATGCAGCGCAATCCGAACTCTTGGGACAGTTCACCGATCTGCTTCAGGATCGGGGCGAGGGCACGGCGGGGGATGGTTCCGTCGATGCAATAGTAATCAGGCGAGATGCGGCCTGCCGCCGGAAACGCCGCCTTGCGCCCCGACCAGAACCTGAGCCTTTGCACCTCCGTCTGCGATACGTCGAGGTGCGTCGCGCCACAGCGCTGCATCAGGGCGCGCACCGCGTCGACCTCTTCGGCTACCTCTTCCGGCACGCCGTCGGATTCGCACAGCAGGATCGCCGCCGCGTCGAGCGGATAGCCAGCATGCACGAACGGCTCGACGGCACCGATGGTCAGCTGGTCCATCATTTCAAGACCGGCTGGAATGATACCGGCGCCAATGATCGCGCTGACGGCGTCCCCAGCCTTGGTCACGTCGTCGAACGCAGCGAGAACGCAACTGGCCGACTGCGGCTTGGGCGTCAACTTGACGGTTACCTCGGTGATGACGGCGAGCAGCCCTTCCGAACCCGTGATGAGCGCCAGCAGGTCATAGCCCGGTGCATCGAGCGCATCGCCGCCCAACTCGATGACATCCCCGCTTATCAGCACGGCGCGGACGCGGCGCACGTTGTGCACGGTGAGGCCGTACTTGAGACAATGCACGCCGCCCGAGTTTTCAGCGACGTTGCCGCCAATCGTGCAGGCGATCTGTGAAGACGGGTCGGGCGCGTAATACAGCGCATGTACCGCAGCCGCCTCCGAAATTGCGAGATTACGGACCCCCGGCTGAACGACCGCGGTTCGCGTCAGTGGATCGATACCGAGAATGCGGTTGAATTTGGCGAGAGAAAGCACGACGCCTTGCTTGTGCGGCATCGCGCCACCAGACAGTCCAGTGCCGGCGCCCCGCGCCACTACCGGGACGTGTGCCGCGTGACAAAGCTTGAGGATCGCGATGACCTGCCCTTCGTTCTCGGGCAGCAGGACTGCGAGGGGCTGCTCGCGAAAAAGCGTCAATCCATCGCATTCGTAGGGGCGAGTATCCTCCGGCGCGGTGAGCAACGCCGAAGGAGCCACGATTTCGCCGAGAGCGGCGACGAGTGTTGGATCTAGCACCGCGATTCGATTATTTCACAAAGACTGTGCCCCGACCACGCATTGGGGAACCTTAGGTCGCTCGTCTATAATGCCGCGTTGCCGAGGCGATGGGGTCGCATCGATCCCCGGTGCCAGGAGACAGGAACGATGCATCCGGGTGAAATCTACGCGAAGACCGACGAGGGCGTGCGTGAGCTCAAGGAGCGTCATCGCAGTTTGCCGATCGCCCTGCGCAGCCTGCTGATCATGATCGACGGTAATCGCACCGTTGCGGAAGTGCTCCAACGCGCGCGCGCGTTGCGCGTCGATGCCAGCGCCTTCGCAACGCTGGAGCGGGACGGCTTGATCGTCAAGCGTTTCAGCGCCCCTTCCGGGACCGAGTCCGGGACTGCACCGGTACCGCGCAGCGAGGACGAAGTGCAGCGTTTTCTCGCCGCGCAGCAGAAGGTCAGCGACGCTATCAATACACACCTGGGATTCCGCGGCTACCTCATGATGATGCGCCTGCAACGCGCCAGCAATCTGCGCGACTTGCATGATCTCCTGCCGGACCTCGCGCAAGCCCTGGTCAAGCGCCTGGGTTTGGACGCCGCGACTCCGATCGTGCAGGAACTTCAGCAGCTGATCGTTCGTGGCAGTTGACACAATCCGCCTAGTTAACATCGACAGTCGCAGCATATCGCGACGCAGTCAAGGCCGCGGCGTTCCACAGCAAAGCCCGATCGCAGAGACCGCCGCCGGCTGGTCGACATTGTCAGATCGTTCGTTTCATTTCAATTAGAGCGCGGCGCCGAGCCCGGAAGACCGCGAGCTTGTAGGGACCGGTGCCGATCGCCGCCTTCCCGCTGTTGAAATCCTCGGTCGACGCCTTGGCCGCTTGCTTGGATATGATCGCGACCTGTGTCATATCCGTCGGCATCAGCGGATACGGCGCGGCCGTCCTGAAGCGGATGGTGTATGCGTCGACCACCACCATTTCCTTGATCTGCTTGGTGTATGCGGTGAACGGCGACGGACTGTTCGGAACCTGCGGGACGCGCTCGATCGAGGCAACGACATCAGCGGCTGTGAATTCGGTGCCGTCATGAAACTTGGCGCCCCTGCGCAACTTGAATTCCCATGTCAGCGGGTCGATTGCTTTCCAGCTCTCGGCAAGGCCGGGAATCGCTTTCTGCCGTTCGTCGCGCAAGACGAGATAGTCGAATATGTGCGCCGCGACATTGTTGTTGGGCGTCACGTTGTGGAAATGCGGATCGATTGCGGTCACGTCCGCACCGATGCCGATCGTCAGATCGGTCGCCGAACCGGTCGCGGATATCCCTGCCATGCCGTGGACCAACGCCAGCAGTGCGACGATACGACGGAAGACGATCATTGAACCCCGGGTGCTGCCAGTGGTCGAATCTGCAATGGCGAGCATAGCTGAAGCGTAACCAATTGTAACGTCAGTTAATCTCGTCAACGCCCGCCATCCCGGGGCGTTCTGGTCAGTGTCCCGCGCAGTGCGCGGACCAACGTAGATGGAGGTAGGAATGAACCGTCGTATCGCCACCCTTGCGGCAGCGGCCGTGTTGGTCGCCGGTGCCGCCATTACTCCAAGCGCGTCAGCAGGTGCGAATGTCGCTGTCTCGATCGGGGTACCCGGGTTCTCGGTCGGCTATTCGAATCACGGGTACGGGTATTTCGCTGCTGCGCCGGCACCGTACTATGCGGCTCCGTACTACGCTCCGGCGCCGGTTGTTGCGTACGCCGCACCGGTGGTCCCGTACGCACCCGTGGTGTACGCGCCTTACTACAGGTACCCCTATCGCGGATATCGGCACTGGCACTACTAGGCCATCAGCCAATCATGGCAGTCCGTGATAGCTGATTCGATAGATCGCTCCCGCGGTATCGTCCGCAACCAGCAATGAGCCGTCCGGCGCGACCAGCACATCGGCCGGGCGGCCCCACGCCCGCTCGCCTTCCAACCAACCGGTCGCGAATGGTTCGTATGCGACCGCTTTGCCGTTTTCAATCCGCACGAGTGTGATTCGGTAACCGACCTTTTTGCTGCGGTTCCAGGAGCCGTGCTCCGCAATGAATACCTGGTTCCGATACTCCGGGGGAAATTGAGCGCCGGTATAGAAGCGCATCCCCAGCGACGCCACATGCGGTCCCAGGTTCTGCGCAGGCGCCACGAATTCGCTGCACGCGTGCCTGCGACCGAATTCCGGGTCGGAAATCATCCCGCCATGACAGTAGGGATACCCGAAATGCAGGCCGGCCTTCGTTGCGTGATTGAGTTCGTCCGGCGGAGCATCATCGCCCAACATGTCGCGGCCGTTATCCGTGAACCATAGGTCGCCGCTGCGTCGATCCCAGTCGAACCCGACAGTATTGCGTATACCGCGCGCATAGACTTCAAGCGCGGATCCATCGCGGTTCATGCGCATGATGTTGGCGTATCGGTCCGGATCCGGTTCGCATATGTTGCATGGCGCGCCGACCGGCACATAGAGCTTGCCGTCTGGGCCGAAGGCGATGAACTTCCAGCCATGGTGCGTTTCGGTCGGAAAGCGATCGCTGACGACGACGGGCGCTGGCGGATTGGCGAGTCTGCTTTCAATGTCGTCGAGACGCAAGATCCGGTTGACAGCTGAGACATACAACGCGCCGTCGCGAAAGGCGACGCCGGCCGGGAGCTGCAGCCCCGATGCCACAGTGGATACCTGCGCGGGCGAGCCTGGTGCAAACTGCACGGCGTAGACCTTTCCCGCCTGTATCGAGCCGACGAACAGCGTCCCCTTGTCGCCGAGCGCCATGCCGCGCGCGTTCTCGACACGAGCGACCACTTCAATCGCGAACCCCTCGGGAAGTTTGATCTTCTCAATGGGAAGCGATTGCGGTTGAGCACACGCGGATGCAGCAATTGACCACGCAATAACGATCAGCACCAATCGAGACATCGACGCGACCTCGTGCACCTGTTTAAAAGGACCTGACGGGCATCATTGTCGCCCACAACCGTCGCCATTGACATGGACCGACGCGGTTCCTATGCTGTTCCCATGCCACGCACTGAAACGACTCGATGAACGCCACCGTCGTTGCCGAGCGGCACAAGCTCATCGGCCTGGAGCTGATCCGCACGCTCATCGCATTCGACACGACCAGCCGCGGTTCCAACCTCGCGCTGATCGATTGGGTACGCGACTATCTCGCCTCGCACGGCATAGACTCGCAGCTGACCTTCGACGACGACCGACGCAAGGCCAATCTCTTTGCGACGCTTCCTGCCCAGGATGGCAATGCGACGCGTGGTGGAATCGTGCTTTCGGGTCACACCGACGTGGTCCCTGTCGACGGGCAGCCGTGGGACACCCCGCCGTTCCAGGCGACGCAGATCGGCGACAGGCTTTATGGCCGCGGCACGGCCGACATGAAGAGCTTTTCTGCGATCGGCCTCGCGTTCGTGCCCGAATTCCTGCGTCGAGGGCTGAAGCGTCCGTTGCACTTTTCGCTGTCCTATGACGAGGAGGTCGGCTGCGTCGGTGTCCGGCGGTTAATTGCGGACGTGTCCGCACGCGGCGTCAAACCCGCGGGTTGCGTCGTCGGCGAACCCACCGGCATGCACCTGGTGGTTGCGCACAAGGGAAAGAAGAGCTACCGGTGCCGGGTGCGCGGTCATGAGGCGCATTCTTCCCTGACGCCGCGCGGCGTCAACGCCGTGCAGGTCGCATGCGAGATCGTCACGTTCCTCACGCACATGGCGCATCGCTTTCGCGATCGTGGCAGCTTCGACGCGGCGTACGATGTCCCCTATACAACGGTGCATACGGGCGTGATCCGTGGCGGCACCGCTCTCAACATCGTGCCGCGAGACTGCAGCTTCGATTTCGAATTCCGGCATTTGCCTTTCGATGATCCGGACGCACTGCTTGCCGATGTCAAGCGATTTTCCGCGACGTTGCTGCCGGACATGCACGCTGTCAGTCCCCTTACGCACATCGAGTTCGACCAGCTGTCCGCGATGCCCGGATTCGACACGCACGGCGGCAGCGAGATCGCCGAGATCGGCAAGGTATGCAGTGGGACGCACGACTTCGGCAAGGTGTCCTTTGGATCCGAGGCGTCGCTGTTTCACAACGCCGACATTTCGACGATCATCTGCGGGCCGGGACACATCGATCAGGCGCACCAGCCCAACGAATGGGTCTCGCTCGAGCAGCTCGCGAAATGCGAAACCTTCATGGGCCGGCTTGCCGACCACGTCTGTGCTGCATGAGCCGCCCACGCGCATAAAGTTGGACACGACGTTGCGCCGCTCGTGAACGCAGTGCCCCAGCCCGCCCTGCCGGCGATCGAAGTCCCGTTTCCGGACCTTGCGGGCTACGCATCCGGCAACACCGGAATTCCTTACGTCTGGACCTTCGACACCGTCGATTCGGGTCCCCATGTACTGGTCCAGGCGCTCACGCATGGCAACGAAGTTTGCGGCGCGATCGCAGTCGATCGATTCCTGCGTGAAGGATTGCGTCCCACCCGTGGCATGCTGTCGCTCGTGTTCGCCAACGTTGCCGCGTACCAGCGCTTCGACCCGTCCGATCCCTTCGCATCGCGCTGCATCGACGAGGATTTCAATCGACTCTGGACGGCCGTGGTGCTCGACGGGCCGCGGTCGAGCGTCGAGTTGACGCGTGCGCGCGAGTTACGTCCTCTTTATGATCGCGTCGACTATCTGCTCGACCTGCATTCGATGTCCGAACCATGCTTGCCGCTGGCGATGGCGGGCGCGCAGCGCAAGGGTATCGAGCTTGCGCGGGCAATTGCGATGCCGCTGCACGTAATCATCGATGGCGGCCACGTCTCAGGCAAGCGATTGCGCGACTACGCGTTCTTCGACGATGCCGAGGATCCACGCAATGCGCTGCTGGTCGAGTGCGGCCAGCACTGGGAAGCGAGTGCGCCGACCGTTGCCCGGCAAGCGGTGCTGCGATTCCTCGGTCACTTCGGCATGCTCGATGGCGCGACCCTCGAGCGTGAGCTGCAACCGCTTCCGCCCGAGCCGCAGCGGACCATCGAAGTGACATCGACTGTAACCATCACGACCGACACCTTCAGATTCACGCAGCCCGTCCACGGTCTGCAGACGATTCCGCGAGCGGGCACGGTGTACGCCATCGACGGCGGCACGGAAGTGCGGACGCCGCACGACGATTGCGTGTTGATCATGCCAACCCGCCGCCCGAAAAAAGGCGAGACTGCCGTGCGCATCGGACGCTACGTCAACTGACTCTACGCTACTGCTTCGGGCTTGCGGCTGTTTCCGCGACCACCGTTTCGGCGGCGCGAACAAGATCCGATCCGACCGCACTGCTCCAGTACTCGAACACCGGCTGTGCGGCTACGCGAAAAGCTTCCTTGCCAGCGGGCGTAAGACGCGTGATATTCACTCCCTGGCGCGCCAGCGCCGCCAGCGTCGCCGAATCCTCTGCCCGTCGCGCCACAGCGCCCGTTTCGCGCGCCGCTTCCTGCGCGGCCTGACGTACCAGGGCACGATCGGCTTCGCCCCACGCATCCCATCGTGACCGGTTCACCACGAACACGAGTGCATCGGCACGAGCGTCCCAGAGAAGTAAGTGTGTCAGTCCCGCCGTATCCAGCCGTGAGGCCGCGTAGGCGGCAATACTGACCTCCTGTCCGTCGAGTGCGCCGCTGACAAAGGCCGCCCGCGCGTCGGCCGCACCCATTGCGCTGGCCTGCGCTCCGAGCGCAAGAAGCAGGTCGATCGCGAGTTGCGAACTCTGTACGCGAATCTTCAAGCCGCCCATGTCGGCAGGTTTGCGAACGGCAGCATGCGTCGCCAGCGCGGTGAAGCCGTTGGGCATCCAGGCAACGGGTACGACGCCCGAAGCCTCGAGCAGTGCTGACAGGCGCCGGCCGACCTCCCCTGCGAGCAAGGCGTCGAGCGCCGCATCATCGCGCACCAGCCACGGCAGCGAAACCAGATTGAGTTCCGGAACTTGCGCGGACCAGACCAGCGTCGACCCGACCGCAAGATCGATGCTGCCGTCGCGCAACGCCGGATATTCACGCACCGCATCGCGCTGAACCAGCGCGGCACCCGGAAAATGCTTTGCGGCCAGCCGCCCGGCAGAACGATCGCGGATCAGCGCCGCCCATACTTCGCCTGCCTTACCCAGCGCATACGCCGGGCCGAGGGCCGTCGACAACTTGAGCTCCGTCGGTGCTGCGGCGTCCTGGGCGCTGGCAGGTCGCGCGGATGCGACAACCACAGCAAGAGTCATGCCGCAAGCCACTGCCGCAAGCGTGCGCAGACTGCTACGCACGACGAACGACGTTCCTACTCCAGCGATGGAAGGTCTCCACGCAGCGGTGCTTCCCGCCAATATCGGGCATGTTGCTCGCGTTCCAGCCGTGGTTCGTGCGACAGGCGATCGCCGAAGGTGAAGCTCACTGCGCCGTCGTAGTCGGTGCGGTAGTTCTTGACTCCGGCCACTTGGTAACGTTCGACGATTTCCGGCCGTGGGTGTCGAAAACGATTGCGATACCCCGGCGTGAAGACTGCGGTGTCAGGTTGCACCGCGGCGATGAATGCGGGTGTCGATGAGGTCTTGCTGCCGTGATGGGGAACGACGAGCACCTCCGAGCGCAAGGCATCTGCGCTGCGTCGTACCAGATCAGACTCGGTGCGTGCCTCGATGTCGCCGGTCAGCAGCGCGCTTCCGGCGGCGTTTGCGATGCGGATCACACATGACAGATCGTTTGGCTTGAGTTTCGGATTCGAATAGTTGGCTGCGACCGGATGCAACATCGTGAAATCGACGCCATCCCAGCGCCAGGTGTCTCCCGCCATGCAACGGGTCGCGGTTTCGCCGACCGCCAGCCGCGCGCGATTGATCGGATGGTCGGCGGGCAGCGACGACAGCAAGGTGGCAACCGGCACGGTTTCGAGCAGCGACAGCGCTCCGCCGCTGTGATCCGTGTCCTGGTGGCTGACCATGAGCGTATCGAGGTGCGCTATGCCGATCGAGCGCAGCATGGGAGCGATGATTCGGTTGCCCGCGTCGGCCGTGTCGTTGAAGCGCGGGCCGGTGTCGTACAGCAACGCATGCCGATGCGTTTGCACCAGCACCGCGAGACCCTGCCCCACATCGAGCACTGTGAGGCTGAACGCGCCGGGGGGCGGCAGTATGGGAACGACGACGAACAGCGGCAGCAGCCAGATCAGTCCGAGCGCCCTTCCCGGAACACCCCGCGGAGCAAGCAGCCAGACCACGCCGACAACACCGGCGACCGCTGCCCACGCCGGCGGCGCATGCTGCTGCCACACCGCCGCCGGAAGGGCGCTCAAGAACTCGAGAAACGCCGCGACTCCGGCGAAGACCTGGTGCGCAACGATCAGCAGGAGGTCCCACGGCACGACGATGGCCGCCAGCGCCAGCGGCACGACGACGAAGGTGACGACCGGAATGGCGACCGCATTTGCCAGCGGTGAAACGATCGATATCTGCTGGAACAGTATCAGCATCAGCGGAATCAGCCCGAGCGTGATCGCCGCCTGGGCGCGCGTCGCTTCGCGCCATGCGGGCAACTTGCCGATACGTCCGACACCGATATAGAGCAGCAGACCCACGGCGCCGAACGACAGCCAGAATCCCGGTGTCAGACTGGCCCACGGGTCCAATGCAAGCACTACCGCAAGCGCCCACAACCACACGACCGAGGCGGTTCCCGGACGGCCGAGCCAGAGCCCGATCGCCGCGACAGTCAGCATGTACAACGTTCGCTGCGCCGGAATCTGGAATCCCGCGAGCAGGACGTAGACGAAGGCTGCGAGGACACCCCCGACGGCTGCCGCCTTGCGGGCGGGCAGGCGGGTGGTGAGAGCATGGCTGCGCCGCCAGAGCCCATACACACACGCGCCGATCAACGTCGCAAAAAATGTGATGTGCAGTCCCGAGATACTGATGAGGTGCCCGACGCCCGTGCGATTGAAAAGCTGCCACTGCGTCGCGGGGATCGCGCGCTCGTCGCCGATGGCCAGCGCCGCGATCACACCCGCATACGGTCGTCCTTCAAGCGCGGCAAGCATTCGAGTGCGGATCGATTCTCGCGCGCGCCCGACGTAGTCGGCGGCGCGCCCCGCGAACGCATCGACCCGGTGGTCGGCTTTGTCCTGGCGCACGTTACCCGTCGCACGCAGGTTGTTCTCGAGCAACCACGCCTCGACGTCGAAGCCGTTGGGATTCACGGTGCCGTGCGGCCGCTTCAGGCGCACCACCAGATTCCAGCGCTCGCCTGCATGCAAGACAGGAACGGGATCCGGCGTCGCATCGACCGCGCCCGCTCGTGCATAGCCGTTGTACCAGGCAAGCGATAGCGACGTGGGAACGACTGCGTCAGCGGTGATAATGCGCTCTACGGAAAATGCAAAGCGCGTGCCGCGATCGACGGGCTGCGGCAATTCGTCGATCACACCGACGACTTCGATGTCGCGCCCTTCCCACGCAGCAGGCAACTGATCGGCAAGGCGTACTTCGGCGCGCCACGCGGCATAGCAGAAGCCCGCGAGTGCCGCAGCAACGAAAGCGGAGGTGAACGCGGTCGCGCGAGCAATCCGCCTGACTCCACCTTTCGTGCGCCGCGCGGCGCCTGCAGCCGCGGCGGCGACGAACAATGGAATCAGGGTATATGCGGTAACGTCACCGGACGGTAACGTTGCCTGCTGCTGGAGGGCTATAACGCCGAGGGCAAAAGCCAGGAGCACGCAGCGCATGGCTCGCCCTTAGTGGGGCGCGCAGCGGCATCGCAATGCGATGCCGGTTGCCAGGAAAAGCAACGGCCGGTGCGGGCGTCGAATCGCCCGGTACCGGCCGCGGTCGCTTATTTCGTCTAATTCTTTGCCGTAGCCGTCTGTTTCATGAACTCCTGAATCTTGGCGTCGAATTGCCCGTAAGGCATCGCACCCACCAGACGAACGCCTTCGATCTTGCCATTCTGGATACGCCCCAGCACGAATGCCGGCGTGCCGGTAACGCCCGCGAGCTGGCCCTCGGCCATGTCCTTGTCGATCGCGGCTTTGTACTTGTCCGAATCGAGGCACGCCTTGAACTTGGGGACGTCGAGCGATGCATTCGCGGCATAAACTGCGATCTTGTCCGCCTGCAGCTGGCTGGCATTGGCGATCAGCGTGTTGCGGAAATCCCAGAACTTGCCTTGCTCGGCCGAACAGCGTGCAGCCACCGCGCCGCGCATTGCGTTCTCGTGAAAACCGAGCGGGAAGTCGCGGGTGACGAAACGGATTTTGCCGGTATCGATGTAGTTCGTCTTGATCTGCGCAAAAGCATCGTTGTGGAAGCGCTGGCAGAACGGACACTGGTAGTCGGTGTACTCGACCAGGACAAGCGGAGCGTCTTCCTTGCCCAACGTATAGTTGCCGGGCACGAATGCATAGCTCACCTTGTCGTCGACCGGCCGTGCCGGCGCGGGCGCGGCCGCCTGCGGAGCGATGGGGCGCGTCTCGAGGTTCTTTCGGATCGCTTTCAGCTCTTCGAGAATTTGCGCGGCCTGCTCCGAGGTGATGCCTTGCGCCTGCGCTGTAACGGTGCCCGCGAGCAACGCTGCACCGGCAGCGAGGGCAACCAGGTAACGCCACGTTCTGTTCATCGATTTCCGTCCACTTCCGTTTGGATTCGGGGATTCCGGGTCGCGGCGCGGGCCGCATCACACGGACATTGGCGGCAATCATATGTTTCACGACGATACCCCGCAAGGAGGCCTGATCGGAGGTGTTTGTCACCGCACAAACGGTCAGGCCGGTCTCGGCTAATTTGGCACCCGCCGGGATGTGTCTGCGAGCGCGATCACGACCGCGGCATCGGGCCATTGAAGGCTACAGACGCTGCTCGACCCAGATCCTGACGCTCGCGAGAGCGGCGGGCAGCTTTTCGGGCATTGTTCCTCCCGCCTGTGCCATGTCCGGGCGACCGCCGCCTTTGCCGCCAACTTGCGTCGCGACGTGATTGACGAGATCACCGGCCTTGATCTTGCCGGTGAGATCCGACGTCACCCCTGCGATCAAGGTCACCTTGGGACCATCGGTGGAACCCAGTACGATGGCGGCGGACTTGAATCGTCCTTTGAGCTGGTCGAGCGTATCACGCAGCGTCTTGGCGTCGGCGCCTTCGATGGCCGCCGCGAGCACCTTCGCGCCGTTCACTTCGACTGCCTGCGCCGCGATGTCTACACCCTGGCTCGAAGCCAATTTGCTCTTGAACTTCGATATTTCCTTTTCCTGCGCCCTGACCTGCTCGATCAACTGTTGAATCTTGGCGGGTACTTCGCCCGGCGAAGTCTTGAGCGTGCGCGCGGCGACGTTCAGCCCCGCCTCGAGTTCGTGGGTATATGCGAGCGCCGCATCGGCCGTCACGGCCTCGACCCGTCGAATGCCTGCAGCGACACCCGATTCGGACACGATCTTGAAGGAACCGATGTCACCAGTGCGGTCCACGTGGGTGCCGCCGCACAACTCGGTTGAAAAGTCGCCCATCCTCAGAACGCGGACCTCGTCACCGTACTTTTCACCGAACAGCGCCATGGCGCCCGATTTGATCGCTTCATCGTAAGGCATGCGACGCACTTCGACCGGATAGTTGGCACGGATCGCACGATTCACCAGTGCTTCCACAGTGTGGATTTCCTGGTCGGTCATCGCTTGCGAATGCGCGAAGTCGAATCGCGTGCGCTGCGCATCGACCAGCGATCCCTTTTGCGTAACGTGAGGGCCCAGGACGCGGCGCAGTGCAGCGTGCATGAGGTGCGTCGCAGAGTGATTCCACGCAGCACGCTGACGCGAATCGCCATCCACGCGCGCCGCGACGATATCGTTGATCTTGAGTTCGCCTGTCTTGACTTCGCCGTGGTGGCCAAAAACATCCGGCTGAATTTTCTGCGTATCGTGCACCGCGAACAGCGTCAGGCACGCACCGCTCGCCGACAATTCGCCGCGATCGCCGACCTGACCTCCCGACTCGGCATAGAACGGCGTGCGATCGAGAACGACGATGCCCTGCTGACCGGATGACAGTGACTCGACGGCGCTGCCGCCGCGATACAGCGCGACGATGCGGGCGTCCTCGGCCAGCGTGTCGTAGCCGTCGAACACGGTCTTGGGACCAGCGTAATCGACGCCGCCCGCCATCTTGAAGGTGGATGCCGCGCGTGCGCGCTCGCGCTGTCTGTCCATCGCCGCCTCGAATCCCACCTGGTCAACAGACATCTCGCGTTCGCGGCAAACGTCGGCCGTGAGATCGAACGGAAAACCGAACGTGTCGTAAAGGGTGAAAGCGGTCTCGCCCGGCAGCACCTTCGTGCCACTCTTGCGAGCCTCCGCCAGCGCCGCCTCGAGGACTTTCATGCCGTGCTCCAGCGTATCGGCGAAGCGCTCTTCTTCGGCACGCAGCACCTGCATCACATAGTCCTGCCGCAGCGGCAACTCGGGATAGGCGTCGCCCATCACGCGCGAGAGCTCGGGCACGAGCTTGTGGAAGAAAGGTTGCGTCTGCCCCAGCTGGTAGCCGTGGCGGATCGCGCGTCGAATGATGCGACGCAGGACGTAGCCTCGTCCTTCATTGCTGGGAATCACGCCATCCACGATCAGGAACGAGCAGGCGCGGATATGATCGGCGATGACGCGCAGCGATGGCGAAGCGAGATCCTTCGCCCTGGTATGCACGGCAGCATCGCGAATGAGGTCCCGAAACAGGTCGATCTCGTAATTGCTGTGAACGTGCTGCAGCACGGCGGCGAGGCGTTCGAGACCCATGCCGGTATCGACGCAAGGTTTTGGGAGCGGCGTCAACGCGCCCTTGTCATCGCGATCGAATTGCATGAACACCAGGTTCCAGATCTCGATATAGCGATCGCCTTCGGCATCGGGGGAGCCCGGCGGGCCGCCCGCGATTTCCGGGCCATGGTCATAGAAGATTTCGCTGCAGGGGCCGCATGGACCGGTGTCGGCCATTTGCCAGAAATTGTCGGATGCGTACGGCGCGCCTTTGTTGTCGCCGATGCGCACGATACGCTCGCGCGGCACGCCGATGTCTTCAGCCCAGACGGCGTACGCCTCGTCATCGGTGTGATAAACCGTGACCCAGAGCTTGTCGGGTGGGAGGCGGTAGATAGCGGTCAGCAGCTCCCATGCATATCTGATGGCCTCGCGCTTGAAATAGTCGCCAAACGACCAGTTGCCCAGCATCTCGAAGAACGTGTGATGCCGCGTGGTATATCCCACGTTCTCGAGATCGTTGTGCTTGCCGCCGGCGCGCAGACACCGCTGCACGTCCGCGGCACGCACGTAGCTTCGCCTGTCCGCGCCCAGGAATACGTCCTTGAACTGCACCATGCCGCTGTTGGTGAACAGCAGCGTCGGATCGTTGCCCGGCACAAGGGACGCCGAAGGCACGATTGCATGTCCTTGAGCCGCGAAGTAGTCGAGAAACTGGCGGCGAATGTCTGCGACTTTCATTGGCAATGAACGCGGGCTCGAGCCCTAATTTGATACTGACTGTAAATTCAAAATGTTAGCATGCCACGCGAACGCACGGCCGATCAGCCCGCGAGTTTGCGCAATAACGAGAGGATCGCCGAAAGCGAGAAGCCGCGGGCCTGCAGAAAGCGTACTTGCCGCGACTTTTCGCGATTATCAGCAGGGAGTCGGCCGAAGCGGCGCTGCCACAAAGCCTCGAGCGCGGACGCATCGTCGACGCCTGTAGACGCGAGCGCAATGCTTATATCTTCGGCATCCACACCTTTTGCCTTCAGTTCGCTCGCGATGCTCCGTCGACTGTAGCGCCCCGACTTTTGCTCTGCGACAGCCCGCGCATATCGTTCGTTCGAAACGTAGCCCAGCGCGGCCAGTTCATCGAGAGCCGTGACGACGTCGCCGCGCGCGGCGCCTGTGGCGACAAGCCGCGCTTCCAGTTCGGCACGCGAGTACTCGCGCCGCGCGAGCAGCCGGACCGCTTGCGCTCGCAGCGATGGTCCAGCCGCGTCCTGCGCCGCGCTATTCCTCGGCGGACGCCGCACCACGCGCTGCGGTCTGACCCGCGATACCCACCGCAGCGCGGATCTTTGCCTCGATGTCGGCGGCGAGGTCCGGATGTTCCTTCAGATATTCACGGGTATTGTCCTTCCCCTGCCCGATCTTTTCTCCCTGATACGCATACCACGCACCGGATTTTTCGACGATGTTGTGCGCGACGCCGAGTTCGACGATTTCGCCCTCGCGCGAAATGCCTTCGCCATAGAGGATGTCGAAAAGCGCCTCGCGAAATGGCGGCGCGATCTTGTTTTTCACGACCTTGACGCGAGTTTCGTTGCCGACGACCTCTTCTCCCCTCTTGATGGACCCGATGCGGCGGATATCAAGGCGGACCGAGGCGTAAAACTTGAGCGCGTTGCCTCCCGTCGTCGTTTCGGGATTGCCGAACATGACGCCGATCTTCATTCGTATCTGGTTGATGAAAATGACCAGGACATTGGCGCGCTTGATATTCGACGTGAGCTTGCGCAAAGCCTGGCTCATCAGACGGGCCTGCAGGCCGGGAAGCTGATCGCCCATCTCGCCCTCGATTTCGGCGCGCGGAACCAGCGCCGCCACCGAGTCGATGACGATAATGTCGACGCCGCCGGAACGCACAAGCATGTCGGCGATTTCCAGCCCCTGCTCGCCCGTATCGGGCTGCGAGATCAGCATGTCGCCAACCTTCACACCGAGCTTGCCTGCATAAACAGGGTCGAGCGCATTCTCGGCATCGATATACGCAGCGACGCCACCGGCTTTCTGTACCTGAGCGACGACCTGCAAACAGAGGGTCGTTTTGCCGGACGACTCCGGCCCATAGACTTCAACGACCCGCCCGCGCGGCAGGCCGCCCACGCCAAGTGCGATGTCCAAGCCAAGCGACCCGGTGGAAACGACGGACAAATCGCTTTGCACCTGGGCCTCGCCCATTTTCATGATCGAGCCCTTGCCGAACTGCTTTTCGATCTGTGCCAGCGCCGCAGCGAGCGCCTTGGTCTTGCTGTCGTCCATTGCATTCATTCCGTTAGTCTTGCCGAGTCCGTTGCTCATGATGCGCCTGTTAGGATTGGGGGCCGGTAGCGAATTCATTATTGCATAGAACGATCGTTCGACAAAGTCCTCTTTTGGCCTAGGCCAGGCGGTCGATCAGACCGCTCAGCGCGAGCCGCACGGACTCCCGTCTGACCTCTGCGCGGTCGCCCCCAAGTTGCCTCTGTTCGGCAACGACGCCCGCGGAGCTCGCCCACCCGAAGCAGACCATCCCGACTGGCTTTTCGATCGACCCTCCGCTGGGTCCCGCCACCCCGGTGATGGCCACCGTCCATTGCGCCCGGCTGGCACGAAGCGCACCCGCGGCCATTTCCGCCGCCGTCTGCGTGCTTACAGCACCATAAGTGGCCAGCGTCTCCGGAGCCACGCCAAGTTGCTCGATCTTCGCCTCATTGGAATACGTGACGAAGCCACGATCGAACCATCCCGAACTCCCTGCCACCGCGGTAATCGCGCCGGCGACGAGTCCACCGGTGCAGGACTCCGCCGTCGCTACCAGCAATTGACGGGCTGATGCCGAACGCCCCAGCTGAACGGCAAGCGCGTAGATGTCCTCGTCGATTCTCATCGGAACTCAGCCTCGTTCGCCTACTCTGGCACGGTACCAGTAATCGTAGGCGGTCACGAATCCGAAATGGCGATAAAGCGCGAGCGCTGCGGCGTTGCTTGCCGTGACCTGAAGATAGGCGACCCGGGCGTGCCACCGCGCCGCCTCGGCCAGCAACGCGACGACGATCGCCCGTCCGAAGCCGCGCCCCCGATGCTGCTCGTCGGTGTGCACCGCGAACAGACCAGCGTGCTCGCCTTCGATCTTGACCAGCCCACACGCGAGGACTTGGCCATCGCGCCGGAGGACCGCACCGGCCTGTGGCAACGGGTACGCCCGCGCCCGTTCGACCGACTGCACGAGCAACTCGGGTGCAACATCGAGCAATCGCGCCACTGGCTCCTGCCACTCAGGTACCGGCATGATCGTCACGTCGGCAAGGGAAGTCGACGGCAGGCGCAATGATTCGATTGGCGCACGCTGCACGAGCGTAGGCTCGAAAGCTTGCCAGCCCGCGCGCTCGAGCCATGCATCCAGATTGGCAGGCTTCGAGAACGGGAGGAGACGAAAGATCGCGGGCAATCCAGCGTCCGCATAGAAGCGCGTGCAATGCTCGACCTTCTCCTGCATGGGAAGGCGCGACGGATAGAATGGATTCACGCACCGCAGGCGTTTGGTCGGGCCTCGGCGATAGCCAAGCAGCCAGCCGTCGTACACGAGCGACTGAAATGCGCCGGATGCGTTCAGCGACAATTCCTCGAGGCGACGCGCCGCCCTCTCCGTAATGTCTCCCCGAAGGCCGCTCATCAATCAGCCCATCACCCGCTGCCATAACGCCAGCGCCAGCAGCGCGTAAAACGCCGCGACGATATCGTCCGCCATGACGCCGAACCCGCCGTGCCACTCGCGATCGATGAAACGCGCCGGCGGCGGCTTCACGATGTCGAACAGCCGGAACAGCAGAAATGCGAAGGCTTCACGAATCGGGTTGGCGCCGACGAAAAAAAGCACCAGACAGAAATGCGACGACTTCATCCCACACGATTGCGCCGTGATCGCCCACGCCGAGGTCGCGCCCGGTGCGACCCGCCGCCCATACGCCGACAGCGAAGGCGATGACGACCGCACCCAGATACGCGGCATCGTTCGCGTAGATGCGCAGCGCCGCGGCAAGCGGCAGCGCAACCAGCGTACCGAAGGTCCCCGGCGCAACCGGCGAGAGTCCGGCGCCGAACCCGAGCGCGAGAAAGTGCGCCGGATGCGAGAACAGGAACCGTAACGCAGGCGGCTTGGCGTGCGTCATCGCGCGAAATGGTCAAAGCCACGCGGCAAGGTTGAAAGTTCACGGCCGGACTCGTCGAGGCACGACCATACCTGCTGCATTGCGTATTCTGCCGATGCGCGCGAGCGCGAGACCCAGACCACTCACGGTTTGTTCAAGTTCGCTCTCGCAGCCCGGCGGTACGGTGAAACAAAGCTCGTAGTCGTCGCCTCCTGCAAGCAGGCAGCCGAGCGCGAGTTCGCGCCGTGCGCCGACCAGCAGACGATCCATCGCCACGCCGCGCGGAATCGCCGCGAGCTCGATCTCGGCACCCACTCCCGATGCCAGCAGCACGTGACCGAGATCACCTGTCAGGCCGTCGGAAATATCGATCGCTGCGGTCGCCAAACCGCGCAGTCGCTGGCCCAACGCAACGCGCGGCGACGGCAGCAAGAGCGCACGCTCGCATGCCGCAAACTCGTCGGCACTCAACGTAACGTGTCCCTGCGCGTGCGCCAGTGCCAGCGCCGCATCGCCCAGCCGGCCTGAGACCCAGATCGAATCGCCGGTTTTCGCGCCGCTGCGCAGCAACGCCTGCCCTGCGGGCACCTCGCCCAGGATCGTGACGCACAAAGTCAACGGTCCGCGCGTCGTATCGCCACCGATCAATTCCACACCATACTCGTCGGCAAGCGCGAACAGCCCCTGCGCGAAAGCCGCCAGCCACTTCGTGTCGACTTCCGGGAGTGCACCGGCGAGCAGCGCCCAACGAGGCTTTGCACCCATCGCAGCCATGTCGGACAGATTCACCGCAAGCGTCTTGTGGCCGATCGATGCAGGGTCTGCGTCCGGGTAGAAGTGGCGGCCGGATACCAGCATGTCCACAGACACGGCGAGTTCACAGCCGACCGAAGGTGCGACGACCGCGGCATCATCGCCGATGCCCACCGTCGCATGCCGGGCAGGACGCCGGAAAAAACGCTCGATCAGCTCGAACTCGGTAAGAGACATCGCCAGAGTCCGATCGGGATGCGCGGGGGGCAGCGAAGGCAGAAGAAACTAAACGCGCGCCGCGCTGATTTCGAGCGCCCGAGCCGAGGCAGCAAGCTTGTCGAGCACGCCGTTGACGAAGCGGTGGCCGTCAGTGCCCCCGTAGATCTTGGCCAGTTCAACGGCCTCGTTGATCGCAACGCGATACGGCACGTCCGGCTGGCGCAGGAGTTCCCACGCACCAATGACCAGAACGCTCTTTTCGATCGGGGAGAGTTGCACGGCTGCGCGATCACAGAACGGCGAGATGGCCGCTACCATCACGTCGTATTCAGCCGTGACACCGTGCCAGATCTTGTCGAAAAACGGTCGATCGCAGTGCGCGAACGATTCTGTCTCGGCGAGCTGCGTGCGAATCGTGACGGGGTCGGTCCCCGACAGCAGCCACTGGTACAGGCCCTGCAGTACGAATTCACGCGCGCGCGATCGGCTATTCTTCATCGATCGCATCCATCAGATTGGCCATCTCGACGGCAGCCAGCGCAGCTTCTTGACCCTTGCTGTCGGCGCGTGTCCGCGCCTGTGCATCGCTATCCGTTGTCAAAATGCCATTGCCGATAGGCGTCCCAAACTCAAGTTGAACGCTGGCCAGTCCGGCTGCCGACTCGTTGGCGACGATTTCGAAATGATAGGTCTCTCCGCGAATGACGGCGCCGAGCGCGACGAGCGCATCGTAATCGCCGGTCTGCGCCATGCGCTGCAACGCGAGCGGAACTTCGAGTGCGCCGGGGACCGACGCGACCGTGATTGCTTCTTGCGGCACGCCGGCACCATCGAGCGCACGCAACGCGCCGGCAAGCAGCGCTTCTCCGACATCGGCATTGAAGCGAGCTACGACAACGCCGACGCGCATGTGTGCGGCGCGGGTGTTCGGGGCGATCCTGTTAACGGGCATGGTCAGGCGAGGGCGTGAATGGCATTGAAAATGAGCGCTGCACCCTTCCGGATGTCGCTGCGACGGCAAGCGAATCGCGTTAGCCCCGGGGCGACTCCAGGTGTCCGGTCACCTCGAGGCCGAAGCCAGCCATGCTCGGCATCTTGCGCGGCCGCGCGAGCAATCGCATCCTGCCGACGTTGAGATCGCGCAGGATCTGCGCGCCAATGCCGTAGTTGCGCAAGTCCATCTTCATTTCGGGCTGTGCCTGGTCGGACACGGCGCGCGCCCTGAGCTCCCGCGCCGACTCGGAACGGTGCAGCAGAACCAGGACGCCGTTCTCGGCCTTGGCCAGCGCCCCGAGCGCCGCGGGTATCGTCCACGAATGCGCACGGCTCCGATGATCGAGCAAATCGACTACCGAAAGTGGCTCGTGCACCCGCACGAGCGTTTCGCGATCCGGAGCGATATCGCCGCGGACCAGCGCCAGATGTGTGGCATCCGTCAACTTGTCGCGAAATGTCACGAGGGAAAACTCGCCTTCGGAGGTCACAATCGGCCGCTCACCGACGCGTTCGATGAGGCGCTCGGTCTGGCTGCGATAGTGAATCAGGTCGGTGATGGCACCGATCTTGAGGCCATGGGTACGAGCGAATTCCACCAAGTCGGGCAGGCGCGCCATCGAGCCATCGTCTCTGAGGATTTCACAGATCACCGCGGCGGGCGTCAGGCCAGCGAGCTGCGTCAGGTCACAACCGGCTTCGGTGTGGCCGGCCCGCACCAGAACGCCTCCCGGCTGGGCCATCACGGGAAAAATGTGTCCGGGCTGGACGAGGTCCTGGGGGCGGGCACCCGGCGCACATGCGACCCGGATCGTGTGCGCGCGATCGGCAGCCGATATTCCTGTAGTAACGCCTTCCGCCGCCTCGATCGAGGTGGTAAACGCGGTGCCATGGACGGTGCGATTTTCGCTGACCATTGGCGCGAGGTTGAGTTGTCGGCAGCGACTCTCGGTTAAGGTGAGGCAAATCAGTCCGCGGCCATGCTTGGCCATGAAGTTCACTGCGTCCGGCGAGATGAAATCGGCCGCGACAACGAGATCGCCTTCATTCTCGCGATCTTCCTCGTCGACGAGAATCACCATGCGGCCGGCCTTGAGTTCGGCGATGATCTCCGGGATGGGGCTCACCGCTTGCGCGATCGCTTTCAGCGGAGCTTCGGGCTGGTCGACTGCATGTAGCCGGCGTTGACTCATGATGAGAGATCAACTCAGTTATTGGATGCACTCATTATACGCGGCGCTCATCGATCCATCGCGGCGTGCACGGCGACGTCGCATCCGACGACAGGCGCCTTCTGCTTCCTCTGCCCGTGTACCACTATCAGTGCCGGGTGCGGCGTCGCGCACGCGCGAGCGAGCCTTCCCATAGCGCGAAGAGCGCGCGCCCAAGTTCGCCAGTGTATTGTGAGTCGGCGACCGCCGAATTGGATTCCGGGATCCACGCGCCTGAACCCATCGAGGCGCTTCCCGCTGTCTGCCACATTCCGAGGATCAGGGCGTACATCTGTCGCAGCAGTTCGACGCCGTCGCCGGCCTTCAGCGCAGCGAAATGGCGTTCCAGACCCGCGCCCGCGAGTGCAAGCTGTGCCGCCATACGGCGCTCGAATGCACACCTTGCCGCGACAGGCACCGTTTGGTCCATACCGCCAAAGCAGCGGCTTGCCAGCGGTAGAAACAAAGGAGAGCCGACAACGTTGGTGCGTGTCACCTCGAAGACGTCTTCGATGCTTATCGCGGCGCGATCGTCGAGCAACGCGATGAGCGCGTGATGGTAAGCAGAGAGATTGCGCTCGTGAAGTGCGAGCAGCAATTCCTCCTTCCCCGGGAAATAGAGGTAGACAGTCCCTTTGGCCAGCCCTGCCTCCCGGGCAACCTCGGCCACGTTCGCGCTGCGGTCCGGCGATTGCAGCAGCAACCGTTCCGCCGCGTCCAGAATCGCGTGGTAGCGCGCATGCTTTTCACCGGCCTGGATGGCTCGGCGTCGGACGATCATCAGACATCTAAATGACTGCTGGTCATCTGTCGAGAGTAAATGACCGTCGGTCAGTCGTCAACCGAACCCGAACTCGCATCATTTGGCCACCAGGCTGCGATGTGTCGAGAGAGTTCGCTCGCAGGGTCCCCAAGTTCACTGAGGACGCTGAAATGGTGCCGCTCGGGGACAAGCAGCGGACCCGAAGCGTCCCGCGGGCGGCATCCCGGCCATGCATCCCAGAGCAGCTGCGTCTGACGCAGGAATTCGCTCGTCTCCCGCGCCCCGACGACAAGCAACAGCGGCACCGCGCATGCGGGCGCCATATGGATGGGGCTCATGGCGCGCGCCGTTGCCGTATCCAGCCGCAAATCCGTGTTGAGGGATGCCTGCACCAGCGGTTCCAGGTCGAACACGCCGCTGATCGCGACGCCTCCCGCCAATACCTGCTGCGACAATCCGTAGCTGGTCCAGTCGGTCGCCATCAGCATTGCCACGAGATGACCGCCGGCAGAGTGCCCCGCGAGGACGAGATGCTCCGGCGGCATGCCGTATTCAGCGCCGTGGCGCATAACCCAGGCGACGGCCTGGCGGCACTCCTCGACAATGTCAGGAATACCGACCGCCGGACACAGATCGTAATTCATCACCGCGACGGTGATGCCGCGGTCGATCAGCGGGGCGGCAACAAACGAATGCTGCGATTTGTCGAGCGCGCGCCAATAGCCGCCGTGGATGAAGAGCAGCGATCCGCGCGGTCGCGGCGCAGCGAAAATATCGAGTGTCTGTCTCGGCGCGACTCCGTAACGCAGATCCAGCCGTGCCTGGGAGCGCTTGCGAAGCGCCTCGCTCTCGAGCGCCCAGCGCTCGAACCATTGCGGATGGTCGGGGCATGCCGCCCGGTTGTTGTATCCGCGCTCGATGAGCTCGGCCGAGAGCAGCGACATCAGGATTGCGGCTCGAGCACCCGCACTTTCAATTCGCCGAGCGATTCGATGCGTCCAACGAGCACGTCCCCAGGCACGACCGCCGCCACCCCCGCCGGCGTTCCCGTAAATACCAGATCGCCGGGAAGGAGCTCGTAGTACTGAGACAGAAAATGCAGCATGTGCGGCACGTCCCACACCATGTCGGCGAGATCGCCCTGCTGCTTGAGCACGCCATTCACTTCGACCGAGATGCGCCCGCGGCTGACGTGGCCCACCTCACTGACCGGATGGATCGGGCCGATCGGCGCCGCCTGCGCGAAAGATTTGCCGATGTCCCAGGGACGCTTGATTTCGCGCATCGCGTTCTGCAAATCGCGGCGCGTCATGTCCAATCCGACTGCATAGCCATAGATCAGCCGGTTGGCATTTTCGGGGGCGAGCCTGGCGCCGCGTTCCCCGATGGCCACGACCAGTTCGATCTCGTGGTGGAAGTTTTTCGTCGCGAGGGGGTAATCGATCGCTCCCGTGGCCGGCGGTACGACCGGCACTACCGCGTCGGCCGGCTTGGTGAAAAAAAATGGCGGCTCCTTTGCCGCATCGCCACCCATTTCCTTGGCGTGCTCGGCGTAGTTGCGGCCAACACAATAAATGTGCCGCACCGGATAGAACCGATCGGTGCCCGCGACGGGAACCGCAGGGATGTCCCAGGCCGGAATCGCATATTTCATGAAGTCGCTCCAGAAAGAATCCGTCGATTGAACGATCGCAGCACCGCAACATTCGCACCTGTTGCTCGGCAATGCTACCTATAACTCCGTCGCTACCGTGCGCCTACGCGGCGTCGGGTTGCCGCTCGGGCGCTGCGTCGGCGAAGGCGGCTAGCTCCGCACAGTTTCGGTCGATGCGCAGCAACGTCGGGTAGGCGTCCAGGGGGATAGCGTAGCGCCGCGCGTTCGCCAGCTGGGGCACGAGGCAGATGTCGGCGATCGTCGGCGCATCGCCATGACAGAACGCGCGCGTCGCCGCATCGTTCGCGAGCTGCGTCTCGAGAGATGCCAGCCCCACCTCGATCCAATGCGTGTACCACGCGTTCTTTGTATTCTCGTCGGCGTTCAGCACATGAGTGAGGTATCGCAACACGCGCAGATTGTTCAGGGGATGGATGTCGCACGCGATGGCCAAGGCGATCGCCCGCACTCGCGCGCGCTCATCGGGGGTGGCGGGCAGCAATGACGGGTTCGGATGGCGCTCATCCAGGTACTCGATGATCGCCAGCGATTGTGTCAGCGTCCGACCATCGTCGACGAGGGTCGGCACCAGCGCCTGCGCATTGAGCGTCAGGTACGCAGGTGCGCGTTGCTCGCCCTTGGTCAGATGGACGGCAATGTACTCGTAGGCGAGTCCCTTGAGGTTGAGCGCGATGCGGACGCGATAGGCGGCGGACGAACGGAAATAGTTATAGAGCTTCACGTTTCAACTGAACGCCGCGATGCCGGTTTGCGCGCGACCGAGGATGAGCGCATGCACATCGTGCGTGCCCTCGTAGGTGTTGACGGTTTCGAGGTTCAGCAGGTGGCGAATGACGTGGAACTCATCGACGATGCCGTTGCCACCGTGCATATCGCGGGCGGCGCGCGCGATGTCCAATGCCTTGCCGCAGGAATTGCGCTTCATGATGGACGTGATCTCCGGCGCAGCCCTGCCCTCGTCCTTGAGCCGACCGAGCCTGAGGCAACCCTGCAACCCGAGGGTAATCTCGGTCTGCATGTCGGCGAGTTTCTTCTGCACCAGCTGGTTGGCAGCGAGAGGGCGTCCGAATTGCTTGCGATCAAGCGTGTACTGCCGCGCTGCGTGCCAGCAAAATTCGGCAGCACCCAGCGCACCCCACGCGATCCCGTAGCGTGCGTTGTTGAGGCAGCCAAACGGCCCGGCAAGACCTTCGACATCCGGGAGCAGGTTCTCGTCGGGGCAGAAGACGTCGTCGAGCACGATTTCTCCGGTTACCGACGTACGCAGGCTGAACTTGCCCTCGATCTTCGGGGCCGAGAGTCCGTCCATGCCTTTCTGCAAAATGAATCCGCGGATGACGCCATCGTCGGTCTTCGCCCAGACGACGAACACGTCGGCGATCGGCGAATTGGATATCCACATCTTGGCGCCGGAAAGGCGGTAGCCGCCTTGCACCGACCGCGCGCGCGTCACCATCGATCCCGGGTCCGAGCCGTGGTCGGGTTCGGTGAGCCCGAAGCACCCAACCCACTCGCCGCTGGCAAGTCTGGGCAGAAATTTCTCACGCTGGGCTTCCGAACCGTACGCAAGGATCGGATACATGACCAACGAGCTCTGCACGCTCATCATTGACCGATACCCCGAGTCGACACGTTCGATCTCACGGGCGATCAGGCCGTAGCAAACGTAATTCATCCCGGCACCGCCGTACTTTTCAGGCAGTGTGGACCCCAATAGGCCTAATGCGCCCATCTCGCGAAAAATGCCTGTGTCGATGCGTTCGTGGCGAAACGCATCCGTCACTCGCGGCAGCAGGTTGTCCTGTGCGAATGCATGCGCGGTGTCGCGCACCATGCGTTCCTCAGCGCTCAATTGATCGTCGAGCAACAGCGGGTCATTCCAGACAAAGCGCGGCTTGGGCTGCATCGGCGTTGCTTGAAGAGAGTTCAGGGGGTGAGGCGATCGACCTGGCGCATGAATTATGGCATGCGGCGGTCCCGACGCCACCGGAGGTGGTCTTCGACATTGCCTCGTACCGACGGTGGCCCCCGAGCGCGACCGCGTCATTTCCCGCGGAGAACGAACAATGTCAATTCACCCAATGACTTAGGCCAAGCGTCGAAGTTTCAATTCGCCTTCAGCCCCCTAGCATTCAATAGAGCGCCGGACCCACCGGCGCCACATGCAGGGAGCGGCGATGAACGCGATCGTTGGGAACAGCAGCGCTAACTCGTTGGAAGAGGGTTTCTCGCTGTTCGAACTCGTGATGGCACTGGCCATCCTTGGCGTGTTGCTTGCGACCGCCCCTGCTGCCTATCACGATTGGATCGCATCGCAGCAGCTTGCCAATCACGCGCGCTTCCTTGCCGAGACGTTGGAGATCGCGCGCAGCGAATCGATCAAGCACGGGTATCGAGTCAACGTTTGCAAGAGCGCGGATCGACGCCAGTGCGCGACCCGCGGAGGCTGGGAATCGGGTTGGATCATGTACGTCGATGAAAACCACGACGGCGACATCGACGGCGACGAACAGGTACTCCGCCGGGAGGGCGCAGCACCCGACGGGATCACGGTGCAAGCCAACCATCCCGTTGCAGACTATGTTTCGTATACAAGTCTGGGTCACGCCAGATTGCTTAACGGCGCCTTGCAAATGGGTACCTTTGTGGTCTGCAAGCCGGGTCAGGATGCGCTTAAGGTCGTGCTCGCCAACAGCGGCCGCGTCCGGATCGACAAGACGCGGGACCGATGCGCGTTGTAACGCTCTGCACTACACAGGATGTGGCACCGCGACCGGCTGCCAGACACCCACCACAACGCTGTAACCGTCTGTTCCGCCAGCGATACCTCTAATCGG
Organism: uncultured beta proteobacterium; assembly: GCA_963829375.1. Taxonomy (GTDB): domain Bacteria; phylum Pseudomonadota; class Gammaproteobacteria; order Burkholderiales; family Casimicrobiaceae; genus PALSA-1003. Next base: position 57,144 of record CAWHIS010000027.1, on the reverse strand, counting down.
CTTGCGTTGCTAGCCGTCTGGGTAGGCCATACTATGGCCTCGCGTAAAAAGGGGAAATGACCGTGCATGTAAAGGGAGCATCAAGCGCATCGCCCGAGCGCGCCGTCCGCCGGCGCGTCACCGCCATCGGCAATGCTACCGGCTTCACGATGATCGAAGTGATGATCGTTGTCGCGATCGTCGCGGTCCTCGCAGCCATCGCGCTGCCCAACTACGCCGACTACATCAAGCGCGGGAAGATCATCGAGGCGACTTCGGCGCTTTCAGACCTCAGAACCCGGTATGAGCAATATTATCTGGACAATCGGACGTATGTCGGCGGCTGCGCGATCATCAAGCCGGTCGTCAACACGGTCCGCGCGTTCGACATCGACTGCGCCGGCGAAACCGCGGCTACCTACACGGGCACCGCAGCAGGCAAGGCCTCTGAAGGAATGACCGGATTTGGCTATTCGATCAATCAGGCCAATTTGAAAACGACCAACGGGCGTGCCTGCGGACTGGGGCAATCTGGCTTGCGGCTGGGTCACCCGCAAGGACGGCTCCTGCAGTTGACCGGCCATGAGAACAATCGTCGCCCGCGGATTCACTTTGATCGAGCTGCTCATCGCATTATCGATCTTCGCGTTCCTCATCATCATTGCGGGGCCGCAGTACGGTGACTTCATGGGCAACATGCAAATCCGCAACGCGGCGGAGAACACGCTCACCGGGCTGCGCTTGGCACAGTCGGAAGCAGTTCGCGGCAATACCCAGGCGGAGTTCGTGCTCGATATAGCCGCAGGGGGTGGCTGGCAGGTGTTGCGCCTGAACGACGAAACCAGCGCCTTCGACATCGCAGTGCAATCTTACAAATGGGCGGACGGAGCATCGAGGACCCAAGTAGCCGCGGGCGGGTTGAGCAAAGTGACCTTCAACGGACTCGGCCGGATCATGCCGACGAACCCGGACGGTGGAACGGCGTCGATAACGCAGATCGACATCACGAACGGCTCGATTGCCAATCCGAGGCCGCTGCGCGTTGTCATCAATCCGGCAATCCCGTCCGGCATCAAGCTGTGCGATCCAGACCCCAGGGTGGCCGCCAATGACCCCAACGATCCGCGTATCTGTCCGAGTTGATGACGCCATGCGCCCAACCAGAATGATGACATCCACCATGCACCTTCGGCACACGCAGGCCGGCGCTTATCTGCTCGAGGCACTGATCGGGATCCTCGTATTTTCCTTCGGCATCCTCGGCATCGTCGGCCTGCAGGCGCAGGCAATTCGCGTCACCAATGATGCCGAGATGCGTGCAGAGGCCATCTACCTCGCGAACTCCCTGATCTCGCAGATGTGGACCGACAATCCGACCCCTGCGCACCTCAAGGCGAACTACGACAGTAGCGTGGGGGGGCCTGGATTCGCCAGTTTCAAAACCTTGGTGCAGACCAAGTTCAGCGGAGCCTACGTTTCTGATCCGATCGTCAAGGTCAACGATCCCGCGTTGCTCGTGGATCCACCCTCCAAGACCAGCAGCGTAGTGCAAGTGCAGGTGTTCTGGCGCGCGCCCGGTGAAGGTGTCGCACTCGAGCACAACTACACGACCACCGGCGTCATCGGAACGAACTAGGGCGAGCGCCATGGCGATCAAACGATCCTCTCGCAGACCACACGGCTTCAGCCTCATCGAGATCATGGTCGGCATCGTCATCGGCCTGATCGCCGTGCTCGTGATCTATCAGATCTTCGCCGCCGCCGAGGGCATCAAGCGCAACACCACTGGCGCCGGTGATGCGCAGCAAAACGGCCTGTTGTCGTCGTTCATGCTTTCGATCGAGCTCGCGAACGCAAGCAACGGCATCGCCGTGGCGGTCAAGGATCTCATGACTTGTCCCGCCACCGCCGATCCGGCGACCTCATTCCGCCCGATCCCGATCCTGATCACCGACGGTGGCGCGAATTCCGACGAGTTCGTCGTCTTCTACAGCCAATCCAACTCGGGCATCGTGCTGGCCCCGTTCACATCGCCTGCCACACCCGGGCAACCCGTTCATCGTGCGCAGCCCTATGGGTTTCAAGGTCGGGCGACATTGTCGTGGCAGTCAGTGAAGGCGGCAGCTGCGCGGCGTCGCAGATCGCTGCAATCACGGCACCGGATGGTGATGGCAAGGTGACGATCACGCCATCGCCCGCTCCGGCGTTCACGCTCGGCGGTGGCGCCTACCTGGTGAACATGGGTCCGAGCGGCGGCCAGCAGCGCGTGCGCTACGACGTAAGCGGTGGCGTATTGCGCAGCACGACGTTGTGGGACGCCAATGGACAGGCGGCGGCCGGGATTCCCAATCCGATCGCCTCCAACGTCGTCATGATGAAGCTCCAGTACGGCGTCGTCGATGCGGCCAACGTCTTCACGTGGGTCAACGCCACGGGACCGTGGGGTGACGCCGCAGTGCTGGCGGCGAACGACGTGACCTTGCGCCAGATCCAGTCCGTGCGCATCGGCGTCGTCGTCCGAAGTGAGCAGTACGACAAGGATTGGGCCGTGCAACAACCTTCACCGACATGGTCGCTCTTCTGCAATCCGGGCCCCTGCCTGACGGGCGCTCTGCAGGCGGGCTTCCGTTACCGGACCTACGAAACCGCCATACCGCTGCGTAACCCGGTGTGGAATCAGTGATGGTGCAACCGACCATGGCCACCCTGTCTCGAATTGCCCACCAGCCCGCCGCCCGGAAGCAGGCGCAACGCGGTGTGGTGCTGTTCATCGCGTTGATCGTCATGGTCGCGCTGAGCCTTGCCGCCGTCGCCTTGGTTCGTTCGATCGACACGACGAACGCCGTCATCGGCAATCTGGGATTCCGGATGTCGTCGATCCTGCCCGCGAACCTTGCCGTGGAGAGCGCGACGGCCGCGCTGTTCCCGGACGCGGACCCGGGAGGCGTCGTCCACATTCCTGATCCGACCGTCGACGTTCCGGCGCAAAACTATTTCGCGTCCCGCCAGGGGGGAGAAGATGCGCGCGGAGTGCCGGTGGTGCTGCAGAAGGCATCGACCGCGGCCACGCTCGCGAAGACGTTGCCCCCGGTCGACGCGGGTTCCGCTGGCCAAGCGACCACCGTCCGCTACGTGATCGAGCGCATGTGTGTCAGTCCGGGCCCCGTCACAGCCGCCAATTGCAATCGGCTTCCGCCGAAGGGCGTGACGGGGGATACAGCCAACGACCCCGCGCTCAATCCGCCACCTACACCCTATTACCGCGTCACGGTCCGCGTCGACGGCCCGCAGAACACGGCTTCGTTCCTCCAGGCAATGCTGCGTCCCAACTGAGCGTTCGCACAAGGACAGCCCCATGGCCCGCATCCACCGCATTTCGCGCTATCAACGCTGCCTGGCAGGAGCCCTCGCCGCGTTGATCGGGCTGGGACCGCTGCTGACTCCGGCGTATGCACAACTCACCGCGCTGGGCGACCAGCCGATCGCCGCACAGGTCAAGGCCAAGCCGAACATCATGCTGACGGTCGACGATTCGACGTCGATGCTGTACGACTTCCTGCCCGACTCGGTGATCGGCTTGCCCGCGGGCCCGAACAACTACTGCCGCGATGTCACCGGCAGGATGAACGCGCAGTGCGGACTCTTCGACATCGCCATCGATCTGACGGCGCAAGGTCGCGGCAGGGACGTGAGTCCGGGCTATGCCTACGAGCAGTTCGGATTCCCCTATCCCGCATACCAGAGCACGATTCGACTCCAGTCTTCCGCCGGCGTCTCTGCGCCGAAACCCATCGACAATAGCGGCCCCGGCGCCGGTTGCAACACGTTGGGAAGTGCGGATACGACCTGCTCCGGCGGCATCGATCCCGGCCCCTTGCCGGGGCTGGAGCGGTATCCGAACCCGCCGGGACCGCCACCCGGAAAGTCGCCCAAGGCAGGCAACGTCTACGAGTACTGGTCGCTGTGGCCCGCGCCGGCCCACAACAGCGAACTCAATCACCTCTATTACAACCCGAGAATTACCTACGACCCGCCGGTCGATTCTGCGGGCGTCAGCTACCCGCAGATGAATGCGGCCAATACGGCCAACTGGACCCATGTAGTCGCCGATCCTTGGGCCGAAACGCTCGCCTACGTCGACCTGACGGTGCAGGTTACGATCGGCATCTGGTGCAACTCGGATTGGAGCGTCGGCCACGAAAACGATTCGGCGTATTGCCGAACGAACGGCACCGGCCCCGGCGCGACGTCGTCAACGAAGGCGACCGCCAACGGCGACTACCGCTATCCGTGGGCGCCGCCGGGAATCAACCCGGACGACGGGGTGCAGCCGACCACCGCGAAGTCGATCGCGTTGTCGAAAGTCGTGTTCAACCCGACGACGCACAAGTACGACCTGAAGCCCGCCTGGACGACCGCGCGCGACCCGAAGTATTTCTATGAAAACGACAACATTCTCTGGTGCGATCCAACGAATCCGTTGTTTCCTGCGCACGGGACGATTACGCCAGGAACATGCAACGCCGCACCGCCGACGGTTCAGCATTGCATAGGCGCAGTGCCTCAGTCGTGCGGTGGCGGTGTACAGTCGAATTGTGTCGGGGTAACGACACAGACTTGCGGCGGTGCCACCCCGCAGACTTGTCCCCTTGTCCCCCAAACCTGCGGTGGCTCGGTGCCGCAGAGCTGCGCTGCAGCGCCCGCCGAGACGTGCCAGGGCGTGGGACACCAGACCTGCAGCCCGGCATTGCCGCAGACATGCAACGGCACCGCCGACCAGACGTGCGGTGGTCTCGCACATGAAGCGTGCGTCGGCGGCGGACCGCAGATCTGCAACATTCCGGCGCCGTCATGCGTGCCGCCAGCACCGACTTGCGGCACCTATGATCCGCCCGGATGCGACGCCACTTGCCATCCCGGTGACCCCGAGTGCTCCTGCAACTTCATTCCGTGTGACAGCAAGTGCAGCACCAACCCGGGTCAGTCATGCACCCTGGCGAGCGACTGCCCCGCTCCGGGAACCTGCAGTACCACCCACTCGTTTTGCGACGCCAGCACGGCGTGCGCCATCCTTCCCGGCGCCTGCTCCCCGGACAGCGGCTTCTCGTGTTCGACATCGAACGACTGCCCCATGGCAGGAACCTGTCTCGGCGCTTTTTGCCATGCCGGAGACACCTGCCATCAAGATGGTCATTGCAGCGCTACCGGAGCGTCTTGCACCGGCACGGCGTCGGGGGAATGTCCGAGCACCGGCTTCTGCTCGATCGTTACTACGCAAGCGTGCACCGACAGCTCAACCTGCTTGGATCAGCATGGAAACTGTTCGATTCACACAGGCACACCCTGTTTCAATGATGGGACGTGCTTCCAGCCGGCAAGATGCAGCGGAGATGGCAATACTTGCGCCACGCTTGGCACGACCCCCGAATGCCCGGATCTGGGCGGCGTTTGCAACATCGATTTCGCCGCCTGTACACCCGGCAGTTGCGCCCAGGCGGCTCACTGCACGGGTCCGATCGGAAATCTCTGCCACAGCGCCAGCGATTGCCTGCCCACGGGTGGCGCATGCTCGAGCTCGGGCGCGTCGTGTAATAACGTCACCGTATTCTGTCCGGACCTGGCCGGAACCTGCGACTCCGGCGCCACCACCCCGGTCGGCGGCTGCTTCAATACCGGCATGTGTCCGATCGTGGGAGCAACATGCTCCACTACGGGAAACTCCTGCACCGCAGCGACCGCGGCGACGGATTGCCCGACGCACCTGGGTTACTGCAGCGGCGACACGACGCATACCCCCGTTTGTTCGGATGACAGCCCTTGTGCGCCGATCCTGAGTGCAGGTACGTGCGAGGGATTTGCCTCGATCGTGTGCACCGCCAACAGCGACTGCCCGGGAACCGGATCCGATCCGGCCGCCGCCGTCTGCAGCGACGTGCTCAACGCAACAACAACGTCGTTGCTCGACGATGCGAACGGACCGGGAGTCGTCTGCAGGCACAACAACAAGGACTACGGCTCGGGACCCGGCGCCTACGACTATCCCAATGCCCAATACAACACGCCCGTCAGCGGAGGTACCTGCACGGCCTCCCCGCGCTATGCGACGGTGGCACGTCACTACTGGAAGACCGGCGTCGAGTGGTGCGATTCGGCCGTTACGACCATGGGCGACGAATGGCTCGGTTACGGTTCTCACGCCGGTACTTGCCAGGACTCGGCGGATGCCTCGCACACGATCCCTCGCTTCTATCAGTTTGGCGGAGACTCAGGGTGTACGAATCCCGATCCGACCGTTTGCCCGGTGATCATACCGCCGAGCCCAAACTATCTCGACAACTACGCCACGCCTGCATTCCAGCGCATGGATCTGACGGCGACGCTGAATCCGACATTCACGCATACGTTCCTCGACGATTCCCATACGCCGCAGACCATAACCCGCAACTTCGGCGGTGCCACTCCGGACGTCTCGGAGATGACCAATTACGCCAACTGGTTCGCTTATTACCGGACCCGCATCACGGCAGTGAAGACCGTGACGTCGCTCGTGTTCAAGGACGTGGACGCCCAATACCGGGTCGGCTTCGAAACGATGTATGTGGACCCACACACCACCAACGTCGCGAAATTCCTGAACATCGCCGATTTCACCGGGGCGCAGCCGGGATTGTTGTACTCGAATCTTTTCGACATCATCATCCCGCTCGGTCAACAAACGCCATCGATCGACACGTTGATTCGTATCGGCGAGCACTACAAGAATGGCACCGTGGCAGGGCTGCCCGGTTCGGTCGATCCGATCACTCTGTCGTGCCAGAAGAACTGGCACGTCTTTTTTACCGACGGATACACGAATCAGCCCGCGCTGCCGACACAGGCTTTGCCGGATCCGGACGCGGACCTCAATGTTCCGGCCGGTGGGTATCCTGGTTTTGGCACCGATCCTATTACCGGCCTCGTCCCTGGCGGTCCCTGGCCGCATCCGTATCGGGAGGACCCGCTCCATACAGCGTCGTACAGCTTGTCGGACTACGCCATGTATTACTGGGTGACCGATCTTAGGCCCGGTATGACCAACAACGTGCCGACGTGCCCCTCTCCGCGCAGCTATACCTGTACGGATCCTGCCAACTGGCAGCATGTGAACTACGCTGCGATCGCGCTGGGCACGGCGGGCAAGCTGTCGGCCAGCAGCCCCTCGGCAACCGAGGCGCTGCTCACGAGCGGTGCGCTGCAGTGGCCGCAGCCTACCCCGAGCGTCAACAAGCCGGATAGTTCAGGCGTCGATGACCTCTGGCACGCCGCGGTCAACGCCCGCGGTGGGTTTGTCAACGCGGAGACACCCGATGACGTCCGGCTTGGACTGGGCCAGTTGCTGACGGCTGCCCTTAACTCGACCGGAACGCGAGCGGGTGTGGGATTCTTGAGCAACACCTTCGGCCCGTCGGCCAAGTTCCTGTACCGGGCTCAGTTCACCGCGGGCTGGGGCGGCAGTCTCGCCAAGATCCTGTTCGATCCGATGACCGGCGCACCCGGGGCGCAGCAATGGGACGCCGCCGATCAGTTGACGGCACAACTGCAGGTGACGGTCGCTCACCCGACGCCTTGGTTCACCGAGCGCAAGATCGTCACCATGACCTCGGCAGGAGTCAAGGTCCCGTTCCTCTGGGCCAATCTCAGCGCAAGCCAGCAGAATTCGCTCGCTCCGGGCAAGCCCACGCGCGGCCAGGCAGTCGTGGAGTTCCTGCGCGGGAATCGCGCCAAGGAAGGGAACAAGCTGGGGCAATTACGCAAGAGGACGAGCCTCCTGGGTGACATCGTCGACTCGTCGCCGGTCTATGTCGGCGCTCCCAACTGGCCGTATACGGATGACAACGACCCGGGTTACTCGGCGTTCGCGTCGGGAGCCGCAGCCACGCGCGCGGCGCGAATCTATGCGGGCGCCAACGACGGCATGCTGCACGCCTTCGACGATGTCACCGGCAGCGAAACATGGGCGTACATACCGAGCCCGCTCTATCGCGCCGATGCGACAGGCCTTGGCGCACTCTCGTTCCAGGATGGCGCCCTGCCGCCGTTCAGGCATCACTTCTACGTCGATTCGACGCCGAGGGCGGTCGACGTCGATTTCAATGCGCCCGTCGGAGACGGCTGGCACACGATCCTTGTCGGCGGCATGGGTAAAGGCGGCAACCGCTACTACGCGCTTGACGTCACCCACCCCGTCGATGCCGGCGTCACCGAGACCGCATCGACCGCCAATGTGCTGTGGGAATTCCCGGCACCCGGCGATACGACGACCGACATGGGCTACACCTATGGCAGGCCGTTCATTGCCAAGACGCGCGCCTTCGGCGGCGAATGGCTGGTGGTCGTTCCTGTCGGCTATAACAATCCCTCGGGTGTAGGCAAGCTGTATTTCCTGAGAGCTCGCGACGGGTTCAAGGAAATGGAAATGTCGACCGGCTTCGGATCCACCGGAGCGCCCGCGGGGCTCGCGCAAGCGGCGGGCTATACCAAGGACTTTCGCAATCAGCTCCTCGAGCAGATCTACGCGGGCGACCTCTTCGGTAATTTATGGCGCTTCGACGTATCCGACCCGAACCCGTCCAACTGGACGGTCGGGCTCATGGCGCGGCTGGTCGACGCGATTGGAGATGCCCAGCCGGTGACCACGCCACCCGAGATCAAGATCGATCCCAGCAACGGCGTCGACCGCTGGGTGTTCGTCGGCACAGGAAGGTTGCTCGACGATTCGGACCTGACGTCGCCGTCGCCCGCGCAGCAGCAGACGCTGTACGCATTCCGGGATGGCACGGACACGACGCCAGTGACGCCGCTCCCGGCGACGCCGTTGAGCCGCGCGACCGTTGGCATGCTGCCGCTTCCGAACACCACGACGGCGAGCAAGTTTGGCTTGACCGACAAACCCGACAAGGGCTGGTACGACGACCTACCCACGGATCCGAGTCAGCGCATCATCGTGCCGCCGCAAGCTGCCGCGGGCGTCATCGGGTACGTTGGAACATCGCCGCCGCTTGACGATCCGTGCCTCACGGCCCTGCCGGCAACCGTCTATGCCCGCGCTTACTCCACCGGACAATCGATGCTGCTCGATTCCGATGGCGTCACCATCCTGCCGAGCATCTTCAGCGATACCGGCGGTGTCGGAGTGGCGATCGTCGCATTCGAAACGGCAGGTGGTACGACCGGGCTCGACATACGGGTCGCGATCACGGGCTTTGACGGCTCGGTGAAGTACTTCAAGACCGCGCCGGGCGCGAACGCCAACAAGTACAGGATGTCGTGGCGTCTGCTCGGTCAATAGTCGCATCACGTCACTAACGAACGGCCGCTCCGCGCAAGCTGAGCGGCCGTTCCGCTTCATGGCGACGCGTTAGACTTCCAATCCATGATGACGGACGCGATCCCGATCACCGGCCACTCGACGAGCGGCACCCTCAAGCAGCGCCTGTCGTTGTCGTTCGCGGCATCGGTGTGTGTGCACGTGGTGGCCATCGCGATCTTGATGGGACTGCTCGGGTCGATGCCGATGCCATTGAGCCGGCTGGGAAGCGCGCCGTCGCTCCAGGTCGCGCTCGTCGGCCAGCCGTCGATTCGCTTTGCGCCACCACCGGAAGCGCCGCCACTGGCCGCCGAAGTGCCAGTGACACCGCGGCCGGTGGAGCAGCAATTGCCACGGCCGCCGGTGCAATGGCGTCCTCCCGCGCCTTTGCCCAACGACACACCGCAAAGCCAGGCATCACCCGGGGCTTCCGTGCAATCCGAGGCCAGCGCCGCCGAAGTGCCCGCAGGCGCCATACTGCCGCCTGGAAGCACTTCGGTTGGCGCGCTCATGTCCACCGAACGGCTGGGCAATACCCAGGCGCTGCGGCTCGCACAACGATTTCCCAAGTCAGCCGTCAATCCGGCGCGGCTGCGAGAGCCGCTCGTCGTTCCGTATCCGCCGCGCGCTGCCTGGAATCATCGCGAGGCCCGCATCGTCGCACTGTTGATACTCGACGCGAACGGACGCATCCTCGAGACCAGCCTGTTTCCGGACGATCCGCTGTTCGCTTCGACTGTGCTGGATGCTCTCAGCCGCGCCAAGTTCACGCCGGCAGAACTGGATGGGAAGCCGGCATCCTATTGGACCATCCTGGAATTCGTGTTCACGCTGCGCCGTACTGTAGTGCCCCCGTCGGAACTACGGCCCGGTTGACCGACCGGACGCTCACCCCAGCGTCGGCAAGTGAAAACCTGGCGCTGCGCTGCCGTCGTCCGGCCAGCGCGTCGTTACCGCCTTCCCGCGCGTGTAGAAGCGCACGCCGTCCATGCCGTGCACGTGCAAGTCGCCGAAGAGGGAGTTGCGCCAGCCGCCAAATGAGTAAAACGCCATCGGCACCGGAATGGGAACGTTGACGCCGAGCATCCCGACTTCGGTGTCCTGCTGGAAGCGACGCGCGGCGTAGCCAGAGCGCGTAAACAGGGCCGCGCCGTTGGCGTATGGGTTGGCGTTGATCAGCGCAATCGCCGCTTCCAGGGAATCGACGCGCACGATGACCAGGACGGGCCCGAATATCTCTTCGCGGTAGATGCTCATGTCGGGACGCGTGTGGTCGAACAACGTGGGGCCGACGAAGAATCCAGCGTCATGCCCCGCCACGCTCGGTCGCCGGCCATCGACGACGAGCGTTGCGCCTTCGGCGACACCCCGATCGATGAGGCCGACGATGCGATCGCGCGCGGCACAGGTAATGACCGGCCCCATGTCGGATTCGACGCGATCGCCGGGCCCGACCCTGACGAGCCGTGCGCGCTGCGCCAATTGCGCACAAAGCGGATCGCCCGCATCGCCGACCGCGACGGCTACCGACACTGCCATGCAGCGCTCTCCAGCCGAGCCATACGCTGCACCAATCAACGCCTCGGCGGCAAACGCGAGATCGGCGTCGGGCATGACGATCGCGTGATTCTTGGCACCGCCCAGCGCCTGCACCCGCTTGCCGTTGCGGGTGCCGGTCTCGTAGATGTAGCGTGCGATCGGCGTCGATCCGACAAACGAAATCGCCTTGATGTCCGGATGCGCCAGAATTGCGTCCACACACTCCTTGTCGCCGTGGACGACATTGAACACACCATCCGGAAGACCGGCGTCGTGGAGGAGCTCCGCCATGCGCAAGCTCATCGTCGGGTCCCGCTCGGACGGCTTCAGGATGAATGTGTTGCCGCATGCGAGCGCGACGGGAAACATCCACATCGGAACCATCGCCGGGAAGTTGAATGGGGTGATGCCAGCACAGACACCCACGGACTGACGCATCGAGAAGGTGTCCACCCCCGTGCCGGCGTTGTCGCTGAATTCGCCCTTGAGCAAATGTGGAATGCCGGTAGCGAATTCGACGACTTCGATACCGCGTGTAATCGAGCCTTCAGCGTCGGTGACCGTCTTGCCGTGCTCCTGCGACACCAGGCGCGCGAGATCCTTCTTGTGCGTCTCCATCAAATCGCGGACAGCGCATGAGGATGCGCGCCCGACGTAGCGCAGGGGCATTGCGCCACTCCGCGAGTGCAGCGGTGGCGGCTGCGGCAGCCGCGGCGACGTCGGCGGCGTCGCCGAGCGGAACATGCCGAAGAACCTCGCCTGTCGCCGGGTTGGTAACTTCCGCATAGCGCGTGGTATGTGCCGGCACCGCACGGCCGCCGATCCACAGTGGCAATCGTTCGAGCGTTGTCAGGTCCATGGCTTTCCTTCCATTGTCTGCATTTCGTGGAGCCGTGCGACGTAGCGCGCCAGCAAGTCCACTTCGAGATTGACTCGTGCCCCGGCCGCGAGATCCTTCAGCGTCGTCACCGCAAGTGTATGCGGTATGAGGTTCACGCAAAAGCGCCGGCCAGCGACCGTGTTCACCGTCAAACTTACGCCGTTCACGGCGATGGAGCCTTTCGGCGCGATGAACCGCGCAAGGTCCGCCGGCGCGTCTATGTCGAGCAGCACGCTGCCTGGGTCGCCGCGTGCGGATTCGAATCTGGCAACGACACCGACGCCGTCGACATGGCCCGACATCAGGTGACCACCGAGATGGTCGCCGACGCGCAGGGCCATTTCAAGGTTGACCTCACCGCTGCGGTCCAGCCCGGTAGTGCAGGCCAGTGTTTCGGCGGATACGTCAAATGCCAAAGTCATCCCGCCCCGCTCGACCACGGTGAGGCAGCAGCCATTGATGGCGATGCTGTCGCCTGCCACGACGTCGCTTCCCTTCAAAGCGCTGACGTCGACCGTGAGGCGAAGGCCGCCGGACCGAGCGCGCGCTTCGGTAATCGATCCGACGCCCTGGACGAGACCCGTGAACATTACGAATGGTCCCGGTTGACGCTGGCGACGATACGCCAATCCTCGCCGATAGCGGCAAAGCTCTGTATCTGCAAACGCACTCGGTCAGCGAGGTTGGCGATAGGGTTCGACCAGTCGAGCATACCTCGGGCGGGATCGCCAAGCAGGCATGGCGCGAGGTAGATCACCAGCTCATCGCCCAGGCCCGCCGCCAGCAAGGCGCCGTTGAGCTTCGCGCCCGCCTCCACGTGCACTTCGTTGATACCGCGCGTGCCCAGAACATCGAGCATGGCACCCAAATCGATGCGCCCCTCGCGGTCCGGCAATACCCGGGATTGCACGTGCGGCGGCCACGCCGTTGCTGGTGGGACCGCGCTGAAAACCAAGGTTTCTCCTTCGGCCAGCAGCCGCGCGGTCGGTGCCAACTCCGCATGTCGATCGACGATTACCTTGAGGGGCTGGCGCGGCGTCGGGACATCACGCACCGTGAGGCGAGGATCGTCCTGGCGCACCGTACCGATGCCCGTAAGGATGGCGCAGGCGCGCGCGCGCCAGCGGTGGCCGTCTGCGCGTGCTGCGGGGCCGGTGATCCACTGGCTCATGCCATTCGCAAGGGCGGTGCGGCCGTCGAGGCTGGCCGCGATCTTCAATCGCAGCCACGGCCTGCCCGTTTGCATGCGCTTGATCCACCCAGGGTTGAGGTTGCGCGCCTCGTTCCCCAGTAGCCCGATTTCTACAGGGACCCCGGCGGCGCGCAAGCGGGCGGCGCCGCGACCTGCCTGCGGATTGGGATCGCGCATCGCTGCGACAACGCGACCAATGCCCGCCGTGAGCAACGCCTCGGTACAGGGCGGTGTCCGGCCATGGTGGTTGCAGGGCTCGAGCGTGACGTATGCGGTGGCACCGCGCGGATCGTTGCCCCGCTCTCGCGCGTCGGCGAGAGCGCGTACTTCCGCATGCGCCTCGCCGCAGCGTTCGTGCCAACCCTCCCCGAGCACCTGGGCTTCGCGCGCGATGACGCAGCCAACGCGCGGATTCGGAGTCGTCGTGTACATGCCGCGCTCAGCGAGTTGCAGCGCGCGCGCCATCAAATCACGATCAAGGTCGACGGCCGGCGTCATTGGAGTACCTTCGCGCTGCGCGCTCCGGTGTTCACGCTCGGGGCGGCCCTTCGCGCTCACGCAGCAGCCCGAGGCAGATTGGTAGGGGTCAACGCGGCTTGCGCCGCGTCGGGACTGGTTCGACTTCCTTCAGCGCATCCCTGAAATCTGCCACATCCTGGAAGCTGCGGTACACAGAAGCAAAGCGGATGTACGCGACTTTGTCTAGCTTGTACAACTCCTGCATCACCATTTCCCCGACCTGGCGCGATGGAATCTCGCGTTCACCGAGACCGAGGACCGTCTGCACGATCCGCTCCACCGCCTGATCGACATACTCGGTCGGTACCGGCCGCTTGTGCAGCGCACGCTGGAACCCGTTGCGAATGCGCGCGATGTCGAAGTCGGATCGCGTTCCATTCTGCTTGACGATCTGCGGCAGTCGGAGCTCGGCAGTCTCGTACGTTGTAAAGCGTTTCTGGCAGGCGATACAACGTCGCCGGCGCCGGATCGAATCGCCGGCCTCGGACACCCTCGAATCGACGACCTGCGTGTCCGCGCTGCCGCAGAAGGGACACTTCACTTATAGACGGGAAATCTTGCCGTCAGCGCGTTGACGCCGCCGGTCACACGATCGATGGTCGCTCGATCGCCTGGCGCGTCGAGCACATCGGCAATCAGATGCGCGAGCTCTTCGCATTCGATCTCGCTGAAACCTCGCGTCGTCACCGCCGGGCTGCCGACTCGGATACCGCTGGTCACAAACGGCTTCTCGGGATCGTTCGGTATCGCGTTCTTATTGACGGTGATACGCGCGCGACCGAGCGCAGCTTCCGCGTCCTTGCCGGTGATTTTCTTGGCGCGCAGATCGACGAGAAACAGGTGCGAATCGGTGCCTCCGGACACGATGCGCAGACCGCGATCCTGCAGGACGACGGCCAACACCCGCGCGTTTTCCAGCACTCTCTCCTGGTAGACCCTGAACTCGCGCGACTGCGCTTCCTTGAAAGCCACGGCCTTGGCGGCGATGACGTGCATCAGCGGCCCGCCCTGCAGTCCGGGAAACACGGCCGAATTAATGGCTTTCCCGTGCTCGGCATCCGTGAGAATGAAACCACCGCGCGGACCGCGCAACGTCTTGTGCGTGGTGCTCGTGACGAAATGGGCGGCGCCGACAGGGCTCGGATACAAGCCGGCGGCAATGAGTCCGGCATAGTGCGCCATGTCCGCCATGAGGAATGCGCCCACACTGTCAGCGATTGCGCGAAACCGCGCCCAGTCGATGACGCGCGAGTACGCCGACGCGCCGGCGATGATCAGCTTCGGCTTATGTTCCTGTGCGAGGCGCTCGGCGGCATCGTAGTCGATCAGTTCAGTGGCGGGATCGAGTCCGTAGGCAACGACGTTGAACCATTTGCCGGACATGTTCACCGGGGACCCGTGCGTCAGGTGACCGCCGTGCGGCAAAGACATCCCGAGCACGGTATCTCCCGGCTTGAGCACCGCAAAAAATACCGCCTGATTGGCCTGTGCACCTGAATGGGGCTGGACGTTGGCGAATTCGGCCCCGAACAGTTTCGTGACGCGATCGATCGCGAGCTGCTCGGCGACATCGACATATTCGCAGCCACCGTAATAGCGCTTGCCCGGATAACCTTCGGCGTATTTGTTGGTCAATTGCGAGCCCTGCGCCGCCATGACGGCGGGGCTCGCGTAGTTCTCCGACGCGATCAGCTCGATGTGCGCTTCCTGCCGGCTGTTTTCGCCGCTGACGGCGTGCCAGAGCTCGGGGTCGGCGTGCGCCAGGGTCTGCGAACGGCTGAACATAGGGGAGACGTAGTGGACAAAGACGCATTTTAGCACTGAGGAGAAGGTCGCCGCGCGCAACTGTGCACCCTCAATACCGGATTGCCAATGCCTGCGTCGCAGGTTACTCTTCCCGCGGGCTGCCAGTCGCCAACCGTACCCTCCCGGAGTGAGTTGCGGACGCGCGAGCCCGCTTCCGATGGGCACCGGTCAAATTCGAGGAGGATGTCCCGTGTCATCCCTGCTAGCGCTATCCCGACTCATCGATCGACTGAGCGAGCGGATCGGCCACACCATCTACTGGCTGGTTCTGGTAGCAGTGCTGATCAGCGCTGCCAATGCCGTCGTGCGCAAGGCATTCAACTACAGCTCGAACTCGTTCCTCGAGATCCAGTGGTACTTGTTCTCGATGATCTTCCTCTTCTGTGCGGGATATACGCTGAAGCACAACGAGCATGTACGCATCGACATCATCACGGGCCGGCTGTCCGCGCGCGCCCGCGCAGGAATCGATATTTTCGGCACGCTATTTTTCCTTTTTCCGATGGCGGCATTGATCATGTGGCTTTCCTGGCCCGTATTCGTGGATGCCTACACGCGGAACGAGGTCTCGACCAATGCCGGCGGCCTCGTCATCTGGCCCGCCCGGCTGATGGTCCCGATCGGCTTTTTCCTGTTGCTCGTGCAAGGCGTTTCCGAGCTGATCAAGCGCATCGCCTTCTTGCAGGGAATGATTCCCGACCCCAGCGAGAAGATCGTCACCAAGACAGCGGAAGAAGAGCTCGCCGAGGAAATCCTGCGTGCGCGGGGCGAGCGCGCGATCGCCGAGGAGATCGAAGGCATTGCCAAGGGCCGGGGAGAGCCGAAATGACGGCCTTCCTCATCGAAAACATCGCGCCGCTGATGTTCGCGACGCTGGTGATCGTCCTTCTGATCGGCTATCCGGTCGCGTTTTCGCTGGCCGCAGTGGGCATCGGCTGGGGCATCGTCGGCATCGAGCTCGGTCTGCTGCAGCCGACGCTGCTGCAGGCGCTGCCGGAGCGCATCTGGGGCGTCATGTCGAACGACACGCTGCTGGCGGTGCCGTTCTTCACCTTCATGGGGCTGATCCTCGAGCGCAGCGGGATGGCCGAGGACCTGCTCGACACAATTGGCCAATTGTTCGGTCCGGTGCGCGGCGGCCTCGCATACGCAGTCATTTTCGTCGGTGCGCTGCTGGCTGCGACCACCGGCGTCGTCGCGGCGTCCGTAATCTCGATGGGTCTGATTTCACTCCCGATCATGCTGCGCTATGGCTACGATCGCCGGCTCGCGTCGGGCGTGATCGCTGCGTCGGGGACATTGGCGCAGATCATCCCGCCGTCCCTTGTGCTGATCATCATGGCCGACCAGCTCGGCCGCTCGGTCGGCGACATGTACGCCGGAGCCTTCATTCCGGGCATCGTGCTGGCAGCGTTTTACGCGCTTTATGTGCTTGCCACGACGTTCGCAAAGCCTGGTTGGGCCCCGGCGCTGCCGCTGGAGGCGCGGACGCTGCGCGAGCCCGACGGCTCGTCGGGGAACCGCTCGCTCGTCGTGCTGACCCTGATCGCCATCGCGATCGCCGTCGCGTTCTGGATGATCTACTACGACAGGTACAACCCCGATGTCGCGACGGACGAGCGCATCGTGATCACGACTTCGGTCGCCATCGGCATCGCCTTCTTCGCCGCAGTCATCAGCAAACTTTTGCAAGCTCGGCGTGCTGTCGAAGATCGCCGAGCGCGTCACGTTCGTGCTCATTCCGCCGCTCGCGCTCATCTTCCTCGTGCTCGGCACGATCTTCCTCGGCGTGGCCACGCCGACCGAAGGCGGCGCGATGGGCGCCACGGGCGCGCTGATCATGGCGCTCGCGCGCCGACGGCTGTCGTTTCCGCTGATCAAGCAGGCGATGAACACCACGGCCAAGCTGTCGACGTTCGTCGTGTTCATCCTGGTCGGCGCGCGCGTGTTCAGCCTGACTTTCTACGGCGTGAACGGCCACGTCTGGGTCGAGCATCTGCTCACGAGTCTCCCCGGTGGCCAGCTCGGATTCCTGATCGTCGTCAATATCCTGATATTCGTGCTGGCGTTTTTCCTGGACTTCTTCGAACTCTCGTTCATCGTCGTGCCGCTGATCGGGCCGGTGGCTGAAAAGCTTGGCATCGACCTGATCTGGTTCGGCGTGCTGCTTGGCGTCAACATGCAGACGTCGTTCATGCATCCACCGTTCGGATTCGCGTTGTTCTATCTGCGCAGCGTGGCGCCGGCGAAGGAATTTCTCGACCGGTTGACCGGTCGCAAGACAGCGCCGGTGACCACCGGCCAGATCTACTGGGGCGCGGTTCCGTTCGTGCTGATCCAGATCGTCATGGTCGGTCTGATCATCTTCTTCCCCAAGATCGTCTCCGGCGGACTCGACAACGAAGGGGCCGAATCGACATCCGCAACATACGCATCGAGACGCCGGGTGGTTCGACCTCTGGCGGAGGCAGCAGCGAGCAGGACGACGCCACCAAGGCACTGGAGCAGGAAATGGGCGGTGGTGGCGAAGGCGCCGGAGAAGGCCCCCGACGTCACGCCGGAAAAGCCTCCCGAAGAAAAGAAGTAGGCGCGGCGCCAATACCCGGCGGCGCTCATCGGCCGTAAATGAAACGGCGCGCCCGCGATTCCCTCGCGCGGCGCGCCGTCTGCCCAGGTCCCGTCCCGCGGGACCTTGCCTCGTTTACGATTTCTTTTGCGACATCCGCTCGGCGGCAATCATGAAGTTGTCGAACCGATTTTCCGCAACCGCGAACCATTCGACCTCGTCGCTGAGAAATTTCTTCCATGGCCCGTAGATCTTCGCGAATTTTTCGTTCTTGGTGGCGATCTCGTCGTAGGTTTCCTTGGTCGCCTTGTAACAGGCAGCCATGATCTCGTTCGAAAATGGCAACAGCTTGACGCCGCTGCCAATGAGCCGCTTCAGGGCCGGCGGGTTCACCGCGTCGTACTTGGCGGTCATATCCATGTTCGCCTCGTAACACGCTGCTTGAAGGATCGACTGGTAGTCCTTCGGTAAATCCGCATACGCCTTGGTGTTCACGAACACGGCAAGTTCGGGACCGCCTTCCCACCAACCCGGATAGTAGTAATACTTGGCAATCTTGAAGAAGCCAAGTTTTTCGTCGTCGTACGGCCCGACCCATTCGGCGGCATCGATCGTGCCCTTTTCCAGCGCCGGATAGATGTCACCGCCCGCAATCTGCTGCGGGACGACGCCGAGTTTGGTCAAACGGCAGACCACCCGTGCCCCCGATGCGCATCTTGAGGCCCTTCAGGTCGGCAACCGTCTTGATTTCATTGCGGAACCAGCCTCCCATCTGCGTGCCGGTGTTGCCCGCAGGGAAGCTGAGCATGTTGTATTCCTTGAGGAAGTCGTTGTAGAGCGCGAGGCCTCCGCCGTGGTACATCCAAGAGTTCTGCTGCCGCGCGTTCATCCCGAACGGAAGGGCGCAGCCGAAGGCGAACGTCGGGTCTTTCCCGAAAAAGTAGTACGGCGCGGTGTGGCAGCACTGAACGGTTGCGTTCTGCACGGCGTCGACCACGCCGAACGCCGGAACGATTTCACCGGCCGCAAACACCTGGATCTGAAACTTGTTGTTGGTGGCCGACGCGACCCGCTCGGAGATCGTGACGGCACCCCCGTAGATCGTGTCGAGGCTCTTCGGAAAGCTCGACGCCAGACGCCACTTGACCTCCGGCTGCGCGCCCTGGGCGAGCGCGGGTGCGGCGACGGCGCCGGCTGCGAACCCGGCACCGGCTTTTTTCAGGAACGAACGACGTTTCATTGCGAATATCCTCCATTGAATGGATGACTGCGTGTCGCGCCGACCACGGCGGCGGCGCAACCGCACCCTGAGCGCTCTGTAACCAAACGCGATTGAACACCGCGCCGTCCGGTCCGGAGTCTGGCGCGATTCTAACCCATTTCCGCTGGGTAGATTGCCGGACGGGGGCCGTTCAACTACGCCGAAAGCTTGCGCACGGCGTTGAACAGCGCCCACGCCCACCCTGCCTGGCGTTCGATCGTCTGCGTAAAGCGAATGAGATAGCGGGCATTGCCGGTATCGAGTTCGACCATCCCGCCAGGAACAAAACGGGTGTCGGGACCGATCAGACTGCGCTGCGAGGATTGGCGATTGTCCGGATGCGCGGGCAGGTAAAGACCGAAAAATGGGCGATCCACCTCGGCGCGACCGGATTCGAGCGGTGCTACCCAGCCGCGCAGGAGGACCCGCACCATCCGGCGGGCCACGATCTCCACGCCACAGATGACTTCGTCAACCTGCTGGCGCTGCATGCGGCGGACGACAGCGAGCGACCAGCCTTCCTCGTCACGAAACGCGATCATCTCGCCCAGAATGATGGGCGCGTCCGCGGTGGGTGCGATCAACCTGCACCCGCTGTCGCTGATTTCGACGACCTTCCAGTTCGAGCCGCGCACGCGACCCGCGACCGAGTCGGGGTTCGTGGCCGGATTGACCATCTGCGTGACTTCGTCGAAGCTGTGCCGGGCGCCGGTCGCGTTGATGTCCGCCGAGAGACGTCCGACCTCCGCCACTGCGCGCGTCAGCGCTTGCAATCCGACAACGACACGCACCTGAGCATCGGCGATCTTGCGTGGCGCACGCGGCGAGAATGCAAGTGCCTCGGGACCAAATAACGCCGCCAGGCGCATCAGCAGGAGCTTTTGCTCACGCGCGGGCAATTCTCCCACGGCCGGAGCCTCCTCCTGTTCCGGCAGCAACCGCATCCGCTCGACAATGCGCCCGTATACCGGTCCCGTGTCCAGAAACATGAGGCGGCCTCCGGCACGGGGCTTGTCGGCGCGCTTCAGTCCCTGCGTTCCGGACAGGTCGATATAGAAGTTCGCACCGGTGCCGGGTGGCGGTACGAGCGTCAATGGCGCGACCCATTCCTCGAGGATATGCGATACCCATTGCACCTGATCGGGGGTGAAACTGCCGCTATCGAGTCGCATGAGCAGCAACGCCTTGACGTACTCGTTTTCCAGCGATACGTTGGTTCGCTCGAACTCGTCGGCGCTTGTGCCCAGGGTCTCGCGCTGCCAACCGCGCATGCGCGCAAACTCGTAGAGCTCGTGCAGATCGCGCCATTGAGCAGGGATCCATTGCCCGTACCTGAAGAGCCGGAATTTCCCGTCAATCCCCTTGTAATGCGCAAGTCTGATAAGCACCTTGGGCATGATCGCTTTCCAGCGTCTTTGCTCGCCCAGGTGCCCCGCCTTCAGCACTGCCTGGTACGCGGCGATGAAGGCTTTCACCAGATCGAACACGCCATGCCAGAGGCGCGTCTCAACGGCCGTTGAACGTTGGTAATGGGCAGAATACTGCTCAGTCAGCTCCAGGATGAGCGACTCCAACCGCGCGTCGATTCGCAGCAGCGCGTCAGCCTGGCTTGGCCCGATGGACCGTCGACCCCCCGGAAATGATGAGACGAGCTCGAGTGCCTCGCGCTGCAGTTGCAGGACATCGCCGGCGGGCAAAGTCGCCATCCAGCGCGTCACCGCAGGCGCATTGCGCAGCGGATCGGATAGCGAACGCCGCCAAGCCATCAATCGGTCGCGAATTCCACGCTTCGCCATGAGTGCGCTTCGCGCCGCGGCTAGTTGCCGGCGATTGTCATCGCGCCGATCAGCATCGACCCGCATTGTCGTGACCCCCTTCTGTCTACGTCCTTGCCAATAGCGGCAATATCTCGATACATCTGGGACAGATTGCCTGCTATGGTGATTTCCTCGACTGGGTAAACGATTTGACCGCCCTCGACCCAATATCCAGCCGCCCCCCGCGAATAGTCGCCGGTGACCGGATTAACGCCTTGCCCGAGCAGTTCGGTAACCAGTAGCCCGCGGCCCATTTTTTCGAGCAGTCCGTCCAGGTCGTCGTCCCCGTGGCTGACGACCAGGTTGTGATTGCCCCCGGCGTTCGCTGTCGACTTCAGTCCGAGCTTGCGGGCCGAATAGCTGCCCAGAAAATAGCCTTGAACGACACCGTCGAGGACAACGTCCCGAGGCTGCGTCGCAACGCCCTCGTCGTCGAAGGGTGCCGACGCCTGCCCCCGGGGGACATGAGGCTCCTCACGGATCGTGATCCCCGGTCGGAACACCTGCTCGCCGAGACTGTCCAGCAGAAACGACGACTTGCGGTACAGGCTTCCACCGCTGACCGCGTTGACGAAATGGCCCACGAGGCCGGTTGCAACCGGGGCTTCGTAAACAACCGGGCACTCCGTCGTCGCGAGCTTTCGCGCGCCAAGGCGACGCACGGTCCGAAGTCCGGCCCTGCGGCCGACATCACGCGCCGTCTCAAGGTCGGCTGGCGAACGCGCGGACGTGTACCAGTCTTCGCGCTGCATCGAGCCATCTTCCTCACCGATCACCGAGCAATAGATCGCGTGACGCGAACTCGAATAGCCGCCCGAAAACCCGTTGCTGTTCGAGTACACGAATTGCGCCTCGTGCAGCGAGATGGTCGCACCCTCCGAGTTGGTGAGACGTCGATCCACCGCCAGCGCGGCGGCTTCGCATTCGCGCCCGAGTTCGATGGCTTGTTCGACCGACAAGTCCCACGGGTGATAGAGGTCGAGATCGCCCCACGCATGGGCCAACAACGCAGGGTCGGCAAGCCCGGAACACTCGTCGGCGGCTGTGTAGCGCGCGATCGTGAGCGCCTTGCCCACGGCATCCTTGAGCGCTTCCGGCGCAAAATCCGCCGTGCTGGCATGACCGCGTCGGTTGCCAACGTAAACCGTGACGCCGATTCCCTTGTCGCGGTTGTACGCGATCGTCTCAACGTCGTCCTTGCGCACCGTAACGCTCTGGCCAAATGCCTGCGACACTTCGCTTTCAGCTGCGGTCGCACCACCGGCCTTCGCTTCGCGCAACACCTGGTCAGCGACGTCCGCGAGCATGGTGGAGGAGAGTGGAAACCGGCTTGGGGAAACGGTCATGGCAAGACTGGGCATGGGACCCGCATGGGGGATCGGTTATGATAACAAACCCTCTGCATCCAATACCGCCCGATGCGACGATCCGACGAAACACCCCGCCGACCGGGACAGGAGGCGTCCCGGCGTACCGAACCGTCGGTTGGTCTCGATGATCAAGTCAATCCAGCGATCTCCAAGACACGGCGCAAACACGTCATGCTCGCGCTTCAGGACTTGGGCGAAACATTGACCGAGCTGCGGCCGGACCGGCTGGCGGCGCTCGCGCTCCCGGAGCGGCTCGCCGAAGCGATAGCAACTGCCCGCAAGCTGACTCGCCACGAAGCGCGACGCCGGCAAATGCAGTTCGTCGGTCGGTTGATGCGCGACATCGACCCAGCACCGATAGAGGCGCAGCTCGCAAAGTGGGCAGCCGCACCAAACGCCGAGAAGGCGCGCATCGCCGATGTCGAGCGCTGGCGAGAGCGATTGCTGGACGAACCCGGTGCGCTCGACCAACTCTGCGTGCAGTTACCACGCGCCGATCGGCCTCGCCTGGCCGGACTGGTTGCGCGTGCCAGTCACGAGCGCAGCCATGGCTCAGCTCCGCATGCTTATCGCGAACTGTTCCGCGAGCTCAATTCGTTGTTAAGGACAGCAGCGTGATCGCACCCCCGATGAATGCAAGCCAGCTGCTGCGCCTCTATCCAGAACCGCATTGCACAGTACCGTTGCCGGAGTCGCCATGAGCGCGACGGGCCGCCCCGGGACGTCCACGTGAGCGGGGCGAAGCCGAGGCGCGAAGCGCGCGGCCGCGAACGTGGATGGCGGCCGAAAGCGCAACGCTGCGATTCGCGCAAGCGCAGACTGACGGCCGCGAATACCGGAGCGCACAGCGCGAAGGTACCCCAATGACCGATGCAAATGCTCTCCTGATCGGACTGGTCTCGATCAGCGACCGCGCGTCCGCAGGAACGTATGAAGACAAGGGTATTCCGAGCCTTGAGCTCTGGTTCAGCGCGGCACTGAAAACGCCGTGGCGAATGGAGAAACGGTTGATCCCGGACGAGCAACTTCTGATCGAACGCACGCTGGTCGAGCTCGTCGACAGGTCGGGTTGTCATCTTGTCCTGACCACCGGCGGCACGGGGCCGGCGCCGCGTGACGTGACGCCCGAAGCCACGCTTGCCATCGCCCACAAGATCCTGCCAGGCTTCGGCGAGCAGATGCGTCAGGTCAGCCTGAAATACGTGCCGACGGCGGTTCTGTCGCGGCAGGTGGGTGCGATCCGCGGCAAGGCGCTGATTCTCAATCTCCCCGGCCAACCCAAGGCGATCAAGGAAACTCTCGATGGCGTATTCCCCGCCGTTCCCTATTGCATCGACTTGATCGGCGGACCTTACGTAGAGACGCATGAGGCAATCTGCGCTGCATTCCGGCCCAAGAGCGCACTACGTCCGAGCCCCGCGTAATACTGCCCCGCGCAGTCAACAGCCGGATTCGAGAGCGGCAATCGCGCGAATGGCGGCCACAAAAAACAAAACGCCGAAGCTAGCAGCTGCTCCGGCGTCTGGCGGTATTGCGCCGCCCTGCGTCAATTCGTCGGGATGCCCAGGATCTTCTCGGCCTTAGCCAGCGTGTCGATCGATTCCTGATGCTTGCCTGCCTTGTGCAGCGCCTCACCTTCGGCGCGGTACTTCTTTACGTCATCCATCTGCGCAGCGGTGAGCTGCGGGTTCTTCGCCAGCGCGTCGTCAATCTTCTTCATATCCATCGGGCAGTGAAACGCGAATGCACTTCCCGCGAACAACAAAGCGGGCAGCAATGCAATGCGAACCTTCATCGAATCTCCTCCCAGTGTCGAGACGTACCGGCCTCCGGAGCTGAAGGCACTGAAGGCAACCGCCTGATGGCAACCGCGCGCCGGCATTGGTAGCATAGCGCAGCCGGCGGCTTTTGCAACCCCAACGCACCCGGCGGCCTCAAGCGCCGACTCGTCGGTCGCGAGTTTGCTAGGCTTCCAGCAGGAGCTCGGTCCGGCTTGCGGGATCCTGCTTGTAGAACCAGGAAAACAGCTCGTAGATTTTCGGATACTCGTGCAACAGCAACGTCGGGTCAACGAAAAATACCTCCGACAACACAGCAAAGAATTCCGCCGGGTTTTCAGCCGCATAGGGATCGATCGCCGTTTCCTCGCCGTTCTCGACGCGCCCGCGGAAATGCTCGAACGCCGCGGTCATCGCTTTCTGCCAGGAGCGGGGCGGCATCTCGGGCGGTAGCGGCGGGCAGCCATTCGCTTCGCCGCTTCTCATGTCCAGCTTGTGCGCAAATTCATGGATCACGAGGTTCATGCCCGCGGTTTCCCAGTCCGCACTTGCTTCCACATCCTGCCAGGAAAGAACAACCGGCCCGCCCGGCATCGCCTCTCCTGCCAGAGGCTCATGGCGGCGATGCACGACGCCGACCTCGTCCTCAAACTCGAGCTCCGCGACGAATTCGTCGGGATAGACGATCACGCTCTCCCAACCATCGTAATAGCGCGGATCAAGACGCAGGATCAACACGCAAGCCTGGATTGCGATCACGACCCGCATCAGTGGAGTCACGACGAACCCATGCGACGCCACCACATTTTTCTCCGACAGGAATACCACCACAAGATCGCGCAGCTGTCCCAACTCGATGTCGGTGTAGATGGCCATGAAAGGAAGCGCTTCCAGCGCCTCTCGCCATAGCGCTTCAGGAATCGCCGCTTGCGCGAGCACGCGACGCCGCTGCCATCTTCTAATCGTGTCGAGCATGGAATGATCAGCTCATCGCATCGCGGCGCAATCGCGTGGGTCACCCACCATCGCGCGATTGCGGCGGATCGATAGCGGTGTCGCCGCTTGGAGCAGCATCGGCATCGGCATCGTAAACCAGGCGGGGTTCGCCGGCCGAGAGCCGGTCGATGTCGGCAGGTGGCAGCGCCTCGACCTCGAGCAGATGCCGCGTAATCGCGCGCGTACGCCGTTCCGCGTCACCGATGGAACTGCTCGCCTGCTCAAGCTTCTTTTTCGTGGCCGCAAGCACGTCTCCGAACTTGGCAAACTCCGTCTTGACCATGCCCAGACGGGTCCACACCTCGCTGGAACGTTGCTCGATCGCGAGCGTGCGGAACCCCATCTGCAGACTGTTCAACATCGCCGCAAGTGTGGTCGGACCGGCGACGTTCACCCGATAATCGCGCTGGATCGCATCGGCGAGCCCGGGGCGGCGCAGCACCTCGGCGTAGAGGCCCTCGACCGGCAGGTAGAGGAGCGCAAAATCAGTAGTGTGGGGTGGTGCTATGTATTTGTTGTGAATGTCCGCGGCCTGGTCCTTGATTCTTCGCTCGAGCGCTTTGGAATGCAGCTCGACAGCGATCGGGTCGCCACGTTCCTGCGCGTCGACCAGTTGCTGGTAGTCGGTGAGCGGAAACTTGGCGTCGATCGGCAAAAGGCATGGGGCGCCGTCCGCGTCGCGCCCAGGCAGGCGAATAGCGAATTCGACGCGCTCGTTGCTGCCGGGGCGGGTGACAACGTTCTTGTCGTATTGCGACGCTATCAGGATCTGCTCGAGCAGATTCTCGAGCTGCACTTCGCCCCACGTGCCGCGGGTCTTGACGTTGGTCAGGACCTTTTTCAGGTCGCCGACGCCGGCCGCGAGCGTCTGCATCTCGCCAAGTCCGCGGTGGACCTGCTCGAGCCGGTCGGACACCAGCTTGAACGATTCACCGAGGCGCTGTTCCAGCGTTGCGTGCAGCTTGTCATCGACGGTAACCCGCATCTGCTCGAGTTTCTGTGCGTTGTCGCTGCGCAGAATTTCGAGCCTCTGCTCGAGCGTCGTCCGCACCGCATCCAGACGCTGCTCGTTGCTTTGGGTCAGCGTCGATAGCCGTTCGTGTTGCGTGTGAGCCATGTTGGCGAGGTGACTGTGCAGGGCCTGCGAGAACTGGCCCAGCGTCACCCCGAGCTCTCCCCGAGCCGCCTGTGCGTTCTGGGTGGATTCCGTGCGAGCCTGGATCAGTTCTGAGCGCAGCTCGCGCTCGAGGCGTTCGTTCTGTGCGGCGAGCGCCTGCACCAGCGTTTTGAGCTCCGCGCCGTCGATACCCGTACGTGACAAACTACCGAGTCGTAGCAACACGACGACGAGCAGGACCGCGATCAGGACGAACCCGATTGCCAGTGCGCCGATCAAAGAGACAGGTTCCACTCAGCGAAGTTTACGTCGTCGACACGATGACAGCAAAATTGGGGCACACCCTTTCGTCGTGCTTGCGGCACCTGTTTACGCTGCTTCGCGGCTCGCCTTCTTGCGCTCGTGCTCGAGCAGATACCGCTTGCGGATGCGGATCGATTTCGGCGTGATTTCCACCAATTCGTCGTCGGCGATGAATTCCACCGCGTATTCAAGCGTGAGCTGGATCGGTGGCGTCAGCGCAATGGCTTCGTCCTTGCCGGACGCACGGACGTTGGTCAGCTGTTTGCCCTTGATCGGATTGACGACGAGGTCGTTGTCGCGGCTATGGATACCAATGACCATTCCCTCGTACAGCTTGTCTCCGGGCGACACGAACATGCGCCCGCGCTCCTGCAATTTCCACAGCGCATATGCGACGGCATCTCCGGCTTCGGCGGAGATCAGCACGCCGTTCCGACGCTCCGGAATTTCGCCTCTGACGATAGCGTAGCCGTCGAAGACGTGACTCATCAGTCCGGTGCCGCGCGTGAGATTGAGAAACTCGCCCTGAAAGCCGATGAGCCCGCGCGCGGGGATGCGGTAGTCGACGCGAGTGCGGCCACGCGCGTCGGATTCCATGTGCACAAGCTCACCCCGCCGGGCGCCAAGCGCTTCCATAACGGCGCCCTGGTGCGCGTCTTCGACGTCGACGGAGAGTTGCTCGAACGGCTCGCGCTGCTCGCCGTCGACTTCCCGAACGACGACGCGCGGGCGAGACACCGCCAGCTCAAAGCCTTCACGGCGCATGTTCTCGAGCAGGATGGTCAGATGCAGTTCGCCGCGACCGAACACCGTGAAGACGTCGGTGTCGGTCGTGTCGTCTACGCGCAGTGCAACATTCGTGAGCAGTTCTTTGGCGAGCCGTTCGCGCAGGTTGCGGCTGGTGACGTACTTGCCTTCCTTGCCCGCGAGCGGCGAGGTGTTCACCTGGAATTGCATCGACAGCGTGGGCTCGTCCACCGCGATCATCGGCAGCGCCTCGGGTAGGTCGACCGAAGCGATCGTTGTCCCGATGGAAAGATCATCGATGCCGGTGACAAGGACAATATCGCCCGCAGATGCCTCCTCGACCGGACGGCGTTCCAGTCCAGAGAAACCCAGCACCTGCCCGATCCTGGCACGGGTACTGGGACGATCGCCATTGAGGACCATGACTTCCTGAGCGGGCTTGAGGCGACCGCGCCGGATGCGACCGATGCCCAGCCTGCCAACATAGCTCGAATAGTCAAGCGCGCTGATCTGCAGCTGCAGAGGCGCGTCAGGATCCCCGATGGGGGCGGGAACCTTGGCCAGGATCGTCTCGAACAGGGCGCGCATGTCGGTACCCGGTGTTTTCGGGTCCAGCGACGCGTAACCGTGCAGCGCCGACGCGTAGACCACCGGAAAATCGAGCTGTGCTTCGGTCGCGCCGAGCTTGTCGAATAGCTCGAATGTCTGGTTGACAACCCACGCCGAGCGCGCGCCAGGCCGATCGACCTTGTTGACCACCACAATCGGCTGCAGCCCCAAGGCGAGCGCCTTGCGGGTCACAAAGCGCGTCTGGGGCATCGGGCCTTCGACCGCATCGACCAGCAGCAACACCCCGTCGACCATCGACAACACGCGCTCCACCTCGCCGCCAAAGTCGGCATGGCCGGGCGTATCGACAATATTGATGTGTGTGTCGCCGTACTCGATGGCGCAGTTCTTGGCAACGATAGTGATCCCGCGTTCACGCTCGAGGTCATTGCTATCCATGACGCGTTCGGCGATGTGCTGGTGCGCAGCGAAGGTGCCTGCCTGGACCAGCAGCTTGTCGACCAGCGTCGTCTTGCCATGGTCGACGTGAGCGATGATCGCGATGTTTCTGAGCTGGCGAGCGGCTGTCATGGTGCGTTGCGGGACGGTAACCCTGCATTGTAGCAAGGCGAGGGGAGGTACCGCAAAATTATTTGCAAAATCCGATATTTACGCGTAACATATGCGGCACTCGGCAGGACTTCCGGTCACCGCCGATCCCCAGACGGGAGCCTCCTGGCGCCGCCGCGAGCCGATCCCGTTGCCAACGCGACGTTCGTTTGGAACGTTGAGATTCGCAGCCTGGACCGGAACTCGCGATAAGCGAGTAGGCCGCGCCAGGAGCCCATCGATGAGCAGTACCCCGAGCTTTACCGAGCTCGGCCTCAGCCCGGAAATCCTCCGTGCCGTTGCCGAAGCCGGCTATACGACGCCGACGCCCATTCAGGCCCAGGCGATCCCGACCATTCTTGCCGGCAAAGACGTCATGGGTGGGGCCCAGACCGGCACCGGCAAGACGGCAGGGTTCACGTTGCCGATCCTGCAAAAACTGTTGCCGATGGCCAACACCAGCCCGTCGCCCGCCCGACACCCAATCCGAGCCCTGATCCTGACGCCGACGCGCGAACTCGCGATCCAGGTCGAGGAATCAGTCAAGACCTACGCCAAGCATACCGGCCTGCGCTCGACGGTTGTCTTCGGCGGTGTGGACATCAAGCAACAGTTGCCCATCGTGCGCGCCGGTATCGAAATTCTGGTGGCGACGCCCGGACGATTACTCGATCACATCGAGCAGAAGTCCCTATATCTCGGGCAGGTCGAGATCTTCGTACTCGACGAAGCCGATCGAATGCTTGACATGGGCTTCATCCCCGACATCAAGCGCATCATGGCGCTTCTGCCTGCGACCGCCAAGCGCCAGAACTTGCTGTTCTCGGCGACGTTCTCGCATGAAATCAAGAAGCTCGCAGACCAGCTGCTCAACGCGCCGCAGCTCATCGAGGTCGCCAAGCGCAACACCACGGCGGACACGGTTTCGCAAAGCGTTTACAAGGCTCCCTCCGATCAAAAGCGTGCGCTGCTGGAGCACATCGTCACATCGCGCGATCTCTGGCAGGTATTGTGTTTCGTGCGCA
Source organism: uncultured beta proteobacterium (assembly GCA_963829375.1). Taxonomy (GTDB): domain Bacteria; phylum Pseudomonadota; class Gammaproteobacteria; order Burkholderiales; family Casimicrobiaceae; genus PALSA-1003. The sequence continues at coordinate 27,745 of CAWHIS010000027.1, read as the reverse complement.
CCAAGCATGGTGCTTCGCGGCTCGCCCGCCAGCTCGAGAAGGACGGTCTCAAAACGACTGCGATCCACGGCGACAAGAGCCAGGCAGCGCGGCTCGAGGCGCTGGACGATTTCAAGGCGGCCAAGGTGCAGGTCATGGTGGCGACAGATGTCGCGGCGCGCGGACTCGATATCGACGATCTGCCGTTGGTCGTGAATTATGAAATGCCTTATGTCCCCGAAGACTATATCCACCGCATCGGCCGCACCGGCCGCGCTGGAGCCTCGGGCGAGGCGATTTCGTTTTGTGCGCCGGAGGAGGAGAAACTGCTTGCCGAGATTGAGCGGCTGCTGAAGCGTTCAATCCCCGTCGTCGTTGCCGACGTCGCGCCGGCCAGGCCCGAAGCACGCCCACGGCGCGAGGCGAAGTCTGCGCAAGCGCCAAGGTCGGCGTCGCGCGCCAATGGCGAACCGGCCGCGCCGCGCCGGCATCGGGACGAAAGCGTGTTTGATCGCAATCCCGACCAGCCATTAACGCAGCGTCATTCCGATCACATTGCCCCCGGGGCGCTGACATCGACGAGACCCGAGCTGCATGATTCATCACGACGGGCCCGGCCCGTGGCGGCGTTGCTGATGAAGCGGTCCTCGACCGAGCCCGAAAAGGTTTGATCCGCCGACCGGCACGTTCAGCAGCACTGAACGTCGAATAACGCTTCGCGCCCCCGGCAGGTCGATCGATGACCCATGCTGTCATCGCCCACTGCCGTGGCGGTTTCGAAGTTGAATGCGCGGCCGACATCGAGCGCGTCGCAGCGGCGGCGGGCATTTCCCTGTCGATCGATGCCCAAGAGGGTCGGGCGTTCGTCACCGGGGCCGGCCGGGTCGAGTCGGCTCGCTGGACCAAAGCGTTCGCTCACGTACCGCCGATGTTTGCACGGTCCGTGTTCACGGGTTCGGGACCGCACGTGCTGTCGAGCCGCGATCGCATCAGCCCGATCATCACGCTTGCCGCCGCTCTGGGTCCACCCTACCAATGCGTGTGGCTCGAAACCCCCGATACCAATCAAGGCAAGACCAGGTCGGGCTTGTGTCGGCGAATGGCGCCGCTGCTCGACAGCGCCATGGAAAGCGCAGGCGCGCTTGTGCGCGGCAAGGGTCGCCTGCCTCGCTTGCATGTGCTGTTCGAGGACGACGACCGGACGTGGCTCGGCGTCAGCCGCGAGCCGACGGGGAGCGCGTGGCCAATGGGCATCCCACGACTGGCGATGCCGCGCGGCGCGCCGTCGCGCTCGACGCTCAAGCTCGCCGAGGCGTTCATGACTTTTCTCGATGAGGAAGAGCGCTTGCGCTGGTTGCGTCCGGCAATGCGCGCTGTCGATCTTGGGGCAGCACCCGGGGGATGGACGTTGCAGCTGACCCAGCGCGGCCTGCGAGTCGTCGCCGTGGACAATGGACCGCTCAAGGGTTCCGTGGTGAGTGATCCGCTGGTCGAACACGTGCGTGCCGATGGGCTCACCTACCGTCCACGGCGCATGGTCGACTGGATGGTGTGCGACATCTTGCTGCCGCCGTCGCGGATCGCCACGCTGGTCGCATCATGGATCGCCGACGGCGCGTGTCGCAGGACCATCTTCAATCTCAAGCTGCCGATGAAAAAGCGCTACGACGAGGTCCGCCGCTGTGAATCGACGATCCGCGACGCGCTGGAGCAGCGACGCATGCGCTATACGCTGCGCTTCAAGCAACTCTATCACGACCGTGAAGAGGTCACGGGGTACTGCGCCCGAATCGACTGAACAAGTTCAGCCCGGAAGCCGATCGAGCTGCGCTTTGAGCTTTTCCAGCGTCGCCTTGAGTCCGGCGAGACGTTCGCGCTTCAGCGCAACGATGTGTGCTGGCGCGCGCATGACGAACGATTCATTGCCGAGTTCGGCCTCGACCTTGACGATCTCCGCTTCGAGGCGCGCGATCTCCTTGCCAAGGCGATCGCGCTCCGCCACCGGATCGACCTTGACATCGAGCATGACCCGCAGCGGGTGCACCACCGCTACGGGCGCAAGTGAGTGCGGAAGCTCCGCAACGAAGTGAACGTCCGACAGCTTGGCAAGAGCCTTGAGGTAGTCGCGCAACGCACCGGCGCCGATGCCCGCAATGTCGCCATCGATGAGCGCGACAACGCGTTCCGCGGGCGAAAGGTTCATCTCGCTACGCAGCCGTCGACATTCGTCCACGAGAGTCTTCAGTGTCTCGACCTGGGCCGTCTCCACCGGCGCGCGCTTCTGCGTATCCGGCTTTGGGTAGTCCTGCACCGAGATTGACACGCCCGCAATCCTGGCGAGTGGCGCCACCGATTGCCAGAGCTCCTCTGTGATGAAGGGAATGAACGGATGCGCGAGGCGCAGTGCCGCTTCGAGCACGCGCACGAGCGTGTGCCGCGTGCCGCGCTGTTGATCCTCGTCTCCAGTGGCGAGTGACACCTTGGAGAGTTCGAGGTACCAGTCGCAGAAATCGTTCCAGATGAATTCGTAGAGCGCTCTGGCCGCGAGGTCGAAACGATATGCGACAAGTTGCCCGGCGACCTCCTCCTCGACGTCCTGCAACACCGAGACGATCCACTTGTCCGGCAATGAGAGGGGCGCGGGCTTCGCCGGATCGAGCCCGACATCCCTGCCCTCGACGTTCATCAGCACGAAGCGGGTCGCGTTCCATAGCTTGTTGCAGAAGTTGCGATAGCCCTCGCAGCGACTCAAGTCGAAGTTGAGCGTGCGCCCGAAGGTCGCGAGGCTCGCAAACGTGAACCGCACCGCGTCGGCCCCGAAGGCCGGGATGCCGTTCGGAAACTGCTTGCGTGTGCGTTTCTCGATCGATTCGCGCTGCTTTTCCAGCACAAGTCCCGACGTAAGCTTGCGGACCAGCGATTCGGCGTCAGTGCCGTCGATCAGGTCGAGAGGATCAAGAACGTTCCCCTTCGACTTCGACATCTTCTGACCCTCTTCGTCGCGCACGATCGAGTTGATGTAAACGTCGTAGAAAGGGATCTTTCCGGTAAAGTAAGTCGTGGTCATGATCATACGCACGACCCAGAAAAAAATGATGTCGAATCCGGTAATCATCACCGAAGTCGGCAAGAATGTCCTGAGCTCCGGCGTGTCTTCGGGCCAGCCGAGCGTCGAATGGCACCAGAGCGCCGACGAGAACCATGTGTCGAGGACATCTTCGTCCTGGCGCAATGCGCCTGTCGGCTTGGCGGCCTTGCGCGAAGCCTCTTCGGCATTTCGCGCCACGAACACGTTTCCGGCGTCGTCGTACCACGCCGGAATGCGGTGGCCCCACCACAGCTGACGCGAAATGCACCAGTCGTACACGTTTTCGAGCCAGTTGTTGTAGGTTGAGCTCCAGTGCTCGGGAACGAATTTGATGCGCACCGGATCACCGGCGGCGGGATCGGGAAGGCTCGCGTTAACCGCGTCCAGGCAGATGGCTTTGAACGACTTGCCCGGAAAGTACGGGTGCGTGGCCGGGGCTGGCCGGGTCATCGCGACAAACCACTGGTCGGTGAGCATCGGTTCGACGACCTCGCCGGTGCGCTCGCAGCGCGGAACGACCATCTTGTGCGGCTTCTCGGACGCAACCAGACCTGCCGCGACAAGGTCAGCGAGAACCGATGTGCGCGCGGCATAGCGATCAAGCCCGCGATACTTTTCCGGCGCGTTGTCGTTGATGGTCGCCTGCAGCGTAAAAATCGTCAGCGGATTGAGGCCGTGACGCTGCGCGACCTCCCAATCGTTGAAATCGTGCGCGGGCGTGATCTTGACGCAACCCGTGCCGAAATCCTTGTCTACATACGCATCCGCGATCACCGGGATGCGTCTCCCAGTCAACGGCAGAACGACTTCCTTGCCCACCAGATGCGCATAGCGTTCGTCGTCGGGGTTCACCGCAACCGCGACGTCGCCGAGCATCGTTTCCGGGCGCGTCGTCGCTACGGTGAGATGCCCAGAGCCGTCGGCCAGCGGATATCGGATCTCCCAGATCGTTCCGGTCTCTTCTTCGCTCTCGACTTCCAAATCCGAAACCGCGGTACCCAGTTTCGGGTCCCAGTTCACCAGCCGCTTGCCCCGATAGATGAGTCCGTCCTCATACAGTCGAACGAACGTTTCAACGACGGCGCTCGACAATCCTGGGTCCATAGTGAATCGCTCGCGCGACCAGTCGCAGGAAGAACCGAGGCGTCGCATCTGATTGGTGATCGTCGACCCGGACTCGGCCTTCCACGCCCACACCTGTTCGACGAAGCGCTCACGGCCGAGCTCGCGGCGCGATGTTCCCTTCGCCTGCAATTGGTTCTCGACGACGATCTGCGTAGCGATGCCAGCATGATCGGTGCCGACCTGCCACAGCGTGTTGTCGCCGCGCATGCGGTGATACCGGATCAGGATGTCCATCAGTGTCTGCTGGAAGGCATGCCCCATGTGCAGAGTGCCGGTCACGTTGGGTGGTGGAAGCTGAATGCAGAATGGCACTGCTCCCGCCTTCATCGACGCCTTGAACAGGCCCTGCGATTCCCAGAATGGGTACCACCGGGATTCGATCGCGTGCGGCTCGAAAGTCTTGGCAAGTTCCATCGTCAAGGTAGTTGGTTGACGGGCAAAAGCGCAAAATTATAAGGTAAAAGGGCTTGCTGCCCTGATCGACAAGCGGCCGTCCCAAGCAACCGCCGCGCTACAGGTCACGGCCGATCGCGCGGGCGACGGCACGGAGTTGTGCCATCAGCGCTGCAAATTCCGCCGGCGTGAGCGCCTGATCCGCGTCGCACCACGCGTCGCACGGATTGGGGTGGACCTCGACGAGCAAGCCATCGGCACCCGCAGCCACGGCTGCGCACGAGAGCGCCGGGACCATCCACGCTTTGCCGCCGGCGTGCGACGGATCGACGATCACCGGCAGGTGCGTTTCGCGCTTCATGACCGGGATCGCCGTCACGTCCAGGACGTTGCGGTATGCGGTTTCGAAGGTCCGAATACCACGCTCGCAAAAGATGATGTTGTGATTGCCGCCTGCGGCGATGTATTCGGCAGCCATCAGCCATTCGCTGATCGTCGCCGACATACCGCGCTTCAGGATCACCGGTTTGCTGGCCCGACCAACCTCCTTGAGAAGGTCGAAGTTCTGCATGTTGCGCGTCCCGATCTGAATGATGTCGACGTCGTATTGCAGAAACGTCTCGAGCATCCGTACATCCATAAGCTCCGTCACAATCGGCAGGCCATTCGCATCCGCCGCTGCTCGCAACAACTCCAATCCTTCGACGCCTTTTCCCTGGAACGTATAAGGACTCGTTCGCGGCTTGAACGCGCCGCCACGCATCAGTCGCGCACCGGCGAGCCTGACCCCTTCGGCGGCTGCAGCCATCTGCGGCGCGGTTTCGACCGAGCATGGGCCGCCAATCACCTGGACCACATTGCCGCCGATCGGAATCCCGGATACATCGACAACCGTGTTCGCCTTGTGCCATTCGCGCGCGACGATCTTGTACTGCTTGACGATGTGCATCGATTTCTCGACGCCGGGCATGGGATCGAACATCTCCGGGTCGAGCTTGCGCTCGTCGCCGACCGCGCCGATAAGCGTGCGTTCGGTGCCGCGCGAAACATGCACGCTGAGCCCGTGCGCGCGGATCTTGGCCTCGACCGCTTCGATCTCGGCAGGTCCGGCCTCGGGTTGCATCACGATAATCATGATGTGGTCTCCTGCAAGGGAGCGTTCATTCGGCACTCCCAACCCGACCTTCCCCATCATTTGGAGAAGGAGAAAAAATCGGGCGGCCCTTGGGCCGCCCGATCGCTGGTGAATTCGCGGTGGAACTTACCGGTGAGCGCGGCCCTCGGGGTTCATCCCGACGTAGAAGCTGTACGCGTACACCGCATTGCGATCATCGATTGATCGCAACGAACAAGCTGTCGGCAACGTTAGCGAGCAATGTTTCATCGGGCAAAGTCTAGCACGGATTGGCTTGCCCCCTGTCAACATCCCCCGGGGCTTATTCTGAGAGCTTCCTCAGTGGTGCTCGCTTCGCCACTGGGCGATTTCGCGCTCGATCGCTTCGGCAATGTAGCTGCGAACGAGCTTGCCAACTTGATCGTTGATCTCACCGACCAGCTCCGCGCTCGCGCGATCGACGATCGGCTGCAAGTGTCGCGCAAGCTGCTCCTTGAGCCCGGTGTCGGTGAACAAATCGATACGCTGCAGCACCTGCATAGATATCTGCTCTGCCAGCGCGTGCCAGCGCTCGTCGGCAGGCGTTGCGGGCTTGGAATCGGTGTCTGCGCGTTCGTTTTCGACAGGCGCGCTGGGCATGGTTGGTGGCGCGTATTCGGCGGCCACCGGCAGTGTCGAGTGCTCACTTACGACCGGCAACGCCACGTGATCGGCCGCGGCTGGCGGTGCCAGCGACTCGGGCGCAGCGGACGATGCCACGTATTGGGTCGCGGCTGGCGGTGCATCGTAATCGGGCACTGCTGGCGCTGCCACCGATTCCGGCGCGTTCGACCTGGCGGGAGGCGGCGTGGGTGCAGAACCTGCTGCCTTGTGTGTCGCACGCGTCGGAGCTTCGGGTTCTATTGGCGGCGCCACATCGGACGCTGGGTCCGACACCTTCAGCATGACGGGCGGAACAACGGCGAGGGTATCAGGCCCTTTTCCGGTAATACTGTCCAACGCGGGATCGATGGTGTCCATGACGAGCCAGTCGGAAGGATCGCCCTCGAACATCGCCGCGACAGCGACGGTAGGACCGGGTAGCGGGACGCTGACATTCGCTTCCGCAACGCTCTCGGTCAGGACAGGAATATCTTCGGCCAGCACTTCCAACGGCGACGGCGTCGCAGTGACCACATCGGTCAACACCGGAATGTCACTGGCCATGCCCCCACGATTCTTGCGCATCAACGCGTCGGCCTCGTCGAGCAGCTCGCGCGCGGTCGCCACTATGCTGACTCCGCCATGCTGTGTGTTCGCAAGTCGTAACCGCGTTCGCGATAAAAGCGATAGCGGCTGCGCGCCGCCGAGGCTTCCGCGTCATCGACGCCGACGATTTCGGCGAGACGCTCGAAGCGGGAGAAAAACGGAGGCGGCGAAGTGTGAAGGTTGACAAGCACGGCGGCGGGGCCCTGATGTTCCAGCAGGTGATCGACCCATATGGGAGTCTCTGCCGCGAGCCGGTGTCCGACGCGGCAATGCGGCAGGAAGCCAATTGCTGGCTGCAGCCACAGAAGTCGATCCAGCGCATCGGTGGCGGCCGCATCGGGAGTCAGCACGCGCACGCTGCCATGCTGCGCAAAGGCTTTGGCGACGAGCTTCGCCGCGACCTCGAAACGATCGTTTACGTGAGTGTAGAAATCGATCGCAGTCATGACTGTTTCTAGCGCATCACGAAACCGCGCTTTCCTGCGCCAGCAGCCATGTTGTGAGCAATGCAACCGGTCGGCCAGTCGCGCCCTTCTCCTTGCCTTCCTTCCATGCCACGCCCGCAACATCGAGGTGGGCCCAGTCGTACTTCTTCGCGAATCTGGACAGAAAGCACGCGGCTGTGATGCTGCCACCCGCGCGCCCGGCGGAGATGTTGGCGAAGTCGGCAAAGTTGCTGTTGAGTCCTTCCTGGTAATCGTCCCACAACGGCATCTGCCAGCCGCGATCGAACGATTCCTCGCCGGCATTGAGCAGCGCTCGCGCAAGGCTTTCGCTATTGCTGAAAACGCCGCAAGGAACATGGCCAAGGGCGACGACGATCGCGCCGGTCAAGGTCGCGATGTCGACCACGGCGGAAGGTTCGTAGCGTTCGGCATATGTGAGCGCGTCACACAGGATCAGACGGCCCTCGGCGTCGGTATTGAGTACCTCGATCGTCTGTCCGGACATGCTCGTGATGATGTCGCCCGGCTTGGTCGCTCGACCGCTGGGCATGTTTTCACAGGTCGGTATCAGACCGACAAGATTGACTTTCGCTTTGAGCTCGGCCACAGCGCGAAAAGCGCCAAGTACACTGGCTGCGCCGCACATATCGTATTTCATGTGGTCCATATCGAGGCCAGGCTTGAGCGAGATGCCGCCGGTATCAAAAGTGATTCCCTTTCCAACCAATACGACCGGGGCTTGCCGCTTTCCGGCGCCATCGTATTCCAGCACGATGAACCTCGGCGGCTGCTCACTGCCGTTGGTCACCGACAGAAACGAGCCCATTTTCAATTCTTCGATCTGCGTGCGCTCGAGCACCTCGCATTTGAATCCGAGCTCCTGCGCAAGCGCCTGCGCGCGCTCGCCGATATAGGAAGGCGTACAGACGTTGCCCGGCAGATTACCCAGATCACGCGCCAGGTCCATCCCATGGGCGATGGCGAGCCCGCGGGCCGCCGCAGCTTCTCCGGCGGCGAGGTCGCTGCGTTGAGGGACCGACAAAGTCAACTTTCGCAGCGGACGCCGTACTTCGGCGGGCTGGCTTTTCATCTGATCGAAGCGGTAAACCGCTTCCATCGCCACGACGACCGCGTGCTCCACCCGCCACGCAACCTCGCGGCGCTTGACCTTTTCCTCGGTCAGATACACGACAGCCTCGTAGGACCCGGTTTCGTTCAGAAGTCGCACGGCAGCGCGCACGGCGCTGCGGAACTCGCGCTCGCGGAAATCGCGTTCCTTGCCCAGTCCCACGAGCAGGACGCGATCGGCGAGGGTTCCTTTGACATTGTGCAAAAGGAGCGTGCTGCCGAGTTTCCCCTCCATATCACCGCGGCGGATAATTTCGCTGATATAGCCAGCGGATGCCCGGTCGACCAAGTCAGCAGAAAGGCTGGGCTTGCGGTTATCGAATACCCCGACGACGACGCAGGCGCTGCGCTGCTTCTCCGGGCTACCACTTTTTATGGTAAATTCCATCGCCTTTCCTTCGAATCAAAAATTTGCCTTTAAGCGGTACGATCCGCATTATCGGCAAATCATCCCGAAAAAGTCAAAATATTTCCGTCGTCATGGTATTCAGGCGCAGCCTGGTTAGAGAATTGACCGCTACAGCTGTTGGGCTGTTTCTGGTCCTGCTCGGAATTCTCTTTACCAACCTAGTATTGCGACTCCTGGCGCGCGCCGCCGGAGGAACCGTCGCTCCCGAGGGCATTCTTGCGCTTTTGGGATTCAACGCCTTGTTTTATTTCAATATACTGTTGTCAGTTGCATTGTTTTTTACGGTGCTGCTGACGCTGTCCAGGTGGTATCGCGATAGCGAAATGATCGTCTGGTTCACATCCGGCCAGGGATTGACCGCCTGGCTCAAGCCAATCCTCTGGTTCGCGTCTCCATTCCTGTTGGCGATTGTCGTATTGTCCCTTTGGCTCTCGCCATGGGCGGAACAGCGCCGGCTCGAATATGAACGGCAGTTGGAGTCGCGTGAAGACCTGTCATTGCTTGCGCCCGGTCTATTCAAGGAGTTCCGGCAGGCACGGCTGGTTGTTTTCATAGAGAGCATCAACAGTTTCGACGGCACGATCCGCAACGTTTTCCTGCATTCCATCGAGGGCGACAAGGATGTGACAACTGTCGCTCGGTCGGGACATCTCGAAGACGCAAAGAATGGCGACCGTTTCATCGTATTGGAGGACGGTCGACGGTATGAGGGGCAACCCGGCAACGCGGAATTCCGGACCGCCGAATTCGAAAAACTGGGCCGTCGTATCGAGCCCGCGGAAATGCGTGCGCTCCCGCTTTCTCTCAAGGCCATACCCTTGCCGGCATTGCTGGCTACCACCGCGGCACCCGAACGGGCCGAGCTGTTTTGGCGCATCTCAGTGCCGATCAGCGCGTTTCTGCTCGTTTTTCTCGCCGTGCCGCTTTCATACGTGAATACGCGTGTGGGCAGGTCGTTCAACCTGTTTACAGCGGTGTTCGTGTACATGCTCTATAGCAACTGCCTCAACATCGTTCAGAGCTTTATTGCTCAAGGCCGGCTGTCCCTGAGTGCCGGTCTGCTGCTCATCCACCCCGTTATGGCAGTGATGATCATCCTGCTTTTCTACCGCCGCCTGTCGGTGTTCGGCTGGTTCCCCCGCATCCGTCCCGCGTGAAAACACTCACCCGCTACGTAGGACGCGAAGTGCTGTATGGGACGATGTTGATTTTCGTCGCGCTGCTGAGCCTCTTCGCGTTCTTCGATCTTATCCACGAACTCGGCAATGTCAGCAAGGACGGCTACCCGCTCAGTCGAGCGTTACTCTTCGTCGGCTTGAGCCTCCCGGGCCATATCTACGAATTGATGCCCACCGCCGCATTGATTGGAACGCTGTTCGCGATCGCGCAGATGGTCAGCAACTCCGAGTACACCGTCATGCGCGCATCGGGGGCCTCCCTCACGCAAATCACCTGGGCGATTATCCGCATCGGCATCCCGCTTGCGATTGCGACGTTTCTCGCCGGAGAGTTCCTCGCTCCCCCCGCGGAGCGGCTCGCACAGCAGGTTCGACTTCAGACGCAAGGCCAGCAGGCCCGCATCTTTGCCCAGCAATTTCAATCCGGGTTCTGGTTCAAGCAAGGGCGGCAGGAGCAGTCGACCGCCGATCCGGCGGACAACGACCAGACCTTCGCCAACATAAAAAGCCTGCTCTCCGACAACACCCTGCTCGGCGTGCGTATTTACCAGTTCGATGCCGACATGCGCCTCAAGGCACTGCGACTGGCTGATTCGGGAACTTTCATCAACGACGGCCAGTGGCTGCTGAAGAATGTCAGGACGACGGAAATTTCTCCTCAAGGGGCACGCGTCAGCCGTGCCGATGAGTGGGTGTGGAAGACCGTGCTCAAGCCCTCAATCCTGACGGTGTATCAGGTAGCGCCGGAAAAGCTCGAGATGACGTCGCTCTACGACAACATCAGCGTACTCGGGAGCAATCAGCAAAAGACCTCGCGCTTCGAAATCGCACTTTGGAACAAGATCTTCTACCCGGCAGCCGTACTGGTGATGATGGTGCTCGCGCTGCCCTTCGCATACTTCCAGCGGCGCGCCGGCGGTGTTGGCTTCCGCATCTTCGCGGGGACGATCCTGGGCCTGGTTTTCTTCCTGCTGGGACGGTTATTTTCGTACCTTGGAGTGATCAACGACTGGCCACCTCTGTTTTCCGCCGCGTTTCCTGTGGCCGCATTTGTTCTAGTGGCTGCAACCATGCTTTGGTGGCTGGAGCGCCGGTAGCGCGTGGGAATCCACGGAGGGGCTCGCACGCCCGTAAAGAAACGTGTGCCCGAAAAAAATCCCCGCGCTGCCGGGGATTTTTGGTGAGCGACCGCCCGCGGCGAAGTTTAGGGCGCCGGAACGATGTTGACGACTTTGCGGCCCTGGACGCCTTTGGTCACGAACTGCACCTGACCGTCCACCAGCGCGAACAGTGTGTGGTCTTTGCCGATGCCAACGTTTACACCGGGATGTACCTGCGTCCCACGTTGGCGGACGATGATGCTTCCGGCCAGGATCGCTTCTCCACCGTAGGCTTTCACGCCGAGGCGCTTGGATTGCGAATCGCGACCATTGCGGGAGCTGCCGCCTGCTTTCTTATGTGCCATTGCCGTGTGATCCTGTTCGTGGCGAGCGTCAGCCGACGATGCCGTCGATCTTGAGCTCGGTGTAACCCTGTCGATGCCCCTGATGCTTCTGGTAATGCTTGCGTCGACGCATCTTGAAAATCTGGAGCTTCTCGCCCCGCCCGTGAGCAAGCACGGTCGCAGTGACCGTTGCGCCTGCAACGGTGGGCTGCCCCACGCGGACGCTTTCGCCGTCCCCGACCATCAGGACCTGGTCGAGGACGACCGCCGCGCCGACATCCGCGGGCAGCTGCTCGACCTTGAGTTTCTCGCCGGGGGCAACTTTATATTGCTTGCCGCCGGTTTTTATGACCGCGTACATAGGAATACTCCAAATCTATGAGTGGCAATACGCTGCCCAAAAAAGTTTTCTATTTTAGGACCTTAGGCAGCCTTTGTCAAAGCCGGCGGAACGCCGTCGCGCCCCGCGATCGGGCCGTGATGCATCGGGTAAACTAGACCAATATCGTACGGTCTTGCGTCTCATTTCTCGCGACGCGGCCGTCGATTGCAGGGTACCCTCCGGCCCGTGACAATCCCGCTGCTGCAACCGCTTCTTCGCGATGATCTCCAGGCCGTCGACCGGGTCCTGCGCACTGCGCTCGATTCGGACGTCGCGTTGATCCGTCAGGTGGCCGAGTACATCATCGGTGGCGGTGGCAAGAAATTGCGGCCCGCGCTGCTGCTGTTGACGGCCCGCGCCTTCGATTATCGTGGCGTGCACCACCACACGCTCTCCGCAGTCGTGGAGATGATCCACACCGCGACTCTGCTCCACGACGACGTCGTCGATGAATCCGAGTTGCGCCGCGGCCACGCGACTGCCAACGCGAGTTTCGGCAATGCCGCGAGCGTCCTCGTCGGAGATTTTCTGTATTCGCGCGCGTTCCAGCTGCTCGTCACCGTCAACGATATGCGCGTGCTGCAAATACTCTCCGACGCGACGAACGTCATTGCGGAGGGTGAAGTCATGCAGCTGATGAATTCCGGTGATCCTGAAGTCGACGAAGAGCGTTATCTCGATGTCATACGGCGCAAGACCGCCAAGCTGTTCGAGGCAGCGACGCAACTGGGCGCGGTACTGGGCAACGCGCCTCCTGCGGCAGAGAATGCGCTCGCACGCTACGGCATGCACCTCGGCACCGCATTTCAGCTGATCGATGACGTGCTTGACTACACCGGCGACCAAGCTGCGATCGGAAAAAACCTCGGCGACGATCTGGCCGAGGGGAAACCAACGTTGCCGCTGATCCGCGCGCTCCAGATAGGCACGCCAGAGCAGGTCGAAGTCATCCGCAACGCCATCAACAGCGGACGTCTAGCCGATTTCACGCCGGTCCTGGGCGCGTTACGCGAGACCGGCGCGCTTGATTACGCGCGCGCATGTGCTGCAAAAGAGAGCCGCCATGCGGCGTTGTGTCTGGAGTCACTTCGACCTTCGACATGCCGCGAAACTCTGCTAGAATTGACCGCTTTCGCAGTCACCAGAACCGCCTGATCCACGTGCCGCAGCCGCGCTGGTGGCACCAATACTGCAGACCTCGGGGTGTAGCTTAGCCTGGTAGAGCGCTACGTTCGGGACGTAGAGGTCGGAGGTTCAAATCCTCTCACCCCGACCAGCAATCCCGCTGGTCTTTTCGCCGAGGCGCACACAATGGACGAGAGGGCAGGGCCGCGCGTCCTCCTTTGTGCGCTGCCGTGTGCGGCGCAGTCCGAAACTGTCATCCATATCGCTCGCGATGGTAAGCAGTTGTTGCGGGCATTCCCGCTCGCGGTGCTTGCCCGTATAATTCGCCATTGTTTTCAGCCAACTGTCTGGCGGTCCACCGGCCGCACCGGAGAAACTCATGTCATTGCCGCGCGCGCTGCTCGCCACGTTGTGTCTGGTTGCACTTGCCCTGTGTGGCTGCGGCAAGAGCGGTAACAACAACAACGGCGGCGACGCACAAATCCGCGTCGTCAATGCATTCTTTGAGGCCCCGTCTCTCGATTACGTTGTCGCCGGTACAACGCTGGCGGCTGCCCTTCCGTTTCAGGGACTGCGGCCCTACCAGGGCGTTTCCAACGGTACACAGACCTTTACGGTGACCGTTACCGGCGCCGGCACACCACTGGTCAATGCAACCAGCGTGATCAACGGCGGCGCCAACTATACATACGTCGTCTATGGGCCCGTTACCAGTGTCGGCGCCATTCTCGCCCTCGATTCATTCAACGACCCTGGCGGTGGATTCTATGCGGTCAGGGTCATGAATACCGCAGCGGGGATTGGCCCGATCGATGTCTATCTCACGCCTCCGGGTGCGGATCTGACCGTCGCGGCGCCAACGGTTGCTGCCGTCGCCTACGGAGCCACGAGTCTTTTCATAAGTGTGACAGTCGGCGCCAACTTCGAGATCCGGATCACGCCCACCGGAACCAAACAGGTCATCTACGATTCTGCGCCGAAGGTGTTCGCCGAGCGCTCGGGCACGACGATCCTCGCCTACAGCAAGGGCAGCGGGACACTCGTCAATGTAGCTCTGCTGAGCAGCGACAGTGCGGGTGGTGGTGTCGTGGTCGACAACCTCGCCGCACAGTACAAAGTCATCAACGCCTCGCTGGTGGCGTCGCCCCTCAACATCTTCATCGACGGCAACCTTCAGCTCTCGAACATTCCCTACACCGGCGTATCGAATTATCAGCAGGCGACAGCGGGTTCCCACGCGATCACCGTGCAAGCGCAAGCGACCCCGGGCGCGACGTTGTTGACGCTCAATCCCAACTTGTCTGCCGCGACGGACACGTCGATCGCGCTGGTCGGACCTGCCGGGAGCATGAACGGCGTCGTCCTGCTCGACGACAATCAGCCGCCCGCCACGGGCAGTGCCGGCGTGCGCTTCGTGAATACGTCGGCCAATGTCGCCGCGGTCGACGTCTATGTCAATTTCAGCAAGCAGGTCACCGGACTGGCGATGAATAACGCATCGTCCTATCTCAACCTCACTGCGTCGGCCCTGACGGGGACACCGTACGAATTCGACTTCAACGTCGCCGGCACCGTGACCGCCGTGCTCAAGTTGCCAAGTGTCACGCTGCTGCCGACCCACAAATACACCGTATACCTCGCCGGACCGACTGCGACGCTGCAAGGCATCGTCACCCAGGATGACTGAAAGCGCGCGGCGCGGCGCGCCTCCCTGCATGACGGCGCTTGCCGCCCGCCGCAATCCGGCGACCTTGCTTGCGCCGCTGCGGCCTCAAGCCTAATCGTCCTGGCCGAGCGGAGAAGTCATGCGCCTGCATCGCATCACACTGACAGTGCTTTGCACGATCGCGCTGGTTCTGACCGCGTGCAATACCGGTAACGGTGTCGTGACGGTGGCGAGCACCAAGTCCAATCTGCGCATCGTTAATCTTATTCCCAATGCAGGCAATCCGATTGACGTCCAGCTCGACTTCGCCAATTTCGCTCCGGGACTCGTATTCGAGAGCCTCCTGCAATATCAGCAAATCAATGCCGGCACGCATACGATCCAGGCGGTCGTCGAAGGCGCCATATCCAACCTGATCCTGACGACGGTCGCGACTCTCGGTGAGGCCAATTACACGTACATCATGTTCGGCCCGATCACGGCACCGATCGGCCAGCTCTACGATGACACCTTTCTGGATCCGGGGGCGGGAAATTTCAACTTGCGGGCAATCAACGCTGCGGCAGGGATCGGCGCCGTCGACATATATCTCACCGCACCCGGCGCGGATCTCAACCAGGTGTCCCCCACGGTTGCGGGCGTCGCTTACGCGGGGTTGAGCGGCTTTGGGACGGTGCCGATCGGCAACCTCCAGCTCCGAGTAACACCCGCCGGATCCAAAGCCGTCGTCTTCGATTCACCGCCATTCGTCTACGCCGAGCGGACGGCCTACCAAATCGTCGTGTATTCCCGCGGCAGCAGTACACTTCCCAACGTCGCGCTGCTCGCGATCGACGGTCCCGGTAGCGGGACGATCATCAACAGCTTGCTGTCGCAGTTCAAGGTAATCAACGCGTCGACGGTCGGCTCGCCTCTGAACGTGCTGTTCGACGGCGTTCTGAAACTATCCAATATCCCGTTCACGGGCTCGACGAGTTACCAGCAGACATCGGCCGCCCAACACACTTTACAAGTCCAGGCGACTGCTACGCCTGGCGCAAATCTCCTGACCGTTACGCCCACGCTAGCAGCAGCCATGGACACCTCGATCATCCTCGAGGGCCCCTCCGGCGCGATGACCGCGACGGTGTTGACCGACAACAATCTCCCGCCGGGGCCGGGCAACGCAAGAGTACGCGTCGTCAATGCGTCGGCCGACATACCATCGCTCGATGTTTTCATCGACTTCAGCAAGCAGATCTCGGCGCTTCCGCAGAATTCGGGCGCGTCTTCACTGGAGCTCAAGGCAGATTCCACTACAGGCACGTCGTTCCAGTTCTCGTTCAATGTCGCGGGCACCGCACAAACCGTGTTGACGCTGCCTGCAGTAACGCTGATCGGGACCAAGACCTACTCGATCTACGTGGCCGGACCTAGCACCGCGCTGTCTGCAGCAATCACCCAGGACAACTGATCCCCTGCAGGACTGCGTCTTTTGTCGTTCGGACTGCGACCCGTTCCCGCCGATCGCACCCGAATGACGAACCCCCTGTTGCTTACATGACCAATCGACGCGCCGGACGTCGAATACCCATGGCTGCTTTTTTCGCGCAGCGCGTATCTATGGCCTGGAGGCCGATCCGCAACCTGAGCGCGGGCGCCGGTCAGTTGGATATACTATGAACGACGTGCACGAGCCTCATGGGTGCAACATGGTTTTCGGGAGGGTTACGCCCGTGGTCGCGTGCCTGGCGATGGGATGCCTGCAGAGGACAAGTGCCAGAGACCGTACAAACTCGACACCGGCGACGCAAGGCCCGACATTCGCGACAAGAAGCTGTGCGTACGCATAGACGGTGATTGGGCAGCAGCGGCCAGTTCGCAAACAACTTCTCCGGGTTTCTGCAATTCAGCGCTGCTGCCGGCCTGCAGAACGAGACGAACTACGGTGTCGTGCTCGGTTTGCGCAAGCAATTCTGATTCCTAGAGCACGTGGATTGTGCGTTGCGCTGACGCTTGGCGCACTTGCCGCGTGCTCGACGCCGGCGCAACGATTCGACAGCCGCGCTGCAGCGCTGGGTTTCGGTCCGACCGAGTTGCAGGGCATCGACTTCGTTCATCGGAGCTATAGTTCGGGTCTGAACGATGGCTCCGATATCCTGCACGTCTATATCGAACACGACGGCACACCCTGGATCGACAATCGCATCGTCGCCGACGACCCGACCCCGCGCATTCCTTTCGCGCTGGAACTGATGGCCCGCGATACTGGCCCGCGGCTGCTGCTTGGCCGGCCATGCTATTTCGAGCCCGCATCCGCGTGCGATCCGTTGCTATGGACCCACCGCCGCTACTCGGCGGAGGTTGTAGCAAGCATGCTCGCCGCACTCGGAAATTTCCTCGCGCAGCATCGGTATCGACAGGTCTTGTTGATCGGCTACAGCGGTGGCGGCACGATCGCGTGGCTGATGGCGGCGCGGTCACCCGGCGTTATCGGGGTGATCACCGTCGCCGCTAATCTCGACATCGATGCATGGACGAAAATACACGGGTATAGCGAGATGCGGGGCTCGCTCAATCCGGCGTCGCTCCCGCAACTCGCACCGCCCATCGTGCAAATCAACTACGTCGGTGGCCGCGACCAGAACGTTCCCCCTTCGGTCGTCCGCTCGTTCGCAAGTCGACACCCCAAGGCGATGGTGATTGAGATCGCCGAATTCGATCACGTATGCTGCTGGATCGAGCGCTGGCCGCGCTTGCTTAAGGAGGCTTTGAGCGTGGGCCGTCAGCAGGCCTCGCCCAGCAAACTAAATGGCGTCGATACCGCGCCAGGTTCTTGACCCAGATCAAGCGCCGCGCCGCGGAAAAGCATACCGTGAAATCATGAAGCGGTTGGCTCAATTGCTGTGGGTTTCCGCAGCGGCGTTTTTGGTGATCTCGCTCACGTGGGTTCCCGCAGTTGCGCAGCAGGGCAGAACGGTGGCGGGCTTCATTGTCAACTTCGGCATCGTGCCTGCCGCGGTTGCTTTGCGCGCGGAGGGCCACCGCGATGCGCACCCAACGAATCCGCCCGGCGGGTCGCAGCATCTGCTGATTACTCTCGACGAAGAGAAGAGCGGCAAGCGAATCGGTGACGCTGAGGTGGTGATCGAAGTAACCGATCCTCATGGCCGCGTCGAAAAGAAGCCTTTACTGCATACGCAGGGAGGCGGCTTGCCGGACTATAGCGAACTGTTCGTCTTCGGCTGGTCCGGAGAATACTCGATCCGCGTGATTATCACGCCCCAGCCCGGCGCGAAGCCGATTGAAACGCGGTTCACGGTCAACCACACCGTCTAAGCAAGACGTCCTAATTGAAATTCGACCTGACGGACAATGTCCGATCAAGTTGATGCGCGTTCGATGCAAGGACCGAGATCGACACTCAGCCGCTATTGGGTGCAGCGCCGTGAACGGGTGCAAGTGCGAAACCGGCCGTTCAGCCCGGCCCGTCAACTGGCGTATATGGACCCCTCCTCGTATATGGACCCCTCCTCGGTTGCAAGCATTCCGTTCTTTGGCAATGAGGTACGACTGCTCACGTATATCCGGCCTCTAACTGCCGCATCGATTTGACGATGCTCGGCCATGATGGGCTATTCGCGCGCCAGCTCCCTAGTGCTATCTCGTGCTTCTCGCACCTCGCCAGTTTCGGGTTTTGCCGGCGCCGGTTCGACCTGTTTGCCATCGTTCGGATTGCTTAGCAAGCGTGGTGGAATGTGCTCCTGTTTACGCTGCCGTTGAGCAGTCTGGGCGTCGAGTGCCGCCTCAGCTTGTAACCATAGCCGGTTGGTAATCAGTGCCGTTCCGCAACATCGCCCAACCCATGCGCGTGGTCTTGTTGGCCATCGCAACTGCCGCCACATTGGTGTGGCTGCGCGCCGCCAGTCGGGTTACCCATTGACTGAGTCGGTCGTCCTTGTCTTTGGAATGGTGGATTACCGAACGAGCGCCGTGAATCAGTAGCACCCGCAAGTACGCGTCGCCCCGTTTGCTGATTCCCAGCAGCCGCTCTTTGCCGCCCGAACTGTGCTGCCTAGGCCACTTCAATTTCCACTATCCACTCTGTCCGAGCCATCCTTCGGTGCCCAGGTTGGTTTTGCCGAGTGGCCCTTGCACTGCAAGTATCGGCGCGTAGAATTGTTTCGCGTCGGGTTGGCAGCACCCCTCTGACTGCAACCCGCCTCCGTGCAAAGGGGGTTGTCATCTGTATCGCGCAGGCTCCAAGGGTCCTCCTTGTCTTCGCCTCCTTGATCTTGTCCGGAGCGGCGGCCGCCGCCCCTCTGCTTGACCTGAGCCGCAACAGCATCTCGTTCGGCCTCATCTCCCCGGGGGTTACGAGCGAAATTCAAGCGGTATTCCTGACCAACGTCGGCGACGCGCCACTCACGATCTCGGGTCTCGTACTCGGCGGAACCAACCCCTCCGACTATCGTCTTGGCGGCACCTGTAGCGTCCCGTCGGCCCTTCCGGTGGGGGCACGATGCCGTGTCGAAATCACTGCAACCATCTCTGGTACGAGTGTTGCGACGTTGACGGTGCAATCGAATTCGTCGCCGCCGGCGGCGCCAATAGCGTTGAGCGCGTTCGCGACTCCCGGAAACGACATAGCACGAGGCATATTCGCGACGCCAACCTGGATCGATTTCGATCATCAGCCCATCGGCGTCGCGGCGGTGCCGCAGAAGATCACCTTGACCAATCCCGAGAGCATATTCCTCATATTCGACGGCGTTAGGATCGTCGGTGGGGATGCAGCGGATTTCTCGATGACCTCGGATTGCGTGATTGGCCAGCGATACGCGATCAACGCGGGCTGCAGCGCCACGATCGTATTCACGCCAACGGCAAGCGGGCCGCGTTCGACCGAGATCGCGTTCAGCTTCCATCCCAGCTTCGCAGGCCCCGGCTACGTCTTTCCAATCTATTCCGTCACCGGAGTCGGCGGCGGCAGCGGCGGCGCCGTGGCCCCTGATCTCAATCAGCATGGCTTGACCGGTTCCTGGTACGAAGCCGCGACCGGCGGCCAGGGAATCGAAGTCGAGGTGTTTCCGAATGCGTCAGGAACGGGGTCGACCTTCGTGAGCTGGTTTACCTACGACACCGTCATCGGTGGAGCAGACCACCAACGCTGGTATACGGCCCAGGGTCCGGTGATGACCGGACAACCCAACGCCGCGCTGACGATCTATCAGAACACCGGTGGCAACTTCAATGCACCGCCGGTCACCAATGCCCAGGCGGTCGGGACTGCGACTCTGAGCTTCGACACGTGTTCCAGCGGTCAGCTGTCATACACGTTCACCGACGGTACCAGTCGCACCGGAACCATACCGCTGACGCGCCTGACACAGAATGTGACCTGCTCCACGACGACCCCGCATCCGACCAATGGGGACTTCGCTCTTTCCGGGAACTGGTTCGGTGGTGCTGCCACGTCCGGGCAGGGATTCACGGCCGAGGTCAACCCGACTTCCGGCGCGTTCTTTGCGGCTTGGTATACGTACACGCCGAACGGCGCCGCCGCCGGCGCCGCGGGACAACGTTGGTACACCGCACAAGGCGCCTTTACATTGGGCCTACGTTCGATCCCGGTGACAATCTACGAGACTACCGGCGGGATGTTCGACACGCCGACCCCTTCGGGCCAGAAAACGGTGGCCGTGGGGACCGGGACGATGACATTCCAGGGTTGTTCGGCCGCGACGTTCAGCTACAGCTTCACCGGCGGCAGCAGCAACGGCCTGACCGGAACGATCACCTTGAGCCGTGTCGGCCCGGTGCCTCCGGGCTGCAGTTCATGAAACCAACTCCAGAGCGGACGCGCTGGGACTAGACGTTGACGTTCCAATCTAGATCGCGGTGCAATCGCGAACACGTTACGCCCGCGCAGTGAGGGCCAGCTTTGCTCGTTGAATGTCTGCTGTCGTGAAGGGCAAATGGCGCGACCCGTTCCAGCCTCTCGCACCGCGCGAAAGCAGACCTTCGCCACATTCCTCCCGATGCTATCTGGCGGACACTGCAACGAAACTCTGAGGCGATAACCGTGACGCGCTACGCGATCACTGAATCACTTCGTCGGCGCGCAGAAGCACCGCCTGCGGTATCGTGATGCCAAGTGCCCTCGCGGTCTTGAGATTGACGACAAGGTCAAACTTGCTAGGCTGCTCTACCGGAAGATTACTCGCCACTTCGCCTTTGAGGAGCATGTCCACGTACGCCGCAGCGCGTCGATATACAACGTTCAGGCTCGGCCCGTAGGCAATGAGACCACCGGACTCCGCGAAGTCCCTGTAGATCGACACCACAGGCAGAAAGTGCTTCGCGGCGAGGTCGAGGATTTGTCGCCGATGCTTCGTGATCGCTCCGTCGTCCATGACGAACAGGGCTTCCGACCGAGCGCGTGATGCAGCTTCGAAGGCGCCTGCATAGTCGTTCGGGTCATGCACGGGAAGGCGGACGAACTTCAGACCCAGTTGCTCGCCTTTGCGTTCGACCTCGTTGACGATCACGACCGCGCCCGCATTGTCCCCCTGGTAGAGTGCCGCCATCCGTGAGATCTTCGGAAGCGTCTCCCGGAGCAACTCGACGCCTTTCGGCCCGAGCGCATCGGGCATGAAGCTCAGCCCAGTGACGTTTCCGCCGGGATGAGCCAGGCTCGCCACAAGGCCGGATTTCACGGGATCGGCTACCCGCATCATGACGACCGGGATGGTCCGGGTCGCGTTCTTGGCCGTCTGGGCGGCCGGCGTATTAATCGCCACGATCACTTCCACTTTGAGCAGCAGAAGCTCCTCGACGAGAGTCGGCAGCCGTTCGCTGTGACCTGCTGCATTGCGAACCTCTATGCTGATGCCGCTCCCCTCGGCATAGCCGAGCTTGCGAAACTCGTCGCCAAACGTCTCGAGCAACCCGGGTTGCAGGTCCTGAGCCAGAACCCCGATCCTGCGGGTCGATTTAACTTGCTGCGCTCGGGCGGCCAAAGGCACAGCCAGGAGCAGCGTCCCGATAAGGAACATGCGACGCGAAAGCATCTGTCGAGCCCCTGACGGCGAGTGTTGGAAAGGCGTACCGTTGTGCCGCGAGTATAACGCCGGCCCGCCGGCCCCGCCGGCATGCGCCATGCCAATGACTGCAATGGATCGCAATGCGCTACTACCAGTGTCGGCATGCAGCTGGATCGTCGACGGAAGGCGCTTAGCCGGCCGCGCGTTTGCGGGTAACCGCCAACGCAGGCGGATGCGCCAGCGTCTGGTACACAACGCAATACCGCTCCGTCAGCCGCAGAAGAGTGGCGAGTTGTTCCTCCGATGCGTCGGTGTCCAGCGTGAACTGCAGCCGTATGTTCTGAAAGCCGACCGGAACCTCCTTCGAAAGCCCCAGAGTTCCACGGAAGTCGAGATCACCCTCAGCCTGGAGTGAAGCATCGCGCAACTCGATGCCAAGGGCCGACGCAACAGCATTCAGCGTTACGCCAGCGCAGGCCACCAGAGCCTCGAGCAGCATGTCACCTGAACAGGCAGCCTGTCCGCTTCCGCCGGTCGCCGGATGTAAGCCGGCAACGACAAGTGCCTTGCCCGTTTCAATCTTGCAGCTGATGCCTTCTCCGATACGGCCTTGTGCACGCAGAGTGATCAACGCTGCCTCTGGAGCTTGGCGATAGCGTTCTTTCAGCGGAGCTTGGACAGACCGCAAGTCTTCGGCCTTCATGATGAAGCCTCCTTGGCGATTGCTGTATGACGCTAAACGTCTAATTGGCGGTTCACGACCCATTGCAGGCGTTCGGCTTTTCTTTTTCTAATAGCAGTCGCCCAAATCGACAAGAGCAGACGCTCGTCTTCAGCAACCGCCTGCGCGAAGAGGAACGCCGTCTTCGGGTAAGACGTAGGCCTGGGTCATGGGGAGATGCGCGAGGTCACTCGATCACGTCGTCGACAGACGCAAGAAAGGTCGGTGGAACCGCGAGGCCCAATCGCCTTGCAGTCTTGAGGTTGAGGACGAGCTCGAAGCGGATCGATTGCATGACCGGCATGTCGGCCGGCGTCGCCCCCTTGAGGATCTGGCCGATGTAGCCGCCGGCCTGGCGGTACATCCATCCGATGTCTGGGCCGTAGGTCATCAGCAGGCCCGCCATTGCGAGCTGGCGCGTGAACGAGATCGCCGGGAGCGCATTGCGCTCGGCAAGCGCGGCGATTTGCACGCGGCGATCGAGCAAGACCGGGTCCGTTGCCGCGATCACGGCGTCGACCTTGGCGCGCACGAGTTCCGCGAATGCAACGTCTATTTCTGCGGCGTTGCGCGCATTTTGCACAACGGTCTGCAGGTCGAACTTGCCTGCACCATCCTTCAAATCCGCCTGCTCGGTCGCGATGTTGGGATTGTCCGGGTTCATCAACAACCCGACGCGCGCGGCCTTTGGAACGAGTTCATGCAGCAACTGCACGCGCTTGGCACCCAGCTGGTTAGGCACGAACGCAATGCCCGTGAGATTACCACCGGGCCGGTTGAAACTCGCCACTAGCCCGAAGCGCACAGGATCGCCGCCGATGGTGAAGACGATTGGAACGGTCCTGCTCGCGCTCTGGGCGGCGCGCGCCGAGGCCACGTCTCCCGTGGCGGCGATGGCGACGACGCCCTTCGCCACGAGCTCATTTGCGAGCGCTGGAAGCGCGTTGTAGTCAGCGTTTGCCCAGCGTTCCTCAATGCGCACGTTGCGGCCCTCGACGAAGCCGGCTTGCGCTAGGCCCTCCCGAAAGGCATCGGCATTGAAACGGTAGGTGAGGGGCGAAGCGCTGTTGAGGAAGCCAACCAGCGGCGCGTTCGACGCTTGCGCCGCCGTCTCTCCGGGCCTTCCCGTCTGTGCCCGCACGCCGGACGGCATCACTAACGCCGCCGCGCCGAGTGCCGCGATGAAGTCCCGCCGCCTCATATGCCTCCGTTTGGACGAAACGCTCGATCCGAGACTGAGCGTACCACGACGCATTGCTGGACAGCCCGAACCACGGGTGCCGTCGTAGCTGTCGCGGTTCCCACGTATTCTTGTCCCCGTTCGACGCGCGTCGAGCACGACCCGCCGACCAAGCAGTCCACGTCGAATACGTCCGCTTTCCGGAAAACTGACCCACTCGGGACAGAGGACTAAACCGCTCTACAAGGACTTCCCTCCGTGTCAAGCGGGCGTTTTGTGTTTCTCCTTGCTAAGCAGGCTGTTCGTCTGGCTGGGTCTTGCCGCGGACGTGTGGCATTGAAGGTGCGGTGCGACAGAGAACAGACTGCACATCTACAAACGGTCTTGTTGCACCTGCCGGTGCGGACCCAGATACGAACCGCTCAGCCGGGCTCCATTCGCGCGACGTGGTTGGGCACGATTGCCGCCGCGTACGGTTTATCGAGTTCACCAGCTGCCGGTCTGACCTGTCAAATGCATCTTCGAGAGCACGTCTTGGGTGGAGGAAACGGACTTGGTTGTGGAGTTGATCGGTAGTCGTGGTTTGTGGCGGTACTCAGGCCGTCCAGGTAGCCGCGACCCTTTGCGCAGCAGACTGCTTGGCCGGCGCCGAGGCCGCGAAGATCGACAAGCGCGTATCGATGCATACGCTGCGACACTATGCCGCCTCGGAGACTATGCCGGGTTCGCCGTTGTTTGAGACCTCTGGCTGGCGTGTGACCCGGCATAGTCGTTTGATCCGTTCTACAGGTTGTTGAGAAACGCCAGGAGCTCATCGCCTGGCTTGTATCGTTTGGGCTTAGCTGTGATTGGCGTTGTCTTCGCAAGCGCGGCCTCTTTCAGCGCGAGATCGGCGTCGAGGTATATCTGCGTGGTCTTGATCGATTCGTGGCCAAGCCATAGCGCAATGACGGTGGTGTCCACCCCCGATTGAAGTAGTTCCATGGCGGCGCTGTGGCGAAGTACGTGAATCGTGACGCGTTTGGCGACGAGCGACGGGCATCGGGTTCGTGCGACTGCGAGATGTTTGGCGAGCAAGTCTTGCGCCGCATCACTGCTGAGCCGATCGCCGTGCATGGTGGGGAACAGCATGTCCCCGGCACTACGAGGCGGCTCGTTAAGCCAAGCTTTTAGCACAGCTATGGTTTGCCTGGTCAGTGGCGTACAGCGCTCCTTACGTCCTTTACCGTGGACCCGCACGTGGGCTCCAGGTTCAAGCTTCAGGTCCGCCCGCGTAAGGCTTGTCAATTCCGACAAGCGCAGCCCCGTTTGTAATGCCAAATAGAGGAAGGCGTAATCGCGCCGGCCGCCCCAGCTCTGTCGATCCGGAGCAGCGAGCAACGCCTCGATCTCTGGGCGGGTTAGGAATCCGATCAAAGGGTGTGCCTCGCGTTTGGCCGGGATCGCCAACACGCGTTGAATTTGTCCGGCATGCGTGGGGACCTCAAAAGCACAAAAGCGAAAGAAGGAGCGAAGTGCAGTCAGGCGAAGATTGCGGCTACGTGGCGTGCAATGTCGGCCTTTCTCTACCTCATTGAGAAAGCCATCGATGAGCGGTGCGTCGAGTTCCGACAGCAATAAGCGCGACGGGGGTCTTCGACGTTGATGCTGCGCAAACGCGAGGAGCAGGCGAAAGGTGTCACGATAGGACGCAATCGTATGGGCGCTCACTTGCCGTTGCGTCATTAGTCGCTGCGTAAAGAAGCGCTCAAGCAAGGGTGCCAGCGTGGGATCGGCGTTCATGGCTGCTTCCCCCAGCGCTGCTCGAGTCGGTGCGTGGCTTGTCCCAGCAGCTGCGGATACGCACTGAGATACCAGTACGTGTCGCTCACGTGGACATGCCCTAAGTAGGTGGATAGGACTGGAAGCTGGCGCTCGACGTCCTCGCCGGCCCGGTACCACTGCAACAACGTATTCGTGGCAAAGCGGTGCCGAAAGTCATGCAGCCGCGGTCCGCGGCTATCGGCGGGCCCGCGCAGTCCGACTTGACGCGATAAGCGATAGAAGGTGCGACGTACACCGCTAGAATCCAAATGCTTGCCCCTGCTCGAGACGAACACATACGGACTCGGACAAGAGCGCAATAAGCGATCCCGGCGGGCGAGATAGTCGGTGAGTACTGCCGCGGTCGAGGCGTGCAGTGGTACCAAGCGAGATTTGCCGAACTTGGTAGCGCGAATGGTCAGCAACCCTTGGTGCAAGTCCGCGTCCTCGCGCTTCAAATTCAGCGCTTCACTCAGGCGCAAGCCCGAGACGCTCAATAAGCCCAACAGCGCATGATAGGTCCACGCACGCAGGGGCGCCGTCTGCGGCAGCGCCAGCGCGGCCGCTAACAGCGACTTGATTTCCTGCTCGGTATACAAGTAGGGTCTGGCCCGCTTGGGGCGATGCGGCAGGAGTTCCCAAGGTGGGATTTCGGTATTGGGATCGATGGCGCTTCGATAACGCGCAAAGCATCGCACCGCCGTAAGGCGCGCCGCTGACTCAGTCGGCGGTGTCGTCTTGGGAGTGGTTGCCCATTCCAAGGCCAAAGGGACGGTAATAGTGGAAGCTGCCCGGTCAGCCATGAAGGCTGCGAAACGCCGCAGCCTGGCCTCAGTGTCTTTGAGCGTAAACCCGAGTCCCCGACGCATCGCCAAGTACTCGCGGATCGCCTCGTTAAGCGGGTTCATCGCCCACCTCCTGGCCACGGTGTGGCCAAGCGGCGCAACGCCGCGACATCAACCTTGGCGTAGATCCGGGTCGTGTCAGGGTTACGGTGCCGAAGCAGTTGACCGATCTCGGTCAGCGAGGCGCCGGCGCGTAGCATCGCGGTGGCAAGCGAGTGGCGAAACAAATGGCCGCCCCGACGTGCTGATGCAACGCCCGCACCAGTCAGTGCGCGATCGACCACATCGCAGATTGCGCAGGTATCGCGGAAACCTATGTACGGCGCTCGCGCACGAAGAAATACCCTACGACTCGTGCTTGCGGGTCTGCCGTGCGCAAGATAGTCGACGATGGCTTCGCCGACGTCGGCGGGCAGCGGCAGTTCATCGAAGCGTTTGCACTTGCTGCGAAGGCGCAGCCGACCTGCCTCCCAGTCGATATCCTCGAGCGTCAATCCAGCCACCTCTCCCCCGCGTAGCCCTAGGCGAGCAAGCAGCAACAGGATTGCGTAATCGCGTCGGCCTACCGGCGTCTCACGTGTACAGTGTTTGAGAACCTGCTCTACCTCACCGGGTCCGAGAGACTTCGGCAAGGGCGCGCAAGACCAATTCGCCACCGCCGGCACACAGCCGGACAGGTCCTGAGTGATGACTCCTCGGTACAGCAAATAGCGAAGAAAGGACCGTAGCGCGGTAGGCAGGAGCCTGACGTGCGCGGAGCCGAAATCACGGGCATGGCGTTGGACAAAATCGGTAACCTCGGCTGCCGAGAGGCTATCTAAACGAATAGGTCCCTTCGCAGATCGTTCCTCAAGAAATTGATGGACGAAGTCGTGGTAGATGTCTCGTGTCGAGGAAGAGAGTCCTCGCTCTTCTATCAGGTAATGATCAAAATCGTGCTCCACTAGCGACACGGCATCCGTAGACATGTGCGCCTCATCGCCTGGTACAACGCCACGTTCAATCAACAGACGGCGCAGCCTCCGCAGCGTCGCAAGATCGCCTTGGCAGGCCCGTCGGCGACGTCGGTGATAGGCGGTAAGAAACCCGTCAATGGTCGCACCGCCGATGTCTTCGGCACTCAATTTCCGGCGTTTTAGCCAACGACTAAACTCCGCCACACATCGGAGCTGCGAGCGTGCTGCCTTCCGACAGTAGCCCTGTGTCAACAATAGTGCGGCATAGTCATCCACGTAGGGTCCAAGCAGTCCTTCGTGGAGGCGGCAGATTGTGCTGGGAAAGGTAAAGAATGCTTCAGTACCCATGTCTTCTCCTCTACTCGTCGTGGGAGAAGACATGAAACTATGCCGGGTCAGCTGCAGGCAAAGAGCCAAAAGCAAGAGCTACGCAGTCTCAACCCGGCATAGTCTCCGAGGCGGCATAGTGCCTCCTATGCCGGCACCGGCA
>CAWHIS010000026.1:0-35099 GCA_963829375.1 uncultured beta proteobacterium | reverse complement strand
TCCTGGATGCTTCCGCCCACGGTGACACCGTGAAAACAGAGTGCGGCGTGTACATCGGGCCCGACGGAGATGAGGCGAACGCTTCCGTCGCCCGATACCATGCGCACCGAGCCATCGCCGGCTGCATAGCTGAAGTCGTGGAGTCCGATAGCGATCTGGGAGAGATTGTTCGTGCCGTCATGGACAGCGATCGCGATTTGCTCGAGGTTGTTGATAGGTTCGGAATGCACCCTCGACGATACCGAGAGCGCCGCGAGCGAGGCAACCAGCAGCAGCGGCACCAGCAGACGCTCCCGACGCGCCGCGCCTGACGCCGGCCGGAACAACATTTCAGACATTTCAGCCCCCCCTGGACTGCTCGAAGTAGGTGTCCGGATCACGGTCGAGCCCCCGCGATTCGGATTCGGTGCATAGTCCGCCCGTCGATCGGGTGCTCCATAGGTCGCGGACAAGTGCACCCGAAAAAAAGACCGCAGATATGCAATCTTGTAGTCGGGCGGCCACCGCAATATTCAAGCCACAGGCAATAGAATGATTTTGTATCAATAACTTATGCTCGAAGACACGGGATTCGGAAACGCCTCTGTAAGGCGGCCCGACACCATCTGAGGAGCTGGGTGTGCAATGGCATCGTGTTGATGCTTCGCCGCAAGCTGTCCCTGGGCGACGGAGGGAGCGCGGACAACGAGCGTTGTCCCGTCGTAGCGTGTCGCGCCAGTGCGATCAGTCAGCGTATGGCGTTGGGCGCCCGCGACGCGTCGGCACCGCCGGCGACAACGCAACCAGGGCGGCCGCGACCACGACCAACGCCTCCGGTGCATTCATCGCCCACAGCGTCGCCGCCGCCACCGCGCACCAGAGCAGCGGAACCGCCAATAGCAGCCATCGGATGCGTGCGCGAACCAACGCCAGGGTCGCGACGGTCGCGATTGCCGTCGGGTCGGCCGCCGCGCCGAATGTCTCGGCGGTCGTCCACGGTCGTCCGGTGAGTGGCGCCAATAGGGGATACCCGACGACGGAAATGGCAACAATCGAGGTCGCGATCCAGCGCTTGCCGTCCGCGCGCCGGAACACGAGTCGGCCAGCAAATGCGCCGACAACTACGAGGAGCAGCGCCTCCAATGCGAACGCGGCCGCGAACCACGGCGCCAGCCAATTGATCTGGGCGTAACGCTGGTAATGAAATGCCCATGCAATCCACAGCCAGCACGCGGACAGCAAACCGGCGATGATGCGATCCCGCCGGGCGCTTTCCCGGATCAGCAACGCCATGATCGCGAGGCCGATCACCGCGGCCGCCAGCTGCGCGGGCCAGATCGCAAGGTTGTACAACTCGAGCAGGCGGTAGTAGGTTCGCGGCGAGAACAACAGGAAATTCGAGAGCCTGTACGTCCACCATTCGGACATCAGCCCTGCTCCACCGCCGCAATCATGCGTCGGCGTAACGCCTCGTCGGGCAGTCGACCGTAAGCAGCGTTCATGTTCTCCCGCACATGGGCGACGCTGGTCGTGGCCGGGATTGCACACGTGACAGCGGGGTGCGAAACGATGAACTTCAACACGAACTGAGCCCAACTCGTACAGTCGATGTCCGCGGCCCAAGCGGGCAACGGGTGCTGCCCGAGAGCGCGGAGCAGCGCTCCTTGCCGGAACGGCCGATTCACGATTACCGCGATTCCGCGATCGCGGGCAAGGGGCAGGATCCGCTCCTCGACCTCGCGATCGACCGGGTTGTATGTCACCTGCACGAAGTCGATCGCCTGGTTCCGCATCAGCTGCTCGATGTCGCGATGGCGACGCCCTTCGGACGTCGTGATTCCGACATAACGGACCTGGCCCGACGCCTTCATCGCGAACAGGGTCGGCAAATGGTCCTGCCAATTGAGCAAGTTATGGACCTGCAGCAGATCGAATCGGGCGACCTGCCATTTCTGCCGCGATCGCTCGATCTGCTCGCGTCCCTGAGCGCCGGAAGAAATCCAAACCTTGTCCGCGGCGAAGACGCCCCCTGTCAGCGTCGCTTTGTGCAGGCCATAGCCGATGACTTCCTGCGACGACCCGTACATTGGCGACGAGTCGATCAGGCGGCCGCCCGTAGCAACGAAGGTGCGCATGACGTCCGTGCAGACGTCCCGCGCGACCGGGTCGTCGCCGACGTTGAAGGTGATCCAGCTGCCGAGGCCGACTACCGGCAGCACCTCGCCGGTGGATGGAATCGGCCGGGTCAGGATAGAACGCGATTGAGCTAACGCGCTCGCAGGCCGACGCGCCGCACAGGCGCCGGCCACGACGAGCGCCCGCAACGCCCGCCGCCGATTCCACGTAGCTGGCTTCTTCACAGTATCATTCAGGCAATCTCGTTTCCTGATCATTCGATCCAGGCCCCGACATGCAGCGTATTCTGATCATCATCGGCATTATTCTGCTGCTGGTCGGGCTGCTGTGGCCATGGCTATCCAAACTAGGTCTCGGGCGTCTGCCAGGAGATATTCGCGTTGAAACAGCGAACGGCATTTTCTACTTCCCGATTACGACCTGCCTGGTCATCTCTATCGTCGCATCGCTTGTCATTTGGTTTATCCGCCGCTGACGTGCTCCAAAAACTCCTGCGGTCCACCAAGTTTGCGTCCCAATGCGGTTCCGGTCCGAGAACTTGAAAGCTCGCCCGTCGTCTAAATATAAGCGGGAAATTCACCGGAGTTGAAGATATGTCGGTAAAGATTGCGATCGGCGTCACCATGTTGGCGCTTGCGACACTGATGGCCGGACCGGCGTTCGCCCAGGAGCCCACGCTCAACCAGGTATACCAGGCAGCCGAGGCAGGCAACTATGCCCAGGCGCAGCGCATGATGGACCAGGTGCTCCGGGCGCACCCCGGCAGCGCCAAGGCGCATTACGTCGAGGCCGAACTGCTGGCCAGGCAGGGGCAGCTGGCCGCTGCCGGAGCCGAGTTGGACACCGCCAAGCGGATCGAACCCGGACTGTCCTTTGCGCAGCCCCGCGCGGTTGAAGAGTTGCAGCGGCAGATCGGATCGGCGCGCCAGACCCACTCGCCTCTCGATCGAAGCGTTACGCCAGCGGCGGCTGGCGGAATTCCTTGGACGCTGCTGCTCGGCGTCGGACTCATCGTGCTGATCGTCATAGCGGTGGTGGCGATGCGCCGACGCAGCGCGGCCTATTTCCCCGCGAGCGGCAGCGTCCCCGCGAGCGGCGGCGCTGGGTACGTGCCTCCGTCACCGGCGCAGCCTTATGGCGGCGGTCCCTTTGCGCCAGCCAGCGGCGGGATAGGCTCAGGAATTCTGGGCGGACTTGCGACGGGGGCTGCGGTGGGTGCGGGTATGGTCGCAGGTGAAGCGCTCGCGCATCGCTTTACGGAGGGCCATGGGGCCGGCGCGCCGGCTTCGTCGACGCTTGCAAACGGTTTAGGGCTCTCGGTTCCCGATAACGCCGATATGGGAGGCACCGACTTTGGCATATCCGACGGCTCTTCTTGGGACGACAATGCCAGCGGCGGCGATATGGGCGGAGGAAGCGACTGGACATAGGCGTGCATTTGCATTGGCACGGCGCTGGATAACCGCCCTGCTAACGCTGATTTTCGGCGCAGCTTGCACCACTTTTGGCTTGCGCCATTCCAGTCTCGGCGAGCAACGAAGACGAATTTCAGCTTTCCTTCGCGCCAGGTTCCACAGATAGCGCGGGTCATTTCATCGGCGGCACCGAGACTCGTGTTCTTGCAGGTCACGGCGGCAAGCTCTATGCCGGTAACGGCTATTGGGAAGATCGGCCAGGGCTGGGAGGACCGCAGGGCGCGCAGATCCTTGTGCTCGACCAATCCGCCGATCGCTGGCGGCTGGATCATTCCTTCGAAGAGCGAATGCCGAGCGGACGTCCGCGCAACCTTGCCATCTCTGCGCTGAGCGAGGTCAGCTTTGCAACCGACGACACGGGCGCGCGCCTGCCCAGCCCGGTGTCCCTGCTGATCGCTTCCACCTGGGATCTGACCGGCACCACGACGGTGTTCAGTCGCGACGACGCGACCGGCGCTTGGACTCCCGTAGTACTGGCACAGGACCGCCCAGCGCCGGATTTTCTGCCGCAGGTCCGCAGCTTCGGCACGCATCGCGACCGACAGACGGGAATCGACCTCATCTTCGCCAGGCAGGACCCGCGGGGCATTTCAGCGGCGACTATGACGCGATTGCACCCGGCCGCATTCGTTGGAGCGCGACACCCGAGCTGGACATCTCGCGTATCGCCACGAGCGCGTTCCCCGGTCTTACCGGCCGGCTGCGCGTAAGCAGTTTCGCCGAATGCAACAGCCGTTTGTACGCCGCGATTGGACAGCAGATTTACGAGCGGATCGATGGACCGTCGCCGCATTGGCGCCTCGTTTACACCAACCCTCAACCGCATCATTCGGAAACCGGCCTGCGCGGCCTGACGACGGTCCGGAGCCCTTCAGGGAAAGGAGAAGTGCTGATTGCGGCCGTGGAAGGCGATGCCGCGCGCATCGTCCGTGTCGACCCGAACGATGCCAGCGACGCCACCGAACTCGATCTCGCGACGTTTCTCAGCAGGCAGTGGCAGACGCGGGCAACTTATGTCATTGCGGCGTACAACGACATGACAAAGCTCCAAGACAATGTGCGCGGAGACCTGCTGCTCATTGGACTCGAAGCCTTCATTTCGCGAGGAGCGCCCGTGCCAAGCGGGCGTCGCGTCGTCGACGTGGGTTACGGCCGACTCGATGCCGGTGGATGGTATCTCGTCAGGTACCCGGACGGGCGCTACGACGTGCGGCAGATCACCGCTTCGCGCATTGCCGAGCAGGCCCTGGTAGCGACGCGGGCGATCGCACCGTCGCCCTTCCCGAATGATGCGAGCACGCTCTACTTCGCTGGGTACGATGCCAACAAGGCGCCGGCGCACAACACCGCATGGATTGTCCGCGCGAACCTCGCAGCGGTGCTCGGAGCGTCGCCCTAGCGTATAGCCAACCCGCGCTTCTCCTGCGGATGCTCCGGTTCGGTGCTCCGCGCAACCAGATCTTTGCGACCATCACACCACGAACGGACACGGGCATGCCGCTGTTCAAGAATAGGTGAGCCCGGTCGCGCGGACTGCCGCCCCTTCGCTGGCGGAGGAGCGGCGGTCCCTCTATCTATCTGGGGGTTAGCTGCTGCGCAAGGATCGCCTCGTCAAGGGGTGGCCTGCGGCGGCGGCCCGAACGGCTCTCCGCCCGCCCCGTTTGCGAACGTGAGCGGGCTTACGGCTGCTTGCTGGCCGATGCCAGGCTTGCTCCAGTCGCATACGCCGTCGGGAAAAGCTGCGTACAGCCGAGCGAGTTGCACTGCGCTGAACGTGGCCGGCAGATAGTCGGCAGCATTCAGTGCCTTGAGCTGGCACTTCAGGATGTTCTCCGTCAATGGCCCACCGGCGACCTGGCGCGGCGACGAGTGCTTCACGAGCCTCGGATCGGCGTCGCACTGCGCCATGTCGGTGACTGGGGTCGAGAACGTGACGTCGCCGGTCAGATAGCACAGGTCGAACGCCGTCGGCGGTTTCGCCGCGATCACCTCCGCCTGGGTGCGCACTGAGTTCAGCGTCGCCTTTGGCGCACTCGTCAGCAAATTCGAAAGCCACGTGTCCATCGTCAAGAAGGACCCCACCGTCACGGCCGCGACTTGCGCCGCGGTTGCCGGCAGTAGCCCAGTACCATAGCGCCAGATCACCTGGTTGCCGTGGTTGCTGGCGTTGGCCGCATCGATACGAGCCCGTTCCGAAAAAGTGCGCCAGATGTAATGGATGCCCTGTTCGTCATAGCCGCGCGAATCGATGATCGGCAGCTTCCCGAGATTCGTGCCGCTCGAAACGATGCCGCTCCTGTAAGCAATGTCGAGAGCAGGCAGGTCGGCCGCAGAGCGTGCCGCAGAGCGATTCGAATCGGCGTCGGTGCCCCCGATCTTCTCGTTCAGCGTGACGAACTCTTCGGGCGTGATCGCACCGGCGAGCAGCGCCTTCAGCCCATACTGGATGCCGACGTTGTCGCCGGTTTGCCGGGCGCGCGTACTGCCCGGGGGAATGCCGGTGGTCGATCCCCATACCGCGACGGAGAGGTCCGGGTCGCCGCAACGCGTGCCATTCGGGTTCGTTACCGGGTCGTAGACCAGCGCGGCCGGCAGGCGACAGTTGTTGCGCGGGGCGCCGACCGGCGCTATCGCACCGGTCGTCTGGTCGATCACCAGCGTCGGGACGTAGTTGCCCGGCTTGTTGTTGAACCCAAAGGAGTTGTTCCACGACTGGCAGCCGACCTGGTCGAGATGGCCGTTGATCGCCGTTTTCTTGGCATTGATCTGTGCCTGGGTCAGGCCGGTCATCAGTGCGGTCCATTCCGGGCCCGCGTAGAAGTTCACCAGCAGCACGCAATCCGAGACCTCCAGGCCAGTCGTGATCGAGTCGGGAAAATCACAGCTCGGCTGGATACCATCGAGGAGGCCGGGGAATGTCGAAGCGGCCGTGTTCTGCTGGATCGAGCCGCCCGAACAGCCGTTGCCCAGCGTGTACTCGATTTCGCCGTAGCTGTCGACGATGTGCTCCTTCATCATCATCAATGTCTCGGCAACCACGATCCGATTGGAGTTGTAGAGCGAATCGGTGAGGCTGTTGTCGACGACCATGAAGCCGCGCGACAGCGCGGAGTCATCGGCCCAGTTCTGCTCGCTGCGGAATTGCAGCCGCGGCTGACCGGTCGACGCGCCGAAGGTGTAGACCACTTTGCGGTTCCATTGTGCCTGCGGCGCTACCGGCGTCCACGGCTGCATCTGGGTTGTGTCGAACAAAACAGCGATGTCGTAGATGCCGCGGTTAATCGTGCCGCGTTCGACACGCACGATATAGGGCACCGTGAGCCCGGTCGTCGTGGTGGTCATCGCGAGATCGGCTGGCGTGCTGCCGAGCGTGTATGGCTTGAAGCAATTGTTCGTGGGCGCCGTCGTCGGCGGACTCGGATCGGGCAGCGCATTCGAGCACCCGGGTGTCGTGGTGCGGTAGAACAGCTTGTATTCGGTCGCAATGTTGCATTGGGAATCGAGCGCGACCGTGGTTAGGCCGCTCGCGTTGGATGCCGGTATGTTGCCCGATTCGGCGACAGGGGTGGGCGTCGCGCAGATCCATGGCTGGGCCTGTGCGCCCGAGAATACCGGTCCGCCGATGGGGTGATTGGTGATGGTGATTTCGGCGCCTCCTTGCGGGGTACGGACGGTCAGAAGGTTGTCGCCGTTGTTGAGACCCGTCACCAATCCTAGGTAACGGCCGTCGGGGCGAACCCCAAACATGTTGTTGACGAGCCTGCCATTGAGAGCGACCTTGACTCCCCGCAAGGGATCGACGGATGGAGGCAGATTGATCTGCACCAACGCATCCCCACCGGAGATCAGATCGGCGCGATTCGAAAGCACGACAATGTCGTGGTTATCATCCGCTGCCAGCGCAGACGTCGGCAGTAAGAATGCAAGCGCCGCCGCCGACAACAATTGGTACATCGACCTACGCTCGCATTTCATATTGAGTCCTCCTAGGACCAGTCGACCTGCCGTGTAGGCCGTCCTTTTTCGAATGAGCCCTGTATCGCGCATAAGTCACGGCGCGGGTTCGCACGTCACCACGGCCACCATGTGGACGGGGCGAGTCCAGTTGCAAATTGTCTTCCACAACGACGGCTTCCGCCAACCACTAGGGCTTGTGCCTGGTACGCTGGGTTGTCACAAGCGCCTCGTTCGGCACGCCCG
Source organism: uncultured beta proteobacterium (assembly GCA_963829375.1). Taxonomy (GTDB): domain Bacteria; phylum Pseudomonadota; class Gammaproteobacteria; order Burkholderiales; family Casimicrobiaceae; genus PALSA-1003. The sequence continues at coordinate 27,309 of CAWHIS010000026.1, read as the reverse complement.
TTGCTTCGAGATACTGGCTGGGCCCGTCCGTGGGAATGGAATCCCGATTTCGTGCCGTTCGCGTCAGTGACTGACGTGCCGCGTCATACGCCATTCCTGGCTAACGATCGTCGGAGAATGAAAATGAACAGCGGACTAATGAAGCCGTCTCCAGAATTGGCGGCGATGATCGCATCGAAGGCGAGTCCTGAAATGCGGCCGTTACTTCTGGCGTGGTGCACTGAGCTGCTTGCCATCCGCAACAGCGACGCGTCGAACCAGGAGAAGGTCCAGCGTGCGTTCATCGCGACGCGCGATGCGAAAGCTGTCTGGCCCGTCGTTAAAGAGATGGCGGCCGAAGCAAAGCGCTTCGGTTGGCAGATGCGCGGGTGGGTATCCCGACTCGGGCTCACCTCCGCGGCTGCAAGCACGTTACTTTTTGGAAACCAGTGTTCGGGAATTGCCGCACTCGGCGGAGCGATAAGCGTTCCGCTATGGATTGTGTTTGGTGCCGGCGCAAGTTTCATCGGCATATTGATCGATGAAATCAGGGCGAATGGTTGAAGAAAGCGGCACAACCGACCCGGGCGAGTCAGTTATTCTAGGCTTGGTCGTCTGCCCGCCGTCCATGCGCATGAGGCCTCTTGCGTCTGTCTTTCCCAAGCCAGGGGTTCAGGAAGCTGCCACCCCGACGGGAACTCGCGCGACGATCTGAGTAATGGCGGTAGATGCACTTGCAGCGCCAAGGCGACGAGCATTCTTGAAGCGGTAGTGGAGGCGCCTCGTCACTCAAGAAGCGCTTATCCTGCAGTCCTGCCGCTGCCAGGCAGGCCCTTGGCCCTGCGACAACGCTTACAGCATGCCACGGCTCTTTGACTGGCCCGGGCGACTTCGTCTTCGTGACCACGAAGATCCGATGCGGCTACGGGGTTATCGTCTCGGGGACTGTGACCTCGAAATCATCGTCCCCATCGCGCCGTCGCCCGCTGACTGGGTTAGTTCCGCGTGGTAATCGTTGCGGGTTCTCATGCTCCGCTCGCGCTCGCGGCTTAACCTCGAACGTCAGCCCGATGGCGATGAGAACGCTTGCACCCAAGATCAATAGATCGCGAGCATTGGCCGTAACACCGCTTGCTGCGAACATCACGCCGACCGCTGACGCGGCAATCAATAAGTCGACGATGGATCGATGCCAATGCGGAGGCCCTACATCGGCGCCATTTCTCATTGGAGCCCACTTTCGTCCGGCTGGACACGAGTTGACTCTAGACGACAGGCGTTGCGGCAAGAATCAGCGCTACACCGATTTGCCTGTAGGAGCGCCTCTGATTCGCACGTGCGTATTGCGCCGGGGTGCCCGCCGCATTTTTCGCCGACGTTCGATTATTGTGAATAATCCGGGCCGGGCAATATTTCACCGGCGCAATGGTCCGCGGCTGTGGTAACGGCTACAAAGCGCGCTCGAGGTAGCTTTGGAAAACGCCGACATGCACGAGCGCCGAGTCCGCCGAATTGGGCCAGAGGTCCTCCGTGCGGAAGCGCACGTCATACGTTGGCTCGTCTTCCGCCTCTATGGAATGCGCGTGGGCATCCGGAAAGGGGTAGGCAGGCGACTCGCTGACGACCACGCCGGTTTTGCCACGAATGTAGCCCGGCATTCGTATGTGGCCCGGTACGTAGTCAGCCCGCACACGAACGCGATCGCCGGGTTCGAAACGCTCGCGCGCGGGCGCGTTCGTGCGTCCGACGGCGCTCGGTGCCGCGAGCGGAAAACGTCCTCCTGCCCGCTCCTCCAGTTCCGCGCGGGTCACAATCCCTTTCTCGACCAGCAGAGTCGCCAAGCTCGTCAGGGAGCGCTCGTAATAACCGGCCGCCAGATAATGACGCGGTTCCATGCGCTCGATCCCGTGACGGTACTCGTCCATGTTGAAGATGCCGCGTCGCACTGCGAAGGCATATAGAGAATTGGCGCGAACCTCCCAATCGGCATGGAAAGCCGGCGCGTTGAGGGTGTAGCGGACGACGCCGAAGCCCTGCCTGCCGCCCATGTCGTGCATGCCGTCCATGTCCGCTCCTGGCTAGAGACGCGATACGCCGATCATGGAGTCGCGCGTCACGATTTCGGCGAGTTTGTCCTCCGGCCAGCCGATGGTTGCCAGTGGTTGGACGGGCAGCACCATGTAACGCGTATCCGCCGTTGTATCCCAGACACGGATCTCGACCTCAGATGGCAGATCCAGGCCCATCTCCTTCAAGACCGTGCGTGACTCACGGACAACTCGCGATCGGTACTCCAGATCCTTGTACCAGTCCGGCGGCAGTCCGATGACCGTGAACGCCGTGCACGAGCAAAGCGTGCAGCAAATGACGTTCTGGACGGACGGCGTGTTTTCCAGCACAACGAGATGACGGTGATGCTTGGGCATCGGGATGCCAAGCTCGGCAACGGCGGCGCGGCCGTTGGCAAGCAGGCGCACACGGAACGCAGGGTCGACCCACGCTTTGGCCACAACTCTTGCCCCATTCCGCGGGATCCATTCCTCCTGGGCGAGGTGCTCCAGCTCCTCCACTGCTTCCGTCGCGTTGATTCCACGCGCATCGAGCGCGGCTTGAAGGGCTTCGACGCGTTGCGGCGGTGAGGCAGTGAGGTGTACGACGCGATCGTGGCCGGACATGGTCGTCCTTCCTGGCTCTCTTGGGGTTTCGTTCAGCCGAGTATTGCTCGTGCCTTTCTCGTGGTCAATATTTTCCACGATCATGGTGAGGTTACCGCTCGAGCTCTGCGTAGTTGCGGAAGCTGCCCCCCGGCTGAACGGCATGCTTGTAGGAGCAGCTCCGATTCACACGCCGTGTAGAAGGATCCGGCCGCGGTGGCTAGATCCGAGCAACGCACCCGCTAATTCGTCGCAAAGCAATAAAGTAAGCCGTTGCCGCCGGTGCTCTTGAGATCGTCCTGGCTGCAACCGCCGCCGGGGCCGCGCGACGGATGCGACGAATTCCACGACTTGGCCGGGGCGCTCTCGTCGAGTCCGGTGCGGTCGGAGTGGCCAAGCATTGCGCTGCCCGCACCGCTCTTGGTCCAGTTGCCACAGGTACGGTCTTCGCCGGCGGGAAATCCCGTTCCGTCGGGCTGCGATCCTGTGAGAATGTCGTGCATGTTCGGCGTGTCACCTCGACCGTTGACGACTTCGCCTTTCTCGGTAAGCGCAGTCTGCTTCGTGAGATTGTTGGTCCCGTGCAGATCAGTCACGTCCTTCGCGATGACGACCCCCTTCGCGTTTGTCCATGGCCCGCGCCCGATGCGGTCTCGGGCATTCACCGCGCCCGCGCCTTGTGTACTGAGGTAAGCATGCCACGTCTTGCCACCGGCACCCGCGGCCTGCGCCAGTGCCTGGCAATGCCGATCGGCGCCTTCGAGGCCGCCCAGATCGGCGCCCTTGCCAATGGGGGCGCTGGTGACGAAGAAGGTCATATTGCTCTGCTGCGCCAGCGCAATTCCACCTGTGCCGAATGCAATGAGCGCGCACGAAGCGGCGATGCCGTTTTGTAGGTTCTTGTTCATGTCGAAGCTCCACGGGTTATGGTTGACAGAAATCAAATTTACGATCCGCACGACTGCAAACTACTCCCGTCCGCTGTTTTACGCCGGCGGCCCGCTCCTATGATATGGCGACAGCGGCATGACGCGCAAACGCGCGCGGACGCATGCCGCACGGGCAACGCCCACGCAGGGATTGCGTTTGGCACGAATGATTGCTTGGATCGATTTGCGTCATCCGCGAACGTCCATCTCAGCGCCCTGAGCGGCGACTGAGCCGGACTACGCAGACCCAGTGACGTTACCGGTCGAGCTCCGCGTAATTGCGGAAAATGCCCTCCTGGTTGAACGGCAGGCGGCGTTTCGAGGCGAGATACGCGGCGATTCGCGGGCGACCCGCCGCACGCGCATGAAGCGCCATCACGTTCCGATAGCGCCGCCCATTTCGCGCCATGGCGTTCGGAAAGGCATAATGCAGCCCGGCGATGACCTGAAACAGCGAGAGGTCTGCATAGGTCAGGCGGCCACCGACTAGATGAGCAGGCCCCCGCGGGTTGCGCACGAGCACACGCTCGAAATAGCCGAGGTATTTCGGCAGCCTATGCTTGAGGAAGTCTGCCGCGCGCCGCTTTGCTTCGCGCCGCTGGTCTTCGTAGTACAGATTCGACGCGATCGGATGGTGAGTGTCGTGAACTTCGACGACCAGGTCCGCCAGCGTGAGCTGGAGCTGATGTGTCCAAGTCTTTCCAGCCTCAGCCTTCGGCGCGAGGCCATGGCGCTCGCCGAGGAAAAGCAGGATGTTCGCCGTCTGTCCGATGAGGCGGTTGCCGACCTTCAGGAACGGTGGCGCAAACGGCGCACACGCGAGGGTGTCGTCATCGAGCAGTGCAAGCATCCGCTCCTCGCCGCCGTCGGTGCGGGCGACATCGACGTAGTTCGCGCCCGCTTCTTCGAGCGCGAGCCGCACGAACTCGCCGCGTCCCTGAATGGATGACCAGTAGTAGAGTTCGTAGCGCATTGGGGCTCCTTCTCATGCGACGCGCAAACGAAGCGCTCACGACCGAGACCAAACTCAGGGAGACCCTACACCCGGTGCGATCATCGCGCCACCGTAAAACCAACCCTCGCGTTCGTCAACATCTTTACTTTAACCGTTGCAGACGGGTCTCGAGTTGACGCAGGCCAACCTACTGCGTCCCCGCAGTACGAATAGCCATGGGATAGCGCTCTATTGCTTGCGCACATGCACGACGCCGGTCATGAAAGGATGCACCGTGCAGATGTAGCTAAAGTCGCCTTCGCTGCTAAAGGTATGCTCGAACTTGTCGTCGGTATCCAAGCCTTTCGAGGCAAAGCTCTTGTCGCTGCTCGTGACTGTGTGCGGCGTTTCGTCGTGATTGGTCCAGACGATCTTGGTGCCGGGTGCGACCGTGACTTCCTTCGGCCCGTACGCGAACTTTGCGATATTGACATCGACGGTTGACGCGGGCGCAGCTGCCGCCAAAATCGCAGGGACGACGAAGGCTGCGCAGAGGACCAGCGCGAGCACGGCACTGGCGCGAAGCGGATGGGGGGCGTTGCGGGAAAAAGCGTAGTTCATGTCACTCTCCTTGTACGTATGACAACGTTCGCAAACCTGGCACGCAACGCATCAAGGACTGGTCGCTGGATATGACGGCGCACCCAGAACCTGTGCTGTCTTGCAAGGCTGCTCGAATGCAATCAGCCAGCAAGCGGCGTGTCGATCAATGCAAGTTCATGCCGTCCGCGCACAACGCTGAGCTGGCGCGTGCCGAGCAGCTTGCCGAGTTCGCCGGCCGGCACGGTGACGGGCCCGGGTTCGCCGATACCCGCCTGTCCGGGTGACGGCAGCGGGTAAGCGAGCGACATTGCAGTGTGCAGGGCAATATTGCCTTCGACCTTCTGCAGCACTTGATGGATATGCCCGTTCAGCACGGTGACCGATCCGAACGGACGCAACAGCGCCATCGCCTGCGCGGAATCTGCAGTGCCCCAACCCCAGGGTTCCCAGATCGTCCACAACGGAATATGCGCGAGCACCACGACAGGTGTTGAATGCGAGACGCGCGCGAGATCGCGTTTCATCCAGGCAATTTGTTCGTCGCCCAGCGATGCCATGGTGCCCATCTTGAAGTTGAGCACGTTGTTCAAGCCGATGAAATGCACGCCTCCCTGGTCGAAGCTGTACCAAGCTTTGCCATTGCCATCGTGATCGAAAAACTTGAGGTAGCCCGTCACGCCATCATCGATGGTGTCGTGTTCGCCCGGAATCGTGTGCACGCGATCGACATGAACTTCCTGCAGTACCTCGCGCGCCTGGCCGAATTCCTCCGGCTTCGACAGGTGACTCACGTCGCCGGTGTGCACGACGAAGGCCGGCATCTGCGGCAGCGCGTTGATCTCGGCGATCGCACGGCGCAGGCTGCCGACGACGTCGGGATTGGCTTCCTTTCGAAAGCCGATGTGTGTATCGCTGATTTGCACGAAGGTCAGCGCGTTCGACGCCGCGGCTATGGGCGTGCCGTAGCTTGTCGCGCCGAGCGCGCGCGGCACTCCGCCCGAAACCGTCCAGACGACAGCAGCGCCGGTCCAGGCGGCGAGACAGCTCAAGGCCCGGCGGCGGGAGGGATTGCGGACAACGTCGGCGGCGTCGTAAGTGTTCATTTTGAAGCTCCATGTCGTGAAGGCGGGATTGCCTGTGCTCGTCTATATCGGCGAAAGCGCGATTTATTCCCGTTGAACTGATAGCTCCAGGGCAGCTGCGGCGAACGGCAGACGGTACCGATGCGCTAGCGCGCACCCAGCAATAAAATGCCTCGCTCGCGCCCAAGGTACAAACCTGGACGCGGAGCGAGGCGGCGATCAGGAAAGGGTTAGACGAGAGGGACCTAGCCCTATTGGAAGCTGCTCGACATCGCTGGTCGGGTCAGCTTGGGTGTCACTTCCGGAAGTAGCTCGCCAGCCGGGACGAGAATGTTTCCTTGTCCTGGCCCTGCGCAACGTTGCCTCGATCCGTGGCGACCTTAGATCCGTTCGGGGTTTGCCACATGGCCAATGAGGACGACGACAATGCCTGCAGTTCGGGCTCCGTCAGGCCATTCGGGTGGCTCTGGCGCCACAGCGGATCGGCAGGTGCGCTAGCGAACACGGGTGGATCGACTTGAAACGCGGACGTGACCAGCGAGGACGCCGATAACGCTTGCAGTTCAAGCTCTGTCAGACCATTCGGATGGCTCTGCCGCCAGGTTGGGCCGGTGACCGCGTTTCGGGACACCGCCTGATTGAAATACGTGTACGAGTCACCGCCGAATCGGCTCATGCTGTTGTCGTCGGCCGAGGCGACGCCGGACGCGCCAAGCGCGAACGCCACTGCGACTACCAATTGCTTGCTCTGTGAGTACTGTTTGCGAAACATGGCTTGCTCCTTTGACTTGAGGTTCCTGCTATGACAGTTGTTTCGGTGCGCATTCGAAAAGCGTTGTATCAAGGCATCGTCGGCGTTGTTGCGATGTCCCCGATGCCCGCGAGTACGCTCTCCCGATGGCGTGTCCGCCGTTGCACCGAAACGAAGAACGGCAACATCATCACGGTCGCGAGCTCGCATACCCTTCTGACCGTCAGGAGGTGAGCGTTATGCCCGATGGAATAACAAAGGTGATCTGCAGGTCGCGGCGCGAAGCGTGAATTGGCGTACCCGCTGCTTCGTGCGAGCGACCAGTATCCGTACGGACCGCGAACCGCCAGGTTCCGCCGCGACGACAAACGCGACCTATTGCGAAATGTCTTCGCGCGCAAGCCGTTGTACGAACGCCGACAACACGGCAGGTTCGACGTCGGACACTCCAAGCCAATCCATGCTCGGGCCGCTCGCGTGCGCGACGTTGAATCCGCGCATTGAACGCACCGCTGTCTTCGACGTATGTGATGTCTCGGGCCGCACGAAGATGTCGATCGTATGCTGACCGTAGCGGTAGACGAGTGTCGCAACCGGACGTCGCTCGAGATAGTCAAGCCGGCCTCCGATCAGCGCAAACCCTTCGTTGGCCAAGTCCTGCACCGGCGGCGAGTAGTCGAGTCGAGCAGAGAGCCACGGCTTGACGGTATGTCTGTCCGATGATGCGACCTCGATCAGATGATCGCCGAGCGTCGCTCGAACGTGGCTCGCAACCGCTGCGACAGCGAAATCCTCGTTTGCGCGCCATGCGAGAACCGTCATGCCAAGCATCCACGCGAACACGCTGGCCGTGCAGCCTGCGAGCACGCCACCGGTGAGCCAGCGCCACCGTTCATTCGTCGGACGCGGCCGAGGAGGCACAGATGCTCGCATGGCGTCCACGGTCGCCCGCACTCGCGCGTGCAACGCCGGCGACGCGGCAAAGTAGGGTATCTCGGCACGAATCCGCGCGCGCAGGTCAAGCATGCTCTGGTGTTTCGCTGCGCACCCGGCACAGCCGAGCAGATGCTTCTCGATCGAGTAGTTTCGCAGCGTGTCGACTTCACCATCCGCGCAGGCCGACATCAGTGTTTCCGCTTGCTGGCAGTTCATTGTCATCTCCGGACGTCAGTTCACCGCGCGCAGGAGCGGCGCACGCTGCAACAGCCCGCGAGCGCGCGCGAGCCGCGACATCACCGTGCCGATCGGGATATCGGCGATGCTCGCGATCTCCTTGTAAGACAGGTCTTCCAGCTCACGCAAAATCAGTACCTCGCGATAAGCCAACGGCAGCGCGGCGACTGCGTCGGCCAGTGCCTTCGACTCCGCCTTGCGCAGAAACGTCTGCTCCGGATCAATGGCGGCAGGATCGACCGCCATGTCGATCGCGGTGCCGTCGTCCCGCGCGATCTCCGCCGGACGGTTGCGCTTGCACCAGTCGTAGAACGCGTGGCGCACGATGGTCAGAAACCACGCACGGGCACCGCCGTCGTTCAGCGAGCCGATGTACTTGAGCGCGCGCAAGCATGCCTCCTGAACAACGTCCTCAGCATCGTTGACGTCGCGCGTCAGCCACCGCGCCAGGTTGTATGCGGCATCAAGGTGCGGCAAGACCAATTCCTCGAAACGGGTGTGATCGGACAAATCGATGCTCCATGCTTTCCTGCCTGACCTCGATGCAGGCGGTCTTGTTCCGACGGGAATAATGTTCGTCGGCACGCGGTATGACGCGAGGCCCGCCTCAGGCTTGCGCCCATTGATGCAGCGCCCGAGGGCGCCGTGCGACTCAGCGGCCTAACGTCCGAGGTCAACCGTCCGTCGCAGCAGTTTGGCAGCGCGCAGTGTACTGGCCATGTGTGTCGGATGAATTTCACCGAGCGGACATTTTGTTTCGCGTGTTTCACGCGCCTATCCGACAGGTGTGCAAGACGCGCAAAACAAACGTAACAAGAGTGGCGTACCGGTGAAGTTTCTCTAACGCGCCTGCGCTCTAGACTGGCACTGCCATTCCGGCTTCAACGGATGATTCGCATGTCAGCCACACAACCCGCGCGTGAGGCGCGAAAGGAGAACTGAATTGAAGAACTGCAATACACCTGAGCATCAAACGACCCGTCGCATACTGTCGATCGCGTGCACCACTGCTCTCGCAGTAGGTTTCACGGTCTCGTCGTCGCAACCCGCCCTCGCTACCAAAGTCACACCGCCGGCCGTGCCCCCGAACCTCGAGATTCCGGAAGGGAACCACCCGTTCCTCGTGGGTCACGCATTCGGCACCCAGAACTACGTCTGCGCACCCTCAACGACCACTCCCTCTGGCGTGGCCTATGCGCTCTTCACGCCGCAGGCTACCCTGTTCAACGACGATTTCGACCCAGTCACCACCCACTTCTTCAGCCCCAACCCATTCGAGGCTAATACTAGTAAGGCAGTGCATGCGGATGGTGCTATTCGAGCCACGTGGCAGGACTCGCGCGATACGAGCACCGTGTGGGCCAAGGTGCGGCCAGCTGATCCAAATATCCCCGGGGACCTTGGTGATGCCTCCACCGATCCCCGTTTCGTCGCGAAGGGTGCCGTTGCTTGGCTCAAGCTTACGGTGACTGGAGCCGAGAATGGGCGTTCCGGAGGCGACACGCTGACGAAGACCACCTTTATCCAACGACTGAACACCTCCGGAGGGGTCGCACCGCCGACGGGTTGTTCTTCGCCGTCAGACCTCGGGAATCAAGCGTTCGAGGATTACACGGCCGATTACTTCTTCTTCACGGACCAATAAGAACAACGCGGACGACGGCAGCAAACGGGGACCTTTTGATGCGACCGGCCACACTCTTGCAACGCGAGATGCGATGCAGACAAGCGTCCGCCGGAAGGCAAGCAGAAGATCCCCGTGAAACCGCCATTGTCCCAAGAGAATTTCAACGCTGCTTTGGGCGAAGGTGAGAGTGCACCGTCGGCCCTTTCGTGGCTTGCGTGTTCTTCGACCGAATCGCTATTGGGAGAGGTGAGCATGCTTGCCAGGGCTTGGGAAGAATTCATGCGCATGCTGGCTGGTGCAGCACACGCGCGAGTTGCTCGACGTGACAGTCGACGAAACTATTGATGAACCGCCTTCGAGTATCGCCGGCAACGAACCACCGACCAACGCAGCCCGCCCCATGCACGGGTTGTAGTCCGGATTTGTCAATTCAAGCGTCTTCTCGCCGCGCTGACTCCAACCGATATACATGAAGCAGTTGCTCGGGTCGTACCTGATGCCGGGGCGGGTGAAGTCGGTTGCGCCGGCGGAGATGTCAACCGCAGGAAACCCTGCCGCGCGATGCGCGCCAGTCGCTGCCGCTTCCAGGTCGCCCGTCGTCCTTTTAACCCGGACCTCCAACTCGTACGCTGCCCGCCTTACTGAAGCCTGAAGTTGGCGACATGGACTGTACCGTCGTTCAGCGTCACGGTCAGTTGCCGGCAGGTGTTCGCCCAGGCTTTGTCGGTCTTCCAGTTGTACTGATACTGATCGGTGGAGGGGTCGTACTGGATACCGCTCGCCCCCGCGCTTTGGGCCGCTCCGGGTTGTCCCGCCACCGCGCCCGAGCCGCAGGCGATCGGTGCCGAGGCCACGGTGAAGGGGCTCGCACCCTGATTGCCGCCCAAGCTGAATTTCACCGGCACAGCGCTGCCGGCCTTCGCCACATTGAGCGCCGGCGGATTCACGACCGGCGGGAAGAAACCGCTGAATGCGTACACAACCCTGACGACGAGCGTGTCACTTCCCGAGCGGCCGATATCGTCGGTCACTTGCACCACCACGTTGTGGGGCCCGACGCTCGTGTAGGTGTGACTTAGACTGAAGGTCATGCCACTAAGCACAAGCGGCTGCGCGCCGCTGCCATCGCCGTAGTCGACGGTCGCGCTCCAGGAACTGCTGGCGCCGACCTCGGTGAAGCTGCCGTTGCCGCTGAACGTGGCCCCTTTCAAGATGGTCGCATCCGGACCTGCAGCGACGTGCGGCCCCGGCACTGCGAGTTGAACGGAGGTCGGCGTTGCAGCAAACGATGCGCTTCCGGCCGGACCCGACGTCTTGAATGTGACGCTGCCTATGTCACCTGTGACAGCGCTGTACGACATGAAGCCGATCACCGGTGCCGTGACGCTCGCGGCGGTGCTCGACAGGTCGTGGGATGCATAGACCGCCTGACCGCTGGCGTCGTCGCCACTTTGAAAACCAAATAGATCGCTGAAGATCCCGTTGTTGTTCGCGTAGAGGAACGCACCGAAGGACAGCGTGACGTCGGTCGTAAACGTTGCGCCGTCGACAGTAACCTGGACGACTCCGGTCATCGGGCCCGATTGCTCCTCGAAGGTCGGGCTCGAGGCATGGTAGGCGGTTGCAAAATCGTCGTAGGTGATGAGCACCTGATAACTCTTGCCGCCGAGGTTTGCCCCGGCCTGACCGAAGACTCCGCTGACGTCGGTCCCTGAGGTGATGACGCCTTGCGAAACCAGCGCCAGAGCCGCGTCGGCCGGCTGCGCCGGCACGACGAGGGCCGCGACGACACAACTCAGAAGCAGCGCCTGCAACAACCTGGATCGAATGAACGTGTGCATGATTCTTTCCCCGCTGGTATGTGTAGCCTTCCAGTTACGTCGGTCGGGACCGATGCTGGCTAGGGAACGCTCTGCCCGGTCACGACCACGCCGGCGTCGACGACAAAGTTGTGACCCGTGCTGGTGGGACTGACCGTGACATTCGAGAAGTTGCCCGTCATGTACCGCAGATCCATGGGTTTGACGCTGGCGCTGGACTGCGTGACATGGACGTTGTCGAGCGTCACATTGAGAACCGAGGATTCCGGCAATCCGGCTATGAAGCTCTGGCTGGTGGCGCCCGTCGCGGTGAGGTTGCGCAGGGTGACGTTGCTGACAAAAGGTGTGGTGGAGGTGATCGGCTGCACGGGGTCCGTGCAACACGCGGGCGGGCTGCTCGCCGGATAGTACGAGTTGATCACGATCGGCTGCGTGACGCCCGTCATCGTCAGATTCTCGGCGACGATGTCGTGGATCTGGCTGCCGCGATCGCGTCCGGTCTTGATACGGAAGCCGTTCGACGTGCCGCTCAGCGCGACGTTCATGATGTGGATGTTGTTGGCCCCGTTGATCGCCTCGCTGCCGATCGACATCCCGTGCCCTGAAGTAAAGATGGCATTGGCCACGGTGACGAACTGCGTGGGCGCCTGCGGCATCGGCGGCGCGCTCGGGTCCTGGTACGCGGGCGGCAGGCCGGACTTGATCGCAACGTCGTCGTCGCCCGCCGCAAAGTTGACGTTCGAAATCGTCACGTTGTTCGACGACACAACGTCGACCGCGTCGGTGTTGGACGAGGTTGACGGGGAGCTGTCACTGGTGCCGGCAATGATGACGTTCGACGAGTAGCGCGGAACCAGAGTCCACATTGGCGAGTTCTGCAACCTCACTCCCTGCATGACGATGCGGTCGGTCATCCAGAATTCGACCAGCCAGGGACGCGGCAACCCGTTACTGCTGGGAGCGAAGGGGAAGCTCGTGTAGGGGAATATCCCCTGGGAGGTCGCGAGCGCGTACCAGCTCTTGGCACCAGCGCCGGGCGGAGTGATACCACCTTGGCCGTCGATGACCCCGGAGCCAAAGATTCCCACGTTGGTGACGTTGTCGGCAGAAATCAGGGCCTCGTTAGGCCGGTATCGAACGCCAATATAGGCCGGAACGTAACGCGAATGGTCGGTGGTGCCGAGAATCGTCGCGCCGGCGTTCACGCGAAGCAGAACGTGGCTCTTGAGGGTGAACGGTCCGGTAACGAAGGTGCCATTGTCGAACGGCACGATGCCTCCGCCCTGCGCCGCACACGTGTCGACGGCGGTCTGGATTGCGACCGTGTTGTCGGTGACGCCATCGCCAACCGCGCCGTAAGTAAGCGGGTCACAAGGATTGAGGCCAGCGGCACCGATACGGCCCGCTTCGAATCCGAGCAACAGCGACGCGACAACCGACGCGACGGTCGTGAACGTGACACGCATGGCTATCTCCTTGATCGTTGCCGGAACCGCAGAGAAGGGTGCGCAGCCTGGCACGCGCGGCGCAGCATTCGTGGGCACAAGGGGGAAGTCCTGCCCATGAAGCTCCTCCTGCCCGAGCCGGTTTGGATACGTCTGGCACCGGCGCCGGTTACTCGGCTTGCCTGATTACGGTATCTTTGCCGCTGACGAAAGAGTTGCTACGCGACGACAGAAAATCTTTGCATGGACCAAAGCTTGCGGTCGCGGGTTAGCACTGTCAAACAGCAGGTTGTTACTATTTATTTCGTTGTAGGACGTACTCCGACAAAATGTCGCTGCCTACGCAATCGACCGTAGCCAGCTAATCAGCGCCTCGGTGTCGATTCAGCGCTTCTGCTCTGCTGCACGTCAGCCTCGAACACTTCCTGCAATTGAGCAGCCGCTTGCGTCGCAGTCTGGATGAGCTGCGTTTCGTCCTGGCGCACGGCGTATTGCGCATCCATCAATTTCTCGTCATGTTCCTTGAACAAGGCCACGGCGCGTGCCGCCTGCGTCGGCTCCATTCCCGTCAGCTCGAGCGCTTGGCGTGCCGTTTCCAGGCTCGACAGGAAGAACTCCCGCTCGATGACGTCGCGGTCGATATCGAGGTCGCGAAGGCGGTAGTAGTGAACGCGGTTGCGCGCTCGTGCGAGGATGGGGAGATCGGGGAAATGCTTGCGGACGACCGCCGCTGTCTTCACCGAGGCCTCGACGTCGTCGATGGCCAGCACGAACAGTTTGGCGTCGCGGGCTCGGGCCGAGTCGAGCAACTCCAATCGCGACGCGTCGCCGTAGTACACCTTGTTGCCGAAACGGCGCACGAAGTCGACCTGCTGGAAGCTCGCCTCAATCGCAGTGAATGGAACCCCGGCCATGCGCAGAACGCGCGAGACGATCTGACCATATCGGCCATAACCGGCAATGATCACCGGGTTGCCCGGACCATCGATCAGATCGAACTCGGGTGGCTTCGTGCGCTCGAGCCAGCGCTCCAGGAGGCGTTCGTGCACGATGAATGACAGCGGCGCGAGGAGCATCGAAATCGTTACCGCCAGCACGAGAAAGTCGGCGATCTCGCCGGGAAGGATGCCGGCGGTCTGCGCTGCGACGAAAAGCACGAACGCGAATTCCCCGCCTTGCGCAATCAGTACGGCAATCCGCTGCGCGTCTTCGCTGCCCGTCCCGGATGCTCGCGCGATGCCATACATGAGCAAGGCTTTCAGCGCCATCAACCCGAGCGCCACGCCGAGCACCGTGAACGGATGCGACAAAAACAGCGCGAGATTGGCGCTCATGCCCACCGCCATGAAGAACAAGCCGAGGAGGAGCCCCTTGAACGGCTCGACGTCGGCTTCGAGCTCGTGGCGGAATTCCGAATCGGCAAGCAGTACGCCGGCGAGGAACGCGCCCAGAGACATCGAGAGGCCCATTGCCTCCATCGTCAGCGCCGCCCCGATTACGACAAGCAGTGCCGCGGCAGTGAACACTTCCCGGCCGCCGAAGCGCGCGACGAGTTTCAGCGCCGGACGAACCAGGAGTCGGCTGACGAGAATCACAAACGCGATCGCAGCTACCCCTTTCGCCGCGAGTATCCAGCCGCTCGGATGCCCCGACTTGTCGGGACTGAGCAACGGCAGCAGCGCGATAAGGGGAATGACGGCGACGTCCTGAAACAGCAGCACCGCGAACGCGAGGCGCCCGCTCGGGCTGCTGAGTTGGCCGCGCTCGCCCAGCCATGCGAGGACGATCGCTGTGGACGACATCGCAAGTCCCAACCCGACGACGATCGCCGCCTGCCACGAAAGACTGTGCCAGACCGCGATGCCGGTGAGTACGATTCCCGTCACGACAACTTGCGCGCCACCCAATCCGAACACAGGATGTCGGAGCGCCCAGAGCCGGGAGGGCTCGAGCTCCAACCCGATGAGGAAGAGCAGCAGCACGACGCCCATTTCCGCAAAACTCAGCGTGGCGTCCGCGTCGGCAATCAATCCCAGACCCCACGGACCGATGACGGCGCCTGCCGCGAGGTAGCCGAGCACCGCGCCGAGCCGCATGCGACGGAACAACGGGACGACAACAACCGCCGTCACCAGAAAAACTGCGGCTTGTTGTAACAGGGTCATGTGGCTCAGTGCGCTTGCTAACGGGTAGTCAATCCCAACTCGCGGCTACGGATCTCGCCGCTGCGGTTGGTTACGGTTTATCGCCCAAGTTGCACTCGAGCGCTGCTGGCTCGAGGTCGAGCCGTGCCGGCACCTCGGCCGGTCCATGTTGTACCGCGTCCGAAGTCGACTAGGGTTGGCCCAGGTAGTCCCGCTTACCGATCTCGACGCCGTTGTGGCGCAGGATGTTGTAGGTGGTAGTAACATGAAAGTAGAAATTCGGTATCGCGTGGCCGAGCAGGAACTGCATCCCGCTGTAGCGGGTTTCCTTGTCACCGCGCTTGATCACGATTTCCTTGTCTTCGGCACCGTCGATCTGCGCCGGTGTCATGGTCTGGACGAAGGCGATGGTCTTGGCGATGCGCGCCTTCAGGTCGGCCAGAGTCTTTTCGTTGTCCTCGTACACCGGGATCTCGACTCCAGCCAGGCGCGCCACCACGCCCTTGACCGTATCGCAGGCGATCTGCACCTGCGTCGTCATGGGCAGCATGTCGGGGAACAACCGATAGGTAGTCAGCGTGGCGGCGTCGAGCTTTTTGGCGTCGACATGGTCCTGCGTCTTGTCGAGAATGTTCGACAGGTTGCCGAGGATGTTGACGAAGCGCGGAACGCTCGCCTGATACATGGATATGGTCACAGGAAATCCTTGAAGTGAGAGGAGAAGCTCTGAGGCACGCGTATTCTACCTGCGGCGGGACCGCCCGTTGCCGTTGTCCTGTAGCGTGAAAGCTGTATTTGATAACACCACCGAGCGATCACGTTGCACTACCCTGCCCGGTACCGGAGAGATCGCTCGCCGATCGAACAGGGGCGCGCCTCCTGCCGCCTCCTTGGGAGGGCGCGGCGACCGGGTAATCGACGAGCGTGCGAGCGCAGCAGCGGGAATCGCCTGGCCTCAGCGTTCAGTGCAGCAGCGCCCGCGCGCGCTTGCAGATCTCCTCGACGTTGAACCCGTATTCGCGCAGCACCACTTCGCCTGGCGCAGATGCGCCGAAGCGCTCGACGCTGAGCACGCCACCAGCGTCGCCGACATAGCGGTGCCAGCCTTGCGCCACGCCTGCTTCGACGGCCAGGCGCGCGCGCACCGCAGGTGGCAGCACGGCATCGCGGTCGGCTTGCGCCAGCGTATCGAACAGTTCCCAGCTCGGCATCGAGACACAGCGCACGGCGACACCTTCAGCAGTCAAGCGATCGTGCAGCAGCGACAATCAAGCCCACCTCCGCGCCGCTGGCGATCAGGATCAGGTCCGGCTTGCCGTCACGCGCATCGCACAGCACATACGCCCCGTGGCGGAGGCCGTCTGCGGGCGCGCAGCGGGTACGGTCGAGGGTCGGAACGTCCTGACGGCTCAGGATCAGAAGCACCGGACGATCGCGCGTCTCCACAGCGACCCGCCATGCAATCGCGGTTTCGTTGGCGTCGGCGGGTCGGATCACAGTCAGCCCTGGAATCGCGCGCAGAGCAGCCAGCTGCTCCACCGGCTGATGCGTGGGACCGTCCTCGCCGAGCGCGATGCTGTCGTGGGTAAACACGTGAATGACATGCAGGCCCATCAGTGCCGCCAACCGGATTGGCGGGCGCATGTAGTCCGAAAAAATCAGAAAGGTCGAGCCGTACGGCACGACTCCTCCGTGCGCCGCCATGCCGTTGACAATCGCACCCATCGCGTGCTCGCGCACGCCGAAGTGAAGGTTGCGCCCGGCGAAGCTCCAGCCCCCGCCGCCGGAGCCCTGGGTGTCGACTTTCTTGTCCGCGCCCGGATTGAAATCGCCGAGTCCCTTGAGCGCGGTGTGCGTCGAGGGATCCAGATCCGCGGAGCCCCCTGTCAAAGCAGGCAGGCGTGGCGCGATCGCATTCATCACCTTGCCCGACGCCACGCGCGTGGCCATCCCCTTGGCGTCGGCGGGAAAGACGGGCATGTCCGCGTCCCAGTCCCGCGGCAGCTCGCCGCGAAGCGTTCGCCGCAGCTCTTCGGCCAGATCGGGGAACGCCTGCGCATACGCTGCCATACGCTCGTTGCTCGCCGTTTCATCGCGCGCGCCGCGCGCCACTGCGTCGCGAAAGTGCGAGAGGGCCGCTTCAGGGACCAGGAACGGCGGCTCGGTTGGCCAATCGAGATTCTGCTTGGTCAGGCGCACTTCCTCGACTCCGAGCGGGGAGCCATGCGCTTCGAAGCGTATCCTGCTTGTTCGGCGAGCCGTAGCCGATGTGGGTGCGCACCAGAATCAGCGACGGTCGGTGGGTTTCCGCGCGCGCGGCGCGCAGCGCGGCATCGATTGCAGCAAGGTCGTTGCCGTCCGGCACCGAAACCGTGTGCCAGCCGTAGGCTTCGAAACGCCGTGCACGATCTTCCGAGAACGTGATGTCGGTTCCGGCGGCGAGGGTGACGTAGTTGTCGTCATAGAGGCAAGTCAGCTTGCCGAGCCGCAAATGGCCGGCCAGCGATGCTGCTTCCGAGGCCACACCTTCCATCAGGTCTCCGTCGCTGACGATCGCGTACGTAGCGTGGTCGATCACTCCGAAACCGTGGCGGTTGTAGCGTGCCGCCAGTTGCGCTTCGGCGATCGCCATGCCCACCGCGTTGGCGAATCCCTGTCCCAACGGCCCGGTAGTAGTCTCGACGCCGGGCGTATGTCCGCGCTCGGGATGTCCCGGAGCCTTGCTGCCGAACTGACGAAACTGCTTGATGTCGTCCAGCGAAAGGTCGTAGCCCGCGAGGTAGAGCAGGCTGTAGAGCAGCATCGAACCGTGTCCTGCGGAAAGGACGAAACGATCGCGATCGAACCAGTCCGGATTGCGAGGATTGTGCCTGAGGAAGCGCGTCCACAGCACGTACGCCATCGGCGCTGCGCCGAGCGGCATTCCCGGATGCCCGCTCTTCGCTTTCTGCACGGCGTCGACCGACAGAAAGCGCACCGTGTTGATGCACAGCTGATCGAGTTGATCCGACATCGTCACTCCTTGGCAATCCTTCGAACAAGTCGAGCGCCGTTCCGGTGCTTGTGACCCGACCGATGCTCAATTTTCCTTCAGCGCGCGGTCGACAATGACCTGCGCTTCCCGCAACAGGATGCGCAAATGGTCCGCGCCGCGAAAACTCTCGGCATAAATCTTGTAGATGTCCTCGGTGCCGGAGGGACGCGCGGCGAACCATCCGCTCGCGGCGATCACCTTGATGCCACCGATGGGCGCGTCGTTGCCCGGCGCGCGATCGAGCACCTTGTCGATCGGTTCGCCGGCCAACTCGCTGATCCTTACCTGTTGCGGCGAAAGCTGCGCCAGCGCCTTCTTCTGGCCGGCGGTCGCGGGCGCATCGACGCGGTCGGCGAACGACGTGCCGAACTCGTGCGTCAGTTCGCGATACAGCTCGGCGGGATCGCGTCCGCGGCGCGCCGTTATTTCCGCCGCGAGCAGCGCAGGCACGATCCCATCCTTGTCGGTCGTCCACACCGATCCGTCGATGCGACAAAAAGACGCACCGGCGCTTTCTTCACAGCCGAAAGCCAGCGAGCCGTCCAGCAACCCGTCGACGAACCACTTGAAGCCGACCGGAACTTCGTAGAGTTTGCGGCCCAATCTGCCGGTGACACGATCGATCATCGCGCTGCTGACGACGGTCTTGCCCACGGCGACCGCTCGATTCCACGCAGCGCGATTCTGGAACAGGTAGTCGATCGCGACTGCAAAATAGTGATTGGCAGGTATCAAGCCTTCGCTGGGCGTCACGATGCCGTGTCGATCGTGGTCGGTGTCGCAGCCGAACGCGATATCGTAGCGATCCTTGAGGCCGATCAGACGCTGCATCGCGTAAGCCGAGGACGGATCCATGCGGATGCGGCCGTCCCAGTCCAGGGTCATGAAACCGAAAGTCGGATCGACTTCCCCGCTCACAACGTCCAAATCGAGCTTGTACCGCTCGGCGATCCTTGCCCAGTAGTGGACGCCGGCACCGCCCATTGGATCCACGCCCATGCGAATGCGGGCGCCACGGATGGCATCGAAATCGATCACGCCGCCGAGGTCGCCGACGTAGGCGCTCAGAAAATCATGCTCCTTGGTGGTCGCTGCGCGGCGTGCCCGATCGAACGCAGTGCGCCGCACGTCTTTCAAACGTCCTTCGAGCAGCGCATTCGCCTTGGCTTCGATCCAGCGGGTGGCGTCCGTGTCGGCGGGGCCGCCGTTCGGCGGGTTGTATTTGTAGCCACCGTTGTCCGGCGGATTGTGCGAAGGCGTCACTACGATGCCGTCGGCAAGCCCCGTCTTGCGGCCGCGGTTGTAGACGAGAATAGCGTGCGATACCGCCGGTGTGGGGGTATATTCGCCGCCTGTCGAGATCAAGGTTTCGACGCCGTTGGCAGCGAATACCTCGAGCGCGCTCTGGTAGGCAGGCGCTGACAAGGCATGGGTGTCGACGCCGATGAACAGCGGCCCATCGAAGCCTTGCCGCTGGCGATACAGACAGATCGCCTGCGTGATGCCGAGCACGTGCGCCTCGTTGAAGCTTCCATCGAGCGACGTGCCGCGATGGCCCGACGTGCCGAAGGACACGCGCTGCGTCGGCACCGCGGGGTCGGGCCGCAGGCTGTAATAAGCCGCGATCAGCTTCCCCACGTCGGCGAGCTGCGCTCCCTGCGCGGGGTGTCCGGCGAGTGCACTGATCTGTGTGCTCACGGCATCACTTGCGCAATTCGCGATAGCGGCGGATCAGTGCATTGGTCGAACTGTCATGCTCAAGCACGGGGTCGCGCACGCTCGAGATCTCATCGGCAGTACGTTTGGCCAGCGCCTTGCCAAGCTCGACGCCCCATTGATCGAACGAGTCGATGTTCCAGATCGCGCCCTGGACGAAGACGCTGTGCTCGTAGAACGCAACGAGTGCGCCGAGTATCCTCGGCGTGAGCCGTTCCGCAAGGATGGTATTGCTGGGACGATTGCCTTCGAACGTGCGATGTGCAACCAGTTGGTCGGGCGTTCCCTCCGCCTTCACCTCGTCGGCCGTTTTTCCGAACGCGAGGGCCTCGCTCTGTGCGAACACGTTGGCCATCAGCAGATCATGCTGATCACCGAGCGGATTCAACGCCTGGCAGAAGGCGATGAAATCGCAGGGAACGAGCCGGGTTCCTTGATGGATCAACTGGTAAAACGAATGCTGACCGTTGGTGCCGGGCTCGCCCCAGTAGATCGGCCCGGTCTGGTAATTCACGGGCTCGCCTTCGAGCGTGACGTGTTTGCCGTTGCTCTCCATCGTGAGCTGCTGCAGATACGCGGGAAAGCGTTTGAGATATTGCTCGTACGGCAGAACGGCGACGGTTGGCGCACCCAGAAAATTGCTGTTCCAGATGGCCAGCAATCCGTGCAGCAGCGGCAGGTTGCGATCAGCCGGCACGCTGCGGAAATGTTCGTCCATCGCATGAAACCCCGCCAGCATCTCGCGGAAGTTTTCGGCGCCGATCGCAAGCATGGTCGAAAGCCCGATCGCCGAATCCATGGAGTAGCGGCCGCCGACCCAGTCCCAGAACCCGAACATGTTGTCGAGGTCGATGCCGAATCTGGCGACCCCGTCGGCGTTGGTCGAGACAGCGACGAAATGTCGCGCGACGGCCTTTTCATCACCGAGGCCGCGCAGGCACCAGGCGCGAGCAGCGTGCGCGTTGGTCAGCGTCTCCAGGGTGGTGAAGGTCTTGGAGCATATGACAAATAGCGTCTCGCCAGGATCGAGGTCGGACACCGCTTCGGAAAAGTCGGTACCGTCCACGTTGGAGACGAAGCGGAACGTCATTTCCCGTGCGCTGTAATGGCGCAGCGCTTCGTACGCCATGACTGGACCAAGGTCCGAGCCGCCGATCCCGATATTGATGACATTGCGAATGCGCCTGCCGCTGTGGCCGGTCCACGCGCCGCTGCGCACCGTCGCGACAAATGCCGCCATGCGGTCGAGCACCGCATGCACGTCAGGCACGACGTCCCGGCCATCGACGTGGATGCGCTCGCTCGGCGGCGCACGCAGGGCAACATGCAGCACTGCGCGCTGTTCGGTGGCGTTGATCTTGTCGCCGCGGAACATCGCGTCGATACGTTCGCGTATCGCGCACGCCTCGGCAAGCGCCAGCAGCAGACGGACCGTCTCGTCAGTGATGCGATTTTTCGAATAGTCCAGGTAGAGCCCGACCGCTTCCGCGACAAGCCGTTCGCCGCGCGATGGATCGGCGGCAAACAGCTCGCGCAGATGCCGGCGCTCGACCTGGCCGCAATGCTCGATCAGTGCTCGCCATTCGGGGCGTTCCGTCAGAGACGGCCGGTCCCGCGAGTCAGAATTGCGCACGTCACCCATGGATTGCCACCCCAGCAGCACGGGCGCACGTCTCGGTCTTGTCGGCGATGCGGGTCATCGACTGCTGCCGCAACTTCGAGACCAGGCCAGTCATCGAGACGTCGTTCATGCAGCGCGGAGAAAGTCGGACAGCTCGTTATCCAGCAAATCACCGATGCGCCCGATCCCCAGGTCGGGTGGCGGATCGATCTTCGTCGCCGCGGACTGCATGGCGTAGTGACCTTGACGCACGAACACCGTCGTCAGCTCCCGCCCGAGCGCGCGTTTCATCGCCGCCAGCAGCAGCGCCTTGTCATCGACCATTACATAGTGTCGGCCCGGGTAGCGTCGGCGCATCAGGTCGAGCGCGCGCTCTTTGTGCACATAGACCAACACCCTCCCCTCCACAGCACTCCAGATGCCCGAGCGCTGGATCTTACGCGGCTGGAACACGACGTCGCCGTCGGACAGGACCACGGGCAGCCCCAGCGTACTCAGGCGCTCGATCGCTTCGAGCGCATGCGGGTACAGGCGATCGGCGAACGGATACTCCAGGATGAACGAAGACATCTGCAGCAACTCCGGATCGTCGTCGAGCCCGACGCGAAATTTCTGCAGCGCAGCCAGGTAGTCAGCATAGGAGAGCTCTTCCCGCAGCGCGGCAAAAATAGACCAATATCGCGCACTCTGATTTGCGCCGAAAGCCTGTTCGAGGCGCGCACCGAGATCTGCGGTGAAGCGATCGTTGTCGAGAAGCGTGTTGTCGACGTCAAGCAGGAACACGACCTCGCGCTCGCTCAGCACGGCGATGTCTCCTCCGGCTTCGGATCGTACCAGCCCTCGCCGCCGGCGACGACTGCGCGCGCTGCCGCAGGGCCCCAGGTGCCCGGTTCATAGGGTTCGACCGGGACGGCACTGTGCAACATCGGTTCGATGACGCGCCACGCCGCCTCGACGCCGTCGTCGCGGGTGAAGAGCGAGGCATCGCCGCGAATCGCATCGCCCAACAACCGCTCGTACGGAGACTTTTCGCCGGCAAAGGAGTGACGGGCCACCAGCTCCACGGCGTCGCCAACCATGGCCTCGCCGGGACGCTTGACCCTCGCCCCTTCCGAGATCACAACCTCGGGGCTGAGACGAAAACGAAAGTAGTTCGATTGCGCCGGGCCGATTTCATCGAAGATCGCCACCGGCGGACATTTCAGATCGACGATGACTTCGGTGGCGGTGATCGGCAGACACTTGCCCGTGCGGATATAGAACGGCACGCCCTCCCAGCGCCAGGTGTCGATATGCAGGCATAGCGCAGCGAAGGTTTCGACCTGCGAACCCGGCGCCACGCCAGGTTCATCGCGGTAGCCACGAAACTGACCGCGTACCACCTGTGCCGGATCGAGCGGTCGCATGGCGCGGAACAAACGCAACTTCTCGGCGCGCATCGCGTCCGGATCGCGGCCGACCGGCGCGTCCATCGCCAGCAGCGCCATCACCTGCAGCAGATGGTTCTGCACCACATCGCGGATCGCCCCCACCTCTTCGTAGAACTTGCCACGGCCCTGAACGCCGAAGGTTTCGGCCATCGTGATCTGCACGCTCTCGACGAAATTGCGGTTCCAGACCGGCTCCAGGAAAGCGTTCGCGAAGCGGAAATAGAGCAGGTTCTGCACCGCCTCCTTGCCCAGATAGTGATCGATGCGGAACACTGCTGACTCGGGAAACACTTCGTGCAGCGTGCGGTTGAGCGCCTGCGCCGAGGCAAGGTCGCGGCCGAATGGCTTTTCGACGATGACCCGCGCGCCCGTCGCGCAGCGTGCCGTCGCCAGACCTTGCACGACGGGCGCGAACATGCTCGGCGGAATCGCAAGATAGTGCAAAGGGCGCGTCGCCGAGCCGAGTGCCTGTCGCAGACGCTCATATGTCGCCGGATCCTGGTACTCGCCGCCGACGTACTGCAGCCGCGCCGATAGTTTGGCAAATGCGTCGGCATCGATACCGCCATTGCGCTCGAGGCTATCGCGCGCCCGGTGGCGCAGTTTCGCCAGCGTCCAGCCAGGACGGGCCATGCCGATGACCGGCATGTCCAGCTGGCCGCCTCGGGTCAGCGCCTGCAGCGCCGGAAAGATCTGCTTGTACGCAAGATCACCGGTCGCGCCGAAAAAAACGAAAGCATCCGAGCGTTCCGGCACTGCCATTCACGCACCTTTTCCGCCGCACAGACTTTGCAAGATCACTTCGACAGCGCAACAGGAAGCTCCAGGTTTGCTCATGGGCTGGTTTCCATTGCCGCGCTCCACCTGCCGCTGCGCGCGAGGCCGTTCATTTTCGCGCGACGATAAAAGACTTGCTGCGCGGCGAGGCCATTTTCCACGCGGCCCGCCCATGTCCGGATCACCGGATCCTGCAACGCGCGGCCGTATGAAAACGACAGCTGCCAGGGCGCTTCGGGAAACTGGACGTTCATCGCATTCAGGTTGGCCGTCGCTTCCTCCGGACGCTGCCCGCCAGACAGAAAGCAGATACCCGGGACAGCAGCGGGAACGGACCGCCGCAGCATTCTGACAGTCGCCGCGGCAACCTGTTCCGGCGTCGCCCTGGACGGACAGTCCTTGCCGGGAACCACCATGCTCGGTTTCAGAACCATGTGTTCCAGGATCACCTTGTGTCGATGCAAGGCATGAAATACCGCATGCAATACGTCCTCGGTGACCTCATCACATCGCTCCATCGTGTGGTCGCCGTCCATGAGCACCTCAGGTTCGACGATGGGCACGATACCTCCTGCCTGGCAGATGGCGGCATAGGCTGCCAGTGCCTCCGCGTTGGCTGCGACGCCGAGCGGCGTGGGATTGCGGTCGGTGATCCCGTACACTTCGCGCCATTTGGCGAAGCGGGCGCCCTGGGCCTTGTATTCCTTGAGGCGCTCGGACAAACCATCCAGGCCTTGGGTGATCAGATCGCCCGGCGCATTGGCCAGCGGTTTCGTGCCTTTATCCACCTTGATGCCCGGCACGATGCCGCGTCGGTTGAGGACCTCAGGCAACGGCGTCCCGTCGTCGGCACGCTGACCAAGCGTTTCCTCGAACAGGATGACGCCGCTGATGAATTCTTCAGCGCCAGGCGCGGTAAACAATAACGAGCGGTACGCGCGCCTATTCTCGTCCGTGTTCGTAATGCCGAGAGGCAGGAACCGCTTTGCGATCGTCGGCAAGCTCTCGTCGGCGGCGAGGATGCCCTTGCCCGGCCGTATCAGCTTCGCGATGGTCGCTTGAAGTTCTTCGTTGGTGTTCATGTTTTTTTTTTTTTTATTATTTGCTCCTTCACGCTCTGTGTGCACCGAGAGCCACGTTGCAGTATGTATTCCCGGCACGTCCATCGTTGGGACCGGCTTCTACCCTACATCGTAGCGTACCCGCGAACGATTTTACTTTCGTTCAGCCATCCGCCGCGCTCAGCGCTCATGCGGCCGCCGGACGACGTGTTGGTGACGATGGACCTGGACTTCGATGACGGCACCGCCGCCGCGGACGCCGCTGCAGCGATCAAGTCGGTCGAGCAACAGGTGCGCCAGCGCTACCCCATGATCAGACGGCTGTTCATCGAGGCAGGCGCGGCGCCGGCGCAACAGCGTTGGAGTCGGTCGGATTCAACGCAGCCGCCAGGTGGTGACCAATAAGCACGGCCCGGTCGTCCCCGCGTTCCTCCCGCAGTGGCAGTCGTGACAATGGCGGTCGACTCCGGCTTGGGTTCACTCAAACAGAGCTGCCAGATCTGTTGCGGTCCTACCGCGCCGCCGCCTTCGCTGCGTCTTCAGATCCGACCACCCGCCATATGGTGTTGCCGACATCGTCGGCCACCAGCAGTGCACCCTGCTTGTCGATGGCGACGCCAACAGGACGGCCCATCGCGTCGCCCTGCTCGCTGACGAAGCCTGTCAGCACGTCGACCGGCGGCCCGGACGGCTTGCCGCCTGCAAACGGCACAAAAATCACTTTATAGCCGCTACGTGGATTGCGGTTCCATGAACCGTGCTGCCCGACAAACATACCTTGCGCGAATTGCGTCGACAGACTCTCCCCCTGCGACGACGCCAGCCCCAATGACGCGGTGTGCGGTCCCAAGGCGTAGTCCGGAACGATCGCCTTGGCGACAAGCTCCGGGTTCTGCGGTTGCACTCTCGCGTCCACGATCTGGCCATAGTAGCTGTAGGGCCACCCATAGAAGCCCCCGTCTTTCACGGCTGTCATGTAGTCGGGCACCAGGTCACTGCCGAGCTCGTCGCGCTCGTTCACCGCTGTCCACAGCGCATGGGTCTCCGGTTCCCACGCCAATCCGACCGGATTGCGCAAACCGAACGCAAAAATGCGATGAGTGCCGGCTTTCGGATCGATTTCCCAGATGGCAGCGCGGCCCTCCTCCTTGTCGATGCCGTTCTCGGCAGCATTGCTATTGGACCCGATCGTCACGTACAGCTTGGTGCCGTCGGGATTGGCGATGATGTTCTTGGTCCAATGGTGATTGATCGATCCCGCCGGGAGGTCCACCACCTTCTGCCCGGGGCCGCCGATCTTCGTCTCGCCTGGCGTATAGGGAAAATGGAGGACCGCATCGCTGTCGGCAACATAGAAGTCGTTGCCGACGAGTGCCATTCCGAACGGCGAGTGCAGACCTTCGAGGAAGACGGTTCGCACATCGACGACGCCATCACCTTTGCTGTCGCGCAGCAAGGTGATGCGGTTGGCGCTGGGAACACCCGCCCCGGCTTTCTCCTGAATCTCCTTGGCGATCCACCCCTTGATGCCCTTGCCGTCATCGGGTTTGGGCGGCGCATTGGTCTCTGCGACCAACACGTCGCCGTTCGGCAATACGTATATCCACCGCGGATGATCAAGGTGGTCGGCAAACGCGCTCACGGCAAGTCCACTCGCTGGCGCTGGTTTTGCTCCCGTGGGCCAACCCTTCGCCGTCGCAACCTTGACAGTAGGGATCAGCGATTTCTCAGGAGGCGGGAGCTTGGGATTCGGCCCGATTCCGTCGGACACCTGTAGCTTTGCGACATCGCCGCAGGATGATAGATTTGCGCAAAGCAGGATACCCAGTCCGACAAATAAGTTTCGCATTTACCGTCTCTTCGGGAGCGACAGGGTCCCCGTGGCAGGCGAACGACCGCGGTCGGGCCTCGCCAGGCAACCCGTAAACAATT
Organism: uncultured beta proteobacterium; assembly: GCA_963829375.1. Classification (GTDB taxonomy): domain Bacteria; phylum Pseudomonadota; class Gammaproteobacteria; order Burkholderiales; family Casimicrobiaceae; genus PALSA-1003. Next base: position 597 of record CAWHIS010000026.1, on the reverse strand, counting down.
ATGGACGATCTCAGGACGCGTCGATATCGGCGACATTCTGATCTTGGTGTAGGACACGCCTGCACCTTTCCACATTTGGAACTTCGTAAGTCTTGCGGGGGTCAAGGACGTTTATGGCGGGTGGGACGCCCCTGGTTTCCGCCTCTGGATCTCCGCCGTACAACTCCGCGCTGTCGACTCGATGACGGCGCGGTTCTTCCATTGTAAGGAGTCTGACTATGAAAAAGTTCCTGGTGACATATCTTGCGCCGGCGGCGGTCATCGACGATTGGAAGAAGACCGCGCCCGAGAAAAGAAAGGAGGCGGAAGAGAAGATGCAGGGCGAATGGAGGAAATGGATGAGTGATCACGCCACGATGTTCGTCGACAAGGGAGCCGGCGTCGGCAAGACAAAACGTATCACTACGCAAGGCACCTCTGACACCAAAAACGACGTCATGTTGTATGCCATCGTGGAGGCAGAGTCACACGAAGCGGCGGCCAAGGCATTCGGAGGCCATCCGCACTTGCAGATCCCCCAATCGTCGATAGAGGTCATGGAGATTAACCCCTTGTCAGGAATGTGAAGCATCAACACGGGCCGGCGGAGAGGCCCGC
>CAWHIS010000025.1:0-238957 GCA_963829375.1 uncultured beta proteobacterium | reverse complement strand
GGAGCTGGAACAGAAGATCGCGCTGCGATTGGAGGCATTGAGGATTCATGGGAGCCTCTAGCCCCCACCGCCCGCTGCTCGGCCGACCGCGCTAGCTAGGCGGAACCAGAAGGATTGGAGCGATGGCACACGCGTCCAAAGTGAAATCGCTGCGCGTGCGCGCCGTCCGCGTGCCGATGCAGCCCCCGCATCGCACCGCAAGCGGCATCGTCGCCGAGTCGCCGCTGGTGCTGACCGACGCGACCACCGACGACGGAGTGGTCGGCCACAGCGTGGTTTTCACCTATACGCCGGCGGCTCTCAAACCGACCGCTGACCTGATCCGCAATTTCGAAGCGTTGGTCAAGGACGAGCCACTTGCCCCGGCCGAGATCGAGCGCAAACTCTCGGCGCGTTTCCGCCTGCTCGGGACGCAGGGATTGGTCGGCATCGCCCTGGCGGCTATCGACATGGCGCTTTGGGATGCGTTGACGCGCAGTCACGGCACATCGCTCGTGCGCTTGCTGGGTTGTGTCGACAAACCGATTCCGGCTTACGGCGCGGTGGGATACGACGGCATTGCGGAATCGGCGAAAGTCGCGGAGGACTGGGCGAAGCGCGGCTTCAAAGGCATCAAGGCCAAGATCGGCTACCCGACGGTGCAAGACGATGTTGCGGTGATCCGCGCCATGCGCAAGGCTGCTGGTGACGACATCGCCATCATGGTCGACTTCAACCAGTGCCTCACGCCCAGCGAAGCGGTGCAGCGCCTGCGCGTTCTGGACGACGAAGGGCTGACGTGGGTCGAGGAGCCTACGCTCGCCCACGATTACGCCGGCCACGCATTGATCGCGCGCGAGGCGCGCACGCCGATCCAATGCGGCGAGAACTGGTGGGGAACCCTCGACATGCAGCACGCCCTCGATGCGAACGCCTCCGACTACATCATGCCGGACGTCATGAAAATCGGCGGGGTGACGGGTTGGCTGAGAGCGGCGGCACTCGCGCAGAGCAGGAATATGCGGCTCTCCAATCACCTGTGGCCGGAGATCAGCGCGCAACTGCTGTGTGCAACGCCGACCGCCCATTGGCTCGAGTACGCCGACTGGTGGAACGCGATCATTCGCGAGCCACTGCATATCGAAAAGGGCATGGCGATCCCGAACGGCGCGGCCGGCTCCGGCGTTGCGTGGAACGAGGCGACAGTGGAGAAGTTCTCGGTCTAGTTTGCTGCGCGAGCGCGAACGCATTCCGTATTCGTACCATCACTTTCACAGAGGATGGCATGGCGATCAGTACCCCGCTCACCGAACTGCTTCGAATCACCCACCCGATCCTGCTCGGGCCGATGGATGTGGTTGCCGACGCCCATCTCACCGCCGCGGTCAGCACTGCAGGCGGATTCGGGATTCTTGGTGGAGGCTATGGGGACGAGCACTGGCTAGCGCGCGAACTGGAATTGCTCGAACAATCCCGGGCCCGTTTCGGTGTCGGCTTCATCACCTGGAGCATGGCGAAGCAGCCCAAGCTCCTCGACATGGCGCTGGAGCACAAGCCCGTCGCGGTAATGCTCTCCTTCGGCGACCCCAAACCGTTTGTCGACAAAATCAAGCGTGCCGGCGCCCTCCTCATCTGCCAGATCCAGTCCATCGCCATGGCGCAGGAAGCCGTTGCCTGCGGCGCGGACTTGATCATTGCGCAAGGTACCGAAGGCGGCGGTCACGGCGCGTCGCGGGGAGTCGTATCGCTGGTGCCCGAGGTGATCGACGCGATTGGCGCGGATATCCCGGTCGTGGCTGCAGGGGGAATCGCCGACGGGCGCGGGCTCGCCGCCGCGCTCATGCTCGGCGCTTCGGGCGTGCTGATGGGAACGCGGTTCTACGCGTCGCCCGAATCTGCCGCGGCGCCGGCCGCCAAGGAGCGGATCTGCGCCGCGACCGGCGACGACACCTTGCGCAGCATCGTGTTCGACCTGTCCCGGCGCAACGTGTGGCCCTCGCCTTTTACCGGGCGCTGCCTGCGCAACGCGCACGCCGAGCGCTGGTTCGGGCGCGAGGTCGAACTGATGCGCCACCTGGACGAGGAGACGGCAAGGTACACGGCGGCGCGCCGGGACGGCGATTTCGACATCGCAGCGGTCATCGCCGGGGAATCGTCCGGGCTGGTTTGTCAGCTCATGTCGGCCCGCGACATCGTGGAAGGAATAGTTCGTGAAGCGTCCGCGCTGCTGACCCGTGGACGGCCGCAGATACGTGTCGCGTAGGGCGACATTGCGCTGAATCACCTCTTGGTTCGGAGGACAAACATGGACTCACTGCCGATAAGTCTGATATCCGCATGCACCGCACTCGTGGCCTCCATCGTCGCGCCGTTCGTGACGCTTTCGGTCGCGCGGCGTCAGTTCAACGCGACCGTACTTTCCGCGAACCGCCAGAAATGGATAGAATCTTTGCGGGACATGCTGGCTGAGTTGATCTCGTTGTACGTAGCTGCCGTGGTCGTCAAGCTGAAGTGGAAGGAGCACTGGGAACAAGGCTTGGGTCCGGTCAATGCAAATCCGGAATTGCTGGAGAAGCTGCAGCGCATCGTGCTGGTACAGGCAAAGATTCGATTGCTGATCAACCCAGCGGAACCGGACCATCAGCACCTGTTCCAGACCATCGAGTCAGCCTTCAAGAGATTGCGGGCCGAGGAGACGCGGCAGGAGGACACTGAAGCGGACGTCGAGACCATAACAAAGCTGGCGCAGGCCATCCTCAAACGAGAGTGGCAACGCGTGAAGCAAGGGACCTAGCTGACCTGCCGCCGCCGACGCCGACGACCGGCCCGGGCACTTGTGTCGAAGAGTGGATGATGACCATGAGAGCCGTGCTGAGGATCGTTGGAGCACTACTCGCTTTCTGCGGCGCCATCTGGTTCCTGCAGGGGATCAACGTGCTGCCTGGCAGTTTCATGACCGGGCAAACGAGGTGGGCGGTCATCGGCGGTATCCTGTTTGTGGCTGGCGTGGTGATGCTGGCCGCTGCCGGTCGATTTGGCGGGCCGGATAAATCGCGCTAGCCTTGCAAGTATCGGGGCTGGGCATCCAGCCAGGGCTTTGCCAACCTCCTCGATCGGGTGCGATCTCGCCAATGAAGGCACTGCTCTTTTTTTTCATTCTTCCGACGCTGATCGGTATGGCTTCCATCGCGCTGATTCGGATGCTCAAGCCGGCGTCGCTGGCTGCAGCGATCGGCGCGCCGCTCGTCGTATTCCTGTGCATCCAGGTTCTCGATCCTGCGGACACATGGAACTGGCTCGCGGCCCTGCTCGTGTCGCCGCTGGTCATGGCAATTGCGGTGATTACCGTCATGCTTTGCTGGCGCCGCCGGCTGGTGCGCAAGCGAGGCACGTGGAACGACGCGTGACCTACGATGACGTTCGACGAGTTCGTTGATGCCGCGTGGAGCGATCACGCAGATCGGCCAGCGGACGTCGCTGACCGGGTCGCTGCGTCGCTCGAGCTCATTGAAACCGCCGAGCAGATTCCGCCTTTTGCGCGCCTCGCAACGCACGTTTTCGGCGAACATCTCGGCCAGTGGCATCGCGGCATCGCCGTCCTGGAGGCGATACGGGGGATCCCTGCCTTCGACAACAGCGCGATGGCAAACGGCACCCTTGCGCGCAATGTTGCCGTGCTGCGTTATGCCGGCGGCGACCACGATGTGCTCGCACCGTTGCCGCACGAGGATCGTGTATCGGTGCTGGCGACGGCGTCGTCCGCGTTCGCGGGTCGCCGCGACTTCAGGCAAGCCATTGCCGCGTACGCCGAGGCGTTGCATCTTGCGCAGTCGGGATTGCCCTCAGGTTCAGCGGCGATTCGCGCGCTCGCGGTGGGCGGCAACAACCTGGCGGCGGCACTCGAAGAGAAAAAGGACCGCGACGACGCTGAAACAAAAGGCATGCTCGCTGCCGCACAGGGTGGTCTGACTTTCTGGAAGCAGGCTGGAACATGGCTCGAGGAAGAGCGCGCTGAATACCGCCTGGCGCGCAGTCTGCTCGAAGCCGGCGATACCGCAGCTGCCGTCGCGAGTGCTCGGCGCTGTATTGCAGTTTGCTCAGCGAATAACGCGCCGGCGTTCGAACGGTTCTTCGGCTACGCCGCGCTGGCGCTGGCGCAGCGCGCTACGGGAGACAAACTCGGCTTTGAAGCATCGCGCAAGCAGGCGCGAGAACTGTTCGACTTAATCGCACCGGAAGAAAGACAATGGTGCGAGTCGGACCTGGATCGACTCGACAGCTAGGACTGCAGCGAGGCAGCTTCGCATGGAACCATTCTCACTGGAGGGCGGCTGCACCTGCCGCAGCGTGCGTTATCGGATGACCAGCAAACCACTGTTCGTCCATTGCTGCCATTGTCGCTGGTGTCAGCGCGAAACGGGAGCGTCGTTTGCGCTGAACGCCATGATCGAATCCGAACGCGTGATCCTGCTCGAGGGTGAGCCGGAAGTCGTGGACACTCCTTCCAACAGCGGCAAGGGGCAGCGAATCTTTCGCTGCCCGAAGTGCCGCATCGCGCTGTGGAGCAATTACGGCGGCGGGGGCGACGCCGTGCGCTTTGTTCGCGTCGGCACCCTCGATGATCCCGATCGGCTCCCGCCCGACGTCCACATCTTCACCGCGTCGAAGCAGCCCTGGGTGGTGCTGGCGCCGAACGTTCCTGCGTTCGAGGAGTACTACGATCGCGACAAGCAGTGGCCGGCCGAGAGCCTCGAGCGCAGACGCGTTTTGTTGGCCCGCCTGCACGGGGCGTAGACCGATGCCAAAGCGATCGTGCGGCAATGCGGCCGGCCCGACACAATGAAGATCATCCAGGTCAAGGTCAAACCCAATGCACGCGCGGCCACCCTCGAGGAAATGAGCGACGGTACCTGGCTGGCGCAGGTGAAGTCACTTCCGGTGGCGGGCAAGGCCAACGAAGAACTCGTTGCGCTGATCGCACGGCAATTCAAGCGCCGCAAATCCCAGGTCTCAGTCCGAACCGGCGCATCCGGCCGGGTGAAGCTGGTGAAAATCGAAGACGACTAGTCCCGCTCAGTCTCCTCCCGCCATAAGTCGGCGTTAAGTAATCTCAGCTATGCTCACGCGCTGGCCTTGGCACACTATTCTTTCATGCTGACCCGGATCCGACATTGCGCGCTGTCATTGCTGCTCCTGAGCTTGGGGACGATGGCGGCTGCCGCCGCTCCGATGGAGAATGACGACCCAGCGCCGAACGCAACCGTCGGTGCGATGCCTGTGGAAGCCAAGTGGTCGCACGCGTATGCGGCCTACGGGCAGCCAAAGTACCCACGCGGTTTCAAGCACTTCGACTACGTCAATCCGGATGCGCCCAAAGGAGGAACGTTGCAACTGTCACAGCCGGATCGGCGCACCAGCTTCGACAAGTTCAACCCCTACACGATCAAGGGCAACTCGCCGGCAGCGCTCGGCACGCTGATGTTCGAGACGCTCGCGGTGCGGTCGGGCGACGAGCCGGCCACGATGTACGGACTCCTTGCCGAGGACATCCAGGTCGCGCCCGACAAGTCATGGATCGCGTTCCGCGTCAATCCCAAGGCCCGTTTTACCAACGGCGATCCAGTCACCGCTGCCGACGTCAAGTACTCGTTCGACATGTTGACCAGCAAGGAAGCCGCGCCGAACATGCGCACGCAGCTCAGCGGGGTGGCCGCGGTGACCACACTGGACAACCGGACCATCCGCTTCGACCTCAAGGAGCGCTCGGCCGACACGATTTTCAACGTCGGCAACCTGCCGGTGTTCTCGCCCAAGTGGGGGCGCGGTGCGGATGGCAAAGCGAAGAAATTCGACGAGATCATCAACGACTATCCGATCGCCACGGGGCCGTACACGATCGCGAGCACCGACTCCGCACGGCGGATCGATTTCCAACGCGACCCCAACTACTGGGGGCGCGAAATGGGCTTCGCGCGGGGTCAGTACAATTTCGACAGGATCGTCTACCGGTACTACCAGGACAATGCGATCGCGATGGAGGCGTTCAAGGCGGGTGAGTTCGATTTCCTGATGGAATACTCCGCGCGGCGCTGGGTGCGTCAGCATGTCGGACCCAAGTGGGACGACAAGCGGATCATCAAGGAAGAGTTTCCGACAGGCTTTGGAATGGGGCTGCAGTCGTACATCCCCAATCTGCGCAGGCCGCTGTTCCAGGATCGCCGGGTGCGCGAGGCGCTGAACCTTGCCTACGACTTCGCGGCACTCAACGTCTACCAGCAATACAAGCGCACCAACAGTGTGTTCGCGAACTCCGAGTTCGCGGCAACTGGGCTGCCTTCTCCTGCCGAGCTCGCGTTGCTCGAACCGTTTCGCTCCGAACTGCCCCCGGCAGTGTTCGGCCCTGCGTGGCAGGACAACCGCACCGACCTTGACCCCAACGGTCTGCGCAACAACCTGAGGAAGGCGCGCAGCCTGCTCGCGCAGGCCGGCTGGAATGTCGGCCCGGACGGCGTACTGCGCAATGCCAAGGGCGAAAGATTCGAGTTCGAGTGGCTGGAAGCGGGAGATGCGCTTGGCCGGCGCGAAGCAGTCTATGAACACAACCTAGCTTTGCTCGGGATCAAGTTGAACCTGCGACTCGTCGATTTCGCGGTCTACAACCAGCGGCTAGAAAACTTCGACTTCGACATGATCAACATCAAGATGCCGGACTGGGCGATACCCAACGCGGCAGACCTGAAGGCAGCCTTCGGCAGCGCCGCCGCCAGTGAGCCAGGCTCGAACAACTTGGGTGGCGTCAAGAACAAGGTCGTCGACTACCTGATCGAGAAAATCGACAAGGCCACAACGATGGAAGAGCTGACCGCCGCGACGCGCGCGCTGGACCGTGTATTCATGCATGAAGCCTTCGTGGTGCCGGACCTGTATGGCGCCACCAACCGTGTGTCGCGTTGGGACAAGTTCGGCATCCCCAAGACTGTACCAAAGTTCTATACCATCTCCGCTCCCAGCGACTGGCTGCAGTGGGCGGTGACCGCCTGGTGGGACAAGTCCCTGGATAGGAAACCATAGTCGCGACAATGCTCGCATACATCGGCAAGCGCCTTCTCCTCATGATCCCGACGCTGCTTGGCGTGCTGACGGTGACGTTCGTCGTCATCCAGCTGGTGCCGGGGGGCCCGGTCGAACAGATCCTGGCGGAGGCGCGCGCCGGCGCCGGTGGCGAAACGGGCGGATACACCGCGCGCCGCGATGTCGACCAGAAGCAGATCCAGGAGCTGAGGAAGCTCTACGGTTTCGACAAACCGCCGCTCGAGCGCTACTTTTCGATGCTGAAGAGCTTTGCGCAGTTCGATCTCGGCAAGAGCTTCCTGCGCAACAAGGAGGTCTGGCAGCTGATCAAGGAGAAGCTGCCGGTATCGATCAGCCTGGGGCTATGGACCTTCCTCATTTCGTATCTGATTTCGTTGCCGCTGGGCATCGCAAAAGCCGTGCGCGAGGGCACGCGATTCGATGCGCTGACCACGCTGCTGGTCCTGGTCGGCTATGCGATTCCGGGCTTCGTACTCGGCGTGCTCCTGATCGTCTTGTTCGCCGGCGGTTCGTTCTTCGACTGGTTCCCGTTACGCGGTCTCACGTCGGACAACTGGGCGAGCCTCGGCTGGCCCGCGAGGATCGTCGACTACCTCTGGCACCTGGTGCTGCCGCTGACCTGTTACGCGATCGGCAGTTTTGCCATCGTGACCATGCTGACCAAGAACACGTTCGTCGAAGAGATCCGCAAGCAGTACGTGCTGGTGGCGCGCGCGAAAGGCCTGGCCGAGCGGCGCGTTCTCTACAAGCATGTGTTCCGCAATGCGCTGATTCCGATCATCACCGGGTTCCCGGCGGCGTTCGTCGGCGCATTCTTCGCGGGCTCGCTGCTGATCGAGACGATCTTCTCGCTCGACGGCCTCGGCCTGCTGAGCTACGAATCGTTGACCCGCCGCGACTACCCGGTCGTGCTTGGCACGTTGTATTTCTTTACCCTGATCGGGCTGGTGGTCAAGCTTATCGGTGACCTCATGTACGTCGCCGCCGATCCACGCGTGCAGTTCGGGGCGGTAGGCAAATGAGCCTCGTCACCGAACCTCCCATCGGAAATCAGAGGCCTGAAGCGATGCTCGACGCGACAGCGCCGCCGCGCCGTATCACGTCGCTGTCGCCCAACCAGCGGGCATGGGCGCGCTTCAAGCGCAATCGCCTGGGATATGTGTCATTGTTCGTCTTCGGCGCGATGCTGGTGCTCGGCACCTTTGCGGAACTCTTCTCAAACGAGCGCCCGCTGGTCGCCCGCTATCATGGCGAATGGTTCTTTCCGATCGCGCGCAATCAACCCGAAACCCGTTTCGGCGGCGATTTCGCCACGCCCACCGACTGGCACGATCCGTTCATCCAGCAACAGTTCAGCAAGGACGGCAACTTCGCACTGTTCACGCTCAACGAATTCAGCGACAGCTCACTCGACTACTATGCGCGGGCGGCAGATCCCGTCGAGCCGGGCAAGAAGAACTGGCTTGGCACCGACTCGTCGGGCCGCGACATCACGGCGCGGCTGTTGTACGGCTTTCGCGTCAGCATTTTTTTCGGCCTGGCACTCACCATCGTCGACACGATCCTCGGAGTGCTGATCGGTGCGCTGCAGGGCTACTTCGGCGGACGGGTCGATCTTGCGACACAACGGCTGATCGAGATCTGGAATGCCATTCCCGCCTTATATCTCCTGATCATCATAGCCTCCATCTTTGCACCTTCAGTTCTGCTTCTGGTGGGGGTCTTCGCGCTGTTCGGATGGATCGGCCTGTCGGACTACACGCGCGCAGAGTTCCTGCGCAACCGCAACCTCGAGTTCGTAAAAGCAGCCCGTGCGATGGGACTGTCCAACCTGCAAATCATGTGGCGGCACATCCTGCCGAACTCGATGACGCCGGTAATCACCTTCCTCCCGTTCCGGATGAGCGCCGCGATCCTCGCGCTCACGGCGCTCGACTTCCTGGGCCTGGGTGTTCCTGGCCTGCCGTCGCTCGGCGACTTGCTGCGCGAAGGCAAGGACAATCTCGACGCATGGTGGATCTCGATCCCGACGTTCATCGTGCTGTCGCTGACGCTGCTGCTGCTTACGTTCATCGGCGACGCGCTGCGCGACGCCTTCGATACACGCAAATCATGATCAGTTCATCCCCGTTGCTCGCGGTAAACGGCCTTTGCGTCAACTTCGGCCCGTCCCGCGTGGTCGACGGCGTCTCGTTCACCATCGCCACCGGCGAGAAGTTCGGTCTGGTCGGCGAATCCGGGTCGGGCAAGTCGGTCACCGCGCTGTCGGTACTGAAGCTCGTGGCCGCCGCGACCTACGAAGGCGAAATTCGCTTCCAGGGCGAGAACGTGCTCGCCAAGAGCGAGCGTCAAATGCAGGGTCTACGCGGCGGCGACATTGCAATGATCTTCCAGGAACCCATGACGGCGCTGAACCCGCTGTATATGGTCGGCAACCAGATCGCGGAAGTTCTGGAATTGCACGAGCACCTGGACAGGAGGCAGGCCCGCGCACGCGCTATCGAGCTCCTCGCCCGCACCGGCATCCCCGAGCCGGAACGACGTGTCGACGCCTTTCCCCATCAACTCTCCGGCGGGCAGCGGCAGCGTGCAATGATCGCAATGGCCCTCGCGTGCAGACCGAAGCTCCTCATCGCCGACGAACCGACCACCGCACTCGACGTGACGATCCAGGCGCAGATCCTGGCGCTGCTCGACGACCTGCAGCGCGAGTACGGGATGGCGATCCTGTTCATCACCCACAATCTGAACCTGGTGCGACGCTTCACACATCGCGTGGGCGTGATGGAACAGGGCCGCCTGGTCGAGCAGGGACTCACGAGTGACGTATTCGAGCGGCCGCAGCACCCGTACACGATAAAGCTCATCAACAGCCGGCCGCGACGCACGGTGCAGCAGGTGCTCGCCAACGCGCCCGTCCTCGCGGCGGCACGCGACGTCAGCGTCGACTTCATCTCGTCGCGCGGCTGGTTCGGCAAGAATGTGTTCCGCGCGGTGCGCGACGCGACGCTGGAATTGAAACGCGGCGAAACGCTGGGCATCGTCGGTGAATCCGGCTCCGGCAAAACCACCCTCGGCATGGCGCTGCTGGCGCTGCAACCGATTGCGACGGGTAGCATCGCCATGGACGGCGCGCGCATCGACGATGCCGACCGACGGACGCTACGCGCGATGCGCCGCAGGATGCAGGTGGTGTTCCAGGATCCGTTCGGGTCGCTTTCGCCGCGCATGACGATCGAGCAGATCGTCGGTGAAGGCGTGGCGCTGCACATGCCGGACCTCCCAGCGGCGCAACGTCGCAAGCTCATCCTCGACATGCTGACCGAAGTCGGCCTCTCCGAGCAACACGGCCTCACCGACGTGCTCACCCGCTACCCGCACGAGTTCTCCGGTGGCCAGCGGCAACGGATCGCCATCGCGCGCGCAGTCGTATTGCGACCGGAAGTGCTCGTGCTGGACGAGCCGACTTCCGCGCTCGACGTATCGGTGCAGCAGCAGGTGCTAAAATTGCTGAGCGCGCTGCAGGTCAAATACGCAATGAGCTACGTGTTCATCAGCCACGATCTGGCCGTGGTCGGCGCGATGGCGCACCGGGTGCTCGTGATGAAGGATGGTGCAATTGTCGAACAAGGCGAGACCGAGGCGCTCTTTGCGGCGCCGCGTCAGCCCTACACACGCGCCCTGCTGTCAGCGGCACAGTTTGCCTAGCGCGAAGAGATTGCGTTATCGGTGCCGACTGCGTCGCTACGCTTGGGCCGATCATGGGATTCACGCACATGATCACCATTCGCGAGATCGATCATCTGGTCCTGCGCGTTGCGAATCTCGAGCGCCATGATCGAATTCTATACGGGCGTTCTTGGCTGTCGCATCGAACGCCGGGAGGATGACCTCGGTTTGGTGCAACTGCGCGCGGGACGCTCGTTGATCGATCTCGTGCCAGTTGACGGCAAGCTTGGCCGCGCTGGCGGGGCCGCACCCGGGACGGAAGGGCGCAACCTCGACCACTTCTGTCTGCGCGTGGAAACGTTTGACGAGTCGGCCATTCGCGGGCATCTTCAGGCTGCCGGTGTCCGCGTTGGCGAATCCGGTTCCCGCTACGGTGCGGAAGGCGATGGCCCATCGATCTATATCCTGGACCCCGAAGGAAACACCGTTGAACTCAAAGGTCCGCCGTGGCATATGACTGGCTCCGACGGCCCGCACCCGTCACTTGCAGAACCGGAATGCTAGGGCTGTCTCGTTCCATGTGCGTCTTTGACGCCTAGCTGATGCACTATGCGGGACTCCTCGACGTGGCTCATCGAAACGGATCGTCTGCGTCTGCGCGAGATGGAAGTCGCGGACCTCGACTTCGTTGCGACCATGCTGGCGGATGCCGAGGTCATGCGGTACTACCCTGCGACTTACAACCGCAGCGAGGCGCAGGGATGGGTCGAGCGGCAGCGCAAGCGCTACGCCGATCACGGCCACGGGCTGTGGCTTGCCGTCGAGCGTGCAACCGGCCAACCCGTTGGCCAGGTCGGCCTGCTCCTGCAGGAGGTGGACGGCAAGCTCGAGCCGGAGATCGGCTACTTGCTGCACACGCCGTTCTGGCACCAGGGCCTGGCCACGGAAGCAGCTCTGGGCGTTCGCCGCTACGCGTTCGCTACGCCGGAGCGCACACGTGTCATTTCCCTTATCCGTCCAGCGAATACGCCGTCACAAGCCGTTGCCCGGCGGCTCGGCATGACCTTCGAGAAGGAAGTCATCGCATGGGAACGGCCACATCTCGTGTTCTCGGTCAGCAGGCAGGATGCTGCCGGCGTGGCTGATTGAGCTGCGGTAACCCGCAGCGAACGGAGTGCTATGCCAAACGCGAACGATGCTGCCGAAGGTGGGTGCTTATGCGGGGCCATCCGCTACCGCGTGCGAGGCCGACCGAGCAACACCATGATCTGCCACTGTCGAACATGCCGGCGCGTCGCTGCCGCTCCTGTCGTCGCATGGCTGACCTTTCCCAAGTCGGAGTTTCAGCTTCTGCAGGGGCATCCGTCCGAGTTTCGTTCTTCCGCGCCCGTGCGCCGGAGCTTTTGCGGCGCCTGCGGAACACCACTCACGTATGCGCACGACGATTCCCCCGCGACAGTGGACGTCACGACGTGCAGTCTCGATGACCCTGACGCATTCCCACCGACCCACCACTCCTGGTTGAGTCACGACCTGGCGTGGGTGGAATTCGGCGATGGCTTGCCCGCATTCCCCGAATGGCGCAATGACAAGGCACTTTGATCGTGCACATCGCGCTGGCAGGCGAAATAATCCGACCATAGAGACCTGACGCGTGTACACGCTCTACTACTCACCCGGCACTGCGAGCATGGTGGTACACCTGGCCCTGCTTGAAATCGGTGCCTCGTACCAGTTGCGGCTCGTGGATTTCGCAGCGGGCGCGCAACGCGATCCGAAGTACCTCGAACTCAATCCGCACGGGACGGTGCCCACGCTGCTGATCGACGGCAAGCCGCTGACGGAATCCGCGGCGCTCCTGATGATCCTTTCCGAGCGGCACCCTGATGCGCGCCTTGCGCCCGCGGCGGGCAGCGCCGAGCGCGATGCATGGCACCAATGGATCGTCTATCTCAGCAATACGCTGGCTGCGACGTATCGCTTCTGGTTCTACCCGAACGATCTGGGCGCGGCGGAGCATCCGCCGGCAGTGCGCGCAGCGTTGCAACGCAAAATCGAGAGTGCATGGGACCGCCTCGAAGCCCACCTGTCCGCGCATGGTCCGTATCTGCTCGGACGCGATTTCTCCGGTGCCGACCTCCTTCTGACCATGCTGATGCGCTGGTCGCGCAGGATGCCTCGCCCGGCAACGGAATGGGCGGCCCTAAGGAAGCAAGCCGACCTCGTGCGGGGGCGCGCCAGCTGGAAAAAACTGTACGAACTCGAAGGCCTCAGCGAATGGTAGTCCCGCCCGATGCAGGTGCGTGAACTCGCTGTCGGGGACACCGCTGAGTACACGGCGCTGCGGCTGCGCATGCTCCGCGAATATTCCGAAGCGTTCACGTCGAGCTTCGAAGAAGATTCGGTCAAACCGCTCGTGTGGGCGCAACAGCGCCTTGCGCCAGGCAAGGATGCGCCGCATGGCCTCGTGCTCGGCGCGTTCACCGACGACGGAGTGCTGATCGGTTCGGTCGGGCTTGCAGTGGAAGCTCGCACCAAGCAGCGCCACAAGGCCTTGCTCTTCGGGATGTACGTTGCGCCCGAGCAGATGTCTCGTGGCGTCGGACGCGCTCTGCTGGACGCCTGTCTCGATCGCGCGCGCGGCATTCCCGGTCTGGAACAGATCAACCTCACCGTCACGACTACGAACGCGCGGGCGGTACTCTTCTATGAAGCAGCCGGATTCCGGACTTTCGGCGTCGAAGAGCGTGCATTGAAAATCGATGGTGCCTACTATCCCAATGCACACATGGTGTTGTACCTCGAGCGCGCCGGAGATCGTCGCCCCTGACTGCCACGCGATCCGGCAGTCCGCGCGGCGATGAAGTCGCGTGCGCGCGGTTGGAATCGTGACAGGAATGCAGCCGATCCATGACTGGTCAAAGGGAGTATTCTTGTGCGGTTGGACCATCGGGAGCGAAACAGCCACCGGCGGCGCGTCGTGTTGAGCGCGATCCGCCGATCGGCTCACGGAATCATCTTCGAAATCGCAGCCGCATTTCCTGACCGGGGAGGGAACTATGGACTGGTACCTGCAAGCGCTCAAGAAATACACCGTGTTTACCGGACGCTCGCGTCGCAAGGAGTACTGGTTTTTCGTGCTGTTCAACATTCTCATTTCCATGGCGCTCGCCATCGTCGACTACTTCACCGGAACCTACAATTCGGCATATGGCATGGGCCTGCTGGGTGGTCTCTACACGCTGGCTATCCTCCTGCCGGCGATCGCCGTCACCATTCGACGGTTGCACGACACGGGACGTAGCAGTTGGTGGATACTTATCGTCTTCGTACCCATCATCGGCGGCATCTGGCTTCTCGTCCTGATGGCGCTCGACAGCCAGCCTGGCGAAAACCAGTACGGCCCGTCGCCGAAGACCGAGCAGCCGGTGCCAACGGCCGTTCCGACTTAGCCCGCACAACACGAGCGGCGCGGCGCTGCTGCGTCGCCGGGCGTGAGTCCGACGCCGCTTCCTGACCGGCAATCATAGTGATTCTCGAGATCGCAACGTTGAACGTGCGCGCCGGCATGGCGCAGGAGTTCGAGAGCGCGTTCGCGCGAGCTGCCCCCATCATCTCGTCGATGCCTGGATACATATCGCATCAACTGCAACGCTGCATCGAAGCGCCCAATCGCTACGTGCTTCTGGTCAACTGGACCACGCTCGAAGCACACACGGTCGGTTTTCGCGGCGCGCCAGAATACCAGCAATGGAAAGCACTGTTGCATCATTTCTATGATCCTTTTCCGACCGTCGAACACTATGCGTTGCTCGCGTCGAACCCGGCCTGCTGACCATCAACGAGGCGCCAAATGATTGACGGCACGCGATTCCACGGTTTCGAGGTGGGTTGACCGATGCTCAAGCGGGCACTCATCTTTGGCCTTCCTGCACTGGGGCTCTTCATCTGCGTGTGGGCGACCCGTGTATTCCTGGCGGTCGGCATCGTCGCCCTCTTCATGCGCGTGGCCGGTTTGTCAGCCATCGCCGCGGTCGCGATCATCAGCGGACTGCTTCCGTCGATTCCTCTCGGCTTCGCATACGGGTTGATTCGTCCACGCCCGATCCTTGCCTCCGCATTCGCGATCGCGCTGACCGCTTGCGTCTTGGAGCTTGCGTTCGCGTCGCTGACGGTGCCGTGGTGGTCGTTCCTGACGTGGTGGGTGTTGCCGACCGAGTGCGTCGTCGTCGCTATCGTGTTTCCGACATCCGCGTGGATCGGCTCATGCCTTTTCGTAAACAACAATCCGGTTCGCCGCAGGCGAGCAGGCGCCAGCGTATTTGTGGTGCTCGCGCTTTGCGCCCTGGCGGGGCCGTGGCTGTACGGATGCGTCCGTACGGGCGCCTGCGGCATCGGGCCGTGACCTTTGGTTGCGCGCAGCCGGGACGCCTGCATTGGGGCCGGGCCGATCGCCCGCGGCGCACCTAACGTAGAGCGCTGGCGCTCAGGACGGGAGGTCTGGCGGTTACGTGCGGGTCCGGATAGACTGGCATCTCGAACCCGCCGATGCAGCTGGCACACGGATGACCTGCAACGACCCGACGACCTGCAGGTAATCAAGTGTTCCGAGAGCGGCCGCTAGCAGCGAAAGCCCATACTTCAGACGTGCCATGAAACGTTCTTTCGTGCGCGATGTGGCGCTCACCGTAATGACCGGTGCCGCGGTGCCGTTCGTGTTGCTCGCCGTCTGGGGACGTGTTCATACAGCCGTCCGCGGACCCTCGGACCGGATAGCCGCGTTCCTGATTCCCGCCCTGCATCGTCCAAGGCAGGATCTCGGCATGCTTGCCGTCGATGCGGCGCTGGGTCTGCTCATCGGCGCAGTCCTTGCCGCCATCATTGCGCGCTTCACGCACACGGGACGCTGGGTATTGTGGCTGCTGTTCGCTGCGGCCTTGTTGATCTCTGCGCTGGTCGTGCCGGGCTCCGAGGGCATCGCTGCACATATCGGCTTGCTCGTGCGCCAGCCGATGGTCCTGTTCGTCCTGTGCGGCGCTTCGCTGGGTTTCTGGTTGGGTCCGCGCGGGAACAAGGCAAGCGCCGCGCACTGACGCGGAACGGGTCCGCTCCGCCCGATGCACATCGATCGCCTCGACCATCTCGTATTGACTGTGGCGAGCATCGAGGCGACTTGCGCGTTCTACGAGCGCACGCTGGGGATGACCGTGGTCCGTTTCGGCCAACGCCGAACTGCACTCGCTTTCGGCGCGCAAAAGATCAATCTGCACCAGGCCGGCAGCGAATTCGCGCCGCACGCGCAGCACCCGGTTCCCGGGTCGGCCGACCTCTGTTTCATCACGCTGCTGCCACTGGCCGACGCGATGGCGCATGTGCGGGCGAAGGGGGTCGACATCCTCGAGGGCCCGGTCGATCGAACTGGCGCCACCGGGCCGATGCGATCGTTCTACTTCCGCGATCCGGACGGCAACCTGATCGAAGTCTCGAATTATCTCGCCGGCTGAGGCGCACCCGGCGGACTTGACGCGCGGGCGCGACCGTTTCACAGTAGCTGCGTCAACGTACAAGGAGAATGCGATGAGCAAAAATTTGCGCAAAGTCGATTACTTCTATGTCATGGTCCCGAACACCGCGGGTCAGGGAGAGAAGATCCTGGCCGCCCTCGCCGATGAAGGTGTGAACCTCCTGGCGTTCTCCGGCTTTCCGAGTGGCGGCAAGGGCCAGCTCGACCTCATCCCAGAAAACACCGCCAAGTTCCAGCGCGTGGCTAAGAAACTCAAGATGAAAACATCCAAGAAAAAAACGGGATTCCTGGTCCAGGGCGATGATCGCATCGGCGCGATGGGCAAGACGCTCGCCGCGCTTGCGAAGGCGCGGATCAGCGTCACCGCGATGGACGCCGTCACAGCCGGCAAAGGCCGCTTCGGCGCGATTTTCTGGGTGAAACCCAAGGCTGTCGCGAAGACCGCGAAACTGCTGGGCGCACGCTGAGGCAGGATGCCGTTTGCGCTGCGCGTTGCGGATTGGCGCGATGTTCCCGCGTTCGAAGCGCTGATCCCGCTCTCGACGCGTGAACTGCAGTCGGCCTACTACTCCCCCACGCAAATCGACGCAGCGCTCGGCACCGTGTTCGCTGTCGACCGGCAGCTGATCGCCGACGGCACTTACTTCGTCGTCGAAGACGCTGGTGTGATCGTCGGCTGCGGCGGCTGGAGCAAGCGCAAGACCCTGTTCGGCGGCGATCAGGGTCGCCATTCAAGCGAGGATGCATTGCTCGATCCCGAACACGAGCCCGCGCGCATCCGCGCCTTTTTCGTGCATCCGCGATGGGCGCGCCGTGGCATTGGCATGCAGCTCCTGCGCGAATGCGAACGCGCGGCGACGGCCTCGGCGTTTGGCGCTCTCGAGCTGGTGGCGACACTGGCCGGCGTTCCACTGTACGCGGCCGGCGGCTTTCGAACCGTCGAGCAGTTCGAGATCTCGCTCGCGAATGGCGGGCGGATGGCGGTCGTGCGCATGAACAAGGTGCTCGCGGAGACATCGACCGCCTGATCCGGTGGTAGCATGTGCATGCGTTGCAGGTGCTGCTCAGCAGTCGAGTTCCATCTGCGTCCGTTCAAGGAGAACGAGCATGACCCTCTGTCCCATCGCACTTGCTGTCGGTTGCCAGAAATGTCCCGCGTTCAAGGTGTGTCCGCTTAAAACCGTTATCGGCGATTACCACCCGCCCGAACCCAAGCCGGCGGCAGCGAAACCATCCGGCAAGAAATCACGAAGCAAACGCGGCCGATAGCCGCCTGACGCTTCGGTGCGGTGTCACTCCAGGTAAAATATCGATATGCTGGCAGTCACGCCCACTGAACGTCGCGAGCTGCGCGCCAAGGCCCACCACCTGCATCCTGTCGTCTTCGTGGGCCATCACGGTCTTACCGCAGCGGTGCTGCGTGAGATCGATGTCAATCTACTCGCGCACGAGCTCATCAAAATCCGCGTGTTCAACGAGGACCGCGAGAAGCGCGGGGAAATGCTCAAACGCATCTGTGAGGCCCTCGACGCCGCGTCCGTCCAGCACATAGGACGGTTGCTGGTGCTGTGGCGACCTGCACCGGAAAAGGCAACTGCGCCGGAGGCGACTGCCACCCGCGACGGACGCAAAGACCGGGGCCAGAAATCCGGCATCGGGCGAAAGGCAAACGTGATGGCCAAGACCACACCGCAAGCACGGAGGCCGCGGAGCCCGCTGGCGCGCACGACGGCGCGCGCCCCGGTGCCGCGCGCACCCGCGAGCAAGACGCGGCAACCGAGCGTCCAAGCCGCGAGACGGCGCCGGCGGGGCGGCTAGATCCGGAAAGCGCGACCGGAACCGCGGCGCGCGAATGAATTCGCGCCTACGACGCGATCTGGCGTCCCGTAGGTCCGAATTCATTCGGACCGAGTGGTCAATATGCCTCTGCGCGCGAACGGGTTACGCTTATACGTAGCGGACCGCGAGAACCTCGTATTCGCGTACACCGGCGGGAGCCTGCACCTCGGCCACCTCGCCGACGCTCTTGCCGATCAACGCTCGCGCAATCGGTGATTCGATCGAGATCTTGCCGTCCTTGATGTCGGCCTCGTCGTCGCCGACGATCTGGTAGCACACAGCGTTGCCGCTTTTCATGTCTTCGAGCTCGACCGTGGCGCCGAACACGATGCGCCCGTCGGCGTCGATCGCCGCAGGATCGACCACTTGCGCGAGCGCAAGGTTGGCTTCGAGGCGCGAGATGCGGCCCTCGATGAAACCCTGGCGCTCCTTTGCCGCATCGTATTCGGCGTTCTCGGACAGATCGCCGTGCGAGCGCGCTTCGGTGAGCGCTACGATCACCGCAGGCCGGTCGACGGTCTTGAGTCGATGCAGCTCGGCTTTGAGCTTTTCAACTCCGGCAACGGTCAGGGGAATTCTGGTCTGGCTCATAAGCGAAAGAAATGACCGGGCACGGCGACGCCGCACCCGGTCATGTTGGGCTGGGCTTAATCTTAGCGCAAAGTGGGACTTCTTGCAGCCGGTCCGGCGCCCGCGCTCGGCGCAGGCTGGAAGCGCGCCAGCAGCCCCTGCGTCGAGTAGGGAATCAGCTCGCGCATGCCCTGCATGCCTGTCGCCGCGGCGCGGGCTCCCGCGATCGTCGTGTAGGTCGGGATCTGGTCATTCAGGGCGGCGCGCCGTATCGCATAGCTGTCCCGAATGGCGCTGCGCTTTTCCTCGACCGTATTGATAACCAGTGCGATCTCGTCGTTGACCAGCATATCGACGATATGCGGGCGCCCCTCGGCCACCTTGTTCACCGCCATGACCGGCAGACCCGCCGCCGCCAATGCCGCCGCCGTGCCGCGCGTGGCGACGAGAGTGAACCCCAACTCGGCAAGCGTACGTGCGACCTCGATGACCCGCGCCTTGTCGGCGTTCCTGACGCTGACGAAAACATTGCCGGCTTTCGGCAATTTCACGCCGGCGCCCAGCTGAGACTTCAGAAAGGCCTCGGCGAACGTATCGCCGACTCCCATCACCTCGCCCGTGGACTTCATCTCCGGCCCGAGTATGGTATCGACACCCGGAAATTTGATGAATGGAAACACCGCTTCCTTGACCGAATAATACGGCGGCACGATCTCGCCGCGCACACCCTGGCTCGCGAGTGATTGCCCGACCATGCAGCGTGCCGCGATCTTCGCCAGCGCGCGTCCGGTCGCCTTCGATACATACGGCACCGTCCGCGAGGCGCGCGGATTCACTTCGAGCACATAGACGACACCCTTGCCGCCATTGCCCTCCGGGAACTGGATCGCGAACTGCACGTTCATGAGCCCGACCACGCTAAGCCCGTGGGCCATGGCGATCGTCTGCCGCCGCAGCTCGTCCTGCAGTTCGTCGGACAGCGAAAAGGGAGGCAGCGAACACGCCGAGTCGCCGGAGTGCACGCCGGCCTGCTCGATGTGCTCCATGATGCCGCCGATAACGACGTCCTTGCCGTCGCACAGCGCATCGACGTCCACTTCGATCGCGTCGTTCAGGAAGCGGTCGAGCAGTACCGGCGAATCGTTCGACACCTTGACCGCTTCGCGCATGTAGCGCTCGAGATCACGCGGCTCGTGCACGATCTCCATTGCGCGGCCGCCGAGGACGTACGATGGCCGCACGACCAGCGGATAGCCGATCTGCTCGGCGGCCGCCATTGCTTCGGCCTCGGTCCGCGCGGTTCGATTGGGCGGCTGCAGCAGTTCCAGACGGTGCAGCATCTGCTGAAAGCGCTCGCGATCCTCGGCCATGTCGATCATATCGGGCGTCGTTCCGATGATCGGCACGTTGTACTTTTCCAGGTCGCGCGCGAGCTTGAGCGGCGTCTGGCCCCCATACTGGACGATGACGCCGAAGGGTTTCTCGACGTGCACGATCTCCAGCACGTCCTCCAGCGTGACCGGCTCGAAGTAAAGGCGGTCCGAGGTATCGTAGTCGGTCGAGACGGTCTCCGGATTGCAGTTGACCATGATCGTCTCGTAACCGTCCTCGCGCAGCGCCAGCGCGGCATGAACGCAGCAATAGTCGAACTCGATGCCCTGGCCGATGCGGTTCGGGCCACCACCCAGCACGATCACCTTTTTGGCGTCGGTCGGCGCCGCCTCGCACTCCTCTTCGTACGTCGAATACATGTACGCGGTCCGCGTGGAGAATTCGGCGGCACAGGTATCGACGCGCTTGTAGACCGGACGAATGCCCAGGCCGTGACGCCGCTTGCGCACATCGGTTTCCGTCGTCTGCAGCAGATGCGCGAGCCGGCGGTCCGAGAAGCCCATTCGCTTCAGGCCGCGCAGTTCGTCGGCCGAAAGATCCGGAAGCTTGCGCTTTTCCACCGCCAGTTCGGTATCGACGATCTCCTTGATCTGCGACAGGAACCAGCGATCGATTTTCGTATGCTCGAACACTTCTTCGAGCGGCATACCAATCGCGAGCGCATCGGCGACGTACCACAGACGCTCGGCTCGCGGATAGGCCAGCTCGTCGGCGATCGTGTCCGGGTCGACGGTCTTGAGATTGAAGCCATCCACGCCGGTTTCCAGACCGCGCAGCGCCTTTTGCAGCGATTCCTGGAAGGTGCGTCCGATGGCCATGACTTCACCGACCGACTTCATCTGGGTCGTGAGGCGGTCGTCGGCCTGCCGGAATTTCTCGAAGGCAAAGCGCGGCACCTTGGTGACGACGTAGTCGATGGTCGGCTCGAAGGATGCCGGCGTCTGTCCGCCCGTGATGTCGTTTCTGAGTTCGTCGAGCGTGTAACCGACTGCAAGCTTGGCTGCGACCTTGGCAATGGGAAACCCTGTCGCTTTCGACGCGAGCGCAGACGAGCGCGACACGCGCGGGTTCATTTCGATGACGATCATGCGCCCATCGTCGGGATTGATCGCGAACTGCACGTTCGATCCACCCGTATCCACCCCGATCTCGCGCAGCACCGCGATCGAGGCGTCGCGCATGATCTGGTATTCCTTGTCGGTCAGCGTCTGCGCCGGTGCGACGGTGATCGAATCGCCGGTGTGTACGCCCATCGGGTCGAGGTTCTCGATCGAGCACACGATGATGCAGTTGTCCTTCTTGTCGCGCACGACCTCCATCTCGAACTCTTTCCAGCCAAGCAGTGATTCCTCGATCAACAATTCGCGGGTTGGCGACAGATCCAGGCCGCGTTTGCACATCTCGACGAACTCGTCCTTGTTGTAAGCGATGCCACCGCCGGTGCCTCCAAGCGTGAACGAGGGCCGGATGACCGCCGGAAACCCGATGTCGGCCTGTACCTCCAGCGCCTGCGCGATGTCGTGGGCGATGCCGGAGCGCGCCGAGCCCAGACCGATGCGGGTCATCGCGGCCTTGAACTTCTCGCGGTCTTCGGCCTTGTCGATCGCCTTGCGCGTGGCACCGATCAATTCGACGTCGAAGCGGGTCAGGATGCCCTCGCGCGCGAGGTCCAGCGCGCAATTGAGCGCCGTTTGTCCGCCCATGGTCGGCAGCAATGCATCGGGCCGCTCGCGCTCGATGATCTTGGCGATCATCGGCCAGGTGATGGGCTCGATGTAGGTGACATCGGCCATCTCCGGATCGGTCATGATCGTGGCCGGATTGGAATTGACGAGGATGACCTTGTAGCCCTCCTCGCGCAGCGCCTTGCACGCCTGGGCACCGGAATAGTCGAACTCGCACGCCTGGCCGATGACGATCGGGCCGGCGCCGATGATCAGGATGCTCTGGATGTCGTTTCTCTTCGGCATATCAGTCGGGAAGGGCCGCCCCGACCGACTGAGCCGCCCCCTGGGGGGCAGCGAGCAGAGCGAGCGTGGGGGGATGTTTCATGAGTTGGGAAGGGCCGCCCCGACCAACTGACCGGCCTCCTGGAGGGCAGCGAGCGCAGCGAGCGTGGGGGGATGTTTCATGTCAGGCCGCCCGCTTTTCCATAATCTTGGTGAAGCGGTCGAAGAGATATCCGAGATCGTGCGGTCCGGGGCTCGCCTCGGGATGCCCCTGAAAGCTGAATGCCGGCCGATCGGAAAGCGCGATGCCTTGGAGGCTGCCGTCGAACAGCGACACGTGCGTGATGCGCACATTGGCGGGCAATGTCGAGGCGTCGACCGCGAAGCCGTGGTTCTGGCTGGTGATCAGGACTTGACCGGTGTCCTTGTCGAGCACGGGATGGTTCGCGCCGTGGTGCCCGAATTTCATCTTGACGGTCTTCGCACCGCAGGCAAGACCGAGAAGCTGATGACCGAGGCAGATTCCGAATGTCGGCATCGCCGCCGCCAGGAGTTCGCGAATCGCCGCGATCGCGTAGGTGCAAGGCTCCGGATCGCCGGGACCGTTCGACAGGAACACGCCGTCGGGCTTGAGCGCGAGTGCCTCCTTCGCGCTCGTTTGCGCAGGCACGACGGTCAGCTTGCAGCCGCGAGCGGCAAGCATGCGCAGGATGTTGTGCTTGATGCCGAAGTCGTAGGCGACGACGTGAAAGCGCGGGGTCGGAGCTGCGCGATAACCCCTGCCGAGCGCCCAGGTCCCGGCATGCCAGGGATAGGGCGTGGCACAGCTGACCACCTTTGCGAGATCGAGGCCCGCCATCGACGGCACGGCGCGCGCACGATCCAGCGCCTCGCGTTCGTCGACCATTCCCGCCATCAAGCAGCCGTTCTGCGCGCCCTTTTCGCGAAGGATCCGCGTGAGTCTGCGGGTGTCGATATCGCTGATGCCAACGACACCGGCGTCGCGCAGATAGGACGAGAGATCCATCGTGCTGCGCCAATTCGATGCGACCCGCGGCAAATCGCGGATGATCAGGCCCGCCGCGAAAATCCGGTTCGATTCGACGTCTTCCGGATTGACGCCGGTGTTGCCGACATGCGGATACGTCAACGTGACGATCTGCCCAGCGTACGAGGGATCGGTGAGGATTTCCTGATATCCGGTCATTGCCGTATTGAAGACGACCTCGCCGACACTTGCCGTTTCGGCCCCGATGGCGCGACCGCGAAAAATCGTCCCGTCTGCTAGCGCGAGTAGCGCGGGGACGGTGGCGGCGGACACGGCGTTTTTCCTCGATCCGAGCAGTAGATATGCAAAGCGGAGAAGGCACGCAGCCTTCTCCGCTCTGAAGGCTGGAAATTATACCCTAGCTCGGCGGACGACTCAATTCGACTTGCGTCGCCAAGCAAGCTGCGACAGTGTTGGCGGTCCCTCGTCGATGAAGCACTAAGACCGCGCCGCCACCTTCGCCGTGCGATTCGATTCGTGGCTCTTCCCGATTCGTCGCAGCCTGGACGGACTTATCGCACCGTTCCGGCTTCCATCAGATTTCAGTTGCCGATCGGCAATCCTGCCGCGCAGAGTACGTTCGCGCCGAACCGCCTTGATCGAACGATCGAGGTCGTTCCGGCGAGCAGACAAATAAGCAGGAGATTCGCCTCCCGACTCTATTACACACCCCACGTCCACGAACCCACAGGGAGAAAGTCATGAGGGCACGACAGCTTTATACATGGCTCGCCGGTTGTCTGGCAGGGCTCGCTGTAAGCACTATTTCCCAGGCGCAGGTTCATCTGAGTATTCCAGAGGATATCGACCCGCCCTTCTACGCCGATATCGTACCTGGCTTCTTGCCCCATACGGAGGACTGGGCGGCGGTATTCTTCTATCGCACCCCCGCGTGCGTACCCGCTGATTTCAATCTGTTCGAGTTCCTGGACTTCTCAGGGCAGCCGTTCGCCTGCGAGCTGCAGATCACGGGCCGGACCTTCTGGCGCAGCCTCGACGACCCCTATCCTGCGTCAAGCATTTTTTACGGAACGGGGGTTGTGCCGGTGTGGTTCGTGCGTTGGTCCGAGCTGCAAGCGGCGGTCGCCGACAACGAATTGACTGTGCCGGAATTGGCCGCGTTGCCGTCGCTGCTGATCGGTTCCGCATCCTTCTTTGTGGAATCGACACGCAACGACATCGTGCCACAGCGCGGTGGCAACGAAGCACTGGTCGCATCCGGCACCCTCACGGATGGGCGCTCCTTCCAGGTGGAGCTGACAGAGCAATTCCGCGAGGGAGAACACCACTTCCCCCATGTGAGGATTGAATTCCGCTGACGAGGGATTTATGGTCTGGATTCGCCGTGTCAAGAGTCGACTTCGCGGCGCCGGACAGGAACCGTAGGCTGCCATGAAGCGTGGATCGTTGCATCCGTCGGGAGACGATCGCCGAAACCGTAGGCCCGCAAGGTGATCAGCAGCGGTCATCGGCGCGTTCACCGCCGATGACCGCAATCCGGTTGTGGAGGACGAAAATGAAACGAAACGCATTCGTCGCCAACGTCGTAATCGGATCGATGCTGGTTTTGATCACGATGCCGGCGGCGCTCGCCGAAACGGTTCTTTATGGCGGGCTCGGCGGTCGCGGAGTCAGCAGCGGGCCAAGGGCGTCGACCAACGATGGATCGCTGGTAGTCGTCAGCCAAACCGACGGCAGCACCAAGGTTGTTGGGCATCCTACCGGAATTGCACGAATCTCCGGGCTTGCGTTCGGGTTGGACGGCACGCTGTTTGGTGCGACTCAAGAACCGTACGGCTTTCCACCGCCGGTGGGGATAGCGCAGAACAGCGATCTGATCCGCATCAATGCGGACACAGGAGCGCTTGTTTCGCATGTACCCATCAACGCGGGAGGAGTTGGCCTTTCCATATCCGATCTCGCGGTACATCCGACGACAGGTGCTTTGTACGCCATACGCAAATTCGATGACCAGCTTCCAACCGACGGCAAGCTATATATCATCGATGCCGCAACGGGGGCTGCGACTTTGGTCGGTGATACCGGTCTCTTCTTCGCGAGCATCGCTTTTGCACCTGACGGAACCTTGTACATGTCAGCGGCCACCTACGACGAGCAGGCGGGACCAGTCGGTCCGTTTACTTGGCTAACGCTGGATCCCTCGAACGCGAAGATCCTGACCCGCGCTGTGACGTCCGCTTTCTTCCACTCGCTTGCGGTTCGTCGCGACGGCGTGATTTTCGGAGGAACGGCCGATGCGCAGGGCGTATACACCATCAATCCGGCCACCGGTGCCGGCACATTGATCGGCATGACCAGCCAGAAGGATCTGGTGGGTGATCTTGCCTTTCGAACGGTCGCCGCACCACCGGCCGCGCTCGACCACAATCAGCACGGTCTCACCGGCTCATGGTACGAACCCGCGACCAGCGGCCAGGGCGTCGAGGTCGAAGTCTTCCCCAACGGTGCTGGGACCGGCGTGCTGCAAATCAGCTGGTTCACGTACGACCACAGCGCAGTCGGCGGCGCCGAGCGGCAACGCTGGTACACGCTCGGCGGCAGCGTCACCCCCGGCGCGGCGAGCGCCGCGCTCGCCATCTATCAGAACGTCGGCGGCAACTTCAACGCCCCGCCGATCACTGCGGCGCACCCGGTCGGCAGCGCCACCCTGAGCTTTACCGCGTGCGACCAGGGCAAGCTCGACTACACCTTCACCGACGGCACCGGCCGCAGCGGCAGCATTCCGCTCACGCGCCTGACGCAGAACGTGACGTGCTCGACCACCAGCGCGCGATCGGTCAATGCCGACTTCGCGTTCTCCGGCAACTGGTACGACCCGGCAACCTCGGGCCAAGGCATCACCGTCGAGATCAATCCGCTGTCGCCGAGCGCGTTCTTCGCCTGGTACACCTACGCACCCAGCGGCGCGGCCGCGGGCGCGGCGGGCCAGCGCTGGTACACCGGCCAGTCGACCTACACGGCGGGTGCGCGCACGCTGGCGATGACGCTCTACGAGACAACGGGTGGGCTTGTTCGATGCACCGACCACGCCGCCACCGAAGACCGTCGCGGTTGGCACCGCGACGCTAACGTTCCAGAGCTGCACCGCGGCGACGCTGACCTTCAGCTTCACCGGCGGCAGCAGCGCCGGCGCGAGCGGCACCATCGCGCTGACCCGCGTCGGGCCGGTCCCGGCGGGGTGCTCGGCATGACATTGTGGAACCGCGACGTTCCGGACGCCAGGTGATCGCATCGATCAGTTGCGGTCGAGACCATACGCTTGCCCTGCTCGAGAATGGCAGAGCGTTCGGCTGGGGAGGCGATGGCAGCGGCAGGATCCCGGCCAACGCGACGGAATATTGCAGTACGTTGAATGCGGACACCGCGGCGGTGGAACTCAACACACAATATGAACTGGTATCCGTTGCCGCCGGATACGGCATCAGCCTGGGCATCACCGCAACAAACCGTGTTGCGGTGTGGGGCGCCAGCGCCGCGGGCATCGGTGGACGCCGCGAAGCCGTTGTGCCGGCTACGCCGCACCTGCTGGCGGGCATCGAAGACGTTGCTGCGATCGCGGCGGGTGAGTTTCTGTTCGGCGCGATCGACGCGGCCGGAACAATCCATACCTGGGGACTCAATAGCGAAGGCGCGCTGGGTCGCCCCACGGTGTACCTCAACGCAACGCCCGGGTCGGTAGCACCCCTTCCTCCCGCGAGTGGAGTGGCACTCGGCCGGGGTTATATGTTGGCGTTGACGACCAATGGCCAATTGTATGCATGGGGCAGCAACGCTGCCGGTCAACTCGGGCTGGGCCATTTGACCTCGGTGGCGGTACCGCAGCGTTTGCTGTTGAACGTCAAAATCCGCTCGGTCGCCTCGGGGGTAACGCATACGCTCGCGGTCACCACGGAGGGCGAAGTACTGGCGTGGGGCAGCAATCACCACGGCCAGCTCGCACAGGAGCAGCGTACCTATTCGACGCTACCCTTGCCAGTCCGGCTGCCTGAACGCATACAGACCGTTGCCGCGGGCATGCATTTCTCGCTTGCGCTAGGGGAAAGCGGAAAAGTCTATGCATGGGGCTGGAACGGTCAGGGTCAACTCGGCATGGGCGATAGCGCGGACCGCAGCGTCGCCGTGTGCGTCCCTGGATTAAAGCAGGTGCGATCGATTGCCGCGGGAGAAACCCATGCCATCGCATTGACACCAGCCGGGCTGTTTGGATGGGGCAGTAATGCGGGCGGCCAGATTGGCGCAGTCGATCGGCAGCGATTGCAACCGACGCCATTTTTTCCGTTGGGCTGATCGAGATCGCGAACGCCATGGGGACGGGTCAATACTCGCGTCGCGATTTCCTGCACCTGACTTGGACGCTCGGTGCGGGGCTGGCGCTTCCGGCAAGTCTTTACGGCTGCCACGACAGCAGCGAATCGTTTCCACCATTACCCGAGGAAACCTTTGTCGAGCCGCCGACGCTGGCATCGGTCGACGGAGCGTTGAGCGTAACGCTGCAACTGTCGTATTTCACGACGGTGCTCAACGGCAAGGCGGTGACGCTGCGCTCCATGAACAACCGCATCCCCGCCCCGACGCTGCGCGTCAAGGTCGGTGACATGCTGAGAATCCTGGTGGTCAACCAGTTGCCGCCCAATCCTCCCACCGTCGAACCCGCACAACACCTGCGCTATCCCAACAGCACGAACCTTCATACGCATGGCTTGCACGTCACCCCAGGCCTCGTTGCGCCGGGCGTCTATGGCGACTACGTCATGGACGACCCGCGACTCGGTATCCAGCCTGGACTCGTCCGGCAGCACGAATACCGCATCGGCGCCGATCACCCGCCGGGCGCCTATTGGTATCACCCGCATTTGCACGGATCGACCGCCCTCCAGGTCGGCAGCGGCATGGCCGGTGCGCTGATCATCAAAGGCGAAATCGATCAGGTCCCGGAGATCGCCGCCGCCGCGGAGCGCGTGTTCGTGTTGCAGTCGCCCATCACCGACGCTGCCGGCATGCTCGAGTCGTTCACCCAAGTTGCCGACAGTCCCGCGACCGAGGGGCCGTTTCTGATCAACGGCGTCCGTCGCCCCCGCATCGTCATGCGGCGTGGCGAAGTGCAGAACTGGCACTTCATCAACGCCGCCATATTCAATTTCGTCAATCTGAGCCTCGATGACCATGCGCTGAGCGTCTACAGCCATGACGGGAATCCGCGCCGCAACATGTTGACGGTTGTCCCCGACGGACAGAATGGAGTCGTGCTGGCGCCGGGCAATCGCGCCAGCATATTGGTCCAGGCCGGCGCAACTGGCACCTACTCATTGCGCACGTTGAAATTCCAGATGGGCACGAGGCTCGCGATCCTCGACGAAGATGTGCTCGCTGAGGTCATCGTGGCCGATCCTCCGCTGTCGATGACGTTGCCGAGCGGACCGTTTCCCGTGCCAGCCAGCCTGGCAACCATAACCGATGAGGAACTGGCGAGTGCGGGTGGATTGAAGCGAAGCATCGTGATGCGCACTGTCTTCAACGACAACGAGGCACCGATCACTGATCCGCCGGCCAACGCGATCGCGAAGCCGGGAGATGAACTGGCCGACTGGGTATTTCAGACCGGCAAGACCACGCTGGCCAACAAAGTCTTCGCGCTCGGCACGGCGGGCGGGGAGGCGTCGACCAGCCCTGGCATGCCGAGCGAATTCATTCCGTTCCAATCGAGCCGGGCGTTGAAACAAACCGTCGCGCTCGGCAGCGTCGAAGAATGGACCCTCTTCAACATGAATCCCATCCGCCACCCGTTCCACATACACGTCAATCCGTTCCAGGTCGTCCGTGTCAATGGCGCGGCGATCGACCCTTACTGGGCCGACACGATCGGACTACCACCCAATGGATCGCCGACCAATCCGACGTCGGTGACGTTCCGTACGCGTTTTCGGGATTTCGCAGGAACCTACGTGATGCATTGCCACATGCTCACCCACGAAGACATGGGGATGATGCAGACGATCGTTGTCGTCTGACGCGACGAAAACTTGCATTGGAGCGAACGGCCACCGGATGCCGCCAACGCCGGACAGATGAACAGGAGATTGCCATGAAGCTGACGCAAGATATCGCAGTCAAGGTAATCATCGGATCGATGCTGGCGGCAATGGCGCTGTCCGTGGCGCACGCCCAGCCTGTTCTGTATGGCGGACTCGGCGGACACGGTGTCAGTAGCGGCCCGCAAGCGTCGACCAACGACGGCGCGCTGGTCATCGTCAGCCAGAGCGATGCGAGCACAACTCTTGTCGGGCATCCCGTGGGGGTCGCGCGAATCTCCGGCCTGGCATTCGGGTTGGACGGCGCATTGTTCGGCGCCACGCAGCTACCGGGGGGATTTCCGCCGACGGGTTCGTCCGGACCTACGTCGGTCAGCGATCTGATCCGGATCGATCCGGACACGGGGACGCTCATTTCCAGTGTACGCATCAATGTCGGAGGGACGGGCATCGCCATCTCCGACCTCGCGGTGCAGCCGTCAACGGGTGTGTTGTACGGAATCCGAGGAGTACAGGATCAGCTCGGCGGGACGGGCAAGCTGTACATCATCAACACCACCACGGGTGCCGCGACATTTATCGGAGACACCGGCAAATTCTTCGCGAGCATCGCGTTTGGCCCCGACGGAACGTTGTACTTTTCAGGAGCCGATTCGACCGGTGGCTCAGGGCCCGTCAACCCGCTCTTTGCGACGCTCAGTCCTGCCAACGCCGCGACCCTGACTACCATACCGACGGTCGAGTTCTATCACAGCCTTGCTGTGCGTCCGAGCGATGGCGTCATCTTTGGCGGAAACGGCGATCAGGCGGGGATATTCAAGGTCAACGCCACGACCGGTGCCGGGACGTTGATCGGCCTGACCGGCCAGAATTTCGTGGGCGATCTTGCCTTCAGGCCGGTGGCCGCCCCGCCGGCCGCGCTCGACCACAATCAGCACGGACTCACCGGCTCATGGTACGAACCCGCGACCAGCGGCCAGGGCGTCGAGGTCGAAGTCTTCCCCAACGGTGCTGGGACCGGCGCGCTGCAAGTCAGCTGGTTCACGTACGACCACAGCGCAGTCGGCGGCGCCGAGCGACAACGCTGGTACACGCTCGGCGGTAGCGTCACCCCCGGCGCGGCGAGCGCCGCGCTCACCATCTATCAGAACGTCGGCGGCAACTTCAACGCGCCGCCAACCACGACCGCGCACCCGGTCGGCAGCGCCACCCTGAGCTTTACCGCGTGCGACCAGGGCAAGCTCGACTACACCTTCACCGACGGCAGCGGCCGCAGCGGCAGCATTCCGCTCACGCGCCTGACGCAGAACGTGACGTGCTCGACCACCAGCGCGCGATCGGTCAATGCCGACTTCGCGTTCTCCGGCAACTGGTACGACCCGGCAACGTCGGGCCAAGGCATCACCGTCGAGATCAATCCGCTGTCGCCGAGCGCGTTCTTCGCCTGGTACACCTACGCACCCAGCGGCGCGGCCGCGGGCGCGGCGGGCCAGCGCTGGTACACCGGCCAGTCGACCTACACGGCGGGTGCGCGCACGCTGGCGATGACGCTCTACGAAACGACGGGTGGATTGTTCGATGCACCGACCACGCCGCCACCGAACACCGTCGCGGTTGGCACCGCGACCCTAACGTTCCGGAGCTGCACTGTCGCGACGCTGACCTTCAGCTTCACCGGCGGCAGCAGCGCCGGCACGAGTGGCACCATCGCGCTGACCCGCGTCGGACCGGTCCCGCCCGGGTGCGCGGCGTGACAGGATCGGCCTTGGGTGGATGCGGGCACTCCCCATGAAGTGCTCGCCTGGTGCATGATGATAATTTGCCGGGTTATCGGGACGTAGTGACAGGACCAATGCCGCCGTTGACCGAATCGACACTGGATCATCAACTGAGCGGCCATAAACGACGTCCCTCCAGATCGACCATGCAGAACGATCGTGCGATCCATGAAAGCCGGTTTCGAAGCGCGGTCGGCGCAGTACTTCGCTACGAGCCCAAAATTCTCGACGGTCTGACATGGAGCCATTTTGGGTACGTGGCGCTCCTCGCAACCGCCTTTGGTGTCGCCCGAGCCGCGCAGGATATGGGGGACCCTCCGGACAAGATCGCATGGTATTGGATGCCGCTGTTTTCGATTAGCGGCCTCTCGGTGCTGATCTGCGCGGTCGTGCTAAGGAATATCAACCGTCTGCGGATTCCCCGGCCCGCCATTCTCGGAATCGCGGTAATCGCGGGTTGCACGCTTGCCCTCCAACTGCATAGCTGGGTGTGGTTGCAGCAGCCCGTTTCTTTCGGATACTCGATTCACAAGCTCCGGGTCGTCGTGCTCCAATGGGGCCTGGTTGCCGCCGCATATTACTTTATGGAACGCTCGGCGCTGCGTGCCGCGGAGTTGCGGGAAGCGGAACTCGAGCGGCTTCGAATCGAGGCGCAGATGCTCGAAGCACGCTTGCAGGTCATGCAAGCACAGGTCGAGCCGCACTTCCTATTCAACACGTTGGCCCACGTCCAGCGCCTCTACCAAACCGACCCGGCGCGCGGTCGCTCGATGCTCGACAGCTTCTGTGGTTACTTGCGCGCCGCGTTGCCGCAAATGCGTGGAAACGGCTCGACACTAGGGCGGGAAGTCGAACTGGCGCGGGCCTACCTGGAAACGCATCGGATCCGAATGGGACGAAGGCTCCGATTCGAGATCGGGATACCGAAGGAGCTACTTGCCGCTGCCCTCCCACCCATGATGCTGCTCTCTCTGGTCGAGAACGCGATCAAGCATGGGCTGAATCCACTGCGCGGAGGCGGCAGTATCCGGATTGTCGCTGCATCGGACGATGGTGTCTTACGCGTCAAAGTGATGGATACCGGCACCGGTCTTTCAACCGCGGCGTATGGCGGAGGGGACGGTGTTGGGCTTTCGAACATCCGCGCCCGCTTGGCCGCTTTGTATCGCGGTCGCGCGCGACTGACGCTTCGTGGCAACTCTCCGCATGGTGTGATTGCAACCATCGAGGTGCCACTGCGTATCGATTCGGCCGGCGGTGCTGCGGATGCCGAACGCGAGCAGGTGACGCAGACTGCCGCAGATTCGCATCCCCTTGGCGCGGCCGCGTGATCGCCATGTATGCCCCGCAAACCGCGGCCCACTCGGTAGACAGACTGTCCACATCTGGCTCGGCATCCAACCGTCTGGTGCAACTGCTTCGTACCGATGTCGACGTTTTGACGGGACTGACTTGGCGTCGAATCGCCAATACGTTCCTGGTTGCCTTGGGATTCGCGCTGTGGACGGCGTTCGGAAACTGGATGTGGAGAAGGTACGGATTGAATCCCAGTCCCGTCGGAATCGCCGATTTCTTCCTCTACAAAGGGTGGGGATGTCTGCTCGTTTTTAGGGTTTATCTGCTCCTGTTTTTTTCGCAGATGCTTGCGCTCACGGTCGCGGACAATTTGCACATTTCCCGAGTTCCGCGAACCGTATTACTGGTAGTTGCGTTAGCCTTGGGAACGATCGTAGGCAGCGTGGTCGTTATGACGAGCGGCAGTTACCTCGACTGGCCCCCGGTGTGGGGCCTTACGTGGGGTGGGCTCGTTGCGTTTGTCTACTTCAAACGTCGCCGTGATGAGGAGCTCGCTGCTGCGCTGCACGCCACGCAGATGGTACAGGTAGAGCTGAAGAAGAAGGCGCTGGAATCCCAACTACAGGTCATGCAGGCACAGGTCGAGCCGCAGTTCCTGTTCAATACACTAATGCGGGTCGGTGATCTATACGAGACCGATTCGTCATCGGCGGATCGAATGCTCGACAACCTGATCGTCTACCTGCGCGCCGCGCTACCGCATATGCGGACGAGCACTTCCACTTTGGAGCAGGAGGTACGTTTGGCGGCGGCGTATCTCCGTATTGAACGCAATCGAGGCTGTAGCGAGCTTGATTTTGCCTTTGATATTCCAGAACGTCTGGCAGCCGCAACGTTTCCACCCATGGTATTGCTGCCCCTGCTCGAAGCGCTCGCGGTCCGCGCACACAGTGGGTCGGACTACGATGGAGCGCTTCGCACTGAAGCGCGCGCCAACGCTGGAATCCTCGAGCTCACGATGGCGTACACGGGAGACGCTCGCGCCGCCCAGCACGAACTGACAACCATCCGTGGTCGATTGAATGCGCTTTACGGTGCGGAAGGGCAATTGGAGGTCCGGCCGCTTAAACCACGTGGCGCCATCGCGGCGCTACATATCCCTTATGTCCTCAGTTGACTCAATCCCTCGGGCGATCATTGCGGAAGATGAAGATGTCCTTCGCGAGCAGTTACGTGAGGGCCTTTCGTCCATGTGGCCTGAGCTCGAGATCATCGCCGAAGCCGAGGACGGTGTCGCCGCCCTGCGTGCGCTCGAGGCCCACGCGCCGGATATCCTGTTCCTGGATATTCAGATGCCGGGGCTGTCCGGCATGGAGGTCGCCCATCACGCGAGCGGTCGCTGCCATATCGTGTTCGTCACCGCCTATGACAAATATGCGATTGCGGCCTTCGACGAGGGCGCGGTGGACTATGTGCTGAAGCCGTTCTCTCTGGCGCGGCTCGCGACGACGATCGCGCGTCTCAAGCAGCGTATGGGTGAGACGCCGGCCAAGCTGGAGGGGCTCCTTGAAAGGCTCACCAAAGCGTTGAATGCGGAGCGCGGCCATCTGCGCTGGATTACCGCGTGGCTGGGCAACGACGTTCGCCTGATTACCATTGAAGAGGTCGCCTACTTCCGCGCCGACAACAAATACACGCAGGTGGTTACCTCGGATGCGGAAACCCTCATCCGCAAATCGATCAAGGAGCTTGCCGACGAGCTCGATCCCGATTCATTCTGGCAGATCCATCGCGGTACGCTGGTGAACGTCAGCGCGATCGCCGGCGTCCATCGTGATTTCAAAGGGCGTCTGCGCGTGCGCCTGAAAAACCGCAAGGAGACTCTTGGGGTAAGCGATCCTTACACGCACCGGTTCAAGCATATGTGAGGCGCCGTGGCTCGTGACCGGCCAGTTCTCGCCCCGGGCCCGCTCCGCTAATACGAAACGCTGAAGCCGCCGTCGACGAAGAGAACGTGTCCCGTGACATAGTCGGCTGCGTTCGACGCGAGGAATACGGCGGCACCGGCGATTTCAGGTGGCTCACCCCATCTTCCCGCCGGCGTGCGCTTGGCGACCCAGGCCGAGAACTCGGAGTCTGCGATCAGAGGCGCATTCATGTCCGTCTTGAAGAAACCGGGCGCGATGCCGTTGACCTGCACATTGTAAGGTGCAAGCTCGACAGCGAGCGCGCGCGTGAGCATCTGCAGGCCACCCTTGCTCGCGGCGTAGGGAACGATGTTGGGACGACCGATTTCGCTCGCGAGCGAGCAGATGTTGATGATCTTGCCGCGGCGACGCGCACGCATTCCGGGAATGACACTCCGTGCGACATAAAACGGCCCATCGAGATTGGCCGCGAGGAGCGCGTGCCAATGCTCGGCCGAGAACGCGTCGAGCGGCCCGCGGCGGTTGACCGCCGCATTGTTGACCACGATGTCGAGAGGTCCGCTCTCCTTTTCGATGGCCGTCACCGCCGCCTCGACGGCGTCGGCGTCCGTGACGTCAAACGCTGCTGCAGAGGCGGCCATCCGCTCGGCGAGAAGCGCGGAGACCGCGGCATCGAGCTTGTCGCGATTACGGCCATTCAGGAGGACGCGGGCACCGGCAGCCGCCAGCCCGCGTGCGATTGCCAAGCCGAGGCCACCGCCGCCTCCTGTCACGAGCGCGAGCCGACCTGAGAGATCGAAAGGGTTCGCTATCGGCATCACCGGCAGGCCTGGACCACTCAGCGCATGCCCAGCACGTCCTGCATATCGAACATGCCCGCCTGCCGCTGCGCACGCCTGGCGGCGACGAAGCGCGCCGCACGCAGTGCGCCTTGCGCGAAATTCCGCCGCGACGACGCGCGATGTGTGAGTTCGACGCGCTCGCCGTCGCCCGCGAAGATCACGGTGTGATCGCCGACGACGTCGCCACCGCGCAGAGCCGCAAAGCCGATCGCACCCGCCTTGCGCTCGCCGGTGACGCCGTGCCGTGCATAGACACCGTCGGTCTCCAGATTGCGCTTGAGCGCCGTCGCCGCGGTTTCACCGAGCTTCAGCGCAGTCCCCGAAGGCGCGTCGACCTTGTGCCGGTGGTGCATCTCGACGATTTCAATGTCGTAGTCTTTGCCGAGATGCTGTGCGGCGATCTCCACCAGTTTGGTCAACACCGTCACACCGACGCTCATGTTCGGCGCGAAGACGATGGGAGTCATGCGCGCGAATTCACCGAGTGCGCGGCGATCCGGCTCGGACAGGCCGGTGGTCCCGACGACAGCCGCGACGCCGGCCTTCGCGCACGCCGCGACGTGCATCCATGGTGCCAGCGGGTCGGGTAAAGTCGATCAGGACATCGGCAGATCCGAGCACGCTCCGGATGTCGGAGCCAACGGTGACGCCGGTCGCGCGTCCAAAGCGTTCGCCCGCATCGCGCCCGATCAAGCCACAGGACCCAACGTCGAACGCCGTGGCCAGCACGAGGTCGGGGGCATCGAGGACCGCCTCGATCAGCGTCTGGCCCATGCGACCGCCGGCGCCAGCGATGGCGATCCGGACCGGCGAACTCATTGCCCGCCCCACCAACCCATTTTCTTCAGCCACTGCACCAGCCAGTTTTCGTCGCCCGTCTTGGGCGCGATCGACATCGACTTGTCCAGGATGGCGTCACCGCCGCCCGCACGCGCAACTTCGGCCGGTGGTGGAGGCGCTTCATCGCCCTCCCAGCGGGCGAGCTTGTCGTTGGCGAAATAGACGGTGAATTGACGTTGCTCGAGCACGCGGCCCTGGCGCTCGAAGCTGTAGGCGTAGTCCCAACGATTGGCGTGAAACACGTCGGTGAGCAGCGGCGTACCCAGTGCGAGACGGACCTGCTGCGGGGTCTGCCCGACCCTGAGCTTGTCCACCTGGTCCTGGGTGATGTAGTTGCCCTGATTGACATCGAGCTTGTAAACGCCGACGCTCGGGAACCAGGTACAGCCGGCCAGCACGAAGGCGATGCCGGCTGCGCAAATACTTGCGCGCATAGGTGTCAGATCCCAACTTCCACTGCAAATAGCGACCGGAAACTATATCATAGGCGAGGCTCTACGCGCTGCCTCTCCATCCCCATGTCCACCCCTCAAGATCTGAAGACCGCCGGGCTGAAGGCCACCCTGCCGCGTCTGAAGATCATCAACCTGTTCGAGCAGAGTTCCGTGCGGCACCTGACCGCCGAGGACGTCTACAGGCAGCTGCTTGCCGAAGGTCTCGATGTGGGACTCGCCACGGTTTACCGCGTGCTGACCCAGTTCGAGCAGGCAGGACTGCTGGTCCGCCATCATTTCGAGACCGGCAAGGCGGTTTTCGAGCTCAATCAGGGCGGTCATCACGACCACCTGGTCTGCATGCAATGCGGACGAGTCGAGGAATTTTTCGACAGCGAAATCGAAAAGCGGCAGACCAAAATCGCCCGCGATCGTGGCTTCGAGATCACCGAGCACGCGCTGTATCTCTATGCGGAATGCGTGAAGCCGGTGTGCCCGTATCGCAAGGGCAGCGGCGGGCAGTAGCAACCACTGCGCGCGAATGAATTCGCGCCTACAGGTCGCGGTGTTGTAGGTCCGAATTCATTCGGCCCATCGGTCACGATCCACCGCGCTCGAATGAATTCGCGCCTACATCGGTTCGTGGCGGCTGAAATCGGCGATGCGAAAGCCGAGCAGCCACAGCGCTCCAAAGTAACTCAGGGCTCCCCCGCCGATGACCCACGCCAGCCGGCCGATCTTGCCCCACAGCCCACTGTGCAGCCAGAACGCATCGTCGCCGGGAATGAACCACAGCACGACGCCCAGCACGAGCAGTGCGACCGCGATGCGCGCGAGGAAGCGCGTCCACCCCGGTTGCGGTACAAATACGCCGCCACGGCGCATCGCCACGTACAGCAAGGTCGCGTTGAAGCACGCGCCGAGCGACGTCGACAGCGTCAGGCCGGCATGGCCGATCTGGAACATGAGGATGAGCGCGAGCGTCTGGGCGAACAGTACCGTCAGAAAGGCAATCCTGACCGGCGTCTTCATGTTCTGTCGCGCATAGAAACCGGGCGCGAGAATTTTGACCGTAGCGAGTCCCAACAACCCGAAGCTGTAGCCGATGAGGGCAGCGCGTGTTTGCCACAGATCGTTCACCGTGAAACGACCGTAGTGATATAGCGTGGCGATCAGGGGGACCGCGAGCAACGCCAGCGCCAACGCGGCCGGTAACGCCAGCAGAAACGTCAGGCGCAAGCCCCAATCGAGCAGCGCGGAATATTGCGCGTGATTGGCATCATGATGATGCTTGGACAGGCTCGGCAGGAGGATCGTGCCGAGCGCGACGCCGAGCAGCGCAGTGGGAAATTCCATGAGACGGTCGGCGTAGCTGATCCAGGAAATTCTGCCATTGCCCAAATACGCGGCAAGCTGCGTGTTGATCAGTGCTGAAATCTGCGCCGCCGATACACCGAGTATCGCTGGACCCATCGCCGCCAGTATTCGCCGGACGCCTTCGTCGCGCCAGTGGAAATCCACACGGGGCAGCATGTGCAACCTCGCCAACGGCCGCAACTGCAAAAGCAATTGCGCGACACCCCCGATCGCAACCCCCCACGCCAATGCCAGGATCGGCGGATCGACATGCGGGGCCAGAAAGATCGCTGCCGCGATCATCGCGACGTTGAGCAGCACCGGGGTGAACGCCGGGATGGCGAAGCGACGGTATACGTTCATTACGCCGCCCGCGAGCGACACGAGCGAGATGAACAGGATGTACGGGAACATGATGCGGATCAGCTCGGCCGTAAGTTCGACCTTGCCCGGCGTCTGCGAGAATCCGCCCGCGAGCACATACACGAGCCATGGCGCACCGATGATACCCAATGCAGACAGTCCCACCAGCACCACGGCGAGCAGCGTGGCGACGCGCCCGGCCAGGTCGCGCGTTGCGGCATCGCCGCGCGAACGCTGATATTCGGAAAGAATGGGCACGAAGGCCTGCGAGAACGCGCCCTCGGCAAACAACCGGCGCAGGATATTCGGCAGCCGGAATGCGGCCTCGAATGCGTCCATCTGCACCCCGGCACCGAACGCGAATGCCTTGAGGCTCTCACGCGCCAGCCCCGCAATGCGCGAGAGCAGGGTCAGGGCGCTGACGGTGGAAAGGGTCTTGAGCAGGTTCATCGTCGCGCAGCCGCGGTCGAGGCCGACGGCCGATTCTCGAGCTGGGGAAGTGAACGGATACAGCGCCGCAACCCGGCGCACGGCTTGCGCGAGTCACGAAGAATTGCTATTATGCTCGGTCTTTTTCAGCGACTCCAGCAAACAAGGATCTTCATGGCGAACTCCGCCCAAGCCCGGAAACGCGCCCGCCAAGCGGAAAAAACGCGGCAGCGCAACGCCGGCCTCAAATCATCGCTGCGCAGCGCGGTGAAAAAGGTCAGAAAAGCGATCACAGCCGGCGATAAAACCGCCGCAGGCAAGGAATTGCAAGCGCAGCAATCGATCATCGACCGTATCGCCGACAAGAAGATCGTCCACAAGAACACCGCATCGCGAAGCAAGATGCGATTGGCGCAGGCCATCAAGGCGATGCCCTAAGCGGATCCAAAGGCGACGAGCCGACCGCTGCGGAAAAGGCGCCTTCAGGCGCCTTTTTTGTTGCTAAAATGCTGTTTTTTAACAACTAACTAAATATTTCGCTGTTCGCATGAAGCCGAAGCACTTCCTTCAGTTCAGGGATTTCAGTCGCGAAGAATTCGACTATTTGTTCGAGCGCACGCGCTGGATCAAGGACCGCTTCAAGCGCTACGAGGTCTATCAACCGCTGCGTGACCGAACGCTGGCCATGGTGTTCGAAAAGGCGTCGACTCGCACACGCGTTTCGTTCGAAGCCGGCATGAACCAGTTAGGCGGCATCGCGATCAACTTGAACCGCGGCGACACCCAGCTCTCGCGCGGTGAGCCGATCGAGGATCTCGCACAAGTCATCTCGCGCATGGTCGACATCGTGATGATCCGCACCTTCGAGCAGACGATCATCGAGCGCTTTGCCGCGCATTCACGAGTGCCTGTCATCAACGGACTCACCAACGAATACCACCCCTGCCAGATCCTCGCGGACGTCTACACCTACGTTGAACACCGCGGGTCGCTGCAAGGCAAGACGATCGCGTGGATCGGCGATTCGAACAACATGTGCAATACCTGGCTGCAAGCGGCGGCGATCTTTGATTTCAAGGTTCACGTTTCGACGCCACCGGGGTACGAAATCGATCCTGCCTCCGCGGATGCTGGAGATGACGGTCATTTCGAGTCGTTTGCCGACCCCGTGCATGCATGTCGCGGCGTCAGCCTGGTCACTACCGATGTCTGGACGAGCATGGGCTTCGAAGCCGAAAACGAGGAACGCAACCGTGCGTTCAAGGACTGGATGGTCGACGCCGAAATGATGGCACAGGCGAAGCCGGACGCACTGTTCATGCACTGTCTGCCAGCGCATCGGGGCGAAGAAGTTGCCGCCGAGGTCATCGACGGGCCGCAAAGCGTCGTGTGGGACGAGGCCGAAAATCGCATGCACGCGCAGAAAGCGCTGTTGGAGTATCTGGTCTGCGGTCGGGTCAGCGTTTAGGAGGAATCGATGATCGATCACACCGGCGTCGCGGTTTCGAATGTCGCGAGGAGCAAGGCGTTCTACGCCGCGGCGCTCGCGCCGCTCGGATACGTGGTGCTGATGGAGTTCGAACAGTTCGCGGGGTTCGGCGTGGCGCCCAAGCCGGACTTCTGGATCGGCGAGGGCACGCCCAACGTGCCGCCCGTCCATGTAGCATTCCGCGCCGAAACGCGCATGCAGGTCGCTTCGTTCTACGAAGCGGCGATTGCGGCGGGCGGTCGGGACAACGGCGCGCCCGGACTGCGTGAGCACTATCACCCGAATTACTACGGTGCCTTCGTGTTGGACCCCGACGGACACAACATCGAAGCGGTGTGTCACACACCGTAATGAAAAGGAAGATGTTCATGCTGCGCAAAAGGGTTCTGCGGCTGACGGCGCTTCTTGTCGCGTTGGTCGTGGCTGCGCCCGTCATGGCACAAAACTGGCCCGATCACCCGCTCAAGTTCATCGTGTCCGCGCCCGCCGGCAGTTCGCTGGACGTGCTTGCCCGCACCATCGCTGACAAGCTCAAGGACCGCCTGGGGCAGCCCGTCGTTGTCGATGACCGCCCGGCAGCCGGTGGCACGGTGGCGACTGACTTTGTCGCAAAGTCGCCTCCCGATGGATACACGATGGTGATTTCTTACAACGGACCGCTGGCGTTCGGGCCGTACATCTACTCCAAGCTGCCCTACGATCCGCTGAAGGACCTCGCCCCGGTCATCATCACATCGAGCCAGCCGAACGTGCTCGCGGTCACCGCCACGCTGCCGATCAAATCAGTCAGGGAATTGATCGCGTACGCCAAGGCCAATCCCGGGAAGCTCAACTACGCCTCGGTCGGCAACGGCAGTTCATCGCAATTGACGATGGAGCTACTCAAATCGGACGCCGGCATCGACATCGTGCATGTACCCTTCAATGGCTCCCCACCGGCGGTCACCGCGACCATTCAGGGCGAGACGCAGATGCTGTTCGCCGTGATGCAGCCGCTGCAGGCGCAAATCCAGGCGGGCAAACTGCGGGCGATTGCGGTAACAACGACCAGGCGCTTTCCGCTGCTGCCGGATATCCCGACCATCGCCGAAGCGGGCTACCCGGGATTCGAGGCGCTGGCGTGGAACGGCATCCTGGTTGCAGCGGGCACTCCCCACTCTATCATCCAACGCCTCAACGCAGAGATCAACACGATTCTCAAAGATCCGTCAGTCAAGAGCACGCTCAATGCCCAAGGCTTCGACCTGGTCGGCGGCACGCCCGAGGAATTCGCCAAACTGATTCGCAGTGAGTCCGAAAAATGGGCGCCCGTGATCAAGAAGACCGGCGCGAAGATCGATTGACCTGCCACAGTACCCCTGCCAGAAAAATTTCGAGCAAAACATGATCGACGCGAAAAAAGTCGTGCTTGCCTATTCGGGCGGGCTCGATACCTCCGTAATCCTCAAATGGCTGCAGGATACATACCGCTGCGAGGTCGTCACATTCACCGCGGATATCGGTCAGGGCGATGAGCTCGAGCCGGCGCGCGCCAAGGCCGAGGCCGCGGGCGTGAAACGTATTTTTATCGACGACCTGCGCGAGGAGTTCGTTCGCGATTTCGTTTTTCCGATGTTCCGTGCGAATGCCGTCTACGAAGGCGAGTATCTGCTCGGCACGTCGATCGCGCGACCGCTGATCGCCAAGCGCCAGATCGAGATCGCGCGTGAAACCGGCGCGGACGCGGTGTCGCACGGGGCCACCGGCAAGGGCAACGACCAGGTTCGCTTCGAACTCGGCTATTACGCGCTGGAACCGGACATCAAGGTCATCGCGCCCTGGCGCGAATGGGGCCTCACGTCGCGTGAAAAGCTGCTTGCGTACGCCGAGGCGCACGGCATTCCGATCGAAATGAAACATCGCGCCGGTGGCAGCCCGTACTCGATGGATGCCAA
The DNA here is from genome assembly GCA_963829375.1 of uncultured beta proteobacterium. Lineage (GTDB taxonomy): Bacteria > Pseudomonadota > Gammaproteobacteria > Burkholderiales > Casimicrobiaceae > PALSA-1003. The sequence continues at coordinate 197,156 of CAWHIS010000025.1, read as the reverse complement.
CCTGCTGCATATCAGCTACGAGGGACGCGCGCTGGAAGACCCGGCGCAGGAGGCTGAAGAAAGCATGTGGCGCTGGACAGTCTCGCCCGAGAAAGCGCCCGATGCAGCTGAATATCTCGAACTCGGTTACTCCAAAGGCGACATCGTCAGCGTCAACGGCAAGGCGCTCACCCCTGCGCAGGTCCTGACCGAGTTGAACCGGCTTGGCGGCAGGCACGGGATCGGCCGCCTCGACCTGGTGGAGAACCGATACGTCGGCATGAAGTCGCGCGGCTGCTACGAGACGCCCGGTGGAACGATCATGCTGAAAGCTCACCGCGCGATCGAATCCATCTGCCTGGATCGCGAAGTCGCGCACCTGAAGGACGATCTGATGCCGCGCTACGCCAGCCTGATCTACAACGGTTACTGGTGGTCGCCCGAGCGCAGGATTTTGCAAACGATGATCGACGCGTCGCAGGCCGCGGTGAACGGCAGCGTGCGGCTCAAGCTGTACAAGGGCAACGTCATCGTTGCCGGCCGCTCATCGAAGGCGGATTCGCTGTTCGACACAACGATCGCCACTTTCGAGGACGATCGCGGCGCCTATGACCAGAAGGACGCAGCGGGATTCATCAAACTCAACGCCTTGCGCATGCGCATCGAGACCAAGCTCGGGCGGAATCGAAAGTAGTGCGAATTCATTCGCGCGCGTCCGACACGGCTACCTCGCGGTTGTCCTCGCGCTGCGGATCGTGCTAGCTTTGGCGTATTCCATCTCCAGGTGTGAGTCATGCCCTCTTTCGACATCGTTTCCGAAGTCAACGACGTGGAAATTCGCAACGCTCTCGAGCAAGCGAATCGCGAGATCTCGACGCGGTTCGACTTCAAGGGCTCGGACGCGCGGGTCGAGCACAAGGACAAGGAATTGACGATCTACGCCGACGACGAGTTCAAACTCAAGCAGGTCACCGACGTGCTCTTGGGCAAGTTGACGAAACGCAGCATCGATGTTCGCTCCCTGAAGTTCGGCGACCCCGAAAAAATGAGTGGCGACAAGATCAAGCAGATCGTCACAGTCCGCGTCGGGGTCGAGCAGGAGATGGCGAAGAAAATAGTGAAACTGCTCAAGGACAGCAAGCTCAAGGTCCAGGGCAGCATTCAGGGCGATACGGTGCGGGTATCGGGCGCCAAGAAAGATCTGCTCCAGGAGGCCATTGCGCTGGTCAAGAAATCGATCACCGATTTTCCGCTCCAGTTCAACAACTTTCGGGATTGAGCGTCGCGCAAGGTCCAGGCCGAGGGTGCCGAAAACTCCCTGATGCTGCCCGAGCGCGTTCTCTGCTCACCGATAGTGCTGAGGCACTTCCGGCCGGACGACGCGACCGGAGTGCAGCAACTCGCCAGCGAACGCGCCGTGTCGGATACCACGGCGGTCGTTCCGCATCCGTATCGCGACGGCATCGCCGAAGCGTGGATCGCCACCCACGAGAATGATCGCGCGAGTGGCAGGCAGTACACCTTCGCAGTCGTGCGTGCGGTCGATGAACTGCTCGTCGGAGCGATCGCGTTGCGGCCGGTCGCGGACGAGCACGAGAACGTGGGCTACTGGATCGGTCGCCAATATTGGGGCCATGGTTATGCCACCGCGGCAACCCGCGCGGTGATCGCGCTTGCGTTCAGCTGCCTGGATTGCCAGCAGATCACCGCCTCGCACCTCGTCCGCAACCCCGCTTCAGGTCGAGTACTGGAAAACTGCGGCCTGGTGCTCATCCGCAGCGAGTTACGGGACCACCGCGGGCAGCGCGAGGAGTTCTGCGTGCGCGGAATCACACGCGATGCGTGGGAGCGAGTGCGTTAGGCGCTATGCGAGATCCGCCAGCAGCGCCTCGCGCACCGGCTCCGGGACGGGTCCCAGGGTGAATGTGTACTCGGGATGATCGACGCCCATGGCGAGCGTCGCACTGCTCTTCAGCGCGACAATCATGTCACCGGTGAGCTCGAACCGCACGAAATGCACCGATGATGTTTTCTCCTCGTTCTCGCGCTCGAGGTCCTCGTCCGCAATCGCATAAACCCGGGGATGCCCGCCGACCTGGACCCACGCCCGGTCCTCGATTCCCCTGAGCACGGTGAGCGCGGTCCGGCGCTCCGCAATGTCCTCATACTCGATCAGCATCGTCGCCTTCCAGTTCATCCCGTCGGGGATCAACGGATTGTATGCGTCCAGTTCGTCCTGGATGCCAGCCTCTTCGAATGTCTTCTCGACGCGGAGCATTTCCTGGATTTGGTAGCGAACCGTCAGCTCGTCCTCGAACAGCAACGTCAGGTGCTCACCCAAATGGACGGTGCGTGGTTTCTTGTGCGCAAGCACGCGATCGCGGAAATCCTTGCGCGTCCTCGCATAGGCTTCCAGCGTAAGCAGAGTATGGCGTGCGATCTGCGGCATTTCGATTCTCCGGAATAGTCACTGGGCAGCGCCCGTGTCGGCGATGCCGTATGCGATGCGCAGCAAGGTCAACGGGTGCGCCTTGATCGCTCGCGTCGTAGATTTCTGTGCCTCCTCGATGCCCTGCACGATGGCCCGGCCGGCAATGGGACAATCGGAGCTCACGTAGTCTGGATCGGGCTCGGCCATTTGCCGGCACACCGGGCGTCCGATCTTCATAGACGTTTCGAAGAATTCCGACTTCACGCCCCATGTGCCGTCATGGCCCGCGCACCGTTCCACGGTCGTGACGATAGTGTCGGGTGCCCATTCGAGCACTTCACGCGTTTTCTGGCCGACGTTCTGCACCCGCGAATGACAGGGAATGTGGTAACTCACCTTGCCCAGCGGCTTGACGAAGTCTTTCTTCAGCAGACCATCCTTGTCGCGCGCAACGATGTATTCGAACGGGTCGAACATCGCCTCGGCGACAAGGCGCACGGCTTCGTCTCCGGCGAACAGCAGTGGCATCTCGCTCTTGAACATGAGAGTACACGATGGTACCGCGGTGAGGATTGCGAACCCCTGCCTGGCGTACTCGGCGAGTTGCGGCACGTTGACGTCTTTGAGCTTCTCCACTGACTCAAGATCTCCCAGCTCGAGTTTTGGCATTCCACAGCAGCTCTCCTTCTCGATGAGCACGTACGGAATTTCGTTGTGATCGAGGATGCGGAGCAAGTCGAGCCCGATATCCGGCTCGTTGAAGTTCACGTAGCAGGTCGAGAAGATCGCGACTTTGCCGGGGGTCCGTTGCCCATCCCGGACCGGCCAGGCCGCGGAGTGGGGGGCCAGTGCGTCGAAGGGTTTGCGCGCATACGGAGGCAGTCGCCGATCGCGGTGCACCCGAAGCACGGTATCCATCGCACGCCGCGCGAGAGGTGTCTTGTTCGCCTTGTTGACCATCTGCACGACCACCGGAATCGTCGCAAACTTGCCCAGACGGTCGGTGCTCGTCAGCAGCCGATCGCGAAAGTTAGTTTCGCCGCGTCTGAATTTCTGCGCCTTGGCGCGCAGCATCAAGTGCGGGAAGTCGACATTCCATGGATGCGGCGGCACATATGGACACTTGGTCATGTAGCAGACGTCGCACAGATAGCATTGGTCGACAACCTTCGTGTAGTCGGCCTTGGCGACACCATCGATCTCGCCGGTCTTGCCCTCGTCGATCAGTTCGAACAGCGTCGGGAAGGCATTGCAGAGACTTACGCATCGCCGGCATCCGTGACAGATGTCGAAGATGCGTTCAAGCTCACGCTCGACCGACGCCCGATCGTAGAATTCCGGATCGCGCCAGTCGATCGCGTGGCGTGTCGGCGCCTCGAGACTGCCTTCGCGAGTTGTCATGGGGTCAGCGTGAGTGAGTCGGGGCGGTCACAACATCAAGAAAGGCAAGAACACCTTACAGACAAACGGGCGGCGCGGATCACCCGCTCGCCGCTCCGTTGTCGCGTCCGCAACTCAATCCGCCAGCGAATCGAGTGCCTTCTGAAAGCGATTGGCATGCGACCGCTCTGCCTTCGCGAGCGTTTCGAACCAGTCGGCAATTTCGTCGAAACCTTCGCTGCGCGCGCTCTTGGCCATGCCCGGATACATGTCGGTGTACTCGTGCGTCTCGCCGGCGATGGCCGCCTTGAGGTTGTCACGGCTCTTGCCGATGGGCAGATCGGTCGCAGGGTCGCCTACGGCGGCCAGATAGTCCAGGTGGCCGTGCGCGTGCCCGGTCTCACCTTCCGCCGTCGAGCGGAAGACGGCGGCAACGTCGTTCTGGCCTTCCACGTCGGCCTTGCTCGCGAAATAAAGGTAACGCCGGTTGGCCTGTGACTCACCGGCAAATGCCGCCTTGAGATTCTCGTGCGTCTTGGTCCCGTTCAATTTCATGTGCATCTCCAATCGAGGTTGCGCTCCATTACGCCGCTATGATCGGCGCGCATCGCGTATACGTCAAATTGATTGTGTGAATGCGTACGATAGTTTTTGAATATGCAAAGCGCGGCCCGCTAGTCGCCCCTGAGCCCTCAGGCGCCGTTCCTAGTGGGTGATACGCGCCCTGACGACAACCTCAGTCGATGAGCTCGTACGCGGGGAGCGTGAGGAATTCGATGAATGTATCGTTGTTCACGAGGTTGGCGAAGATTTCTGCCGCTTTGTCGTAGCGCCCCTCGCCATACGCGGTGCCCAGTTGCGTACGGATTTTCTGCAGCTCCTCGGGAATCATCGCCGCGACCATCTCGCGGCTGATCTTGCGGCCGTCGGCCAGCTTGCCCTTGGGCGAGCGCATCCACTGCCACACTTGCGAACGCGAGATCTCGGCCGTCGCTGCATCTTCCATCAGGTTGAAAATCGGTACGGCGCCCTGCCCCGCCAGCCATGCGCCGATGTACTGGGTCGCAACATTGATGTTCAGACGCAGACCGGCTTCGGTAATCGGTGTTTCGGGCTCGAACTTGATCAGGTCCGCGGCAGTCGTCTTGACGTCGTCGCGCTTCTTGCTCGCGATCTGGTTCGGCGCGGGCATGAGGCGATCGAACGCTTCCTTCGCCACGGGCACCAAGCCGGGATGGGCAACCCACGTGCCGTCGTGGCCGTACGTCGCTTCGCGTTCCTTGTCCGCCTTGACCTTCGCGAATGCGTCCGCGTTGGCTTTCTCGTCGTTCTTGATCGGAATCTGGGCTGCCATCCCGCCCATCGCGTGGATGTTGCGCCGATGGCAGGTCTTGATCAGCAGCTCGGCGTAGCTCCTCATGAAATGCGTGGTCATGGTCACCAGCGCGCGGTCGGCGAGGCAGAACTCGCGATTGTTCCGGAATTTCTTGATGCAGCTGAAGATGTAGTCCCAGCGCCCGGCGTTGAGGCCCGCGGAATGCTCGCGCAGTTCGTACAGGATCTCGTCCATTTCGAACGCGGCGAGGATGGTTTCGATCAGGACTGTCGCCTTGATCGACCCGCGTGGCACGCCCAGTTGCTCCTGCGCGGCGATGAAAATGTCGTTCCACAACCGCGCTTCGAGGTGGCTTTCGAGCTTGGGGAGATAGAAGTAGGGGCCGCTGCCACGCGCGATCAGTTCCTTCGCGTTGTGGAAGAAGTAGAGCGCAAAATCGAAGATGCCGCCGGAGATCGGCTTGCCATCGATCGTGACGTGCTTTTCCGGAAGGTGCCAGCCGCGGGGCCGTACAAACAGCGTGGCGGTTTTCTCCCCAAGCTTGTAATCCTTGCCCTCCGCGCTGGCGTAATCGATCTTGCGCCGTATCGCGTCGCGAAGGTTCAGGTGTCCCTGGATGTTGTTGTCCCATTTTGGTGTGTTGGCATCCTCGAAGTCCGCCATGAAGACGCTGGCGCCGGAATTGAGCGCGTTGATGATCATCTTGCGGTCGACGGGCCCGGTGATTTCGACGCGCCGATCCTGGATGTCGGGCAGAATGCCGGCGCAAGTCCAGCTCCCCTCGCGGATCGATCGCGTCTCGGGCAGGAATCCCGGTAATTTCCCCGCGTCGATTTCCCGTTGCCGTGCCGCGCGCAGCGCCAGCAGCTCGGCACGGCGAGCACCGTACTTGCGCTGTAATCCCGCGGCGAATGCGACCGCCTCCGGGGTCAGAATCTCCGCGTATTCAGGGGTGATGCGGCCGCTGATTTCGATCCCGGGGCCGTAGGTTGGGACGCTCATTGACGATCCTTTCTGGGGCGCGACGAGTGGAAACGCGGTCTATGCTGCGATGCACCAATGATATCAAAACGCGGCGCCCAACAGGGGCAAATCGTCTCGAACTACGTCTTCCACCCTTCGCCGGGGCGGCCCGGCAATTTCTCCAGCGTAATGTTCCACGACAGCGTGATGCGCGGTCGTTTCCCTGAATAGGGATTGACGCTGTGCAGATAGTCGCTGGCGAAAATCAGCATGGTGCCCGGGCTCATGGTCGGCAGTACGTGCTGCGTCACGCGTCCGGGTTCGTGCGGACAGCACGCGTCGATCCGAGGGTCGGCGAAGCACAGCTGTCCTGCGAGCGGGTCGGTGGGGTCATGGTCGCCAGGGTCGAGCATGTACACGATGCTCAGGTTCGAACGCAGGTGGCTATGCGGCATGCAATAGTCACCTGCGCGGTAGACGCTGGCCCACGTGTCATCAGCGTAGACCGCACGGCGGGACACCGTGTGGTGCGCGAGGAGCAACGCCCGCGCGTGGATCAGCGCAGCAGGCGGTGCATTCCATCCGGGAACGTTGCGCACCTTGATGCCGCAGCCACCCTTGAAAATCGTGTCCCGGAAACGCGGATCCTGTTCTGCCGCAAGCGTCGCGCCGATCAGCGCCGGATGATAGCTGGTGTGATCATCGAAGTTGGTCATCGCCATGAGCTGCGCGGACATCGGGACGACCGACTGTCCGTCGCGCCACGTGGGCAATTGCGTACCGTCAACCGCGATCGTCGCCGGCAAGAGCGACTGTTCGCCGGCGACGACTTCCGGAATCACGATTTGTGCGGTCGCCTTCGCGGTCAGGCGTAAGCGACTTTCTTGACCGGCGGCATGACGAGCGCGCCGACGCGTATCGCGCGGTTGACTGCGCTAATCACCGCGCGCAGGGTCGCGGTCACGATATTCGGGTCGAGGCCGACGCCGTACACAGTGCGGTCGGTGCCGATGCGCAGCTGCACATACGCCACCGCGGTGGCGTCCTCGCCGCTGCCCGTCGCGTGCTCGTGATAGTTGAGCACGTGCACGTCGAGCCCCGTACCGGACCGCAGTGCCTGGATGAACGCGTCGACCGGTCCGTTGCCGGCTCCAGAGCATTCCCGGGGTACGCCATCGACGATGAGCCGCGCGGTCATCCGCTCCACAGCACCGTCGGACGTACTATGCTGCGCGCTGTGATCGACGTATCCGATCGGCTCCGTCGCGGCGATATATTCGCGGTGAAATGCCTCGTGGATTTGGGCGGACGACCAGCTCCTTGCCGGTTGCATCGGTAATGCGCTGGATCACCTGGCTGAATTCGATCTGCAGGAGTCGCGGCAGGGACAATCCGTAGTCGCGCTCGAGCAGGAACGCGATGCCGCCCTTGCCCGACTGGCTGTTGACGCGGATGACGGCTTCGTAGGTCCTGCCCACATCGGCCGGGTCGATCGGCAGATACGGCACCTCCCACAACTCGCGCCCCTGCGCCTGGGCTTCCTGCTGCGCCGCGAGTCCCTTCTTGATCGCGTCCTGGTGCGATCCCGAGAAGGATGTAAACACCAGTTCGCCAGCATAGGGATGGCGCGGATGTACCGGCAGATCCGTGCAGTATTCGGCGGTGCGGATGATCGATCCCATGTCGGAAAAATCGAGCCCGGGATTGATGCCCTGCGAGTACAGATTCAGCGCCAGCGTCACCATGCAGACGTTGCCCGTGCGTTCGCCATTGCCGAACAGGCAACCCTCGATGCGATCGGCGCCTGCCATGACCGCAAGTTCAGCCGCCGCCACTCCGGTGCCGCGATCGTTGTGCGGGTGAAGGCTCAGCACGACGCTCTCGCGTCGCGACAGATTGCGATCCATCCACTCGATCTGGTCGGCGTAGACGTTCGGCGTGGCGACCTCGACCGTCGCCGGGAGGTTGAGGATCACCGGCTTCTGCGGCGTCGGCTCCCAGACATCCATCACTGCCTCGCAGATCTCCTTGGCGAAATCGAGCTCGGTCATGGTGAAGCATTCCGGCGAATACTCGTAGCGCCAGTCTGTGCCCGGCTGCTCGGCGGCGCATTCCTTGAATAGCTTTGCACCGTTGACCGCGATCTCGACGATGCCGGCCTTGTCCTTGCCGTAGACAACGCGGCGAAACAACGGCGCGGTCGGATTGTAGAGGTGCACGATCACGCGCTTGGCGCCGCGCACGGACTCGAAGGTGCGCCGAATAAGCTCCTCGCGCGATTGCGAGAGCACCTGAATCGTGACGTCGTCGGGAATCAGGTCCTCTTCGATCAGTTTGCGCACGAAGTCGAAATCGGTTTGAGATGCCGACGGGAAAGCAACTTCGATTTCCTTGAAGCCTATTTTCACGAGCTGCCGGAACATGCGGAGCTTGCGCTCGCCATCCATCGGATCGATAAGCGCCTGATTGCCGTCGCGCAGGTCCGTCGACAGCCAGATGGGCGGCCGCGTTATGGTGCGGGCAGGCCACCGGCGATCAGGCAAATCGATCGGCTGGAACGGTCGGTATTTCGCGGACGGATCGGATTTCATCGGTCCTCCATAAGCCATCAGTTCACGTGCACAAATGCCATCCGGTCTGGGATGGCGCGGGCATTGCTCGACAGAGGGGGTGGATTTTATGTGCGCGCGGGGCGCAGCAGCAGCAGACCGCCGGAAATGAGCGCGAACAAGGACTCCGAACGGGTCCTGGCGCTGGCGGCATGGAAATGCATTGTGCTCATGGCAGTACGTTATCGGATTTCCGGCGCCACTGCAAGTGGCGCGACTTGTTGCGCCACCGTACCGAGCCGGTGACATGTGAATGGGTCATTCCTCCTCGGCTGCGAAGATCTGCAAGGCAATGTCCGCTGGAAACCAGCCAATCAATGGCAGCGCTGCCGTGACGGCAAGCCATGTCAGAGCAGTCCCGGGGATGGACGCGCGCCGGTCCTGGCGCAGCCTCTGCCAAAGTCCGTGGCGATCGATCAGGTCGAGCGTGCCCCGATAGATTTCGTTGAATCCCGCACGTTCCGCCAGCTTCGTTAGCGCGTCAGGATGAAAATAGCTCAAGTGGGGGGACGGATACCCTTTCTGCCACAAGCGCTCGTACGGTTGCCTGATACCGCAACGGGCGAGAAGCGCCGCCAGTCGAAAAACGACACCTCTGCTGCTGGGCAGATTGAGTACGAGTAGTCCGCTCGGCCGGAGCCTTTGTCTGCATGCGGCCAGAGCGGCGCGCGGGTCCGGAAGGTGTTCGAACACATCGTTGAAGACGATGAAGTCGTAGGTCGCCCCGGGCTTGAGCGCGTCCGGGAAATATCCGATCGTAACGTCGTACCCGTGGCTGATCGCCTGCGCTGCAACCAGCGCGTCGGGTTCGATGCCCGTCGCAGCGTATCCCCTGCGCCTGGCAGCAGCGAGAAACCAGCCATGGGCACAACCGACTTCGAGCAACGCGCGCTGCGCAGGACTGGCTAGCAATGCCAACCGGTCGAGTATCCGTTCGAAATTCCTCTCGCGCAGGGTTACCAGCCCGATCACGCGTAACTGCATGTCGAGGATGATCGTTGCGTCCGGATTGCCGATGTTCGGAAGCAACGACGATTGCAGAAATCCGCAGGCACAACAGGAGAAACACCAGTCGGCGCCGGCCTCGTGCATTCGCTCATCGCAAACAGGACAGAGGAACTTACTGGAGACGGCGTCAGTGTTCCGACGCTTGCGTGAGCGCATCGCGGGCTGCGGTACAGTATCTGATTTCAATGGAAAGCGGTGAGAGCGGTGATCGACAACTCCGCGCTGGCATTCAGGTGCGGCGCCGCTTGATCGCCAGCCACGCCGACCAGAAGTAGCCTGACAATCCATACACGACAAAGCCCGTGAAGAGGACGATCGGCGGCTGATAGCTCACCAGCACGAAGAACAGAACGAATCCGAAGACGACGACGAATGGAACGCTGCGGCGTAGATTGATCGTCTTGAAGCTGTAGAATTTGAAATTGGTGACCATCGTGAGTCCGGCAAACACCGTGACGATCCACGCTGCCCAGCGGACGGTCTCGGGGTCGACTGCATAATCATCGATCACCCATACGAACCCCGCGACAAGCGCGGCCGCAGCCGGGCTTGGCAGCCCCTGAAAGTAACGCTTGTCGGCGACATCGAGCATCGTGTTGAAGCGCGCGAGACGTAATGCGGCACCTGCGACGTAAACGAACGCCGCGATCCATCCGAGCTTGCCCAGGCTGCGCAATGCCCACTCGTAGACGACGAGCGCGGGCGCCGCACCGAACGACACCATGTCCGACAGGCTGTCATATTCCGCGCCAAAAGCGCTCTGCGTCTTGGTCAGTCGCGCGACCCGACCATCGAGCCCGTCGAGCACCATCGCGACGAAGATCGCGATAGCCGCGTGATCGAAGCGTCCGTTCATCGCCTGCACGATCGCGTAGAAACCGGCGAACAGTGCGGCGGTCGTGAGCAGATTGGGCAACAGGTAGATACCGCGTCGGCGAACACGGTTCTTGGCAAGCGCGCGTTCCTGCTTGTAGTCCCCCATGTCCGCAGCCTAACAGGGCCGCCCGGGCAAGACAACGGCCGGCCGCCATGCGTCAATCGAGTTGAGCGAGGACCGTTGTCGTGGCGTAGACGACGTCGCCGATGGCGACCTTCGGCATGGCGTGGAGCGGCAGATAAACATCGACGCGCGAACCGAAGCGTATGAAACCGTAGCGTTGGCCGCGCACCAGAACATCGCCCGGCGCGACATAGCAGAGGATCCTTCGCGCGATCAGCCCTGCAACCTGCACGCATGTCACATCAACGCCTGTCGATGTAGCGATGTGCAAGGCGTTGCGCTCGTTCTCCACCGATGCCTTGTCGAGCGCGGCATTGAGGAAACTGCCCACGTGATACCACTTGTTCTTCACCGTACCGTCGATCGGGCTGCGATTCGAATGCACGTTGAACACGTTCATGAAGACGCTGATTTTCAGCGCGTCACGATCCAGGAACGGATCCCGCGCCTTGCCCACGACGACGACCTTGCCGTCGGCGGGCGACACGACGATGTTGGCCTGCTGTGGAACGGCGCGAGGAGGGTCGCGGAAAAACTGGACGATGAACAGTACGACGATCCACGCCAGCACCGCGAGCAGCCACCACTGTGCGTACGACAACGCGACCGCGGCGAGGACGGCAATCGCGATAAAGGGCCATCCCTCCCGGGCGATCAGCGGATGCGGATAGCTGCGCATCGATCTACTTGGTCTGCCCGTCGATGCGCTGACCCATGTCCTGGGACTGCTGTTGCAGCGTACTTTCCAGCCCTTTCGCCCGTTCGATCGCATTGGCGGGAACCGGCGATGCAGTGGTCACGTCGATGGGTACCGCGGCGGCGGGCCCGGGCCCGCGGGGCCCCGCCGTGGTTGTTGCGCGATCGTCGGGGAGCAACCCCATTTGCTTGAGCAGCTTTTGCGACAGCAAGCCGACGATCACCAACGCGATCAGTAGGACGACGAGCCCAACCCAGCCGCGCTGATTGTGCATGGTGCTCACGGATCCTCCTCGACTGCGGCGTCGCAGAGAGCGGCTGCTAGTTGCGGGATTGGTCCACCAGTTTGTTCTTCCTTATCCACGGCATCATCTCGCGCAGCTTGGCCCCTACCTGCTCGATGGGATGCTCGGCGGTCATGCGCCGCCGCGACAACAGCGTCGGTGCGCCGGCACGGCTCTCCAGGATGAAGCTTTTGGCGTACTCGCCGGACTGAATGTTCGCCAGCGCCTCGCGCATTGCCCGTCTGGTTTCTTCCGTGACGATCTTCGGACCGGTGACATATTCGCCGTATTCGGCATTGTTGGAAATCGAGTAGTTCATCGTGCCGATGCCGCCTTCGTACATCAGATCGACAATCAGCTTGAGCTCGTGCAGGCATTCGAAGTACGCCATCTCCGGTGCGTATCCCGCATCGACCAGCGTATCGAAGCCCGCCTTGACGAGCTCGACGCAGCCGCCGCACAGGACAGCCTGCTCACCGAACAGGTCAGTCTCGGTTTCTTCCTTGAAGGAGGTTTCGATCACTCCTGCGCGCGCCCCGCCAATCGCCGCGGCGTACGACAGAGCCAGATCGCGCGCCTTGCCGCTGGCGTCGCGGTGCACCGCGATGAGCATCGGCGTGCCGCCGCCCGCGACGTAGGTCGAACGCACCGTGTGGCCCGGCGCCTTGGGCGCGATCATCACCACGTCGAGGTCGGCGCGAGGCTGCACCTGCCCGTAATGGATGTTGAAGCCGTGCGCGAACGCGAGCGTCGCATCCTTGCGGATGTTCGGTTCGACTTCGTCGCGATACACCGCAGCGATATGCTCGTCGGGCATCAACATCATCACGAAGTCGGCGCCCTTGACGGCCTCGCCGACTTCGGTCACTTTCAACCCGGCTTTTTTCACCTTGTCCCACGAGGCCCCACCCTTGCGCAGGCCGACGGTGACCTTGATGCCGGAATCGTTCAAGTTCTGGGCGTGGGCGTGTCCCTGTGAACCGTAACCGACGATCGTCACCTTCTTGCCCTTGATCAGCGACAGGTCCGCGTCCTTGTCGTAGTAAACCTTCATCATTGCTGTTTCCCCTCGTTTTTCATACTCTCAGGATCCGCTCGCCGCGCCCGATGCCGGACGCGCCGGTGCGCACCGTTTCCAGAATCACTCCGGGCTCGATCGCTTGCAGGAATGCATCGAGTTTGGAACCGGTTCCGGTGAGCTCGATCGTATAGCTCTTGTCGGTCACGTCGAGAATGCGGCCGCGGAAGATGTCGGCAAGACGTTTCATCTCGTCCCGGTCCTTGCCCGCCGCTCGCACCTTTACCAGCATGAGCTCGCGCTCGATGTGATTGCCGTCGGTCAAATCGATCACCTTGACGACTTCGACCAGCTTGTTCAATTGCTTGGTGATCTGCTCGATGACATCGTCCGAACCAACAGTCACGACGGTCATGCGGGACATCGTCGCGTCCTCGGTCGGAGCCACCGTGAGTGACTCGATATTGTAGCCGCGCGCGGAAAAAAGCCCCGAGATCCGCGACAGCGCCCCCGCCTCGTTCTCGACGAGGATCGACAGGATGTGGCGCATGATCAGTTCACCCCGAGGCTGCGCCGCACGCCGCGCCCTAAGGCGCTCATAATTCCTCGGCCAGGATCATTTCGGTCAGACCCTTGCCACCCGGAATCATCGGAAACACGTTTTCAGCCTGGTCGGTGATGAAGTCCAAGAACACGAGTCGCTCCTTCTGCTTGAGCGCCTCCCTCAATGCACCCTCGACATCTCCCGGCTTTTCGATCTTCAGTCCAACGTGGCCATACGCTTCCGCGAGCTTGACGAAATCGGGCAGGGCGTCCATGTACGACTCGGCGTAGCGATTGCCGTAGAAGAATTCCTGCCACTGCCGCACCATGCCCATGTAGCGGTTGTTCAAGTTCACGATCTTGACCGGCAGGTGATATTGCTTGCAGGTCGACAGCTCCTGAATGCACATCTGGATCGATGCCTCGCCCGTCACGCACGCCACGGTCGCGCCGGGATTGGCAAGTTGCACACCCATCGCCGCCGGCAACCCGAAGCCCATCGTGCCAAGTCCCCCGGAATTGATCCAGCGGCGCGGTTTGTCGAACTTGTAATACTGCGCGGCCCACATCTGATGCTGGCCGACGTCCGAAGTGACGAACGCGTCGCCCTTTGTGATTTCATAGAGCTTCTCGATGACCATTTGCGGCTTGATCAGCGCGCTTTTGTGGTCGTACCTCAGGCAATCCTTGCGCTGCCATTCCTTGATCTCGCCCCACCAGGCCTTCAAGGCCGCGGGATCGGGCCGCTGGTTGGTCGATTCGATCAATTTGAGCATTTCTTCCAGCACGTCGCCGACGTATCCGACGATAGGCACGTCGACTTTTACGCGCTTGGAAATCGACGATGGATCGATATCGATGTGAATGATCCGGCGGTCGGACCGGAAATAATGCTGCGGATTGCCGATCACGCGATCGTCGAAACGCGCACCCACGGCGAGCAGCACATCGCAATTCTGCATCGCCATGTTCGACTCGAAAGTGCCGTGCATGCCGAGCATGCCGGTGAACTGCGGATCGGTACCGGGAAACCCGCCCAGGCCCATCAACGTGTTCGTGCAGGGAAAACCCAGCAGCCGGACAAGCCGCGTCAGCTGCGGCGCCGCGTTGTTCAGGATTACTCCGCCGCCGGTGTAGATCATCGGCCGCTTCGCGTCGAGCAGCAGCTGAACTGCTTTCTTGATCTGCCCGGCGTGTCCGCGGGTCACCGGGTTGTACGAGCGCAGTGAGATCGTCTTGGGATAGTTGAATTCGGTACTCGCCTGCGTGACGTCCTTGGGAATATCGACCAGCACCGGACCCGGCCTTCCGGTCGATGCAAGGTAGAACGCCTTCTTGATCGTGACTGCCAGTTCGTCGACGGACTTGACCAGGAAATTGTGCTTGACGCAGGGTCGAGTGATACCCACGGTATCGCATTCCTGGAACGCGTCCTGGCCGATCGCGTGGGTCGGTACCTGACCCGTGATGATCACCATCGGAATCGAATCCATGTATGCCGTGGCGATGCCGGTCACCGCGTTGGTGACTCCGGGTCCGGACGTCACCAGCGCCACGCCGACCTTGTGCGAAGACCGCGAGTAGCCGTCGGCGGCGTGGACCGCGCCCTGTTCATGACGAACGAGGACGTGCTTGAACTTGTCCTGCTTGAAAACTTCGTCGTAGATGTTGAGTACGGCGCCGCCCGGATAACCGAAGACGTACTCGACGCCTTCCTCCTGCAGGCAGCGGATGACGATTTCTGCACCCGTTAGTCGCATGATTCGCCCCAGCAAAAAATGATCACGCCCGGCACACATGCGTGCCGGGTCGCTGCAAAACTGCCTGGACGCGGTAAGGGTGTGGCGCGTCCGACCAAGGCTCGAATCGGGTAGAAAGCCGGAACCGCTGCATCCCACGGGATATTCCGGAAGCGCTTGTGGCGCCGCCGGCCGGGATGCGAACGACCGATTTTGCAGTGCTTCTTGCGACGGAACCCCGTCGCGTGTTCAACACTAACGATTTGCAACTCGCCGGTCAAGGCTTTTGCTGCAGCACACCATTTTTGCCCTGGCACGCCCCGCCTGTCCCCCTTCAAACATGTGCTTATAATCAACGCGTCATCCGGCGATTCGGAAAGCGCACCTGGCTTCGTACCAAGAACTATCTGGATTCCTCGCGGAGGTCGAACGTCGGGCCTTCAAGCAGGCGATGTTCGCGGTCCGCGACGAGGACGCCGCGCTCGATATCGTGCAGGACGCGATGCTCAAGCTGACCGAGAATTATGCGGGGAAACCATTGGCCGAGCTGCCGATGCTGTTTCAGCGTATTCTCCAGAATACGATCCACGACCATTTCCGGCGCCAGAAGGTCAGATCAACATGGACGACGCTGCTCTCCTCATTCGGACAAAAAGACGATAAAGACGACGATTTCGATCTCCTGGAGACTTTACCGGCAAAATCGGACGCTGTCGGGATGGCGGATCCGGCGCGGCAGCTGGAACAAAGTGAAATTGTCGGCGTTATCGAGCAGGCGCTCGGCCGGCTCCCGGCGCGTCAACGGGAAGCATTTCTCCTACGTTACTGGGAAGAACTCGACGTGGCGGAAGCCGCCGCAGCCATGGGCTGCTCGGAAGGTAGTGTCAAGACTCACTGCTCCCGGGCGGTGCATGCATTGGCCGAGATGTTGAAGGCCAAAGGGGTCAGCCTATGAAAGATGAAACAGAAATATCAACGAAAATAACGCGTTACCTTGATGGGAGCGCGGCCGACCTCAAGGCCGGGACGATTTACCGCCTGCAATTAGCGCGTGAGCGCGCGCTCGCCCGGCTTGCCGACCCGAAGCGCGCGTCCGACTTTGCGCTTGCCGGCGCGGGCGGTGGAACGCTGGGCGGAGGACGCCATGTCCTGACCGACGTTCGGGTCTGGATCGGCATTCTGCTCATCGTCGGTGGCGTTCTGGGTTATCAATATTGGCAGGCGTCGCAGCTGGTGCGCGAAATAGCCGATACCGATGCCGCGATCCTGACGTCCGACCTGCCCATTGAAGCCTACGTAGACCGGGGATTCCAGAATTGGCTCAAACACTCCGAGCCCTGATCTGCCTGGCCGTCGTGGTGGCGGCATCCAGCATCAGCGCGCCCGGGGTCGCCGGCCCGCTCATCCTGCGTTCCCCGACCTGGGCAGAACTCTCGCCCGCCGATAGGCAGATTCTGGCGCCACTGGCGCCCGAATGGAACCAGTGGGAGCCGCAGCGCAAGCAGAAATGGCTGGGCATTGCCAAGCGCTACCCCGCACTGAGCCCGACCGAGCAGCAGCGTGTGCAGCAGCAAATGCACGCTTGGGCGCAGTTGACCCCCGCCGAGCGCCAAGTCGCGCGGGAACAATACAAATCGATGAAGCAGCTACCGCCGGAACGGCGGGAAGAAGTGCGCCAAAAGTGGGAGGAATACCAGCAGTTGCCGCCGGAAAAACGCCGCGAGCTCGCGACGAATCGGAGCGGCCCTCCAGGGCCGGCTACCGTGCCTCCCTCGGGCTCCGCGCCCGCTTCAGGCGCCACACCGGCAACGGCCCGTTAAGGACGTCGATGGGCAGTCCAGCAGCATCCGTGCTGCCCGCTGCACGCGCGGGGTTTGCGCGGCGGCTTGCTGCGACCGCGTACGAGTCGCTGATCCTCGGAACCCTGGCTCTCGGGTTCGGATTTCTTCTGCTCCCCGTGCTGGGCTGGATTGGAACCCCGGCAGCGACCGGACAACTCACGCTGTTGTCGCCCGCGGCCAGTGCGGTGTCCTTCGGTGCTCTTTTCACTCTGTACGGGGCGTATTGCGTCTGGCTGTCGAGCGGCGGCAGAAAGACGCTTCCCATGCAGACGTGGCACCTTGCGCTGCGAACCAGCGACGATGCGCAGCCTGGTGCCGCACGTGCCCTCGCCCGATATCTCGCCTGGTGGATCGGCCCTGCGTGCGCCGCAGGGGCGTACCTCGCGCTGCACCCATTCGGGCATGGCCGCTGGGCGCTGGCGGCACTGGCGGTGAACTATGCCTGGGCTCTCGTTGATACCGACCGCCAGTTCCTGCACGATCGGATCGCGGGTACGCGTCTGGTGCGTGCGTAGCTAGGCGGTCCTGGCCAGTTTCGCCTCGTAACGAGCGACGCTGGCCACGATCTCGGCCTTGGCCTCCTCGGCGCCGACCCACGTCGAGACGCGTACCCACTTGCCCGGTTCAAGGTCCTTGTAATGCTCGAAGAAATGAGCGATCTGCCGGGTGGTGAGCTCGGGTAGATCGCGGGGCGACTGGATCGAGCGATAGAGGCTCGACAGCTTGTCGATTGGCACCGCAAGAATCTTGGCATCACCGCCCGCTTCGTCCTCCATTTTGAGCATGCCGATCGGGCGGCAACGCACTACGACGCCCGTAATCAGCGGCATCGGCGACAGGACAAGGACGTCGCTGGGGTCACCATCGTCGGAGAGCGTCTTCGGTACGTAGCCGTAATTGCAGGGATAGTGCATCGCCGTCGACATGAACCGGTCGACGAACACCGCGCCGGTTTCCTTATCGACTTCGTACTTGATCGGATCGCCTCGCATGGGGATCTCGACGATCACGTTGCAGTCGTTGGGAACGTCCTTTCCGGCGGGTACGCGGTCGAGATTCATTGGCAGGTTCGCAAGGTCGGGAACAGCGGCCATTATAGCTGTCAGCGAGGCGGTCGCTGCCGTATCATCTGCCCGATGCGCTACGATCTTGGCTCACGCCGCGTGCAGTTGCGCGGCAGCGGGCATTACATCGCCCCCAGCGCGACGCTTGTCGGCGACGTCATTCTGGAAGATCGCGCTTCGGTCTGGTTCAACGTCGTCGTTCGCGGCGACAACGACACGATCACCATCGGGGCCAGCTCGAATGTCCAGGACGGCTCGGTTTTGCACACCGATGCGGGAGTAAAACTGACGCTCGGTGCCTCCGTGAGCGTCGGCCATCTCGTGATGCTTCATGGTTGCACCATCGGACAGGGGTCGCTGATCGGGATCAAGGCCGTGATCCTCAATCATGCCGTCGTCGGCCGCGAATGCCTGATCGGCGCCAACACGCTGATCCCGGAACGAAAGGTTATTCCCGATCGGTCCCTGGTGCTGGGGTCCCCCGGCAAGGTTGTGCGTTCCCTCGACGAAGAAGAGGTGGCCGGGCTCTACCGGATCGCCAGCCACTACGTCGAGAACGCCGAGCGCTACCGGCGAGACCTCAAATCGGTCGACAGCCGCTAGACTGGGTTGCGATCGCGAATCCGCGGCGGCGCCCGGGCGCATCTAACCCCTGTCAGCGCCTCCGAATCTACGCATGAGAACTCTCCTCCTCCTTGCCCTGGCTGTTGCACCTGTCGCACTCACCGCTGGCACAACCGCGCTCGCCGCCGACGCCGTCCGGGAAACCCGCGCTGCGACCGGCTTCTCGAGGATCGAAGTCGATGGACAGGCCGACGTGATCTTGCGCCAGGGCGCCAGCGAGGGCGTCACCATCGAAGCTTCGGGCCATGCGCTGAGGAACATCGAAACGGACGTCCAGGAAGGAACGCTCAGTATTGCGCTGACTGACCAGCGGCACTGGTGGGACTGGATTCTCGGAGGCGGCACGACGCGGTCGCCGCGCATCACCATCGATTTCATCAAGCTCGACCGGATCGAAGGGGTCGGTTCGGTCAGCTTTACGGCAAGCGCGTTGAAAACCAACGACCTCCGCCTGGATCTCGCCGGAGCGAGCACACTGCGCATCGACGACTTGCAGGCCTCGCGGTTGCGGCTGGACGGTGCGGGCGCGGTCAAGGCGGAACTTGCAGGCAATGTAGCTGCGCAGTTTGTCGATCTGTCAGGGGCAAGCTCTTATCAGGCCGGCAATCTCGTAAGCGAAAGCGCGGTGCTGGAGGTAAGCGGGGCGGGAAAAGCGGTAATCAACGCCTCGAAGTCACTCAAAGTCGAAATCTCGGGGGCGGGCGCGGTCCAGTATGTCGGTAACCCCAAACTCGAGCAGGAAATCAGTGGCGTCGGCAAGATCACGCGGCGGGATGCGCCATAGGCGAACGGCCCTTTGCCGGTCTCCTCAGGAAGTTGAGGTCAATGCAGCGACGTCGCCTCGTTTGCGGTCGTGATATCGCACTTGAAGAGTAGCGTCTGGCCGGTGACCGCATCGCGGTCGGCGTGAACGCCGCCCCGCACGCGCACATCGGTTACGCGGCAGTCGTGCAGGAGGTCAATCAACATGGATGCCACCTCGCCCGCGGTTTCGGTCGGATATAGCGGGCAGCGGAAGCCCTCGGCCTGACGCGGATCGAACACACTCGACAGCGACAAGCGCAGTTCTCCACCGCCTGGAGCCGTCGGGCATCGGTGCGCACTGATTACGGCGCATGGTTCGCCAACGCTCGCGCGCAGCCGCCGAATGGCGTTGCTCGCGAATAATTGCGCACCGACCGCGCGCTGCGCCACGCGCCCTTGCTGGATTGCCGCGGGCGGGGTTGCAGGCGCGCGCGGCAGCGCAAGAATCGAAACGCCTGGAACCGCAAGCTGACGACCGAGTTCCTGCGTCAGCGGCAGCGCCCAGCCCTTAGTATCCGTCGCCGCAAGCAAGTCGATCGTAGGAGAGGAGAGCGCGGTCCCGACGATGAAACGCAAATGCGCAGCCTCGCTTCCAGCCTGCATCGGGATGGGGGCAGGCGTGACGTCGCGGTCCACGTCCACGCCCGCAAGTGCTTGGCGTTGCCAGCGCACAAGGGCCGGCAGCCGCGAGACATCGATCGCATCGGCCGCGGCAAGCGCGCCGGCCAACGCAAATGTCTGGCTGCCTCCGAGCGCTCGATGTTCGCGCAAGATCGCACTGATACGTTCAACATCGTTCAGTACGCCGCCGATCGTGGCCGCCACGGACGCCTGATTGCCCGCCACGATGACGACGGGCAGCGCGAACAGCGTTGCCGCGAGCTGCTCACCGTCGGCGGGGCGCGACGCGTGGCGCCATGCCTGGAGCAATCGCCGCCAGATATGCCGTGCCACCGCCAGCGACGGCGCCGCATCGATGACACCGGTGAGCCACGATCCGTCACCATCGTGAAGGTGGCGGGCAACCTGCATCATCAGCGCACGATCGATTTCGTCAGCGCGCGCCGTGCTCGTCTCCGCAAGGCTTGAAGCCGCCAGCGCAATCAGCGAGGCGTAGCGCGCGTCTGTGCCCGCAGGAAAGACGCGCGGGTCGGCAATATCGGTCATTGGCGGCGTCTTAGCGGCGGGACTTCGACCGAGAATTGTCGCACGCCACCGCGGCGGCAAGCCGCAGATCGCGGCATAATGTCGGTCGGGATTGGACCGCAGGAGGGCGCGATGTACAAGCAGATTCTTGTCGCAACCGATGGCTCCAAGCTCTCGGCCAAAGCCGTTGCGCAAGCCATCGACCTCGCGCAGGCGCTCGGCGCGAAGCTCACCGCGTTCTACGCCTCGCCCGACTATCCGTTGCCTGCGTACGCCGATGGCGTCGCCTACGAGCCGATGTCGCGCAAGGAGTATGCTGCGCTGTGCAAGAAAGAGGCCGAGGCGATCCTCACCACAGTCGGAATGAAGGCCGAATCCGCAGGGCTTGAGTTCAACACGGTGCATGCCATCGCGCCGGCGCCATGGGAGGCGATTCTCGCGGCCGCCAAAAAGAACAAGTGCGAGGCGATTGTGATGGCATCGCATGGGCGACGCGGCGTTTCGGCGCTGCTGCTCGGAAGCGAGACCCAAAAAGTGCTGACCCATTCCAAGCTGCCTGTGCTCGTCGTCCGCTAGCCGCAGGCGATTGTTGCGCGAGCGGAGGAACCGCGCCGCGTGAATCGCCGAGGATTCACGTAAACTACGCGCTTCGTCGAAAAAGCAAGTCGAATCATGCGCGTATCGCAGTTTCTCTTATCGACGCTGAAAGAGGCACCAGCCGAAGCCGAGCTCGCAAGCCATCGCCTGATGCTGCGCGCCGGGATGATCAAGCGGCTTGCAGCGGGTATTTACACGTGGATGCCGCTGGGTTTGCGCGTCTTGCGCAGGGTCGAGACGATCGTGCGCGAAGAAATGAACCGGGCGGGCGCCATCGAGCTGCTCATGCCGGTGATTCAGCCTGCCGAGCTGTGGCAGGAATCGGGACGCTGGGACAAGTACGGCCCCGACCTGCTGCGCATCAAGGACCGCCACCAGCGCGACTTTGTCGTCCAACCGACGTCCGAAGAAGTCATCACCGACATCGCGCGGCGTGAACTCAAGAGCTACAAGCAATTGCCGGTCAACCTGTACCACATCCAGACCAAGTTCCGGGACGAGGTCAGGCCACGCTTCGGCGTAATGCGCTCGCGTGAGTTCATCATGAAGGACGCCTACTCGTTCGATATCGACAAGACAGCCATGCTGAGGTCGTATCAGGCGATGTACGACGCGTACATGCGCGTCTTCACGCGGTTGGGCCTCAAGTTCCGTCCCGTGCGCGCCGATACGGGCCAGATCGGCGGCTCGGCATCGCACGAGTTCCAGGTACTGGCGGATTCGGGTGAGGACGCGATCGCGTATTGCCCCGATTCCGATTACGCGGCCAACGTCGAGCTCGCGGAAGCGGCTCCGCCCGGAGCAAGACCCCCCGCCAGGGAAACCATGCAGAAGGTGGCGACACCGGGGAAATCGACCTGCGAGCAAGTGGCCGAATTACTGCATTTGCCGCTGTCGCGCACGGTCAAGTGCATCATGCTCTGGGCAGAGGACAAGGTGCAGATGTTGCTCATTCGGGGCGATCACTCGCTCAACGAGATCAAGACGGGAAAGATCGACGGGCTCGCAGGGTTTCGGTGGGCAAACGACGCTGAAATCGAAGCGGCAACAGGCTGCAAGGTCGGATACCTCGGTCCGGTTGGCATTAGCGCCACGATGCCGTTGGTCGTCGACCGTGAAGTCGCAGCGATGGCCGACTTCGTCTGCGGCGCCAACGAAGTCGACTTTCACTTGCGCGGAGTGAATTTTGGTCGCGACTGCCGTGAGCCCGATCGCGTCGCCGATCTTCGCAACGTGGTGGAAGGCGATGCCTCGCCCGACGGCAAAGGTCGGCTGTCAATCATCCGTGGCATCGAGGTCGGGCATGTTTTTGCCCTTGGCGATGTTTACTCGAAAGCCCTGGGCGCAACTTTTCTCGACGCGGCCGGTCAACCACACTTCGCGGAAATGGGTTGTTACGGTATCGGAATCACGCGTGTGGTGGCGGCAGCGATCGAACAGAATCACGACGAGCGCGGGATCGTGTGGCCCGACCCGCTTGCGCCGTTCCGGGTCGCGATCGCACCTATCGGCCTGGATCGCAGCGATGCCGTGCGTGCAATTGCCGACCGTTTGCACGCTGAACTTCTCGCCGGCGGAGTCGAGGTGCTGCTGGACGACCGCAAAGAGCGTCCGGGCGTGATGTTCGCCGATCTCGAACTGATCGGCATTCCGCATCGCATCACGGTGGGCCAGCGCGGACTCAATGAAGGCAAGGTCGAATACCAGGGCCGGCGCGAGCTTCAGGCGACCCCGGTGCCGGTGGACGAGATCGTCGCGTTCGTGCTCGCCAGGCTGGCAAATTGAGACCGGCGCCGGACCCTGTGTCGATCACAAGGACGTTTGCGTCGACCATAGGGCGACTCGCACTGGTTGTGATCGCGGCATCGATTCCTGCTGCCGCTCTCGCCGGTGCCCAGCTCGAGGAAGCCCTGTCGGCGAACGTGCAGGCTTCGCTGCATCGCGCGGTCAGCGACTTCCCGGCGCCAAAACTGAACTTCGCGACGGTGGCCGAAGGCGACGCCTGGCTGAAGGAGATGGCGCAGCGGCTTGCTTTGAAGATGCCTGACTGGCCCACACGGCGCGATTTTCTGATCAGCGTGCAATACGAAGCCACGCGTGCAGGTCTCGATCCGCAGCTCGTGCTTGGCCTGATTCAGCACGAAAGCAATTTCCGCAAGTTCGCAGTGTCGACGGCCGACGCGCGCGGCTACATGCAGGTGATGCCCTTCTGGGTGAAGCAGATCGGTAATCCGGACCACAATCTGTTCAACCTGCGGACCAATCTCCGCTACGGCTGCACGATACTGCGCCACTACCTCGACATGGAAACCGGCGACTACTTCCGTGCGCTGGGGCGCTACAACGGC
The DNA here is from genome assembly GCA_963829375.1 of uncultured beta proteobacterium. GTDB lineage: Bacteria > Pseudomonadota > Gammaproteobacteria > Burkholderiales > Casimicrobiaceae > PALSA-1003. The sequence goes on along the minus strand of CAWHIS010000025.1, from coordinate 173,746 downwards.
AGCCTGGGGCGCGCCGAATATCCGAACGCCGTCCTCGCAAACTGGAAACAGAACTGGTCGTGGAACTACCCCTCGCCGACGACTGGCGTTCGTGCCGCGCAGGGGCCCTCGACAATCGTGCAGTGACTGCAAGGAACCTGGCCGCCTATCGCGGCCGCTTTGCCCCCTCCCCCACGGGGCCCCTGCATTTCGGATCGCTCGTTGCCGCCGTCGCCAGCTGGTGCGACGCGCGCGCGAATGCCGGGGAATGGCTGGTGCGCATCGAAGATCTCGACGCGCCGCGCAACCGTCAAGGCGCGACCGACGCCATCCTGAACACGCTCACCGCCTACGGCTTTGTATGGGATGGCGCCGTCATCCGCCAGAGCGAGCGCAGTGCGCTGTATGAGGCGGCGCTCGCCGACCTCGCAATGCGCGGCGTCGCCTTCCGCTGCGCGTGCACGCGCAAGGAACTGGAGCGGGCGCCTGCCGGCATCGGCGGTGAACGCGTGTATCCGGGAACGTGCCGCATCGGAACTGCGCCGGGACGCGACGGCCGCGCGTGGCGGCTGCGCGTCAGCGATGGGTCCACTGGCTTTGTCGATCGCCTGCAGGGACCCCAGCAGCAATGTCTTTTGAGAGACGTCGGCGATTTTGTGATCAAGCGCTCGGACGGATTGTTCGCCTATCAACTCGCGGTCGTCGTCGACGACGCCGACCAGGGTGTCACTCATGTCGTCCGCGGCGCGGATCTGCTCGCGTCGACACCGCGTCAGATCTGGCTGCAGCAGCAACTGGGGCTGCCGACACCATCGTATCTGCATCATCCGATTGTTATCGATGCGAACGGCGAGAAACTGTCCAAGCAGACGCTTGCGTCCCCTTTGTCTGCGGATCCGCTACCTAGCCTCATGCTGGCCTGGAGGTTTCTCGATCAGCCCGCGCCGACCATGCCGGTTGCGAACGTCGCGCAATTCTGGCGCTGGGCGCATCGCGCATGGAATCCGCGCGTGCTGCCGCCGGTTGCCAAGCTGCCGGTGCCGCGTATGGCCTACACGTTATAATTGCGGCGTCGCCAGCACCTGCTGCAAGGCATCGCGTCGTGCCGCGGTGCCGCATGTCTTCTGTCCGTTGCAAAGTCCATGACTACACTCGTCGTCGTCCGAAAACACCGCGCCGCAGCCATCGCGGCCGATTCATTGACTACTTTCGGCGATACGCGACTGTCGGCGGAGTTCGATCGCACGTACGACAAGATTGTCAATTACCAGGGCATCTACATCGGTTTGTGCGGCAGCGCTGCGCACCAGCTCGTGTTCGAAAGCCTCCTCGCCAAGCACGACGATCTCGACTTCTCGACCAAGCGTTCGATATTCGAGACTTTCCGCAAACTGCACCCTATCCTGAAGGAACAGCACTTTCTCAACCCAAAGGAAGAGGAGGATGACCCGTACGAATCGACGCAGGTCACAGCGCTGATCGCCAGCCCTACCGGCATTTTTGGCGTCTACTCGATGCGCGAAGTGTTCGAGTACACCCGCTTCTGGGCAATAGGCTCCGGGCGGGAGTTCGCGCTCGGCGCCATGCACAGTCAATACGACCAGCTGAAGACGGCGGAGGCGGTGGCGGAAACAGGAATCAATGCCGGTGCGACCTTCGACAAGAATTCCGCGTTGCCGCTGACGCTGTTTACGGTGGCGTTGAGATGAGGCGCTTGCGTTGAGCGTGTATCTGCCGTCCTGGTTCATGACGCGCGACAGCGAAGCGATTGCTCGACTCGTGCGCGAGTACCCGTTTGCTACCCTGGTCACGCCGACCGGCGCGGAACCGCAAATCAGCCATCTGCCTATGCTCCACCACGCCGATCCGGCGCCCCATGGCGCGCTCATCGGGCACGTCGCGCGCGCCAATCCCCATTGGCAACTTTTGGCTGACCACCCGTCGGTAGCGTTGTTTCAGGGACCACACGCCTACGTGTCACCGTCGTGGTATACGAAGCCGGCGGCGATGGTGCCGACCTGGAACTATGCCGTTGTGCATGTCCACGGCAAAGTCGAAGATCGTTGACGACCGCGTCGCGACTTTGGCGACGGTGACGGAGCTCACCGAACGCTTCGAATCCGGACGCGCCGCGCCTTGGCATCTGCAGCTCCAGGGCGCGCAGCTCGATGCGATGCTCGGCGCCATCGTGGCATTCCGCATGACCATTACGCGCGTCGACGCCAAGTTCAAGCTGTCCCAGAACCGCGGCGCGGCCGATCGCGATCGCCTGATCGCGGGCTTGCTTGAAAGCGACCATCCCGACGCAGCAGTGACCGCGGAGTGGATGGACCTGTATGCGCGCAGCGCGTGACGCGGCGATTGCGCCAAGCCGCGTTCGTTTCGACAAGTGGTTGTGGGCGGCGCGGTTCTACAGGACGCGCAATCTCGCGGCGCAGGCCATCGAAGCCGGGCAGGCACGCATCGACGGCGAGCGCGTCAAGCCGTCGCATCTGGTGAAGCCCGCTGCACGCGTTGTGCTGCGTCGCGGTGGACTGACGTGGAACATCGTTGTGAACGCACTTGCCGACAAGCGCGTCGGAACGGCGCTGGCCGCGAAACTGTATGAGGAAGCGCCCGAGAGCGTTGCGACACGCGAATCCGAAATCGCACGCAGGCGGGCCGAGGCTGCGGGGGCGCCCACCTCGGACGGACGGCCGACCAAACGCGATCGCCGCAAACTGCAGGAATTCCTCGATGAAGCCTGAACCGCGGGAGCCCGCAGCAACGCACGCGCCCGCAGTCCAGATTCGATCGAGGAACCGACCCGGCTAGCTGACGCAGTGATCGCGATCGGAGCGATCACCCGTCAAAACCAGCGCGGCAGCGTCAACTCAGGCGCGCTGCTGCACCTCTTGCGGAATCGCACCGGCGACGCCGAGCTCCCGCATCGTGGCCATGACCGAACTGAAGTCAGCGGCGGTACGAACATTGACTATCGGCTTCGCGAGGAGGTTTACCGCGCGACCGCTGACGACCAGAGGCAAGCCTTCCGGCAACGCCGTACGCAACGACCGGATTTCCTGGCCCGCGATCTTCCCCGAAATGCCGCGATCGAACAGCAGTACGACGGTGGCGACCTTGTACGAGCGAGCCGCACCCGCGACTTCCTGGGCCGGGACGCCGCTGCCAAGGGTCAGACAATTCACCCCCTCGGTAAAAAGCAGCAGCTCCAGTATCGCGAGCCCGAGCTGGTTCGGATCGTTCGGCGGCGTCGCCACGAGAATCTGTCGCGCATCGCGCGTCGGGCGAACCAGGCGGGTCACGTCGCGGAGCAACCGCTGCGCAAGGTCCGCAAAGCGCAACTCCTGGAAATTCTGCATCTCGCCGCGCACCACACGCTCGTGCACCGCTTCGTTGAGCGGGATCAGCGTCTGTTCCAGGAACCGGCGCAGGCCCTGTCCGACCAGCAGCTTGGACAGGTGATTCTGCAATTCGCCGACCCGATGCTCCGAGAGCAGATTGACCGCCACCTCGATTTCATCGGGCAGGGGCGCCGGATCTTCGACGGCGATGCCCAGCATGGATTGCAGCGCTGATTCGGCGAGCGGCACGACGGCACCCGCACGCCAACCTTCGGACAACAACTGTTTGATGACCTTCAGTCGCGCGACCTGGTCCTGCGGGTATACGCGATCGCCGAATCCGTCGCGCGCTGGATTCGGAAAACCGTAGCGGCGCTGCCACATATACAGTTGCTCGCGACGCAATCCGGTGATGCGCACGACTTCACGGATGTGCAACGAATCGCGGGGTTCACCGGCAGCAGCTACTGCCAGCTGTGGTACGGTGTCACTGCGGCGCGGTGGCGCCTTGATCAGGATTCCCATGTTATTTCCTTTGCACTCCTGTCTTGCACAAGTATAGAGAGTTCAGCTGTCGTTTTCAGCTTGGCGCGGAGCGGCAGTAGTGGCCGCAGGGCGTCAGACCGATTTCCGGCAGACTTGCAAGGCTTGCCCCAGGAGGCGCTTCATTCCATGATCTTGCTTTTGGAACAAGGGCTTCCGGAGTACCCAATCGCCTGAACTCTTTCCCGCTGCTTACAACAACCAGGGTAGTGCAAGTATCGTACCGGGACGTGCCAGCGCGATTGTTTAGTCCGTTACAACTCGGTCATCTGGCGGGGACCAGGGCTTGTAGTGTTGCCCGATCGAACAAGCCGGCCGGCCTACCCGTTCGGCTGCTAATATTGGGCCTTGACGGGTTGTGCCCCGCTTCCTTGGCGCAACCGGCGCCCAATATTGCTCACGAACTCACCCGCCAAAACGCACGCACCCATGTTTGGATTCGGACGGTCGACCAAGGACCCTCTCGCGGACAAGAAGAGCGCGGAGCGTTGGTTCGGTTCGTTCGCCGCGACCGATCCGCTCGGCACCCACTCGGCGATCCTCACCGAGGTCGGGGTTCTGACCGGACAGGATTCCCAGCGCACGCCGGCGCGATTGGAGGCGCTGCTCCACCTCGACGCCCTGTCCGAGCCGTTGCGCCGCAGCCTGACTGCGCAATATCTGGAGCACGGCAATCGTTCGACCCGGGTAGAAAACCAGCTCTGGCAAGCTTTGTTCGACATGACGCAAGGCTTTCTCCATTGCTATCAATCATTCGGACGAGAAATCGGCGGCCGCGCGCAGACCAGCAAGTGGCAGGCTCTTTTGCCCGAGCTGGTGGCGCGGCAGATCATGCACCAAGGCGTCGACGCCAAGATCCGGCTGTACCGCTACGAGCAATGGATTCCGGCGCGCTGGGCGGAGCTGCACTCGCTGTTCCAGACCGCCTGCACGGCGCAAATCGAACGCGTTCCAGTGGGTTCGCTTGCCGATGGTCTGCTGACCACGATCGAGCAGGAATACCTGCGCGTGCTGCTGCTGCACCTGATGAACGCGGGCAACTTGTCTCCGCGGCACGTGCAGTGGGTCGCCGACCAGCTCGCTGAGTGGTGCGCGCCCCTCCGCCTCAACCTCGAGGCCCCGACGGTGACCAGCTTTTATGTGGATCTCGGCGATCGCGTAGGTTTGCGGCGACGCAGCCCGCAGCCCCTCGGGGGTCGGGTGCTGTTTCTCGACACGCGACCACTCCATGCCGTGCTGATGCAGAACGTCATCATGCTGGAGCAGAAAATCCGCCAGGATCCGCTGTCCGAGCGCACGTCTCGACGCGCCGAGCAGCTCAACTTGCTGACCAAGCTTGCGGCACAGGTGGATCCCGAATTTCGTCCCGTAGCTCGGCGTGGCGAGCGACAGACCGCTTCCGGCAGCGTCGATGCCATCGTCGGCTTCGCGAAGATCTCGGGCTTTCTGCGCGACGAAGAGGCTGGCCCCGTCGCCGAGAGCCGCGTGCAGGTCGGCAACTACGGCGACACCATGGAAATCGCCACCTTCGGGCGCATGCGCAATGAAAATGCCCGTGCCAGGGACGTCGCGCGGCAGCGACTCGCCACTTACGCTGCGCAGGGTGGCGCCTGGGAGGTCCGCGACGTGTCGCAGACCGGTTACCGTCTCGTTGCACCGATGAGCGTGATCAATGCGGTGACGCTGGGGACACTGGCAGCGATCCGCGCCGATGCGGAACCCCTCTGGACGCTCGGGATTGTGCGCCGCATGAAGCGTTTGACCGCGGATCGGGCCGAGATCGGTATGCAGATCATCGCCAACAATCTGGTCGGAGTCGAGCTGTCGAGCCCCAAGCGCGGCGAGGCCGATTACTCGGTCGATGGCGCGGCTCCAACAGTCACGGGCCGCCGCTTCCACGGTTTGTTTCTGTCCCTGCGCAAGCGTAATGACGACGCGCCGATTCAAACGCTGATCGTGCCCGCAGGCGAGTATCAACCCGGCAAACGGCTGCAAATGAGCATCGCAACGCAAACGCAGCCGATTGCCTTCGGGCGCCTGCTCGAACAGCAGCCAGACTGGATCTGGGCGACTGTCGAGTCGCACGAGCCCGCCGCACCTCCGAATAACGCCGCCGGTTCCTGAAAGGTCCGCCGATGCCGGTCGACCGCTACCGCGAAATCTGCGCGCAGCACCGGTGGAACGTTCCCGCGAATTTCAATATCGCTGCCGCGGTCTGCCGGCGCCACATCGAGGATCGCTCGCGGGTAGCGATTCACTGGGAGGATGAGGATGGGGCGCGGGCGACGCTGACCTACTACGCGCTTCAGCAGCAGGCGAACCGTCTCTCCAATGCGCTTGCCGCATTTGGCATCGAACGCGGCGACAAGGTTGCGATCGTCCTTCCACAACGGCCGGAGACGCCGGTTGCGCACGTGGCCTGTTATCAGCTGGGCGCGATCGCGGTGCCATTGTCGTTCCTGTTCGGCCCAGATGCACTCGAATACCGCCTCAATGATTCGGAAGCGAAAGTAGTCATCGTGGACGCTGCGTCGTTGCCAAATCTTGCGCCGATCCGTGATCGCCTCGTGCGGGTCCGTCATGTCATCGGCGTCGCGGGCGCACGCGAGTCCTGGACCTCGGAGTGGGAATCGCTCCTGGAAAGGGCTTCCGCGGACTTCACACCCGTTCCGACCCGGGCCATCGATCCCGCGCTGCTGGTCTACACGAGCGGGACCACCGGGCCGCCCAAGGGGGCGCTCATGCCGCAGCAATGCCTGCTCGGGAATCTGCCGGGATTCGTGCATTCTCATGACGGATTTCCGCAGCCCGGCGACGTGTTCTGGTCGCCGGCAGATTGGGCCTGGACCGGCGGACTGATGGATGCGTTGCTGCCGACGTTGTACTTCGGCTTTCCGGTCGTCGGCTTTCGCGGGCGTTTCGAACCGGAGCGCGCGTTGCGGCTGATGGCAACGTATCAGGTCAGGAACGCGTTTCTGTTCCCGACTGCGCTGAAGATGATCATGAAAGCCGTTCCGAAACCCCGCCAGAAGTATGCGTTGCACCTACGCAGCATCATGAGTGCCGGCGAGGCCGTCGGCACGACTGTGTTCGCGTGGGCACAGGACGCCCTCGGCGTCACGATCAACGAAATGTTCGGCCAAACCGAAATGAACTACATCGTCGGCAATTCGCACACGCTGTGGCCCGCAAAGGCGGGGTCGATGGGCAGACCCTACCCCGGCCACCGGATCGCAATCCTCGATGATGGTGGCGCCGAGGTGGCTATCGGACAGCTGGGCGAGGTCGCCATAAATCGCTTCGGACCGGACGGCGCTGCGGATCCCGTGTTCTTTCTCGAGTACTTCAAAAACCCCGAGGGAACCGCGCGCAAATTCACCGGCGACTGGTGTCGAACGGGTGACCTGGCGACACGCGACGCGGATGGCTACCTGTGGTACCAGGGACGCGCCGATGACATGTTCAAGGCGGCTGGATATCGCATCGGCCCATCGGAGATCGAGAACTGCCTGGTGAAACATGCGGCCGTCGCCAACGCCGCCGTCGTGCCGAGTCCGGATGAGACGCGCGGCAACGTGGTGAAGGCATTCATAGTGCTCGCGCCGGGAATCGCCGCTTCGCCGGCGTTGGAGGAAGATATTCAGCAGCACGTGCGCAAGTTCCTTGCGCCTTACGAGTACCCGAAGGAAATCGAATTCATCGATGCGCTGCCCATGACGACGACGGGCAAGGTGCAGCGACGGCTCTTGCGTCAACGCGAACGAGAGCGCAAAGCGGCGGCCGGAATCGTCGCGCGCGGCGATACCTGAGCCCCCGTCAGGGATACCCGGGAGTCGGGGCGCCGGTAAAACTCTCGAGAAAACGCCGATGCATCAGCACCCAGATGACAGCCGGGGCTACCGTGGGCAGGATCAACGTAGCGAACTGATAGCCATACGTGAGCAGCTCGCGCTGCAGGGCGCTGAATCCCAGTTGCGAAGCGACGCCGGGCTCCGCGACGAGATTGTGGAGGAAATCAACGATGACGCTGAACGTCTGGAGCGGGACCAGCACGGCGTAGCCGATCGCCAGCTTGCGCAGCGAATGCGGTTCGCGGGCCGCTAGAATCAAGGCCGCAAGCAATGGCAGGCCGAACGAGAACAGGCGGGTATTGCTCTTTACCTCGAGTATGGCCTGGGTGCCGGCGGCGATCGCACTCGCACCCATGGGCTTGAGCGACGTCACGAAAGTAAGCATCTCGCCGTTCTGCTCGACGCCCTGAACCAAGTCCCCGAAACCAATCCGCGTGACAAGCTGCGACAGGAGGGCCACGGGCCACGCGAGAATCGGGGTCGCCAGCCACCACAGAAAGAACGTCAATATCAGCCACGCCGCAACCAGGATCAGGAACGGGACGAGCGATCTGGCAGGCATGGTTCGGCGAAAACGTCGCTCAGGCGACGGCCGGTGAAACACGCGGCAGCGTACGAACCCACAGCAACCATACCACCATGACGTCCAGCATGATCAGGGCCTGCCAAACGTACAGGTGCGCCCATTCGAAGGCGTTGAAATTCCACTGTCCGAGATAGAAAAGACTGATGATGCGAACGATGTTTAGGCCCTGCACCGCGACAATACCGACGATCAATCCAATCAGTTTGTGTTTCCACGATGCGGGAAAGGCGAGAATTGCCGCGACGAGAACGATCGTAGCCTCCACCCCGTTGCAGCCGGCCTCGATCGATACCGCAAAGCCGTTAGTGGAGCTGAGCAGCACCTTGCCCTGCGCAAGCACATCTGAATCGAAGATCTTGACGACGCCTGCGGATATGGCCGCAAGCGCACGCGTCCACGGCACCACGAACCACTGTTGTGCCCACGGAGTCAGTTCCAGGCCGAAAAGCGCCCCTTGCAAGATCAGGAACAGAATGAAAAAACGGATCATCCGCGGGGATTTTACGCGCTGCTGCGGATGCTCAACTCAGCCTGGCGCGAGCGAGCGGCGGATTCTGCGCGAAATAGCGCTTGACCCCTCCGAGAATCGATTCCGCAAATCGCTGCTGGTGCAGGTCGCTCTTGAGTTTCAATTCTTCTTCGGGGTTCGAAATGAATGCGGTCTCGACCAGGATGGATGGGATGTCCGGAGCCTTGAGAACGGCGAAACCAGCCTGCTCCACGACACCCCTGTGCAAGGGATTGATGGCCCCGATGCCGTCGAGAACGGAACGGCCCACCCGGAGGCTGTCATTGATTTGTGCCGTTTGCGACAAGTCGAGCATTGTTCGCGCGAGCATCGGCTCCCGGCTGTCGAGGTTGACTCCTCCGATCAGGTCAGCCTCGTTTTCGCGCTGAGCGAGCCAGCGTGCGGCGGCACTACTCGCACCACGGTCCGACAGGGCGAATACCGATGCGCCCCGGGCGGTCGGCGTGGTGAAGGCATCGGCATGCAGCGAAATGAACAGGTCGGCCTGAACGCGCCGCGCCTTTTGCACGCGCGCATTTAGCGCCACGTAGTAGTCGTCATCGCGTGTGAGCATCGCGCGCATGCCGGGTTCGGCATCGATGAGTATCTTGAGCCTTCGCGCGATCGCCAGCGTGACATTTTTTTCGAATGTGCCACGGCGTCCGATCGCACCGGGATCTTCGCCGCCATGGCCGGGATCGATGGCAACGATCACCGGGCGCCGCTTCCCTATAGGCGAGCCGGGCCGAGCGGTTTCCGTCGTTGCCGGCGACTTGTCGCCCGCGTCGCGTGCCGCGCGTTCGCTCTCGAGCAATGCCATGAGTGGATCAGGCGGCGTGAGCGAATAGAGGTCCAACACGACGCGATGCCCGTAGTCACCAAATGGCTGCAACGCGAACAGCTGCGGATTCACCTCGGTCTTCAGATCGAGCACAAGGCGCAGGACGCCGGGCTTGAAGCGGCCGACGCGGATCGACTGGATGTATGGATCGTCGGGATGTACCAGTCGGGGGAGTTGCTCTATCTCGCTGGTCATTTCGACGTCTTCGAGATCCAGTACCAGGCGCGAGGGGTTCTTGATCACCAGCATCTGGTGCGCGATCGGAACAGCCGATTCCAGGATGAGCCGTGTGTATTCCTGCGCGGGCCAGACGCGCGCCGAGGCGACGGTCGCGGCCAGTATCGGCGAGGGGAGGAACCATTGCGCAGCAGGGAGCAACAACCAACGGCAAGCCCGCCGTCGCGAAAGGGAAACGCGAACTACAGAGAATGCGGGCCGAAGGCGGCGAGGCATGCGCTACCCGCAGGGGTTCGTGTCGTGCAATGCAAGGTCCGCCCTGTGCCCGCAGGCTCCAGTAAAAACGCAAGATCGACCGGCGATAGTCGTGCCGCCAGCCGTTCCGGCCACTCGATCACGCAGATCGCGTTCGAGTGGAAATACTCCGAAAAGCCCGAGGCGTCCCATTCATCCACGCTTTCGAAGCGATAAAAATCAAAGTGATAGAAGTATAAGCTCGAAAACATATAATGTTCAACCAGCGCATAGGTCGGGCTCTTGACGGCGCCGGCCCACCCGAGACCCCGCAACATTCCCCGGACGAGCGTCGTCTTACCCGCCCCCAGCTCGCCGGACAAGGTGATGACCATGCCACCCCGCAGTCGTGGCGCGAGTCGTTCCCCTGCGGCAACGGTCGAGCCCGCGTCGGGCAGGTAGATAGACAGGTCTTCTATAATCGGCCTCATCGTATGCGGGAGCAACTTTGTCGGCGGAACTGAACACTGTTGCAGACTTCACCACGCTTGCCGCCGACATCCAGGATTGGGGCCGCGAGCTCGGCTTCGCGCAGATCGGCGTCGCGGATACCGAGCTGTCCGTCGAAGAGGCGCGATTGCTGGCGTGGCTCGACGCAGGTCGTCACGGCGAAATGGATTATATGGCACGGCACGGCGCGCGCCGCGCGCGCCCCGCCGAGTTGGTGCCGGGAACGCTGCGCGTGATCAGCGCCCGCCTCGACTATCTTTCGCCGCACGCGCGGAACAGCCAAGCCGTGCTCGCCGACACGCACAAAGCATACATTTCACGATACGCGCTCGGCCGCGATTACCACAAAGTCCTGCGCGAACGACTCCAGCGACTGGTGGAGCGCATCCGCGACGCGATCGGTGAATTCCGCTATCGCGTGTTCACCGATAGTGCTCCGGTGCTCGAGGTCGCACTGGCGGCGAAGGCAGGTCTAGGATGGCGAGGCAAGCACACGCTGCTGCTGACTCGCGAAACAGGCTCGTTCTTCTTTCTCGGCGAGATCTACACGGATCTGCCCCTGCCGCTGACGCCAGCCACGACGCCGCATTGCGGCAGCTGCCGTGCGTGCATTGACGCGTGCCCGACGGGCGCGATCGTTGCGCCATACGAGCTTGACGCGCGTCGATGTATCTCGTATCTGACCATCGAGCTCAAAGGCAGCATTCCCGAAGACCTGCGACCGCTGATCGGCAATCGCGTGTACGGGTGTGACGATTGCCAGCTGGTCTGCCCGTGGAACAAGTATTCGCAGCCGAGCGCCGAACCCGATTTCACCGTGCGCAACGGACTCGACGATACGGACCTTGTCACGCTTTTCGCGTGGTCGCGATCGGAGTTCGACGAACGCTTGCGCGGCAGCGCCATCCGGCGCATTGGCTACGAACGATGGTTACGCAACCTCGCGGTGGGCCTGGGGAACGCCGCCTACGACCACGCACTCGTGGTCGCATTGGCGACCCGGCGCGACGATCCATCGCCGCTGGTGCGCGAACACGTTGCTTGGGCGCTGGCCGAGCAGCAGCGCAAACGCGAGGCAGGGGTGGCCCTGCGAACGCCTCATCGAATGAGCTGATTCATCGACACGATGGGCAGCATCACCGCGAGGACCAGGACGAGGACGATAGCACCCATCACGACGATGAGCAGCGGTTGCACCAGCGCGGCGAGCCAGGTGAGCCGCCGTTCCACGTCGTCCTCCTGTCCTCGCGCGGCACGCGCAAGCATCGCAGGCAGCTGCCCACTCTGCTCGCCGTTCGCGACGAGATGCACGAGCAGCGGTGGGAACACATGCTCGCTTGCGAGCGAACGCGACAATGTGACGCCTTCACGCACGTGCCCCGCGACCGAATGCGCGGCGCGACGGATCGGCCGTGCCCAGATCACGTCCGCTGCGGTTTCCAGCGCGCGCAGGAGCGGTGCGCCACTGCCGGTCAGTATCGCGAGGGTACTGGCGAACCGGGCTGTATCGAGACCGGTGAGCACCCTTCCGATCACGGGGAGGCGGAGCAGGAGCGACTGCCATCGTTCGCGCCACGCTTCCCTGCGCAGCAGGAGCGTCGCGACGATCGCTATCAATAGTATCCCACCCACCCAATACCAGCCGGTCGCGCGCAGGAAATCGCTGGTCGCGATCAGTGCGCGCGTAAGGAACGGCAGCGACTGACGGCTTTGCTGATAGACCGCGACGATCTGGGGGACGACATAGAGCAACAACGTGGCGATCACCGCCATGGCAATCACGGTGATCAGCGCCGGATAGATCAGCGCAGTCGTGAATTTCGCGCGGAGCGCCTGGCGCGCCTCGAGATAGTCCGCGAGCCGCGCGAGGACCTCGCCAAGCTGCCCCGTCTCGCTGCCTACCGCGACGAGGCCACGATAGAGCTCGGAGAACGTGCGCGGAAAGCGCGACAGCGCCGCTGCCAACGGTTCTCCCGCGCCAACTTGTTCACGGATCGCGTCGAGCATGCGTGCGGCGACCGGATGGTCGGATTGTTCTGCGACTGCGGCGAGCGCCTGGTCGAGCGGCATCCCCGAGGCAACGAGTGTCGCAAGTTGCCGAGTGGTAAGCGAGAGCGCTGCCGACCCGAGCCGGGTCGCTTCCGCGCGCCTGCCGGCGACAGCGACGCCCGGTTCGATCGCCGTGGGAAACAGACCGTCGCCGCGCAATTGATCGCGCACCGCGCGGGCGCTCGCTGCATCGAGCATGCCGCGCCGCGGCTTTCCCGCCGCATCGACCGCTTCATAGCGAAATGCAACCATCGTCGAGGCGCTGCCCGCTAGCGACCGAACCCGCGCAACGGTGCGCGCAGCAGGAATTGGCTGGGCTTTCCCAGCATCAGGTTGACGAGTTCGTCGAGCACCGGAGTGTCCAGACCGGCAGGCTCGAAGTCGAAGATCACCGGCTCGAAGCGATCGACATTACGCAACGTCACGATGATGCTGTCGTTGACGAAATCGGGATCGAAACGCACTTCGCAGCGCAGGCCGTCAGAGATATGAATCAGGTTATGCTTGGCAGCGCCGCGCACGGATGTATCCGTTTCGCTTCTGAACTCGATGTTGGCGGAGTTGAGCATGCGCTCGACTTCGGGCGACCGGCGCATCGCAACGCGAACAGGTGCCGGCGCTGGCCCTTTGAGCGTGTAGTAGACAACGACATGCTCGTACACGTCCTGCTGCTGCAGCGGCTGCCGGCGAAACATGACCGCGCCATGATCGAAATTCATGCCAGCGTAGTGCGCGACTTGCGGCAGGATGAATTCGCGTTCGATCGCGGGAGTAATGATCGACAGGAGCTTGCACGCCTCGTCGAAGTACTGAAATATGGCGTGAAGCCTGCGATCGATGCGTTCGACAACCTCACGCGACAGGTCCTGTACGCGAATGCGGTTGGCGCTGACCGATTCCGCCTGCGTGCGCAATTGCTCGAGCAGGTGCGACTTGGGTGACTTGGTCACGCCACGCTACACGCTGCCGCTGACGCGCAGAAGCTCGGATAGCGACGTCGTGCCGTCCTGCAGCCAGCGTGCGCCGTCCGTGGCGAGCGAACGACCACCGCCGCGCGCGTACACGTCACGCAAGGCCGGCTCACCAGCCCGGTCGTGAATAAGTCGTCGCAGCGCTTCGTCGATTTGCACCAGCTCGTAGACCCCGGTGCGTCCGCGATAACCGGTGTTGCCGCATTCGGTGCAACCGACGGGCTGATACAGGCGCTGCAACGGCGGCACGCGGAGTCCCGCGATAAGAGCCGACTCGCCATCGGTCGGCGGCGTGGCGCGGCGGCAGGCAGGACACAAGCAGCGCACCAAACGCTGGGCAAGGACGCCAAGCAGACTCGATGCGAGCAAATAAGGCTCGACCCCCATGTCGGCAAGGCGAGTCACCGCACTCACGGCGTCGTTGGTATGCAGCGTTGCCAGCACCAGGTGCCCGGTGAGGCTCGCCTGCACCGCGATCTGCGCGGTTTCCAAGTCGCGAATTTCACCGATCATGATGATGTCGGGGTCCTGGCGCAGAATCGAACGCAGCGCGCGGGCGAAGGTCAACTCGATGCGCGGATTGACTTGCGTCTGGCCGACGCCGTCGAGCGCGAATTCGATGGGATCTTCCACCGTCATCACGTTGACCGCACCCCGCGGCAGACGCGACATCGCTGCGTACAGCGTCGTTGTCTTGCCCGATCCTGTCGGTCCTGTGACGAGCACGATACCGTGGGGCTCGCGGATCAGCCGGTCGACGGCCGCTAGGGTATCAGCGCTCATCCCGAGCGCTGTCAGGTCGAGCCACGCCGAGTCCTTGTCGAGTAGCCGGAGGACGACCCGCTCACCCGGTCCAGTGGGCAACGTCGACACGCGCACGTCGACGCTCTTGTCACCGAGCTTCAGCGCCATGCGCCCATCCTGCGGCAGCCGCTTTTCCGCGATGTCCATGCTGGCCATGACCTTGAGTCTCGACACCAACGCGGCGTGCAGCGCGCGTGGCGGCTCGATCACATCGCGCAATTCACCGTCGATCCGAAAGCGCACAACCGAACGGCCTTCATACGGCTCGAAATGGAGGTCGGACGCGCGTTCGCGCAGCGCCTGCAGCAGCAGCGCGTTGATCATCCGGATGACGGGCGCGTCCGAGGTGCTTCCCAACAGATCTTCGGCCTTCGGAATGTCCTGCAGCAACCGCGCCAGGTCGGTGTCGCGCGACAAGTCCTCGCTGATTTGCGCCACCGGCGCGGAACCCTGGTTATAGGCCTGGGCCAGTTCGGCGGCGAAGCGCTCGGCGTTGACGGTGAGGGTCTTCAGCGGTCGCTGCAGGACGCGCTTGAGTTCGGCGATGCCTGCGACCGTGGCATCCGGCCGGGCCATCACGAGCACCGCCTCGCCTTCTTCGCGCAACGGCAGGACGCCATGCATGCGCGCGAACGCATAAGGTATGCGCGGTATCGCCGTCGGCGAGGTGGTGGCGGCGGGCGTGGCCGACGGCGTCGATGATCCAGACACGTCGCTCTTACCTCGGCATATCCTGGGCAGGCGGCTGAGGCTGCGCCGGCTCCAGCGCTTTCGGTGTCAGCGGCAGATACCACGGGATGGGTATCGGCGACGAGGGCAACATCGGGCTGCTCGGCGGCAGGGGGACTGGCAGCCGCGGGTCGTCCAGGTTCGGCAGGACCGGCGGGATCATCTTAGGGTCGACTCGAATGCTCTTCTGTTCGCCGATGATGTAGTCGTATCGGTCGGTCGTCAGCACGTTGCCAATTGCCGCGTTGCGGACGATCGTCGGGCGCAGGAACACCATGAGATTGGTCTTGCTGCGTGCCCGGGTATCGTAGCGGAAGAGTGCGCCGACAACGGGGATGTCGCCGAGGAATGGCAGCTTCTGAGTGCCGTCCGTTTGGCTGTCCTGGATCAAACCTCCGAGCACGATGATCTGTCCGTCCTCGACCAGTACCGTCGACTCCAGCGTGCGAGTATTGGTGATGATGCCGGCGGGATTGGTCGTATCCGAAACACGGGATACTTCCTCGTACACCACGAGTCGGACCGTGCCGCCCTCGGTAATCTGCGGTTTGACTCTAAGCAGGACGCCGACGTCCCTGCGTTCGATCGTCTGAAACGGCGTGACCGTGGACGTCGAGCCTGTCTGAGCATACTGACCGGTGATGAACGGAACATTCTGTCCGACGAGGATCCTCGCTTCCTCGTTATCGAGCATGAGCAGGTTCGGCGTCGCCAGGATGTTGGACGTGTTGTCCCCCTGGAGCGCCCGCACGAGCAGCGCGAGATTGGTAATCGTGCCCAGTCCCGGGATGGTGATCGATCCGCGAATGATGCCCAGGTTCAGCCCATTCCCGGCGCTGCCGAGGTTGAGCGACGTGTCGATGATGTTGTTGCCGGAGCCACGCGCACCAAAATTGGTCCCACCGCCGACGTAGGAATTCGTGCTGTTGGCGCCTTGGAGATACTGCCACTGGATCCCGAACTCCGCGGCACGATCGGCGCTCACCTCCACAATGAGGGCTTCGACGTAAACTTGAGCGCGGCGATTGTCGAGCTTGTCGACGATGGCGCGAATGTTGTTGTAGACGGGCTCGGGTGCCATCACGATCAGCGCATTGTTGGCGGCGTCCGCCTGGATGGTGACGCCGCCAGCGCTGAAGCCCGCGCTGGCATCCGACCCCGAGGACAACGCGGACGCCAGCGCCGGCGCCGCTGCCGCCGCAGGTGCTGCGCCGGTCCCGCTCAACGACGACGCCCTGCTGCTCAAGGAGGATCCCATCGGCGTCGACAACGCCGATCCGGTACCTCCGCCCGAGTCACCACCGCCGCCGGTCAGCAGGGCGCGCAGCGATTGCGCCACGCGCACGGCCTCGGCATTCTTCAGGTAGATAATGAAGATATTGCCTCCGGCGCGGCCTTGCGTGTCGAGCTGCTCGATCAACGAGCGTACCCGCATCATGCGTGCCGCACTCTCGGCGCGCACCAGCACGCTGTTCGAGCGCGGGTCGGCCACCAGCGTGACGCGTTGTTGCGGATCGGGCGCCAACCCCGCGGCCTGCCCCGATTCGGCGAGCAATCGATTGAGGATCTGGACCACGTCGAGCGCCGAGGCATAACGCAGCGTGACGACCATCGGTTCGCTCGCGGGCGGTGCATCGAGCGACGCGATGATCTTGTCGATGCGCTTGAGATTTTCCGCGTAGTCGGTTATGACCAGCGCATTTGCGCTGGGCAGGGCTGCGATCGCATTGTTCGGCGTGATCAGCGGTCGCAGGATGTTGACGAGCTGTGTCGCGGATTCGTACTTGAGCGCGTACACCGACGTCACCAGCCGATCGCCGCTGCCCGCGCTACCGCCCCGGACCACCGGGGAACCTTGCTGCTTGGCGTCGGCTTCCGGAATGATCTTGGTGACGCCATCACCTTCGATCGCTGCGAACCCTTGCAACCGTAGAGCCGACAGCAGGGTGGGATAGACTGCGGACCGCGGCACCGGGCGGGCTGAGACGATATTTATGACACCCTTGACTCTGGGGTCCACGACGAAATTGCGGCCGGTCATCTCGGACACCGCCCGCACGACCGCGTCGATATCCGCATTGACGAAGTTCAGGGTGACCATGTCGTCGGCCGCAGGCGCCCGCACCGCCAGCAAGAGGCCAGCCAGCAGCAAGGCAAGAAGTCGTAGTCTTTTCATGGGCATGGAGCACGACCGGTGCCCGCCATGGCTCGGGGCCATGATGATAGCATGAGGGGGTAGGGGCGCCTCGGGCGATCCACAGGGAAAACACCCATCCGGACGTGAATCCGGCGACGAGTCTCGCGCCATCTAAGCTGCATGACACCATTAGGGGGATTCCGATGCACGGTACAACAACCGTAGGTACGTGGCTGCTCGATGCCGCCCGCGCGGGCTTCGTCGCGCTGGCGATCGCGCTCGCCGTGGCGGCGGCGCCGGTACCTGCAGCCACTACGCCGCCGGCGCCAAGTGGCGAGACGAAGATCACGGTCACGCCATTTCCGCCGTCCGTGCAAGTGGACGCGGGTACCGCCGATGACAGCGACGCCGACCGTGCAAGCAGACCCCGCAAGCGACACCAAGCGGTGATACGCCTCGACTCGGACCGCGACTTCGAGTCGTTCAAGGATGCGATGCACAGCGCTCCATGGGTGGTCGGCCTCGTCTTTCTGGTGGTGGGATCGATATTCCTGACGCCGGTCATCCTCCTCATCGGTATCGTCTGGTACAAGCTGCGCAAGACGCGCATGCAGAATGAGGCTCTGCTCAGACTGGCCGAAAAGGGCGCCATGCCGCCCGCTCAGGCGGTCGACGCAATGACATCGGGGGTCATGCCGACGTCTGTCGCCACTGGCGTCGCGGGAAGCGCGTCGACCAATAGCGTATATCAGGGGGCAGTCGCGGCGCGGAGCCGCGTGGTCCGGTCCGACCTGCGCAAAGGCATTCTGCTCAGCGCATTTGGGCTGTCGTTTGTTGCGTATTCGATGATCCAAAACGGCTCGGCCAACTGGCTGGGACTCATGCTGTTATTCGTGGGTATCGGATACATTGTCCTATGGTGGCTCGAGGATCGCCACATCGCCCAGGGCAACTCAGCGGGAGGATCGGGCTGAGCCGGAGTGCAAACGACACCTGGCCGCACTCATGCAGTCGCCGCCGCTCAGCGACGCTGCGCTGATCGCCCGCGTCGTCGTCAGCGACGACCGGCACGCGTTCGGCGAGATCGTCCGCCGGCATCAGTCGGCAGTGAGGGCGACCCTGCGCAAGCTCACGCGCGGCAACATCGCGCTGGCGGACGATCTGGCTCAGGAGACTTTCTTGCTCGCTTATCGGAACCTGAAATCATTTCGCCAGGATGCGAAGTTTTCAACATGGCTCTATCGCATCGCGTACAACGCGTTTCTTGCGGATGCCCGGAAGATGAAGGAGTTGCCGCTTCCCGGAGATTCCGAGTCGCTCGCGCCAGTCGACGCCTCCGAGGTTCGGGGTGTTGCGCGGAGCGCCGCGTTGTCGATCGATCTCGAACGCGCCATGGTCACGCTTTCCGACGCGGAAAGGGCTGCGATCGTGCAGTGCTATCATAATGACCTGACGCATGAGGAAGCAGCGGAGGTTTTGGGATGGCCAATCGGAACGGTCAAAACTCATATCCTGCGCGCCAAGGAAAAGCTCAGGAGCCGACTCGGCGTGTGGGCGTCCGAGCATTGAATTGAATATGAAGACCAGAGACACCAGAGACCTCGATACCGCCGACGATTGGGTCGAGCATGCGTTGCGCACAGATGGTGTGGAACATCGTTCGGCTTACATTGGCGATGACGGCTTCACGGCCCGGGTCATGGCGCAACTGCCGCGACCGGCAACACTGCCAACGTGGCGGCGTCCGGCGATCGCGCTGCTGTGGCTTTGCACGGCAGCTGTAGCGGTATTGGCGGTTCCCGGGCTGTTCGATGACGTCTTTCGCGGCGGAGTCGCCATGCTGGTCGGGCACCGGATTGCTGTCGCCGACATCATCGCGCTGCTTGTCCTCCCAAGCGCAGCGGTATGGGGGATGCTGGTTTACGCCGCACGCGTCGATTAGGCGCGGCTTCATTCGCGCGGCAGAGCCAATCCCACCATCGCGGTCCGAATGAATTCGGACCTACAGCAATGCGAGATTTTGTAGGCGTGAACTTGTTCGCGCGCGAGCCAATCCAGCCATCGCAGTCCGAATGAATTCGGACCTACAGCAATGCGGGATTTTGTAGGCGCGAACTTGTTCGCGCGCGTCGCTTAGGCTACCGGGACTTTCCGGGGCGAAGTCTGACGCACATCCGAGAAAAAAACGGCCGCGCTTGCACGCGGCCGGTATCCCCCTCCATTGTTCCCTGCGGTTCGGTAATGCGCTATTGATCCTTGAGCGTAAACGTCAACTCGACTTCGCCCACGAATTTCTCGCCCTCGGCTTGAAATTTCCACTGCGACAGTGCCCGTATCACTTCCTTGTTGAATACCCCGGGAGGATCAGCCTCGACGATCTTCACCTCGGTCACCAGGCCCTTTTCGTCGATGAATAGGCGCGCTACCACCCTGCCTTTCTCGACGCCGGCGCGAATCGCCTCGCGCGGATAGATCGGGTTGACCTTCTCGAGCGGTACGAGGCCCTTGCGAATGGCCGGTTTTGGCGGCGGTGGCGCCACAACCGGGGGCGCAATCACGAACGGCTCGGCCGGCGGTGTGATGGCCGGCGCCGATATGACCGGTGGCTCGGTGGGCGCCGGTACGGGAATGTCCGGTGGCGGCACGTAGGGCTGGACCGGCGCCTGTACCTTCGGGGGTTCGATAATCCTCTTCGGCGGCGGCGGCGGCGGCGGCGGCGGCAGTTTGACCTCCTCGATGATCGTCGCCGAGAGCGGTTTCTTGATCACCTCGATCGCCGTGCGCGCGAGTCCGGTCAGCAACGCGTAAATAACCACTACATGCAATAGAACGACAACCGTCAGCCCTATAAGGTGGCGAGTGGGGTTTCTCTGCTGCTGCGCGAAATCCATGTCGTTTCGACTCCAGTCCGTCGCGCGCGCCTTCGCGTCGCCGGCTTCAATTAACCAATTTCAAATGCAACGACCAATGTGTGTCGGTCGCCTGTGTCGATTGCTACTCGTCGATGAACTGCTCGCTGCCGACGATGCCGATCTTGGTCAGGCCGATGCGCTGTGCAGACGCCATCACACCCGCGACGATCGCATACTTCGCTGCCTTGTCCGGCCGCAGATGCACCTCGGGCTGGGGCTGATGCGTGGCGGCTTCAGTCATCTTCTGCTCGAGTGTCGCACGATCCGGCACCGCTTCCGCATTCCAATAAACGGCACCCGTGCTATCGATATCGAGCTTGACGATTTCCGGCAGGGTGAGCGGCGGTGGCGGATTGCCGGTGGGCATGTTCAGGTTGACCGAATGCAGCTGGATCGGGATCGTGATGATGATCATGACCAGGAGCACCAGCATCACGTCGATGAGGGGCGTGGTATTGATGTCGATCATCACTTCCGGATCGCCGGAGCCGCCGCCCGAACCCACGTTCATTGCCATTCCGCGCTCCTCAAGAAATTACAAATCGAGGACATTTCAACCCCCGCGCGGTGGCGGTTCGGTGATGAATCCGACCTTGCCGATCCCGGCCCGTTGACACGCGTAGACGATCCGGCCGATCGAATCGTAGTTGGCGCCCCCGTCGCCGCGAATCTGGACCTCGGGCTGCGGGGTGAGCACGGAGATTTTCTTCAGCCGGTCGATCAGTGCGGCCGTGGTGGGAATTCGCAGGTCGTTCCAGTAGATGCGACCCGGCGACATCGACCGAAAGCGTGATGTTCTCGGGTTTGGTTTCCCGGACCTCGTTGCGCTCCTTCGGCAACTGGACCGGGATCGCCGTCGTGATCACGGGAATCGTGATCAGAAAGATGATCAACAGCACCAGCATGACATCGACGAGCGGAGTCGTATTGATTGCTGAAAGGACTTCGTCCTCGTCCCCGCCAGCCGGGCCGACGTTCATGGCCACGATTTATGCCCTCGCCGGAGCGGTCTTCGGCGCGCTGAGCAGGACGGCGTGCAGGTCGGCTCCGAATCCCCGCACCCGTTCCATCGCGGTTTTGTTACGGCGAACCAGCCAGTTGTATCCAAGCACCGCGGGGACGGCCACAGCCAGGCCGATCGCCGTCATGATCAGTGCTTCGCCCACCGGTCCTGCGACCTTGTCGATCGAGGCCTGACCGGCGATACCGATTGCGGTCAACGCGTGGTAGATGCCCCAGACCGTGCCGAACAGCCCTACGAACGGGGCCGTCGAGCCGACGGTGGCGAGAAATGCCAGGCCGTCCTGCGTCCGGCTCTGCACGTTATCAATCGCGCGCTGGATCGACATCGAGATCCACTCGTTGAGATCGACGCTGCCGAGCAATCCGGTGTGCTTGTTGGTCGCCTCCAGGCCGGATTCCGCGATGAACCGATACGGGCTGCCGCGCTTCAGGTGTTCTGCACCTTGACGTACGGAAGGTGCCGTCCAGAACGACTTGTCCGCCGCACGCGCCTGCGTTACCCATTTTGTATTGCTCGTACACCTTGGTGATGATGATGTACCAGCTTCCCACGGACATGATCACCAGAATGATCAGCGTGGTCTTGGCAACGAGGTCGCCGCCCTTCCATAGCGCTTCGAGACCGTAGGGATTGTCGATCACTTCGGTGGTGCGCGCGCTTGTCGCGGCGGGCGCAGGAGCGGGTGCGGGAGCCGGTGCCGCAGCCGGCGGAGCGGGCGCGGCAGCGGGCGCGGCCGGCGGCGCGGGCTGCGCCTGCGCGGCGGGCGGAACAACCGCCACGACCGCCGTCACGAGCAGCGCTGCGGCCAATGCAGTCAATCGGATCATGTTCAACATGGTGTCTCCAGACAGAAGGTTGTTCGGTCAGTTCGTGGGCTCGCGGCCCGGCATACACGGACTTCGCACCCGACAATCACCTGTCCCACGGGTAGCGGGAGAGGTCGTTCCTGCACGTTGGGTTTGTTTCTCCGGTGATTGCTCGCTGCCAATGAACTCCGACACGATTGACTCACGCCAGTTGTAGCTCGATGCACTCTGAAACCGGCCGCGCAAACGCCAAAACGCGTGCCAAAACGCATTGGCCCCGCCACGGGACGGGGCCAAGCTTTACTCACGAAAGCCGCGGGATTCTACACAAAAGCGTTAAAAATTGCACGGTATTTGCTGCGCTGACAGGCCACAGCCGGCCCCGCTGAACGAGGCTCGCCGGCGCACGGCGATCGCGGCAGTCCGCCGCGCTTCGTCGCGCTCCCGACCGTCTTCGCCCGCCAAATCAGGGGCTTCGTCGCTCCCGTCTTGAGCGTGTTCCCTGGCGCGAACTAGGATGCATCGCCATACCGCTGCGAAGCCAGTCCACAAAATCGTGAATCCAGGTCTTCGTCACGGCGCATCCAAACCAAAGTCGTAACAAGACGAACCAGGAGACAAGACATGAACCACTACGAACCCAACTGGCCCCGCATCGCCTTCGGTTTGCCGCGACGATCATGGCGGCAATCACCATCGGTCCTGCTGGTTGTTCTGCCCGTCGAAAATGGAACCGGACAGTCGGGAGTTCGCCATGCTCACAGCCGCGAGCAGGGCTGCGTCGAATCCATGCGCGTCGATAGCTCTGAAGTGCACGGACTGGGCGGTGGAACGCGGGATGGCCTCCCTCCAGTTCAGGTCCTGGACGCGGAGCCGAAATGCAAGGAACCAAGCTGAACGCCCGGAATGCGGCGTCGGTACCAGCTATTTAACCAACGGGATAGCCACTGCAATATCGTAGTCCTGAATTGCGCGGATTTTCGATTCCAGCTGCAGGTAACGTGCGGCTTTCTTGTCCGGCAGCGCCCTGAGAACCTTGTTCTGCATCGAGCGCCGCGCCTTGATCTCCGCCTCGTCGGCGGCCATCAACTCGTTGACCAGGTTCTTGGCGTAGAGGTCCGTAAGCGGTTTGTTCAAGCCGACCACATCGACGACGACGACGTTGCGGCGCTGGTTGGCCAGGTCCAGATCGCGCTGGTATGCATCGTAGATCGGCCAGAACTTGTTCGCCTCGGCGGGCGTGAGATTCAGCGTCGATGCAACGAGCGCTTTCTTGTCCGCCCGTACCGCGGCGCGCAGTGCCTGCATATCGGTAGCGTCGGCTGCGTTGCCCTCGCCTGCGTAAGCAGGCGACAACAGCGTAGCCACAGCGAACAGAACGGCGACCAGCTTAGTCTTCATCGGATTCCTTGACCTATAGAAAGAATTGAGCAAAAAGATCTGTTGCAGCGCATACACGCGGCGCCAATCGTCGCCGGACCGACCGCTCCGACTGCATTTACGGGTGCTGCTTGTCGAGCGTGCATTCGCGAATTCCGGCCCAACAAGTCCATTGAGGAGCCCTTTGGCTCGTCTCCCCAATCCCTCGTGCAAGTTCTTCCACGGCCGACGCAGGACGCTCCGGTCCCTTTCTACAACCATTTCCGTCTCACCCTTCAATCCTACCTTAGCAAGTGCAGTACGGCGAGCACGGACAAAGAAGTGGTCGGCCGTTTAATGGAGTCCGACAGGCTCCGCGGCCATTGCGAGGGCTGGTATCGGTTGCACGTGGCTGATCCTCCCGTCGCCAAACAACGACCCACCCGGGGAGCCAACACGCCCGATGAACCGAGCGCGGCCTCTGGAATAGTGCGCCGCGAAGACTCCCTTCCGGGTCGACCAGATCAGACCGGCTTCTGAACCAGAAACACATACATTCCGGCAAACGTTCGGGGAAACCGTGTTTCGAACTCGGTCCAGTAGTCGAGGTTCGTTTTTGAAGTATCCTTCGGGAAGCACGCTGCATAATGGTTGAGGAGACGGGGCTCGAGGAAGAAACCCAATAAGATCAGGCCAAGCCCCTTGAGCACCTCCTTGAGCTGAGGCAGCGTGAAGTGATGCTCGTGAACGTGAAATAGCAGGTCGCGACACTCGCTCGTCACGTAGAAATCATTAAACGACGTGACTTCCCTGAGCGGTGTCCCGTAATGAAGGGACATCAGCGCCTGCCGGCATTGTCGAATGCCGTCTGCATTCGGAGCATAGCCCTGTTCGGCGATGAACTTTCTTGCAGCAACGACGTTTTCACGCGCGCGTGCGCTGTAGAGTCCCACGAGCATGAGGCCCCCCGGACGAAGCAAACACAGCAGTCCAACCCACCCTGCCACCGGATCCACCAAATGGTGCAACACGCCAACCGCCGAGATGAGGTCAAACGATCGGTCGACCGCCGTATGCAATCGCGTGATGTCGCCCTGCGCATACTCGACGTTGTGCAAGCCAAGCTCCCTGGTCTTCCGCGATGCATAGCAAAGACTCGACAAGCTCACGTCGACGGCGAGGACTCTGGATTCAGCGAATTGTTGCGCCAAGTCTATCGGTTCGCGTCCGGTACCGCAGCCCGCGGCCAAGATGTCGACTTCCCCTTGCCGGCTGAGTGCGTGAAATGGGGCAAGAGGAAAGTGCTGGTGCACGTACGCATCGACTGAAAGTGCTTCGCCAGCGGGCGGCAGCTTGTTCCATCTCGGGTAAGGGTTCTCCTCGTATTGCTGCTGCACCAACAACGATACCGTGTCATCGATCGCGGTGAGCCGCGGAATCTCTCGACGGGACAGACGTTCTTCGACGGGCTCCGCCACTTGTTGCACCAACAGGGTTTTGACCGCGTCCGGCCAGGATCGATGCAGCAGCGCCTCAGCGAACGGAAGGGCGGACAATGGGAAATAGGTCGCCACTGCTGGCACCCAGTGCACAGGTACCGGCGCCCCAGACTGCAGAGCAGCGACGATCTCCTCTCGCAGTGAGGTTGCTCGGCGGAGCTCTTCGGTCGTGTACGAGAAGACGAAGTCGTTGATGAAGCACTGTCGCGCGAGCGCACAGTGGAACGTCAGAGACCGGGATTCGAGCGCATCGCTGTCCGCTCCAGCCGCCGACTTGAGCAAGACATGTCTGACCATGGTCAGGAATCGTTCCATCGCGATGTCACAAACCGGAGCGTTTTCCAGCAAGCATTGAAGCAATTCGTCGCCGCACAATGCATCGAGGCCAGCTGTGTCAAATAGCTCTCGACCAGCCAATCTTGTCGGCCATGCCTTCGCTGCGCGATCGATGCACACTCGGCGGGCTGGGTCCGTGCCAAGCAGCCCGACAGTCGCAACCGCCAAATCGTCGGGCCTCGCCCACGGTTCGGACAGAGCTCGGGCAACCAGCTGACGGATGTCGGCGTCGGCGCCGACCAAATCAATGTGCCTGATGCCCCGAGCAAAGCGCGCCCTGAACTCGGAGGTGTCTCTCAGCGAAAGCGCCCGCCGGTAACTGGCGACCGCCGCATCGCCCTGCCCAAGCTCGGCCAACGCATCGCCGAGGTCAGCATGGGCCTCTGCGAAATCCGGCCTGCACGCGATCGCCTGACGATAGCAGGCGACGGCCTCAGTCAGCTCGTTTTGAGACCGGCGTGCCGTCCCTAAAGCGTAGTGTGCTTCGGCGAACTCCGATTTCAGCGAGAGCGCCTCGCGATAGCAGGCGACCGCTTCGTCGACCCTGCCCTGGCGCTGAAGCAGCACTCCCAGGTTATTGTGCGCCTCCGCAAAATCCGGCTTCAGCGATAGCGCCTCGCGGTAGCGCGCCATCGCTTCCGCCACTCTGCCTTGGTCCTTGAGCGCATTGGCTAGGTTGTAGTACAGGTACGGGGACTCCGGCCTCGAGAAGACCGCGGTGCGGTAGCTCGCGATCGCATCGTCCAATTGGCCCAAGGCATGCAACACCGTTCCCAGGTTGTTGTGCACCTCGGCATAACCCGGCTTCAACAACAGCGCCGCGCGGTAGCGCGCGATCGCTTCGGTTAGCCTTCCCCGGTCCTTGAGGGCGTTGCCGAGGCTGTAGTACTGCTCTGCGGCATCGGGAATGACGGAGACCGTCGCGCCGCAGCATTGCTTGTATTTCTTGCCGCTGCCGCATGGGCATGGGTGGTTGCGGCCGATCGTTGGCATGGGGATTTCAGTGCGCGCGGTGACGGCCTAAGCGCGTCGATTACTGTGGCGCACGAGCCGATCGACGATGCGATAAACCCTTCGCGAACCATCTCCTACGATGGCGGTAAGTTTGATCGCTGACCTCAAGGGTACAACCAGCGGCAGTATACCGTAGCGCGCGCCACGGACGCCGACCACGCCTCGACCCGCGGCCTTACGCCGCTGCCCGTCCACCGTGCTTCGTCGCCAGTTCGCCGCCCAATCCGCGGCTTTGTCGCCTGCTCCTTGAGACCGCCATCCGTCCCGAGTAGCCGGTTTGCCAGATTTCTGGCGTAGCGCGCACCCTAAGAAAAAGCCCCGCGCGGGGCGGGGCTTTGCCGACTGCGCCAGGGCACTGATTACTTCGTCGTCTCGCCCTTGACCTGCACATCCACGCGACGGTTCGGCTGCAGGCATTCGATGAGCGCCTTCATCTCCTTCTGATTGCACTGCACGACGGGCTGCTTCTCGCCCATCCCGATGGTCTCGATCTTGCTCTTGTCCACTCCCTTGCTGACCAGGTAATCGCGCACCGCATCCGCACGCGCCACGGACAGCTTCTGGTTATGGGCCTCCGAGCCGAGGCGATCGGTGTGTCCTGTCACCAGGACCACTTCGAGTTTCGTCACCTGGGCGAGCTTGCCGACCACTTGGCTGTCGATCGCGGCCTTACCTTCGGCCCTCAGAACCGCCTTGTCGAAGTCGAACAGCACCTTCGAGTCGAGCGTGATCTTCTGTACCTGCGGCGGCGGCGGCGGGGGCGGCGGTGGTGGCGGGGGCGGCGGGGGCGGCGGGGGCGGCGGCGGGGGCGGCGGCGGGGCCGCTTCTGCGACCGGTGCCGGCTTGGGCGGTCCACCCCAGGCGAATTTGACGCTAGCCCACCAGAACGCCCCACGCGGGTCGGCATAGGTCGGGTCATAGCCGAACTGGAATGCCTCGGCCTGGTTGCTCGCCGGCGGATTGGTATTGAGCAGATTTTTCACCCCGCCCATAAGTGTCCAATTCTTGAACCCGGTGTAAGAACCGGTCAGGTCCCACACCGTGTAGGATCCGACATCACGGGGGCACGTACCGCTAAACTTGGGAGCCACGTTGCACTGGTTGTCGTCGGTGTACCCCTGCTGATAGACGTTGGTCAGCGTCGCCCCCCAAGGGCCGAGGCTCCAATTCACGGCGAGGTTCCCCTTGTAGCGCGGCAAGGACGACGGGTAGCCCGGTCCCGCGTTCACCACCGCGATGCCGCCGACCGACTGCCCAACGTAATTGACGAGCTGACCGGTACTGAGGTCGGTCTGCTTCCAGTTGATGTAATACGTCCCCAGATACGAGGCTGTCACCTGGCCCCAGTCGTACGCCGGGGACCGAGCCTTGAGGGTGAAGTCGAGGCCGTTGACCTCGAGCTTCTGAATGTTGAGGTTAGTCTGGATAGCGTACTGGATATGCCCCGGGATGCCCAGCGCGATGTCCTGCGGAGTTTGCGGCAAGCGCGTGATCAACCCCGCCGCCACCGATGCTGGAATCAGCTCCCCGGTGTTCCCGTAAATGCTCTGCTCGCCGAGCTGGCCGACCACGTTGTCGACCTTGATGTTCCAGTAGTCGATGCCGATGGAGTTGCCGGACACCGGCTCCCATACGCCGCCCAGACCCCATTGGGTCGACTTCTCCGACTTGAGCGCCGGGTTGCCGCCGAGCAGGTTATTGAATTGGACGTTGCAGTCGTCGGCACTATTGGTGACGGGGCAGCGCTGCGGGTCGCTGTAATTGCCGCCGCTCGCCGAAACATAATTCGCCGAGAATAGCTCCACTAAGGTCGGCGCCCGGAAGCCGGTGCCCCAGGAGCCGCGGAACAACACGGCCTGGGTCGGAGTCCATCGCACCGAGACTTTCGGGTTGGTGGTATTGCCGACGTTTTGGTAGTCGTCGAAGCGCACCGCGGCATTGACGTCCAGGCCTTTCACGATCGGGACGTTGAATTCCGCGAAGATGTCCCAGTTGTTGCGACTCACATTCGGCACCGGGGCGAGCGTCCCGCCCGTTCCGATGATATCGCCCGAATTGATGTCGAACGACGGCGTGAACTCGAACGTGCTGTGAAAATAGTCCCCACCAAGCCCCACGGCAAGCGGACCCGCCGGGAGGTTCCAGACGTCGCTCGACGTGGCGAAGTTGAAGCCGTTGGTCGTTGCCTTCGAAGTGATGATCTGCTCGTTGACCACCGCCGGCGCCAGCAGGGCGAGCTGGTCCGCGGGCAGGGTCGGAGAGAACGGGTTGATCAAGCCGGTGGCCATGATCGGATAGAGCTTGGACTGGAACAGCCAGCCGCTAGGCAAAAAGGCATTCGACTTGTTCTCGTTGTAGACCAACGTGGCGTCGTAATCCCAGTTCCAGAGGGTGCCCTTGACACCGAGCGCGACGCGGTCTTGCTTGACTTCGTCGTTTTCGCGCCGCGGCCCTTCTGCAGCACTGCGCCAATTGAGCGTCAGGGGCTGCCCGTCGATGCCGAACTGCTGCGCGAACTGGTGCGGGTAGAACGGGCTGGTCGCCGGCAGCAATAGTGGCTGCTGCTGCGGGTTGAACACGGTCGATGCGCTGATCGGACTGGGTGACGAGGCGCTTTGGACCTTGCTGTCGGCATAGAGGGCCTCGACGTAGAGCTGATTGTCCGGGTTGAACTGCCAGACTGCCTTGCCGAGCACGTTCAGCAACGTCTGAGGGTTGATGATGTTGATGACGCTGGCAAAGTCAAAACGACATTGCAGCGGGCTGGGTGACGTCGGAAAGGAAAGCGGCGGCGCGCACTGCGGATTCAGCGGGTTGCGCGTCCCCACCGGCGTTGCCACGTTCGCGGGGACCGAGTTGCCCGACGTTCTGTCGACCCCCAGGTCGGGCCGGTAAGCGGTATTGCTGAAGGACCGCTCGGAGGCCTTCAAGCCGCCGATTTCCTGGTAGTCGACGGTCGCGAAGGCGTTGAATTTTTGCGTCGCCAGGTCGCCGTAGCCGGCGGTGCCCGTGTAGCGCTGCTTCCAGCCGTTTCCATGCTCCGAGGCGCCATAAAAGGCCGATGCTTCGACGCCTGTGTACGTGCTGCGCATGATGAAGTTGATCACGCCGGCGATCGCGTCGCTGCCATAAATAGCCGACGCACCATCGGTCAGGATCTCGACCCGGTCGATGGCAGACAGCGGAATTGAATTGATGTCGACCGCTCCACCATTGCTAAAGCCGCTCACCGCAAGGCGCCGGCCGTTGATGAGCACCAGGGTACGCTGCGAGCCCAGCCCGCGCAGCGACGCAGCCGAGAGCCCGGCGCCAGTGTTGCCTGTCGTCCCCGCCATCGTGATACCACCGGTCGAGGAGTTGGCCGCGAGGCGCTCCACCAACGCGGACACGCTCTGTATGCCTTCGCGCTGGATTTCATCGGCGGTGATCACCTGCACCGGCAGCGCCGTTTCCCCTTGGATGGTGGGAATGTGCGTGCCGGTGACGCTGATCCTCTCCTTGTACTCCGGGGTCCCAGCCGCAGCCTGCTGGCCGGACGCTGGTCCCGTCGAGACGGTCACGACTGTACCCGCGCCCAATGCGTAAGCGAGCGCTGTTACTAGTTTCCTCCGCTGAAATCTCATGTTTGCACCCTGGAAAGGATTGTGGGCGTACGCTTTCTTTCGCGTTTCGGCTTGCACATACACGGTATCGCACTGTCGGATGCGCCCGCAACAAAATGTTGCGATCGATAAACTCCCCGATGCTGCTATGTTGCAAATCCGCCAACGTCTCCGTGCGAAACAGATTGGCCTGCCAAGGCAGCGAACCCTTCTGAACTCTTGCCGCAACGCACATACAGGCACGGGCGATGCATCTCCCTGCCGTGATTCGTCGCCGCGGTGCTTGCCGACCGTGATCGCAGAATCGCGCTGTGTTCGATTCGTCGCGGGAAACCATATCGGCGGCCCGGTCTTCCGCTTCGTTCGTCGCGCATGGGACATCTCCAGGGACCGCTCGTGGTCTGGCGCCCCGGTGAACGCGCGAATGCCGGAGATCCTTCGCGGCTGCACAGCGGGCGGCGTCTGTTCGCAGGCCGGAAGTGGCGATAGAATGGTCGTCGACTTGACGTGGGATGCCGGAAGGAGACACCGGATGAAGAGGGCCGCCGTCCTAGTGGTCTGGGTGCTGCTCGCGGCGTGTGCTTCAACGACGCCACGGCCGTCGCCAGAACCTCTGTTCAATGACGCGTTGTTTGCCGCCCCGTCGGGGCGAATCGGCGCCGATGAGGTGTTCGCGCCCAGCGCCGAGATGAAGCATTTCCTCGGCACCGAGATCGCCAGGCAGCTGCGCAGCAAAGGTACCCGTCAGGGACTGGTCGACGCACTCTATAGCAAAGACCAACTAAAACTCGAATACGACTCGCTGATGACCAGGAATGCAGCGCAGGCGTTCGCCGCGCGCGCGGGCAATTGCCTATCACTGGTGATCATGACCGCCGCCCTGGCCAAGGAACTGGGGTTACCGGTTCGATACCAGAGCGGCGCGCCCGTCGACGACAGCCTGGGCCGCAGCGGCGAGATCTATTTTTTTGTCGGGCACGTCAATGTGACCCTCGGCAACAGGAGCTGGGACAGACGCGGCACTGACAGCCAACTGACAATCGACTTTCTGCCACAGGATGAGATCAAGGGCATGCGCATGCAAGTCATCGAAGAGGAAACCATTGTCGCGATGTATATGAATAATAAGGCCGCCGAATCGCTCACCTTAGGGAAGGTCGACGACGCCTATTGGTGGGCGCGCGCCGCGATGCTTGAAGACCCCCGATTCCTGAGCGCGTACAATACGCTCGGGATTGTCTACCGGCACCACGGTAATCCGTCCGAGGCCGAGAAGGTCCTCCGGTATGCGCTTGAGCGCGAGCCGGAGAACACTCGCATCATGTCAAACCTCATTCCTGTGCTCCATGACCTCGGACGCGTCGCAGAATTGAAGGCTTTGGCTCAGAAGCTGGAACAATTGGAGCCGAACCCGCCCTTCAGTTACTTCGAGCGGGGCGTGAAAGCCATGCGCGTCGGAGATTACAGTGCAGCGCGAGATCTGTTCGCGCGGGAGGTCGATCGCGCGCCCTACTTCCACGAATTCCATTTTTGGCTTGCTGCTGCCTACCTCGGTCTAGGCCAGATCCAGCAGGCGCGCGAGCAACTCGGCCTGGCCATGGAATACAGCACGACCGCGCACGATCACGACCTGTACGCCGCGAAACTAGATCGGATCAGATCAACCTACGCCCACTAACACGGCCGCAAGGTTGCCCTGGCGCAGGGCTCGGCTTTTTTGTACCAAGGTTTAGATGAGGCCCCAGCGTTTCGATGAGGCCCCAGCGTTGGCTTTCCACGTTGCAGCGTTGCTGTTGGGGGTTAGTTAGATCACTGCGAGCTCCGCGAGGGGCAGTGCCGTCGCCCAAGCCCGATCCTGCATTTCGCCTCGTCGAGGTTTTTGAACCAGTGGGCATTTATGCACTCGCGCCGGTACCGATCCGTTGAAAAGCCTTTATATGGCCGTTATCGATGGGCTCACCGGGTCGCAAGAAATCGATTCTGATTCTGACTGCATGTCGATAAGCCCAGAGGTCGACGGCGCGCGACGCAACCTCGCTACCGTCGTCACAGACCCGGGTCGGGAACAATTTCCTGGATTTCCTGTTCTCCCGGGTATGATGGTCCACGATCTTCCGCGGGGTGGCATTGTCAAACATCGTGCTGCGGATCAACCTGCTGCGCGACGCGCCGAGTCCAAAGTTGCATTGCGAGGGCGCGGCGAGTAATTTAGCGAGATACATCCATCTTTTTTTACCGTAGCATACATTCCGGAAGGAGGTCGATCATGCGGAAGACTATTCTGGCGTCTGCGTTGTTGCTTGGCTTGCCGTCTACTTTGTCGCTTGGCGGCTGCCAAACGTGGGGCCCGACGTGGAGCGAGATCACCGGCAACCGCTATAACGTAACTATCCTGTACCGCCGTCCCGCGGTCATCGAGCAGGTCGACGGATATAGCGCGTACCCTAGCTACCCGATCAAAGTCGAGCCCGGTGAGCACACGTTAGTTGTGCAGGGGCCGGCACCCGGCTGGAGGGGGCCAAATTTGGCGTATTTTGCGCTCGATACGCAGCCGTGCAAACGCTACTTCGTCAATGCACAGTTCAAGAATCCGATCCAGCCGGAGTTCGAGCCAGTCATCGATTATGTCGAGGACATTGCTGGCTGCAAGGTCGAACTGGCGACAAAGTAACGCTGGCAATGCATTCGACGCGAGAGCTGGCCATTCCGGATGCGTGAACCCGCGTCCGGCGCGCGAGAGGTCTGTCTCCACCAACGGCGCCGACGCGGCAGGAACGTCCGAATCGCTGGACATTACGCGGGGCGAGTTGTCTTTGGCGAATGCGCAGTCGGCGCTCGATGCCGGGATCCATATCGGCAACCTGCGTACCTCCACTTTCCAACCGGCCCGCTTGCCAACTGACCCGACTGACACGCTTCTAGTCGTTCCGGGTCGAGGGCGCTAAGATCGTCGCGCCGATCGAAATGTGGGCAGCATGCGTTCGCCTGAAGCGATGTCACTTTGTAGGCCCCTCGGTTTGATCCGTATCTATGCGGCTTCGATCCCGGCGAGCGCGGCGCCGACCATGTTGTCTCGCGCCGGGTCCGCACCCTTAAGTAAATCCTCGCGTCGCGGCGTGCGCTGGGCGAGAGACGGATTGATTTACAGTAAGTTACTTCGAGGCGATCAGCACACGGAGAAATCGAGCCGGCGCGCCAGGAGTTGAAGATCGCAACTCAATACGGCAGGGCCCCCGCAACGACCGCGATCCTGATACGGTCCTGGGCAGTGAGCGACGCAGCGAATGAGCACACCGTTTCATGTCTGAATTCCAAATCCTTCCGGCGGCGCCGGCTGATGTGCCGGCCATCCTGGCCATGATTCGGCGGCTTGCCGAATACGAGCGCCTTTCCCACCTGTGCGTTGCAACCGAAGCGGGTATCTTCGATGCGCTATTTGGGCAAAAACCTATCGTCGAAGTGGTTTTGGCATGGGAAGGGTCGAATTCAGTTGGCTTCGCACTGTTTTTTCATAACTTCTCGACATTTCTCGGCCGGCCCGGATTGTATCTCGAGGATCTATTCGTACAGCAAGCGTGGCGCGGGCGCGGCTACGGCCGGGCGTTGCTGATCCATCTCGCGCGCCTTGCAGTCGACCGCGGCTGCGGCCGGTTCGAATGGGCCGTGCTGGACTGGAACGTTGCCGCGATCGATTTCTATCAGGCATTGGGCGCAACCGTATTGCCTGACTGGCGCATTACGCGCGTCACCGGAGATGCACTGGTAAAGCTCGCGACACGGCCGTTATTCTTGTAGGCTCGAATTTATTCGGACTGTCGGTTCAGTGGCCACCGCGCCCAAACGAATTCGCGCGTACAGAAACACCGGCCGCGCTGCCGATTGGACATTCTTGTAGATCCGAGTTTAATCAGACCATCGCGTCAATTCGTAAGGCGCGCGACCGACGCCCGCGACAATCACGGAACCTTCCATGCTAACGAGCACGCGGGCAGCCTTCGCGACCACAGCTTACGCTTGCCCAACCATCTGCCTTACCGTATAGTAAGGAATTGCTCAAGGAGCAAGCCGCATGGCAACCGCCACTCTTAGCAGTAAAGGACAAATCACCATACCGCTCTTGGTGCGCCGGAAGCTTGGCGTGGATGCTGGCGATCGTGTGGAGTTCATCGAGCTTGCCAACGGGCAATTTGCCTTGGTGCCAGCGACGGAGGACGTACGTGCGCTCAAGGGTATTGTGCCCAAACCACTAACCCCGTTAACAATTGATGAAATGCGCCGGATCATCGCTAATCGCGGGGCGGGCAAGTGATAGGGCTCGATACAAACCTACTCGTACGCTATCTGACGCAGGACGATCCAAAGCAGGCCGCACTCGCCAATCACCTTATCGAAGAAACGCTGACTGCGGAGCAGCCCGGTTTCGTTTCAACGGTCGCGCTCGTGGAGCTAGTGTGGGTGCTTGAAAGCGGATACCAATGCGAACGCTCCCAGATCGCAGAGGTGTTGGAACGGCTGCTTCGGTCCAAGACCATCGTGGTGCAGCACGCCGATGTGGCTTGGCAGTCGACGCGCATCTTCGGTGTAACGAAGGCCGATTTCGCCGATTGCGTCATAGCGCGCACCGGACACGCCAACGCATGTGATTACACACTGACGTTCGACCGTGCCGCGGCCAAAGGCGCGGGAATGCAACTGTTGGAAACGCAATGTCGTTGACTCGGTCAAAACGCGTCATGAACAAAACGCTTCGCGCTGATTTCGAACGCCTTCGCTGCGACGGTGACTTCTGGTCGTTGCGTCTCGTCGACGAATCCGCGGATTCATATGCAGTCCGCAAGAACGTGCCGCAGCCACCCGCATCGTCGTGGGACCGGGGGGCGATGCTGACGGTGTGGGCCGACGGCGGCAGCGGCTACGCGGCCACCAGCGATCTGTCGCGCCGCGGACTGCAGGCGGCGCTCGACCGCGCGGCCGAGTGGGCGCGGGCTACTGCAAGGGCCAGCTTGATTGATTTCAAGACGCTGCCCCAACCCGCACCGCATGGCGACTATGCGTCGCCTGACCTCGATGCGCCCAGCTGGTCAAGCCGCGAGTGGTACGAACTGCTAGCGGCGGAATCGCGTGCCGCAGGTTGCGACCCGCGCATCGTCGATTGGGAAGCGAGCGTCGAGACGCGAAATGCCGTCCATGTCTATCTCACCAGCGCAGGTGGCGATGTCACCCAGCGTTACCGCTTCGTGATGCCCAACCTCATGGTGACCGCCCACGCGGATGGCGACACTCAGACAAGGTCGCTCAACGGGTACCGCGGTCTGGCCCAACAGGGGGGCGAGGCGATCCTGGAAAAATTCGGGTTTTCCGGAAGCGGGACTCGGATTGCCGATGAAGCGCTGCAGCTGCTGGCGGCACCGAACTGTCCGATCGGCACCATGGACGTTCTGCTGATGCCTGACCAGATGGTCCTGCAAATTCATGAATCAATAGGTCACCCGCTCGAGCTCGACCGCATCCTTGGCGACGAGCGCAACTTCGCCGGCACGAGCTTCGTTACGCTGGATATGTTCGGGAGCTACCGGTACGGCTCGGAGCTGCTCAACGTGACCTTCGATCCCACGCGTCCGGAAGAACTGGCCAGCTATGCCTTCGACGACGACGGTCTGCGCGCCGAAAAACAGTACCTCATCCGCAGAGGTGTGCTCGAACGCCCGCTGGGTGGGGCGCTGTCCCAGTCGCGCGCCGGAATCGCCGGTGTTGCCAACTCGCGCGCCGACAACTGGAACCGGCCGCCGATCGACCGCATGTCGAACATCAACCTCGAGCCAGGCGGGAGTTCGCTCGATCAGATGGTAGCCGGCATCGAGCGCGGCGTGCTGATGCGCACCAACAGCTCGTGGTCGATCGACGACTCACGCAACAAATTCCAGTTCGGCTGCGAATGGGGCCAGCTGATCGAAAACGGAAAACTCACGACGGTGGTCAAGAATCCCAACTATCGCGGCATTTCGGCAAGCTTCTGGCGCAGCCTCAGGCAGGTGGGCGACGAGTCGACGATGCAGGTGCTCGGCACCCCTTTCTGCGGCAAAGGTGAACCCTCGCAGATCATTCGCGTCGGGCACGCGTCGCCGGCGTGCGTGTTTTCAGGCGTCGATGTCTTCGGTGGAGATGCATGATGCAGTCGACGATGGAAACCTATTTCAACGAAGTCGCGGCGCTTCTGGACCGCTCGCTTGCGCCGGGTGAAATTCACATCTGCCGCTTCGATGCAGAGGTATCGGACTTCGTGCGCATGAACCAGGGAAAGGTGCGGCAACCTGGAACCGTGGCGCAGCGATACCTGTCGCTGCGCCTGATTCGCGGGAACCGTCACGCCGAGCGATCGATCACAGTGGCCGGCGATCTCACGCACGATCGTGCCGACATCGACGCGGCGCTCGCGGCTCTACGCAGCGGGATCGTCGACCTGCCCGAGGACCCGCACCTCGACTACGCGACAGACGTTCGCTCGAGTCGTACGGTGCGAACCGGCAACCTGCTGCATTCTGAGGAGATTGTTGCTGGTGTCCTCGAGGCGGCTCGGGGGCTCGATCTGGTCGGCATTTACGCCGCCGGTCCTGTCTATCGCGGATTTGCCAATTCGCTCGGTCAGCGAAACTGGCACGAAGTATCGAGCTTCAGTCTGCAATGGAGCCTGTACCACCGCGCGGACAAGGCGGTGAAGACGTCCTATAGTGGCTTCGAATGGTCGGCCGTCGATTTTGGCGCGAAGATGCAAGACGCGCGCGAGCGGCTCGCGCTGCTGGCCAACCCATCGCGCTCGCTCGAACCGGGCCGCTATCGCGCCTATCTCGCACCGTCGGCAATGGAGGAGCTGGCGTCGCTGCTCTGCTGGGGCGGGTTCTCCGGACGTGCGCTCGCAACTCGTCAGAGCTGCCTCTTCCGGATGCGGGACGGCGAGGCGGCTCTGGCCCCGGCGATCGCCTTGGCCGAAAATATCGCCGACGGCATCGCGCCGGCGTTCCAGGACGAGGGATTCGCGCGGCCCGACAACGTTCAGCTGGTCGCGGATGGCCGCCTGGTCGGCTCGCTCGTCAGCCCGCGCACCGCCAAGGAATTCGCGCTGGAGAGCAACGGCGCCAACGCTGCCGAAATGCCCGAGGCCCTCGACATGGCGCCCGGTCAACTGCCCCGCGCCGATACGCTGACCGCGCTCGATACCGGGATTTACGTCGGCAACCTCTGGTACCTCAACTTCTCGGATCGACCCGCCTGCCGGGTGACGGGCATGACGCGTTTCGCGTCGTTCTGGGTCGAACACGGCAAGATCGTTGCTCCGGTCAACGTCATGCGCTTCGACGACAGCGTCTACCGTTTGCTGGGCGACCATCTGGTCGGATTGACCGGTGAACGCGAGCTCATCGTGAACAGCGATAGCTATCGCGCCCGCAACGTCGCCAGCATGAGACTGCCGGGCGCGGTGGTCAGCGAAATGGCGTTCACGCTCTGACGAGTGGTCGACGGTTAACCCGCGCGTCATCCCGGCGAAGGCCGGGATCCAATTTGCGTTCCAGCAATAAGGCCATTGGGCCCCGGCCTGCGCCGGGGCGACGACTCGTGGATCAATCGTTCCCGTGATGCCAGCCCTTCGGGATCGCCGATAGAAGCTTTTGCGTATAGGGTTGGCGCGGGTTGCGGTAGATGTCGTCGGAATCGGCAATCTCGACGATTTCGCCCTGATTCATCACCATCACTTCGTCGGAGATGTACTTGACGACGGCGAGGTCGTGCGAGATGAAGATATACGACAGACGAAACTCGTCCTGCAGGTCCTGCAGCAGATTCAGCACCTGGGCTTGTACCGACACATCCAGCGCCGATACCGACTCGTCGCAGATCAGGATGTCGGGCTTGAGCGTAAGACAGCGTGCAATGGCGATACGCTGTCGTTGCCCTCCGGAGAATTCGTGCGGGTACTTGTAGAACGAAACTTCGGCGAGCCCGACTTTCTGCAGCAGCTCGAAAGCGAGATCGGTCCGCTCCTGCGCTGACTTCCCGATGCCGTGGATCTGCATCGGCTCGGTCAGTATCTGGCCGACGATCATGCGCGGGTTGAGCGACGCGTAGGGATTCTGGAAAATGATCTGGATGCGCCGTTTGTAATCCATGAACTCGCGCGGCGACATCGCGAGAATGTCCTTGCCTTCGAACAATGCCTGGCCGCTCGACGCTTCGTGCAGGCGCATCAAGGTGAGGCCCACCGTCGTCTTTCCCGACCCCGATTCGCCGACCAGGCCGAGCGTCTTGCCCTTCGGCAGCTTGAACGAGACGTCCTTTACCGCTTCGAATTTCCGGCGTCCGAACAGGCCTTCGCGCGAATAGAAACTCTTGCCCAGGCCCTTCACGTCGAGAATGATCGGATCCGCAGGCGAGATGCCGCGCTTGCGCTCGGTGAGATTCATCGCATGCGCGCCGCCATTCATGAAATCCTCGATGACCGGCAGCCGCATGGGGCGGCGGTCGAGACGAGGGCGGCATTGAAGCAATGCTTTGGTGTACGCGTCCTGCGGCTGCTCGAACACGCTCTTCGCGGGCCCCTGCTCGCGAATTTCGCCATTGCGCATCACCACGACGTAATCCGCGATCTCGCCGACAACGGCGAGGTCGTGCGTGATGAACAGCACCGACATCCGGTGCTTTCGCTGCAGCTCGGCGATCAGATCGAGAATCTGCTTCTGGATGGTGACATCGAGCGCGGTCGTCGGCTCGTCGGCGATGAGCAGTTTCGGCTCGCACGCGATCGCCATGGCGATCATCACCCGCTGCTGCTGGCCGCCCGACATCTGCGACGGATATGCGTTGATCCTGAAATCCGGATCGGGAATGCCGACCTCCGCGAGGAGTTCGATGGCACGCTTGCGCGCCGCCGCCGGCGACATTCCCAGGTGCAGGCGCAGCGATTCGATAAGCTGGAAGCCGACCGTGAACACCGGGTTGAGCGATGTCATCGGCTCCTGGAAAATCATGGAGATCTCTTTACCGCGCAACGCCTGCAGTTCCGGCTGCTCCAGACCAACCAGGTTGCGACCGCCGTAGACAATTTCACTGCCCGGCGCCACTGTTGCATTTTCCTTCGGCAACAAGCCGAGGATCGACAGCGAGGTCACCGACTTCCCGCTTCCCGACTCGCCCACCAGCGCGACCGTGGCATTCTGCGGAATATCGAAGGTGATGCCCTTGACTGCTTCAAAGGTCGTCTGTTTGTCCAGGCGGAAATTGACGCGCAGATTGCGGACCGAAAGCAGGGGACTGGTGCTCATCGTTGGGGTCCGCTATTTAAGCTTGGGATCGAGCGCATCGCGCAACGCGTCGGTGAACAAACTGAAGGCAGTGACCAGCAGCGCCATGGCCGTCCCCGCCGCTGCGAGCTGCCACCACTTGCCGAGGATCAGCTCGTTCTGCGCTTCGTTCAGCATCGAGCCCCACGAGACGACGTCGACCGGGACGCCGAATCCCAGGAACGACAAGATAACCTCGGTCTTGATGAATGCCACCGTAAGAATCGAAAGCTGGACGAGCGCGACGTGACTGACGTTGGGAAAAATGTGCACGAACATGCGGCGCGCATTCGACGCGCCGATGGCGTCGGCAGCCTGTACGTATTCGCGTCCCTTATGCTTCAAATACTCGCCTCGAATCAGGCGAAAAGTGCCGGTCCAGCCGGTCAGCCCCAGAATCAGGATGATGGTCAGCGTGCCCTTCTGCTGCAGGACTGCGGCGATCGCCAGAATCAGCAACAGATAGGGTATGGAGTTGAACACGCTGTAGAACCAGTTGAATGAATCGTCGAGCCAGCGTCCGAAGTAGCCCGCAAGCGCGCCGAATAGCGTGCCCAGGAACACCGCGACCACCGCCGCCGCAAGGCCGACGAAGATCGATGTCTCCGAGCCCTTGATCGTCTTCTTCAATACGTCGCGCCCCCACTTGTCGCCGCCGAATGGAAGCGTCTTCGCGCGGACTTGCGCTGTCGTCGCTTGTGCACCTTTGGCGCGAATTTCCGCCAGGACGTCGGCCAGCGGATCGACCACGCCGGAGCCGTCGGCGCTGGCGGGCGGCGGTGCAGACGTGCCACGCTGGGCGCGGATTTCCGCCAGCGCATCGGCGAGCGGATCCTCGATGTCGACGGGGGTAGGTGCATCAGAGACTTTGGGAGCGGCGGAAGTTGAGTCACCTGTGACTGCCGCATGTTCCAGGTCGTCGCCGAGAAACGACGGCGGAGCATAGTTGACGCCGCTCTCCACGCCCCAATCCTTGGCGATCAATCCGGTTGCGGACAGGAGCATCATGATCAGGTAGGCAATGACGATCGCCAGCGAGACCATCGCAACGCGATCGGACCGGAGTCGCCGCCACGCCAGGACCCATAGGCTGGGGGAGACGGTATGCGGGATGTCGTAGGGCATCGTCCGTCTCCTACTTCAGCTGCACTCGCGGATCGACAGCCTTGTACATCAGGTCGGCCAGCAGGTTGAATACCATCGTCGCCACTGCTGTGTAGATCGTGATGGCCTTGATCACCGGAAAGTCGCTGCGCTCGACCGCGAGAATCACCTCGCGCCCGATGCCGGGGATGGAAAAGAAACGCTCCAACAGAAACGCGCCAATCAGCAGCGCCGGAAGCACTGCCATGACATGGGTGATGATCGGGATCGATGCATTGCGCAAGACATGGACCCACATGATGCGATTCTCGGACACGCCCTTGGCGCGCGCGGTACGGACGTAGTCCTGATTGACTTCGTCGAGCACGAACGTCCGGAACAGGCGCAGGTCCGGCGCGATGCTGACGACGAGCAGGATGATGATCGGCAGCGAAGCGTACACGGCGAGGTTCTGCCAGAAACTGTCACCCCAGCCCTGCACCGGGAACCAGCCGAGCTTGTACGCGAAAACGTACTGGAACACGATGATGTACACGAGGATCGAAATGGACAGACCGACCGTGCATACGATCATCACCGCGCGGTCGGTCAGCGAGCCGCGCACGTAAGCGACCGCGAGCGCCAGTCCGATCGCTATGAGAGTGCTCAGGATGAGCCAGGGGACCAGGAGCGTCAGCGACGGGCCCAGCCGCGTCGCCATGATGTGCGAAACCGGCTCGTTGGTGCTCCAACTTGCGCCAAAATCGCCGGTTAGCACCTGCTTGATGAATATCCAGAGCTGCACGTAGTACGGCTGGTCGATGCCGAGCTGCCGGCGGATGTTCTCGATCTGCTCCGCGCTGGAGATCTTGCCGGCAAGGACGTAGGCCGGGTCGCCACCGACCCAGTTGAACAGAAAAAACACGAGCAGGATGACCCCGAGCAAGGTCGGGATCATCTGCCACAAGCGCCGGATGATGTATGCGTACAATGCGTCTCCCTCCCGCCGCGTCACCGGGCTCCCTGTCCTACCCGTCCGTCTATTGTAGGTCCGAATTCATTCGGACCTTCTGGCAATGATCCTCGCGCGCGAATGAATTCGCGCCTACTAGGGATGCCTTACTGGACGCGGGCGGATGCTACCCGCCCGGCTTCGTTGTGTCGATGTCGATGTACTGCCACTCCGAATGCAGAACCGGATGCTTCTTGTAGCCCACCACGCGCGGCGCGACGAGCATGTTGCGATAACGGCTGATGTCCAGGCGCCACGGCGCGTAAACCTCAATGATGCGCGTCATCTTCCGGTACAGCTTGTCGCGCTCGGCGCCGTCCCGCATACGCGCGGTCTGCTCGTAGAGCTTGTCATACTCCGGAATTGCTGCGCACGCGTTGTTGCTCTGGTATATGTTCTTGCCGTACAGGAGTTGCATGAAGTTG
This sequence comes from uncultured beta proteobacterium, assembly GCA_963829375.1. Lineage (GTDB taxonomy): Bacteria > Pseudomonadota > Gammaproteobacteria > Burkholderiales > Casimicrobiaceae > PALSA-1003. The sequence goes on along the minus strand of CAWHIS010000025.1, from coordinate 132,079 downwards.
TCGGCATCGGGGTAGTCCGCGATCCACGACGCCGTGCGCATCTGCAGCTTGCACTGTTTCTCGAGCTTGAGCAGCTCGGCGAACTTGTCCTTCTGCACTTCCATCCGGATCGAAATCGAATCGAGCGCCTTCTTCCACATCTCGTCCTGCTGGCGCCCGAGGGAATCGGGTCGCGATGCGTAGTGGATGATCAGCGGCTTGCCGTCCGGAAGTGTGCGCCACCCGTCCTTGCCCTTCCTGTAGCCAAACTTGTCGAGCAACGCATTGGCCTCCGCCGGGTCGTACTTGATGATGCCGCGGTAGTTCGGATCGTGACCGACCACGCCCGGCGGGACGGGATAGTTCATTTCGACCGCCTGACCGTTGCGCACGATGCGAATTTCCTCGTTGACGTCGTACGCCATCGCCATCGCACGGCGGAGCGCGATCTTCTCGGTCGAGAGCCCGCCCACCACCGGGTCCATCATGTTCCAGTAGTGGTAGATGATTTCCGGATCGACAAAGCGCGACAACTTGACACCCTGCTCCTGCATCTCCGGCGTCAGGGCTCCACCGTTGAGTACCTTTGGTGCAAGCGGCCCCTCCAGGTTCATGAGATCGAGCTCACCTTTCTGGAACCCGAGCAATCGCGACTGGTCCTCCTCCATGATGCTGACCTCGACGCGCCCGACCTGGGGCATTTTCTTGCCTTTCATCGCGGCGACGATTCGCGCGTCTTCCGGGTCGCTGCCCGGTTGAAAATCCCAGATGAAGCCGCGATAGTCGGGGTTGGCTTCGAGGAATATCTTCGAGGAACGGATCCATTTGACAAGCTTGTAAGGTCCCGTCCCGACGGGGTTGGCCATCGCTCGCCCTCCCGCGTCGGCGTACATGTCGACGACCTCGCGGGCAACCGCGCTCGTGGGTTCGTGGGCGAGCACATACGACAGGTTGTAGTCGGGCTGCTTCAGCCGGATGCGCAACGTGTACCGATCGACGGCTTCAAGGCCGCTTATCTTGACGTCGTAATTGAACTTGCCGGTCTGCTTCGCCTTGGCGGCAGCCTCGTCGAGGCCGACGATCTTGCCTTCCAGCAGCCATGACCAGGGGGAATGTATCTTCGGATCCATGAGCCGCTTCAGGGAGTAGATGTAATCCTCTGCGACAAGCTCGCGCGGCTTGCCCTTGAACGCAGGATCAGGCGTGAAATAGATCCCCTTCCGCAACCTGAAGGTGTAGGTCCTGGCATCGTCGCTGATCTCCGGTAGCGTCTCCGTGGTCAGCGGCGTCAGCTTCGATGGCCGCGCCAGGTAATCGTAGGTGAGCAGCGTCTCGAATATCGCCTGCTCGATGGTGCCGGAATACAGATCGTGCGCAGCTTGCGGATCGAACCCTTCCTCGGCCGCCGGAAACACGTACCGCACGACTTTGTTCATGTCGGCGGCTTCTGCCGGTGGCGACGCGGCACTGACGGCGCCCGCAAACACGAACAGCGCCAGCGCACCGCGCGTAGCAGCGACAGCCTGGCCGGAAATCCTGGCGGAGGGTCCGCAAGTAGGATTCATTGCCTGCGCGCCGTGGGATCGAGGTCCAGATACTCCCAAGCCGCGGTCAGCATGGGGTTATAACGGTAGCCCTGGACCTGCGGATGGACGAGGACGTTGCGATAGCGCGAGACCACGAGCTTCACCGCACCGTCGACCTCGAGCTGGCGCGTCATCTTCAGGAAGATCGCGTTGCGCTCAGGCGAGTCGGGCATGCTGATGATCTGCCGGTACATGGCGTCGTATGCCGCCGATTCATAGCACCCATGGTTGCTCTGATGGATGTTGGGGCCGTAGAAGAGCTGCATGAAATCGGCACCATCGGGGTAATCGGCGCCCCACGACCAGCCCCACATCGCCAACTGACAGGCTTCACCGGCCTTGATGTTGTCTGAAAAGGGACTCTTTCGTGTCTCGAAACGCAGGGCGACCGCGTCCAGGGCCTTCAGCCATAGCTCGTCGTACTCACGGTAGATCGCTAGCGGCTCAGACGTAAGGACGACTGCAAAGCGCTTCCCGGACGGGTCGTTGCGATACCCGTCGGCGCCTTTCTTGTATCCGAAATAGTCGAGCAGCCGGTTCGCGAGCACCGGATCGTAGCCGAGGATGCCGCGATAGTTCGGATCATGTCCAACGACGCCCGCCGGGATCGGCATCTCGTCCGCAATGGCCTGACCCTTGCGGATCACGCGAATTTCCTCGCGGGTGTCGTAGGCCATGACGATTGCCCGCCGCAACGCGATCCTTTCCTTGGAATACCCCCCAAGCACCGGATCCTTCAGGTTGAAGACATAGTAGATGGTCTCCGGATCTACGCTGCGGTCCCAGGCGATCCCGCGCGCCGCGAGGTTTGCCGCAAGCTTGTTGTCGGGCAAGGCGATCGGGGCGAACGACTGGAAGCGCGTGATGTAGTCGATCTCGCCACGCTGGAATGCCAGCCAGCGCGATTGTTCTTCCTCGATGATGCTGATCTCGACGCGACCGATCTGCGGTATCGTCTTGCCCTTCATCGCCAGCACTGCTGCCTTATCGCGGGGCGCATCCGAGCCCGCGAAGTCCCACACGACCCTCCGATAGTCGGGATTGGCCTCAAGCACGACCTTGGCCTTCGGAGTCCAGCTCTTCAACACGTATGGACCGGTTCCGACGGGGTGCGCGTTCGTGTCGGTCGCATAGGCGTCGATGATCTCGCGCGCCACGGCGCCCATCTGCGGCATCGCCAGGATGTAGGCGAAGTTGTAGTCGGTCGCGGTCAACCGGATGCGCAGCGTGTAGCGGTCGACGACTTCGAGCCCCGCGACCTTCTCGTCGTAGTCGAAGCGCTTCCCGCTCGCGGCCCTTTTCGCCACGTCAGCCAATCCGAGGATTTTCCCGTCGATAAGGAAGCGCCATGGGGATCGGTTCGTCGGATCGACGAAGCGCTTGATGGCATACGCATAGTCGGACGCCGTCAGCTCGCGCCGCGACCCCTTGAAGACTGGATCGGGGTGGAAGTAGATGCCCTTGCGCAGGTGAAGCAGGTAAGCCTTGCCGCCATCGGTGATCTCCGGCATCGCCTCTGCAGTTCGCGGAATCAGTTTCAACGGCCGCGCCAGATAGTCGTAAGTGAGCAGGCTCTCGAAGATTCCCTGAAGGACTTGGGACGAATAGTCGTCGCTGACTTTGGCGGGGTCGAAGCCAGTCTCTCCGGTGTCGAAGGCGACGCGCAGGACCTTGTTCGGATCGGCCGTCGCCTGCGTCGATGGCGACATGGCGAGTAGCGGCAACGTGGCGACGAGCGTACTTGCCCAAAGCCGGCTGATCCATCTCCGCGACAACCTTCGGTGCATTACTGATCCTGCAAAAAGGGCGCGTAATGTACCATTTCCCGCGCACTCCCCGATTCTATGATGATCACATACCCATTCACGGCGCCATCATGCGCCCCGCGACACCCATGTCCCCGGGGCAGGTGAAGCCACCTTACTGGGACGAGGCGACGCGGACACTCGCCCGCCGCGACAGCGTGCTCAGACGTTTGATCCGCGCCTATCCCGGCATCCACCTCAAGCGCCGCAGCGATCCTTTCACGACGCTTGCGCGTGCCATCGTGGGCCAGCAGATCTCGGTGAAAGCCGCAGACAGCATCTGGCGCAGATTCGTCGCGGTCGTTGACAGCGCTCCGGCCGCCGGGTTCCCGTGTCTGTCGCCGGCGCGGGTCGGCGCGGCACCCATGCCGGCATTGCGCACGTGCGGCCTGTCGCAACGCAAGGCCGAATACCTCACCGATCTCGCCAATCATTTCGTTTCGGGAAAGCTCGACCCGACGCAGTGGCGCGAGCTCGACGACGAAGCGCTGATTGCCGCACTGGTCGACGTCAAGGGCATCGGCCGCTGGACGGCTGAAATGTTCCTGATGTTCCACGAACTGCGCCCCGACATTCTGCCCGTCGATGATATCGGGCTGCAGCGCGCTCTTGCGATCCACTTCAACCATGGCGAGCGCCTCCCGCGCGATGCCATGTATGCGGCGGCCGACTTGTGGCGACCGTGGCGCTCGGTCGCGACGTGGTACCTCTGGCGCAGCCTCGATCCCGTTCCGGTCGAGTACTAGGATGAACCCGATGAAACCCCCACGCTTGCTACGCTCGCTGCCCTCAAGGGTGCAGAGTCAGACGCTTGGGGCGGCCCGGCGCGACTGACATGGCGGCGGACGCCGACGGAGCACCGTACGCAGGACTGACACCGGACTGCGTACTCGACGCGCTGGCCAGCGCAGGACTCTTCGGCGACGGCCGTCTGCTGGCGTTGAACAGCTACGAGAATCGCGTATATCAAGTGTGGCTGGACGAGAGCCCGGATGGGACGGCAGCGCTACCCGCCGCGGTCGTTGCCAAGTTCTATCGCCCGGCGCGCTGGAGCGATGCCCAGATCCTCGAAGAGCATGCCTTCGCTGGCGAACTGGCGGACCGCGAGATCCCGGTCGTCGCGCCGCTCACGCTCTCAGGCGGGAGCACGCTTGCCGCATTTGGCGGCTTTCGATTCGCCGTCTATCCCAATCGCGGTGGCCGCGCGCCGGAACTCGAAGACCGTTCGACGATGGAATGGCTCGGTCGCTTCATCGGCCGGATCCACGCCGTGGGCGGCATCGAGACGTTCCGGGAACGACCCGCCCTCGACATCGCCAGCTTTGGCGAAGAACCACGCGGGTATCTGCTGGCGCATGACTTCGTGCCGACGGACCTCCTGCCGGCGTGGACCAGCACGATCACGCAGGCCCTGGATGGCGTTCGCCGCAGCTTTGATCGCGCAGGCACCGTGGCAACGATTCGTCTGCATGGAGATTGCCATGCCGGCAATATTCTGTGGACCGCTGCGGGGCCGCATTTCGTCGATTTCGACGACTGCCGCATGGGTCCGGCAGTGCAGGACCTGTGGATGCTGCTCTCCGGCGACCGCGCCGACGCGCAGCGCCAGTTGCGCGCGTTGTTGAAGGGGTACGAGGATTTCTGCGAATTCGACGATCGCGAACTGCAGCTCGTCGAGGCGCTGCGCACGCTGCGCTTGATCCACTATTCGGCGTGGCTTGCGCGTCGATGGAACGATCCGGCGTTTCCGGCAGCCTTTCCGTGGTTCAACACGCAGCGCTACTGGCAGGACCGGGTGCTCGAACTGCGCGAGCAGATAGCGGCGATGGACGAGCCGGCACTCGCATGCTGATATCGAGGTCAGCCCGGCGTCGCTTCGTGCCGCAACTCCCGCAGCACGCCGTCGACCAGATGCAGTGTACGATCGGTGCGGGCGGCGAGATCAGGGTCGTGCGTCACAATGACCAGGCTCGTCCCGACGCTGCGATTGAGCTCCAGCATCAGATCGAACACCTGGCCCGCTGTACGCCGATCCAGGTTCCCGGTCGGCTCATCGGCCAGCACGCACGCGGGCTTCGTGACAAGCGCCCGCGCGAGCGCGACACGCTGGCGTTCGCCCCCCGACAATTCACCCGGACGATGCTGTGCCCGCGGCGCGAGTCCCACGGCATCGAGGAGTGCCTGCGCGCGCGAACGGGCGACCTCAGCGTTTTCGCGCCGGATGTACAGCGGCATGGCCACGTTTTCGAGCGCCGTGAATTCCGGCAGCAAATGGTGAAACTGGTAGATGAAGCCGAGCGCGCGGTTGCGCACTGTGCCCCGCTCCGCCTCGGTCAGACTCGCCATCGCCGCGCCCTGGATGCGTACTTCGCCCGCGGACGCGGCATCGAGGCCGCCGAGCAGGTGCAGGAGCGTGCTCTTGCCCGACCCCGATGCGCCTACGATTGCGACGCGCTCCCCCGCTCGCACGCGGAGGTCGACGCCAAGCAGCACGGGCACGTCGAGGGGGCCAGTCCGGTATGTCTTGGCTAAGCCGCGGCACTCGAGGACCGGCACGCCGTCATTCATAGCGCAGCGCTTCTGCCGGGTTGACCTTGGATGCGCGCCAGCTCGGATAGATGGTCGCGAGCAAGGCGAGCACTAGGGCGATCAACGCAATCAGCGTGATGTCGCTGCGAAGCAGGTGCGACGGCAGCTCGCTGATGTAGTAGACGCTCTTGTCCAGGAATTGGATGCTGAAGACGCGTTCGATGAATGGCACGACGGTACCGATGTTGAGCGCGAGCAACACACCGCCGACGACACCGATCAACGTGCCGATTACGCCAACCAGCGCTCCCTGGATAACGAAGATCGTCATGATGCTCGCCGGCGACGCCCCCTGCGTGCGCAGGATCGCGATGTCGGCCTGCTTGTCGGTGACGACCATCACCTGCGCCGAGACGATATTGAACGCTGCGACTGCAACGATCAATGTCAGAATGATGAACATGACGCGTTTTTCGATCGCCACGGCGCGAAAGAAGTTGGCATGGTCGAGGGTCCAGTCGCGCAGCTCAGTATCGACCGGCAGCGTTCGAAACAGCTCGCGTGCAACCGAAGATGCCGCGAACATGTCGTCGAGCTTCAGTCGCACGCCGGTGACGGTGTCGCCGGTGCGATAGAGCTTCTGCGCGTCGGTCAGGTTGATCAGTGCGAGTCCACTATCGAATTCGTACATGCCGATCTCGAAGACGCCGACAAGCTTGAAGCTTTTCACCCGTGGCAAGGTTCCCGCCGGCGTCACCGTCCCCTGAGGCGTGATCACGACCACGATGTCCCCGAGTCGTACGCCGAGAGCGCGCGCAAGCTCGGACCCAAGCACGATGCCGAAATCCCCGGGCTTTAGATCGGCCAGCGACCCGGCGCGCATGTGCCTGCCGACATCGGCGACGGTGTCCTCGAGCGCCGGATCGATGCCGCGAACGAGGGCACCACGATTGGCGCCACTTGCCGACAACATCGCCTGTCCCGAAACAAACGGGGCGGCCCCGCGCACATGCTCGTTAGCCTTCGCAAGCCGCGCGACGTCCTGCCAATCACCGATGCCGGCTCCGATCGCACGAATTTCGATGTGCGACGCCACCGCTAGAATGCGATTGCGCAACTCCTCCTGAAAGCCGTTCATCACGGAGATCACGACGATCAGCGCAGCGACGCCAAGCGCGATGCCGGCCATGGATACAGCGGCGATGAATGATACGAAGCCGTTGCGGCTCGAACCGCGGCGCGCGCGAAAATAACGCAGGCCGACAAGAAGCTCGTAGGGGATCAACAGAGTCCGGATAGTAAATGCGATGCCGCGCCAGTTTGCCATAAGATGCGCGCCGCGCGCATGCTACGCTCTTACATCGTCTGGTTATTTTTTGATGCATTTCACGCTGGTCGTCTCGGGACTGCTCGACATTTCCGCATCGCTGCTTGCCGACATCGACGCAGGCGCGCCCGCTCTCACGCGACTTCTCGCGGCCGCGGGACCGCCTTCGGTCGATCACGATGGCGGCATTGCGGTCATCTGCACGGCGCTTGGGATCGCCAAGCAGCACGACTGGCCAGCCGGGTACTGGCTTGCACGCGCCGCGGGGATCGATGCAACCGCGGCGTACTGGCTGTGCGCAGAACCTGCGACCTTCACGGTCGGTCGCGCCGATGTACGTCTGTCGGCCGTGGTCGGCGACCTCGATCCTGCCGAGAGCACTGCGTTGCTGTCGACGATCAACGCCCATTTTAAAAGCGACGGCATTCGCTTTGTAGCATTGAATCCAGCGCGCTGGCTGGTTGGCGCCGCTGCAGCGCAGTCGCTGTCGACCGTGCCGCCGGAGCACGTGATGGGCAAGCCGGTACTGAGCCACCTCCCGGCAGGCGCCGACGCCGGAAGATGGCGCACCTGGCAAAACGAAATCCAGATGCTGCTCTTCGAACATCCGGTCAACATTGCACGCGAGGCTGCCGGGCGGCCCGTGATCAATAGCGTGTGGCTCTGGGGCGGCGGCACGGGCACGTCAGAGTCAACGAGACCGCAACCGAGAATCGCCGCGCTTTACGCCAATGAGTGGAGGCTGCTCGAACTTGCCCGCGCGGTCGACGTCGTTTGCATGCCCGTTCCAGAATCGCTCGACGCGCTACGCGACAAGTCGTCCCAGTCGCCCGCAATGTCCTGGCTCGAAGCGCCGATCGGGACGGATCAGGAAAGCCGCACAAATTGGCTGATCGCACTTGATCACCATTGGGCCACCCCAGCACGAGGCGCGTTTCACAATGGCACGATCAAGAGCCTCGATATCGTTTTGACCGGCCGTTCGGGCGCGGCTTACTTCAGCGGAAAGCGGCTCTCGCTCGCGCGGCGGCTGCGAACCTGGCGCTCGGCGCCGCACCTGTCCACGCTGCTCGCGCCATACCTCGAAGCCGGCATGGAGACTGCATGGAGCTCGTGAGACGGGTCGTGCCGGACGTCGTGACCGCTCTCGTTGCGGCCGGTCTCACACCCCTGCTCGCGCGCATCTACGCAGCGCGCGGCGTGACGGAAGCAGCCGATCTCGAGCACGAGCTCGCCAGGCTTCCGCATTGGTCGACGCTCAAAGGCATCCATGCCGCAGCCGCGCGCCTCGCCGATGGCGTCCTTCGCGGTGAAGCCATGCTCATCGTCGCCGACTACGACGCCGACGGCGCGACGGCGTGTGCTGTCGGCGTGCGCGGCCTTCGCGCCATGGGGGCCGTCGTCGATTTTCTGGTGCCCAACCGCTTCGAATTCGGGTACGGACTGACTCCGGAGATCGTCGCCATTGCGGCCAAGAAACATCCAGCGCTGATTATTACGGTCGACAACGGCATCGCCAGCGTCGAGGGCGTTGCCAGCGCGCATGCGTTCGGGATCGACGTTCTCATTACCGATCATCATTTGCCCGGGGCCGCGTTGCCCACCCCGGCCTGGATCGTCAATCCGAATCAGCCGGGCTGCACATTTCCGACCAAGCATCTGGCCGGGGTCGGCGTGATGTTCTACGTGCTGATGGCTCTCCGCGCGGAGCTGCGTGCGCGCGGACACTTCGCCTCGCGGGCAGAGCCCAACCTCGCCTCATTGCTCGACCTGGTGGCACTGGGCACGGTCGCCGACGTCGTCCGACTCGATCACGCCAACCGCATACTTGTCGACAACGGCCTGCAGCGCATTCGCGCCGGCAGAATGCAGCCGGGGGTTCGCGCATTGTTCGAAGCCGCCCATCGCGATGCTGAACGCGCGACGACTTATGACTTGGGCTTTGTCGCAGGACCACGGCTGAATGCCGCGGGCCGCATGGCGGACATGTCGATCGGCATCGCGTGCCTGCTTGCTGACGACGACGCAACCGCCGATCGGCTCGCGCGCGAGCTGGATCGCCTCAACCGCGAGCGGCGCGAAGTCGAAGCGACGATGCAGGAGCAGGCTCTTGCCGCCATCGAATCGATTCCGGCCGGCGACGCCTACACGATCTGCGTCTATCGTGCCGATTGGCATCAGGGCGTGGTCGGAATCGTTGCATCGCGGCTCAAGGAGCGGTTCCATCGCCCCGCAATTGTCTTCGCGCCCGGCACCGATGGTGAGTTGCGAGGGTCCGGACGCACGATCGACGGTTTTCACTTGCGGGATGCACTTGATCTGGTGACGAAGCGGTGCCCCAGCACCATCACCCGCTTTGGGGGACACGCGCATGCTGCCGGGTTGACACTTCCGCAAGCCGCACTGCCTCGCTTCGTCGCAGAGTTCGAGCGTGTCGCTCGGGAATGGTTGTCGCCAGCCGCATTGCGCGAGATGGTTGAGACCGATGGCGAGCTCGCTCCCGATGAGATGACCCTCGATGTGGCGCGCGCGCTTGCGGCGGGAATCTGGGGACAGGGTTTCCCCGCGCCCGTGTTCGAAGGCACGTTCGCGGTAACGGGGCAGCGCCTGGTTGGACAGAAGCACACGCGCCTGACGCTGACGCGAGCGGGCGTGCGCCTGGAAGGCATCGCTTTCAACGAGCTCGGACCGCTGCCGGAGTGCGTCCGCGCCACGTACCGCCCCGAGATCAACCGCTTTCAGGGACAGGACGCATTGCAAGTCGTTGTCGAGTCCTGGCGTCCCGGCTGAAAGCAGAGTCGCAGCGCCCTCAGGCTACGCAAACCTGGCGCAAACGTAGCAACCACTTACTTCGTTTCCACATCATGCAATGCGGTAGTTTTGCCCGCGTGGCGGCAGACAAGCGCCTGATGACCCGACCTTCAGTTCGCGTCAGCGAACACTTTAACCATATGATATTAAAAGCATTCAACAATTTACAACACTGCGGATCCAAAAACCCCTGTCATCGAATTGCCATATTGTGCGTCGCAATGAAAAGGGGCAGAATCCGCTGCATTGCAACAGAGCAACAGACTCTGTGCAAAGGGCGGGCCACACGAGGAAAAACATGCATCAGAACGGCAACGGTCTGAATGGCAATGGGTTAAATGGCAGCGGATTGAACGGCAACGGGCATGGACGGCTGCCCGGCAAAGTCGCCATCATCACCGGTGGCGGTCAAGGTATCGGACGTGCTACCGCGGTCAAGTTCGCCAAGGAAGGCGCGAAGGTTGCCGTCTGCGACATCAACATGACGTCGGTGGCGGAGACGCTGGCGGAAGTTCGCAACAACGGCGGCGACGCGCTCGGATTCCAGGTGGACGTCACCGACAAGGCAAGCATCGCGCGCATGGTCGAGGGCGTGATGTTCGCGTGGCAACGCATCGATACCCTGGTCAACAATGCGGGGATCGTGCAGGACGCTCGCTTCAGCAAGATGACCGACGAGCAATTCGAGCGCGTCATCGACGTCAATCTCAAGGGCGTATACAACTGCACCAAGGCCGTTGTCGACATCATGTTGCAGCAGAATTCAGGCTGCATCCTCAACGCATCGTCGATTGTCGGGATCTACGGTAATTTCGGGCAGACGAATTACGCGGCGACCAAATTCGGCGTCATTGGCATGGTCAAGACCTGGGCGCGGGAACTCGGCAGCAAGGGCATTCGCGCCAATGCCATCTGTCCCGGCTTTATCGAGACGCCCATCCTCGATTCCGTGCCGGAAAAAGTGCTTCGGTCGATCGAGGAAAAGGTGCCGATGGGTCGCTTGGGCAAGCCCGAGGAAATCGCCAACACGTACGCCTGGCTCGCCTCCGACGAAGCGAGCTATATCAACGGGGCCGTCATCGAGGTTTCCGGCGGCGTCACTCTTTAGAAAGCCGCTGCAGCCGTGTGGCCGCGCGCGCCCTTGAGCGCGACGTGCGAGCGCTGTAGCATTGGCACCTTCGACAATAACGGTCGCCAGCATGCTTCGTCATTCGCTTGTTCTCTTGTGTGCAATCGCGCCCTGGCTCAGCGCAGGGCCTGCAACCGCGCTCGACAAGGTCGATCCCTACATCTGCCCGACCAAAACGCAGGGCACAGGGGTCGAGTGCTTTCTCGAGGCTATACCGCAAACGTACACGATGTGCCGCCACATCAAGAGCATCGAAGTGATCGAGTTCGGGCTTAACGGAGCGCAGGAAGGCGTTAACGGCGCCAAGACCGAGTCGTGCATCGAGAAGCACAAAATCTCGATAACGCGTCCCTATCAGGCAGCGTTACGCGAAGCGGCGCGCAACCAGGCAGAGATCGTCGGTCTGCGCAAGCTGTACGATACTTGGCTGGAAAGCCTCGCCAAGCTCCCGCCTACCATGGGCGAGAGCGACGAGGGTTACAAGCGACGAGTCATCGATCCCTACGGCGAGTTCAACCAGCAGATCAAGAACATTCAGGCGATCGCTGATCGTCCTCCGGACGCCGCGGCGCCCAAGGTTGCTGCGCCGAAAGCTCCCGCGCCGAAGAAGAAGGCCACGACACCCTAGTCGCATTCGGGGCGCGTGGCGCGTGCCGTCGGCGACCGCGTTCGACGACCGTTCAGGATTACGCAGCGCCACTGCGGCGCGCGGCGCAATGAGGAATTCCTGCTGAACACCACCGAGCTTGCACGGATTTTCGGCGAGGACGGTCCGCTCGCCAAGGAACTTCCCGCTTATCGCGCGCGCCCGCAGCAACTGGCGATGGCCGAAGCGATCGCTTACGCCATCGAGACCCGTGGCCAGTTGATCGCCGAAGCCGGGACCGGCACAGGCAAGACGCTCGCCTACCTCGTTCCTGCGCTGCTCTCCGGCGGCAAGGTCATCATCTCGACCGGCACCAAGACTCTCCAGGATCAGCTTTATCAGCGTGATTTGCCGCTTGTGCGCGATGCGCTGAAAGTGCCGGTCACCGTCGCCCTGCTCAAGGGGCGCGGCAATTACGTGTGCCATCACCATCTCGAGCGCACGAGCGCGGGAGGCACGCTCGCGACGCGCGCTGACGTGCACTTTCTCAAACGCATCGAGACCTTCGCCCGTACATCGACTACGGGAGATCGGGGTGAGCTTGGCGACGTTCCGGAGACGGCCGGGATCTGGGCCGATGTCACATCGACCCGTGAAAACTGTCTGGGCAGCGAGTGCAATCACTTCGACAGATGCTTTGTGATGAATGCTCGCAAAGAAGCCCTCAACGCCGACATCGTGGTCGTGAACCATCATCTGTTTTTCGCCGACGTCATGCTGCGCGATGAGGGCCTGACCGAATTGCTGCCGGCCTGCAACACCGTGATTCTCGACGAGGCGCACCAACTGCCGGACACCGCAACACTCTTTTTCGGAGAAGAGGTCACCGCCGGGCAACTGGGCGAGCTCGCTCGCGACGCCGAAGTGGAGTCGTTGCGCACCGCCCGCGACTACGCGCCCCTGCCGGACGCAGCGCAAGGGCTCGCGGTAGCCCTGAGGAAATTTCGCCTCGCTTCCGGCGAAACGCCCGGCAAGGTGCCGGCGGCGGTAGCGCTGCAGCGCGCGGGCTTCGACACCGCCCTCGATGCGCTCGCGGCGGCGACCGACGCCTTGTCAACCGAGTTGCGCGGTCAGGCCGAGCGCAGCGACGAACTTGCGCAGTGCGCGGCGCGCGCCGCGGAATTCGCGCAGCGGCTTGCCCGCTGGCGCGATCGCGATGATCCGGCCTGGGTCCGCTGGATCGACGTCAGCGCCACCAGCTGGCAATTGCGGGCGTCACCGCTATCGATCGCGGAGATTTTCTCGAAGCAGGTTACGGGAAGCGCGCGGGCATGGATCTTCACGTCGGCAACACTCGCAATCGGTGGCGATTTCGGCCTATATCAGCGCGAATTGGGACTCTCCACTGCAGCCACCGGGTACTGGGAGAGTCCGTTCGACTACGCCAACCAGGCCCTGCTCTACCTGCCGCGCGGTCTTCCGCAACCCAACAGCTTCGAGCACACCGATGCAGTCGTCGCCGCCGCCCTCCCGGTGTTGCGGGCAAGCCGAGGGCGCGCCTTTCTCCTGTTCACGACCCTGCGGGCACTCGCACGCGCGCGCGAGACGCTGCAAGGGGAAATCGAGCGGGGCAATTTGGACTTTCCGCTGCTGGCGCAAGGTGAGGGCTCACGTACCGAATTACTGTCGCGTTTCCGTCGTCTCGGGAACGCAGTGCTGCTCGGAAGCCAGAGTTTCTGGGAAGGTGTCGACGTGCAGGGAGAGGCGCTGTCCCTGGTCGTCATCGACAAGCTACCTTTTGCGCCACCCGACGATCCACTGTTTGCCGCCCGCCTGGAACACATTGCGCGCGAAGGAGGCAATCCTTTCATGGATTACCAGTTGCCACAGGCAGCTATCAGCCTGAAGCAAGGCGCCGGTCGATTGATTCGGTCGGAAACCGACCGCGGTGTCTTGATGGTTTGCGATCGACGGCTGGTCGACAAACCCTACGGCCGGCGCATCTGGCAGGCGCTGCCGCCGATGCGCCGCACGCGCGAACTCGACGAGGTCAGGGCTTTTTTCGGCGACGTCTTGGAGTACGCCGGACACACGCGGTCACGGTCCGAATGAATTCGGACCTACACAACTTCGTCCCGTTGTAGGCGCGAATTTATTCGCGCGCATCGTCCTTTGTAGGCGCGAATTTATTCGCGTACAAACGCCAAACGAACTAGTTCGGAGCACTCGATGGAGCCGGGCCGGCGTTTTCTTCGTATTTCGGAACCGTATCGTGCTCGAGGAGCTGCACTGCCTCGTCGGGCTGCCAGAACATCCACCAAGGCTTGGTCGTTCCCGTGCGCAGGAACGTGCTGTTGGGGAAGGTCTGCTTGAGGACGCGCCGAGCATCGTCGCGCAACTGCGGCATGCCCAGTTTGTCGTAACCCTGGACCATGAGAATCAGCGCCTGCTCGTTGGCGGGCGTCTGTGGATAATTCGTAACCGTCGCCGCGGCGCGATTGACCGCCGCGATGTACGCGCCGCGATTGTAGTAGTAACGCCCGACATGTACCTCGTACATTCCGAGCGCGTTGGTGAGGTAACGCATGCGGTCGATCGAATCCGGCGCGTACTTGCTGTCGGGAAAACGTGTAACCAGCTCCTTGAATGCGCCGAATGACTCCCGCGTCATTTTCGGATCGCGCTCCGACAGGTCTTGCTCGACGACATAGCCGAACAGGCCCTGGTCTTCGCGGAAATTCACCAGTCCCTTCAGGTAATAGGCGTACTCCACGTTGGCGCTGTTGGGGTACGTGCGAATGAAACGATCGCAGGCCGCTACCGAGGTTGCGGTCTCGCCCAGACGGTAGTTGGAATAGGCGCCTTCGAGTATGGCCTGCTGCGCATGGCGACCATAGGGGAAGCGTCCTTCAAGCGTGTCGAACAGCTTGACGGCACGCGTATAATTGCCGGTCACCATCGAGCCATGGGCTTCGTCGTACAACTTCTCGGCGGACCAGGAGGCCGTCTCGTCCTTTACCTCGGGAAGCCAGCTGCAACCCGCGAAGGCAAAAAGGACCGCAAGCACAGCGGCGATTCGACACACCTTCGACGTCATTGCCCACTCCAATGGTAGCCGTTAATTATAACCCAGGGCCCGAGAGCCGATCGGCGCCGCCGAGGGTGGTCGTCGACATCCCCGCATCGTGCGCAGGCCTGCGCCTGGACCAGGCTTTGGCGCGCCTGCTGCCCGAGCACTCGCGCAGCCGCATTCGCACGTGGATCGACGCCGGTCGCGTATCGCTTGCGGGCACTGCGATCGAAGCGACGCGGCGTCTGGACGGAGGCGAACGCGTCGTCGTCCTGCCGCTCCCGGATCCGCGCGCGGCTGCATTCGCGCCACAATCGATCCCGCTTGCCATCGCGTACGAAGACACCGCGATCATCGTCATCGACAAGCCAGCCGGCCTCGTGGTTCATCCCGGCAGCGGCAACTGGGATGGAACCCTCGCCAACGCGCTGTTGCACCATGCACCTGAGCTGGCACTGGTTCCTCGCGCCGGCATCGTGCACCGCCTCGACAAGGATACGACCGGGCTGCTCGTCGTCGCGAAAACGACCATCGCGCAAACCGCGCTGGTACGGCAACTGCAGGCGCGAAGCGTGCACCGCGAATACCTGGCGCTCGCAGCCGGCGATATCGCGCGCGACGGCACCGTCGACGCACCGATTGGCCGGCATCCGGTCAAGCGCACGTCGATGGCGGTCGTCGCCACCGGTAAACCGTCGGTCACGCGCTACGAGGTGCGCGAGCGGCTGGGCGACTGCACGCTGCTTGCTTGCCGGCTCGAATCGGGACGCACGCACCAGATTCGGGTCCATCTCGCGTCGATCGGACATCCGCTTGTGGGCGATGCCGCATACGGACGGACGCACGCGAGCGGCATTTCCTTCGCCCGCCAAGCGCTGCATGCTTGGAAACTGGGACTTCGACATCCGTTGACGGATCAACCGATGCGGTGGGAGGCACCGCTACCAGCCGACTTCGCCACACTCCTGGCGACCCTGCGCCAACGTCAGCCGGCGACACATGTCCGATGACGCGCTCGCGGCACGCCTTGCCGCGGCGAAATTCGACTGGATCGTTCCCGAGTGGCCTGCCCCATCCAATGTGCACGCACTGTCGACCACCCGCCACCAAGGACCCGAGCGCGAGATTGATTTTTCAACGCGCAATCCAGCGGTAGCGCAAGCGCGAAGCGAACTACGCCGCTTTGTCCCGCGCGACCCCTTATGGCTTGCGCAGGTGCATGGCGTTGCAATCGCCTCTGGCGATGTCGTGCCGGCGACCACGCCGCGAGCTGACGGTGCAGTCGCACGCGATGCCGGCAACGTATGCGCGATACTGACCGGCGATTGCCTTCCAGTACTGTTCACCAGTGCCGACGGGAGCATCGTCGCCGCGGCGCACGCAGGATGGCGCGGACTCGCTGCGGGTGTGCTCG
Organism: uncultured beta proteobacterium; assembly: GCA_963829375.1. Taxonomy (GTDB): domain Bacteria; phylum Pseudomonadota; class Gammaproteobacteria; order Burkholderiales; family Casimicrobiaceae; genus PALSA-1003. Next base: position 115,843 of record CAWHIS010000025.1, on the reverse strand, counting down.
AAGCGGCCGTGGACGCCATGCGCGTCGACGCGGCAACCGTGTTGGCGTGGCTTGGACCGGCCATCGGTCCGGCGGCGTTCGAAGTCGGCGCCGACGTCTACACGATTTTCAACAGCCACGACCCGGCGACGGATGCCTGCTTCAGGCCGGTTCGCGCTGGCAAATGGCACGCCGATCTGTACGGGCTTGCCCGCCATCGGTTGGCTCGCGCGGGGGTTCACGAAGTCCATGGCGGCGGGTGGTGCACGTTTACCGAACGCGACAGATTCTATTCGTACCGACGCGGAGGCGCCGACGCGACGCGAAGAATGGCGACCGTCATCTGGCGAGGGGAACCGTGAACGTATAATGGCGACGAGCTGCACATGACCGCTTCGCTTTATCCCCTCGCCGCCATCATCGTCGCGTGTCTTGCCGGCGGCGTGCTCGCGATCATCGCGGCGGCCGGAACGCTCGCGCTTCACTCGCGGTGGATCTCTCCGCTGGTGAGCTTTGCGGTCGGGGCTTTGCTGGGCGCCGTGTTCCTCGAGTTGCTGCCCCACGCACTGGAGCACGGCAACACGGAGCACGTCATGGCAACGATGCTCGCCGGCCTGTTGTTGTTCTTCCTGCTCGAAAAGTTCGTTCTTTGGCGCCATAGCCACGGCGAAGCGGAGGAGCTCGGCGAAACCGGCCCAATGCACACGATGACGCACAACAACCACGGCCGTTCAGGCTTGATGATCGTCATCGGCAACAGCGTGCACAATTTCTGCGACGGCGTCGTGATCGCGGCCTCTTTTCTCACCGACTTTGCGTTGGGTACCGCAACGGCATTGGCCATCGTCGCACATGCAATACCGCAGCAGGTAGGCGATTTCGCGGTGCTGATGCATTCCGGCTATTCGAAGCGCCGCGCCTTTACCTACAATCTGGCGACCGGCGCGGCGACGCTGGTGGGCGGTCTTGCCGGCTACTCGACTTTGGCCTCGATGCAGCACATTCTGCCGACGGTCCTTGCACTCGCCGCAGCAAGCCTCCTTTACGTGGCGGTTGCCGATCTTATTCCGAGTCTGCATCGCCATCCGGCGCCCGCGCAGACTGCCCTGCAGTTGCTGTTGATCGGCGTCGGTATTTCGATCATCGCCGTCGTTCATTTCGTGCTCGAGCGCGGACATGGATCGTGAGGCGACTTCGCCAACGGACCCGTGGATGACACTGCAGGGGCAGTGGCAAGCGCTCGGACAACAGTGGGCCCAGTGGTGGATGCAGGCGGCGGCGAATCTTCCCGCGACAACGTTGCCGTTTGCCGGGAGCGGCAATTCAGCGGTCGCGTTGCCGACTATGCCAGCTGCGTGGATCGACCCCGCGGCGGCCGCGGCGCTCACCGACCAGTTCAGACTGAAACTCGACACGTTGTGGCTGAGGACGCTGCAAGGCACCCCAGAGGATGCCGCAGTCGCGCACCGCGACCGGCGATTCGCGACGCGTGAATGGCGCGAGCAGCCCTATTTCGCCCTCTTGAAAGACGCCTACCTGCTCTATGCGGAGTATTTGAATGAACTGGTTGAGTTGGCGCAAACCAACTCCGCAAGCAAGCAGCGTATCGAGTTCCTCGTCCGCCAGTACATCGACGCGATCGCGCCATCGAACTTCCTTGCCACCAATCCGGATGCGCTGAAGCTCGCACTGGAGTCTGGTGGAGCGTCCCTGGCACAAGGGTTGTCGAATCTCGCAGCCGACGCACAGCGCGGCCGCATTGCGATGACTGACGAATCGGCGTTCCAGGTCGGAGCCAACCTGGCGATAACCCCGGGGAGCGTCGTATATCGCAACGATCTCATCGAGTTGATCCAGTACGCCCCGACGACGAAACAGGTCTTCAGACGGCCGCTGGTGATCATCCCGCCGTGCATCAACAAGTACTACATTCTCGATCTCCAGCCCGACAACTCCTTCGTTCGTTACGCCGTAGATCAGGGACACACCGTGTTCATGGTCTCGTGGCGCAACGTCCCCGCAGCACTCGGTGGGCTGCACTGGGACGATTACCTCGAAATGGGCGTACTGACGGCGATAGACGAGGTCAGCGACATCACTGCCAGCAAGACCGTCAATACTCTGGGTTTCTGCGTCGGCGGCACGCTCCTGGCATGCGCCCTCGCGGTGCTTGACGCGCGGCGCATCAGTCCGGTTGCCAGCGTGACCTTTCTGACGACCATGCTCGACTTCACAGACCCGGGCGACATCGGCGTGTACATTTCGCGCGAATCTCTAGCGGCACGCGAGCCGCTGCTGCGCGCGGGGACGCGCGTCCAGGGTAGCGAACTCGCGAGTGCATTCGCGAGCTTGCGCGCCAACGAGCTGGTCTGGAACTACGTCGTCGGCAATTACCTGAAAGGCCAGACGCCACCGGCGTTCGACCTGCTGTACTGGAACAGCGATTCGGCGAACCTGCCCGGCCCGATGTATCTTGAATACGTGAGCAACATGTATCTGGACAATCGGCTGCGCGAGCCGGGCGCCCTGATCATGTGCGGCCAGAAGATCGACCTCGGCCGCATCGCGCTGCCCGCCTATGTGTACGCATCGCGCGAAGACCACATCGTTCCCTGGCGTTCGGGATACAGGACGGTCGGCCTCCTCGGCGGGGATCCGACGTTTGTGCTCGGCGCATCTGGACATATCGCCGGTGTCATCAATCCCGCGTCGAAAAATCGCCGCAATTACTGGGCCAACGAGCTGCTCACGGATGATCCCGACGATTGGCTGGCGCGCGCGGAAAGTCGTCCGGGGAGCTGGTGGCCGCACTGGGCTGCCTGGCTGGCCGAATACGGCGGTACTCGGCATCCTGCACCGGCATCGGCCGGCAACGCACGGCATCAACCGCTGGGCGCCGCCCCCGGCAGTTACGTTACGGAACGCATGGACTGAGGATTGCAACCAACGCCACCCGCCCCAATGTGCGAACCCTGCGTTACCATAACGCCATAACAGGACCCGACGCCGCGCGCAGGGTTCGCCCCTCGTTCCTGACGGAGAATCGAATGACCGACATCGTCATCGCCGCCGCGCTGCGCACCGCGATCGGCAAATTCGGCGGCACGCTCGCCAAGACACCCGCGCCTGAACTCGGCGCCACGGTAATCCGCGCCCTGCTGGCGAAAACCAACGTGAAACCCGAGCAGATCTCCGAGGTGATTCTCGGGCAAGTGCTTGCCGCGGGCAGTGGTCAGAATCCAGCCCGGCAGGCGCTGATCAAGGCCGGGATTCCGGTATCCGTTCCGGCGATGACCATCAACAAGGTCTGCGGTTCGGGGCTGAAAGCCGTGATGCTCGCGGCGCAGGCGGTGCGCTGCGGCGATGCCGACATCGTCATTGCCGGCGGCCAGGAGAACATGAGCGCTGCGCCGCATGTGTTGCTGGGGTCACGCGACGGCTTCCGCATGGGCGACGCCAAGCTTGTCGACAGCATGATCGTCGACGGCCTGTGGGATGTCTACAATCAATATCACATGGGCGTAACCGCCGAAAACGTCGCGAAGCAATACAGCATCGCTCGCGGGCAGCAGGACGAATTCGCAGTCGCGAGCCAGAACAAGGCCGAAGCCGCGCAAAAAGCCGGCAAGTTCAAGGACGAGATCGTTCCGGTTATGATTCCGCAGCGCAAGGGGGATCCGGTCGCGTTTGCGACCGACGAGTTTGTCAAGGCGGGAACGACATTGGAATCAATCAGCGGGCTCAAACCTGCGTTCTCCAAGGATGGATCCGTCACCGCGGCCAATGCCTCAGGTCTCAACGACGGCGGCGCCGCGGTCCTGGTGATGAGCGCTGAGCGCGCGGCGCAACTCGGGCTGAAGCCGCTGGCAAAGATCAGGGCGTACGCCTCGTCAGGGGTCGATCCTGCAATCATGGGCATGGGGCCGGTGCCGGCGTCGCGCAGGTGCCTGGAAAAAGCCGGGTGGAAGCCGGCAGACCTCGACCTGATGGAAATCAACGAGGCGTTTGCGGCGCAGGCGTGTGCCGTCAACAAGGAGATGGGCTGGGATACCAGCAAGATCAACGTCAACGGCGGAGCGATTGCCCTGGGTCACCCAATCGGCGCTTCGGGTTGTCGGGTGCTGGTCACGCTGTTGCATGAAATGGCGCGCCGGGATGCGAAAAAGGGGCTGGCGTCGCTATGCATAGGGGGCGGGATGGGCGTCGCGCTGGCAGTGGAGCGCTGAGATTCTGGAGGGCGCAGCCCCGGCCCGACAAAAAACAAGCAAAGGAGCGAGAACATGGCACAAGACAAGCACCGCGTAGCACTGGTGACCGGCGGCATGGGCGGCCTCGGAGAGGCAATCTGCGTGAAGCTCGCCGCGCTCGGTTACACAGTAGTGACGACGCACTCGCCGGGCAACACGAAGGCCCAGGAGTGGCTGGCGTCGATGACCAAGCAAGGCGGCTAACTTCCACGCCTACCCGTGCGACGTCACCGATTGGGCATCCTGCGTCGCGTGCGTCGCGCAAGTCGTCAAGGAAGTCGGCCCGGTCGACGTCCTGGTCAACAACGCCGGCATTACGCGCGACATGACGTTTAAGAGGATGGACAAGGCGAATTGGGACGTGGTCATCAAGACCAATCTCGATTCGTGCTTCAACATGACCAAGCAGGTCTGCGATGGCATGCTCGACCGCGGCTGGGGCCGCATCATCAACATCTCGTCGGTGAACGGCCAGAAAGGCGCGTTCGGGCAGGTCAACTATTCCGCAGCCAAGGCGGGCATGCATGGCTTTACCAAAGCCCTGGCGCTCGAGGTTGCGAGGAAAGGCGTCACCGTCAACACGATTTCCCCGGGGTACATCGGCACCAAGATGGTGATGGCGATTCCGCAGGAGGTGCTCGACTCCAAGATCATCCCGCAGATTCCGATGGGCAGGCTCGGGAAGCCCGACGAGATCGCCGGCCTCGTCGCCTACTTGTCGAGCGAGGAGGCGGCTTTCGTCACTGGCGCGAACATCGCGATCAATGGCGGACAGCACATGTTCTAACCAAGCAAAAAACTGGCGCGCGGGAGGGCGCGCTATCGCGAGTGGCGAAACGCTGTCGGACGGTCAATGGCCCGCACATCAGGGCTCAACGCCGCGGCGAAAGGAGGAAGCCTTGGCTTCACGTCAGCCGCCGAACGCGCCCGGTTTCGGCCGCGCATCGGAACGCATTCCCGAACCGCTCTTATCGAGCCGGCCGCGGCAATGGAATGGGATTCTGGTTGAGCTCTACCGCGTCCACGATGTGGATTTCGTCAAGGCCGTACCCGAGCACATCGTTACGGTATTCCTCCGCGGCCCGGTCGACTTGTTGCAGCAGCGGTATGGGCGCGTCGTTCGGCGGACCATGCACGCCGGAGACGTCGTGGTCTCGCCGGCAGGCGAGCCGAAGGCATTGCGGCACGGTGAGGAAGCGGAACTGGTGAAGCTGCAGCTTGCGCCTTCATACTTCGCGGGAATTGTTGATGAACTCCATGCGAACGGCTCCCGGCCTGTCGAGCTTTTGGACAACTTTGGCACGCGTGACGCCTACATCGAAGACGTGGCGCGACGACTCCTCGCAGAACTCCAGACCGATAACCTTGCCGGCCGTCTATATGCGGATTCCCTCGCCACGGGACTCGCCGTCCACTTGCTGCGGCATTACTCGACGGCGGGCAAAATCAACAACGGCTCCACGCGTATGCTGCCTCGATTCAAGCTGCAGCGCGTGACCGATTACATCAATGACCACCTGCACGATGACCTGACGCTTGGGAGAATGTCTGCCACCCTGTCGATGAGTCCTTTCCACTTCGCGCACGCGTTCAGGGAGACAACCGGACTCGCGCCCCACCGTTTTGTGATCCAACGTCGCATCGATCGCGCCAAGATACTGCTGTGCGAGACCGATCTGTCGATTACCGAAATCGCGCATCAGGTCGGATACGCCAACCAGAGCAATTTTTCCGTCGTTTTTCACCGGGTCACCGGGCGGACGCCGCGGAGCTATCGCAGCGAAGCATAGACTGCGCCTGCACCCTTGCTTCCAGATCCTTGGGAAGCGGATTCGCGAAACGCTCGACCGGCACGGTGTCGCGCTGCCGTGAGCACCCACCGACGAGCCATCGGGATGCGTCTCATGCGCCCAACGAATGGGCTTGGATGCATCCGCGAGCATTCGCTCGGACTCGGCTACGCGATGTCGAAAATTTTTACAATGGAGGCACCAAACCGCCGCTCCTATCGTGCTTCAAACTGTCTTAATGTTTGTTTTTATTGTGAAACAAACTGTCGTGCACGATTGTTGCTAGGCTGCTGAAGCGTATTGTGCGCAACAACCACTCCCAGCGACAGAACAACACTTGGAGGCAACGATGACGACATTGAGCAAAACACCTGCGAAGCGCGCTTTGCGGCGCATCGCTACCTTCGCCGTGGCCGCGGGTTTTGCCGTCGCAGCGGCGGTGCCGGCGCATGCCGATGTTATAAACGGGAGTTTCGAGACAGGCGACCGCCAACATGCCCGCGCTGCCGCAATCTCGTTAACAATGGGGGCTTCGAGACTGGTGACTTCACCGGCTGGACACGCACCGGGGATCAGACTTTCAATGGCGTGCAATGTCCCGGGCCCAGCTCCGTCGTTTCGAAGGCAATTGCAGCGCGTTCTTCGGGCCCGTTGGAACGACGGGAGGGATATCCCAGGTGGCTGAGCGGCCTGGACGTGGGCCAGACCTACGCTGTCACGTTCGCATTTGAACCGGACGGCGGCACGACCATCCAGCTTTTCCGCGACGTTCGGCGGCGCGACCCTCCTCAGTCTTGACCAATCCTGCCGGCCAGTCCTTATCAGGTGTTTACTTTGTCTGGCCCGGCGCAACGGCGACCTCGGAAACCCTGGCCTTCAACTTCCGCGACGACCCTGGCTTCCTCAAGCTCGACGCCGTTTCGTGTTCAGGTTCCGGAACCAGGAACCATGGCGTTGCTTGGCATCGGTATGGCTGGCTGTGGGCAGGCCAAAGGCGTAAAACGCAATAACGTCGAGACCTTGCCTGTACGAAAACGGCGGCGTCAGCCGCCGTTTTCATTGATGCGCCAGCAGTTTCCGTCGCGCTCCGTGGTTCCTGCGGCGGCGCTACATCAGATTTCCGTCATCGCAATCGGCACCGTGCCGGTTGCCGTATGATGAGTGTAAGATGGCTTCGCCAGGCGCTTCGGGGGCGAGGCGTCTTCCGCGCAGCGACGAGACGTACGATGGTTCGCGCGCTGCCATCTCCGGAGCCGAACACATCCATGCAGGCACTTAGCGGCCTTCGTGGCGATACCGTAGTAGGCAAAAAGAGCGCCGCCGGCGATCGCGCCGGCCCAGGCCGAAGGAGACCTCTATGAAATCACTGTCCCTACGTTTCGCCGTGACGGGAGCGCTGTGGTGCGCTCTCTTCTGCGGACTGCCATCGTGGGTTTATGCAGCAGGAAGTGTTTGGTTTACGACATGGGCTGGTCCTGGCCGCGACCCAGGTGCCACCGGCAGCAATTTTCCGGCTGGCACGACCGTTCGCGAGCCGGTGTTTGCGAGCATCGGCGGCGACTCCGTGCGCGTGAAGTTCTCGAACGCCTTCGGCACGGGCACTCTGACGATTGGACCGGCATCCGTCGGAACGCGCCTCTCGAATTCATCTGTCGTTCCGGGCACGCTGATGCCGCTGACTTTCGGCGGCAAAACGAGTGTCGACATTCCGCCCCACGGATTGGTGTTGAGCGATCCGGTGAGTCTTACCGTGCCCGCGATGACCGACGTTGCCGTGAGCATCTACCTGCCCAACGGCTCGGGTGAATCCGTGATGTATCCGGGAGCCAACAAGACGACCTATGTCGGCACCGGCGATCAGACGCAGAACAACGATTTCGTGCAGGCGTCGACGAGTGGCAACGGCTTCTTCCTCGCATCGGTGGAAGTGCATTCGACGTCGGGAGTAGGCATGATCGCCGCGGTCGGCGATTCCATTACCCAAGGTGTCGGGTCGACCGGCGAGAACAATCGCTGGAGCGATCGCCTTGCAGTGCGGGTAGAAACCGCCAATGCCTCGCCCTTGGGCGTCATCGGACTGGGCATCGCCGGCAATCAACTGCTCGCCGGAGCACTGGGTAATCCGGCAGCTCTCGCCCGCTTCGACCGCGATGTGCTGGGGATGGCCGGCTTGACGCATGTAATCCTGGCCGATGGGATCAACGATTTCGGATCGACCGTCAGCAACACCAGCAGTCCGCCTAATCCCGAAGACGTCGAGTACGGTTTGCGGCAACTCGTCTCGCGTGCGCATGCCCGCGGCGTCAAGGTCATCGGTACGACCATGGGTCCGGCTTGGGGCTTTCGCGGCTATGAAGCGATCGACTTCAAGCGCCTTGCGTTCAACCAGTGGGTGCGCACGGTCGGGGTAACGATACTCGATGGCTTGATTGATTTCGACGCGGTGCTCAACGATCCCAACAACCCGTCGCACATGTTGCCGCAGTACCTGACGGACGGGATCCATCCCAACAATGCGGGGCATCAGGCCATGGCCGATGCCGTCGATCTCAATCTCTTCCATTGATGATGGGGGAACGAACATGAAGCAGCTATTGCAAAGACATGGGAAGGGCTGGGTTCGCACGGTCTCGTTGCGCGCACTCATGGCCGCGCTCTGCGGCGCGTTGATCTCCACGGCTCTTGCCGCAGATGGTTGGTTCACGACCTGGGCCGGACCGGCACAGGATCCCGGTACCAGCGGCAGCACTTTTCCGCTGGACACGACGATCCGCGAGGCTGTCTGGGGCAACTTCTTCGGCGACTCGGTGCGCGTCAAGTTGTCGAACCTGTACGGCACGACGGCTCTCGCGATCGGGTCGGCGTCGATTGGCATCAAGTTCAACGTCAACGACCAGACGATCTCGCCCGGAACGCTTAAGGCGCTCAGTTTCGGCGGCAAGCCGTCCGTCAGTGTTCCGCCCGGAGGTGTCGTCCTCAGCGATGTCGTTGCGCTCAAGGTGCCGCAGCTCGCCGATGTCGAGGTGAGCATCTACCTGCCGAACGGATCGGGCGAATCCGTGATGTATCCAGGCTCCAAGAAGACGACCTACATCGGAAGCGGGGATCAGACGCTCGCATACGACATGAATTTCACTTCGACGTCCGCCAACGGTTTTTTCCTCGCTGCGGTCGAGACTCATTCGGCAACGGGTGCCGGCGTCGTGGCTGCCGTCGGTGATTCGATCGTCGCCGGAGGCGGGTCGACGGGCCAGAACACCAAGTGGAGCGATCGCCTGGCCGTGCGGCTGCAAGGGTTCTCGTCACCGCACAAGCTGAGTGTCCTGGGACTCGGCATTGGCGGCAACCGCATGCTTTCGGGTGCGCTCAGCAATCCTGCGGCGCTTGCGCGTTTCGACAGCGACGTTCTCGGGATGGCGGGCCTCACACACATCATCTTGGCCGACGGGATCAACGATCTGGGTCTGTCAGCGACGAATCCGAGCGGTCCACCGTTCCCGGAGGATGTCGAAAGCGGCTTGCGTCAGCTCGTCGAGCGGGCGCACGCTCGCGGCGTGAAGGTCATCGGCACAACGATGGGGCCGGCGTGGGGTTTTCGCGGCTACGAGAACATCGACTTCAAGCGCCTAGCCTACAATCAATGGATTCGCACGGTGGGAGTGACAATCCTCGACGGCTTGATTGACTTTGACGCGGTGCTCAACGACCCGAGCAATCCCTCGCACATGCTGCCGCAATACCTTACGGATGGCATTCATCCGAACAATGCGGGGCATCAAGCAATGGCGGATGCCATCGATCTGAACCTTGTTCCAGTAGTAAGAACCACGAGAATCGACGGACGCGCAGTCGCGCGTCCCTCTCGTTGCGCAAATGCTGGTCCGGCGCTTCCGAGGTAATTACACGAATGTCGCCGTTGCGTGCGATGCCGGACCGGTTGGGTTGACCGCTCCCTTGGCTGCGAAGCTTCTTAGTTGCCAACATTTGCGACCGCTGCATCCATCATGTCTTGCACCATATCGGGCAGCAAGATGTACCCGTTGATGGCGTTCTGCTTGGATGCTCTTGTGACCATGTTGTAGTACGCGTCATGGCTCGGATAAAGCGTATCAAGCACGACTGGATCGATGGGAACCGAGTAGCCCCAACGGTTGCAGGCGCCTGGACCGGTGTTTGTTCCGCTGTTGATACGGGTCGGCACGGCCAGCTGCGACAGTTGGATACCGCCTTGCGCCAGGCCCAACGCATTCCTCACCGGAATGGAAGGGTTTCCAAACGTTGCAATCTGGATGCGAGCCGCGGTCGGGGGCGGCGTGCCCTTCTGCACCCATTGCACCAGCTTGTCGTAAGCGGAAGCCAATACATACGTCGTCGGAACGCGGGTCCCGACAGGTTTGATTCCACACCCCACCGGAGGCGGCGGATCCAAATTCATGGCTTCGGTTGAAACGCCGTTGTCGCGAAGCTCGAGCGGCTCGCGGCTGTCCCGCAGATGTTGATCGACGTGAGACGTCCCGGCGACTTCCCAGGTCCGGAACATGGCGGTGTCGCCCTGACGAACGTTGGCTTCGTTGAATCCCGTGACATCGAATTCGGTCAGCACCTTGAACACAGGGATCGCAAGATCCTGGCGGATTCGCTGCCCAATCGTCGAAAGCATGAGCATTCCGTCGTACAAGTTGGTGAGCACCTGAATGGAATTCGCATAGATCGCAAGGCGCTGCGACGACTGCGACTCGCTGGTTGCGATGATCATCTTTGGCACCAGACCATTCAGGGGATCGACTCCCACAGGCGAGTCGAGAGCCTGTCCCGCCTGCGAGTAGATATCGTAGGAGAGCGAGTCGTCGTTCAACGTATTGCCCAGAGTTACATCCAGTGTGCTGTAGCGAGGGCTCCACGCTTTTAGCGCGTTGACTCCGACCCGCTGAGCCGAAACGCCGACCCAGACGTAACCGGACCGCATGATGTTTTCCCAATTGAAAAACCACACGTTTTCCGCGTCGAAGTTATTGGTGACGTTGTACCACTCGACCAGAACGACCCCATTGAACTTGCTCGGATCCACGGGTCGCCGGACGACCATTCGCGTCTTGTATGGATTTCCACTGGAGATGATCGTCCCGGTAGATGTTGCGTCCGGATTGGTCTGGTTTGGCGTGGTGTAGCGGTTGGCGGTGCCCTGAATGAAAAATTCTTCTTCGACATAGCCGTGGCCTGCAAGATCGTGGTTCGAGCTGAAGAAGATATAGTCATGCGACGGATCCCCCGGTACCGCACTCTGCGGTATCGGACCGGTCACGAGTGGATTGGGTACCGCGGCAATCGCTGGCACGGCGAGAAATGCGACATGGATGGCCAACAGTCCGCCGATGAGCAGTGCTCCGTTGTGGGAACGGATTCCGAGATTTCGAATGGCTAACACGTGTGATCCTCCTTCGTGCTTCGTTGGACGCGACTCGTCTCCGAGTTCAAATAGAGATTGCGGCACCCCAGTGGGGTGAGTATCGGGTCATGGCGCGCCGACAGCTTCAGTTGGCGCCACATCGCCATGGCGTCTTCAGCGTTTTCGCGATGCGCGAATACCGTCATTCTCGTATTCGCATGGCAGACTAATCTCGCTTATCTTGGATGAATAACGCGAGCGACTCGAACTCCTCGCCACTGGGAAGCGTGATGCGCGCTCTCAACCTGTCTCCCGGAACCGGCTCGATGCCGGGCGCCGTAAACTTGTGGGAGCCAGCATGGACCAACTTCACTTCCTTTGCGGGACGCTGCGGACGGATAAGCGTCAACGTCCCCGTGACGTTCTCGGTCGCAAGTGGCTTGCCTGCTTCGTCGTCGACGTACAGGTTGAGCGTTCCGTCCTCCATGACGAATTCGACGACAATCTCGTCGTTTCCCCGCCCCACGGTTCCGCCGTGCGTCGACGGGTGGTCGCCGTGTGCGCAGGCGATCTCGAACGCGAGCACATTGAAAACTGACGCAATTATCCAGGCGAGCGCTTTCATTCGTTTCTCCTGCAGAACGGGAACTACATCGCTCCAGGCGGGTCGTCCAGGGACCGCCCTGGTATCGCAGCTGCATGCTATGTTTTTAGGTGGAATTCGCCTCTCCGCGTCCAACCGTATTGCGCGGGTCTTGAGCAGTCGTCCCCGATGGAGCGGGAATACTCTACGTTCGGTGTATAAAACGGCGTGCCTCGTCGTCGCCCGACCTCCCGTTTCATAACGTCTCAGAGTGGCTAACGGCAAAAAAAACCGCCTCGATGCATCGCGTACCGAGGCGGCCGATTGTGGTGGAAACGGGTTACGGGTTATCAATGCGAGGACAGGAACTACCCGACGAAACGATCGCCGCCGCGCATCCGAACAGTTGCAGGATATCCATGCCCGCGCCATTGCGGTCGACGATGTAGATCAAGCCGCGATTGTCGACGTCGACGTTGTTGGTCATGTAGTTGCCGTTAGGCGTGTTGGCGTTCGCTTCCGGAACGTAGAAGGCAACTTGCATCGGGTTGAACGGCTCGCGGATATCCCAGACGCGAAGGCCGCCGTTGAACCACGCAACGGTCGTGAGCTTGCCGACCAGCGGACTGTTGAAGTTCTCGTCGGTGGAGTGGGTGCCGAAGCGTACGCCCCGGGTGCAATAGTTCCCCCGCGGATATTTTTCGCCGAAGCGCGGATCGACCCACAATGTCCCGAGCCCCATCGGACCCTGATAGGGATCATGCTCGACGCGCGTGCCTGGCGGCACGGTCATCGAGTTTTCGATGGTCACGTCGACGGTGAAACCCACGTGCGGCGCGTCGGTGCAGCGGCCATTGGAGGTATTGGCGGTCGCTTCCGAAGTTATCACCACGATGTCGCGCGTCTGGAATTCGCTGAATCTCGCAAAGCCTGGCGACTGCAGTCCGAAGATCGGCCACGACGAGTGGCCGCCCTGATCGGGCGACATCGTGTAATACCCCACCGTCGGCGAAGTCGGCCCGTACAATTCGGCCTCGGTGGGATTGTCCGCGTTATTGCCCACGCCTCCTGCGCCTGGACCCGGCACCCACGTACCGCCGTACGCTGCCGGCAGCAGCTTGTTGCGGTTGATGATGGTCATGATGCCGTCGTCGCCGACGCCCCACGCCGCGTAGATGCGGTTGCCGATGACGTCAGCACCACCCGCCAGGCTCTGCGCTTTTAGCGGGTGCTCGAACGCGCCGATCGCGCCGTGCAGCGAGTTCGGTATCGTACCCGTTCCGGTCGGCTGTCCGCCCGGCAAACCGAAGGTGCGGATGTAGACAGGCGGCTGACCGTTGTGCGGATTTTTCCAATCATAGATAACCATTGCTTGCGACTGGCGCCATAGCGGCGTGTTCGCCGGCGTTTGGGTGGCGTCCTTGCTGCCCGGCATGTAAGCGATGCCGGTGCTGCACTCCCACCACAGCTTGTGCGTCGAGCGAAGGCCGGTAAGGGCCTTGAGCCGCACAGGCGCCGAAGGATTGGTGACATCCCATTGCTCATACCCGGCGGAGGCACCGCCCTGAACGCCTCGGATGATATAGACGCTGTTCGCCTGGCCGCCAGGCAGTACGTCACCCCGGCACGCGCGCACCATGGTCGACTGGCCTCCCGGCGTCGCCGGAATGTGGAACGTCTCGAACGGATTCGCCGGATCGGTGACGTCGATGATCATCGTGCCGTTGGCCTCGCAGGCATTCCCGTTCAGCGGATTCGGCAGAGTGTTCGACGGGCAGGGTGGCCTGGGCACCGGAATGGTGTTGTGCAGGCCCGCGAACAGTATCCAACGCCCGTCGGGATACTGGATGGCGCTCGGCTGATAAGAGGAGCGACCCTGCAGATCGGTATGCCCCAATCGATTGATATTCTTCCGCTCGCCGCTCTGGGTGATTTGTGCCTGTGCGCTTCCGGCGACCAACGCGAGCGCAATGACGCCCGACAGCGCCGCGAGCTGCAGTTTGCTGCCTCGAACGAGTGACGTATGCATTTTTCTCCTCCTTTGGTGACCTACAACCACAACTACAAGAAGTACGTACGTAACAACGGGTCGACTCTTTACCGCTGTACTGACAACACGCGATGCTTGTGATCGAATTGCACGGTTCTGCCGTTCGCATAACGCCAGTTCGAAACGCGACCGCCTTCGGCAGGCTCGTCGTCAATCATCTCCTCCGGCTCGCCCAGGAGGCCCCTTACTTCGTCGGCGGTCATGCCGATGCGGGGCTCGTCGACGCCGCCCGATTGCGGCGCAGACGTAACTTTGACTGGCGCGGCATTCGATTTTTTCGTGTTCGAATCGGTGAGCGGCGAAGTAGGTGGATTCGAGGCAGTCGAACCGATCGAGTCGATGTTGCAAGGAAAATTCTGGTAAAGCGCCGTGCCATCTTTGGCGACGCACTTGAATATCTCTGCTGCAGTCGCTGGCGCCGCGCTGAACGCGCAAGCAAGAATCAACGCGACAAAAAGACCTGCACGCCCATCAAGTGACGAATGGCGCACCTACTCCTCCTTCAAGCGCGGTCAGTCGACGCGCTCTTTCAATTTCTCGGTCCCGCGCCCCTTTTTGTGTCGCTCAGACGCTTCGGCGACGGATGCGGGGCCGGCCAACTCGATGGCCGGCGTTCCTGATGCGAATCGACAGGCAAGCTCGCGCATTTTGCCTGTCCAACAAAACCCTAACAAATTGTAGGGTACTCGTCAACGGCAGGGTTGCGGCACGTAATGGCAGCAGTCCTGGTATTTCGCGGACCAAATACGAAATATCGCCCATAGCGGGCCGAGTCTAGCCGCAGGCGTGGAGGGGCGCTTTTATCTTCTTGCCAAAACGTTGCAAATCTTGCGAATTGGTATCGGCTCGCATGAGATCCGTTCTCCCGGCGCGGCGTCCGAGAGTTCGATCCCAGTCCGCAGACTCACAAGAAGCTGATCATTCCTCGCTCGCGTCTGGACCGCTTTCACCGTGGCCAAGTGGCAACCGCCGGCGCTGGCACGTGCCGGTCCGCGACCCGTGGGGTAGCATTGGATGGACGCCGGCGGGTCCACGCGCCAGCTGAGGAGAAACCCCATGAACCGTTCTGCGATTCGGCCAGCACTTATCGCACTGGCCATTGGCACGGCCTTGGCCTCCAGCCTCGCGGAGGCGCAGTGGGTGCTTCTCGCGCGGCGAGCCGTGGGGCGCGTCGAGCAGATGTCGCAACAACAGCCAAATGGCGGTGCAGCCTACGATTCCGCAGCCGTGATGGTCGAGGTGCCGGCGGAAAAGGTTTATGCCGTTGCCGTGCGCAACATCAAGGCCGCGCCCGGCATCACGGTGACCGAGCAGAATGACACGCAACGCCTCGTCCAATTTACCAACGGCGAGCAGATCGCCGGTCTGCAGGTCAATGCATTGTCCGATAATCTCTCGCACATCATGATCTCGTCGGCACACAGCGGAAAACAACAGAATGCCGCCACACTGATTCTCGAGCGAGTGCTCAAGCTGTGTGCCGATATGAACGTGGAGTGTTCGCGCGCCCAGAACTGAGGACCTCGTCGCACCGGATCATCTTCGGGGCGAAAAAAAGCCCCGGTATTGCTACCGGGGCGAGGCTGTATCATTTAGGAGGAGGAAAATGATACAGAAGGAGACATCAACAACGATATAAGGACCGCTCCTCCGCTTTCAAGTTCAAATCAAGTTCCAAGATAGCAGAGGAACCTTTACGCAGCCTTGCGGCCCTTGGTCGTCGTGGTTGTCGCAGCCTTGGCAACATTCGCGGCATTCGCCGACGCGGCGCGCACCGAGGCATCGGCGAAGCTGACAACCTGCTTCGTCGCCTTCGAGAACTGGTCGAACGCCGCGGTGGTCGCCGCAACCGTCGACTTAAGTGCCGTCACCGCGACATCCGAGCCGGCCGGCGCATTCTTCGCCGCCTTTTCGACCCAGGCTGCCATGCCCTTGGTGTAGGTTGCCCAAGCTTCCTCGGCCAGCGCCGAGAAGTCAGCTTGCGCTTCGGAGGCGATCTGGTAGATGCCGCGCGAGTAACCCAGCGCGTTCTGCACGCCCGCTTCAGTCAGCTTGGCACGCACTGCCACGAGCTCCTGCACATCCTTGATCCCGGCGACCGCATTGGCCGAGTAGACGCCTTGCTCCAGCGCGGCCTTGGCGGCCTGGAGATTCAGCTTGGTCAGGCGCTCGGCCTTTTCAAGCGACAGGGACGCCAGCTTGACCGCATTGTCATAGCCGACCTTGTTGATTTCAGCGAATTGTTCAGTTGCGTTGTACATGGTGGATCCTTTCCCGTTGAGGTTATGAGGACCCTAAACGGGTCCGCCTTCACAATTTCAGTGGGGCTGCCTACAGGCCGCTTATACTCACCTTCCCGACCCCGCTGCACTTCTTTTGCTGCACCGCACAATTCGAATTATGCGGATGGGCCGCGGTCAAGTCAAGAGTTTTTTTGTGCATTGCACCAATCGGCGACTTCCCGACCATTGCACCTCTTTCAAACGACCAAAGAAATCAGTGAGTTATAATCCAGCCTTCGCATCGAGGAGTTGTCCATGAGCAAGCCCGTCCGGGTGATCAAGAAGTACCCGAACCGCCGGTTGTACGACACCGCCAACAGCGGATACATCACCCTTGCCGACGTAAAACAGATGGTTCTGGAATTCATCGATTTCCAGGTGATCGACGCCAAGACGGGCGACGATCTGACGCGCCCCATATTGCTGCAAATCATTCTCGAGGAGGAGTCCGCCGGCGTGCCGATGTTCTCAAGCGAGATGTTGTCGCAGATGATTCGCTTCTACGGCAATGCGCTGCAGGGCATCATGGGCAACTACATGGAGCAGAACGTCAAGGCATTCCTGACAATCCAGGGCAAGCTGCAGGACCAGGCGAAGCAGGTGTATGGCGACAAGATGATGCTCACCCCGGATCTGTGGAAGCAATTCCTGCAGATGCAGGCGCCGGCGATGCAAGGCATGCTCGGCAATTACCTCGAACAGAGCGCCAAGCTGTTCATGGATATGCAGCAGCGCATGCAGGACCAGACGCGCGGCTTGTTCAGCGCGTTTCCATTCCCCAACTTCGGCGCGCCGCAGCAAACTCCCGTCGACGATGACAAGAAGCGCTAAAGCGCGCTGATCGTCCAAAAGCAGTGCACAAGCTGCATTGCAGCGTCGCTGCATTCCGCAGCGCGCAACAGGTGCGTTACTTATGAGAAAACGAGCGGGCGCGGCACCACGGATAGGATTCGTCTCGCTGGGCTGCCCGAAGGCACTGGTCGATTCCGAGCAGATCCTCACGCGTTTGCGCGCCGAGGGATACTCCATCGCGCCCGACTACGCCGGCGCTGACCTCGTCGTCGTCAACACGTGCGGGTTCATCGATGCGGCTGTCACCGAATCGTTGGATGCCATCGGCGAAGCGCTCGCCGAGAACGGCAAGGTCATCGTGACCGGATGCCTCGGGGCCAAGGACGGCGGAGCCCTGGTCAAGGATGCACATCCGAGAGTCCTCGCCGTGACCGGCCCGCATGCGCCGGGGGAAGTCATGACCGCCGTGCACAAGCATCTGCCGAAGCCGCATGACCCGTACGTCGACCTCGTGCCCGCGCAGGGCGTCAAGCTCACGCCTAGTCATTACGCGTATCTCAAGATCAGCGAAGGCTGCAATCACCGGTGCACGTTCTGCATCATTCCGTCGATGCGCGGCGACCTTGTCAGTCGCCCGATCGGCGACGTGATGCAGGAGGCCGAGAATCTCCTCAGGGCCGGGGTGCGCGAATTGCTCGTCATCTCGCAGGACACGAGTGCCTACGGCGTCGACATCCGCTATCGCACCGGCTTCTGGCGCGGTCGCCCGCTCAAGACACGGATGACCGAGTTGGTTGACGCGCTCGGGAAGCTCGCCGCCGAACACGGCGCGTGGGTGCGGCTGCACTACGTGTATCCGTACCCACACGTCGACGAAGTCGTTCCGCTGATGGCTGCGGGACGCGTATTGCCGTACCTCGACGTGCCCTTTCAACACGCCAGTCGGCGCATTCTGAAATTGATGAAGCGACCCGCGAGCGCAGAGAATAATCTCGAGCGCATCCTTGCCTGGCGATCGCTCTGTCCGCAGCTCACGATTCGCTCGACGTTCATCGTTGGATTCCCTGGGGAGACCGAACGCGAATTCGAGTCGCTCCTCGAGTTTCTGGACGAAGCACAGCTCGATCGCGTCGGCTGCTTCGCCTATTCGCCGGTCGATGGCGCGGTCGCGAATGCACTGCCTGATCCCGTGCCGGACGAAGTCAAGGAACAGCGTCGCTCTCGTTTCATGGCAACGCAGGCACAGATCAGCGCGAATCGCCTGCGCGCAAAGATCGGGACAACTCAAACGGTGCTGATCGACTCGATCGACGGAAAGAACGCAACGGGACGAAGCTATTCCGATGCGCCCGAGATCGACGGCGTGGTCACAATCAAAGGCGGCGGCACGCTGGACATAGGGGCATTCGCCGAGGTCGTCATCACCACAACCAGCGAACATGACCTCGTCGGTCATCTCGCGGACGGAAACCTACCGCTCGCCACACGGCGCGCTCGATCGTCCATGACCGCCGCCCGATCGCGCTAGTCAAGAATTGCACGGCGCATCGGTCCGACACTGACTCCGCTCCGCGGCCCGGACCGCGACGCATTGCAGGATGTCGTGCGCCGATGCCCGGCCGGATGTCGTCGCGTAGAATAACGCTGCGTAACGTCAGGTTATTCGCAAGAGGCCCGTATGAGGCAAGCTCCCAGTGCGTCACTGCGCGCCATCGTCGGTTTCATCGCCGTATCCACAGTTGTCGTCTCGCTCGCCGGTTGCAGCAAGGATGACAAGCCCGCGCCGTCGACCGCACCGATCGCTGTGACCGCGCTCACTGTGACGACACAGGACGTACCAGTCTCAACCGAATACGTCGCCCAGACCCAGAGCTCGCAAGCGGTCAATATCCAGGCGCGCGTATCCGGCTTCCTCGATAAGCGGGTGTACACCGAGGGCGCCGTGGTCAAGGCGGGCCAGGTGCTGTTTCAGATGGATCAGAAACCCTTTCAGGCGCAGGTCGATGCACAAAAGGCGGCGATGCAGCGCAACGAAGCATCGCTGCAGGTCGCAACTGCAAACCTCGCGCGTACCAAACCGCTGGCGGAGCAGAACGCCCTATCGCAGAAGGATCTCGACGATGCCCAGGGCCAGTACGAGCAGGCAGCGGCCGCGGTGGCGCAGGCGAAGGCGCAGCTGGAGGAGGCGCAGCTCAACCTGTCGTACACGACGATCGCTTCGCCGGTGACCGGGGTCAGCAGCTTTGCCGCCGTCGCCGATGGCACCTATCTCAACCCGCAGAATGCGCAATTGACCACGGTGTCGGTGCTGACGCCGATGTGGATCAACTTCAGCCTTTCGGAAAACCAGATGGAGCGCCTCCGCAACGAAGTCAGGGCCGGTCTGCTCAAGTTGCCTCCGAACATGAGTTTCGTGGTCGAGATCGAACTCATCGACGGGACGCTTTTCCCCTACACCGGTCACATCACGTTCGCCGACCCTTCGTACAATTCGCAGACCGGAACCTTTCTGATCCGCGCCTCGGTCGACAACCCGCAGGGCCTCCTGCGGCCCAACCAGTACGTTCGCACGCGACTGAAGGGCGCCGTGCGTCCGAACGCCATCCTGGTGCCGCAGCGTGCGGTCCAGCAGAGCGCCAAGGGACACTTCGTCTGGGTCATCAACAAACAGGAGCAGGCCGAGTTACGTCCGGTCGTCGTCGGCGACTGGTACCAGGACAGCTGGTTCATTGCGCAGGGCCTCGCGACCGGAGAGCGGGTCGTCGTCGACGGCGCGATCCGCCTCGCGCAGGGAGTGCCGGTCAAGGCAACGGCATATGTTCCACCCAAAGCGACCGCCGCACCCGCGCCGGGAAGCAATTTATCACCCGGCACCACAGCACCGGCCGCCGCAGTGGTTCACTTCGCGAGCGGCACGGCGATGCTCGACGCGGAAGCCAAGAAGGTCATCGCGACGGCGGCGAAAAGTCTGGCGGGCCTCGCGTCAACGGTCCTGGTCACCGGTTACACCGACAAGACCGGAGCAACGAGTAGTAACGTGGAACTTGCCAAGCAGCGTGCGCTGGCGGTCCGGGACGCGTTGATCAAAGCCGGGGTTGCCGCGGAGGCTATTCAACTGCAGCCACCGGCACAGGTCACCGGCAGCGGCAGCGACGCCGACGCGCGCCACGTCGACATCGCCATACTCCGGTAACGCGGACACTGCGTCGCGATGTTCTCGCACTTCTTCATCGAGCGACCTATTTTCGCCGCCGTCGTGGCGATCATCATGGCGCTCGCCGGTCTGGTGGCGATGACTGCGTTGCCTATCCAGCAGTACCCCACCATCACGCCCGTTCAGGTCACTGTTTCTGCAACGTATCCGGGTGCCGATTCGAAGACACTGGCCGATTCGGTCGCCGCGCCGATCGAGGCGCAGATCAATGGCGTCGACAACATGCTCTACATGTCGTCGACCAGTTCGTCGACCGGGCAATTGACCCTGACCGTTTATTTTTCGCTCGACACCAATCCCGACATCGCACAGGTGCAGGTGCAGAACCGGGTCAATCTGGCGCTGCCGCAACTGCCGTCGGCGGTGACGCAGCAGGGTGTATCGGTGCAGAAGAAATCGTCATCGATCATGATGCTGGTCGCCGTCTACGGGACCGGCGGCCGCTATAGCTCGGACTACATCGCCAACTACGCCAATGTCTACGTCCTCGACGCATTGAAGCGCGTGCCCGGCGCCGGTCAGGCGCAGGTGATGGGCGTGCCCGACCAGGCGATGCGCATCTGGATGAACCCGGACCGGATGGCCTCGCTCGGCATCACTACCACGGACATCGTAAATGCAATCAGCGCGCAGAATCAATTGTTCGGCGCCGGGCAGATCGGCCAGCAACCCACCGCGGGACCCGTCGAGCTGACGTTCCCGGTCGTGACGCAAGGTCCATTCACCGATCCGCGGCAGTACGAGAAGATCATCCTGCGCGCGAGCCAGGACGGCAGTGCGATCGTCCGCGTCGGCGACGTGGCACGGGCGGAGGTGGGGCTGAAGCAGTACATCGTCGACAGCAAGCTCAATGGTGCCCCGGCAACCTTCATCGCCATCTATCAGCAGCCCGGCGCCAACGGGCTGATCGTGTCGAAGGCAGTGCGCAATACGCTCGACGAGATGAAGACGCGTTTTCCGGAAGGGCTCGATTACGTCATCTCACTCGACACCAACGACTTCGTACGGCTCTCGATCGAGGAAGTGTTCCATACGCTCGCCGAGGCAATCGTCCTTGTGGTTCTCGTGGTCTACCTGTTCCTGCAGAGCTTCCGTACGACGATCATATGCACGGTGGCGATCGTCGTCTCGCTGGTGACGACGCTCGCCGGCATGTTCGCACTCTCCTTCTCGATCAACCTGCTCACGCTGTTCGGGCTGGTGCTCGCCATCGGCATGGTCGTCGACGACGCGATCGTGGTGGTCGAGAACGTCGAGCGCAACATGGCGCAGTTCCACCTGGGGCCCAGGGAAGCGACGATCAAGTCGATGAACGAGATCGGCAGCTCGCTGGTCGCGGTCGTGCTGGTGATGTCGTCGGTATTCGTCCCGGCCGCGTTCCTGCCCGGGACGACCGGCCAGCTCTACAAGCAGTTCGCGATCACCATCGTCATTTCAGTGTCGGTATCCGGCTTCACGGCGCTCACCCTCACCCCGGCGATGTGCGCGCTGATGCTCAAGCACAGCCCGCCGGCGCAACGCGGATTCTTTGCATGGTTCAACCGGCAGGTCGACGCCGTGACGCGCGGTTTTGGCCACGCGGTGCAGTGGGTGATCGCCCGCACGGTGATCGCTCTGGTACTGCTCGTCGTATTCCTGTGGAGCATCTGGCATTTGTTCCACGTGCTGCCGACCAGCTTCGTACCCAACGAGGACCAGGGCTACGTGATGGCGGCGATCATCATGCCGCAGGCAGCGAGCCTGGATCGCACCCAGGCGATCGCCGAGCGCGTGGATGCGATCTTCGCCAAGATCCCCGGCGTGGACAAGCGGACCATGATCACCGGTTACAGCTTGCTCGACAGTGGATTCAAGACCAACGCGGGGGCCTTCTTCGTCACCCTGAAGGACTTCAAGGAGCGGTATGCCTCGATCGAAACCGCGCGGTCGGAGAACGCACGTGCCGTACTGGTCGATTTCTACAAGCAGGCGCAGGCGATCGAAGGAGCGATCGTCGTGCCAATCGCGCCGCCACCGATACCCGGCATCGGCACGACCGGCGGTTTCGAGTTCTGGATTCAGGACACCGGAGCCGGCGATCCCAGCCGGCTCGACGACGTGACCCAGGAGTTCATGAAAAAGGCCCGCGCGCGGCCGGAGCTCACCAGCCTTTCCACGACGTTTCGTGCCAACACCCAACAACTGCGCGCCAACGTCAATCGCGACAAGGCGACGCTGCTCGGCGTGCCGGTGCAGGACGTCTATAGCGCGATCCAGGCGCAGTTCGGCTCGTTGACCGCCAGCCAGTACAACGAGTTCAGCCGCGTATGGTGGGTCATCGTCCAGTCGGACGCTCAGTTCCGGCAGAATCCAGAGGACCTGACCCGGCTATACACACGCTCGAATCAGAACCAGATGGTGCCTTTGTCGGCGCTGGTCACCACGCAATGGGTTTCGGGTCCGGACCTGCTGCCGCATTTCAACGGCTTCCCCGCCGCCAAGATCAACGGCAACGCGGCGACGGGTTATAGCTCGGGTGATGCCATCGCGGTGATGGAGGCGGTGGCGAAAGAAGTGCTCCCAGCTGGTTATACCTTCGCCTGGTCGGGTCTCGCGTACGAGGAAAAGAAGTCCGGTGGCACCTCCGCGGTGGCGTTCGTCTTCGGTCTCATGATTGTGTTCCTCGTGCTGGCGGCTCAGTACGAATCGTGGACATTGCCAGGCGCAGTGATGACGGCGGTGCCGTTCGGGATTCTCGGGGCACTGCTGACCAACTGGATGCGCGGCCTGCAAAACGATGTCTACTTCCAGATCGGCCTGCTGGTGCTGATTGGACTCGGCGCGAAAAACGCGGTGCTGCGCGTTTCTGCGGCGGTCGAGTTTCGGCACCAGGGCAAATCGATCATGGAGGCGACGATCCTGGCTGGCGAGCAGCGGCTGCGACCGATCATCATGACCTCACTCGCCTTCGCTGTCGGCTGCCTGCCGCTGGCGATTGCCACCGGCGCGGGCGCGAATGCTCGCCACTCGATAGGCACCGGGATCATCGGCGGGATGATCGGCGAGACGACCCTGGCAATGCTGTACGTTCCGCTTTTCTTCTATCTGTTCGACCAGCTCGCCGAACGCGGTGAAAAGAAGGCAACGCAGCATCCGATTCCGCCCGCGGGAACCGTCGCACCGCAGGCACCGCACGAAGGCGACTAGGGCCTAATATGCGCCGCCTTCTTGTCGCATGCCTCGCTGCAGTGGTACTTGCTGGTTGCATGATGGGACCCGACTACGCGCGACCGAAAGTCGACGCACCGGCCGCATTTCGCTTCGAGCCGAAAGCTGTCGCCGAGACTGCCGATACCGAATGGTGGAAACAGTTCGGAGACGCGGTGCTCGACGCATTGATCGCCGAGGCGCTTGCCAACAACCTCAACGTCAAGGTCGCGGCCGCCAACGTCGAGCAGGCGGCCGGCGTGTTCACTCAAACGCGTTCGCAGTTGTTCCCGCAGGTCGGTTACAGCCTTACCGGACAGCGCGCACGAACGACCGAAGCTGCCGCGAATCCCGAGGTTGCGCGCCTCATCCCGAACCCGCAGTCCGCGTACCAGGCCGTGCTGACGGCAAGCTGGGAGATCGACCTTTGGGGACGCATCCGTCGCCTCTCCGAATCGGCCCGTGCCAATGCGCTCGCGACCGACGACGCGCGACGTGCGGTGATTCTCTCGCTGGTTGCCTCGGTGGCCAGCGATTACCTCCAGCTGCGCGGGTTGGATGCGCAGCTCGTCGTCGCAAACCAAACCTTGGTTGCCTACGGCGAGTCGGTGAAGCTCTTCGAGCTGCAGTTCAAGTACGGCCAGGTTTCGCAGATGAACGTCGCGCAGGTCCAATCGCAGTACGAAACCGCCGCCGCGCAGATCCCGCAAATCGAGTCGCAGATCGCGCAAGCCGAGAACGCTCTTTCAATCCTGCTCGGCCGTAATCCGGGGCCGATTCCCCGTGGCAAGTCGATCGACGAGCTGGTGCTGCCGTCGGTCCCTGCGGGCCTTCCTTCGCAGCTACTCGAACGCCGACCCGACCTGATGCAATCGGAGCAGCAGCTCATCGCCGCCAACGCGCAGATCGGGGCTGCGAAGGCGCTTTACTTCCCGACGATATCGCTGACCGGCGCGTTCGGCAGCACGAGCAGCGATTTGTCGAAGCTGTTCTCCGGTCCCGCGCGCACATGGAACTACGCAGGTCAGATCATCGGCCCGATCTTCACCTTCGGCGCCGTCAGCGGTCAGGTAGCGCAGGCGGAGGGTGGGCAGCAGGCCGCGCTCTACAACTACGAGCTGGCGATCCAGAACGCGTTCTCCGATGTCGCGAATGCGCTCATCGCCAACCAGAAGCTGCAGGAGCAAGCTGCGGCCCAGGGACGATTGGTAGCGGCGTTGAAGGACTACGCCCGCCTCGCGACCCTCCAGTACAACGGCGGATACACATCCTATACGACTGTGCTCCAAGCAGAGCAGTCGCTATTTCCCGCCGAGCTCACGCTCGCCTCGGTTCGGGCGCAGGTCTTCAATTCTGGCGTCAGCATCTATAAAGCGATGGGCGGCGGCTGGGTGGCAATCGCGGACAAGGCAACGACAAGTGGTGCGGCCTCGGTACCGCTTACGGAGGTCCTGCAGCAGCCACCGCCCCTGTTCTGACGTTGCGTTGCTCAGCGTCAAGGCGCAAGTTTGGCGGCGCCAAGCTCGCGGGCGAGATCGACGAGCATCGCGGACCATGCGAGGTTGAGTCCCGTCGCCAGCGCGTCCGGACTCCGGCTTGTCAACGCGACGCGCTGGTTCAACTCGATCTGCCAGACCGGCACTCCCGACATCACGCGATTGTCGATCAGGAAGAACTTTCCCGTTAGCACCGCGGCGGGTTTCGCAGCGTCACGGTAGTCGCCATACAGCTCACTGATGAATCCTTCCAATACGAAATTTCCATCGGCATTGGCGGATGCCGGCAATACGTCCTTGAAGACTCCCGGCCGCAGCAAGCCAGGCTGACGCGCCTTCGGTCAGCATGGCCGAAGGTGCCACGAAGAATTCATTGTAGAAGTCAGATTCGTATTTCAGATCGCCTTCACGGTAGACCAGGGACTTGCTGCGAAACGGTGCCGCTACGGCGATCGAGCCGACCTTGAGTGTGGAGGGCCGCGGAGTCGTGGCCACCTCCGTCGGTGCGGATGCCTGCAGCAGATAAGTCTGCTTGATGGGCGCGGGACGCGAGCAGCTCCACAGCGAGGCAAGCAGCAACGAGGCAAGCGCGACACCGATCAGGCACGCAGGGACAAGGCGAAGCGGGATCATTGGGCACCTTTCGCCGGCAGCGGCGGCTGGCCGAGGAACACGTCGGACGGATAGCGCTTGGCGTTCTCGGTGAGATCGCGCAGGTTGTCTGAGATCTGGCGCATGTTCTCCAGCGTGGTCGACAGATCGGATTCGCCGCCGCCGATGATGCGGTCCAGCCGCGCCAGCGTGCGCTGCATGTGCGCGATCGCGCTTGCAAGGTTGGGATCCTCGATGAGTTTCTTGGCCTGTAGTATTGTCGCGTCCGCGTTCCCGGGAAGCGTCTTGAAGGCCGGATTGTCGAGAATGGCGTTGAGACGTTGATTGCTCTGGCGCAACTCGGCGAGCAGCGCGGCGCCGTCTGCGCCGAGCTTATCCATCGGCAATTGGTCGAGCTTGGTCTCGATTTTCGCCAGCACGCGGCCGGTTCGTTCCGATAGTTGCGCGGTGTCGATCGCCTCGACGCGCTTATTGGTATTGACCAGCAATTTGTTGAGATTCGCGATCGTGGCTTCCAGGTCGATGTTGCGCAGGTGCTCGACGATGTCCGACGCCGCGGCGACGAACTGCGTCACCGTCGACCGCGCGCTCGGAATGTAGACGTTGTCCGGTTCCCACGAGATCGGCAGGACCGGGTTGGTCTTGGGATCCACATAATCGATCTCGAGATAACTGGTGCCGGTGATGCCCTGGGGAGCGAGACGCACGCGGAGCCCCTTCTCGATTTCCGCCTTGACCGAATCGGCACGCGTCAGGTCGCCGGCGCCGGAACGTCCGCCGATCAGGCGCGGCAGAATTGTCGCTTCGACCATGACGTAGCGCAGGCGGTCCGCCATCGGCTTGTCGAGCTGATACCTCGTGTACGTAAAGCCGATGCTCTTCACCTCGCCGACGATCACGCCGCGGTACTTGACCTTGGACCCCAGTTCGAGCCCCTGCACCGATTCGTTGAAATACGTTTCCATCACGATCTTCGACTGGAACAGCTTGCCGGCGCCGAGCATCACCAGAAGGAATACCAGAGCGATAGTCGCACCGATGACGAAGAGGCCGATCTTGAAGAAGTTTGCTTGAGCGCTCATGGCCCGGGTCTACGCCGTCTCTGCGACCGCTTCGCGGTTGAAGAATTGCCGTACCCAAGGATTATCGCTGGTATCGCGCAGCACCTTGGGATCGCCCTCGGCGATGATGCCCTTCGTGCGCTTGTCGAGCATGATTACGCGATCGGCGATCGCGTAAATGCTCGCGAGCTCGTGCGTCACGATGACGAACGTGATGTGCAGACTTTTCGCCAACCGCAGGATCATCTGATCGATCTCGGCGGAGGTGATCGGATCCAAGCCTGCCGATGGCTCATCCAGGAACAGGATCATCGGATCGAGCGCCATCGCCCGCGCGATCGCTGCACGTTTTTGCATGCCACCGCTAAGTTCAGAAGGCATATGACCACAAAACGACTCGAGCCCGACGAGCTTGAGCTTCATCCGCGCGAGAAGGTCCATGGCGTCAGCATCCAGTCCCGTGTACTCCTCCAGGGGCAGGCGCACATTTTCCAGCAGCGTCATCGAGCCGAACAGTGCCCCGCTCTGATACATGACGCCGATTTTTCTGAGAATGGCGTTGCGTGCCGCACCCTCCGCCGTCACGATGTCGTCACCATCAATGAATATATGTCCGGCCATAGGCTCATAGAGACCGATCATGTGCTTGAGCAGCGTGCTCTTGCCGGATCCGGAGCCGCCGAGAATGACGAAAACCTCGCCGCGGTTGACGACGAAGTTGACGTTCTGCATCAGCACGTTGTCGCCGTAGCCCGCAGTGAAATCCTCGACACGGATGATCGGATCGGAGGGCATGGGCAGCGGTCTCAGATCTCCATGAGATAGTAGATGAACGCATAAATACCGTCGACGACCACCAGCAGGATGATCCCGGACACGACGGCACGCGTTGCGGAAATGCCCACGGCGCTAGCGCCCGAGGCCGTTTGCAGTCCTCGAAGACATCCTATGCCCGCGATGAGGATTGCAAAAACGGGAGTCTTGGCGAGACCGGCAAGCAGATCCTTGACGTCGACCAGACTGTCGACCTCGCGCAGGAAGGTCAGGATGGGGATGTTGAAGCTGATCATCGTCAACGCCCCACCGAGGACGCCGATCAGATCCGCGAACATGGTGAGAAGGGGCACCATCAGCACCGCCGCAAGAATGCGCGTGACGACCAGAAAGCGAACCGGATCAAGCCCCATCGTCGTGAGGGCGTTCAATTCTTCATTCACCTTCATCGTGCCTATCTCCGCGGCAAACGCGGCGCCCGAACGCCCCGCCAACAGAATGGCCGTCATCAGGGGCCCGAGTTCGCGCAGGATCGCAAGTCCCACCAGGTCGGCCACGAACAATTCCGCGCCGAATTGCCGCATCGGGACCGCGGATTGAAATGCAAGAATGATGCCGAGCAGAAACGAAATGAGCGCGACGATCGGCAGGGCGTTCACCCCGACCTGCTCGCAGGTGTACCAGACGTCCTTCCAGCGCACGCTGGACGGATTGCGGATCGCGAACCACAACGCAGAACTGGTCTCGCCGACAAAAGCGACCTGCGTCACGATGTCGTGCCAGGTGACCAGCGCGGCACGGCCGATTTCCTGCACCGCATGCAGACGCTCTTCGTGCTCGGGCGCGGGCGTGCGCAGCGCGGCAGGATCGAATTGATCGAGAAGCGTCTGGAACTCGGGCCTGAGCCCGCGCACCGTCACCGGCGCCTGCACCGAACGTTCCTGCCGCAGCAGATCGACGAGCATCGCAGTCCCGCCGCCATCGCAGTAGTCGACGCGCGACGCGTCGATGGTCACCTTGCGATCGGCAGCCTGCATGACCGCGGTTCGAGCCTGCCCCCACACAGCGGCTATCGAATAGGCGTCGAGCCGTCCCGAGAGCTGTAGTTCACGGCCCTCGGCGCCATCGGTTACAACGAGCGTCGCTGCGGGGCCCGCGGCCATCAGCGCGCCAGCGAGCGCGGTCACTGAAGCAGCTCGATCTGGGTTCCGAATACGTGCACGCGATCGCCGACGACCAGCAGCGGCTCGTAATTCTGGATGGTCGATCGGACGCTGCCGTCATCCATTTTCACCACGATTTCCCAGCGAGTGACGTTGCGCTGATTCGCCCGCGTCTGGTACGACCCGCCGCCCGCTGCGCCGATGAAAACTTGACCCTGATTGCTGAACCCGGGCCCGATCTTGTATGCGGCGACACCCGTCGGGCCCAGGTCGGACGACGACGGAACACTGCCGAGCGGCGCCCACTGATCCTGGGTGGTGACCTGGCGAATCGACTCGACCTTGCCGCAACGATCGCAGGGTCCCGTGGCTGCAGGCACCGGCGACGCTGGCACCGCGGGTACCACGGGTGGCGCCGGGGCGGGCTGCGCAAGGGCGTGGAGCGGCGCGAGGCAGACCAACCCCGATGCCCACATCGCAAGCAGCAACTGCGGCCAGTGTGTACGCATCATTCGGGGAGCGTGCTGAGGTAGAACATCGAATGCAGGAGCGGACCGGGTCGGCCGAGGGCCCCGAGCCAGCGGTAAAAGATTTCGTCGATGTCCCCGCTGCGATAAATTTCTACCAGCGCGCGGTTTACCGCCAGGCGAAAGTCCGGATCGTCGCGTGGGACGACCAGCGCATACGGCTCGAACGAGAAATCGCGGTCGAGCAACGCAAGCTTCGCAGGATCGACACTGCCGGCACGCAACGAAACGAGCACGATGCGGTCGCCGGCATAGCCGTCGACCTTGCCGGCGAGCAGCAGCGCCAGTCCCGCGGCGCCATCGCTGACTGGAACGAGCTCGGTTTTGGAATTGATCGCGGCGAATTCACGCTTGAGTCCGGTCTCGGTGGTTGTGCCGGGGATCACCGCCACGCGTTTGCCGTTGAGATCCGTGAGCTGGTCGAGCTTGGCGTCCGTTTTGGTAAGCACGCTGCCGCCGTCGACGAAGATCGGAAGGCTGAAATCGACGCGCTCATACCGCGTTAGCGACATCGTCGTCGTGCCGCATTCGATGTCCACTTTGCCCGTTGCCACCGCGTCGAGCCGGGTGCCCGCTTCGAGCGCGGTCCATTCGACCTTGAGCGTGGCAAGCCCGAGCTTTTTCTGGAGGCTCGACGCGATGCGCGTGCACAGCTCCACGCTGTATCCGCGCACCTTGCCGTCGCGATCCTTGAACGAAAACGGCGCGGCCCCAGTACGATAGCCAAGGTGGATGACACCATCAGCGCGGATTCGGTCCAGGGTGCGCGACGGTGCCGCGGTCGCTACGCCGGCAGCGAATAGCAGGCAGGCCGCAATGCAAAACCGGACACGGTCGATGCGATGGCGGCGAAACATCATCTTCCCCTGATTGGACCCCGGTCGCGGTGGCACTCGAGCGCTCCGGCGGTGGGTAAAGTGTAGCACGCCGAATGCGGTCACACGCGCCCGGATGTTGCGCCTGCGTTATAATCACTCGCCCAGCGGCCGCCCAAACTGCTCCGTCACCGCCGCGCCGTTTGCCAACACTCCCGGGAGTTCTCAGTGACACGCTTATTGCTCGTACTGATCGTCGCCGCCAGCACATTCGCACCGACTACTTTTGCCCAACGCGCGCCGGACACCCTCGCGAAAATCAAGGCTGCCGGGTCTATCACCGTTGCGTTCTCAGGCGACTCGCTGCCTTTTTCGTTCGTTGAGTCCAACAATCAGCCCAGTGGTTATTCGATCGACCTTTGCAAGCGCGTGATCTCTGCGATCGGTCGCGCGATCGGCGTGGCCGACCTCAAGATCAACTGGGTCGTGGACACGGTTCCGAACCGGATCGCGATGATCGCGAGCGGCAAGGCCGACCTTGAATGCGCCAACACCACCGCATCGCAGACGCGGATGAAAGACGTCGATTTCAGCAATCTGATCTTCGTTGATGGCGGTGGCTTCATCGTTCGCAGCGATTCCACGATCATGGGTTTCCCCGACTTCGCATCAAAGACGATTGCGGTCACCGCGGGAACGACGACCGAGCAGCGTCTGAACGGCATGCTGAAGGACCGCATGATCAATGCCAAGGTCGTTACGGTAAAGGATGGCGTCGAAGGTGTTGCGCTGCTCGAATCGGGTGCTGTCGCGGGATTTGCCAGCGACAAGATAAAGCTGATAGGCCTTGCGGCGCAGGCCAAGGATCCGAAGATGTTCTCGCTCCTGTCGGAGGACCTGTCATTCGAGCCCTACGCTTTCATGCTTCCTCGCAACGACTCGGCCTTTCGACTCGAGGTCAATAAAGCGCTGACCCAGGTCTATCTTTCCGGCGACATCGAGGCGATTTTCCTGAAGTGGCTGGGCAAGCTCGGCCGGCCCAGCGGCCTGCTGGCCGCCATGTACGTGCTCAACTCGATCCCACAATAAATTGCGCCGGACGAGGACATGCAGGATCGCACATACCATTTTGCCTGGTTGCGCCGCGCACTCGCGGCGATCGCGCTGGTTGCGATTGCGGGCTGCTCGCAAGAGCCGACGTACCAGGTCGTCAACGCCCCGGTGGCACGCACGGGCACCGTCGAGTCCGTGCGCGAAGTGGTCGAACAAAAGGACCCGAGCGGCCTCGGCCTGATCGCCGGTGGTCTCATCGGGGGCGGCCTCGGCAGTCTTGTCGGCGGCGGCACGGGCCGCACGGTTGCAACTGTTGTCGGTGCGCTGGGTGGCGGCTATGTCGGCAATCAGCTTGAAAAGGGGCAGACGCAGGTCAGCTACCAGATCGGCGTGAAATACGATGACGGGTCATGGGTGACGATTCGACAGAATTCACCGACCGGGCTGCACATCGGCGACCGCGTCGTCGTTACCGACAACAGCATCCAGTTGCTCGGTCAGTAGTCGCCTCGCTCGATATTACAACGCATGTCCATGAACACCTTTGTCCTCAATTCAGTGATGCAGAGGCTCGTCGCGACAATCACCGCGGTACTCGCGATGTTGCTGCCGGTTTGTACGAAGGCCCAGAACTACAGCGTCAGTCCGGCTCGGCCCGCGACGATCGAGTCAATCAGGCAGGTCGTCGAGCACAAGAACAGTCCCTCCAACCCGCTGGGAATGATCGCCGGCGGCCTGATCGGCGGCGGCCTCGGCAGTCTCATCGGCGGCGGCAGCGGCCGGACCGCGGCGACGATCATCGGCGCGCTGGGCGGCGGTTACATCGGCCACAACATCCAGAATTCCCAGACTCAGACCGTCTGGGAGATCGGGGTCAAGTACGACAACGGCACCTGGGGCACGATTCGGCAGACCGCGTCCCCGCCGTTCCGGATTGGTGACCGCGTCCTGGTGACGGACCAGGGACTCGAATATCTGCGCTGACGCGACCTTCGCTGCAAGCACGAACCGAATCGCTTCTATGAAGCTTGCGCCAATCTGTATGCACGTGCCCACAAGGCATATAATGTAACCGCAGGAAAAAAAATCACATCAGGGACACTGAACGGAGAACTTATGATTAGGACACAAATGATGCATGCAGCGCGCTGGATTCTGGTATCGCTGTTCGTCGCCACCAGCGGCGTCGCGCTGGGGCAGACGGAGCAGCAAAACCTCGTCAACGCCGCGGACAAGTCGCTCAGCAATTTCATGCGCGACCCGGATATGACTTGGCTGCAACAGAACATCAACCGCGCCAAGGCGGTGATGATTGCACCAGAATTGGTCAAGGCGGGCTTCATCTTCGGTGGCTCGGGCGGTCGCGCGGTTGTGCTCGCGCGTGACGCCAAGTCCGGCAAATGGGTTGGCCCCGCGTTCTACACGATGGCCACGGCAAGCGTCGGCTTCCAGGCGGGCATTTCGGTTTCCGAAGCGGTCACGCTGGTCATGACCGAAAAAGGCCTGAATTCGCTGCTTGCGACATCGGTCAAGCTGGGCGGTGATGCCAGCGTTGCCGCAGGCCCGGTCGGCGCCGGCGCGAAGTCCGATGTCGTTGCCGATTTCATTACCTTCAGCCGTTCCAAGGGTGTCTACGGCGGCCTCAACCTCGACGGCACCGTGATCAACATCACCAACGACTGGAACGAGCTGTACTTCCAGAAGAAGGGCATTCTTCCGCCCGATATCCTGGTCCGCATGTCCGTGCACAACAAAGGTGCCGACAAGTTAATCTCCGCCGTCAGCAGCGCCTCCAAGAAGTAGCGATGGCAACAAGCTCGCCGCGCGTTACAGGACCGGCTATTTCGGGCCGGTAAAGCGCGGCGCGATGTTTCCCGATGGGCGCCCGACCTGATTCGTCCGGAAGCGCTGACTCGGGGATCCGTTTCGTGCTCGACGGCAAGGTCGTGCTGGTGCGCGATCTTTCGCCGCAAACAACGCTGCTCGAGTTCCTGCGCGACCATCTGGGTCGCGTTGGCACCAAGGAAGGTTGTGCCGAAGGCGATTGCGGCGCGTGCACGGTCGTGCTCGCCGAGGCGGCCGGCGACGGCGGCCTTGCGTGGCGTCCGATCAACGCGTGTATCCGGCTCCTGCCGACCGTCGACGGGAAGGCGTTGTTCACCGTCGAGAATTTGAAGCACGCGGACGGCACCCTGCACCCCGTACAGCAGGCGTTGGTCGATTGTCACGCGTCGCAGTGCGGGTTTTGCACTCCAGGCTTTGTCATGTCGCTGTTCGGCCTGTACAAGAACACGTACCTGCCCTCACGCACTGCCATCGACGATGCGCTATCCGGCAATCTGTGTCGATGCACGGGCTATCGACCTATCATAGCTGCTGGAGAACGCATGGGCGAACTCGCACCTCCAGCCGGATGGCGCGGGCCCGGCATCGACGAGGCAGGCAAGCATGCGATCAGCGACGAGGAACGCGCGTTGGCTGCAATGCTCGCGTCGCTCGACCGCAGCCGGTCTTTAGCGTACGAGCATGCCGGCCAGCGCTACTTTGCGCCGACGACAGTCGCGGAGTTGGCCATGCTTCGCGAAAGGCATCCCGATGCCCGGATCGTTGCCGGCACTACAGACGTCGGGTTATGGGTGACTAAGCAACATCGCGACCTCGGCGCGATCATTTACACTGGCAATGTACGCGAGCTCCTGGCGAGCACGCGTACGCCGTCGCATCTGGAAATCGGCGCCGCGGTCACGCTGACCGATGCCTTCGCGATGCTCAACCAGGATTTCCCCCTCGCTCGCCGAAGCGTGGACGCGGTTCGCGTCGGTACCCATCCGCAACTCGGCCACGCTAGGCGGCAACATCTCGAATGGCTCGCCGATCGGCGACTCGATGCCCGTGCTGATCGCTCTCGGCGCAAGCGTCGTGCTGCGTCGTGGCGATGCGCAGCGTGAGATGCCGCTCGAATCGTTCTACGTCGATTATCAGCAAACCGCACTTGATCGCGGCGAATTCCTTGCGCATGTCCGCATGCCGCGTGCCTTGCCGGGCAGCGACATCCGCGCATACAAGGTGTCGAAGCGCTTCGACCAGGATATTTCCGCGGTCTTTGTCTGTTTTAACATGCGCCGCGATGCCGACCGTGTACAAAGCTTGCGCGTCGGCTGTGGCGGCATGGCGGCGGTTCCAAAGCGCGCGCGACGGTGCGAACAGGCGCTCGTCGGACAACCCTGGACGGAAGCGACCGTCGCTGCTGGCCAGGCCGCGCTCGACGCCGACTTCTCGCCGCTGTCCGACATGCGAGCCACTTCCGGATATCGTGGCCTCGCGCTCAAGAACCTGTTGCAGCGGTTTTACATCGAAACGCGGCAACCGGGAGTCGCAACTCGTGTGCGCGACTACGCCCTGCGATGAACGACGCGTCCCTGTCGCCGTCGAATGTTGCGCTTATCGGTGAAGCGCTGCCGCACGAAAGCGCACATCTGCATGTCGCCGGTGAAGCCAGGTATATCGACGATATCGTCGAGCCGCGCGGAACGCTGCACGCCGCGCTCGGCCGGAGCACCAAGCCGCACGCGCGCATTATCGCGCTCGACCTGGAGGGTGTGCGCACCGCGGCGGGCGTGATTGCGGTGCTGACCGCGGCCGGCATCCCAGGCGTCAACGATTGCGGCCCTGTGGTGCACGACGATCCGATTCTCGCCGACGGCATGGTGCAATACGCCGGGCAACCGATATTCGCCGTCGTTGCCACCCGCGTAAAATCGGCGCGACAAGCGGCGCTGCGCGCACGGATTGAATACGCCGACCTGCCGGCGATACTGACCATCGATGAGGCACTGGCGGCGCAGAGCTTCGTTCTACCGACTGAACACCTTACGCGTGGCGACGCAGCAACCGCGATCGCCGGGGCGACACATCGCCTGCGCGGGAGCTTTCGTTGCGGTGGCCAGGATCACTTCTATCTCGAAGGGCAGGTGTCGCTTGCGTTGCCGCGGGAAGACGGCACCATGCTCGTGCACAGCTCGACACAGCACCCCGCAGAAGTGCAGCTGCTGGTCGCGCACGCGCTTGATATCCACGCGCACGACGTCACGGTCGAGTGCCGGAGGATGGGCGGCGCCTTCGGCGGCAAGGAATCGCAGGCATCGCTGTTCGCATGCGTCGCCGCCCTTCTCGCCCGCCAGACCGGCCATGCAGTCAAGATGCGCGTCGATCGCGACGACGACATGATGATGACCGGCAAGCGGCACGCGTTTCAGTACGCATACGAAGTCGGGTTCGACGCCGCTGGCCGCATCCAGGGGCTCGACCTCTCGCTCGCATCCCGGTGCGGATTTTCGGCAGACCTGTCGGGGCCGGTCAACGATCGAGCGATGTTTCATTGCGACAACGCGTACTTCCTGCAAAACGTCGCGATCACGTCCTACCGCTGCAAGACCAATACAGTCTCTGAAACCGCGTTCAGGGGTTTCGGTGGCCCGCAAGGCATGTTCGCGATCGAATACATCCTCGAGGAAATCGCACAGTTTCTGGCCAAGGATCCGCTCGACGTGCGCCGCGTCAACTTCTATGGCGCAGAACCGCGCAACGTGACCCACTACTCGATGCCGGTCGAGGACAATGTGATCCCGGAACTGGTCGCGCGGCTGACCGAGTCATCGCGTTATCGCGAGCGCCGTTCAGAAATCGCCGCCTGGAACCGGTCGAGCCCGATACTCAAGCGTGGCATCGCCCTGACACCGGTGAAGTTCGGCATCTCGTTCACCGCGACGCATTACAACCAGGCCGGCGCACTGGTGAATCTGTACACCGACGGCACGGTCCTGCTCAATCACGGTGGCACGGAAATGGGCCAAGGGCTCCACACGAAGGTTGCCCAGGTCGTAGCGCACGAACTCGGCTTGACGTTCGATCGCGTTCGCACCACCGCAACCGACACATCGAAGGTTCCCAACACGTCGGCCACCGCAGCTTCCTCGGGCAGTGATCTCAACGGCATGGCGGCGCAAGCGGCCGCGCGGACGATCCGCGAACGTCTGGTCGCATTCGCGAGCAAGCACTTTGGAGTGCCCGCCACCGAGGTCGCGTTCAGGGCCAACGTCGTGCATGCTGGAAGCCACGAGCTGTCGCTCGAAGCGTTCCTGCAACTGGCGTATCGTGCCCGCATCTCGCTGGCGGCCAGCGGTTTCTACGCGACGCCGAAGATCCACTACGACCGCAAGACGTTCTCGGGCCGTCCGTTTTTCTATTTCGCGTACGGCGCCGCGGTCTCCGAAGTCGTCATCGATACCCTGACCGGTGAGAACCGACTGCTCGCCGTGGACATCCTTCATGATGTTGGCACCTCGCTCAATCCCGCGCTCGACCGCGGTCAGATCGAGGGCGGATTCCTGCAGGGCACGGGGTGGCTAACCATGGAGCAACTGGTGTGGGACGAGCGCGGTGAACTCAAGACCCATTCGCCGTCGACGTACAAGATTCCCGCGTGCCGCGACTGGCCGGAACGATTCAAAATCGAGTTCTTCGGAACGCCGAATCACGAGGAGACAATTCACCGCTCGAAGGCTGTTGGCGAGCCGCCACTAATGCTGGGACTGTCCGTGTTCCACGCCCTGCGCAATGCCGTGGCGAGCGCCGGTGATGGTCGCGTGTCGCCGCGCCTGAATGCGCCGGCCACGAGCGAAGCGATCCTCCTGGCACTGTGCGAGATGCGCGAGCGCGACGTGAGTGGAACGACTCCGCGTGCGCCCGCCGAGGTTGCGCCGAAATGATCGACTGGCTCGCTCAGCTGCGCGGTGTGCTGAACGAGGAGTCGCAGGCGATGGTCGTGACGGTTGCGGCGACGCGCGGCTCCGTGCCGCGTGAATCGGGGACGAGGATGATCGTCGGTGCCCGGGCGCTACGCGGCACGATCGGCGGGGGCCATCTGGAATTCGATGCGATTCGCATCGCTCGCGACGCTCTCGAGACGAGCGAGCACGGTGGCAACTGGCTGGTGCGCTTTCCGCTTGCGGCCAAGCTTGGGCAGTGTTGCGGCGGTGTAACGACGCTGCTGTTCCAGCGAGTGTCCGCGTCCGCCGAGTGGCCCGCGCAACTCGTTCGGCAACGCGACGCCGGCAATACGGTTGCCTTGGTCGTCGGCGTCGGCACGCCTCCACCCGAGGTGGCCATTCTGATAAACGACGCAAACTTCGACGCCGCCGGTCTTCCACCCATCGTGAAGGAAGCGGTGCGCAGGCTGCTGGCGGAGCACGACACGGCCTCCGTGCTCATCCCACAAGGCGATTGCGCGTGGTACGCGGAACGCATTCGCGCCAATGATTTCAACGTCGTCGTTTTCGGCAACGGCCACGTCGGGCGCGCGTTGGTGCAGATTCTGGCAACACTGCCGTGTGCAGTCACGTGGATCGACCAGCGCGAACATGATTTTCCGACGGTGATACCGGCGAATACGACTGTCGTCGCGACTGACACCCCCGAGGATGAAGTGATCGACGCGCCAAGCGGAAGCTGGTTTCTCGTGATGACGCACAGTCATGCCCTCGACTTCGAGCTGGCGGCGCGCATCCTCGTGCGGGGCGACTTCGCTTACCTGGGACTGATCGGCTCAACATCCAAACGCGCGCAATTCGCAAAGAAGCTCCTGGCACGCGGCACCTCCGCCGAGACGATCAAGAGAATCACTTGCCCGATCGGCGCCGGAGTTATTCGCAGCAAGGAACCCGGGGCGATCGCCGTTGCCGTCGCCGTGGAACTTCTGCAACTCCGCGAGCGCGTGGCCACACTCGAAATCGACAAGATGGGTTCCAGCGTTTCGCGTTGTTGAAGAGGGCGAGATGACACCGCTCGCTGGTATCACAGTGGTCACGCTGGAGCACGCCATTGCCGCTCCGTTTGCGACGCGTCAGCTCGCCGACCTTGGTGCGCGCGTCATCAAGGTCGAGCGGCCCGGCGTCGGCGATTTCGCCCGCGCATACGACGAACGCGTGGCTGGTCTCGCCTCCCACTTCGTCTGGACCAATCGTTCAAAGGAAAGCCTGACGCTCGACGTCAAGCACCCCGAGGCGCAGGCGATACTGATGCGGCTGATCCTCGACCAGGCGGATATCGTCGTGCAGAACCTGGCGCCGGGCGCGGCGGCGAGGCTCGGGTTGTCGTACGCGTCGCTGTCGACGGTGAAGCCTTCTCTTATCGTCTGCGACATTTCGGGTTATGGCGAAGACGGGCCGTACCGCGACAAGAAAGCTTACGACCTCATGATCCAAAGCGAAGCCGGCTTTCTTTCGGTCACCGGTACAGAGCATGAACCAGCAAAAGCGGGCTTGTCGATCGCCGACATCGCCGCCGGCATGTATGCGTACACCAATATTCTTGCCGCACTGCTGCAACGGGGCAAGACCGGGCGCGGCCAGCACCTGGACATCTCGATGCTCGAAGCACTCGTCGAATGGATGAGTTATCCGCTTTACTACGCGTACGATGGCGCTCCCCCCCCGGCGCGCACCGGTGCCAGTCACGCGACCATCTATCCGTACGGTCCGTTC
Source organism: uncultured beta proteobacterium (assembly GCA_963829375.1). Lineage (GTDB taxonomy): Bacteria > Pseudomonadota > Gammaproteobacteria > Burkholderiales > Casimicrobiaceae > PALSA-1003. The sequence goes on along the minus strand of CAWHIS010000025.1, from coordinate 77,292 downwards.
CCCGCCGGCGACGGCAAGATCGTGATGCTCGGTTTGCAGAACGAACGCGAATGGGCAGCGTTCTGCACCAAGGTGTTGCAGAAGCCCGCTCTCGCTACCGATCCCCGCTACGCGAACAATTCGAAGCGCAGCGCGGCACGCGACGAATTGCGCGCGCTGATCATCGCCGAATTCGCGACGCTTTCAGCCGACGACGTTGTGCGCCGACTCGACGACGCCCAGATCGCCAACGCACAGGTAAACGACATGAAGGCCGTCTGGGACCATCCGCAGTTGCGGGCGCGCCGTCGCTGGCTCGAGGTCGATTCGCCGGCGGGCAGGATCCCGGCTTTGCTCCCGCCCGGCGCAGTGGCGGACGCGGTGCACACCGCCGGCCCGGTGCCTGCGCTGGGGGCGCACACCGATGCCATTCTCGCCGATCTCGGTTACACGACGGAAGCGATCGCGAAACTTCGCGCCGAGAAAGCGATATAACACGCTGTCGTCCCGGACCTGCCAATGTCTCTGCCAACCAGCTACCTGTTCGTACCGGGCGACCGTCCCGATCGCTTTGCCAAGGCGCTTGCCGCCGGTGCGGGTGCCGTCATCCTCGACCTCGAGGATGCCGTTTCACCCGAGGCCAAGCCTGCGGCGCGCGAGCATATTCGTGCCTGGAGCGCGTCCCAGGCAACGCCGAACGCGCACGTCATCGTCCGCATCAACGATACAGCGACGTCATGGTTCGAAGCCGACCTCGAGCTCGTGCGCACGTGCGCGATGCGCGCCGTCATGTTGCCGAAAGCCGAGTGCCCCGCCGACATTGCACGCTGCACGGCGGCGCAGCCGGATGGCGGGTTCGTCATCCCGATCATAGAGACGGCTCGGGGCGTGCTCAATGTCGAGGACGTGGCTGCCGCTCCTGGCGTGCAGCGGCTCGCTTTCGGCACGCTTGACTACGCGGTCGATGCAGATTTGTCGGGTGACGAACGTGGACTCCTGTACCCGGCCTGCCGCATGGCGCTGGCGTCGAGGGTTGCGGGCATCGGTGCGCCGATTGCCGGCGTTACTCCGGCGATCGGCAACGATGCCCAGCTCGAATCCGACCTGCGCTTTGCGCGCGCCTGCGGCTTCGGCGCCAAGTTGTGCATCCATCCGGCGCAACTCGCGATCACCCATCGCGCATTCGCGCCCACCGACGAGGAAATCGTCTGGGCGCGACGAGTGATCGAAGCGGTTGGATCGGGCCGCGGCGCAGTGCAGGTCGACGGCAAGATGGTCGATCGGCCCGTCGTTCTCAAGGCACAGAACATCCTCGACCGCGCCGGTCGTCAGGGAGTCTCTGATTAGATCCCACTCGGATTGCGGCGCGAGCGGTCGCGACGCAACATCGGCGGCATCGCGATCACCGCACGTTGAAGCAAGCACGCTGAGCCAGAACGCAATGCGAATGGTCAAGGTGGGAAGACTCGGTGCCGGCGGCGAAGCGGCGAATCATACCGGGAGCACGTGAATTCGCCGGCAGGGCCTTACGCGACGGCGAGGGCCGTGACGCTCACGTGCGCGCGGCAGCGATCGCCTCGAGGAGGGTCGTGGGTTCGTGCGCACCGGATACAGCGGTCTTGCCGTTGAAGATGAAAAACGGCACGCCGCTGATGCCGACAGCCCGCGCCTCACGATCTTCTGCCTCAACGTCGGACCGGCCCGCTTCCGACGCGAGCATTGCACGGACTTCGCGCTCGGGAAAACCCGCATCGCGTGCAATCTCGACCAGTTGCTCGGTATCGGTCAGCAGTCGGCCCTCGATGAAGTAGGCGCGGAACAACTGTTCGACCAATGCATCCGTCGCTTCTGCATCGCCACGCTGCTGTGCCCATGCGATCAGCCGGTGTGTCTCGAGCGTGTTTGGTTGCCGTTCAATGCGCTCGAATGCAAATGGGATGCCGACGTCCGCTCCGGCGGCACGGACGCGCGCATAGATTTCGGCCGCACGCGCCTTGCCACCGAATTTGGCTTCGACGTAGGCGGCACGTGAGATGCCTTCGACAGGCAGATCGGGGTTGAGTTGAAATGGGTGCCAGCGGCGAAGGATCGCAAGGCCGGGCTCGCACGCCTCCAGCTCGGTCAGCGCCGCCTCGAGCTTGCGTTTGCCGATATAACACCAAGGGCAGACGACGTCGGACACGATGTCGACGACCAGATCGGCCGCAGGCGCATCGCCAGTGGTGGTTGGTGCAGTCATGCCCCAGTCTGATCCGCAAGACGTACATTGGTCAACTCGCACCTGCGGCCGCGCAGAGTTGCGATAATCTGTCCGCCATGTCACAGACCCGCAAGCGCTGGGACATTTTCTGTTCCGTCGTCGACAACTATGGTGACGTCGGCGTTGCGTGGAGATTGGCCCGGCAGCTCGCCGACGAACACGCTATCGTGGTGCGCCTGTTCGTCGATGACCGCAGCGCGTTGCTGCGTATCGCGCCCTGCGATGCGCCTGGCGTCGAGGTGAGGCTATGGAGCGGGCCGTCAGGTGCTTTGCCTGCGGCCGATTCCGCGTCCACCGATGCGGTCATCGAGGCCTTCGGCTGCGGGTTGCCTTCGTCGTATATGGATGCGCTATGCGCGCAGCCAGCGCAGCCGCCTTGGGTCAACCTCGAATATCTTTCGGCCGAGCCTTGGATCGAGGGCAGTCATGGCCTCGCGTCGCGGCTGCCGCAGCGGCCGCTCACACGCCATTTCTACTTTCCCGGGTTCACGCCGCGTACCGGAGGACTGCTGCGCGAGCGCGGACTGTTCGCGTGCCGTGATGCCTTTCGCGCCGACACCGGTGCACGCGCGGCGTTTTGGCGCACGCTTCAAGTCGATGCTCCAGCAGCCGGCACCCTGACACTTTCGCTGTTCTGCTACCCGAATCCGGCATTGCCTTCACTGCTCGATGCATGGGCTGTCGGCGACACGCCCATACTCTGCATCGTTCCTGAAGGTGTCGCGAACGCCGAGCTTGAAGCGTGGACCGGCAGCGTGCAGCGTCCGGGTGAGACACTCCGCCGCCGGAGTTTGACGATCGCGAACGTTCCCTTCGTCGCGCAGGACGACTACGACAAGCTCCTTTGGGCATGCGACCTGAATTTCGTTCGTGGCGAGGACTCTTTCGTGCGGGCGCAGTGGGCCGCTCGGCCCTTGATTTGGCACTGCTATCCGCAGGCCGAAAATGCACATCTCGCCAAACTCGATGCTTTTCTCTCGCGCCATGCCGCCGGCCTGGCCCCGGACGTTGCTGGTGCCTACGCTGCGTTTGCGAATGCTTGGAATGAGCGTGCAGGAGCGGGGCCGCGGTGGGAAGCTTTTGCCGATGCGCTCCGGAGTTTGACCGTCCATGCGCAATGGTGGGCAGACTCGCTTGGGACCATGCCGGATCTGGCAGCAGGCCTGGTCAACTTCGTCGAAAAACGAGTATAATTGTCGGTTTCCCGAATTCAGGCGATTTCGCAGGGCAAGCCATGAAAACCGCACAGGAAGTTCGCGCCGGCAACGTGATCATGATCGGCAACGATCCGATGGTCGTGCAGAAGGCCGAATTCAACAAGTCCGGACGCAACGCGTCCGTGGTCAAGATGAAGCTGAAAAACCTCCTTTCCGGGTCCGGAACGGAGACGGTCTATCGCGCTGACGAGAAGTTCGATGTCGTTCAACTCGAGCGCAAGGAAGTTTCGTACTCCTACTTCCAGGATCCGATGTACGTATTCATGGACGGCGACTACAACCAGATCGAGGTCGAGCGCGAGAACATCGGCGACTCGTACCACTATCTGGAAGACGGACTGGAGTGCGAACTCACACTCTACGACGGCAAGCCGATCTCGGTCGAACTGCCCACGTCGGTCGTGCGGGAGATCACGTACACCGAACCCGCTGTGCGGGGGGACACCTCGGGCAAGGTGCTCAAGCCGGCCAAGCTTGCGAGTGGTCTGGAGGTGAACGTTCCGCTGTTCGTCGCGACCGGCGACAAGATCGAGATCGACACTCGCACGGGCGAATATCGCCGTCGCGTGTAGGGCGATTTCCGGCGTTGGCAACGACGGGCACCTGCGGGTGCCCGTTTGCTTATCCGGGGTCCGGCATCGATGAGCTAGACTTGCGCCGATGACGCCACGTGATGCATCCCGGGACGACGCGTGTTTTCGCACTGCACGCGACACGACGCGCCGGATCGCGGCACGCGAGTTGTCTCCTGCGGAAGCGCTGGCCACCTCGCTTGATCGTCTCGACGCGACCGAAGCGCGCCTGCATTCCTTCGTCACCGTCCTCGACGACTCGGCGAGACACGAAGCCGAGCGGCTGGCACGGCGCCAAGCCGCGGGGGAACCGATCGGTCCGCTGCACGGCGTCCCGGTTTCTGTCAAGGATCTGATCGCCGTCGGCGGCGCTCCGTTCACGTTCGGCTCGCGCAGCATGGCGAACAACATCGCTCCCGCCGACGCGGCGTCGGTGGAACGCGTGCGACGCGCCGGCGCCATCATCATCGGCAAGACGACCACGAGCGAGTTCGGATGCAAAGCGGTCGGCGATTCACCGCTGACCGGATATACGCGCAATCCGTGGAATGCAACCAAGACCGCCGGCGGTTCGAGCGCCGGCGCTGCGGCGAGCGTTGCGGCGGGTGTTACACCGATCGCCTTGGGGACGGACGGCGGGGGCTCGATCAGGATTCCCGCCGCGCTGTGCGGCCTGTTCGGCATCAAGGCCCAGCTCGGCCGCGTGCCCGTATTCCCGGTCGCTGCCACGCCGACGTTGGCGCACGTCTGCCCGATCGGGCGCGACGTCCGCGACGTGGCGCTGCTACTCGCAATCATGTCGGGATTCGACGCGCGCGATCCGCATTCGGTGCATGATCCCGCTCCGGATTTTCTATCCGCTTGCGAACGCGATCCACGCCACCTGCGGATCGCGTGGTCGCCGGCGTTTGGCTACGCAGCGCCCGAGCCCGAGGTGCAACTCATCGCGGAATCCGCGGCACGCGCGTTCAGGGAGATGGGCTGCGAGATGGAGGAAGTCGACGCGCCCTTCGGCGACGATCCGCAGGAGATCTGGGGTAGTGATATTTGTCGATCCTCGGCGGCTGCAACGACTGTCACTCGCCCAAGCTGATGACACCGAAGGGCCCGGAGCCCGACCCGCCCGAGTTCTCTCCGGGCACCCCGCGAGCGCACAAGTGCCAACGGTTCCGCCGGGCATGTTCGGTCCAGGTCAATGGGCAGCGCTGACGAACGAGCACTTCACCCGTGGGCCGGACCGTGGGGCATCAGCTTCGCCGCCAACCTGACCCCTGACGCCGCTACCGGGCTGGGCGGATGGACCGCAACCCAATTCATTCAGACGATGCGTACCGGCAAGCATCTCGGCGCGGGGCGCCCGATACTTCCGCCGATGCCCGTTTATGCGCTGGCCGCCATGACAGATCCCGACCTCAAAGCGCTGTTCGCGTATCTGAAGTCGCTCAAGCCGGTCCAGAATCAGGTACCCGCGCCCGTGCCACCCAAAGGGCCCTGAGTCGGCTGCGGCGGCGAGGACCGTCGCGCGGCCATGTCTGCGCCGCGGGGGGTCTGCGGAAACGTGATTCGCACGCAAGTGCCGCCATGGGCATCCGCGTCGATCGACAAAGCCGCGTCGTGGCGGTCGACGACTTCTCGAACAATGGCGAGGCCGAGGCCGGACCCTTCGCCGGGGGTACCCGCAATCCGGTAGAAGCGCTCGAGAACTTTGCCCCTTTCGGCGGGGGGTATGCCGGGTCCCGTATCCACCACGCCTAGAAAGGGAACGTCTTGATGGCACCCCGTCGTGACCGTCACTCGGCCACCCGCCGGGGTATAGCGAAGGGCGTTGTCGATGAGGTTGTCGATCAATTCCGACAACAGCAATGAATCGCCCAGGATGACCGCATGTTCCAGGGAGAAGCCAAGATCGATTTTGAGGTCGAATGCACGGGGTGCCCAGTCCCGGGCAGCCGCGCTGGCAATAGTCAGCAAATCGACGATTTCGTGCTTCGGGCCACGCTGCGGCGCGCTTTCCGCCTTGGCCAAGGCAAGCAGCTGGGTCGCAAGGCGGCTAGCGCGTACGGTCGCGCTATGCATTCGTTCAAGCTCGGCACGCACGTCGCTCGGCAGCTCCCGACGGAAAAGCAGTTCGAGATGCATCTGCAATCCGGCCAGCGGCGTACGCAACTGATGCGCCGCGTTCGCCAGGAAACGCTGCTGCATCGCGTTGGAGTCGCGCAGATTGCCCAGCAGCTGATTGAAGGCATTGATCACAGGTGCGATTTCTACTGGCGAAGCGGTCTCCGTGAGCGCGCGCATGTCGCTCGGCGTCCGGCTCAACAATTCGAGCCGCAAGCGTTCGAATGGAAGCAGCCCCCGCGCCATTCCATACCACGCAAGTGCGATCGAGCCCAGGGCGATGAGCACTGTCGATACCAGTTCGGCAACCAGAATCTCTCCGACCAGACGATTTCGCTTGTGCAGTGTCTCTCCGACTTGCACGATGAAATCCGAGGCTGATCGCAATGCGGCCACCCGGATCTTCTCCCCGTGGTAGACGGCATCAAAAAATATGTGCTGACCTGTCGCGAGGGCCGGGGGTGACGGCAGATCGGGGACGCCATCGATGATCTCGCCGTCACGCGACCGCACCTGGAATATCACCTTGTCGGCCTGATCGTACACAAGGGCCTCGAGCGCCTTTTGCGGCAGATCGACATGCGCGCCGGATTTGTCCAGTCTGACGTTGTCGGCGATGTCGAGCGCGGGATCGAGCAGAGAGCGGTCATACGCGTTGTTGGTCAAATGCAGCGCAACCCAATAGGTCATCGCGGTGGCACCGGACACCATCAACACCGCCGAGCTGATCAGAAATATCAGCAGGCGCCGCCGGATGCTGGTGGGCTTCGAGGCGTCGTCACTCATCTCCGCCTTCCCACAGGTACCCGAAGCCGCGCACCGTTCGCAACCGGCTCCCTGCCGGTTCTATCTTCGTCCGGAGACGGGACACATGCACCTCGATGGCATTGGTCGAGAGTTGCTCGTCGAACGTATAGATGCTGTCGGCGATCTGGTCCTTGCTGAGCACGCGGCCGGGATGCGTCAGGAACAGTTCGAGCAAGGCCCATTCGCGAGGGGTGAGATCGATAGCTCGCTCGCCAATATGGACCCGTTTTGCCGCCACATCGACGATCATTCCCGCGACTGACCAGGACGTCGCACGCGTAATGCCCCGCCGCAACAGCGCGCGCACGCGGGCCTCAAATTCCTTGACCGAGAATGGCTTGGTCAGGTAGTCGTCGGCACCCAAATCGAGACCGCGAACACGATCCTCGACATCGTCACGCGCCGTAAGAATCAGCACGTTCGTCGTCGAACGCCGTTGCCGCAGTCGCCGCAAGACTTCGAACCCGTCGATCTCGGGCAAACCTACGTCGAGCACGACGAACTCGAACTCTTCATTCGCAAGCAGCACGTCCGCATGCTTGCCCGTGGTGGCCCGTATCACAACGTGGCCGGCACGGCTCAGCACGCTCGTCAGACCCTCCGCGAGGAGAGCATCATCCTCGACAACAAGTGCCCGCACGATTCACCTTCCCGTTAGCTACGACCAACGGGCTGCACTGCGCCCGTCGCCGAGTTCGATGCGGTAAGGATAATTCAGCGAGCTCACCTTGTGGCACTGCTCGTCGAAAAGTTAGGCGAAGCGCCGGCCGGCATCCCGGGTAGTCCACCTAAAACTGCTTCTTGAAGCCGATCTCGAAACCGTGCGGCAGCAGTTGGATCATGATCGGGACGTCGCGGCTGTGCGCATACCAGCCGGATAACCCACCGACTGCCCAGCCTGCCACCACATCGGTCTGCCAGTGCGCCTGATTCTTGATTCGTCCGGCGCCTACGTAAAGCGGCAAGAGCAGCAAGGCATAGGTTGCCGGAAATTCGCTCCCGTATTCGAGCACGTAGGGCGTTACCAGCGCTGCGGCGACCGCTGCCTCGCCGCTCGGAAAGCTGTAGTTCGACTTGCCCTGGAACCACAAGCAAGGGTTATCGACCTGGGCCGGCCGTGTACGCGTAAAAATGTACTTTCCTGCCTCCGCGCCGACGCCGCCAATGATCTCCGAATCGATGCCTTGCCACATCGTCTTGCCGAAGCGCGATTCTGCTCCTTCCCATACGGCGCCCCCGATTTGAGCAACCGTCAGAGCCCCGACAAGGCCGCGATATACGTTCGGATTCCATACACCCGACGCGTTGTAGCTGACGAGGTGGTCCACTCGCGACAGGCCGCAATCCTGCGCGCCCACAGCCATCGCAGCCGGCAAAAGCACCGCGAACAAAACAACGGATTTAGTCGAAGCCATATGGCGTTCACGCGGGTTGGAACGCAGCGACTGCTGCGATAGCGTGAAGGGTACTAGCGCCGGCCGTCAGTTCACTGAAGGCAAGCTTGCGATTTGCTGTCAGTCGAACCGACCAACGAGCACGCATTCCGCGGTGAGCGGGATCCGTGCGGGTCAATGCTGCGTGCTTGGGGCACGCGCAAGCTGGCGCTGCGCGGCAGACAATTGCCGCGAAACCGCATTTCAATTCCGCGATCTACGCAGCTCAGAAGCTTACGGAATGCTTACATCCGCACAGTGGTGTCTTCCTAATCGTCGTCGGTCATCGTCGCGCGTTGATTTCGCGATCCTTGCGGCATATAGTTTTATGCCCTTCTACGCAGAAGGCTAGTGGGCCTACCCGACGTCCTCAAGAACCGATTCGTCCCCCGGAGGAAAAAATGAAGACATACGGCACTCTCGGCACGATCCTTTTGGCAACGGCGTTGCTCGCCGGCTGCAATAACGACAACAGCAGCAACAGCCCTGCCGGCGTCCGGCTCACGGCGATCATGACAGTGCCGAACGTCGGCGCCACGACCAACTTCTCTTTCGACATCAGCGGCGTCGATACCGTCAAGAGTCGCTACTACTTCACGGACCGGAACAACAAGTCGGTCGACGTCTTCGACACCAGGACCAATACGTTCACCAAGCTGATCACCGGCGGGTTCGCCGGCTGCAATTCGGGCCCCCCAGCCGTCCCAGCCCCAACCTGCAATGGCGCGAACAATGATTTATCGGGTCCCGACGGCCTCAACATCATTCCCGGCACCACGTTGATCTACGTCGGCGATGTCAACTCGGCGAAGATCATCGATACGCAGACCGACACCGTCGTCAATACCATCAACATCGGCGGCAACTCGGGCTTGCGCGCGGATGAGGGTTGCTACGATCCGGACCACAAGCTATACATGATCAACAGTCCGGGCGAAAGCCCGCCGTTCGCTACGTTCATCGATACGACGACGCAAAAGATCATCGCTACCGTACTGTGGACCGACCCCGGCACGGGGCCCACTGGTCCGCCATCGGCCGGCCTCGAAGCCTGCGTTTACGACCACGCGTCGCAGAGCTTCTACAACAACAACGACGGCTCGACCGCCAACCCGCACGGCGAGGTCGATGTCATCCCGGCGTCATTCATCACCGGCTCGGGCGGAACCCCGGCCGCGCCCGTCACGCTCACGCTTCCCGTTCCCACGGCTGGAAACGGATTCAAGATTTTCCCACTCGGCAACTGCGACCCGACGGGAATCGACCTGGGACCCGGCACCGACCTGGGCGTCATGTGCAGGCAGGGAACGACCGGCGCGCTGCTGACCTTCCAGATTCTCAATCGCACAAGCGGCGCTGTTGTGGCCACGCTCAACGCCGGTGGCGGTGACCAGATCGTCTTCGATACATCCACCAATCGCTGGTTCCTGGCCTCGAGCCGGTGGACGGCCAACGGACTTGCCGCCACCAACGGAGCATGCAGCGCCGCGGTACCGTGTTCGCCAAAGCTCTTCGTGGTCGACGGAACAACGCGGCAAATCATTGCGAGCGTTGACACTGGTAACAACGCCCACTCCGTCGGGGTCGATCCAGTGTCGCATCAGGTGTATATGCCGTATTCGTCGGCCGCCGCTCCCGCGGGTTGCGCAACGTGCGCAGTGAGTTACCCCAGTGGCGGAGTCGCGGTTTATTCGGCGCAGTAGCTGCGACGCTTCGAGTCATACAAGCCTGACACCTGTCCCGCGCAAGGCAACTCCAGCGCGGGTCAGGTGTTCGTCCACCGTTTGACCGGGCCCGCCCGCATCGGGGAAGCATTAGGCGCCGCGACAGCGTGCGCCGGGAGGGCGTAAGATCTGGCGTCGGCCATAGCCATTGATCCCCGATGCCAGCCCCACTCCTGATTGCCCGCAATCCCGCGGCCGAGATCACCCTGCTCCCGGCCATGTCCAATCGACATGGCCTGATTACCGGGGCGACCGGGACCGGCAAGACGGTAAGCCTGCAACTCCTCGCCGAACGTTTCTCGGCTATCGGCGTCCCCGTATTCATGGCCGATGTGAAGGGCGACCTCGCCGGCATCTCGCAAAGCGGCGCGATGTCGCCAAAGCTGCAGGAACGTCTGACGCAGATCGGGGCCGAAACGCCGGCGTTCACCGGTTTTCCGACGGTGTTCTGGGATGCTTTCGGCGAGCAGGGGCACCCGCTGCGGGCCACGATTTCCGATCTGGGGCCGCTGTTGCTCTCGCGCATCCTCAATCTGAACGATATCCAGGCCGGTGTGCTCGCGATCGTGTTCAAGATCGCGGACGACAACGGCTGGCTGCTGCTAGACCTCAAGGATCTGCGTGCAATGCTCGCGCACGTCGGCGACAACGCAAAGGACTACACGACGCGGTACGGCAACGTTTCGGCAGCGTCGATCGGAGCCGTCCAGCGAGGCTTGCTCGTGCTGGAACAGCAGGGCGCGGAGAAATTCATCGGCGAGCCGATGCTCGATATCGACGACCTGCTGCAGGCCGACGGTGGCCGCGGCGTCATCAACATCCTGGCCGCTGACCGTTTGATGCAGGCGCCGATGCTCTACGCGACACTTCTGCTGTGGCTGCTCGCCGAGCTCTACGAGCGTTTGCCGGAAATCGGCGATCCGGATAAACCGAAACTCGTGTTCTTCTTCGACGAAGCGCACCTGCTCTTCACCGACGCGCCGAAAGCTCTGCTCGATCGCATCGAACAGGTTGTGCGACTGATCCGATCCAAAGGTGTCGGCGTATTCTTCGTGACCCAGAATCCGCTCGACGTCCCCGAAACGGTGCTCGGTCAGCTCGGCAATCGCGTTCAACACGCGCTGCGAGCGTACACGCCGCGCGATCAGAAGGCAGTCAAGACCGCCGCGCAGACACTGCGCGCAAATCCGGCGATCAACACTGAGCAGGCGATCACCGAGCTCGCCGTAGGCGAAGCACTTGTCTCGTTTTTGGACCCAAAGGGACGTCCGACCCCGGTCGAGCGCGCATTCATACTGCCACCGGCCTCGCGCATCGGGCCCATCACCGCGGATGAACGCAAGGCCGTCATCGACAAGTCGGTGCTCAAGGATACTTACGAAAAAACCGTCGACCGCGAATCGGCCTACGAATTGCTTGGCAGCCGGGCCGGCACGTCCGCGACCCCGGCTGCGAATGCCCCTCAAGCCGATGGCGGAATCTTCGATGCGGTCAAAGACTCGCTGGGCGGCCTGATGCGCGGCAGTGGCCGCAAAGACGGCCTGGTCGAAGCTGCCGCCAAGAGCGCTGCACGCACTGTCGGATCGAGCATCGGCCGCGAGATTGTGCGCGGAGTGCTCGGATCATTGCTTGGGCGCAGGCGATGATCGGGAAGGTTCTCGGCTAGAGGCAGGCACCGCGCACTTTCCGGTCGACTTGAATCAGACCGGTGAAAATGACAACGAAGGGAGTCCTCGGCTCGACCTTGCCCCTCTGCCTGGCAGGGGTTCTTCCGTGGCTCCCCACGACTTCCGGTTTGTCCTACATGCGAATCAGCATAATTCCGATGTACGCGGATGACCGGTCGGAGAGAATTTGCTTTGACCAATTTTTTCCGCGCAAGGCGGGGTTCGGCCGCGCATGAAAGGGCAGGAGAATGTTCGACGATTTCGCTTATAGAAACTATCAGGTGCGCGCGGGCGTGTGCCAGCGAGGAGCGGATGGGCTCGGCAAGTGGTACGGCGTGATCTCCCTGGTTTCCGAATCGGAGCAATGCATTCTGTCGTTGCCCGACCACCTGTTCGATTGGCCGGCCGCAGCACGCCGACACGCGATTGGGTATGCAAGGGCGTTGATCGATTCACGCCTGGACAGCGCGCCCGACCGGCTGAATGCCTCGTCTTCGAACGCCGACCGGGCTGCGAACGCTGACCGCGCCGCAATCTGACCGCAGCCTGCGCCGGGCGGCACCGGTTCTCGCTGCGATGGCGCAGAGAAATTCTTTTCGGGTTGACCGATACTGGCCAACCCCGTTGCGCGTCCATGGTGTCGGCCAACAACAACGATCATGGATGCAGGGTGAGTCTTTGCACCCTCCAGTTCAGCAACTCTCCCACGTAGAGCAAATTCTCCGAGGGACACGCGATTTCGTGGATCCAGCCAAACTGCTTCAATTGCTTTCCGGACTCGCCCAGCACGCCGAGTACCTTGCCTTCGAGGCTTAGCTTGTAGATTCGGCCCGGGTAGGCGTCAGACGTGTACAGCACCTGGTTCGGTCCCGGCGTAATGCAGACGGTCCACGGTGCGCCCGGCGCCATGGTGAGGGGGGAACCGGCTGCTTCCAGCTTCGCAACATCGGGGATGCTTCCGATAGCCGGTTGCGCATCGGCGCCTACCGGTACATCGATCTTGATCACACGCACTACATTGCCATCACCGTCGAACACCTGGATGCGCCGGTTGCCGCGATCGGCGACATAGATGTTGCCTCGCGCGTCGGCAGCAATGTTATGTGGGGTGTTCAGCTGGCCCGGCCCACTGCCCGGCTCCCCCCACGACTTCAGCCATTTGCCGTACCTGTCGATCTTGGCGACGCGTGAATTGATGTATCCGTCGCTGATGTAGATGTTGCCCTGGCTGTCCCAGGTGACATCGGTAACCTGGCGAAAGCGACCGATCTCGGGCGGCAGGGGCGGCTTCGGGTGCTTGAGCGGGCCGGTGTCTTCGTCCGACGCTTCCTGCTTGCGACCAAAAACCATGACGACGCGCCCTTCCGGATTGAACTTGATCACCATGTCCGAACCTTTGTCGGTGATCCAGATGTTGTCGTCCCGATCGACGCGCACCGAATGGCCGAATGACCATGCGTAGAGATTCTTGCCGATCTCGCGAATGAACTTGCCGTTGCGATCGAACTCCAGGAGCTGAGCCGCCGCGGCCGCATACGCTGGTCCCGTGGTATTGCCTCGCGATAACACAAAGATGTGCCCTTTTGAATTGACCGCGACACCCGTCACTTCCCCCAGGTAAAGGTCTTTGGGAAGCTTCAGCGGATCCGGAGCGGAGTCGAAACGAATGACCGGTGCTGACTCCTGGGCATTCCCCCATATGCTGAAGAGCAGGAACGAAGCGATAAACCAGCGTTGTTTCATGGTCCCTCCTATCAATGGTCATGCAGGTCGCGACGGTTCGCCGCAAATGAACTGCGTGGGAGCGCTGCGAGTATAGGCTGCGATGCGAGCGTACGGAACGCTGCGCGTCGAGCAATCGAGCGTCGGAGTGAACAGACCGAGCGAGGAGTCTTTTTGTGCCGCGACAGACCCGATAACGCACCGACTATCGGCAGGCGGAAGTTGGGAGTTGGCGGTCAGCTCAACAATCGGCTTCAACCGCCGCCGAGGACCCCGTTGGTAACAGACGCGGTAAGCGTCTGTAGCGCAGTTCGTTGAGAGTCTTACGATGCTGCTCTTCGAGAGCCGAACGGGAGAACTTTTCTTATTTCTCCGGCGCTGGCCATCGATTGTTCCCGCCCCTGCTGGCGCAGCTCCCGGCGGACGCGGGCAAAGGTTTTTCGTAAGTCAGTTTCAACGCTTTTCGTATATCGGAACGAAGGATCAAGGATGGACTTCATCTGGCCTCCACGTCTGCTTGTGAAAACAGGCGTTTCGATGCAAGAGACGTTCCACCTACGCCCAAAATGCGAATGTTCAGCCACTTACCGGAGTCCCCTCTTACGGTCGTTCGGCAACCGTAAGAAAGTTCGACACTTTTGGAGCACAGTTTCGGCTCCCCTTGTTGCGGACAAATTGTGATCCCATTTGCGACGCTATCGCTCGGCGGAGCATGTCCTTAAAACCCCGCCGAGCGATCGACTCGCTATTTCATGTCGCCGGGCCGCAGACTTCCGGATGATTCACTTGCGCTCGTATCCGGCGACTTTTCTTCAGGGGTCGCGTTGTTCATCACGCTTGTAGGGGGATGTTTGCGGATGTCACGCTCGTGCTGCGCGTTCTGGGTCGGCACTGCCCGGTCCATCACGGCGGTGGGCGGGTGCTTAGCCCCGCTCTTCCCGTCCTGCGCGTTTGTCGATTGGTCTGGAGAAACCTGTTCCGGATCATTCGCACCGGTATTGCCCGACGTCGTGTCACTGGAGTTGTGCGTAGCACTCGACGCTTCCGCCTTCGACGCCGGCAGGCGATCTTGCGCGGTATCGGATTGTTGAACCGTACGGCGCGTATCGTTGTTCATCGGCCCCGTGGTTTGACCAACGGCGGTCATCGTCAGCGCCGCCAGTCCTGCGGCCAACAATGTCTGAAGATTTTTTCGCGGCATCATGATCGCTCCTTTCCTCATCGAGACGGATTCAGACTAAAGCTCTTGGTGCTTGGGCGCCATCGGACTGGAGCTATTTTTTGAGTAAGACTTGCACGATTCAGCCAGCTCCACTAGAGCGTGTCCATGGCAACATTCATTACGATACGGCGACGCTTCGGCTGCCCGCGTGGTGGAAAAATCTACTGACCGTGGTCGTGGTAGTAGTATCCCGGCGTCGGCTCTTGATAGACGACGGTCGGCGCGCGGTATACGACCGCAGGCTCACGGTATACGACCGCAGGTTCACGGTATACGACCGTAGGCTCTCGGTATACGGTTGCAGGCGCAGCCTCGCTAGTGAGCCGACTATCGTAGCGATAGTAGCCAGGACCCATATCGACCGTGGTCGCGCAGCCCCCGAGGAATGCCGCAAATAACGCAGTCGCTAAGATCGTTCGCGTTGCAGGATGTCTCATCACAAGCCTCCTTCGTGGTGACAGAAGTACGGCAAGCGCAGAGACTGGAGGTTCCAGCGAGAACCGGTACGGAATTCCGAATTGATTGTAGGTCAGTTGCCTACAGCGACAACCTTCCGGCGCGGTGGATGCGACCGGCGAATTTGCAGGGCGGTTTCCATATGCAGTACGGCCCGCGACAATCGCGGGCCGTACTGTTCCAACGAACCCGCGAACCTTCGCGGGCCATGTTTATTAGTCGAACGATGCCCAGGTACCTGCTGGCGGCGCTTGCTCGACACCGGGCTTCGTGTAATCACACACACCCTGCGGGAAGATCGATGCGAGCTGTGTCATCTCAGCAGACGTGAACGTCACGCTATAGTCGCCGGCACTGATCGCCTTCAGCTGGCACTTGAGGACGTTGTTCGCCAGAGGCTCGCCGGCAACCATCCGCGGCGTCGAAAACGCCGGGTACAGCGAATTGCACGTCGTGTTGCCGGAGTACACCTGAGGCTCGACGATCTTGTTCGTGCCGTTGCTGGTGAAGCAAGCGTCGACGAGGTCGATGGGCTTCGCGTTGACGATCTTGTCGTGAATCGAAGCGTTCGAGGTGTCGGCGAAGAGGCTTGTGAGCCATTGGTCCATCTGCGTCAAAGCGCGGGTGAGCACCGGGCTATTGTCGCTGAAAAGCCCATTCGATCCCGGCGAGACGCCGTCTTCGATCAACATGACCTGGTTGTCGAAATTGCCGTTCACCGCGAGCAGGCGCGCGCGCAGCGAGAACGAGTGGAAGCGCGAGTGCACCTCGTTGCCGTTCTCAGGCTGATCGACGTACCCACGATAGTCGATGATCGGCGTCATCGCCATGCCCAGACCAGTGTAGGTGACGCGCCCGGTCTGATAGGCGATTTGGATTGCGGTCAGATCGCCGACCGAACGGCTCGTCACGTAATTGCCATTGTTGTCGTATCCGCCGATCTTCTGGTTCAACTCGATGAACTGCGTCTTGCTGATCGCGCCGGAATTGAGTGCGCCCAGACCATACTGGATACCGACATTGTCGAGCGTCCGCCGCGCATAGCCGGTCGCCGGATCACGCCCGAAGATATTGACCATGTGATCATAGATATCGCAGCGGACGCCCGTTGGATTGTTGACCTGATCGAAGCGTATGGCCGTCGGGATCGCGGCGTTGCAGCTTCCGCCCTGGGCCTTCGTGCGCACCGCATTGCCAGGGCCGATCGTGTTGAGCGTGGTTGTGGTCGGAAAACCCGTCGCCGCAATGATCTGCGCCGGCGTCCACGTCAGGGACGTCTGGGTGTTGAGATAGTGCAGAAAGAGGTCCGCGTCGGTAATCGGGAACGTGATACCGGCAGTGAGTTCAGGGAAGCTGCAGCCGACGACGATGCCGTCTAGAAGACCGGGGTAATCGTCGCTGATCGGGTGCGCTTGTTCGGAGCCGCCAGAGCAGCCGAATCCGATCGTGAACGCGGGTGGACCGTAATTCTCGATGAAGCGCTCTCTCACCATCATGAGCGATTCCGCGGCCAACACTTCCTGGCAATTGTTGCCGAACACATTCAAGGTCGACGAAGCGACTGCGTACCCCTGACGCAGCATCAGGTCCTCGAGAATGCCGCCGTTGCCGATGCTCGAACCTTGGATGTACCAACCGCCAACACATCCGCCGCCCAGCGTATAGACGAGGCGTTGATTCCAGGCAAACGGCGGCACCTGCCAGCTCGGCGTGGGTTCGGTGAGCGGATCGTGCAGAATCGCAGTCTGGTAGATCGCTCGATTGATCGTTCCGGTCTCGACGCGCACGATATACGGTACCGTCTTGCCGAGGCTCGTCGTTGTTTGCTGCAGATCCGATGGATAGCCGGTGCCGCTCGGCAGTTGCTTGAAGGTGTTCGCGGTGGAGCGATACACGTAGTCGACGCGCGTCGTTGTCGAGCAGTCCGCATCCAACGCAGGGCCGAGGCGCTGCGTTGTCGAACCGGGCACCGGGAAGTTTTGCGTCATACAGAAGAACGGCTGCTCGTGCGGGCCGGAAAAGACCGGGCCCGTGATGGGATGGTTGATGATTTGCAGACTCACGTCCCCGGCGGGGGCCTTCGTCCTGACGCGCAGCGTATTGTCACCGATGCTCAATCCGGACACGAGACCCATCCACGTGTTCGGTGCCGTTCCCGCCCGGAATTGCCCGGTCACATCGTTGCCGTTCAATGACACCACGAGCGGCAGGCGCTGTCCGGCGGGATAATCGATCCTGACGAGCACATCACCTCCGCTGACGGAGTCAGGGCGAGTCGACACGGTGGTAATTGCAAGCGGCGCCGCGGCCGCGACAAAACTTGCTATCGAGAAAACTGCGCATGCAAGGAACAGAGCGACCCGCTTCATCCAATCCTCCTAGGAAATTTCGCCCCAGATGACATCGATGCGAAATCGAATCGATGGCGACCGCGCAGGCGAGTGTTGTATGCGACAGAAATAATACGCCGTTGGCGGCCCACAGCAACCAAAGCGAGGACTTTTGCTGCCGGTCCCGCGCGCCGCCATCGATGTCGTTGCCCAGGGACATGCGCGCCCTGGACAGGACTAAGAACTTACCCCCTAGCTCAATATGGTTTTGGCGGCAAGGACGCTGACGCCCGAGCCCCAAACTGGCGGCGTCCATGGCGAATGGCCGCTGTCCGAGGCGGCAAGGCAGCTCAAGGGGCAAGAAAATGGAAAGAAACGACCCCGTTCGGGGCCGTCCATTCCTTAGTTGGTGGAGGCGGCGGGAATCGAACCCGCGTCCGAAAACGCTACACAGTCGGGACTACATGCTTAGTCACGTCATTTTGCTCTCACCCCGGCGCCGCTGACGGACAGGCGACGCCGATGCCAGTCACCTAGATTTAGCGTGTCAGCCAAGTGACCCGGATGCACGCGATCGCTCGAAATGTCCTCGCTGTGACAGTTACTGTTGCATCACCCGAGCTGAGCGCCGCCCGGTGCGAGGTCCGGCGGGCTTAAGCCGCCAGAGCGTAGTTTTCGTCGTTCGCAGTTAAGTTTGCGATTGCAGAGGATTCACAAGGTTCTGCACCTTGGCATGCCCCACGCTGCTTCACAGTTCCCGTCGAAACCAGGTCGCCCCCGGGTAACCGATCCTGCGGCGGAGCCGGCAAAGGCCCCGCGCGCTGGCACAAATATGATACCACCACGGCGGATAGGTTCCCTGCACGCGGCTTCACGCGACATACCGACCAGTGGCCGAATGTCCTTACAGCGATCAGGTACAATATTGCGCTTCCCGAGTCGTCAATCCAGCGGAGTTTGCGTCGATGGCGTTGGTCCCGATCATCCTGTCCGGAGGCGCCGGAACCCGGTTGTGGCCCCTGTCGCGCGAAGCGGCGCCCAAACCATTCATGCCCTTGCCCGATGGCGAAACGCTGCTCGGCAAGACGGCCGTACGCGCTGCATCGCTCCCGGGGGTCGCGGGATTGGTGACTATCACCAATCGCGACTACTACTTCCACACCAAGGATGTGTATTCGGCCGCCGGGATTGATGTGCCACGCGCGACGTATCTGCTCGAGCCGTTCGGACGCAACACTGCGCCTGCGGTGGCTTTGGGCGCACTGTATGCAGAAGCCGTATTCGGCGGCGATGCCACCCTGCTCGTGTTGCCTGCCGACCATTTGATCCGCGACGACAATGCCTTTGCTGCCGCGGTGGAACGCGCGACGTCTCTGGCGCGTGCAGGCTGGCTGACCACGTTCGGCATCGGCCCGTCCCACCCGGAGACTGGCTACGGGTATATCGAATGCGGCGAGGCGCTAGGCGTAGCCGATGCTTTTCGAGTACGCCGATTCATCGAGAAACCGCCGCTGGCCGACGCCATCGCATATCTGGCCACGGGTCGGCACGCGTGGAATTCCGGCATGTTCTGCTTCACGCCGGCCGCGATTCTTGCCGCGTTCGCGGAGCACGCCCCGGTCGTGATCGAGTCCGCGCGTGCCGTCTGGCAGGGGTTGCGGCCGCAAGCTGAGGCGGCGATGCTCGAAATCGATCACGCGTTGTTCGCCGTGGTGCCGGACATATCGATCGATTACGCGGTGATGGAAAAGGCGGGCAACGTCGCCGTCATTCGCGGCGCCTTCGACTGGAGCGACGTAGGCTCCTGGCAGGCGATATCGGCGCTAACCGAACCCGACGCAGAAGGCAACCGTGGTCAAGGTGAGCGCGTGACCATCGATACGCGCAACACCTTCGTCCATGCCGAGGACCGCATCGTCGCGACCGTCGGCGTCGAGAATCTGGTGATCGTCGACACGCCTGATGCGGTGCTCGTTGCGCACCGTGATCACGTGCAGCGCGTACGCGAAGTCGTCGGCGAGCTCAAGGCACGCGGTCACGACGCATACAAACTCCATCGGACTGTCTCCAGGCCATGGGGTGCCTACACGGTGTTGCTGGAAGGACCGGGGTTCAAGATCAAGCGCATCGAAGTCAAGCCCGGTGGCCGGCTTTCGCTGCAACTGCATCATCGACGCAGCGAGCATTGGGTCGTCGTCAGTGGCGACGCGCAGGTCACCAACGGCGAGCGCGTTTGCACGTTGCACGCCAACGAGTCGACGTTCATCCCGCCCGAAACACAGCATCGCCTCGAGAACAAGGCGACTGAGCCGCTGGTGATGATCGAAGTGCAATGCGGCGACTACCTGGGCGAAGACGACATCGTGCGTTTCGACGATCATTACGGGCGCGTCAAGGCCTGAGCGTCACCGTGCCTCGCCGCGCGTAGACAAATTGCCCGGGATTGCCTCCGAGCTGATGCGCTCGCTGCCGGGGCAATAACCTATTCCAGCGGCACGGCGATCGCGCGCGCCGCGCCCCGGCTGGTCACGTAGATTCCCGTCAGGATGAAAGCTATGCCGAGCGCGTGGTAGGCGTGCAAGTGCTCGCCGAGAAATACCCACGCGAGGATCGTCCCGAACACCGGCATCAAATGCACGAACAGGCCCGCCACGCTGGCACCCACCTGTTCGACGCCACGATTCCAGAAAATGTAGGCAAGGACCGACGAAAACAGCGCTACACCCAGCAATGCCGAAACGTTGACCAGCGTGAAGGTCATGGTCGATCCCAACGCCATTTCCGCCAGGTAAAGCGGCAGCACGCCGATGTCGCCGACGCACGCGATCACGAACAGAAATGTCAGCGCATGCAGTCCCGCCGGTTTCCAGCGGAGACCAATGGTGTATATCGGCCCACAGCAGCATCGATACGATCACGAACAGGTCACCACGATTGAACTGAAGACTTGCGAGTGTCTGCGCGCTGCCCTCGGAGAGGATAGCCAGAACGCCGGCAAACGACACTGCAACACCCGCGAATTGCAGGGGCGCAAGTCGCTGTCGCAGGAATATCCACGACAGCGCAATGATCATCACCGGAATGAACGAATTCAGTATGACGGCGCTCATCGCCGTCGTGTAATTGAGTCCCAGGTACGCCAGCGCATTGTGCGAGCCGACGCCGACGATCCCGAGCAGGAACAGCGTACGGCGGTTGCGCCACACGATCGGCCAATCGCGCCTGACATGCGGCCACGCGAAGGGCGCGAGGATCAGGATCGCGAACAGCCAGCGATAGAACGTCATCGCCATGGGCGGTATCGACGCCGACAACGCGCGCCCCACGATCCAATTGCACGCCCACAGAAACGGCGTCAGCGTCAATAACAGGTAGGGCGACACCGTCCGCGCAGATGCGGACGAGGCAGGACTGTGCATGCGGGCATTATCACCGAGGTCGGACGCAAGCGCATCGTCGGCAACGTATAATTGCATCTTTGTCGGCGCGATTCGCGTTGCTGTCTCCACTGACCATTAACGTTTCGCCCGCGCTGCCGCTCCTGCTGCCAGCCTTGCCACAGCCTGGGCGCAAGGCATCGATGCTCGGCCTGGCGGGCTCTGCGGATGCACTCGCGCTCGCGCAATGTGCGGCGCAAGCGGCCACGCAGGACCGGTTGCTCGTGATCATTTGCGCGGATGCGCTTTCCGTCCAACGGCTCGCCGCCGAAATGACATGGTTCGCGCCGGCGCTGCGCATCAACGTCCTGCCCGACTGGGAGACGCTGCCGTACGATCACTTTTCCCCGCATCAGGATCTGGTGTCCGAGCGCCTCGCTACGCTCTATCACGTCTCGCGCAGCGAGTGCGACGTGCTCCTGGTCGCGGCGACTACCGCGCTCTATCGGCTGGCGCCGCCCGCGTATCTCGCGGCTTTCACGTTTTTTCTTTCGCAGGGTGAAAAACTCGATGCCGAACGCCTCCGCGCACAGCTCTCGCTCGCTGGATATCAGCACGTCACGCAGGTGGTCTCGCCCGGCGAATACACGATTCGCGGCGGCCTCATCGATCTGTATCCGATGGGCAGTACGCTTCCCTACCGCATCGATCTTTTCGGCGATGACATCGAATCGATCCGCACGTTCGACGTCGATACCCAGCGCACGGTCTACCCCGTGCAGAAGGTGCGGCTGCTGCCCGCGCGCGAGTTCCCACTGGACGATAACGGACGTACGCGCTTTCGCGGACGCTTTCGTGAGGTTTTCGAGGGAGATCCTTCGAAGTCGCCGCTGTACAAGGACATTTCCAATGGCATCGCGCCCGGGGGCATCGAATATTATCTCCCGCTGTTTTTCGATGCGACCGCAACCCTGATCGACTACCTGCCGGCCACCGCCGCCATTTGCCTGCATGGCGACGTCGCCGGCGCAGTGGCCGGATTCTCGCAGGACACCGACTCGCGCTATCGCTTGCTCCGCGGCGACAAAGCGCGACCGCTGCTGCCCCCGCACGAATTGTTCCTTGCGGAAAACGCCTTCTATCACGCGATCAAACCATTCGCACGCATCGAGGTCGCATCTGCCAGCGCGTCCCCTCCCGTCGAGGGCGACGACGCACCTCGCAAAGCACCACGCACAGCGACGACGCCGGTCCCACCCGTCCAGGTCGACCGGCGCGCAGATGATCCACTGCGCGCTTTGAAGCGTTTTGTCACGGGAACGCGCGAGCGCGTGCTGATCGTCGCCGAAAGCCTCGGCCGACGCGAAACCATGCAGCAGTACTTCGCCGAATACGGCCTGAAGCCGGCCGTCGTCGCCGACTGGGCAGGTTTCATTGGGAGCGATGCGAGCCCCGCTCTCGCCGTGGCTCCGCTGCATACGGGCTTTGTCTGGGCCGCGGCCAATCTCGCGGTGATCACCGAGGCGGAGCTGTATGCGACTGCGGCACGCCGCCTAGGGAAGCGCGAGGCAAGGCGCAGCAACGTGGAAGCCATGCTGCGCGACCTGTCCGAGATGCGCATCGGCGATCCCGTAGTCCACGAGCAACACGGCATCGGCCGCTATCTCGGGTTGACGACGCTCAATCTGGGCGACGGTACGAACGAATTCCTGCACCTGCTTTACGCCAACGACGCCAAACTGTATGTCCCGGTTGCCAGCCTGCACCTTATCAGCCGATACAGCGGCGCATCGCCTGAAGCTGCGCCCCTCCACGAACTCGGCAGCGGCCAGTGGGAAAAGGCGAAAAAGAAGGCCGCGCAACGCGCACACGACACGGCGGCCGAGTTGCTCAACCTCTATGCGCAGCGCGCAGCGAGGGAAGGCCACGCATTCAAATTCAACGTGCACGATTACGAAGCATTCGCCGAAGGATTCGGGTTCGAGGAGACGCCCGACCAGGCCGCGGCGATCGAGGCTGTGATCACGGACCTCGTGTCCGGCAAACCGATGGATCGCCTGGTTTGCGGTGATGTCGGGTTCGGCAAGACCGAGGTTGCGATGCGGGCGGCCTTCGTGGCGATCGCCGACGGCAAGCAGGTGGCGGTGCTGGTGCCAACGACACTATTGGCGGAGCAGCATTTGCAGGTTTTCTCGGACCGCTTCGCGGATCTGCCCGTGAAACTGGCCGAGTTGTCGCGCTTTCGCTCGACAAAGGAAGTCAAGGCGATACTGGACGATCTGGCAGCCGGCAAAGTCGATCTCGTGATCGGCACGCACAAGTTGATCCAGTCCGACGTCAAGTTCGCGCGCCTCGGACTCGTCATCATCGACGAAGAGCATCGCTTCGGCGTGCGCCAGAAAGAGCAGCTCAAGCGGTTGCGCGCCGAGGTCGATGTCCTCACGCTCACGGCGACCCCCATACCGCGGACGCTGGCGCTCTCGCTCGAAGGCCTGCGCGATTTCTCGGTCATTGCCACAGCGCCTGAGCGGCGCCTCGCGATCAAGACTTTCGTTGCGCACTATTCTGTCGGGATCGTGCGCGAAGCGTGTTTGCGCGAACTCAAGCGCGGCGGCCAGATCTATTTTCTGCACAACGACATCGACACGATCGTGACGATGAGCCAGAAGCTTGCTGCGCTGGTGCCGGAAGCGCGCATCGCGATCGCCCACGGGCAGATGCCCGAGCGCGAGCTCGAGCGCGTCATGCGCGAGTTCTACCAGCAACGCTGCAATCTGCTCCTGTGTTCGACGATCATCGAGACCGGCATCGATGTTCCGAGCGCCAACACGATCATCATCCACCGCGCCGACAAATTCGGGCTAGCGCAACTGCACCAGTTGCGTGGGCGCGTCGGCCGCTCGCACCATCAGGCCTATGCGTATCTGCTGACGCCACCCGAGGAAGCACTGTCGGCGCAGGCGAAGAAGCGGCTCGAAGCGATTCAATTGATGGAGGACCTCGGTTCGGGCTTTTATCTCGCAATGCACGACCTCGAGATTCGCGGGGCCGGGGAGGTGCTGGGCGACGAGCAATCAGGCGAGATGCAGCAGATCGGCTTTCAACTCTATTCCGACATGCTCAAGGCGGCCGTCGATGGACTGAAAAGCGGACGCGAACCAAATCTGACCGAACCACTCGGCGTCACGACCGAAATCAGCCTGCACGTGCCCGCGCTTCTGCCCGAAGACTACTGCAATGACGTGCACGAACGGCTGGTCCTGTATAAGCGGCTTGCCAATTGCGCCACTGCAGACGCTTTGACATCGATGCAGGAAGAGTTGATCGACCGCTTCGGCTTGCCTCCCGAACCGACTCAGGCGCTATTGGCGTGCCACAAGTTGCGGCTGCTGGCAAAGCCACTGGGAGTGATCAAGATCGACTCCGGCCCGGAGCGAACGCAGGTTCAATTCGCGCGCAATCCACCTTTCGATGCCGGCAAGCTCATCACACTCGTGCAGCGCGACGGGCGCTACCGCTTCGCGGGGCAGGATCGAGTGCGCATCGAGCGCGCGGCGCCAGACCTCGAGGATCGCATTGCGCTCGTCGCGGATTTTATGGGCAGCCTGCGATAACACGCGGCACATCCCTCATGGAACCGGATCACGGGTTGTTCCCTCCGCAACTGCACGTCTTCGTCCGCGACTGGCTATCCGCGAACAACATCCTGCTCAAAAGTAGCGACGGCCACGTTCTGATTGATTCCGGTTACATTCGCCACGCGCCGCTGACGCTGGCACTGCTGGCCTCGCACGGGGGTATCGGCGATGAGCCGCTCGCGCGCTTGGTCAACACACACTGCCACAGCGATCACATGGGAGGCAATGCCGCGATCAAGGCACGCTATAGATGTCCGATCGCGCTGCCCGAGGGCGAAGTACCGCTGATCTCCGCGTGGGACGATAAGAAACTCCTGCTCAGCTACTGCGACCAGCGGGCGGACCGTTTCAGCGTCGACGAAATCATCGTTGCCGGTGAATCGCATATTTGGGGCGGCCTCGAATGGCAAGCACTGGCGGCACCGGGTCACGACATGGGTGCGCTCGTCTTCTACAACCCCGAGCATCGGATGCTCATATCCGGCGATGCGCTCTGGGAGAACGGCTACGGCTTCGTCATGCCGGTCGAGATGGATCCGTCCGCTCTTCCGGCAACGCGAGCCACGTTGGAGATGCTGTCAAAGCTAGACGTGCGCGTCGTCGTCCCGGGCCACGGCGACCCATTCACAGATGTTCAGGCGGCGCTCGATCGCGCGTTCAAACGTACCGCTGCCTTTGAAGCGGACAGCATGCGCATCGTTCGCCACGCGCTCAAGGCGCTGCTCGTTTTCGCGCTCCTCGACAAGCAGAGAATGCGCATCGTCGACCTGCCGGCGTACCTCGATTCGGTTGGAATCTGCCGCGATTTCAACGCCCGTTTCTTCCGCCTGTCACCGGTCGCCCTGGCCGAGCTGCTGCTTGGCGAACTGGAGCGCTCGCGCGTGGTGCATCGCGAAGATGGTTGGCTCCGGCCAGGCGCAGCGTAGACAAGACAGCCGGTGCCCCTTTCGCGCGGTCCGATTTCCCAAGGTCCTACGCACCGCATCACGCGACCACGCGCATGGTCCCTTCCATGTTTTCGTGGCCCGAACCACAGAAGACGTCACAAAGAAACGTGAATTCTCCGATCTTGGTCGGTGTCATGGGGACTTCGGTGACCTGCCCCGGAATGATCGTTCCGCGGACGCCAAAGTCGGGCACGCTGAAGCCCATGACGACATCAAGCGTCTTCAGCTGGAAAACGACGGGTTCGTTGAGTTTCAGCGTCAGTTCGGCGGGTTCATACTCGAATTTTTTTGCCGTGATGGCAATGATCCTTGGTTTGGCCTGCGCCAGAACCAGCATGCTGCCCATGGTGCCGACCAGTGCGGCTGCGACAGCTCCTTGCAGCAGTACCCTTCTCTGTGCTTGCATTAGCCCGCCCCCTACGCCACGGGCAATTCGGTGATGGCGTACTTCACCGGCGCCGCTTCCGCTTCGACGTCGCGGAAGCCAAGACCTTTGTATGGAGCACTGGCGTCCCATGGAATGGGCAGACGCTTTGGCTGCGACGCCGCCACCGGCAGCGCGAACATCAGCCCCTTGGCGGAGTGATGCGCGATGTTGCCGGTCATGAAGTGATTCTCCTGGTGGATGTGACCGTAGAAGACGGTGACGTTGTCGTGCGTCTGCAGCAATGTAATCGCCTTGGCGCCGTCGCGGGTCGCCCAATCCCACTGCGGATAGAGGTCGAACAACGGCCGATGCGTAAATACGACGATTCGCGCATCCTTGGGCTGCTTGGCCAGGTCCGCGCTCAGCCACTGCAGTTGCTCGTCGCCGATCGCAGCGTTCGGATCGGAGACATTGTCGACCACAACGAAATGCACACCCTTGTGATCGAAGGTGTAGTGGGTCTCGCCGAAGAATTCCTTGAACGCCTTGCCGTTGTCGAGCGAAGCGTCGTGTTCGCCGGGCATGTATCTCACATCCTTGACCTTGAGCGCCGAGACGATGTCCCGGAATTCGCCCATGCGCTGGCGCCGTTCCTTCGGGTCGTCGGTCGTATGGGTCAGGTCGCCGGTAAACATGATGAAGTCGGGTTGCTCCGACATGCTGTTGACTGCGGCCACGGCCTTCTTGAGCGTTCCTTTGGCGTCCGGATTGATCGCAGGCCCCTCGAACCCCCAATGACAATCTGATAGCTGCACGAAATAGAAGTCACTGCCAGTAGCGGCCATCGCGCCCCTAGTCGCAGATCCGGCGACCAGAACCACGCCGCCGAGGCCCGCCAGCCGCAGGAAGTCGCGTCTGCTTAAGCTATGTTGATCCATCTTCCCTCCTAATTGAGCCAATGCCACCGTTGGAGCAGACGCGGTTGCGTTGCCCTCATCATGTAAGACCTGCCGGCGGCTGAATTTATTCCCTTGCTGCTACCGGGAATAAAAGGCTTTGTGCCCACGTCTTTACTTGAGAACGTGTACGCTCCGGGACCTTTGTCGATTGAACGCCGCACAGAGGACGGCTAGGTTCGAAGCGAGCGCGGGTTGCTCCTGCGCGGTGCCGCCAGCGCGAGCGCGGTGCCGATCAGTGTCGCGAGACAAGTCCACCCGGTGTAGCGCAACTCGGCGGAGGGAGCGATCAACGGCAGTGGCGCCGCATAGAGCAGGCCGCTGGCCAGAACCGCAAACGCTGGTCCCATGTCGCCACGATGGCGGCCGCGCCATGCCGGCGCGAGCATGAGGAGACTCAGACACAGATATGGCCAGGCGCTCAACAGCACGCTGTCGCGCATGGCGTCGAAAACCTGCAGGCCCCATGCGTGCGCGTTGCTGGTGTTGGGCGCCACCGGCGGATTGCCGTCGTACTGATAGGCACCGTCGAAGTAAACCAGTCCCCCCGGCCAATCTCGCGATTTGCTGCCAAAAAGTGCCTTGGTAAGGCGCCACCGATGTGCAAGGTACGCGCGCGGGTGCGCAACGATAGCCTCGATCCAGGCGCGGCGAATTTCGTCGTTCAGGGGGTCGGCGGGAGCAAAAAATGGCTGTCGCATTCCAGCTCGAGTTCGTTCGAAGAGTGTCGCGCTGGTATACGGAACGAAGGCCTGGCGCAGATCATCGAGCGTCAATCCCGGCCCGTGAGTCGCCGGCGGCAAGAGTATCGCGCCTCCATCGAGCGAGATAGCGGCCAGGTCCCATTCTGCGGTGACGGCAAACAATGTGCGCGGTTGGTCCACTGTGCGTTCGAGTAAGAAGCTCGCGAACTGGAAGAGCAGAGCCGCCAGCAATGCCACACAGAAAGTTCGCAGCGGCTTTCCGGCACCATCGCGCAGATGCTCTGAATAGAGCAGGAGCGGGAACACCGCTGCGATCGCGTTGTGACGCAGCGTCACTGCTAGAAAGAGCAGCCCCCACGCCACCCATAACCAGCGACGATGACCTTCGCAACCACGCAGCATGATGGCGACCGCGAATGTGAGGACAGCCATGAGCATCGCGTCGCTCCACACGTGGGAAACCAACACGAAGCAAACGGGTGCCGCAGCCACGACCAGCATGAAGGCGAAACGCCAAACCGTGGGCGCCGACAAATGCCGCGCGATCAATGCCAGTCCGCTCCAATACAGAACGAGTTGCAGCACAAAGATGGCACCGGGTCCGGGCGCCAGCGCGTTGCTCGCGCGCCAGAGCCACGTCATGCCGACACCATGGATGTTCGTGCTTTCGCCGCCGCGGGCTTGCCACCATTGATAAGCGCTGTCGAACGACATGGCGCCCGGGTAGAACACAATCGCGTACCCAAGCGCTCCTGCCACCGCGGCGAACCAAAGCGGCCAGACTCGGCGATTTTCGTCGAACGCGGGTGTCATGCCGTCCATCACGCGGCCAGCCGCACAATCAGCCGCGCAACTGCGTAACGAAGCCGCGAATTCCACCCAGCAGCATCTCGATCGCCACCGCAGTCAACACCAGTCCCATCAACCGCTCGAACGCGCGGACGACCCGTTCTCCGAGCAGCCGCTGCAGGCGATCGGCGCCGACGAGCACCACCGTAGTCACCACCATGGCCAGCGACAATGCCAGCACCCACGTCTCGATACGACCCGGCTCGCGCGATGCCATCAACATCACGGTCGCCATGGCCGACGGGCCGGCAATGGCGGGGATCGCGAGCGGCACGATCAGTGGCTCGCCGCTGGCTGGATCACCAAACGCGCTCTCGGAACGGCGAGAAAAAACCATCTTGAGCGCAATCAGGAACAGGATCACGCCCCCCGCGATGGAGAGCGACGTTTCCGACAGCCGCATCAGCGTCAGGAACGCGTGGCCGCCGAACATGAACGCCAGCAACAGGACATAGGCGATGAGGCATTCACGCAGGACGACACGGCTGCGTCGCTCGCGCGCCACCGGCTGCAACGTACTCACGACCAGCGGCACGTTGCCGAAGGGATCGATCACTAGAAGCAGCAGAATGGCCGCGGACAGAAAGTCGGATTGCATCGCTTGCGGCGGCTCATGAAGGGCCGGGCCCGGTATATCGCCCAAGCTTACATGAAGTGCCGTAGTGCGAAGTAGACCGCCGGGAAAAGAAACGCAGCCAGCGCGCCCTGCAACCCGAACGCGAGACCGGCAAACGCTCCCGCCTCGGCGTTGACCTGGAACGCGCGCGCGGTGCCGATGCCATGGGCGGCGATACCTAGCGCGAAACCGCGCACGCGATAGTCGGCGATCCCTATGGCGTTGAACACGAATTTGCCCAATGCGGCACCGATGATTCCAGTGGCGACGACCAGCACGGCGGTCAACGCGGGAATGCCGCCGATTTTTTCTGCGATGCCCATGGCGATCGGCGCCGTCACCGACTTCGGAACGAGCGACAGCAACGTGACATTCGATGCCCCGAGCGCCCAGGCGATCACAAGCGCGCTCACCACCGCTGTGAGCGAGCCCGCCGCAAGGCCGCCCGCGATCGGAACGAACAGCCTGCGGATGTTCGGCAACTGCTGATGCAGCGGCGCCGCCAGCGCGACAACCGCGGGGCCAAGCAGAAAATGCACGAATTGCGCACCCTCGAAGTACGTCGGATATGACGTGCCCGTGGCGAGCAACAGGGCGACCAGTATCGCGACGGCGAGCAGTACCGGATTGAGCAGCGGATTCATGCCGCAGCGCGTGTAGATCCAGTATCCGATTTGATACGCGATCAGCGTCAGGGTCAGCCCGAGCAACGGCGTCGTCGCAAGATAGACCCAGATCTCGGCCAGAGGCTGCAGTGGCTGCGACATCACGGTCCGCCCGCATCGGCTTGACTACGCTCCTGTCGCACAAGGAGCCAGCGCATCACCCATGCCGTCACCGCCAATGCAAGCACCGTGCTCACGACGAGCGCGACGGCAATGGGCAACCACTCGCTGGCGACACGCTGGAAGTGCAACATCACGCCGACGCCCGCCGGAACGAATAGCAGCGACAGATGGGACAGCAACCCCGATGCGGCTGTCTGCAGCGATTCAGGCGTGGCATTCCTCGCCAGTAGAGTCGCAAACAGAAGCACCATGCCGATGACGGGACCGGGTACCGGCAGGCCGGTCCAGCGCGCGAGGATTTCACCGACGCACTGATAGACGAGCAACCAGGTGAGGCCGGCAACCATCGACAATCAGTGCAACTTGACCCGCGGTTCCATGCGCCGGCGCAGAAATCTTCCGATCGTGTCGAGTGCGACACGAACATAGCCGTGAATCGACACCTGATGCAGTTTGTAGAGCGAGACATACATCCAGCGTGCGATCAGACCTTGAATCAGCATGCTCCCACCGATCAGGCCGCCCATGAGACTTCCGACCGCGGAGAGCTCACCGAGCGACACGAGCGAGCCGAAGTCGCGGAAATGAAATTCGGGCAACGGCTTGCCCGTAAGGCGGGCCTCCACCGACTTGACGAGCAACAATGCCTGCTGGCGCGCGGCCTGTGCACGCGGCGGCACGATTGCGCCCTCCTTGCCCGCCTCCGGCCACGGACATGCAGCACAGTCGCCAAGTGCGAAGACGTCGGCATCGCGCGTGCTCTGCAACGTGAGCCTGACCACCAGCTGATTCGCGCGGTTGACTTCGAGCCCATCGAGATCGGCGAGAAAGGCAGGCGCTTTGATGCCCGCAGCCCACACGACCAGATCGGCGGGAACAAGTCCGCCGCCGGCCGTGTGGACACCCGTTGTGTCCACGCTGGTCACACGCTCGGAAACCCGGATCGCAACGTCGAGTGTTTTCAGCAGCCCAACGACGGCTTCGGCAATGCGCTCCTTGAGTTGCGGGAGAATGCGCGGCGCGGCCTCGATCAAGGTCAATCGGATGTCCCGCGCCGGTTGCAGGTACCGCAGCCCGTAACCTGCGTGGGCGCGCGTCGTGTGGCGAATCTCCGCGGCGAGTTCCACGCCGGTGGCACCGGCACCGATGATCACGATATCGACACCCGCAGGCTGACCTGCCGCGAGGCGGCCATCCGCGCGTACGCATGCAGCGAGCAGCCGCCGATGAAAGCGTTTTGCATCGCGCGCTGTATCGAGCGAAATGGCGTGCGTCGCGACGCCCGGCACGCCGAAATCGTTGCTCGAGCTGCCGACGCAGAAGACGAGCATGTCGTAAGGTACGAGGCGCTCCGGCAGCATCTCGCGGCCCTCGTCGTCCGTTACCGCATGCAGCCTCAGCTCACGCCGCTGCCGGGAGATTCCCGCAACGGCGCCTTGCATGAAACGAAAACGGTGCCAGTGCGCCAGTGCCAGATAATTGACATCGTGGGCATCGGCGTCCATGCGACCCGCCGCGACTTCGTGCAGCAGAGGTTTCCAGACGTGCGTTTCGTAGCGGTCCACCAATGTGATTTCAGCCCGGCCCCGCCGCCCGAATTTTTCGCCAAGCGCGGTGGCGAGTGGCAGCCCGCCGGCTCCGCCGCCGACGATCACGATCCGATGCGCCTCATTCGGGTGGACGCTCATTGGTCTCAATCGTATCAGTCTCCGCGCGCGTTGCGTTCACGGCGCGGATCAGTGCGCCGGACCATCCCCCTCCGGTCCACGGCTAATTCTACCGTAGCGGACGGCCGGCTCGATGCCGTGCGCTGGGTGCTTGCACGTGTTGCGGTTCTTGCGGCATGCTCTCGCGCATGCGCCGCTCTTTGCTGCCCGCCGATGTCGAACGATATGTCTCCACCGAAATAACACTGGAGTCGCCGCTCCAACGCCGATTGCGCGATGAGACGGCGAAGCTGCCGATGGGCCTGATGCAGATCAGCGCCGATCAGGGTGCGCTGCTGGCGCTGCTCGTGCGCGTGCTCGGCGCCAGGCACGCCATCGAAATCGGCACGTTCACCGGCTACAGCGCGCTTGCGGTCGCGTCGGCGTTGCCCGCCGACGGCAAGCTAATCTGCTGCGACATCAGCGACGAGTGGACCCGAATCGGACGGCGCTGCTGGGACGAGGCAGGCGTGTCGCAGCGCATCGACCTGCGCCTCGGGCCCGCGCTCGCCACGCTTGACGCGTTGCTGCGCGATGCCGGCGCCAACACGTTTGACTTCGCGTTCGTCGATGCCGACAAGAGCAATTACGACGCGTACTACGAAGCGTGCCTCAAGCTCGTGCGCGCCGGTGGTCTCATCGCGCTCGACAACATGCTCTGGGGCGGCCAGGTCGCTGAGCCTGATGCCCATGACGAGGACACCGATGCGCTGCGGGCGCTCAACATGAAGATCCGCGACGACCAGCGCGTCGATGCCTGCCTGCTGACCGTGGGCGACGGGGTGATGCTCGCCCGCAAACGCTAGGTCCTCAAGCGGGAAAGTGCAGGACCAACCCAAATCACCCGATCCCACCGTCGCGGCGGTCGTGCGCCAGCAAACGGGAGTCGCATGGTCGCGTGCGCGCCGGCTGTGCAGCGAGGGGCGCGTCACTCTGGACGGCCAGCTCTGTCTCGATCCCGCATCGCGAGTCGCAGCGGGCATGGTGGTTGCCGTCGACCAACGTGCACCCAAACTGCGTACCGGTCCGCTTGCCGAGAACGCAATTGTGTTTTACGACCGTGACTTCGTCGTTGTCGACAAGCCAGCCGGGATGCTCAGCATCGCCGACGCGCCGGGGAACAGGGAAACGGTCGCCGACTACATTCGAACGTTGTTGAGACGGCTGGACGGGCGTAGTGTCGACGCCAAGCTCGGTGTGGTTCACCGCCTCGACAAGGATACGAGCGGGCTCATGGTGTTTGCTCGGACTGCCCATGCGAAGCGAACGCTGGCTGCACAGTTCCGCGAGCACACCATCGATCGCGTCTACCATGCCATCGCGCACGGTACCGTCACCGCGACGAGTGTCGAGACGTATCTTGTCCTGGATCGTGGCGATGGGATGCGCGGCTCGTACGGACATTTCCGACGTCAGGGCGGCGACCCTCCGACCGACGCGAAACGCTCCGTTACGCACATCAGACCGATCGCCGCCCTGATGGCTGCCACGCTGGTGGAATGCCGTCTTGAAACGGGACGCCAGCATCAAATTCGAATCCACTTATCCGAACTCGGCCATCCGTTGATCGGCGAACGCGTGTACATCCGCGACTACGCGGGCCCGCGGATCGAAGCAATGCGTCCGATGCTTCATGCGCGGACGCTCGGATTCGCGCATCCCCGAACCGCCGAACGGATTTTGTTCCAGCGCGAACCGCCGGATGACTTCAAGGCGACGATCGAATCGCTTCGACCGACTGGCCGTTAGCCGGCTAGTTCACTCGCACTTCCACGCGTCGCGCCTGCGCATTGCTGCCGGCGCCTTGTGTCTGCTCCGGCTTCTTGAGTTCGAGCCGGTCCTCGACGATACCGGCGGTCTTGACGGCGTCGCGCACGTTGGTCGCGCGTTGCTTCGCCAGCGCCTGATTCTGCGCCAAGTCGCCAGTCGCATCGTGAAAACCCGAAATCGACGCCTTGGCGCCGGGGTTCGCCTTGAGATGGGCGATTACGGGCGCCAGGCCTTGCATCGGGTCACCGGGCAGTTCTGCCTTGCCCGCGGCGAAATAGACATTGACGGTCGGTAGCGCGGCATCCTGTACGATGATGAACGCGCCTACCGCGGGAACGTCGCCCATGGTCGCCACGGTCGCGGCGGGTGCGCCGACCGTCTGCACCGCCATCGCCGGCGGCTGCGGTGCCGCAACCAGTTTCTTGGCGCCGAACTGCAACGCGAGCAGAGGCACGATCATCAGCGCCACGATGTTGATGATTTTGATCAGCGGATTCACTGCGGGGCCCGCGGTGTCCTTGTACGGGTCGCCTACCGTGTCGCCGGTCACGGCCGCCTTGTGTGCGTCCGACCCTTTGCCGCCATGGTGACCGTCCTCGATGTACTTCTTGGCGTTGTCCCACGCGCCGCCGCCGGTCGTCATCGAAATCGCGACGAACAGTCCGGTGATGATGGTGCCCATGAGCAAACCGCCCAGCGCGACGGGTCCCAACACCAGCCCGACGATCACCGGCACCAGCACCGGCAGCAGCGACGGAATGATCATTTCGCGGATGGCGGCCTTGGTCAGCATGTCGACCGCCACGCCATATTCTGGCTTGGCGGTGCCTTCCATGATGCCCTTGATCTCCTTGAACTGGCGGCGAACCTCGACGACGACTGCGCCTGCGGCGCGACCGACCGCCTCCATCGCCATGGCGCCGAACAGGTACGGGATCATGCCGCCGATGAACAAGCCGACGATCACCATGTGGTTGGACAGATCGAACGAGACGTTGATGTTTGCGCCCTGGAGTGCGTGCGTGTAATCGGCGAACAGCACCAGCGCGGCGAGCCCCGCGGATCCGATCGCGTAGCCCTTGGTCACGGCCTTTGTCGTGTTGCCGACCGCATCGAGCGGGTCGGTGATCGCGCGCACGGAATCGGGCAGGTTGGCCATTTCGGCAATGCCGCCGGCGTTGTCAGTGATCGGTCCGTACGCGTCCAGTGCGACGATGATGCCCGTCATCGACAACATCGCCGTCGCCGCCACTGCGATGCCGTACAGGCCCGCGAGCCAATACGAGGCGAGGATCGCAATGCACACCGAAATGACGGGCCAGGCCGTCGCCTTCATCGACACGCCGAGGCCCGCGATGATGTTGGTTGCGTGGCCGGTGGTTGAGGCTTCGGCGACGTGCCGCACCGGCTTGAATTCCGTCGCGGTGTAGTACTCGGTGATGACGACCATCGCCGCGGTCAGCACCAGCCCGATGATCCCTGCACCCCACAGGTGGAGCGTGGTGAGCTGCGGGTCGATCGCGACCATGCCGCCCATCAGTCTGTCGGTGATGAACCAGAAGCCGATCGCCGACAGGCCTCCGGCGACGGCCAAACCGCGATACAGCGCGTTCATGATCTTGCCGCCGGGCCGGGCCTTGACGAAAAAGCATCCGACGATCGAGGCCAGAATCGAGAATCCACCGAGCGCCAGCGGATACGTCACCGCAGCTTCGGCATTGACTGGCAGGAGCAGCGCACCGAGCAGCATCGTAGCGACGATGGTCACCGCATAGGTTTCGAACAGATCGGCCGCCATGCCAGCGCAATCACCGACGTTGTCGCCCACGTTGTCGGCGATCACTGCAGGGTTGCGCGGGTCGTCCTCGGGGATCCCGGCTTCGACCTTGCCGACGAGGTCGGCGCCGACGTCCGCCCCCTTGGTAAAGATTCCGCCCCCGAGGCGCGCGAAGATCGAGATCAGCGATCCGCCGAAAGCGAGGCCGACGAGTGGCTCGATCGTTCCGTGCAAGCCTTCCTTCATCAAATTCGGAACGTACGGCGCCGACTGGACGAGGAACCAATAGAAACCGGCCACGCCGAGAAGACCCAGACCGACGACCAGCAGGCCGGTGATGGCACCGCCGCGAAAGGCCACGGCCAGAGCTTCGTTCAGGCCGGTGCGAGCGGCTTCCGCCGTGCGCACATTGGAGCGCACCGACACATTCATGCCGATATAGCCGGCCACGCCCGAAAGTATCGCGCCAACAGCGAAACCACCCGCAGTGCGCGCTCCCAGCGCTACCCAGATGACAACGAACAGGATGACGCCGACGACGCCGATCGTGAGGTATTGACGGTTGAGATAGGCCTGCGCGCCCTGCTGGATCGCCAGCGCAATTTCGCGCATCCGGTCGTTGCCGGTGGGTTTGGCGAGAATCCAGTTGATCGACCAGCCCCCGTAGACCAGGGCGATCACCGCGCACACCAGCGCGAAAATAACTGCGTTCGACATGACTCTATCCCCTCAGGATTGGCAGCATTGCAACTTCGTTATCATCCGGGGCCTCAGCTGTGTAACGAGCATTGAAGCCTGCGGTCGGCCGCTGCGCCCGCCGTGCTCTTATCGAGCGACCCAGGTGCGCCGCCGGGAAAACACGCTATTTTGCCATTTCCCGGTCCAGGAAGTCGAGCCAATCTTGTCCCCAGAACATCTCGTCGCGATAGATGTAAGTACGCGCGTCGAAGACCTGCCGCTCGATCGCCTCCTGGCTGGCGATCGCCACGAAGCGATCGTGGCCGAAGTACCTGTACGGCGATACCGGCGTGAACTAGTAGTCGACGAACTTGGCCATTGCAGGTTCGCCGAATTCGGCTCAAGACGATTTCAGGTCGAACGTGGCGGAAAGCTTCTTCGGCACCGCGACGTTCTTGAGCCGAACATACCGTGGCAGTCCGTCCTTGAACGGCGGGTAGTCTTCTCCCTTCACGAGCGGCTCGAGGTACGCGCGCGCCTTTGTCGTGATGCCGTATCCGTCGGTGCTGATGAAATCGCGCGGCAGCTTCTTCTCCACATTGGCAATTCTTTCAAGTGGCGCGACGCCGATCCTCCAGCGGTAGGGCTTGTCCGACGTGCGGAGGATCGCGGGCATCACCGCATTCTCGCCCGCAAGCGCCAGGTCGACCGCCGCCTTGCCAACGGCGTAGCTCTGCAGCACGTCCGTCTTCGAAGCGAGATGGCGCGCGGCTCGCTGCAGGTAGTCGGCAACGGCCCAGTGATACTTGTGGCCAAGCTTGTCCTTGGCAAGCCCTGCGATCAACGGCCCGACGCCGCCGAGTTGCGCGTGACCGAAGGCATCCTTCGTGCCCGCCTCCGTCATCAGCGCGCCGGCGGAATTCAGCAGCCCTTCCGAAACACCGACGCAGCAGTAGCCGAATTTCTTGACGAGCGCATCGACCCGCGCCAGGAATGTCGCTTCGTCGAAGCGAATCTCCGGAAACAGCAGCACCAGCGGGATCGGCGTGTCTTTGTCGTCGGCCAGGCCGACCGCAGCGGTGATCCAGCCGGCGTGACGGCCCATGACTTCGAGCACGAAAATCCGCGTCGAGGTCTTGGCCATGGACGCGACGTCGAACGCAGCCTCGCGCATCGACGTCGCGACATACTTCGCGACCGAGCCGAAGCCTGGACAGCAGTCGGTGATCGGCAGGTCGTTGTCCACCGTTTTCGGGATGTGCACGGCACTGATCGGATAGCCCAGACGCGCGGAGATCTGCGACACTTTGAGGCAGGTGTCAGCCGAATCGTTACCGCCGTTATAGAAAAAATAGCCGATGTCGTGCGCGCGGAAGACCTCGATCAGGCGCTCGTACTGCGTGCGGTCCTTGTCGAACTCGGTCAGCTGGTAGCGGCACGACCCGAATGCTCCGGATGGCGTATGCATGAGCCCGGCGATCGCACGCGGCGATTCCATGCTCGTGTCGATCAGGTCCTCGGTCAGCGCGCCGATGATGCCGTTGCGGCCCGCGTAGACCTTGCCGATACGATCGCGATGGCGACGTGCGGTCTCGATCACCGCGCATGCGGTCACATTGATGACGGCGGTCACGCCGCCGGACTGAGCATAGAATGCGTTTCGCTTGGCCATGGGAGAACGGATCGATGAACGGGTGTGAACGGATCAGGTTTTCAGCGCAGCCAGCACCGCCTGCTTGATCGCGTCGACGGTACCCATGCCGTCGACCCTGCGGTACTTGGGCGCGCGCGGATCGCCCTTCGCAGCCCATTGCGCGTAATACGCGACGAGCGGTTCGGTCTGCGCGTGATAGACGGCGAGCCGCTTGGTGACGGTATCCTCTCTGTCGTCCTCGCGCTGAATCAGCGGCTCACCGGTTATGTCGTCCCGATCGGCGATCTTGGGCGGGTTGTACTTGACGTGGTACGTGCGGCCCGAAGCGACGTGCACGCGGCGCCCGCTCATGCGTTCGACGATCGCGCCGTCAGGAACCGCTATCTCCAGCACATAGTCGAGGGCAACGCCGGCGTCCTTCATGGCATCCGCCTGGGGAATCGTCCGCGGAAAGCCGTCGAACAGATAACCGCCCGCGCAATCGGCTTGCTTGAGCCTTTCCTTGACCAGCGCGATGATGATCTCGTCGGACACCAGCGCGCCCGAATCCATCACCTTCTTGGCCGCGACGCCAAGGGGCGTTCCCGCCTTGACGGCAGCGCGCAACATGTCCCCGGTGGATATCTGCGGGATGCCGTACGCCTCGCAGATGAAGTTAGCCTGCGTCCCCTTCCCCGCGCCAGGCGGGCCGAGCAAGATAAGTCGCATGATTGCCGCCAGAAGATGTGAGGAAATGCCGCGACGCGTTCTTGTACGCGTACTCGTCCGCGCTCTGGTTGCCGCGCGCTGCCAACCGCCCGCGGATTCTGGCTGGAATAGTGGCGGCGGTCAAACGGCACCTTGCGCGAAAAGGTCGCGGACGCGTTCAAGATCCTCCCGCGTATCGACGCCAGGGGCAGGCGCGCCGCGCGTGATGCGGACGATAATGCGGTAGCCGTGCCATAGCACGCGCAGCTGCTCCAGCGCCTCGAAGCGCTCGATCGGCGAGGGCTGCAGCGACGGATATTGACGCAAGAAACCGGCCCGGTAGGCATAGAGTCCGTAATGACGGTACAAGGGCAGACCGGTCGGGATCGCGTGCAGATCGGCGGCGAAGGCGTCACGCGCCCAGGGAATGGTCGCCCGGCTGAAATACAGCGCATAGCCTGCGCTATCGAGCACGACCTTCACGACGTTCGGATTGAACGCTTCCGCCGGATCGTCGATCAGGTGACAAGCGGTGGCGATCGACGCATCGTTGTGAGTAGCGAGAGTCTCGGCTACTTCCGCCATCAGCGATGGCTCGAGGAGCGGTTCATCGCCCTGGACGTTGACGACGATCGCGCGGTCGTCGAGTCCAAGCGCATCCGCGGCTTCCGCGAGGCGATCGGTTCCTGTCGGATGGTCGCCCCGGGTCATGATGGCATCGAAGCCGTACGCGCATACGGCGTCGCGAATGCGCTGATCGTCGGTCGCGACCACCACGTTGCTTGCCCCCCCGGCGCGCGCGCGCTCGGCAACGCGCACGACCATCGGCTTGCCGCCGATGTCCGATAGCGGCTTTCCCGGTAGCCTGGTTGAGGCGTACCGGGCAGGAATGATGACCGTAAACACGTGGCGTTGCAGCGGCGGCGGCGTGCGCGCTGATCGGCTTATTCGTATTCTGCGGGATCGAGGCGGCGCGCTTCCTCCTCGAGCATGACCGGAATCCCGTCACGGATGGGATATGCGAGTCGCGCCGACTTGGAAACGAGCTCCTGCCGCGTCCGGTCAAATATCAGCGGGCCCTTGGTGACCGGGCACACCAGAATCTCGAGCAACTTGGGATCCACGGAGCTTCTCCTCGACGAGTGCAAACAGCTTCGGATCGACGACCGCCCGTACCGGCAGCGCCCAGCAGCGGTCATCGGCAAAAGCTAGGCATTTTACCGCATCCTTCGCGGTCATCAGGATCGCCGTTGCGCCGGGAAGTTCGAGGTCTTGTCGCGTGAATCGATGGTGATCCGGGAACGCGTGACAGGTCGCCGCGATGCCCAACGCTCTCAGGTGGTCGAAAAATCGCTGCGGATTGCCGATACCCGCGAGCGCATGCACGCCGCCTCCGCGAAAAGCGCTGGCAGCCACGCTCTCGCCACATGCATCGACACGAAAGAATCGGTCACCGACGAGCGTCATCGCAAATTCACGGCCGAGCGCGCCCGTCACCGTGCCGCCGAGGAGCACGACTGCGTCCGCATCGCGCAGGCGTGAGCGAGGCTCGCGCAACGGCCCCGCGGGAAGCGGCAGCCCGTTGCCCAACCCGCGGCTCGCGTCGACAACCACGACTTCCATGTCCCGCGCCAGCGCATAGTGCTGCAACCCATCATCGGCGATCACGACATCGCATTCAGGGTGCGCAGCCACCAGCCCGCGCGCCGCGCGCGGCCGATCGGCGCCAATCCACACCGGAAAGCCCGTACGAGCCAGGAGAACCGGTTCGTCGCCTACGGCATCGGCCTCGGCATCCACCCCGACAGCTCGAGGCTCGAGATTTTGGGCACCGTAACCGCGACTGACGATGCCGGGACGCCAGCCGCGCGTCGCCAGGGCCTCGGCGAGCGCAATCGCAAGAGGTGTTTTTCCGCTGCCGCCGACGGTGATGTTGCCGATGACGACGACCGGCACGGGCAGGTGGTCGCTTTTCAAGATGTTGGCGCGATAGAGGGCGCGGCGCGCCACCGTGACAGCGCGAAACAGCGGTGCGATCGGCGCCAGTCCTGCGGTAAGCGGTGTCAGCCGGGGAGCGTACCAGTCGCGAACGAGGCGATCGGCGAAGGTCATTGCCGTATTTTCATCCGCCGCGAGGACGCCGCAACCCAATGTTCAGGGACGCAATTCGAATCACTGCATGTCATCCCGGCGAAAGCCGGGACCCAATTTGCGCTGGCCACGAGTCAACTCAAGCAAACTTGGATCCCGGATCTCGCTGCGCTCGTCCGGGATGACGCATTTGTTTCCAATCGCGGGCCGCTGCGCGTCCCGCTCTTGGACAAATGCGTCACTTCTTGGTGGTCTGTGTCGCGAAGGTGATGTGTATCAACCCGACCTGCCGCGCCGCTTCCATGACGTGAATGACCGACTGGTGGGTCGCGTTGGCATCGGCGTTGATGATGACCACGGCGTCCTTGGCGCCACCCGAAGCCTGTCCCAGCGCTTCACCCAGCGCTGCGACCGTGGTGAACCGAAACACGCTCTTGTCGATCACGTATTGCCCTTGCGCGTCGATGCCGACGTTGATTTCCTTGGGCCTCTGCTTCATCTGATCGGCGTCGGCCTCTGGCAGCGTGATCTGCAACTCGGCGACGCGCTGGTAGGTCGTCGTCACCATCAGGAAGATCAGGATGACCAGGAGGACGTCGATCAACGGAATGAAGTTGATCTCGGGCTCGTCGCGCAGGCGATGGCCGCGAAGGTTCATCGCCGCACGTTCCTATTTGCGCTCGCCATGCGCGAGTTCGACTAGCTTCACCGCCTGCTGTTCCATTTCGAGGATGAGATCGTCGACGCGGGCCCGGAAATGCCGGTAGAAAATCATGCTTGGGATCGCCACGATCAAGCCGAGCGCGGTGTTGTAGAGGGCGACCGAAATACCGTGCGCGAGCTGGGTCGGATTGGATCCGGCGGCACTTTGCGAACCGAAGATTTCGATCATGCCGACGACCGTGCCGAAGAGACCGAGGAGAGGCGACATCGCAGCAATCGTGCCGAGCGAGGTCAGAAAGCGCTCAAGGTCGTGGCTTACGACGCGGCCAACCTCTTCGATCGCTTCCTTCATCACCGGCCGCGGGCTCTTCACGTTGGCAAGCCCTGCCGCTAGCACGCGGCCCAACGGGCCATGCGCCGCAGTCTTGGTGACCAGCTCTGCAGTGAGGCCTTCCCGCTTGTATTCGGCGAGCACGCGATCGACCATGCCCACCGGCGCGACGCTGGACTGCCGCAGCGACCATAGCCGCTCGAAAATGAGAGCCAATGCGATGACGGATGCAAAAATCAGCGGCCAGATGGG
This sequence comes from uncultured beta proteobacterium, assembly GCA_963829375.1. Lineage (GTDB taxonomy): Bacteria > Pseudomonadota > Gammaproteobacteria > Burkholderiales > Casimicrobiaceae > PALSA-1003. Next base: position 35,934 of record CAWHIS010000025.1, on the reverse strand, counting down.
CCAGCCCGCTGCTTGGATAATCGACCACACGGAATGCAACTCCTACCGAGGAAAGCGTGCACTCTAGCGTGACCGTCCCGAATGAGCAAGGCGACACGCGGCGTCAAACCCACCGCTCGCAGCAGAAAATCGCACTAGCGCTGTGCAATTGATTCAGCGAGCGTTGCTGAAATTGCGGCACCGATGAGCAGGATCATCCACGAGAGGTAGACCCAGATGAGAAACAGCGGGAGCGCCGCAATTGCCCCGTAGACGATCTGATAGGTCGGCACGTGCTTGATATAGAAAGCGAAGCCGGATTTTGCGACGTCGAAGGCAATCGCCGCCAACAAGCCTCCAACCAATGCAGCGCGCCACGGAACGTGTCGCACCGGCACGACCTTGTAAATCATGGTGAGCAACAGAATGCCGATACCGAAGGTCAGTGATCGGGCCAGAAGGGGCAGCGCTTCGGAATCGATGCGGACGACTTGCATCGACTGCTCGAAGGCCCACTTGGTGAGATATACAGCTGCGCCGATCAATGCCGGCACGGCCACGAATCCGAGCGTATAAACAAACGCACGACGCGCCAGCGAACGTCTGGCGGTTATGCCCCATACCGCATTGATTTCCCGTTCGATCTCCGCAACGAGCATCACCGCGGTGTAAATGACAAAGGCGATGGCAATTCCCTGCAGGTCGGCAGACCGCGCCGTGAATTCCGCGAGATATTGGCGTACTGTGCTGCTGCTTCCTGGCAAGAGGAACCTCAGCAGCAGCGGCTCGATGGCGTCGACCCATTTTTCGAATCCGGGAAGACGCGCCACATATGTAAAGGCAACCGTGAACAGCGGGACCAGCCCCAGCAACGTCGTGAAAGAAAGGCTTCCCGCGACACGGTCGATATCCGACGCGCGCACGCGTCGAATGACGGCGCCGACGAACGGAATGATCTCTCGGACCGCGGCAAGCACTGTCAGACCGGCAGCGCTTGCTTCACCCGTTCGCAGGTACCGTCGCGCGAGAGCGGGGGGAGCATTGGGGCAGTTTCGCGGGTCGTCATGGGCACGCGATTATCGCACCGTCAAACTGTGCGGCTCAACGAAAACCGGCCCGGGCGTAAGTTTGGCCACACGGTCGACGACATAAGCAACCCAACCGCGCTATGCTCTGGCGCGCTCACGGAGAGGAACTTCGCATGGCTACGACGCAAACTGCGGTGCTTGGCGGCGGATGCTTTTGGTGCCTTGAGGCAGTGTTCGACCAGCTGAAAGGCGTGCAGTCGGTGGAATCCGGCTATGCCGGAGGCCAGACACCGAACCCCACGTACGATGACGTCTGCAGCGGTCGCACGGTCCATGCGGAAGTAGTGCGCATTGTTTTCGATCCCGCGGTCGTGTCGTTCCGCGAGCTCCTGATGATATTCTTCACGATCCACGACCCGACCACCAAAGACCGCCAGGGCAACGACGTTGGCACTCAGTACCGATCCGTGATCTTTTGCCAGACGCCGGAACAGCGCACCGACGCCGAGAGCGTGATTGCCGGTCTGGCTCGCAACGGCATATGGCGCGACCCGATCGTCACTGAGATCGCGGACACCGCAACGTTTTACCCAGCCGAGAGCTATCACCAGGAATACTTCGAGCGCAACGGGCGCCAGCCGTATTGCCAGGCGGTCGTTGCCCCCAAGGTCGCGAAATTCCGGAAGCAGTTCCTCGCTCAGTTGAAACGTTAGGGGCAGCCCTTAGCGCTTCCGCGCGAGCATGCCGGCGCCGCCGAGCGCCGCGCCGACAGTCCAGAACACGGGCGCGAGGCCCAGCGTCGATCCCACCGCTCCGAACAGCAGCGGCATCGCAAAGGTCGACGCGTTGACGATGGTCATGCGCACCCCGGCCGCCTCGCCCATGCGGCCGGCGGGCGCCATGCTGTACAGAAGCGACATGACCATCGGCTGGCCGCTGCCCAAGGCCAGTCCGAGTGTGAACGACAAGGTCATCAGCACGCCGACCTGCTCGACGAACGGAAACAGCGCGAACGCCGATCCCGCAACGAACAGCGCCGCGGTCAGGACCTCGAACTCCGAAAACCGCTGCGCGATCCTCGGCATGAACAGCCGCACGACGAAGGTCGCGGCGGCGAACGATGCAAGGATCACGCCGATGCGAGACGCAGACAGGCCGATCCGCGCACCGTAGATCGGGATGAAAAAGGAGTGCAGGTCCCACGCCATCGACAGCAGGCCGTTGATGATGAATACCCGCCGCAGGCGTACGTTGCTCAGCAGCGCGATCAATCCGCCCTTGGCGTCCGAGGGGTGCGCCCGATGGGGTCCGGGCAACCAGATCAGGCCGCGTCCGATCACCACGATCGGTACCAGCGGAAGTACGGCGAGGACCGCAAACGCTGTCGTGAAGCTTGCGTGGTCGATCAGGACCCCTGCGATCAGCGGACCGCCGAACAGCGATATCGAATACCCGAGGGCGAGCAGGCTGAAATTCCTGGCGCGTTCCGAAGGTGCACCGAACGCCCCGGTCGCGTTCTGCATCGAGATCTGGAACAGCATGAACGATACGCCGATCAGCGACGTAGCGACATACAGCGGCGCGATCCCTGGCAGAAAACAGGGAATGAGTGCGCCCAGCATGACGCCACACGAGCCCGCGAGCATCGGGCGCCGGACACCGAGCCGGTCGGAAAGGCGGCCGGCGCCGACCGCCAGCAGCATCGGGAGAAGCGCGTACAGTCCCATCAGCGTTCCGACGATTAGCGGCGACGCACCATGCGACAGCGCGTACAGCGCGACCGTGACCCGCCCGCCGGTGAGCACGGTGTGATTGAAGATACCCAGCCCGATGAGCGCAAGAAACGATTGGCGGCGCTCTGCGGCGGGATCACTCACGGTGCCAACCGTTCGACGCGCCAGTGCGCGTCGTCGCGGCGGTAGCGAATCCGGTCGTGAAGGCGGGAACTACGGCCCTGCCAGAATTCCATGACCACAGGGGCAAGACGATAGCCCCCCCAATGCGTCGGACGAGGAACCTCCGGGCCGTCTGCGGCGATGCGCCGCCGTGAGGCTTCAAATTCGTGCTCCAGCCACGCGCGGTCCGGTATTACTCTACTCTGCGGCGATGCCCATGCGCCGACCCGAGAGAGCAAGGGCCTGGAGGCGAAGTAAGCGTCAGATTCCGCCGCAGGAATCTTGGCCACCCGGCCTTCGACTCGCACCTGGCGTTCGAGCTCGACCCAGTGAAACAGCAACGCGGCGTCCGGGCGTGCAGCGAGCTCGCCACCCTTGCGACTCTCGTAGTTCGTGAAGAAGACGAAGCCTTCGGGGCCGGCGCCCTTCAGCAGGACAATGCGCGCCGAGGGCCGACCGGCGGCGTCCCCCGTCGCGAGCGTCATGGCTGTCGGCTCTGGTACCTCCGCGCGTATCGCTTCGGACAGCCACCGCTCGAATTGCCGCATGGGATCCGGGTCGACGTCGGTCTCAGTGAGCGTGGCTCGGTGGTACTCGCGACGGATATCGGCAATATTCACAGGCGGGGAAAGCGTGGGACGCGCCATCATTATCGCCGTTAGCGTCATTCGCTGCACGCGCATGGGGCAATTCGACGCGCCGTATCGCCATCGGTACGTTTTCCGGCGCGTTGCCTTCGCCCTTCGGGACCGACTGCGCCGGTCGGAATGCGCGGAAACGGATTCTCGTCGATGCAACACTCGCCGCATCTCGCTCTAAAAAGCACGTAGATTTGCTCACCACACCCGCAAGATTGCGGTATATTCGCCTCGATGGAGCGAAGGGCCGATGCCAGGAGATCGACCCGGCTTCATACTTATCGCCGTATCAAGCGATCAACCCCAGGAAGGAGAGCTATGGCTACTGCCAAGAAAGCTGCAAAGAAGCCCGCGAAGAAGCCCGCGGCGAAAAAGCCCGCGGCGAAGAAGCCAGCAACGAAGAAGGCCGCGAAGAAGGCCGCACCGAAGAAGGCTGCGCCCAAAAAGAAGGCCGCACCGAAGAAGTCCGGTGCCAAGCGCAAACCTAATGCCGCGTTCATGAAGGCAATGACGCCGTCGGCAGTGCTTGCCTCAGTCGTCGGCAGCATGCCCATACCGCGCACCGAAGTTACCAAGAAGATCTGGGACTACATCAAGAAGAACAAGCTGCAAGACTCGATTAACAGGCGTCTGATCAATGCCGACGAAAAGCTGAGGCAGGTTTTTGGCGGCAAGAAGCAGGTGTCGATGTTCGAGATGACCAAGCTGGTCTCGAACCACCTCAAATAGTCTGCTGCAGCCGGCGCGCGGCAACGCGCGCCCCGCTCGATACAACGGCCGTTCATCGCAATGTGATGAACGGCCGTTTCGTTTGGTGCGCTCAACCGGAACGCCGACGACTAGCCTTTTAGCTCCATCGCACGAACAACCGCAGGTCGCGCTGCCAACGCCTTGCCCCAGCGGGTGAGATGCGGCAGATCGCCTGCCTGGTCGATGAGCGCCTTGCGGACCGCATAGACCGGATACAGCGCGAAGTCGGCGATCGACAGTTCGTCAGCAAGGTATTCGCGCCCCGCAAGATGCGCATCCGCACTGCGCAGATAGCGCAAGCACTGCTGTTCGAAGAACGCCGTGTTGCCCGGGATTTTTTCAGGCACGAGGGTCGATACAAGAAAGATTGCGCTGCTGGCGCGCGCCGCGTCGGTCGTTGCCTGAAACACCCATTGCAACGCCATCAGACGCCGCACGGGGTCCGCCGGGATGAACCTGCCGGTCTTTTCGGCGAGGTAGACGAGGATCGCTGCCGACTGCGAGAGTGTCAGCGCCTTGCCCCCGGGACCCTCCGCATCGATGATCACCGGGATCGCGCCCGCAGGGTTGATCTTGAGGAAGTCCGGCGACTTCTGTTCGCCCTTCATGAGATCGATCCAGTGGACCTGATACGGCTGTGCGCATTCTTCCAGCGCAATCGCGGCGCGCTGGCCATTCGAGGTGGCAAAGGTGTAGAAATCGATCATGAGTCTTGCCTCGGGGCTTGGAATCGGGGTTGATCCTCGAGTAACAGGATCGCGTCAGGTAAGACCGTTGCGCTGCGGCCAGTCGTCCTCGTCGACAAGAATGCGCAGCACGCGTGTGCGCTTGCGATCTCCGTAGCGTTCCATCTGCACCAGCACGGGGTAGAGTTCCATGAGTTTCCCCCGCGCCGCTGCCTCGTCGTCGAAGATGAGCACCGATCCGTCGCTGCCACGCACGTCGTGCCAGAGGCCGTTGTCCTCTTCGATTTCGATCTTGAAACGCGGTCGTTCGGTCATCGCGGATCTGGGCCTAGCTCATCGCCGGTGGACGCGCATGCGTCTGCAGGGCGCGGATACGATCCTCGATCGGTGGATGCGTCGCGAACAGTGCGGCGATACCCGATTTGTCGGTGATGCCGAATCCGGTAAGGGCCTTCGGCAATTCGCCAGGTGGCAAACCGCCCAGCCGCGCGAGCGCGTGGATCATCGGTTGTGGCGTGCCGAGATACTCGGCGCTGCCCGCGTCGGCGCGGAACTCGCGCCGGCGCGAATACCACGCCACGACGATACTCGCCAGTATCCCGAACAGCAGCTGGGCGACGATCATGGTGATGAAATAGCCCGGACCGGTGCCGCGCTCGGTGCGAAAAATGATGCGGTCGACAAAGAATGCCACGACGCGCGACAGGAACACGACAAAGGTATTGACCACGCCCTGAAGGAGCGTCAGCGTCACCATGTCGCCGTTCGAGACGTGCGCGACCTCGTGGCCGAGCACCGCTTCGATCTCTTCATGCGACATCGAATTCAGCAAGCCCGTCGATACCGCGACCAGCGCCGAGTTGCGAAACGCACCCGTGGCGAATGCGTTGGCATCGCCCTCGTAGACCGCCACTTCGGGCATGCCGATGCCGGCCTTGTCCGCAAGCTTCTTGACCGTCGCCACCAGCCACGCCTCCCCCTCGTTGCCTGGCGTTTGGATTACATGTGCCCCGGTCGTCCATTTCGCGATGGACTTGGACATCAGCAGTGAAATGATCGCGCCGGTGAAGCCGACGACGGCCGAAAACACCAGCAGCGCGCCTGGGTTGAGACCGTTCTGGGCAAGAATCTGATTCAGGCCCAGCACGCTCGTCACGACGCTGAGCACGAGCATCACCGCGATGTTGGTGATCAGAAACAGAAAGATGCGTTTCATGGAATCCTCCGGGCGAGAGGGGGTCATTCTAGCGCCAACGGCGCCGTGCGGTTCAACTCGTGGTGTCGCTAGCCACCCTTGCCCCAGGAATCGCGCAACGTGACCGCGCGGTTGAATATCGGGCGCCCTGGCCGAGACTCGCGCGAATCGGCAACGAAATAGCCGTGGCGCTCGAACTGGTAGCGTGATTCGGGTTCCGCCTGCAACAGTGCCGGCTCGATGTACGCCGAGATGACGCGCTTGCCCTGCGGGTTGAGATCGTCGAGATAGTTGCGCTCCGTCGGCTCGTCGAATTCGATGTCTTCGTCGAGCGCCGCGATCGTGCCCGACGCGGTTTCCGCAACAGCGGCCGCTTCGCGAGCGCGCCCGGGTTGCGGAACCACGAACAGCCGATCGTAGAGCCGCACCTCAGCCGGTGGAGCATGTGCGACCGACAACCAGTGGATGTTGCCTTTGACCTTGCGCGATTCTGCGCCCGGCGTTCCGCTGCGCGTTGCCGGATCGTACGTGCAATGCACCGCGACAATATTGCCCGCGGCATCCTTGTCGGCACCGGCACATTTGATGATGTAGCCGTAGCGCAAGCGGACCTCCGCGCCGGGCGATAGCCGGAAATAGCCCTTCGGCGGATGTTCGCTGAAGTCGTCGCGTTCGATCCACAGCTCTCGCATCAGAGGGAGCAAGCGATAGCCGAGTTCCGGCTTCTGCGGATGATTCGGCGCAAAGCATTCTTCTTCGGCGTCAGCCGGGTAATTGTCGATGATCAACTTGAGCGGATCCAGCACGGCGATGCGGCGTTCGGCGCGCTCGTTCAGATCATCGCGCAGACACGTCTCGAGCACGCTGATGTCGATCCACTGGTGCGCCTTCGATACGCCGATGCGTTCCGCGAACAGGCGGATCGACTCCGGCGTATATCCGCGACGACGCAAACCAACCAGCGTGGGCATGCGCGGGTCGTCCCAGCCTTCGACATGGTTGCCCTCGACCAGTTCGATCAGCTTGCGCTTGCTCATCACGGTATACGTAAGGTTGAGCCGCGCAAACTCGTACTGCTGCGGCAGCGGTCGCAGTAGCAGGCCGGCCTCGGCCAGCCGTTCGATCACCCAATCGTACAGCGGACGGTGATCCTGAAATTCGAGCGTGCAGAGCGAATGCGTGATGCGCTCCAGCGCGTCGGAGATGCAGTGCGTGTAGTCGTAGAGGGGGTACACGCACCACTTGTCGCCGGTGCGGTGATGCGTGGTGTGACGAATGCGGTAGATCGCGGGATCGCGCAGGTTCATGTTGGGGCTCGCCAGGTCGATCTTGAGCCGCAGCACGTGGGCGCCATCGGGGAATTCGCCTTCCTTCATCCGACGGAACAGATCCAGATTCTCCTCGACCCGCCGCTCCCGGTACGGACCCGGCCGGCCCGGCTCGGTGAGCGTTCCGCGCAGACGCCGCACTTCGTCCGGTGTGGAGCTGTCGACGTAAGCGAGACCGGCCTTGATCAGATGCCGCGCGAATTCGTAGAGACGATCGAAGTAATCCGAGGCGTGGTACAGATGCGGGCCCCAATCGAAGCCGAGCCACTTCACCGCTGCCATGATCGAGTCGGTGAACTCGACGTCCTCCTTCACCGGATTGGTGTCGTCGAAGCGCAGGTGACAGGTGCCGCCGTTCTCCGCCGCAAGGCCGAAGTTGAGACAGATCGACTTCGCGTGACCTATGTGCAAATAGCCGTTGGGCTCCGGGGGAAAGCGTGTGACAACCCGGCCGCCGTACTTGCGCGTGCGCAAATCCTCGGCGATGATTTGACGCAAGAAATTCGAAACAGGCGTCGGCGCATGTTCCTGCGGCGGTGCAACATTCATTGCGGTTTCGGTTTTGTGCATGAACAAATGACAGCGAATGCACATTCTAACTGGTGGGGTTTGGGCCGTCACCGGCCGCCATGCCAGAGGCATGACTCACCCACCGCGAAACCCGCGCCCAGCAAGGGTTCGCAGGGTGACGCGACGATTTCAATTATGTCGTTGTCCACATAATCTGTGGATAAAAGTGTGCATATCTTGTAAATTTGCAAGCTAAGTCGTGCTGCGACTAGGAATTTCGTTGCCATGCCCAAATTAGCACCGCATTTTTTTTGTTACAGTTCAGTGACTTAATTTTGATCTCCCGGCGCGCTCCCAGGGTTGGCGCACCCCGTTTGCGCATGTCTCCCCGTAGGGTTTGTGGCAAAACCCAGCCACGCTTTTGTCATGGACATTGACCGTTCGGCGAACGGCTTGTCGAGTCCGGCCACCGCACCGCCAGCCATCGGCACACTAACGCAGGGCGCAGTCGTCCCCGTGTCGTTGTTCCTCAGCTCCGCCCGCCTGATTGTCGAACGGCACCTTGGCCTGACCTGGATCAGCGGCGAGATCTCCGGCCTGAGCCGAGCCGCGTCGGGCCATTGCTACTTCACGCTCAAGGATGATCGGGCGCAGGTCCGCTGCGTGCTGTTCCGGAACAAGGCACGCCTTCTCGAGGTTGCGCTCACGGATGGTCTCGCCGTGGAAGTGCGCGCCACGCCGACCATCTACGAGGCGCGGGGCGACTTCCAACTCTCGGTCGACACTATCCGCCTCGCCGGATTGGGAGCCCTCTACGAGCGGTTCGCAAAACTCAGGGCGAAGCTCGACGCCGCGGGGTGGTTCAAGGACGAGCGCAAGCGTGCGCTGCCTCGGTTCCCACGCGCAATCGGTGTCGTCACCTCACGCCACGCGGCGGCGCTGCGTGACGTCCTGACCACGCTTAGACGCCGCGCGCCTTCGCTGGCGGTCATCCTGTACCCGACGCCCGTGCAGGGCAGTGATGCAGCCGCAGCCATCGCCGCAGCGATCGCGACAGCCAGCGCGCGCGCGGAAGTCGATGTTGTAGTCGTCTGCCGTGGCGGCGGGTCGATCGAAGATCTGTGGGCATTCAACGAGCTGGCGGTGGCGCAGGCGGTGTTCGAGTCGGCGATTCCCATCGTCAGCGGTGTCGGCCATGAAATCGATTTCACGATCTGCGACTTCGTTGCAGATGCGCGCGCACCGACTCCAACGGCGGCGGCGGCGCTCGTCACCCCCGATCGGATGGCACTGCGCGCCGAAGTGATGGCGATCGCGGAGCGCTGGCGCCGCTCAACAGAGCGCGCACTCGAGTCGCGCATGCAGCGGGTCGACCTGGTGTCGCGACGGCTCGTCCACCCGGCTGCGAGGATACAGGCTCAGTCCCTTGGCCTTTCGAGCCTCGCGCAGCGGTTCGCGCGAGCCATCGCAGTCGCAGGGCGCCAACGTGAGCGCGAGTTGGCCGCGCAAGGCATGCGATTGACGAGGCAGATGCGCGCGCCGATCCCGCAGCGCGCGTCCCTGCTGCACGCATTGGACCGGTGGCAGCGTGGCGCGGCGGTCCAAATCGACACCATTGAGCGGCGCATCACAGCGCTCGGAGCGGGCATGCGCCACCTCAATCCGCAGGGTGTGCTCGATCGCGGCTACAGCATCGTAACGACGGACAGCGGGGTGGTGGTGCAGGACAGCGCTGATCTGGCGCCAGGCGACGAGCTGAATCTGCGTTTCGCGCGCGGACAAGCCGGCGCGAAAGTTACGGGCGCATCCGGACGCTAGCCTGCTAGGCCTCGTCGGGATCAGGGTCGTCGACCGCGCCCGCGCCACGCACCTCGGCGATGACGTCTGCCGGAGCCTGCGCGGCGATTCTCGGTGTCGTGCCAACGACGTCGCCATTCTGCGCGCGGTGACGCAGCGCATGATCGATCAGCACCAGCGCCAGCATGGCTTCGCCGATCGGCGTCGCGCGGATGCCAACGCATGGATCGTGGCGCCCGTGCGTATTCACGACAACAGGATTGCCTGACTTGTCGATCGTGCGCCGATCGAGCCGGATCGACGATGTGGGCTTTACCGCGAAGGACACGACAATGTCCTGCCCGGTCGAGATGCCGCCGAGAATCCCGCCGGCGTGATTGGACACGAAGCCCTGCGGCGTCATCTGGTCGGAGTGCTCGGTCCCCTTCTGCGCCACACTCGCAAATCCGGCGCCGATCTCGACCGCCTTCACCGCGTTGATGCTCATCATCGCGCCTGCGATATCGGCGTCCAGCTTGCCGTACACCGGTTCGCCCCAACCAACGGGAACGTTCTGCGCGATCACGTTGATGCGTGCACCCACCGAGTCGCCGGACTTGCGCAACGCGTCCATGAACGCCTCGAGTTCCGGGGCGACCTCATCGTTGGCCGCGAAAAATGGATTCGTGTCGACGTGCTCCCAGGATTTGAAGGGGATGGGTTTCGATCCGATCTGAGCGAGACAGCCCCGAATGGTCACACCGTAGCGCTCACGCAACCATTTGCGCGCAATCGCCCCGGCAGCCACGCGCACGGCGGTCTCTCGCGCCGATTGCCGCCCACCGCCGCGATAGTCGCGGATGCCGTACTTCTGCCAATAGGTGTAATCGGCGTGCCCAGGTCGGAACGTGTCGGCGATGTTCGAATAGTCCTTGCTGCGCGCGTCCTCGTTGCGAATGAGCAGCGCGATCGGCGTGCCGGTGGTCTTGCCGTCGAACACACCCGACAGAATCTCTACCGTGTCAGACTCGCGCCGCTGTGTCACGTGGCGAGACGTGCCTGGCTTGCGCCGATCGAGGTCCTTCTGGATATCCGTGGTGGCGAGGTCCATGCCGGGCGGGCAACCGTCGACTACACAGCCGATCGCGGGGCCGTGCGATTCGCCGAAGGAAGTGACGCAGAACAATGTGCCCAGAGTGTTGCCGGACATCGTCGGGATCATCGCGTAGAGGTCGCGCGAGTGTAGCACGCTAGGCGCATCCAGCCTCCGCCGAAGGTGCGCGAGGGGCGGCGTCGACTACGTGGTGGGCCGAATGCATGGGGTCGTACCGCCCGTGCTACTCGCGACTGCCGCGCCGCGGCGAAACATGAATCGGCACTGTCACGGCGTTGGCGCGTCAGTCGTCTTGACGACGCGGCATCGTATCAACGCCGGAAGCAGACATCTGGCGCGATAGTCGCCACGCCATCCAGCCGAGCACGACGACGCCGAGCACCAGCGTCGACCAGAGCAGCCAGCGCTTCGCGTCGATCGGTCTGGTCAAGCGCTCGGCTCCCCCCAACGCCTCGACGTTGGTGCTTTGCGGCCTGGCGACAGCGATTGCGGGCGCGGCAGGCGTGTCGTAACCAGGCACCAGCGTCTGGATCGACAGTGCATTGGACAGCGCTGTCGAACTGCCGTACGCAAGCACGAAGGGACTGCCTCCCCGCGCGGCAAACACGATGTGTTGTGGCAGCCAACCCGCGCGCATCGCGGCAGACCCGCGCCCAGGCCGCCCGCGTTTGGATCGACGTGAAGGCGCCAGTAGCGAAGCGAGACGCCATTCACCAGGAGCGGCGGCGAGTTCACTTCGCCGTCTCCCTGACGCAGGCGATACAGGACGTTCGATGCGACTACCCGCCACGGGATCCTGCGGTGCGGCGCGCGCGGAAAGTTGCGCTGGAACGACCGTATTCTGCTCGGGCAGTGCAATGACCACCCGCTCGACGGGAAACGCGGCCTTGAGATCGAACTCGCAGTCGCCCTCGTGCCCTGGCACGGCGACGCCGCCCACCTCGGTCCACTGTACGGGCGGATCGACAGTGCGTGCGACGAATTCGCCCGTCACCCCCGCGAGGTTCAGCGGAGGCTGACTCGCGGCCCAACTCAGCCGGAGGTACTTCGCCCTGGTCGCGGGCATTTCGATGCGATCGCGGCGCAAATGGCGTCCTTCGTACTCCAGATCGATCAGCGGTACATCGCTGACAACCGTTCGCCAGTTCGCGAGATCGTCGCTGGCCTCCAGACGAACCCGCATGCCGACGCCGCGCGGCAGCGTTGACCAGTTCGCGGTGAGCGCCACCAGCGGCTCGCCCAACGCCGAGGTGTCCAGAACGTAACCGATCAGGCGGTCGCCCGCGACCGGCGCGCCATCGCGCGTCGTGACACTGAGCGTCGTTCCGCCAGCCGAGGACCGGTTGAGAGTCAGCGCGAGTCCGCTCAAATCGGTCTCCGGTTGCTCGACGCGCAATGGAAAAAGCGGCAAGTCGATCGGAGTGCTCTTTTCTCGAGTCGGTTCGGATCGCGGAACCATCGCGAACGGAACGACCGCGCCATCAGCGTTGAACACGCGCAGGTCACCGAGATCTCCGCGCACGACCCCGGCGTAGACCGTGGGAGTCAACTCCACCTGGTAGAACGCGCTGTCCCCTTCGGTCGAAAGTGCGATGCCATACGCGAAGTCGCGTGGGGCTTGCGCCGCAGCGGCATGCACCAGCAAGGACAGCAGCAACAACGCCAGTCGTTTCATGATGCATTCTCCGGGCGCCGCGGCGGAACCGGCGCGAGATAGCCGATCAACAACAACAGGAGGCCGACGCCGATGAATGACACGATGCGCTCGACGCCGCCCACTTGCGACAAGTCGACCAGGAACAGCTTCGCTACAACGAGCGCCAACAGCAGTGCACCTGCGATCCAGGCGATGCGCCAGTGCCGGCGGTTCGCGAGCACCATGGTCGCCAGCGCGAGCAGCGACCACAGCAGCGCCAGCACCGCCTGGACCAGACGCGAATGCCAAAGTCCCTGGAACGTAAAGGGTACTTCGAACCAGAAATGGATCGTGCGTAGCGCGAGACCATTGATCCACACGAACACGAGGACTGCGAACAGGGCCGCGAGCAGCGCCGGATGCACGTTGCCGGCGTGAAGTTCACCGTCGCGCCACAGGCGCAGGCACCACGTCGCCAGCGCGATGAGCACCAGGGCCGCGGTGATGTCGAGCGGATTGAAAAGCGGGACGTAAGGCAGCGGCACGGGATCGCCGTCAGTGGTGACATTCACGCCGAGCGACCAAAGCGCCAGCACGATCGCGATAGGCGCCGCACCAATGATCACGATAGGCATGACGGCGCACGCCGATCGGCCACGATGCGCCACCTGCCGCCGTTGTAACCAGCCCCAAGGCGACGGCGGGGACGAGACCCCAGGGCACCATCGCCCAGACACCCTCGCCCGACCCTACGCGACCTCCCGCCCAAGCGAGTTCGTGCGCGCACAGCAACGTCACGAGCCAGAGCAAAGCCGCGTGCCACCAGTCTCGCGGCAATGCGATGCGAACGCCGGGCGCCGCGTCTTCCCGCTCCGCGGAGCGCAACAACCAGACAACGACGCAGACCGCGATCGGCCAGGCAAGGAAGCCCCCGCGGGCGAACAAATGGGCATCGACATGCCAGAAAGTCTGGGCGCGCCAGGGTCGCACGATCGAGGCAATGGTTATCAGCAATAGCGCGGGCAGGAGCAGTAACGCGGGAACCTGCGCTGCAGGCCAGGCGAGGCGTCGAGCCGCGATCGAAAACGCGAGCGCAGTGAACGACAGCAGACCGACACCTGCACTTACGCGCGTGTCAGGTGGCAACCAATGTTCGATCTCGCGCCAACCGGCGCCGAGCCACCATAGCGCGCCCCACGCCAGCAGCAGGACCGCCCAGGTGCGCTCGCTCTCGGGGAGATCGGCCCGCCGCCGCTGCAGGAACCACGCACTGAACAGTCCGGCGAATCCGACCAGCACCGCGCCCGCGTAGTCGCTGTTCAGTATCGGCCAGAGTTTTTCAGGTACACCCGTATGCCAGATCGTGAGGCCGGATCCGAAGGCGATGCCGGCCCCGAATTGCAGAAGCAATCCGAACGCCCGCACCACCCGTCGTTGCTGCTGCACACCGACCCACAACATCGCCGCGCCTTCGAGGGCCCAGGCCGCGGACGTCCAGCGCGCGTCGAGCGCGAGTGGGATCGCGAGCGTCGCGAAAATGACCCCGAGCGCGAGAAAGGCCTCGACGAGCAGGCGCACTGTTTCGCTGCGCCGCGCGTAAAGCAGCCGGGCCAGGACGAGGTACACGGCGGACATGCCGAGCGCGCTGAACGCCATGCCGTAGGGCATGTCACGCACCATGCCTCTCTGCAACCCGGCGGCGAACAGCGGCGTGCCGAAGACGAGCGCACTGTCGACGTAGTCGCGCAGCGCGAAGGATTGCCGCAGCGCGTACAGCACCGCAATCGCGACGTAGAAAAGAAAGAACAGAATCAGGAATGGTTCGGTGGTGGCGAAGTTTTCGGGGCGATATCGAGTCACTCCCCAGAGCGTTCCTATGACGAAGGTGAACAGGAACCCCAGCAGGTTCAGCCTGCGCCACGCTTTGAACCAGGCAATGCCTAAGATGCCGGCGTTGAGCAAGGCGTAGTAGCTGAACAGCAGCACGTGGTTACCGGTGTTGCTCGACGTCAGTATCGGCGCAAGAAATCCACCCACGACTCCCACCGCCGCCAGTGCGATGGCGTCCTGGCGTATCGCAAGCCACGCGGACAGTGCGGCGATGCACAGGAGCAGCACGAAAGCTGCCGTCGGCGGCAGCAAGGCGTAAAGCCGTAGCGCGCCGAACACGGTCAGGTAGAGCACGCCGACGCCGCCCCCCTGGAGAATCATTGCGTAGCCCTGACGCCGCAGGCGCAGCCGCCAGCCGAGGACCAGCAGCACGATGCCTCCGAGCGCTACCCCTGCAAGGCGCACTTCGATCGGAACGTGCACGTGCTCCGTCGCGTACTTGACCAGGAACCCAACGCCAATGAACAGCAGCAGGACGCCGACGCGCGCCAACGTGTTGCCGCCCATGATCCAGGCGATCCATGCCGGCCGCGCCGTTTCGGCTGCCGCGCTCGTCGACTCCGCAGCCGCCGCCCCTGCGCCGGGTCCGCCCTTGCGCACCGACAGCGGCACCGCGGTCGCACGCGGAATCTCCGGCGCGATCGCGGGCTGCGGTTCGGCGGCTGGGGCCTGAGTTGCGGGTGGCGCTACGTTTTCAGGAGCGCGCTCCACGACCGACGCGGCCTCGGCTGCGACAACCGGCGGCGCAATATTCCGGAAGGCTGGCGACTGGATCAGCCCTTCGACGCGCGCCTCCAGGGCGCTGACGCGATCAAGCAGCCGCTTTTTCCACGATCCTGCCAGGAAGCCCGCGACCAAGCCCACCACCGCCCCGAGCACTCCCGCCGCGCCGTCGTAGGCGCCGCCGATAAAGGCGCCGACGACCAGTCCGATTGCCCACATAGGATTCCCCCCGCGCAACCTTAGCTGCGTCGCCGACGATGCCTCTTGGTTCGCGCGCTCTCTATTAGACAAATGGCCGATCGTGTCTGCTGCGCACGTCAGCGCCGGTCACCGCGCAGTGCAAGCACCGTTGCCTGCAGGAATTCAGGCGTCGCGAGCGAGGGCGCCACCGGTGCGCCCGCAACGAGCGCGATCCTCGAGAAGATCCCACGCAGCCGCCGCATCGCCTTGCCGCCGGAAACACGGCTGAAGAAGCTGCCCCAGAGTCCTTGCAGCGCCATCGGCACCACGGGGACCGGGGCGTTCTCGAGGATGCGCTGCAGTCCCGGTCGGAATCGACTGAGCTCGCCTGTGTCGGTGATCTTGCCCTCGGGAAAGATGCAGACAATTTCGCCCGCTTTGAGCGCATTGGCGGCTTCCACGAACGCGCGGTCCATCATGGCGAGGTCCTCCTTCGCCGGGGCGATGGGAATGGCGCGCATGGTGCGGAAGATGAAATTGAGCACGGGGATCGCGAAGATCCGGTGATCCATGACGAAACGGATTGGCCGTCGCACACACGCGGCGATAACCACGGCGTCGACAAAACTGACATGGTTGCAGACGATCACGCACGGTCCTTCATCCGGGATGTGTTCGAGTCCCGCCTTGTCGACACGGTAGAAGGTGTGGATCAGGATCCACGCCAGGAACCGCATCAGGAATTCCGGAACCAGCAGGTAGATGTAAAGCGCAACGGCGGCGTTCAACACCCCTGTGATCAGAAACAACTGTGGAATGGTCAGGTCGAGTTTGAGAAGACCCAGCGCGATTCCAGCCGACGCGACCATGAAAACGGCGTTGAGAATGTTGTTGGCAGCGATGATCCGCGAGCGATACGCGGGTTCGGAGCGTTCCTGGATCAGCGCATACAGCGGCACGATGTAGAAACCGCCGAACATCCCCAGCAGTATCAGATCCGCAACGACGCGCCAGTGCGCCGGCGCCGCGAGGAAGCCGCCTACGCCCGCGAGGCGGTCGTGCGCATTCAGGCCTCGGCTTGCGAAGTACAGATCGACGGCGAACAGCGACAGGCCGATGGAACCAAAAGGCACCAGGCCCAGTTCGACCTTCCGCCCGGAGAGCCGCTCGCACAGCAGCGAGCCCACACCGATGCCCACGGAGAAGATCGCCAGCAGTAGCGTTGCGACGTGCTCGTCGCCGCCGAGCACATCCTTGGTAAAGTTCGCGAACTGCGTGAGGTACGTGGCTCCGTAGAACCAGAACCACGAAATTCCGAGCATCGACAGCCACACGACGCGATTGTCTTGCGCGAATCGAAGGTTGCGCCACGTTTCGGTGAACGGGTTCCAGTTGATCTTCAGGTCCGGCGCAACCGCTGGCGTTTCAGGGATGCGGCGGCTGACAAGATAGCCGGCAATCGCTACCGCGATGGCCGTCGCGCCGGCATAGATCGGCCCATCAGGCTTGATGGCGATGACCAGACCGCCGACGACTTCACCGAGCAGGATGGCAACGAACGTGCCCATCTCCACCAGCCCGTTGCCGCCGATGAGTTCGTCCTTGCGCAGATTCTGCGGAAGGATCGCGTACTTGACCGGCCCGAACAGCGTCGAGTGCACGCCCATCAGCCCCAACGCCAAGAACAGCAGCACCAGGTCGCGACGATAGAAACCGATCGCGCCGATGATCATGACTGCGATTTCGAATACCTTGATGAACCGGATCAATCGCGATTTTTCGTATTTGTCCGCGATCTGACCCGCAGTCGCCGAGAACAGCATGAACGGTGCGATGAATACCGCCGCGGCGACGTTGACGAGGTCGTTCGACGACAACGCTGTGAGCGTCGCCGCCTGGAAAGCGACAAAGATCACCAGCGCATTCTTGTAGATGTTGTCGTTGCCCGCGCCGAGAAACTGCGTCCAGAAGAACGGCGCGAAACGCCGCTCGCGCAAGAGTTGGAACTGGCTGTGCTCGCTTTCCATCCGGGGCTCCTGCATGCTATTCGTGTTTCGCGAGATAGTCCTGCACCGCTGCCAGGGCGTCCTGGACGGCCGGGACGTCGGTCCAAAAATAGACTTCCTTGCCGACTTTTTCACTCTTGAGCACGCCCGCGCTGCGCAGCACCCGGAGATGATGCGAGACGGCTGATCGGGATAGTGTCGATGCCGCCACGATCTGGCCAACGTTGAGGCGCTCGCCAGGCTCGAACATGAGTACGATGCGCTGCCGGTGGGCATCGCCGAGGGCGACGAAGATGCTGGCGATGCGCCGCCAGGCGGCCGGGAGGGCGCGGGCGTAGGCTCTTTTCATGTGCATATGACTAGTTATATCGTTACATCAGTGTAGCCGTATCCGCAGTCTTGTCAAGTGCCGTGCGCGATTTGTCGTGGGCTACAATAGCGCCAGCTCCTTTGCCTGTGCGTCGATCCAATGCGCCCCTACCTCGACTTCATGCGCCACGTGCGCGATCACGGTCACTTGAAAGGCGACCGAACCGGAACGGGCACGTTATCCGTTTTTGGTTACCAGTTGCGCGTGGATCTGGCCGCGGGTTTTCCATTGCTGACGACGAAAAAAATCCACACCAAGTCGATCATTCACGAGCTCCTCTGGTTTCTCGCCGGAGACACCAATGTGCGCTACCTGCGCGACAACGGCGTCACGATCTGGGACGAATGGGCCGATGCCGATGGTGATCTGGGCCCGATCTACGGCTACCAATGGCGATCGTGGCCGGCGCCCGACGGCCGACATATCGACCAGCTGTCCGACATCGTCACGCAGATCCGCAAGAATCCGGATTCGCGGCGGTTGATCGTTTCGGCCTGGAACGTCGCCGATATTCCGCGCATGAAGCTGCCGCCGTGCCACGCGTTTTTCCAGTTCTACGTTGCCGACGGCAGGTTGTCGTGCCAGCTGTATCAGCGCAGTGCCGACATTTTTCTCGGCGTCCCGTTCAACCTCGCGTCGTACGCCTTGTTGACTCATCTGATCGCGCAACAAGTCGATCTCGAAGTTGGTGACTTCGTCTGGACGGGCGGCGATTGCCACCTTTATCTCAATCATCTGGAGCAGGTGGAGACACAGTTGGCGCGCGTACCGGGACCGCTGCCGAGGCTCGTGATCAAGCGCCGGCCGGCATCGCTATACGAATACCGTTACGAGGATTTCGAGATCGTGGACTACCGGCCCCATCCTGCCATCAAGGCACCGGTAGCCGTGTAGGCAGCCGAGTGGGGCCCCGCGCTCAGTTCGCCAAACGGGGCCGCGCGTAGAGGCCACGACTTGGGCGGCACGCGACAAGACAAAAAAAGCCCGCTGGGAGGAAGTGAGCGGGCAAGGGGGATTCCGGCGGACGGAGCGTTACCCGGCTCCAACGGGACAGGCGTGCTCGGCCGCCTGCGGGCATTCTCGGAATGCGCTACACAACCCGTCTGGCAGCATTTACACGGTCTGCCAACTCTTCGAGGGCGACTTGTTGCGACGTTGAGAGGGTGCTGTCGTCCGCAGCGCTGCCGGACAGGTGCATGGGCGCCTCCGCTTGCTCCGCAAGCCAGTACGCAGTGAATTCCGGTGAGAACGCATCCATGATCAATCCCTTCGTTTCAACGCGTTGGTCGCCCTTGCGCGCCCTAGGTTAGGGTAGCAACGAATGTGCCATGATTAAGTTTCATCAATATTTCAACGCATTGATTCCAGACAGGCTACGAATAAACGCCGCCCACTGGCAAATGCTTACTGCGGGGCCGCAAAGATGTCGCACCCGCCCGACATCGGGGAACGTAGTTTCAGTTAACGTATTGATTCGATCCAGTATTTCTTGTCGCTGATCAGCGACAAGACTTCCGTCAGCACGTCGACGCTACGCAACTACAGCTTGCCTTCCTTGAAC
Organism: uncultured beta proteobacterium; assembly: GCA_963829375.1. Lineage (GTDB taxonomy): Bacteria > Pseudomonadota > Gammaproteobacteria > Burkholderiales > Casimicrobiaceae > PALSA-1003. Next base: position 16,669 of record CAWHIS010000025.1, on the reverse strand, counting down.
ATCGCGGGCTCGAGCCGGTGCCTTTGCAGCAGCTTGTAGAACTCGGTCCGGTTGCGCTTGGCCAGCGTTGCCGCCTGCGTGACATTGCCGCCCGTGATCTTCAGCAGCCTTACGAGGTAGTCGCGCTCAAACTGCTTGCGCGCTTCCTCAAACGGCGCGAGCACGCCGGCATCTTCGCGCAACGCCCCTTGCACCAGCGTCGCAGGAATTATGCTGGTCGTCGTCAGCGCCACCGCCTGTTCCAGGAGATTGAGCAACTGGCGGACGTTCCCGGGCCATTCCGCGCTGATCAACAGCGCCATCGCGTCGGGCGCGAGCGTTGGCACGCTCTTGCGGTAACGCTCCGCGAGCTTGCGCAGGAAATATGTCGCCAGGAGCGGAATGTCCTCGCGGCGCTCGGCAAGCGACGGCAGTTTCAGCGACACTACGTTGAGCCGATAGTACAGATCCTCCCGAAACTCGCCCGCCGCCTTCTGCTCGTCGAGATCGCGATGCGTTGCCGATATCACGCGGACGTCGACCGGAACCGATGCCGTCGCCCCGACCGGCCGCACCTCTGCCTCCTGCAGCACGCGGAGCAGTTTCACTTGCAGGGCCAGCGGCATGTCGCCGATCTCGTCGAGGAAGATCGCGCCGCCGTCCGCCGCCTGAAACAGTCCTTTGTGCGCCTGGACAGCGCCGCTGAACGCACCCCGCGCGTGCCCGAACAACTCCGACTCCAGCAGGGGCTCGGGGATGGCGCCGCAGTTGACGGCGACAAAGGCCTTGCTGGCGCGACGACTGGCACGATGAATCGCGCGCGCGAGCAACTCCTTGCCCGTGCCAGACTCGCCGAAGATCAGCACGCTCGCGTCCGAATCAGCGACGAGCCTCGCCTGTCGCAGCAGGTCCTCCATGCGTGGACTGCGCGTGATGATGCCCGCCCGCCATTCAGCGCCCGACTGGCGGGGTGCCTCGGGTTCGCCGCCGCTGAGACTGACGGCAGACGCCACCTTCCGCAGGAGCTCCTGGCTGTCGAAAGGCTTGGTCAGAAAGCCGAATACACCTCGTTCCGTTGCCGACACCGCTTCGGGAATCGTGCCGTGTGCCGTCAATATGATCACAGGCAGCGTCGGATGCTGGCGATGAATCGCAGCGAACAGCGCCAGGCCGTCGATGCCCGGCATCTTGAGGTCCGTAACCACCGCCGCCGGACGCGCCACGGCGAGCGCCGCGAGCGCGGTCTCGCCGCTGTCCGCCGTGCGCACTCGATATCCTGCCGACGTCAGGCGCAGGCTGATCAGCCTCAGCAAATCCGGATCGTCGTCGACGAGCAGGACTTCCGCGGAATCCATCGTTTCAGTTTTCATCGACCCGTCCCTCCACCGCCGCCACCGCCGGCGCCACCGGCATTGCGGCTGCGCTCGATCAGGAGGCTGCGCTCGACCGCGCGCAGCTGATCGAGCTTTTCCTGTGCCGCAGCTGTCTTTTTCCTCTCCTCCCCAACGCCGCGCGTGCGCTCGGCGATTTGCAGATAGAGCACCACCGCGAGCTGCTTCACTGGCGACGTTCCTGCGCTCTTGCCGAATACGGATTCGAGAAGCGCAAGCGCCCGCGCATCATCGGGAGGACCCGCTCCCGGCAACGTCATGAGGACTGCAAGCCGGATTCGGTTCGCATCGGTGCGAGCCCGATTGACGGCCTGGTTGGCCGCAACCAGTTCACGGCGAAGATCCTCGGCAGATTCGCCCGCGTAACGCTGCAGGTCGGACAGTAGCGCAATGGCCTGCTGCTCCTCCTCGTTGACCGGGGGCGGCGCCGCAGGCGGCGCCTGCTGAATGATCACGACCGGCGGCGGAGGTTCCGCCACCACCGGAGCCGGCTCACGCGCTACCTCCGCGACGACCGGTGGCGGCGCAGGCATCGGCTCCGCGCGCGGTGGCAGCGGCGGCGTAGCACAACCGGCCAGCAGTACTAGTGCGACGAGGACCGTCCTGCGCCCATGCTGGCGCCCGATGCTCATCCCTCACCGACAATCGTAATAGGCGCTTTTCCCATCGAAGCTCGCGCCGGTTCGCCGCCGACTGCCACCGGAATCCACAACCGGAAGTGCGCTCCCCGTCCTCCGTCCGCACGCTCGACAAGTTCAACGCGACCGCCGTGCGCCAACGCGTATTCCTGCGCGATGGCTAGGCCCAGTCCCGAGCCCTTGATGCGGCCGCCCGGCGCAGTTTTGCCTTGATAGAAGGAGTCGAAGATGCGCGGGCGATCGACCGGGTCGATGCCAGGGCCCTGGTCGATCACGTCAAGGGTCGCAAACTGCTTCTGGATCGAGAGATCGATCCTGACAACACCCGAGCGCGGCGAATACTTGATCGCGTTCGAAAGCAGATTGTCGACGATTGCCCGGAGCTTCGCGCTGTCGCCGACGATGATCGCCGGTCGCAGCTTCGCGTCGAACGTCACCAGACGGGCGAGCGCGGCGAGCTTGTGTTCGCGCAGCACGATGCGGACGATGTCCCCCAACGCCACCGGGCCCACCGTTTGCGGTTCCATGTTGCGGGTCTGATGGTAAGTCAGAAGATCCTCGATCAGCTTCTGCAGCGAAAGCGTGTTTTCGCGCACGATGCGCACGATCTCCTGCTGCTCCGCCGACAGCGCACCGCCGACGCGGTCGCGCAGCAACTCCACGCCTTCGCGCACCGCCGTCAGCGGCGTCTTCAATTCGTGCGACACGTGGCGCAGAAAGCGGGTTTGCTGCTGCTCGAGGTCGTGCAGGCGTGAGCGCAGCCATTCGAGGCGTTGGCCGAGGTAACGCATGTCCTGCGGACCATCGACTTCGATCGCGTGCGTGAAGTCGGCGGTGGCCATCTGGCGAATCGCCTGGTCGAGTTGGCGGATGGGGCGCGCAATCAATACCGAGAACAGTATTGCGAGGGCAAGGGCGATGGCTCCGGCTGCAAGCGCCAGATACCCCCACGTCTGGCGGCCCTCGGCAGCGGTCTCCTGCAGCCGCTCGATCTCCCGCTCGGTGAGCCCGTTGCTCGCGGTCAGCATAGCTTGCGCGCCTTCCGCAAGTCCCGCGTAACCCTCCGCCAACACGGTGTTTCCGTCGGGCGGTCGGTGCGGCGACTTCAGGAGCGTGTACAGGTGGCTCTCGCGGTCTGTGATCGATTCGAGTTGCGTGAGCTGGGTGCGATCGAGAGGAAGCTGCTGCAGTTGCTGCGCGCTCGCGCGGAAATCCTGGCGCAGGCGCGCGTAGTCATCGACGAGCTGCGGGTCCTCGAGAATCAAATGCTGGCGCACGAGGCGTTCGAGGGTCGTGGCCTGTTCATAGAGTTGGCGGCTGGCGCGGCCCGCCTGCGCGGCTTGCGACACCGCCTGCTGACCCTGCGTACCCAGGCGGTCAAGAGTGACGATCAGTTCAACCAGCGCGTAGAGCAGCGGCAGGCTGACCAGCAGGAATCCGAGCAGGATGAATTTGAGGAATGAACGCGGGTAGTACACGTAGGGTCAGGGCGGCCGCTATAATGTTTGGTTCAGGAACCTCCGAACGGCCCGAAAAGCCTCCGTCGCAAACCGTGCGGGACGTGTTCCGAGGTTTCCTTACAAGCCTGCGAATCCCGCGTGAACGATACACTACCCCCAGCGGCGCCGCCAAGGGAGATGCTCGATGTGCGCCGTCGTCCGACTCTCGCGCTGATCGCCGCGGTCGCGAAAAACGGCGTCATCGGCGTCGACAATGGCCTGCCTTGGCGTCTTCCGGACGACATGCAGCACTTTCGCATGCTGACCACTGGACACTCGATCATAATGGGCCGCAAGACGTGGGAATCCATCGGCAGGCCGCTCCCGGGCCGGCAGAACATCGTCGTCACACGCCAGCGCAATTTCGACGCGCCCGGGGCGACGGTTGTCGGCTCTCTCGATGCTGCGCTTGCCGCCGCAGTCATGCCCGAGCCGGTGTTCGTCATCGGCGGCGAAACACTGTATCGCGAGGCGCTGCCTCTGGCGAGCCGACTCCACATCACAGAGATCCAGCGAGACTTCCCGGGGGATGCGCGTTTTCCTGATTACGCTCGCAGCGCGTGGCGCGAAACCCTGCGCGAATTGCGGCCCGCGGACGGCCCGGGGGGCTTCGACTTTGCGTTTGCCGCCTACGAGAGGATTGCGGATCGTCAGTGACCGGGAATGGCACGACCGGGATTTGCACAAACATTCATTATTCAGGGAGCACTTCATGTCAGAAGGATTTCACGTCCACGGACCGCACGATCACGAAGTTGAGCATCAGGCGCAGCACGGCGACCCGTTTGCAGGTCGCATCGCGGTCATGACCGCGATCTTTGCGACGATCGGCGCAATGTTCGGGTACATGGGGGGTGCCACGCAAAACGCGGCGCTGCTGTTCAAGAACGAAGCGGCAATCCGCCGCGCGGAGGCTTCCGACCAGTGGAACTTTTACCAGGCCAAGAGCAGCAAACAGAACCTCGCCGAACTCGGGGCGACGCTTACCGCGGGCGATGCGCAATCCAAATACGCGAAGGAGATCGAGCGCTACAAGAAGGAGAAGGAAGAGATCATGCCCGAGGCGAAAAAACTCGAGGATCAATCCAAGGCCGCGGAGCTCGCAAGTGAAGCGGCGATGCACGTCCACCACCGCTGGGCACAGGCGACAACGCTGATCCAGATCGCCATCGCGCTCGCCGCCATCACTATTCTCACGCGCAACAAGGGATTGCAGTACACGGCGTACGGCGTGGCCGTCGCCGCCATCGCGGTTGGTGCTCTGGCGTTCGTGCATGTCTGATCGTTCTGCGGGTAGGCGGCGGAGGTCAACCGCGGTAGTATTTCATCGAGGCGCGAGCATTCGACCGCCCTCACCTGCCTGCGTGTAAACCGAGGACAGCAGAGTGGCAAACGAGGCCCCATCGGCAGTTATCGACAGCAAGAACGACGCACCGCCCCTGGCCGCGCCCGCCGCCACGAATGTCGTTGGGCGGCGCACGATGACCAAGCTCGTGCGAGAGCTGGTTCGTCCGTACCACGGCTGGCTCGCGGTCGTGTTCGTTGCGATGCTGGTCGAAACCGCGATGAGCATGGCGGCGCCCTGGCCGCTGAAGGTGGTCATCGACAACGTGTTGGGCTCGCACCCGCTGCCGGAATGGCTACGCTGGATCCATGACCTGCCGTTTGCGCAAAGCAAGATGGGACTCGCCGCAGCCGCCGGCCTCGGCGTCATCCTCATCGCCGTCATCGGGGCTGTCGCGACGTACATCGACAATTACTACACCGAGAGCGTCGGCCAATGGGTCGCGAATGACCTTCGCATCAAGATCTACGATCATCTGCAGCGCATGTCGCTCGGCTACTACGACCACCAGCAGACCGGCGTCCTGCTGTCGACCATCACGAACGACGTGGCCACCGTGCAGAACTTCGCGTCCTCGGCGACCCTGGACATTCTCGTCGACCTGCTGACGATCATCGGGATCGTCGGCCTCATGTTCTGGCTCAACTGGGACTTCGCGCTCGTCGCAGTGGGCGTTACACCTTTCCTGCTGCTCTTCGTCGCCCGCTTCAAAAAGGCGGTCAAGAAGGCGCAACGTCAGGTTCGGTTGCACCAGGCCGACATCGTCGCGGTGGTACAGCAGGGACTCGAGTCGGTGCGCGTGGTGAAGGCCTACGGCCGGCAGGATCTCGAGGAATCGCGCCTGGCCGACGTCAGCCAGGCGACCGTCGACGCAGCGCTGAAGGCGCGGAAGGTGAAGTCGCTGCTATCCCCCGTAGTGACCATTGTGGTCTCCCTGTGCACCGCCTTCGTGTTGTGGCGCGGTGCCGCGCTGATCGTGACCGATGCCATGACGGTCGGCGCGCTGACGGTGTTCCTCGCGTACCTGAGCAAATTTTTCAAGCCCGTGCAGGACTTGGCGAAAATGACGAACTCGATCGCCGCGGCGGCCGTGGCGCTGGAGCGCATCCAGGGCATCCTGGACACTGATGACGTCATTCCCGAGCGCGAGAATGCTCGCGAATTGAAGTCCGCGCGCGGCGAGATCACGCTCGAACACGTCGCCTTCGGCTACGACCCCAAGACACCGATCCTGCGCGACGTGAGTTTCACCATCGCGCCGGGCCAGATGGTCGGTGTCGTCGGCACCACGGGCGGCGGAAAATCAACGGTCGTCGGCTTGATTCCGAGGTTCTACGACGCCAACGCCGGGCGCGTGCTCGTCGATGGCGTCGACGTGCGCGACTTGACCAAGAGTTCTCTGCGCAGCCAGATCGGCTTCGTACTGCAGGACACCGTGCTCTTCCGCGGAACGATCCGCGAAAACATCGCGTATGGGCGACCCGGCGCGACGGAAGCCGAGATCATCGAAGCCGCGAAACTCGCCAATGCGCACGACTTCATCGTCAACATGAAGCACGGCTACGATTCAACCGTCGGCGAGCGCGGCCTGACCCTGTCCGGCGGCCAGCGACAGCGAATCGGCATCGCCCGAGCCATCATCCGCAATGCGCCCATCCTGATCCTCGACGAGCCAACCGCTGCGCTCGACACGGAGTCCGAGCGGTTGGTGATCGAAGGCTTGGAGCGATTGATGAAGGGCCGCACTACGATTACCATCGCCCACCGTCTCTCGACGATCCGTGACGCCAACAAGATCCTCGTCCTCAAGGACGGCGTAGTCGCCGAGCAGGGGACTCACGACGAACTGATTGCGCTGGGTGGCGTGTATGCCGAGCTGCACCGAATTCAGTACGAGCAGCCGCCCGCCGAGACGGCTTCGTCGCCGGCAAACCCCAACCCGCACTGAGGCCCGCTACCATGCCCCGCTCCCTGATCGTTCTGCCCGACGACTCCGCCCAGCCGATTCTCGACGCCATCGCGGCGGCGAAGAAATCGCTGCGCATCAAGATGTTCGTTTTTTCGGACCCGTCATTGATCGCCGCAGTCATCAGCGCGCGCGAGCGCGGTGTCGACGTGCGCGTCATGCTCAATCCCGCGCGGCGCAGCGGAGAGGCGGAGAACCAAGCCTCGCGCAGTGAACTGCAGAAGGGCAAGGTCGCGGTCGAGGACAGCAATCCTGCCTTCGACCTCACCCACGAAAAATCGATGGTCGTCGATGATGTGAGCGCATTCGTGAAATCGCTGAACTGGGACCCCGAGAATCTGACCGAGACGCGCGACTATGCGGTCGTCACCGACGACAACGCCGAGGTCGCCGAGATCATCGAGTGCTTCGAGGCCGACTGGGCCAGGAAAGAGTTCGACCCTGGAGACGGGGCGCATCTCATCTGGTGCAACAACAATGGGCGCGAGCGCATTGCGCATTTCATTGACCAGGCCAAGCACACCGTTTTCGTGCAGAACGAACGCTACCAGGATCCGGTCATCATCGAGCGGCTGGTCCGCGCCCGCGAGCGTGGCGTCAAGGTGCACGTCATGGCGCGCCCGCCGCACACGCTGAAGAAGGACAAGCTGCTGGAGGGAGTCAGCGGGCTGCGCATCATGCACGATGTCGGCATCAAGGTGCACAAGCTGAAGCACCTCAAACTTCACGCCAAGATGCTGCTCGCTGACGAAAAGGCGGCGATCATCGGCTCGATCAATCTTGCGCCGGGCAGCTTCGATGCCCGACGCGAGCTCGGCATCGAGGTGCACGACAAGCATGTCGTCCACCGCCTCGACAAGATCGCTCGCCACGACTGGGAGCATTCCGATCCGCTCGACTTGAGCGACGAGGGTCTGCTGACCGATCTCGAAAAACGCCACAGCGAACGTGTCGGTGCCGACAAGCTGGTTCTGGACGCCACCCCGGACGACAAGAAGAAAAAAGACAAGCACAAGTCGTGACGCGTGCGCATCGCGCACTCAACCATCTCGCGTCATTCAGAGGAGACCAGCGATGACCAGCCAGACACCGGGTAACGCGACACGCCAGCGGCTGCTGGCATTGGGGCGAGCGACGATGTTGCTGGCGAGTGCAGCTTTTGCCGCCGGGTGCGCGCCGGACTCGGTTCGCAGTATGCAAGCGACCGGCTTTAACGCGTACATGAAGCAACTGCCGACATCATGCAAACGGCTGCAGATAGGCAGCCAGGATCTCACCGAACAGATCATGATGAACGACATGGGCAACAACGACTACAACTACTTCCTGGATGTCACGTCGAAGCTGTACTACAACCGCATGAGCCAGGCGAGCTATCGGCAGGCCCTGGTTGGATTCTTCGGTGCCGGCACCTATAACGACGCATCGTTCGATTGCATCTTTCGTACGCTGCCGCCGGATCGCCCGAATGCTCCAGTCAGGCGACGTACTAGCTCTATGCCAGCCCTCGCAGTTCGCGCAGCGCCACCGACAGCATCGCCGAATCGACGGACCCTGCGCTGCGCAGCTCGGTCAGCAGCTGCCCGGCTCGCTCGATGCCTCGCCGGTTGCGGTCCTGCCACGCCGCGATGAGCATCTCCTGTGCGGCATTCTCGGAGCTGCCGGTCAGCACTTCGCCGGTGATCTTCCGCTGCAGGCCGGACAGATCATCCTGCATCGCCTCTTTCGCCAGCATCTGCCAGTGCGCACCATCCGGCAGCGCGCCCATCCTGTCGCGCAGCCACGGCAACCCAAGCTTGTTCGAGAGCTCGAAGTAAAGCCCGGCGACGGATTCCGGCGCTCGGCCGGATTCATCGGCGACCTCGATGATGTCGAGCGCCGCGTACAGCGTGTCGAAGCTGACAACGGCGGTCGCCAGCGCCTGCGACACGCCCCGATCCACGTACTTCGCAATGGCGAAGCCGATGCGGGCACGCTCGCCATCGTCCTGCATCTGGGCCAGCAGTTTGGCAAGCGCCGCGATCCTCGGCGCGAAATGCGCGATGGTGGCGGCCATGTCGTCGGTCAAGCGGCGCGAGCGCAGGAACCACGTTGTCCCGCGCGTAATCAGACGACCGGTATCGATCAGCATCGCCGACTGCACGGCATCGTCCACCTTGTTATCGAGGGCCTCGATCGCCATCCACAACTCGACAAACCCGAAGACCTCTCGATTCAGCAGGTACGCGCGCACGATCTCCGCCGGCTTCGCCCCCGTCGACTCGAGCAGGCTATGCACGAACGTGCCACCCACGCGGTTGACCATGCTGTTGGTGACGTGCGTCGCAATGATCTCTCGCTTCAGGGGATGGCGTTGCATGTATGCCGCATAGCGCTCGTGCAAAGCCTTGGGAAAGTAGCGCGCAAGCGCAGTAGCCACCCACGGATCGTCCGGAAGCGACGACGCGAGCAACTCGTCGTAGAGCCAGATCTTGCTGTAGGCCAAAACCACCGCCAGTTCCGGGCTGGTGAGACCGATGCCTTTTGCCCGGCGCTCGCCGAACGCTTCGTCCGATGGCAGGAACTCGATCGATCGATTGAGCCGGCCACCCTTCTCGAGGAATTGAACGAAGCGCTGGTTCGCGTCGAGAAGTTGCGGCGCGATGCGTCCTCTGACCGACAGTGTCTGTGTCTGAAACGTGTTGTCGCGCAGAACCAGTGCAGCAACATCGTCGGTCATTTCCGCCAGCAATGCGTTGCGTTGCTTCACCGTGAGTTCACCATCCGCGATCGGCAAGCCCAGCAGGATCTTGATGTTGACCTCGTGATCGGACGTGTCCACGCCGGCCGAGTTGTCGATCGCGTCGGTGTTGATCTTGCCACCCGCCAGGGCGTACTCGATACGGCCCAGCTGCGTGCTGCCGAGATTTCCGCCCTCGGCGAACACCTTGCAGCGCAGTTCGCGCCCGTTGACGCGCAGCCCGTCGTTGGCGCGATCACCAACCTGCGCGTGCGATTCGTTCGTGGCCTTGACGTACGTGCCGATGCCTCCGTTGTAGATCAGATCAACCGGCGCCTTCAGGATTGCGTTCACCAACTCGGTCGGGGTCATCGCATCGACCGTGATGCCCAGGACCTTCTTCACCTCCGGCGTGATGGCGATCGACTTGGCGCCGCGCGGGTAGATGCCGCCGCCCGGCGAAATGAGCGTGGCGTCGTAGTCGGCCCAGGAGGAACGCGGGAGCTTGAACATGCGTTCGCGCTCCGCGAATGTAGTGGCGGGATCCGCGCCCGGATCGAGGAAAATGTGCCGGTGATCGAACGCGGCGACCAGCCTGATATGGCGCGAAAGGAGCATGCCGTTGCCGAACACGTCACCGGACATGTCGCCGATGCCCGCGACGGTGAAATCCGTGCTCTGCGTGTCGATCCCCATTTCACGGAAGTGGCGCTTGACCGACTCCCAGGCGCCGCGCGCCGTAATGCCCATGACCTTGTGGTCGTAGCCCGCCGATCCGCCCGAAGCGAAAGCATCGTCGAGCCAGAAACCGTACTCGGCGCTGACCGAATTGGCATAGTCGGAGAAGGTCGCGGTACCCTTGTCGGCAGCGACTACCAGATAAGGATCATCGGGATCGTGCCGCTTGACCTGCGGCGGCGGCACGATCTTGTCGCCGACACGGTTGTCGGTGATATCAAGCAGTCCCCGCAGATAGTCCTTGTAGCAGGCGATGCCTTCCTTCATGAACGCTTCGCGATCCGACGCGGGCGGCGCTTTCTTGAGCACGAATCCGCCTTTTGAGCCGACCGGTACGATGACCGTGTTCTTCACCATTTGCGCCTTGACCAGCCCCAGCACTTCCGTGCGGAAATCCTCCGGCCGGTCGGACCAGCGCAAGCCGCCGCGCGCGACCTTGCCACCGCGCAGGTGCACGCCTTCGAATCGCGTCGAGTACACGAAGATCTCGAACATGGGTTTCGGCTCGGGCAAACCCGCAACCTTGGACGGATCAAACTTGAACGATACGAAACTGCGCGGCTTCCCTTCGCTGTCACGACGCCAGAAATTGGTCCGCGTCATCGCCTGAATCAGCGCCAGATACTGGCGGAGCACCCGATCCTCCGAGAGATTCTCGACCGCGTCGAGCGCGGTTTCGATCGCGCGCACCTGCTCGGCCGAGCGCGCGCCGGCACCCGCATCGCTACTGGGCTCGAAGCGCACCTTTAACAACTCGATCAGTTGCCGGGCGATATCCGGATGCGCGGCCAGGGTCGCTTGGATGAATGCCTGCGACAACGGAAAGCCGATTTGCCTCATATACTTGGCGCATGCGCGCAGGATCACGATTTCCTGGGCGGGCAGTCGCGCAGCGATGACCAGGCGATTGAATTCGTCGTTCTCAACATCGCCGCGGAAAATCTGTCCGAATGCGGCCTCGAATACCTTATGCAGCGAGTCGATCTCGATCTCGGCATCGGTGGAGGGGGCGAGCATCCCAAGGTCATGCATCCAGATCGGCGCAATGCCGTCCGGTGTGACCTGGTGCGGGCGCTCGTCAAGAACCTTGAGGCCCATGTGCTCGAGCATCGGCAGACTGTCCGACAGTGTGACGGGCCCGCCGAGATGGTAGAGCTTGAAGCGCAGCATTCCCGGTGCGGCCTCGAGCGGACGATACAGCGACATCGCGAGCGGCTGCGCGGGCGTCAGGCCGGCCATCAGAGCAATATCGGGAACTGCGGCGCGGGCGGAGAAATCTTCCCGATACCCGGTCGGAAACGCGCGCCCGAATAGTTTGTACAGTTCATTGCCACGCGCCTCTCCAGACGCGTCGACCAGCGCCGCCTTCAGATCGTCTTCCCAGCGACGGGCGACGGCGGCTAATTGCGACTCCAGCGCGCGCACGTCATACGCGGGGATCTTTCCCGGCGTCGTGCGCACCGTGATCATGATCCGCGCCAGGACGGATTCCGAAAGTTGCGTGTTGAATTCCGAGCTGGAGCCGTCGAACGCCTTCAGTAGAATGGCCTGCCATTTCTGTCGCAACTCGGTGGTGTAGTTCTCGCGCGGCACATAGATGAGACACACGACGAAACGCTCGAACGCGTCGCGGCGCACGAACAACCGGAAGCGTTGCCTTTCGCCTAGGCGCAGGATGCCGATGACCGTCGTCAGAAGTTCGTCTTCCCCGGTCTGAAACAGTTCGTCGCGGGGAAAGTTGGTCAGGATATTGGCCAGTCTCTTGGCGGCGTGGCTGCCGGGCACCATGCCGGCGCGCGCCGTGATATTCGCCGCCTTGCGGCGCAAGAGTGGGATTTCCGACGGATTGGCGCTGTAGGCGATGGAAGTGAACAAGCCGAGAAACCGATCTTCGCCGCACACCTCGCCCGTGGCGTTGAAGCGCTTGACCGCGATGTAGTCGAGATAGCCGGGGCGGTGCACCGTCGAGCGCGATGTCGATTTGGTTACGACCAGCAACTCGGGGCGGCGAGCGTAGGCTTTGACTTCCGGCGGAAGCGCAGCGAAGCTCGACGCGACTTCCTTGCCTTCGACGGCACGCAGAATGCCGAGGCTCGATCCCGGAACGATTTTCAGCGCGTCCTCGCCGTCGAGCTTGCACAGCTCATGCCGCCGATAGCCGAGGAAGGTAAAGTTGTTCTCCGCGAGCCACGCAAGAAATGCCTCGCCTTCCGCCAATTCCTCCGCCAGCAACGGCGGCGCGCTCGCGGCGATCTCGCCGAGAATGGTCGCCACCTGCGCGCGCATCTTCACCCAGTCCTCGACCGCCGCGCGCACGTCGTCGAGCACGCGCTCGAGATCCGCCGCCAATGCGTCCATCGCCGCCGCACCGGTCATGCGGTCGATCTCGACGTGGATGAACGATTCGCGCTTCGCCTTCTTGGCGTCGCTCGCTGCAAGTCCGGCAAGGACGCCTTCCGCGTCGCGCTCGACCGCGAGGATCGGGTGCAGGATGAGATGCAGCGTCAGGCCGTGACGATTGACTTCCATCGTCACCGAATCGACGAGGAACGGCATGTCGTCATTGACGATCTCGACGACGGTGTGCGTCGACTGCCAGCCGTGCTCCTCGACCGTCGGATTGAAAACCCGCACGCGAACGTGTCCAGGCTCGCGCTTGCGCGCAAAATTCCAGTGCGACAGCGCCGCGCCGTAGAGATCGACCGGCTCACGCTCGGCCAGGTCTTCGGGATCGACGTGCCCGTAATAACGCGCGACGAAGGCTTCGAGCGTGGCGCGTTGGCCGGCAGCGACCTTCGCGCGCACGAGTTTGAGCACCTCGTCCAATTGCGGTGAGCGGTTTGCGTCCACGCCTTCGTTCATCGTGGTCTCCTCGGACTGACCGGGCGACTCAGGGACGCCTTGATGTCAGGTAGCGCTGGGAAAGGGGTCACGGCGATCGCAGCCCGGATAGGGCTATTGTCTTGCAAAACGGGCGCTGTGGCGAAAGCGTTTGCGAATCAGCAGGTGGCGCTATGAGCGGCCGTCCCTGTTCAAGGCGCGAAGGAGAGGATCCAGTGTACCAGTTGCCTCGCCTGGTCCTCATCGATTTCCTTCACGTTGGGAAGCATGCCCACCTCTCCGACTTTGCCCTTCCAATGGCGATCCTTGCCGTAGTTACCGGAGCCCGCAAGCACGATATCGGTCAAGCGGCTCTCTGCGCTCTCCTGGCCTCGGTATCTCAGGGCGATGTCTCTCCACGAAGGTGCAAGGCTTGGCGAGTCGTCCAGCTTCCGCTTGACCGGCTCTGCATGATGGCACAGGTAACAACCTTTAGCGGAAGCAAGCTCATCAAGCTCTGCCGGTGAGAGCTGTGCGGCAGATACCGATTGACCCGTCGACAAGACGAACGAGGCAAGGAGCCAACTAATGCGAAGCACGTTCCATCCTCGTTTTGCAGCTCCAGTTGGAGGACGCGGCAGGATTCCCCGTGGTTTTGATCGTCTCAAGGAGCGGGCGGGGCTTCCCGCAATTCGCGCCGGAGGACTTTTCCGATGGGCGATTTCGGCAGCACGTCACGGAACTCGACGTGGCGCGGCACCTTGTAGGCAGTAAGCTGCAACCTGCAGTGCTCGACGACGGCTTCCTTCGTGAGCTGCAGGTCCTTGCGCACGATCACGACCTTTACTGCCTCACCCGATTTTTCGTCACGCACTCCGACCACCCCGCACTCGAGCACGCCCTGATGCATCGCCACGACGCTCTCGATCTCGTTCGGAAAGACCTTGAATCCCGACACCACGATCATGTCTTTCTTGCGATCGGTGATAGTGATGAAGCCGTTGGCGTCCATGTGGCCCAGGTCGCCCGTCCTCAGCCAACCATCCTGCATCACTTTGGCCGTCTCTGCCGGGTTATTCCAGTAGCCCTTCATCACCTGTGGCCCGCGGACGCAGATTTCACCGGTATGGTCATCGATGTCACCTTCCCCGGTCCACACCGGCAACTCGTTGAAGTGGTCATCGCGGATCGATACGTCGGTAGAAGGGAAAGGCAAGCCAATGGTGCCATTCCAGGGTGCGCCCAGCGGATTGGCGCACACTCCTGGCGACGTCTCGGTCAGGCCGTACGCTTCAGTAATGTAGCCGCCGGTGACCTGGTTCCAACGCTCTGCCACCGGCTGTTGAACCGCCGCGCCGCCGCCAACCACCACCTTCACCGCGGAAAAATCGAGCTGGTCGAAGCCGGGCGCATTCAGGAGCCCGTTGAACAGCGTATTGACGCCGGTCATGACGGTCCACTTCCATCGCCGTAGCTCTTTGACGAACGCCGGCAGGTCGCGCGGATTCGTGATCAGCACGATCAGGCTTCCCCATTTCATGAACGCCAATGTCGAGGTAAGGCAGAAGATGTGGTACATCGGCAAAGGCGCGATGACGATTTCCTCACCTTCCTTGAAGCTGCCCGAAACCCACGCGCCGGTCTGCTCCAGATTAGCGAGCAGGTTCCGGTGGGTAAGCATCGCCCCCTTCGCGACCCCGGTCGTGCCACCGGTGTACTGGAGGAATGCGTTGTCGTCGTGCGTCATCGCGACGGCCTTGAGCGGCACCTTGGCGCCGCGAGCGAGCGCTGCGGAGAATGTCGTGGCGCCGTCGATGCGCCAACTGGGGACCATCCTCTTTAGCTTTTTGACGGCGAAATTGACGATCCACCGCTTCGGGATCGGCAACATGTCCCCGATCTGGAATGTAACAACGTGCTCGACTGGCGTTTCCCTGAGCACTTGCTGCAGCGTACTGGCGAAATTCTCCAGGATGACGACTGCCTTGGCGCCGGCGTCTTTCAGCTGATGTTCGAGCTCGCGGGGTGTGTACAGCGGATTGACGTTGACCACGGTCATGCCGGCGCGCAGGACGCCGAACAACGCGACGGGGTATTGCAGCAAATTGGGCGACATGATGGCCACCCGCTCACCTTTGCCCATGCCAGGGAGTCCCTGGAGGAACGCCGCAAAATCGCGCGACCGTCGCCCCAGCTCCCCATAGCTCATGCTGCGGCCGAGGTTGTGATACGCCGGTCTGTCGGCAAACTTGCCGACGACATCTTCAAGCAAGCCCACCAGCGAGGTGAAGCGGTCAGCATCGATTTCGGCTGGAATGCCGGCCGGATAACTCTTCAACCAACTCCTGTCGCCCACTATCCCCCCCGTGCGCCCCGCCGCCTATGGCTCTGCGTTGCCTGGGCCGTCGGCTAGCGTGTCGAGACGCGCAATGAACGCTGCGGCAGCACCGCCCTGCCCCCTGGGGCGGAGAACCGATAGAAGCGGTCGTTCAGATAGAAGGTGACGGCGGTGATGTCGTCGTCACTCCAGCCCATTCCGGTATTTCCCTGCCAACGATTCACTTGCATCCTCAGACTTGCCCAGTCGGTCGCCAATTTCTTGTCGCGCCAATGCACCTGCGTCGTGTGACAGCTGGCGCAATGCGTGGAGTAGAGCAACTCCCCACGCGAGTTACCCGGCGTCGGTTCAGCTGCGACCAAAACGGCGGCACATACAGCGGCGGCCAGCACCAAGATTGACAGTCGGCGCATCGCGACCAATCAGGCGCTGCGCGGGCGCTTGACACGCTTGCGTGCTGCCAGCGCTCGGCTTCGACCGACCTTCGTTTTTGTGCTTTTCGACTTGGCGTGGGGTTTCGCTGCGATGGGTCGCCTGCGCGCGCTCCCCTTGTCCGCTGTAGCCCTGGACCCGGTCGCGCCGCGCTGGAGCTTTACAGCGCCTGCGCTCTGGTCGACTCCGCGCAGCATCGCGGCCAGCGCTTTCAGCAGGTCGGTCTCGGTTATGATCCCGATCAGCTTGCGAGACGCGTCGACTACCGGCAGGCCGCCGATCTTGCGTTCAATCATCAACATTGCGGCATCGACTACCGGGGTCGTAACTCCAACGGTCACGACCTGGCGGGTCATGATCCGTTCCACATCCACCGGCGAATTGAGGTAACGGTCCGCGGCGACGAGCAGATCGCGTTCGGCGACGATGCCGATCAGCACACCGCCGGCATCGACCACCGGCAGCCTGCGGATGCGGTGCTTTTGCATGAGCCCCAAGGCGTTCTTGAAGTCGGTCTCATCGGAAATTGTGATTGGCGTAGCACTCATGTGCTTGCGAACGTCCATCCGGGATCCTTTCAAAACGCGGCGCCTGCTGTGCACGCCATGCGCTTGCGTTCAGCATGAAAGATTATTACGGCTCGGCCATCACCTTCTCTTGACCTCGGTCAAGCAATCCGCTAACAGCGTCAAGATTTGAAGCAGGGGCAGGGGAGCTAGCAGACGGACGATTTCGGTCGTCGCGCAAGACGTCGTTGCGGCGTCCGCGCCGGACGATACTGTGCGTTGCTGCATGACCTTCTGG
>CAWHIS010000024.1:0-121779 GCA_963829375.1 uncultured beta proteobacterium | reverse complement strand
CTGGATGAATCGATAGTGGTGACCTTCACCAGTACGGGTAGTGGATCGCTAGGCACGGTTACGAATACCGACGAAAGTGTCATAATTTCCCACATACTTCTTGGCTGCATATGGGGTTGTGCCGAGAAAGGCGTCGCGGGGGTCGTTACGGTGACGCTTAAGGGTCAAGCAGGCCCACGGACGCACGCAAGCTGAGTCAGGCTTCCTTTTTTCATACTGGCAATAGGATACGTCGATCGCGTATTTTGCTACCTAGGCGTTGTCCATGTTCCCTTCCCAGTGCCTCTTCTGCGACCACATCAATCCGGCTGGCGCGAAGTTCTGCAACGACTGTGGATCGCAGCTGCACGTCAAGCGATGCAGCCGATGTGGGGCGGTCAATGATCAGGCCGCCAAGAATTGCTTTAAGTGCGAGACGGAATTTCCAGTGCTATCTACTCGGTCCGAGGCGCCGCCGACGTCGTCGGCCCGGAACGCTACGGACGCTTCGCCAGCATTCAGCGAGGGGCTTCCATTCCGTTTCGATTTTAATCTCGATGAGCTGCCCAAGCCTGCGCCAGCCGCTACAGAGGTGGCCCCGGCCGCACAGGCATCGGTTGCATCCGAGCCTTCGTTTGCCACCGCGAGCTCGCCCGCGCCGCAGCTTGCCCGGCCTGCCGCGGCCATCGAACTCGACAAGCTCGACCGTACTCGCGAACCTCGATCTCTCGATGAGTTGCCCAAGCCTGCGCCATCCGCTACGGAGGTAACCGCGGCCGCACAGCCACCAGTTGCATCCGA
Organism: uncultured beta proteobacterium; assembly: GCA_963829375.1. Lineage (GTDB taxonomy): Bacteria > Pseudomonadota > Gammaproteobacteria > Burkholderiales > Casimicrobiaceae > PALSA-1003. The sequence continues at coordinate 120,999 of CAWHIS010000024.1, read as the reverse complement.
GCCTTCGTTTGCCACCGCGAGCTCGCCCGCGCCGCAGCTTGCGCGGCCTGCCGCGGTCAAGACCACGGAGGAACTGCGTCCGACGTCGCGCGTGGCGCTGGCCGTGTCACTGCCCACCGTAGGGCTTATCGCGATTGGCATTTCTGCATACTACGTCTACAGCCATTCAGTGCAGCTCAGCGAGCGGCCGGGCGCGCAGGCGGTCTCCGCTGCGCCTGCGGATGTCAATGCTGGTGGCCCGCCGACCAGACCCATCCAAGAGATCGGGGTCACCGCACCCTCCGCGCCGTCGGCCTCCCTTGGCACGGGTAGCGTCGCTGCAATCGGGACTGTAAAACCCGCGCCGCCAGTTGAGCCGTCAACCGCCGTTACAATCTCGCCGGTCGGCCAAGGTGCAGCGGCGGCGAACGGCTCCAATGGTGCTGATAGCCAAACGCCGTCGCCCAATGAGCCACAGCGGCAGGTCTCGACAAGCGATCAAGTGAGTCCCGCGCAACAGTTCGCCCCTAAGGCCGAGGGAGCTGTGAAGAAGCCAAATGCACCGACCGCCGATGCTGGGGACCTTCGCGATAGAACAATGCCAGTGGCCGGCAACGAAGTCACCGCGAAGCATTCCACAACAAATCGGCCGATGCTTAGGTATCCGGCTGCTAGCGCAGCAGGGTCAGTGCAGTCTCCCCTAAGCGAAGGTCGCGCAAATGTCCGGCCCGATGTGCCGCGGCCATGGGCTTGCACGGAAGGGGTTGCGGCACTCGGGCTCTGCAGCCTGAATTCAAAAGGGGAGAGCAAATAACGTGACCAGACTATTAATCATCGGTCTCATAGCAGCAGGACTCTCGCTTCAGGGAGCATCGGCTCTGGCGGCTGTGGAGTTAAAGATCGTTACGGCATCCGCGCGTGGTACATACATCCAGATAGGGCGTGATATCGCCTCGATTGTCGCGCCGTCTGCAGATATCGAACTAGACGTACTACCTTCGGCAGGATCGGCTGAGAATGTTCGACGCTTGCGCTACGAGCCGGGCGTTAAATTCGCGATCGTGCAGTCAGACGTCTTTCAGGCGTTTCTCGATCAGGCTGCAGGTGGACACGCGGAAGCGAATAAAATCATCCGGCCTCTTCGCGTCATTATGCCGCTCTACAATGAGGAGATTTACTTCATCGTACGGGCTGACTCGAACCTGAATTACATCCATGAGATCAAGGGTGCCAGAATTAACGTCGGAGAGTTGGGAAGCGGGACGGCGCTGACAACGACCACGCTTTACCGATTGATGTTCAACGAACCGGTCGCGGAGGCGAATGCGAGCCTGCTCTCCAACGAAGACGCGCTGGTCAAGCTGATTTCGACTAATTCGCTGGATGTGGTGGCGGTAATCGCCGGGCAGCCAGCTAAGCTACTGGTCGACATGAAACCCGAGGCGCGGCAACTTATTAAATTGCTGAAGTTCGATCCCAACCAGGAGTCGAGCAAGGCCGCGCTGGAAACCTACTTTCCCGCGACGGTGCGCGCAAGCAGTTATCCAAATCTGTTGGCGGAAGACATCCCTGGATTGGCCGTGAAGGCATTCCTAGTGACCTACGATTACAACTTGACTCAAACCAAGGATACCCTGGCGCGGTTCGCCCGATCGCTGTGCCAGAACTTCTCTGCGCTGCAAGAAAATGGACATCCCAAATGGCGCGAGGTCGAGCTGGCGTTGCCGGACTTGGGTCGAGGATGGTTCTACTATCCACCAACGGCCGTGGAGATACGTAGGTGCATCGCCGGAAGGACGAGACCAAAATCTCCGCCGGTAAAGGCGTGTTCGCAGCAAGAGCGAATACTGGGACTGTGCGAGTGAGGCGAGTGAGGCTAGCGTAGAAGATCCCTGCGCTCCGCCGTCGGCTTCACTGTCCGCTTCCAGCTTCGCCCAATGTCGGCAACGGGTCGTTCTCTGCGAAATGGGGTCGTCAACCATCCGGACGTGACCAGCCCATTTGCAGTCCTTCGAGCAAAGCGCGGAAATTCAGTCATTGCAGTCGTTCATGCCCGTTAGCCGAAGGCGGGCAGCGTGGCGAAGATCACCTTGCGACGCCGAAGGTGCGCAGCGGGGGCGGGGTTACCGAGCGTCATATGGTCCCGCCAGCGGGAGGCCGTGGTCGTTTGGTGGTTCTAATTCTTGCCGTCGCTTCGAGTGGCGGCCGGTTTTGCTGACTCGCCGACACGCCGGCCGACTTCGATCGCGGCGGCGGAAAGCGCTCTGTCGAACGCAACATTGGTCGCTTCGATGACGCGGCGCATCGACGATCGTTCGAGTACTGTGGCGTAGTCGCGCAACTCGTCGTCTGACAAGGGAGCATAAACAGCCGCGATGTACGCAAGCGACTCCGGCGCGAGCTCGATGGCGATCTGTCGTCGTAAGGATTCGAGCCTATCCTGTCTTGGATTTTCGAGCCGATCCGGCGCGCTATATGCAGGCGGGATGTCGCGTACAGGCATGCCCGCCGCAAGTACCACGGCCCGGGCCATGTTGAGCGCCATCGTCGCGCTTCTGTCCTCGACGCCACTAGCCTTCAGGATCCGTTCGAGTTCGGCCTTGCGTGCCATTGGCAACCCGGCGAGCGTTTGCGGAGCGTTATCGGCTGCGCGCCTGGGCGCTTCCTCCGTCGAGGCTGTCATCTCGATCGTGGTCACACGTTTGCCGGAGGGTGTATCGAGCCACTTCAGGAACAGTACGGCATCACCTTCGGGCAATAGTACGTCGAGATGCGATCGTATGGCGAGCCGCAGTCGGTCGGCGGCGAACGCAACCTTGACGGCGCTGCGCAATCGCTCCATCTGAGCGTCAGTCAACCGAGGCGGTTGCGCCTGCGGCCCAGCCTGTGCTTCTTCGATCTGACGGAGCCCTTTGCCCGCGATCTGCCCGAGCTGTTCCGCAAGGCCCGATCTCTGAATGTAGTCGTCGACCAACGTGACCGACGCCGCCAGGGGCGATGACAAGAGTAGGTACAACAGCGCGACGAGGCTCAGACGTGCAGCGAGGTTGACGTTCATGTTTGCTTCTGAGATTTGTTCACGCGTCCATCGTACTCTACGGTGCAAAGCCTGGCGCCTGCGGTTCGAACAAGCGACGAAGTTCGGACTGGTGATCAACTTGAAAACCGCGAAGGCGCTTAGGCTCCCAATCCCGCCGTCGCGGTAGTTGCGGGCCAACCAAGGGATTGCGTAAACAGTCGTGGCCCCCTCTCGAATGTCCGCGTCGGATCGTTCACGCCCGTTGGAAGCGAGCCGCCGGCCGGCGGCTCTACGACCTGAAGCCGCCGTTCATACCTCGGTGGCAGCTATGCGTTACTCAGCGGCCGCTCGGTCGAATCGCTTCGATGCCCGCGACCGGCTACGACTTGACGTTCCGAAGGCGCGCGTGGAATGAGCCGAAACCGGTCGTAGAGGGGGGTTCTTCCGGGAATGTGTCCGAGCCTTCGCCGTGGCCTCGCGACGATCCCTGACCATCTCAGCTTCCCATCGGTCCGGGCAGTCAAGACCTGGCACGCTGCTCGCGATGACGCGTTATGCCGTTGGATTTCCTATCCTTCAGGTAGCGGCCGATGCTTTCCTCCGGCGGCGCCATGCGTTTCCCGAGTTTGCTTTGTGGTAAAGCGGAAGGACCGCAGCGTGACGTTGCCGTTGCAAAAAAATGTGAGTTACTTCGATCAGGCATCGTCTGTTCGGACGTGGCAAAGTTGGCGTACGTAAACCACCATCAAATCCCCGCGCCTCGCTCGAATTCGAAGCACTTGGCACGAAGCACGCACAACGACACGATAAGAACTCAATTCGCGCCGGTCGTGGACGCGTGAGCAAGAATGTGTCTCGCGCAGCGCATCTGGATTCGCCCCTCGAGCGTGGTGCTCGCTTCGACGTGCGCAAGTGAGTACTCGGGACTTCGTTGCCTTGATCGGCCGAGTTCGAGCGCCATCCGTTGAGCTTCGCCGCCGAGCTTTTCGGCGCAGCTGAGACGCTCGCCGTTGGCTGCCCCTGTAAACATGGCTGGAGTTTCAGATTGATGCCAGTGACTAGGGGCACGCCTACTTTGCTATCGGTGCTGCCCTTGTAGGCAAAGTGGATTATTGCGCAGGGCCCCTGCGCTTGCCTCTCTGGTCGCGCTAACGATATTTTGGGTTCCACACGCGGCCTTCTCGGTAACGGCCACTATGTCGTCGACCTACACGTACGCGAGCCATGCCAAGGATTCGCCAAGTTCGATATGCCCGGCACGACGCCCTCATGCGCGGTACTTCGCACCTACGAGGCGGCGCCGCGACAAAGGCCCTCTATACGTGTTGCCGCCCCCGGGTGTCTCGCCCTCGCTCAAGGTGAGTCTCCTTTGCTAATTGACCTACCAACTGGAGCATCTTCTGGCCTTCGGCCAAATAATCGGCGGCCATTTTGCTGGCGAATTCCATCTGTAACGCGAGCGCTTCGTTCGGCTCACTGCAGCGGACGAGGTGCGCTGCCGCCGCGAGATCCTTGGCAAGACGATCGTGAGCGAAGCGGAACGCTTCATCGTTCAACTTATTCGCTTGGTCCAACCATGCTGTATAGGCTTTGGTCACCACGTCCATCGACGATGGACTCATGCTCCAAATGGCTGCGTCGCGCGCCGGGATTGCGTCAGTGGACTTGCCATGTGTTGCCATGATGTGTCTCCTTTAAGAAGTGCTAGCTGGAGCACTTGATACACGACTCGGCTGCCCCGACGGTCGAGGTTTCGACATCGCGCCTGCCTTGCCCAAACTCTTCCTAGGGAACCCGCTCCGTGGCCAACGTCCAGCCTGCCAAGTGGCCCGCCCTGTAAGAGTAGCGTGCCGACGTGGCAGGATGATGACGGGCGCCATGGTCTGCGTTGTCAGATACCTGGACGGTTCTTCGGTGACACCCTCGCCCGCGCAGGACAGGATCGTCGCTACTCCCCGCAACCCCCATTGTTTCGTGCGGTCGAGCGTCTGCTTTTCAGAAGTCCGACCGACAGGCATTGTCGGCCGCTTCTGACAAGCAGGGCGGCGCGTTTCAACGCAATAAGCCGCTTCGCTTCCGGGTCGAGAAAGGCTAGGACGCGCCTTTTTTGCCGGCGCCCGCACTGCTCTTCTTCGCGTCTTGCCTGCCAAGCTCCTCATTGGTCAGCTGGACCTTTTTCACTTTTTCCGTCTTGACCTTTTCTTTCTTCACTTTTTCCTTCTTCACTTTTTCCTTCTTCACGGCCGGCCCCGCCAATGCCAGCTTCGCCAGCCGTTTGGCCCGCTTGGCAGCGCCATCGAGAAGTTTCCTGGTTTTTTGGTGCTGCCGTCTGGCTTTGAGCATTGACGAGTGACTCATTTTGACCCCGGTTGGATAAAGGTTGAACTCGACTTTAGTCTGATCCGATGTTGCATTCTTGGCTAACTGACCGCGTCAAGCCCCGGAAATGGCCCACGCGCGGGCATCGATACCAGGCTTGCACCCCATCCATAAATGGTCACGCCGGGCTTGTCCAAATACACGAGTTCAAATCGGTAAACAAGGCCGATGCTTTGAAATTCGACACACACCCGGACCAAGCCGCTATCGAGAATGTTGACCGACAGGGAACGACCCATCTCGCTTGTGAATGTTGCGACGCGCAGTTGCCGCGGCATGCGACTCGGCGCTGGCCGGCGGCACTACGATGCCCAGCAGCCCTTTACACCTCGATGGCTGCCCCGCGTTGTACAGCGACTGCTCGATCAAATCGCGTCAATGCGGGCAAGCGGCCACAACCGACCCGTCGAGCGTTGCCCCCACCCGTTCGACACGCGCGAGGCAGTTCGACGAGCATCTACGCCCTCATTGCGATCGCGACGCTCGTCGAACCCGAATAGATCTCGAATGTATCGTCAAGGGCACGTCTGCGAATTGTATCCTTCTCCTCCCAGGTAAATATAACTCTCCCAACCGGGGCCGCCATTGGTGTGCGGCTCGACGTTGTAACAGTCCGCATCGTCTCGAATGATACCGATCGAGCTTGGGATGACCCAGACGTTGTTGGTGTCGACCCAGCGAATCATCCCTCGGCCAACGCATATCGGTGAAATGCTGAAAGCGGTGCAGGACGAAGCGCAAAGTCTCGATCCGATCCAGCGGCAACTGGAGAACCTGAATTGCGCCCCCCTCCTTACTTTGCTGCAGGGGCGGCGGGTGCTGATGGCGATGGTGCTGATGGTGCGGATGGCGCTGATGCGGGGGCGGCGACAACTTCAATCTTGGCCTTGGCCTTTAGCTCCTCCAGCTGTTTCATCAGATTTTGCTGCTGAAGCTGTTGACTCAGCTGAGGCTTGACCTCTTCCATCGGAGGCGCCTGGATTGGCCTGGAGTCTTCCAACAGGATGACGTGATAGCCAAACTGGGTTTTGACCGGCTCGACCGTGAACTTGCCCTTTTCAAGTCTGGTCACGGCCGCGCTGAATTCGGGCACCATTCTGCTCGAATCGAACCATCCCAGCTCGCCTCCATTGGCCTTGGAGCCCGGATCCTTCGATTTTTCCATGGCCAGTTTCTCAAAAGCCCCCGGGTCCTTCTTGAGTTTGGCAATGATGTCCTTGGCCTCGGTTTCCTTCTCCACCAGGATGTGGCGTGCCTTGTATTCGGTGCCGGTGACCGTCGCCTTGATTCGATCGTATTCGGCCTTCACCATGTCGTCGGTGACGGGATTGTTCTTTATGAAATCCTGAACGTACGCGTTGGCGAGAACGGTTTGCTTGATTGCTTCTATTTGTTCCGTAACCTCAGGGGTCTTGTCCAGTCCCTTCTTGATCGCCTCCTGCGCGATCACCGTTTGCAGCGTCAGGCGGTCGACGATGACTTTTCTGGCTTCCGGGGTATCGGGATGACCAGATTTGGCGCTCTGCTTGGCCAGCATGTCGACCGTTCTTTGGCTGATAGGCGCTCCGTTTACGGTTGCCACCGCCGGCTCTGTCGACGCCGGGGCAGCGGACTTTGCGTCCTTGTCGGCACTGCAAGCGCCGAGAGCAAGCAACGAAGCTGCACTGGCCAGGATGATTCCGGATTTGATCAATAGCACTTGTCGGTCCTTATGGATAGGTTGATACAACAGTCGGGTCCCATCGAACGTACCTGCCGTCATCGGCAGGTACAACAACGGTCAACAAATAGGCCGCAGAAGCATGGGAAATCCGAGGTTGGCTCGGCAGCGTATCACGACTTGCGACGGGAACCGGTGCGCGCCGTCAGGACTCCAGTCGATACAATCGGACCCACAAGTCAGGCTCCGGCGTGCCTTGCTTCTTGACGTTGAAGAGATCGTCGCCGGTCGGCGCCGGGACAGGTGTCGTGCGCCACAGGGACGGCAGTTGGAGAAACTGCTGACGGAAGGCTTCCGTCGCCCAGATCTGACCTGGCTCGACAACCTCCTCTACACGGGAAGCACACAGGATCGCTTCGCCCCCGACGATGAGCGTGCGCAGATCGGTGTCAGACACGCGCGTCCGCACCTCTCCGTAGTGCAGCGCAATTCGCAGCCGCGGCCGTCCGGGGGCCCTGTACACGTCGTCCATGAGATGGCGCGCCGTCTGTGCCAACGCGACGGGATCGTCGTCGGCGATAAGCGCCGCATCGCCAGCCCAGATTGCCGCGATCGCAGCCGCTGGAGCCCAGCGGCTTACCGCTTCCTCCAGCGCCTTTCTGACGGGCACATCCGTACCGGCCCGCATCATGCTACCAAACCCGTGGACATCCGCTTTCAGAACACAGCATGGGCGCACGCATTCCGCGCGATCGAGATCGCCGGAGTCCCGCCACGGCCGCTCGTAGCCCACGATGTTCGACCGGTCGATTCGCTGGAGAAACGGCGGATTGATGCGCCCGATCACGTCGGACAGCGCGGGGTGTATCAAATAGTGTGTGGCGCGCGGCAGCACGCCGTTCGGCTCAAGCGTGGCCTCGCCGGGCCGAAGGAACCGCTGCCGCCACTCACCACGCACCAGGTCATGGTGGACATAGCCGAGCAGCCCGACGCGGTACAGCGCATGAAGGGCATGCTCGCCCTCGCTTGCTCCCGCGCTGTGATCGTTGCATATCTCCTCTACCTCGGAGCGCGTCAGGATGTGGCCGGGGAGGCGATGGAATAGCCGATCCAGCTCGAGATCGCCTACGTACGGGGCGATCTCGGCGAGATATTCGTGCGCGATTTCCGTCGCCGCTTGATACACCGTCTCTTTGAAGCGGTGCTCGTTCCGGCGCTCATCGGGTCGGAGCGCGGCAAGCCGATCGCCGATGGTCATCAGGTCGCGTGGTCGCAACAGGGTGTGTCGGCAAATGTACTCGAAGGCATCCTCTTCCTCGCGTGTGTAGGTGTCCGTAACGGTGGTCCGGCCAAGAAACGCCTCGATCGGATTGGTGCGTGTGCGTGCCGGCAGGACCATGCGCTCGGCTTTCAGCAGCAGGATGTTATTGACGAAGATCTCGCGCAGACTCTCGGGTGAGTACACGATGTCCACTGCGCTGCCCCGATACTGCTGGGACATCGCCGTTCGTTGGGGCAGTCGTGCGTACGCCTCTTTGCGAATCGCCGCGAAGACCTTGAGATGGTGGTTGATGCGCCGAATCTGATAGGCGACCTCGACCAGGCCGAGTTGGGCGAAGTACCAGACTTCAGGAGACAGCTCGCCAGTCACGCTCGCGTTGATCGCGAGGTCTTCGAGGTGCTTGTTGAAGTACTCGTCGATCCCGTCGATAAAGATGGTGAGCGGCGATTTGATCGCGCGCAGTCTCGGCACCAAATGTCCATCCGTATCAGTGGCAATGCGCTGCAACTCACTCGGCGAGAAATCGAGCAGGCGCACGAAGTGGTCGATGACGCTGTGCAGTTGCGCATCGGCGACCAGGCCGCTCAGTCTGGCGTTGACCTTGAGACCGTCCGCTGCGCCGACATGCTTGAGTACAGCCACCGCAATGGCGGTCAGCCACACCTTCGACCACGGCAGTGATGACGCGGCAAAGAAGGCGATCGCCTCCCGACTAAAGATCTTGTCGCCGATCGGCTTGTCGAGCAGATTGCCGCTTGGTAGACATATGGCATGCCCTTCGCGCTGATACAGGATGCGCTTCGCCTTCAGCAGCAGGGTTTTGCCGAATCCCTTGGTCCCGATGACGATGAACTTGTCGTCCCGGTCGGCGGTGAGGAAGCCATCGATCTCTGGCGTTCGATGGAGCAAGGAATCGTCGAAATCCTCTGCCACGCGGATGTCGTCGGCGTCCACTGTCCAGGCTCGCATGGGGCCCCCGTTTGGCTACTGTTCGCAGGCCCGCAAGGATAGTCCCTGCGATCACGAGCGTCCAGACGCAGATCGGGGCCGGAATTGGCCCGTTGCGTGGCCGAATCGCGATTCGGCGCGCACTGCCCTGTCACCGGAGCGTCGCGGTCGGCGTCGCATGGGGGCATCTGGCAGCGACTCTCACGCCGGAGCTGAGTGTGGATGAACGCGGATCGTTCGCTTGCTCGATGCCGCGACGATCTAGCGCGCCTCCCTGAGCGGCCGGAAGAAAGCCCGTATGTCGTCGACGAGCAGCTCGGGTTCTTCCATCGCGGCGAAATGTCCGCCTCGCGGCATTTCCGTCCAGCGCTGAATATTGAAATATCGCTCCGCCCACTCGCGCGGTGGTGGAAGAAGATCGCGCGGAAAGCTCGCGAATCCCGTCGGCACCTTCGTTGACCCTGTCCACCCTTTGATCATTTCCAGAATCCACGTCAGCGCGCCGGCGTTCATAGAATCGTAGTAGGGCAGAAACGACGAATAGATCGTCTCGGTCGCCCAATAGAGCGTGATATTTGTCAGCAGTTCGTCTTTGGTGAACCGCTTCTCCACGTCGCCGCCGCAGTCGCTCCATAGACGAAACTTCTCGACGATCCATGCGGCCAATCCCACGGGTGAGTCATTCAAGCCAGGTGCTAGCGACAGGGGGCGCGTGCCCTGAATCATCGCGTACGCGCCTTCCTTCTGCTGCCACTTCTCTGCGGCCTTCAGGAACTTACGCTCGCCGGCCGTTAAGTCGTCAGGCTTTCGGAACAGATGAGCGAACGGTACGTCGGTCAGGTGAATGCCCACCAGCGAATCGCCATAACTGCGGGCGAGGTGCTCGGTGACCGTGCTTCCCCAGTCACCGCCATGCGCGGCGTAGCGCTCGTAGCCCAGCTGGTCGGTCATCAGACTTGCCCACAAGTCGGCGATTTTAAAAGTCATTCCGGCTTGGGCCGGCTTGTCGGAGAAGCCGTAACCCGGCAGGCTCGGAACGACAACGTCGAAGGCATCCGACGCAGTGCCTCCATGCGCCTCCGGGTCGGTCAGCATGGAAATAACCTTGCGAAAACGGAGGAATGAATCCGGATATCCGTGGGTAAGAATAATCGGCAGCGGATCGACACCTTTGCCGCGCTCGTGGATGAAATGAATCCCGAGCCCGTCGATATCGGTGCGGTAGTGCGCGAAACGATTGATGAGACTTTCCTGCGCAGGCCAGTCGAACTGCTCCTGCCAGTAGGCATGCAGCTCCTTGAGATAATCGGGATTGGTGCCGCGGTCCCAGTCTGCGTGCGTAGCCCCCGCGATCCACCGCGTTCGCTTCAGGCGATCTTGCAGATCGTCAAGGATAGCTTGGGGCACGCTTATGACAAATGGTTGCGCACCCATGCGAAGACTCTCCTCAACAGGACTGCGTCCAGTAAGTGGCCGGTCGCCTGCGTGCAAGGGCGTCACAGCGCTTTGCGGAGTGCGGACAGCTGGATCCAAACGTGATCGCGCCAACGCTGCGCGACTAACCTTATGTCATGTCCAGGTCAGCTTCAATTCCGGGGAGGGCGGGATCGTTCGCAATTTGTCCCAGAGGTCAGCCGAATTCGCACCAAACACCGCCTCGACGTTGGTAGCCCTGACGGTCCACTTTCCGTCTCGAATCTCTTCCTCGAGCTCGCTCGGCGTCCAGACGATTGCGCCGACGAAGAAGCGTGCGCCGGTAGGAGTCGTCTCGATGACGCGATCGAGCGTCGCTGCTTCAACGACAGCGAACAGACCAGGCGTAAACGGGATAGCGGAGCCGCCTTCCTCCGGCGCCTTGCGCGTCAGCGCAAACACTGAATTTGAAAGTATCGGCCCGCCAAGGTAGACCGGATCTACCACTTGGTGACACGCTGCCTGATCCGGAAACAGCGTCTCGAGTTTCACGTTGGTCGGCCGATTAATGATGAAGCCGATATGGCCTCCCTGCGGCAGAGGGGCCGTGACGACCACCGTCTCCTCGTATACCGACCCGGCAAGACGCGATGTCGCGACGAGCATGACCGGTTGCGACAGGTCGTTCCCGTCGCTCGCTGCACAGGCAGGCGGAACCAGAAGCAATGACAGAAGCGCCAGTACGACTTTACAGAATCCAGGGGCGAACTTCACTTAAGCCTCCGTCCGTGTGACACGTCGACGATGCCGGCACCCGATCGCGCACCGGCTCATTTGACAGTAGACGAGTTCCCCGTAGTCGACGGTTTTCCGGTTGGCGCGTCTTCTCCCCTGGACTTGCTCTTCCCAATTTCCTCAGCTTTGGCCATTTCATCGGCCTCGGCCTGCGATTTCGGCTCGGCGTCGCGCGCTGCCTTGTCGACGCGCCCGGACTTCACAAACGCAGCTTCATCGCGATCGAACGTCTTGGCCGCATCGTAGTTGCCCTCGCCCTGTACTTTTCCCATGTCGACTCCGCGCCGAGGATTGAAATAGAAGGAGTAGGGATGAGGCGGCGAGTCAACTCTCACATTGGCGATGGGTTGAAGTTGCTGCTTTGTCATCCCTACGTGAGCGAATTCTGCCGCCGCAATTCCGGTGCGGACAATCGGTGTTGTCCGAAAGTCTTGTAGGATCAATGGAAATGGCGAAGAGATCACGACCGTGTGACGATGGTCGTCGTGACCGGGAGATGCCCACGCACTGAGGCAATTCGTGAGAAGTTGCTTCCGGCTCAAAAACGATGGGCGCCAGCCAAAGCCGGCGCCCATGAACTCAAATTACCTGGCACCCTGTTTCAGCAGAGGGCCGCGCTGCTACCGAAAGTACTAATCCCCTTGTCCGTGCGCAACGAGGGCCGGGCCCGCTTGCCTGGCTCAGTGACTAGCTGCCCCAGGAACCGGTGGAAGGTGCCGATTGATCTTGCTGACAGTGTAGCTGGTGACCTGCGCAGCCCACTGGGAATCGACCGTCGGAAAACCAAACAGCCGGGTGTCCAGGACGAGATTGGTTACATAGATGAATTGGCCGCTCGCTACGATACTCGCCGGAAACAGCAGCCCGACCGCAGCCCCGCGATGATCAATGCCGTCAAAATCCCCGAGCTTCGCGATCACTTTTCCACTGGGATCGAGCACGACGATTTCATCGGACTGATTCGCCACTACCCAGATGTTGTCGTCGTCGTCTGTCATGAGACCGTCAGCGCCGTTGATGCTATAGGCTAGCACCGTCGGCGTGCCCGGTTTGCCGCCACTCACCGGAACCGTGATCACCGCATCGTCGCCGGTGTTGGCGATCAGCAACGTGGTGCCCGCACGGTTGAAGGCGAGGCCGTTGGCGCCGAAGGGCGGTTTGCCCGTGGTGGTCAGCAGGGCATCGGTCAGCCACGCCGACGCGACTCCACCGGAAGGACCTGTGCGCCAGATTGTCCCGTTGAATGAGTCGGAGACGTACACATTGCCGCTGCTGTCGAATGTCAGTGCGTTCAAGCCCGCGCCATTGCCGATGTCCGAAAACACGGTCGACGCGCCGGTGACCGGATTGACCTTGAGCACCTTGGCAGCGCCGAAGTCCAGCACCAGCAGATCGGAGGTTGTCGGATTGAACGCGAGGCCCAACAGGTGCGGGCTCGCCCCGGCGATCACAACCTGCCGGATCACCCTCCCCGAATGATCGAACACGATCAGCTGTCCGGAAGTGGTGGTGGGTCCCGAGGCGGGAAAGCCGAAGGTCGTGACATAAATGTTGCCTGCGGCGTCAGCGGTGATTCCCTCGGGCGGTGTCGCTCCTGCGGGGAGCGTGCCAAACGTGGTGGCAGGGCTGCGAATCCACGCCGCGGCCGAAAGCGGGAGCAGGGCAAACATGACCAGCGCGGCCAGCAGTGCAAGGTGCAAGCGTTTCATGGGTCACCTCCGAGACGATTATTAGGATTTAGCCTGTTGCCCGGGCGTGTACGCCGGTTGGCGCATGAAGCAAGCACGGTGCCACGCGCTAAGGCTTTGATTTTGATTGCGCGTTTTCATTTGCTGCGAGGAACTGTAAGCGATTTTCGACGCCTTACCTTGCTTGTACCTTGCCCTTGCTGCACCCTGCGCATTAAGCATCAGGGCAACAGAAGGGAGCGGGTCGGCCGCAGCTCCCGGACCCGGGAGGCACAGGCCAATCACCTCATGGTTTCGCAGTTGCGTGCGGGCAAGTGACGATTCCATGCGGCGCAACTTAGCGGTGAAATAAGTCGCGATCGCACGCATGCCGAACTTGCCGACCGCGGTTTCGGCATCGCTGTTGTAGTTCGTATTGGTGTTGACGTCGTACGTGTAAGTGTTGCCGGCGCGCCTCCCGCGTCTGGACGAGACTACCGTTCCCGCTCAAGCTACGAAGTTCCGGGTTCCTGCCACCTCGCTCATTGCTCATGCACACCCCGCCGTTCGTCGCCCCGCGCCGGATCGAGGATCCAGTCGCTGCGCTAGCGCAGGTGCGCACCATCTACGAAAGCGCAATCGCCCACCTGCGTGGTGCCATCGAACGGTTCGTCGCTGGCGAGAACCTGGTGCAGCGGGTCCGCGCCTACTATCCGTACGTTCGCATCCGCATCGACTCCCAGGCCCGTTCCGATTCGCGGCTGAGCTACGGTTTCGTCGCGGGACCAGGCGTCTACGAAACAACGCTGACGCGACCGGATCTATTCGGGGTCTATTACCTCGAGCAATTGCGTCTATTGATCGAAAACCATCGCGTATCGCTCGAGATTGGAACGAGCAAGGAGCCGATACCCGTGCACTTTGCGTTGCCCGACGACGAATACGTTGAAGCGACGATGCTGGCGCACCGGCGAATGCTGATGCGCGACGGGTTCGACCTTCCGGATCTCTACGCGATGGATGACGGCATTGCCAACGGAACGTTCGAGCCCGAACCCGGCTTGCCGCGACCGCTCGCGCTGTTCACCGCGCCCCGCGTCGACTACTCGCTGCACCGGCTGCGTCACTACACGGGTGCTGCACCGGACCACTTCCAGAATTTCGTGCTATTCACCAATTATCAGTTCTACATCGACGAGTTCGTGCGCCTCGGGCGGGCACTGATGGCGGATCCGGATCGAGGCGGCGATGAGTATGTGGCCTTCGTCGAGCCAGGCAACGTCGTGACCCGTCGCGCAGGCGAGGCGCCCCGACCGACGGATGGGCTGGGCGCAGTACCCCCGCGATTGCCGCAGATGCCGGCCTATCACCTGGTGCGTAACGACCGCGCCGGCATCACGATGGTCAATATCGGCGTCGGTCCCGGCAACGCCAAGACCATGACCGACCATATCGCGGTATTGCGTCCGCACGCCTGGATCATGCTGGGTCACTGCGCCGGTCTGCGCACGACGCAGCAGCTTGGTGACTACGTGCTCGCGCACGGATACGTACGCGAAGATCATGTGCTCGACGAGGATGTTCCCCTGTGGGTGCCGCTCCCCCCGCTGGCCGAAGTGCAGCTCGCACTCGAGGGTGCGGTGGCCGACGTCACGCAACTCAGGGGCTATGAATTGAAGCGCATCATGCGCACTGGCACGGTGGCCAGCACCGACAATCGCAACTGGGAGTTGCAGCCGCAGCGCACGCCGATGCGCCGTTTCAGCCAAAGTCGGGCGATCGCTCTGGACATGGAGAGCGCGACGATCGCCGCTAACGGCTTCCGCTTTCGGGTTCCCTACGGGACGCTGCTGTGCGTGAGCGACAAACCGTTGCACGGCGAGATCAAGCTGCCTGGCATGGCAAACCAGTTCTACCGCGAGCGAGTGGATCAGCATTTGCGCATCGGCATGCGCGCGATCGAATTGCTGCGCCAGCAGCGACCGGAACAGTTACACAGCCGCAAGCTTAGGAGTTTCGCCGAAGTCGCGTTCCAGTGATCGTGACTACGCCGAAAGTGCCCGCTGGCGGCGGCGTATTCACATCCGTCCGAATCTGACTAAGCTTTCATCCGTGACTGCAAGGTCCGACAGGTGCGGCATGATGAACGCCTGTGGTCGAGCAATACCGAAACCTTGCGCGTAGTCGACGCCGATCTCCTGCAGAATGGCAAGCGTCTCGGTGGTTTCCACGGATTCCGCAATGGTCGTGATGCCCATGATTTGGCCCACCTTGTTGATGGCCTCGACCATCGCACGATCGACGGGGTCGCGAGCAATATCGCGGACGAAAACGCCGTCGATCTTCAAATGGTCGACAGGTAAATGCTTCAGGTAGCCGAACGACGACATGCCGCTGCCGAAATCGTCGAGGGAAAAACCGCAGCCGAGGGTCTTCAGGTCGTGGATGAAGCGCGTCGCCCGCGCAAAGCTCGCGATCGCCGCCGTCTCGGTAATTTCGAAGCAGATCGCGCCATACGGAACGCCGAACGACTCGAACTGCGCACGGACGAACCGAAGGAAATCGTCGTCGCTCAACGATGCCCCCGACAGGTTGATGGCCCATCGATGCGTGTCGACTGGTCCTTCCCGCGAGATAATGCTTGCGAACTTCTCGAAACTTGTCGAGATGACGAGCCGGTCCACCGCCGGCATCAGGTTGTAGCGCTCCGCGACGGGAATGAACGCCATGGGATTCACGATCCGGCCATCTTCGTCGATCATGCGCACCAGCAGCTCCTGGTGACGCTCGCTTTTTCGAGCCGCCGAAACGGCGACAATTTCCTGCGCATACAGGCAAAATCGGTGTTCCTCCAGCGCGAGCCGCAGCCGTCCGACCCAGTCGAGCTCACCCTGGCGGGCGGCGACTTCACTATCCGCCGGTTGATAGATCTGTATGCGATTGCGCCCTTTCTTCTTTGCGATGTAGCACGCGTCGTCGGAGGCGCGCATCAGCTCGAGCAATCCAACGCTGTTGTCGCAAAAGCTGACGAGTCCGACGCTGACGCCGATCTTGAAGATGTTTTCGCCTGATACGAAGCTGAACCCCTGTATCGCCCGTAGCAAATTCTGCGCAATCCGTTCGGCGGGTTGTGGCGGGCAGTCGTCGAGCAGCATCGCGAACTCGTCTCCCCCGAGCCGGGCTACGCTGTCGCGGTTGCGGACGACCGTGCGCAAGACCCCGGTGATCTGGCGGAGCAACTCGTCGCCCGCGGCATGGCCGCACGTGTCGTTGACGACCTTGAAGTGATCGAGGTCTAGATACAACAGGGAGTACCACCGGGGACTGCCATGCGTCTTGGCCAGCGCTGCGTCGAGTCGCCGCTCGAACTCCCGGCGCGTGATGAGTCCGGTAAGCGCGTCGTGGCGTGCCACGCGCAATTCCTCGCGGGCGCGATCAAGGCTTCCCGCGGCGCGCGCGATGTCCTCCTGGAGCAGATTGATGCTCACTGCCATCTCTCCGACTTCATCGCCAGACTGTACGCGTACTGGCACAACGTCGACGCGCGCATGTGCAGCGTCCAGGTCGCCGCGCCCCAGTGCGAGCAACGCGTTGGAGAAGTTCGCCATCGCCCCCCTCGACATGGCGGTCGCCGCCTGCGACACCTGCACCATCGCGTGAGCAAGAATTCCCGGCAATACCAGGCCGACACTGATGCTCAGGAGGGCGACGGCGACAAAAATGTCCTCGAGGACGCTGACCAGGGCGCTGCTTTGATGCGGCAGGCTTGTCACCGCTAGCAGGTAACCGGCCCCGTCAAAGATGAGGACCAGAAGCATCGCACCTGTAAGTTTGATATGCAGGGTATTGGCTATACCGGGCAGTCCCTCGCGCCGCCGATCGCTGAATCGTCGCCACGCGTAGAGCACGGATCCCGAATACGCGAACAGAACCCCGACGAGCACCGTGGTCATTCCGAACTGCTGGAAGCCGAGTACCGCGGCAACCATCCAGACGGCGGCCGCGGCCAGCCCCGCGACGATCGTCCCGCGCGGGGCACGATAAGGTCGCATCGCTTCCGGATGATTGCGTCGCAGGAGCCAGACCGCCACATTGGGTAGACAGATGCCGATGAGGTACGTGAAATTGGCCGCGGCAACGAGCCAGATGGGATCGCCGAGCAGCAGGAAGAAAATCGCCATGCCGGCCGTCAGGCATGTCGAAACCCACGGCACGTCCGTGCGCGACCTTTTCGTGAGCATCCGCGGCAGCAGACCATCCTCGGCGAGCTGCGAGATCGTCCGCGTCGCACCCGCCAGTGGCTGCAGCGTCCCGTGGAACATGTTGAACATCATGAACCAGATGGCAGCGGCTTTGCCGAAGCTTCCAAACAGCGGCGCGAATGTCGGTCCGAGGACCAGCATGAGGTCCTTGCCCAGCTGCTCCGGACCGACCACGCCGAGCCAGACGATCGGCAACACGATGAAGTAGAGCGACGCCATCGCGGCACTGGCGAACATTGCGCGCGGCACATTTCTGTTTGGGTTGGTCATTTCACCCACGTGGCAGACCGCGGCTTCGAAGGCCGGCGCGGCGAAGCCGATGAGGTAAAGCCCTGCCATGAACCCGGTCAGCTCACCGAACCACCCCTCGAAGGGCACTGTCAGGTGAAACGACGTCGCCTGTTGCCAATCCACCTTGCCAGCGACGATCGGCGCGAGCGCGGAGACGAACGCGAGCAGTCCCGATGCCGTCGCAATCGGAATTGCAAGTCTTCCCGCCCATTTCACACCGCAAAGATTCACTGCGGTGAAGAATAGGACCAGCGCGCACGAGATGACGGTGATAGGTACGTCGGGCAGATACCATTCATGGATCGCAGCACCCGAAAAGATCGCGGTCAGGCCGCAGGTCGGCACCCAGCCCCACCAGTAGCAAACTCCGGTGAGGTTCGCGAGCACGGGGTTGTAGGGACGAAACGCCTCAGCGCACGTCGCCGCGATTCCCCCGACGCGCTTGGGATACATGAGGACGAGCTCGGTCCAACCCGGCGCGGCCGCCCAGGCGAGCAATAATCCGAGGATCAGGAGTGGAACTGCGGCGCTGCCCTGGCCGGGGATCTCCCCCTGTCCGGCGAACAATGCAGCGATCAGAAAGAGGCTCTGATTGCTGCCGCCCATAGCCAGCGCGGTCGCGGCGACCCAACCGAGCGTACGGGGATGATCGGCTGCACGCGTGCCTCCAGCGTCCGTCGCCGTCTCCATAGCGGAGCAACCTCCCTTGGTTGTTGCCCCTCATTTTAGCCTACGCCGAGGCGAAGGAGTCCCACGGCCGGCGATGAGCAAAGCAATCCGCGAGCTGGGGCGGTTGCCCAGGCTCGCTGCCATGCCCAGACCCTACACCGGCCCGGGGGCTTCGATTCGAGTAATATTCCTCGGTTACGAAGGCGAGGAGGTTTGCATGCGATTCGCCCGGCCCCTGGTGCTTGTATTCGGACTCGTCGCTGCATTGTTGGGTAGCCTGGTATCCGCACAGACGTACCCCTCGAAGCCGGTCCGGTTGATCGTCACTTATCCGCCTGCCGGCAGTTCCGACCTGATGGCGAGAATTCTAGGCCAGAAGCTCTCCGAGTTGTGGGGTCAGCCGGTCATCGTCGAGAACAAGGCTGGCGCCGCGGGCTCGATCGGCATGGACTACGCGGCCCATCAGCCGCCCGACGGCTACAGCTTTCTCATCGGCAACCTCGGTCCGACGGTGGTGAATCCGATTCTCACCAAGGTGCCCTTCGACGTCGAGCGCGATTTTGTTCCGGTGTCGCTGATTGCAACCGGCCCCAACATCCTTGTCGTCAACCCGAGCACGCCGGCCAGCACGCTGGGCGAACTCATCGCGTATGCGCGTGCCAATCCCGGCAAGCTCAATTTCGGTTCGGGCGGCGCG
Organism: uncultured beta proteobacterium; assembly: GCA_963829375.1. Lineage (GTDB taxonomy): Bacteria > Pseudomonadota > Gammaproteobacteria > Burkholderiales > Casimicrobiaceae > PALSA-1003. The sequence goes on along the minus strand of CAWHIS010000024.1, from coordinate 101,938 downwards.
GGCAGTGTCGCCCACCTGAGCGGCGAGATGTTCAAAAGCCAGGCCCACGTCGACATTGTGCATGTGCCCTATAAAGGTGGGATTCTGTCCGTGAACGACCTGCTCGCAGGGAACGTCCAGCTCGTTTTCTCCGACGCCCTGCCGGTGATGCAGCATATCCGCGCGGGCAAGCTGCGCGCGCTCGCAGTCACCAGCCCGGAGCGCAGTCCGCTGGCGCCCGACATCCCGACCTGTGTCGAATCCGGATTGCCGGGGCTGGTGGCGGTAAACTGGTGGGGCGTCCTGTTGCCGGCGGGAACACCCAAGGCCATCGCGGACAAGTTTCACGCCGACCTGGTCAAGGTCATGCAGGATCCAGAGGTCAAGGCGAAATTCGCGTCGCTGGGCGTGGATGCAGTGAGCGGCTCGCCGGAACAGTTCGGCGCTTACATGAAATCCGAGACCGCCAAGTACGCAAAGCTGGTAAAGGAGGCGGGGATTCGCGCCGAGGAATAATGCCTCCCCTCGTCAGCGTCCGGCGCGACGCAACCAGGCTACGGGAAGCATCGTCGCATCGCGCGTCCCCGAACCCGCTTGCGCTGTTTCGTCGTAGCAGTCGAGCGCCCTTGCGGTGAGCGGGAGCTCGACGCCGAGCGCCTCCGCCTCATCGAGCATGGTGCGCAAATCCTTGCGGATCAGGTCGACGTCGAACGTGACGGGCGACGTTTCCTTCCCCTGCAATGTCGCCGCAATCACCGGGCCGCGCATTTTCAGCATGTTCGGGCCGCCGGAAGTATCCGCGAAGATATCCATCAGTCGCGCCGGATCGAGATCGAGCTTCTGGCACAACGACAGCGCTTCCCCGAGTGCCTGGTAGTACACCAGCAGCGGCAAGTTTATCGCGAGCTTCATGCTGGCTCCCGCTCCCACCGCGCCGACGTGCTCGACTCTCCGGCACAACTGATCCAGCACCACCTTGGCGCGAGCGACGTCGCTCGCCTCCCCGCCGACAAATCCGAACAGCTTCCCTTCCTTCGCCGGCCCGACGGTACCGCCGACCGGGCACTCGATGAGCGCGGCGCCGGTCGCGCTGACCTTCGCGGCAAGCGCTTTCTCCGTCTCGGGGCGCACGGTGCTCATCTCGATGAAGAGCTTTCCACGCACATCGCCTGCCAACAATCCACGGGCGCCGTGATACGTCGCGTCGATCGCGGCCGCGTCCGTGAGCACGGTGATGACAATCTCTGCTCGCGTCGCCAGCTCCGCGGGTGTTGCGGCTACGACTGCGCCCGCGAGTGCGAGGCCGTCGGTTTTTTCGCGCGTGCGGTTCCACACCGTCACGTCATGGCCGACGCTGAGCATGCGGCTCGCCACTGCCGCACCCATCCGGCCCGTGCCTGCGATACCGATTTTCAATGGCACCTCCATCATTTGTGATATGGCGCGAAGGTAAGTTGACACTTGCTACACCGTGGCGTCAAATTGGCGCGCGATAAATGCAGCAACGCCGCGGTCATTTCCAAGGAGGACGAATGGGGTCGCCTGCGAGCGAGCTCCGCGACGGGATGCGCATCGACTGGGATGCCCTGATCCCGATGGATGACGGTCTCTCATTGCGCGCGGATGTATTCTGCCCGGCCGAACCGGGACGCTATCCGGTCATCTTGAGCTACGGCCCCTACGCGAAGGGTCTGGCATTCCAGGAAGGCTACCCGAGCGCGTGGCAGCGCATGGTGGCGGAGCATCCGGACGTCGCCTACGGATCGACCAACCAATATCAGAGTTGGGAAGTGGTGGACCCGGAAAAGTGGGTCCGCGACGGGTACGTTTGCGTGCGCGTCGATTCCCGCGGCGCGGGCCGCTCACCGGGTTTCATCGATCACTTTTCTCCGCGCGAGACCAGGGACTTCTACGACTGCATCGAATGGGCGGGCGTGCAGCGGTGGTCCAATGGCAAGGTGGGCCTCGCCGGTATTTCCTACTATGGCATCAATCAGTGGCATGTGGCGTCGCTGCAGCCGCCGCATCTTGCGGCGATGTGCATCTGGGAGGGTGCGGCGGACTGGTATCGCGACATGACGCATCACGGCGGCATCCTGTCCACGTTCTGGGCCAACTGGTACGACATGCAGGTGACCACGGTGCAATACGGCCGCGGTGAACGCGGGCCGAGGAGTCGCGTGACGGGCGCGCTCGTGTGCGGCGACGAAACGCTTCCGGATCGTGAGCTCTATGCGAATCGCTGCGATTTCGGTGAACAAATCCGGGCGCATCCGCTCGACGACGACTATCATCGGGCGCGCTCTCCGATCTGGGCCAAGGTCACGGTGCCGTTTCTGTCCGCCGCGAACTGGGGCGGGCAGGGCCTGCACCCTCGCGGCAATTTCGAGGGTTTCGTGCGCGCCGCCTCGAAGGATAAATGGCTGGAGGCGCACGGCCTCGAGCACTGGACGCATTTCTACACCGACTATGGCGTCAAGCTGCAGAAGCACTTCTTCGACTGTTTTCTCAAGGGCCTCGACAACGGTTGGACCCGGCAGCGGCGCGTGCAGCTGCAAGTGCGCCATGTTGACCGGTTCGTGCTGCGGCATGAAGACGAGTGGCCTATAGCGCGGACGCAATGGACACGCTTATATCTGGACCCCTCCGATCAAGGCCTTCGTCGCGAACCGGTGCGTTCCGAGGGCAGCATCGAATATGACGCCCTCGGCGATGGCGTGACGTTCGTCAGCGCACCGCTTGCTGACGAGACCGAAATCACGGGACCGCTCGCGGCGCAATTGTTCGTGTCGTCGTCGACGACGGACGCCGATTTGTTCCTGGTGTTCCGCGTGTTCACGCCCGACATGCGGGAGGTCGTCTTCACGGGCGCGATCGATCCGCACACGCCGATCGCGCAAGGCTGGCTGCGCGCGTCGCACCGCAAGCTGGATCCGACGCTCACTACAGCGTACCGGCCGTATCACACGCATGACGAGGCGCAACCCCTCGATCCGGGCCAAGTCGTCTCGCTCCACATCGAGCTTTGGCCGACCTCAATTGTCGTGCCGAGCGGCCACCGGCTCGCGCTGACCGTGCGGGGCCGGGACTACGAATGGGGCAAGGCGACCGGGGCGCGTCTGTCGAACTTCAAGAACGAACTGCGTGGCTGCGGCCCGTTTCTGCACGATGATCCGCGCGACCGTCCCGCCACGGTCTTCGGCGGCAGGACTACACTACACGTCGGCGCAGAGCGGCAGTCGTATATCCTGGTTCCAGTAATTCCACCCAAGTAATGATCGGCATTTGCGGAGGATCGGTGTCATGACGATGAAACTCTATGGATTCTGGCGCTCGCTCGCCACCTATCGTGTACGTGTCGCCCTTGCGCTCAAGGGTGTCAAGGTCGAGGACATGTCCATCAATCTCCTGCAGGGCGTGCAGCATGGCGACGACTACAAGGCCGTCAATCCGCAGAGCGTCGTGCCGGCGCTTGTGGTCGACGAAGGCCCACCGCTTTTCCAGTCGCTCGCCATCGTTGAATACCTGGAAGAGACCTGCCCGGAACCGCCGTTGCTGCCCAAGGATCCGCGCGGTCGCGCCCGCGTCCGCGGCCTCTCGTTGATTGTCGCCTGCGACGGCCACCCACTCATCGTGCCACGCATCCGCAATTATCTCGAGCGCGAGATGCATCAGGACGAAGCAACGCGCAATCGCTGGCTGCAGCACTGGACGCTGAAGGCGCTAGAAGCGCTCGAGGCTCATCTCGCGAAAGAGCGCGAGACCGGCCGCTTCTGCCACGGCGATGTGCCGACCATGGCCGACATCTGCCTTGCGTCGCAGGTCTTCGCTGCCGGATATTTCGACGTCAAGACCACCAGTGTTCCCACCGTCGAGCGGATTTACAAGGAGTGCATGAAAATCGACGCCTTCGATCGATCGCAACCGACGAAGCAGCCGGATGCGCCCAAGAATCCAGCGCATTGACCACCCAGGAGGAATAGCATCATGGCATTCACCCGCAGAAAGTTCATCCAGGCGGCTGGCAGCAGCGTCAGTGTCGCGGCGCTCGGTTTCCCGGGAATCGCGCGCGCGCAGGCCGAACCCATCCGCGTCGGGCTGGTCACCGTCAAGACAGGGCCGCTGGCATCGGGCGGCATCGACATGGAGCGAGCGCTGGTGCAGTTCCTGCGCGAGCACAACAATATGCTGGCGGGCAGGAAAGTCGAGCTGTTCGTCGCCGACAGTGCCGGCGTGCCGGCCCAGGCACGCACCAAGCTGCAGGAGCTCGTCGAAAGGGACAAGATTCAGGTCATGATCGGGCCGCTGGCTGCGGGCGAAGCACTTGCTGCCGACGATTACATCCGCTCGGCGCAGCTCCCGACGTTGTCCGTCGCCGCCGCAGAGGACTTGACGCAGCGTAATCCCAATCCCTGGTTTGTTCGCGCGACCTCGACTTCGTCTCAGTGCGCCGATGCTCTGGCCGACTATTGCGCCAAGACGCTGAAGTACAAACGCATGGCGGTGATCGCGGACGACATCGCCTACGGACACGAGATGTGCGCCGGTTTCCAGCGCGTGTTCGAGGATGCGGGCGGCAAGATCGTGCAGAAGACATTTCCACCGCTCACCGTTCCCGATTACGCGACGTACCTGGCGCAGCTCAAGACCAATATCGATGCCATCTTCCTGGGCTTCGCGGGCTCCAACGGCTTCCGTTGGTTCAAGCAGTTCAACGAGTACGGGCTCAAGGGCAAGATCAACGTCGTCGGTGGCATGACCGCATTCGACGAAGCCGTGCTGCGCAACATGGGGGACGAGGCGCTTGGCATCATCACCGCCTGCTGGTATTCGGCCGAGCTCGACAACCCCATCAACAAGAAATTTGCAGCCGCGTTCCGCTCCGAATGGAAGTACGACCCCGGCTTCTACGCCGCCGCCACCTACGTCGAGGGCGCCGTGCTCGAAGCCGCGCTGATCTCGGTCAACGGCAAGATCGAGGACAAGCAGGCGTTCATGAAAGCCTTGCGCGCGACGAAGATCGACACGGCGCGCGGTCCGGTTGCATTCGACGAGTACGGCAACATCGTAGGCAATGTCTATATCCGAAAAGTCGAACGCAAGGAAGGACGCCTGGTGAATTCGGTCATCTACACCTACCCCGCAGTGAGCCAGTTCTGGACTTACGAGCCGAAGGACTTCCTGAAAAATCCGGTGTATTCACGCGACTGGCCGCCGGCGAAGAATCTCGAACCATGAGCCGCCGCCGAAACCTGTCGGGTGCCGACTAGCGATCGCCTGAGTGCCCGACTGCGGCGGCGACTCCTTCCAACTCCCTTCCCGACATGCAGTTCTGGATCGTCCAGACGTTGAACAGCCTGGCGCTCGGTGGGCTGCTGTTCCTGCTCGCCGCAGGGTTCTCGCTGATCTTCGGGCTGATGCGGATCGCGAATCTGACGCACGGCTCGCTGTTCATGCTCGGCGCGTATTTGGGCGTCACCGCGCTCAAGTTCGTGCCGAACCTCTGGCTTGCCGCGCTTGCAGGTGGGCTGCTGGTGGCCGTGTTTGGTGGGCTCGTCGAGCGTTTCATTTTGCGTGCCCTGGCCGGTAACTCGCTCGGGCAGGTGCTGGTGACGCTCGGGATCTCGTTCATCATCGCCGACCTCTGCCTCATCGTCTGGGGAGGCGATCCGATTCCGATCCCGGCGCCGGCTTCCCTGCAGCGGCCGATCGTCGTCGGCAACATCGCGTTCCCCGCCTACCGCCTCGTCGTGCTCGGCATCGCGATCGTGACTGCGCTGGCGCTGCACGTGCTGATGGAGCGCACGCGACTCGGTGCGATGATTCGCGCGGGCGTCGACGACATGCAGATGGCGCGGGCGGTCGGCATTCCGGTGTCGAGATTGTTCACGACCGTGTTTTGCCTCGGTGCCGGGCTTGCGGGCGCTGGCGGCGTGATCGGCGGCCCGATCATGTCCGCATACCCGGGGCTGGATTCGGAGATGTTGCCGCTGGCGCTCATCGTGGTGATCCTTGGGGGCGTCGGCAGCCTGCTCGGAGCGTTTGTCAGCAGCTTCATCACTGCGGCCATTTATACGTTCGGCTCGGCGCTGCTGCCCAATCTGGCGTACGTAATCCTGTTCCTGCCGATGATCTTCGTCATCGCCTTTCGCCCGAGGGGCCTGTTCGGAAGAAAAGGCGCATGAAGAGGCCGAGGCGCATGAGCGTGGCGGGTGAAGCTGAGGCAAAGGAGGTCGTTCTCGCCCGCGGGGCAAAGCCCCTGCCCGAAGGGCGCATGAAGTGGTTGGCGCGGATCGCCCTGGGTCTGGCGCTCGTGGGCTTCCCGCTGGTTGGAGGAGACTTCTACATCAACCTCGGCAGTCAGATTTTCATTGCGGGGATCTTCGCGGCGAGCCTGAATCTCCTGGTCGGGTACGGCGGCCTGGTTTCGTTGGGGCACGCGTCCTGGATCGGCCTTGCGGCGTACACATCGGCGTGGCTGTATCTGCGTCTCGGCCTCGGCCACTGGATCACGGCGCCGCTGGCACTTCTGCTGACGACGTTGATGGCGGGACTGTTCGGCTGGATCGCGTTGCGCGCGACGGGGCTTGGCTTTCTGATGATTACGCTTGCACTGTCGCAAGTTCTGTGGGGAACGGCATATCGCTGGTCGGCGGTGACCAATGGCGACAATGGTCTGTCGGGCATTACGCGGCCCGCTCCATTTGGAATCAACCTCGACGGCCCCGCAGCGTTCTACTATTTTTCGCTGATAGTCACGATCTTCGCCATCTGGATGATGGCGAGATTCGTCAACTCGCCTTTTGGAGCCGCACTGCGCGGCAGTCGGGACGAAGCGCGCCGCATGGGCGCGCTCGGCCACGACGTCTGGCGGGTACGGTGGCTTACTTTCGTCTATTCCGCCTTCTGGGGTGCGGTCGCCGGCCTGCTGTTCGTTTATTACAACAAATACATCCACCCGACGGCCCTGTCGCTGACGAGTTCGGCGGAAGGCCTGCTCGGCGTAATCGCCGGGGGGGCCGGGACGGTTGCGGGACCGCTCGTCGGCGCTGCGATCGTTGTGATCCTGAAGAATTACGTGTCTGCCTACCTCGAGCGCTGGAACATGCTGCTTGGTTCCGTTTTCGTCCTGATCGTGATTTTCATGCCGGATGGCATTGTTCCCGGATGTCGCCGCTTGCGAGCGCGCTGGAACAAGCGATGACCCCTGCACTGCAGATCAGCGGCCTCAGAAAGGTGTTCGGCGGCCTGCCGGCAACGAACGACGTCTCGCTGGAAGTGATGCCCGGCGAGCGCCGGCTGATCATCGGTCCCAACGGCGCCGGCAAGACGACGCTGTTCAACCTGATCACCGGCGACCTTGTGCGCGACGCAGGGACGATTCGCTTGTTTGGCGAGGAAGTCTCGGGTCTGAAGCCCCATCAGCGCGCGCATCGCGGAGTCGCCCGGACGTACCAGATCATCACCTTGTTTCCCAAGGATTCCCTGGAGCACAACATCGTGCTGGCGCTGCTCGGGCTCTCGAGCACGAGGTGGGACGCGTTCCGTCCGCTTTCTCGTGATGCCGGCCTCATCGAAGAGGCGCGCCGGGTGCTCGGGCTGGTCGGCCTCGAGCAACGCGCTGCACGCCTGATCAGTGAAGTGTCTTACGGAGAGAAGCGACGCGTTGAAATCGCCATGGCGCTCGCGCAAAAACCCAGGCTGCTGCTGCTCGACGAACCGCTCGCCGGACTATCGCTCGAGGAGCGCGTCGCGGTGAAGGCGCTGATCGCCGCGATACCGCGGAGTGTGACAGTCATCATGATCGAGCACGATATGGACACGGCGCTCGATCTGGCAGAACGAATTACCGTGCTCCATTACGGCAGCGTGATTGTCGAGGGAACGCGCAGCGAAGTGGTCGGCGACCCCAAGACGCGCGAGGTCTATCTTGGAAATTGACGTCGTGGTCGAGACAGTCGCCGAGGTGAGAACCGAGGCGCTGGCGCTTTCCCGCGTCGACGCATTCTATGCCGACAGCCATGTCCTGCACGGGGTCTCGTTCACACTGAACGCCGGGCGCGTGCTCGCACTGCTCGGCCGCAACGGTGCCGGCAAGACCACATGCATGAATGCCGTCATAGGCTTCCTTCCTCCGCGTGGTGGCGAGATCCGGCTATTCGGCGAAACGATCTCCGGACTCTCTCCCGAAGTGATCTCGCGCAAGGGTGTCGGGCTCGTACCGCAGGGTCGACGCGTTTTTCCGACGTTAACGGTGCGTGAAAATCTGGTCGTGGCACGACAATCGCGCAGTGGCGCGACGGGACATTGGACGCTCGAGCGCGTGCTCGAGCTTTTTCCGCCGTTGCGCGAGCGGCAGCAGCAACATGCCGGATCGCTCTCGGGGGGAGAACAGCAGATGCTCGCCATCGGGCGTGCGTTGATGGGCAATCCACGCGTGCTCCTCATGGACGAACCGTCGGAGGGCCTGGCGCCGCGGATCGTCGCCGAAGTCGGCCGCACCATTGCCCGTCTGAAAGAGGAGGGCCAGTCGATTGTGCTCGTGGAACAGAACGTGAATCTGGCGCTCGCTCTCGCGGACGACGTTGCACTGCTCAACACGGGACGCATCGTGTTCGCCGGAAGCGTGGACCAAGTGCGCAGCGATCAGGCGCTCATTACCCAGCACCTTGGCGTGTTCTAGCACGACGCCGTACGTTACGAACCAGAAAGGAATCACGGTCATGATGTTCACTTGCGCAACCCCCGGCTGCACCGACCCGCAGCATGACCATGTGGCCGCACCACCGCGAGCGCGCAGCGCCGCGGCTCGGATCGCCCGTGCCGCGGCGACCAAAGCCATCCGCAAGCGCAGGGGCAAGAGCCTGCGCGTCGACATCCATTGTCACTATTTCAACCAGGCGGTCGCCGCCAAGGTCGGGCACCTGAATCCGGCGCAGTACGAGCCGTCCGTCACGTACGCCAATGCGCTGACGCGCGAAGTAAACGTCAAGCAGATTCGCGACCGGATGCCGAAGCTCACGACGATCGAGACGCGACTCAAGGACATGGATCGCATGGGCATCGACATGCAGGCGGTATCGCCTGCGCCGAACCAGTGCTACTACTGGACCGACCCGGAGTTGGGCGTCGAGCTGGCGCGAATGGTGAACGATCGGCTCGCAGAGATCGTAGCGAGCTGGCCGGATCGCTTCGTCGCGCTCGGAACCGTGCCGCTGCAGCACGTGGATCTTGCGGTCGTCGAGCTCGAACGCTGCGTGAAAAAGCTCGGCCTGCGCGGCGTGGAAATCAACCCCAGCGTCAACGGCATGGACCTCACGGACCCGCGCCTTAACCTGGCAAAGTTCTTCGCCAAGGCACAGGCGCTCGACGTCGTCATCTTCATGCATCCGATCGGCTTCACGCACGGCGAGCGTCTGATCGACCACTATTTCAACAACGTGATCGGCAATCCGCTGGAGACCACGGTCGCCGCGAGCCACCTGATCTTCGATGGCGTGATGCAAAGGCATCCGAAGCTCAAGGTCATCCTGCCGCACGCCGGCGGCTATCTTGCCCACTACTGGGCACGCATGGATCATGGCTACCGCGCACGACCCGACTGCCGCACGGTGATCAAGCGGCCGCCTTCGAGCTACCTCGCGAAAATGTATTTCGACACGATCACTTTCGACAAGGAGATGCTGCGCCACATGATCGACAAGTTCGGACCCGGGCACGTGCTGCTCGGCACGGACTATCCCTACGACATGGGAGAAGAGAATCCGCTTGGATTGATCGGCAGCGTTCGCGGGCTGAAACTCGTCGAGCGCGCCATGATCGAGGGCGGAAATGCCGCGCGCCTGCTCAAGATCAAGCGCTGACGTGGCACGCGTCCTACTCTGCGCGGATTCCGGCTTCCTTCACCACGCGCGCCCACTTCACGGTTTCGGCGGCTATGAAGCGACCGGTTTCATCCGGGCTCATGGTCAGCGGTTCGGCACCTTCGGTCTCGAAGCGTTTCTTCGTGTCCGAAGAACCGACGACCGCGGTCAGCTCCTTGTACAGCCGATCGATGATCGGCCGTGGTGTGCCGGCGGGCACGACGATTCCCCACCAATTGGTCACTTCATAGCCGGGGACGCCGGCCTCCGAGATCGTCGGCAGGTCGGGCAGGGCGGCGATGCGGTGCGCGCTGCCGACGCCCAGCGCCTTGAGCTTGCCTGCCTTGATCTGCGGCAGCATCTGGATGAGCGACCCGATCGCGATCTGGGTATTGCCGGCGATCACATCCATCATGGCCGGTCCGCCGCCCTTGAAGGGGATATGCACGATGTCGACGCCGGTTTGCTGTTTGAAGAGCTCGCTTGCCAAGTGCTGGAAGCTGCCGACGCCGGCCGTAGCGTAGTTGAGCTCGCCGGGTTTTTGCTTCGCGAGCGCGATCAACTCCTTTACCGAGCTGACGGGCAACGTCGACGTGACGGCGATGACCACCGGGCCCGCACCGAGCATCGCGACTGGCACGAAGGCCGTGGCGGGATCGTAGGGAAGCTTGTAGATGGCGGGGTTGAAGGCGTAGGCGACGGAGATCAGCAAGAGCGTGTAGCCGTCGGGTTGCGACCTCGCAGCCATTTCGGCGCCGATCAATCCGCCGGCGCCGCCTTGATTCTCCACGACGACGGGCGTGTCCAGTCGTGAGGAAAGCTGGACTGCGATCATGCGTCCGACCACGTCGTTGCTTCCCCCGGGTGGAAAGGGAACGATGAGCCGCACCGGCTTGCTGGGATAGGACTGCGCGCCGGAGGTCATCGGGAACAACACCGCGACGAAGAACGCGCAGAGCAGGACTCGCATTGAAGAATTATACTTAACGCCATGGCTGTACATTCACTGATCAAAGGCAGACCCGTCCGCCAGCAGGTGAGCAAGGAGGAATGGGCGAAGCGCGTCGACCTGGCCGCCGCGTACCGCCTCATGGACCTGTACGGCATGACAGAGTTGAGCGCGAACCACATCAGCACGCGCGTACCCGGCGAAGACAACACCTTCCTCATCAATCCGTATGGCCTGCTGTACGACCAGATGCACGCGTCGTGCTTCATCAAGCTGGACCTGGACGGAAACATCCTCTTCAATCCTACCGAGCTCGGCATCAACAAGGCCGGCTTCGTCATCCACGGTGCGATTCATGGCGCACGGCGCGACGTCGATTGCGTGATCCATACGCATACCGTCGCGGGCATGGCGGTGTCGGCGATGAAGTGCGGGCTGCTGCCGATCGCGCAAACGTCGATGCGTTTCGCCCAGATCGGCTATCACGACTACGAAGGCGTGGCGATCAACACCGACGAACAGGCCAGGATCGTGCGCGACCTCGGAGATCACGCGGGCATGATCCTGCGCAACCATGGCCTGCTGGTCGTGGGCGGCAGTATCCCGGAGGCGTTCTACAACATCTTCAAGCTCGAGCGCGCCTGCCAGGTGCAGGTCGCGGCGCTGTCGTGCAACGTGGAGTTGCAGCTGCCGCCCGACGATGTCGTGAACGAGTCATATCGGCTTTATCTGCCGACCACACGTCGGCCCTTCGGCGTGCTCGAGTGGCCTGCGCTGTTGAGCAAACTCGACAAGGTCGATCCTTCTTACCGCGACTAGGCTCCTCGCGCTCGTACCGGTAAATGGGACGGCCGCGATCGAAACCAGGAGAAGATATGAATGACACCGCCGGTCGGCTTCGCGTTTGTCTCATCGCCTTGTGCCTCGCATTGGTTCTGCCGACGGCAGCGCAGGCACAGGGCAAATGGACCAAGCTCGCGCCGTTTCCCGAACCCGCGGAAGAGCTTCTGGGTGCAGCGGCGAACGGCAAGATGTACGTTTTTTGCGGTCTCGCTCCAGGCTGGAAACCGATCGGAATGGTCTACGAATACGATCCCGCCAGCGACAAGTGGACGAAGAAAAAGCCGATGCCCGTGCTATCGCATCACGTCGCGTTCACCGAATACCACGGCAAGATCTACGCCTTCGGCGGGTTCGTGCTTCCGGCAACGGGGCCGGCAGCGTGGGTGCCCATCGACAATGCGTGGGAGTACGATCCCGTGACCGACAGCTGGAAGGCGCTGGCGCCGCTGCCGACGAAGCGCGGCTCTCCGGTTGCCGCGGTGGCGGGTGACAAGATCTATGTCATCGGCGGCGCGACGACGCCTCCTAACTCCAAAGAAACGGCCGTGCACCCGACGCGTCCGCACGTGTCCTTGGGAACCGTAGAAGAATACGATCCCGCGACCAACACCTGGCGCGCGCGGACTTCGATGCCAACTCCGCGCAACCACGCGACCGCCGGCGTGGTGAACAACAAGATCTACGTCATCGGCGGGCGCGTCGGCGGCGCCTTCATTACCGCCGGCAGCAGCAATGTCGACGTCGTCGAGGAATACGATCCGGCCGCGGACGCGTGGGGCAACCCACGCGCGAAGATGCCTTCGGCGCGCAGCGCCATGGCGTCCGGCGTCTACGGCGGGCGCATTTTTGTCAGCGGCGGCGAGGGCCAGGATAGCCAGAGGATGTACACGTTTCGCGCGCTCGAAGCATACGACCCCGCAAACAACCGCTGGGCCGTATTGCCGTCGATGCCCGTGTCGCGTCACGGACTGGCAGGTGCCTCAGTCGGTAATCGCCTGCACATGGTCAGCGGTGACGTGCAGTCGGCGGGAACCGGCGTGCAGGTCCACACCGATTCGCACGACGCATTCGAATTCGAAGGCGGCGACAAATAAAAGCTTTCGCGAATCCGAAGCAGCTGGGAGGCGGTCTTCTCGTCGGCGTCGACATCGGCGGCACGTTCACCGATTGCGTGGTGCTCGACCGCAACGGCCGGATCACCGCGACCAAGTCGCCGTCGACGCCGCAAAATTTCGCGGAAGGCATGCTCGCCGCGATGCGCATGGCAGCGGAGCATCTGGAGCTTCCCTTCGAGCGGTTCTGCCGCGATGTCGCCGTGCTCACGCATGGAACCACCGTGGGTACCAACACGCTCATTCAGAGGAAGGGCGCGCGGGTGGGGATGATCACGACCCGCGGCCATGAGGATGCCATCCACATCATGCGCGGATCGCGCGGCGTCACGTCTCGCGACATCCGCAAGGTCGTGCACTTCCCCGAGAGTCAGAAGCCTGTGCCGATCGTGCCGAAGCGTCTGATCGAAGGTGTGTCGGAGCGAGTCGATTGCTTCGGCGAGGTGGTCGTCCCGCTCAACGAATCGAATGTGGTGGACGCCATCCACCGCCTCGTCGCCCAGGATGTGCAGGCGATCGCGGTCTGTTTCCTCTGGTCGTTCAAATATTCGCAGCACGAATTGCGCGTGAAGGAGATGATCCGTGAACTCGCGCCCCACGTGTTCGTGTCCTGCTCCGTCGACATCGCGCCGAAGTGGGGAGAATACGAGCGCATGACGGCGACGGCGCTCAATGCCTACATCGGGCCGGTGATGGCCAAGTACCTCGGGAACCTCGATCGGCAGCTCAAGGCCTCGGGTTATGCGCAGCCGTTGCAGATCACACAGTGCGCCGGCGGCTCGATCTCCGTGGACAAGGCGATGGAATCGCCGCTGCTCACGTTGGACTCCGGTCCCGTGTCGGGCGTCACCGGTTCACTATACCTCGGTCGGCTGATGGACTGCCCCAACATCATCACCACCGACATGGGCGGGACGTCGTTCGATGTCGGCATCATTGCCGGCGGTGAGCCGGCGTATTCGTTCGTGTCCAACGTGGCGCAATACGAATACTTCCTGCCGAGGGTCGATATTCAGGCGATCGGCTCGGGCGGCGGCTCGCTGGCGCGCGTCGACAAAGACTCCCGGACGCTGAGTGTGGGCCCCGAGTCCGCAGGCGCCGATCCAGGGCCGGTGTGCTACGGCAAGGGAGGTACCGCGCCGACGGTGACCGACGCCGATGTCGTGCTCGGCACGATCAATCCGGACAATTTTTTGGGTGGCCGCATCAAGCTCGACCGCAAGAAGGCCATCGACGCCGTGCAGCGCATCGCCGACCCGCTCAAGCTCTCGCTGATGGAAGCGGCGAGCGGCATCGCCAGGATCGCCGAGTTCAAGATGGCGGACATCATCCGCAAAATGACTGTCGAAAAGGGGCTCGATCCGAGGGACTTCGTGCTGTTCGCGTTCGGCGGTGCAGGCCCTGCGCACGCCGGCGTGTTCGCGTACGAGCTCGGCGTACGGAAGGTCGTCATCCCGCAAAAACAGATCGCCTCCACGTGGTGCGCGTTCGGCGCTGCTTCCGCCGACATCCTGCACGTCTACGAGCAGGTCGATATTCAGCCCAGCCCGTTCGATGCCGCTCGTGTCAACGGCACGCTGGACACGCTGGAAAAGAGAGCGAACGCGCAGATGGACCGCGACGGCATTGCAACGGCGCGCCGGCGCTTCCAGTTCTCGCTCGACATGCGCCACCGAGGCCAGATCAACGAGGTCGAGGTCATGTTGCCGGAAAAGCGTTTGAAGAGCGCGTTCGCAGAGGCCTTGCGCCGTCGTTTCTACACTCGCTACGAGCAGCTCTATGGGCGCGGTTCATCGTATGGCGAAGCGCGGCTGGAGATCGTGACGATGCGCCTGCGCGCGACTGCGGCAACGCCGCGCGCCAAACTCTCGCGGGTCAGGAAACTCAGCACCAGAATCGCCGCCAAGGCCAGCCTCGGCAAACGGAGCATCTACTGGGCCGACCTGAAGAAATCGGCGTCGAGCCCGGTCTACGACGGTGCTCTCCTTGTCCCGGGCAACCATGTCGTCGGTCCGGCGGTGATCGAGACCACGGATACCACCGTCGTCGTGCACCCGCGCCGTTCGCTCAAGGTCGATGCGTTCGGTAATTTCGAGATTCATTTCTGAGTTGCACTGGCCAGCGGGGAACAGATGGACAGGCGTGACACCGTACTCGCACTGCTTGCACTCGGCGCGGTGCCGCTCGTCGTCGAGGCGCAGCAGGGGGCCAACGTCGCCCGAATAGGCTGGTTATTTTTGGACAGGCTGGCCGCTAGCGCCCGGTTAGATGCCTTTATCCAAGGACTGCGTGACCTCGGTTACGTGGAGGGCCGCAACATCGTGATCGAATACCGATCTGCGGAGGGGGAGCCCGAGCGGTACCCCGCGCTCGCGGCCGAACTGGTGGCGCTTAAAGTTGACGTCATCGTGGCCGGAAACACACTCACCGCCGTGGCCGCCAAGCAAGCGACCAGAACCCTCCCCATTGTCTTCGTTGCTGCCGATGCAGTCGGGAGCGGGCTCGTCACCAGCCTTGCGCGGCCGGGCGGCAATATCACGGGGTTGTCCGCCCTGATCCCGGAGCTTGTCGGCAAGTGTCTGGAACAGCTCACGCAGGCCGTTCCAGGAATCAGTCGGGTCGCTGTCCTCTGGCAACCTGGTGGCCAGGACGAACGCACGGAAAAGGACATGCTGACGCGAGCAGATGTCGCGGCGCAGGCGCTCGGGGTGCGGCTGCAATTCGTTGCGGCCCGAGATCCCACCGAAATCGACAGGGCCTTCTCGGACATGACCAGGGCGCGCGTGGGTGCTCTAACCGTGTTGACAAGCGTCATGTTCGTCAATGAGCGCAGGCGCCTCGTGGACCTGACTGCAACGAACCGTCTGCCGACGGTGTACTCTTTGAGGGACTTTGTCGATGCCGGGGGCCTTATGTCCTATGGACCGAACGGTCCTGATCTGTTTCGGCGTGCCGCCGCCTACGTGGACAAGATTCTCAAAGGCGCCAAACCTGGCGACCTGCCCGTCGAGCAGCCCACGAAGTTCGAGTTGGTGATAAATCTCAAGACCGCTAAGGCCCTCGGCTTGACCATACCGAGGTCAGTGCTGGGGCAGGCGGATGACGTGATCCAGTAATGGATCGGTGAATGGCGAACGATTGTGTCGTCCCCGCGAAGCGGGGATCCATTTTGACTTTGCGCGACCCCACAATGGATTCCCGCTTGCGCGGGAATGACGATAGAAGGAGGGCGCCATGCCCAAAGTAAGCGAAATGAACAGCACGGTCTTCGACGGCAGGAAGATGGGCTACGTGCCGCCGAAGAAGTTGTCGATCTCGCCCAAGCTCAAACTGCAGAGCAAGCGCGTCAAGAACATCGACCCGATCACCTACGAGGTCGTCCGGCATGCCCTCTGGCACGTGAACGAAGAGCACGGCGCGACCATCCAGCGCCTCTCGGGCTCGCCGGTCGCGATGTATGCGCTCGACCTCAACCCGTCGATCCTCACCGAGGACGGCGAGTTCGTCTACTTCGGGCCTTACATGCAGTACATGTCCGGCGTCACCGACACGCAGGTGAAATGGATCCTCGAGTATCGCAGCGACAATCCAGGCATCCGCGACGGCGACATGTTCCTCGCCAACGACCCATGGGTTGGGGCCGCGCACCAGCAGGACGTGATGCTGATCTGCCCGGTATTCTGGAAGGGCGAGCTCTTCTGCTGGGTCACCAATTGCCTGCATCAGTACGACATCGGCGGCATCACGCCGTCGTCGTTCTGCGGTTCAGCGGAGATCGCGTTCGAGGAGGCATCTGCATCCCGCCGGTGAAAATCGTCGAGAGCAACGAAATCCGGCGCGACATCGAGGAGCTCTACCTGCGTTCCTCGCGCAAGCCCGAGGCTGTGGCGCTCGACTTTCGCGCGCAGCTCGCCGGCAACATCACTGCACGCGATCGCGTGCTCTCACTGATCGGGCGCTACGGTCCGGAGGTCGTCAAGGGCGTGATGAAGCGCATCATCGACAACGCCGAGGCTGCGTTCCTGAAGAAGCTGAAGCGCCTGCCTGACGGCGTGTGGCGCGAGCGGTCCTACGTCGAGTGCTGCCGCCCGGGTGACCGTCGCGCCCACCGCGTCATGCTGACCCTGCGCAAGACGGGCGACGAAGCTCGTCTTCGAGAACGAAGGCACGGCGCCGCAGGACGGCGCCATGAACGCCACCTACTCCGGCTGGCGCGGCTCGATCATGGTGGCGCTGAACCAGTTGCTGTGCTGGGACCAGTATTTCTGCATCGCGCGGCGCGCTGCGCCACGTCGAGTTCGACCCGACGCCGGGCACGTTCAACTGCGCCAATTTCCCGGCGTCGGTGTCGACGGCGCCGATCCAGGCGATGGAGATATCGCTCTATCCCGCCTACAACGTGCTCTCGAAAATGATCCACAGCGATCCGGCGATGCGCAAGGACATCATGTGCATCGGCGGCACCAGCCAATGGCCGGCCACAATTTTTCGCGGCACCGATCAGTGGGGCGAGCGCTTACGGCTACCTGCTGGTCGACCCGATCGGCGGGCGCGATCGGCGCGTTCGCCACCGGCGACGGCATCTCGACCGGCGGGCAGTCGCGCACGCCGATCTGCAAGCTGCCCAACGTCGAGCACACCGAACAGACATTTCCGCTGCTTTTCCTGTATCGCAAGGAAGTGATCGACTCGGGCGGTGCCGGGCGACATCGCGGCGGGCTCTCGGCCGAGTCCTGCTTCATCGCTCACCATACGGATGTGATCACGCAGGACACGCTCTCATCGGGCAACGCCATCCCGACATCGCTCGGAATGATGGGTGGCTACCCCGCGACCACCAACGTCTACAAGTTCAAGCGCGGGACCGATATCCTGCAGCGCCTGAAAGCGCGCGACATGCCCGCCGACATCGCCGACGTTAAGGGTGAAGCGGTCACGCTGCAGCTGCGTCAAGAGAACATTCAGCAGGAAGCCAGCGACGTGTATGCCGTTATATGGTCAGCGGGGGGCGGTTTCGGCGATCCCTTCGATCGGGACCCGGACCAGGTATTGCAAGACGTGATAGAGAGCCGTTCCGTCTCGATCGCGTCGGCGCGCGAAATCTACGGCGTCGTGATCACCGATGCCCTCGTCGACGCCGCGGCGACGCGGTTGCTGCGCAGCGGACGGCGCGAGGCGAACCGGAAGCATGACGGCAACGTCGCAAGGCTCCAGGGTGAGGTCGTCTCGCACCTCACCGACAGCCTCGACCTGCGCCGCGAGAACAGCGGTGTGCGCACAGGCTGCTCACGATGCGCGGCCGACCTCGGACCGGCGCGCGGCAACTACAAGGATCAGTGCGTGCGGCGCGAATCGGACGTCAGTGCGGCGAACCCGAACATTGGTGCGTACCGGCGATATATCGACGACCGGCCCGTATTTCGTCAATTCTTCTGCCCGGGCTGCGGAGCGCTCATCGAAAATGAAGTCGCTCGCCAGGACGACCCGGTCCTGCACGACATCGAACTGCACCTGCACTGAGGCAATCGAATGATGAGCTCCCCGCGTACCCCACGCGAACGTGTCCCTTACTCGGCGATCGTCGACCGGCCGGCACTCGTTTTGCCTGACGGCGCCCGCATGGTGCTGTGGACAATCGTCAACGTCGAGGACTGGGGGATCGAGCGCCCCATGCCACGCACTGTCCTCCCGCCGCCGATGGGACAGGCGCTGCTCCCGGATCTGCCGAACTGGGCGTGGCACGAGTACGGCATGCGCGTAGGCTTCTGGCGGTTATTCGAATGCATGCGGAAATTCGACGTGACACCGACGCTTGCAATCAACGGTGTCGTGTGCCGCAGCTACCCGCGCATCGCCCACGCGGCGCGCGACGCCGGCTGGGAATTCATGGGCCACGGGTGGCTGCAGTCCCCGATGCACAGAGTCGAGGATCAGCGCGCCTCGATCAAGGACACGATCGACGCGATCCGCGCGGTTTCAGGCAAAGCGCCACGAGGCTGGGAGAGCCCTGGCCTGACCGAAACCTTCGACACCATCGACCATCTCGCCGAGGCCGGCATCGAGTACGTTGCGGATTGGGTGCTGGACGATCAGCCGGTCTACATTGCGACCGCGCACGGCACGGTGCTTTCTGTGCCCTACACCGTCGAGGTCAACGATATCGCTATGATGGTGGTGCAGCATCATTCCGCCGATGAAATGTTGCATCGTGGCAAAGATCATTTCGATCGCCTGTACGAGGAAAGCGCGGTCGCGCGCCGGGTCATGGCGATCAGCGTTCACCCCTATATCTCCGGCGTGCCGCACCGCATCGCATACCTCGAGCAGCTCTACCGTTATGTGCTCGCCCAGCCCGGTGTGCTGCACTGGACCGGCGAGCAGATCGCGGATTGGTTTCGCACTCAGGTGCCGCCGCCAGCAACGCAAGTTGATTGACAGCACGAAAAGCGCCGTGTAAGCATCTTCATGCCGTACAAGGAGGAGACAATATGAAAAGACTGACGACGTGGGTTACGCGAGGGCTCGTCGCCCTTGCGCTCGTTTTTGCAGCTGCGGTGAGCGCGCAGCAGCCGTTGAAGATCGGCTTCGGCATGAGCCTGACGGGGCCGCTGGCGGGCAACGGCAAGGCGGCGTTGATCTCGATGCAGATCTGGGCCGAGGACGTCAATGCGAAGGGCGGGATTCTTGGGCGCAAGGTCGAGTTTGTTTACTACGACGACCAGACCAACCCGTCGACGGTACCGAGCATTTACAACAAGCTGCTCGATGTCGACAAGGTAGATCTGCTGGTATCGGGTTACGGCACGAACGTCATCGCGCCCGCGATGCCGATCGTGATGCAGCGGAACATGACGTTCATGACGCTGTTCGGTCTGAACGTCAACTCGAAGTTCAACTACGACCGGTACTTCCAGATCATGCCCGCGGGCCCCGAACCGGCAATCGGCTGGACACAGGGCTTCTTCGATGTCGGCATGGGCCTGGCGCCCAAACCGCAAACGATCGCGCTGGTCGGCGCCGACGCAGAGTATCCGGCGCTCGCTCTCGAAGGAGCCCGCGAGCAGGTCAAGCGGACCGGGCTGAAGGTCGTCTACGACAAGACGTACCCCCCCAACACGGTCGATTTTTCGCCGATCGTGCGCGCGATACAGGCGACCAATCCTGACCTCGTCTTCGTCGCGTCCTATCCGCCGGACTCCGCCGGGTTGGTCCGGGCCGCGAACGAAATCGGACTGAAGACCCGGATGTTTGGCGGCGGTATGGTCGGCCCGCAGTTCGCTGCGCTCAAGACGCAGCTGGGACCGTTGCTGAACGGCATCGTCAACTACGAAGCGTATGCCCCTGAGGTCGCTGGAAAGTTTCCGTTTCTGGAGCAGTTCCTCGCCAAGTACCAGGAGCGCGCCGTCAAGGAAGGCGTCGATCCACTCGGCTACTATCTGCCGCCGTATGCGTACGCGATGATGCAGATCCTGGAGCAGTCGATCAAGGCGACCGGCGGTCTCGACCAGGCGAAGCTGGCCGACTACATGCACAAGACGGAGTTCGATACTTTCGTCGGCAAGGTCCGCTTCGCCAAGAATGGCGAATGGGCTATCCCACGCATGATGACGGTCCAGTATCACGGTATCAGCGGCAACGATCTGGAGCAGTGGAAAAAACCGGGTCACGTCACGATACTTGCCCCGAGCACCTACATGACGGGCCCGGTGATGGCTCCGTACCAAGACAACAAGAAATAGAGCCCGAACGGCGCTGCCACTCATCCAGCAGCGCCGTTTTTTCACGATGGATTTCCCGACGGCGTTGGTCCTCAATGCCATCATCGCCGGACTGTTGCTCGGCGGTTTCTACGCGGCCGTAAGCGTCGGCGTCTCGATTTCGTTCGGCATGCTCGACGTGGTCAACATCGCCCACCCGGCGTTCATCATCCTCGGTTCGTACATCGCCTACATCGTCAATGACCGGATGGGTTTCGACCCGATCGTAGTGGCGGTCGTCTTGTCGCCACTGTTCTTTCTGCTCGGGCTTCTGATCTATCGTATCTACTACCTGTGCTTCGAGAGACGCGGGCAGGAATCGCTGCGTGGCCTCGCGTTCTTCTTCGGCATACTCTTCATCACCGAAGTCGCGCTGGTGCTCATCTTCGGTGTCGACTACCGCATGGTGCAGACGGCGTATTCGGAGACGACGTGGAGGCTCGGCGTCGTTGACTTTCCCATGCGGCTGGTGGTGCCGTTTCTCGTTTCGATGACGATGGTGGTCGGCGTGCAGCTTTTTCTGACCCATACCTTCTTCGGCCGCGCAGTGCTGGCCGTGGCGCAGGATCAACTCGCGCTGCGGCTGATGGGCGTCAATCCGTTCCGGGTGAAAGAGCTGGCGTTCGCGCTCTCGATCGCTACCGCGGGCGTCGCGGGCGCGTTTTTGATCGTCATCCAGCCGGTGCAACCGGCGATCGGACGCGAGTACATCGGGCTGGTGTTTGCAGTCTGCGTGCTGGGTGGCATGGGCTCGATCTGGGGCACGCTGCTCGGCGCGCTCGTGCTGGGGCTCGCCGAGTCGTTCACGTCCACGTTCTTCGGCCCGTCGTGGGCGCCCGCGGTATCGTTCGGGCTGCTCCTGGCGACGCTTGCGTTCAGGCCTTCTGGTCTCCTCGGGCGATGACGAACCGGACCTTTGCCGTCGTCGCGTTCGCGATTGCCCTAGTGATCGCGGCCGCGAGCCAACTCATCCCGAATGATTACTACTTCTCCGCCGCGTATACGGTGTTGCAGTTCGTCATCCTGGCGACGGCGTGGAACATCCTCGGCGGCTACACCGGTTACGTGAACTTCGGCTCTGCCGCGTTCTTCGCGACCGGCGCCTACACGACGGTATTCCTCTATAAAGCGTTCCACCCCCCGCTCCCGGTCGTGATCGTGGCTGGAACGCTCGTCGCAGGCCTGCTCGGACTCGGCGTCGGCTATCTCACGCTGCGGCTCCGTGGTGTTTTTTTCGCGATCGCCACGCTTGCGCTCGCCGTCGTGCTGTACACGTTCGTCGTGAACTGGGACTACGTCGGAGGCGCGCGCGGCGCGTACATCCTGCAGCCGCGCGAAGTGGTGTTCGGCTTCCGCCGCTATGTGCACCTTCTGTACTCGGCGATGGTGCTGATGACCGCGTTCGCGCTGGTCGTCGCGCGTGCGATCGAGACGTCGAAGATCGGGCGCGGCCTGGCGGCGATACGCGACGACGAGCTTGCGGCGGAGTGCGCAGGCGTGCCAACGCTGCGGCTGAAGATCTTTTCGGCCACGGTAAGTGGCGCACTCATGGGCATGGCGGGCTCGACGTTCCCGTTCTATCTGTCGTATATCGAGCCCAGTGCCGCCTTCAACCTCTCGTACGCGGTCAACAGCATCGCGATGCCGTTGATCGGCGGCATGATGAGCTGGGTCGGCCCGGTCATCGGCGCGATCTTGCTGGGCACGGTGCAGCAAGTAGTGCAGGTGACGATTTCCTCGGCCTGGAACCTGCTCATCGTGGGCGTGTTGCTGGTGGTGTTTGTGACGCTCGCTCCGAACGGCATCATGGGCTGGGTCGAAGCATGGCGCCGGCGGAGGAAGCGCTGATGGTAGAGACGCCGCTACTGGAAGTCTCCGGCGTGACGAAGCAGTTTGGCGGCTTCGTCGCGCTCGACGGCGTCGATCTTCTCGTCCAGCCCGGCGAACGCCTCGGTCTGATCGGCCCGAACGGTTCGGGCAAGAGCACACTGGTGAACTGCATCGCAGGGACGCTGCGCAATGAGTCCGGAAGCATTCGCTTCGAGGGACGCGATATCGGGAAAGAACCTGCTCACCGCCGTGCTCGCCTCGGACTCGCGCGGAGCTTCCAGATCCCCAAGCCGTTTGTGAGCATGTCGGTGCTCGATAATCTGTGCATACCCTTGGAATATGCTGCCCGGCAGCGTGTGGCGCGGGGCAGAGGGCAAATCTCGAGCGAGGCGATGCACATCCTCGAGCAAGTGGGCATGGCGGACAAGGCGCAGGCGATGTCGCGGGGGCTCACGCAGGTGGACATGAGAAAGCTCGAGCTTGCGCGTGCGATCGCGGCGAAACCCAAACTGCTGATCTCCGACGAGGCGATGGCGGGGCTTTCGGCGTCGGAGGTCGACGACATTCTCGTACTACTGTCGGGCCTCAAGCAGCAAGGCGTTGCCGTCATCATGATCGAGCACGTGATGCGGGCGGTAATGAAATTCTCCGAGCGGGTCGCGGTGCTCGTCGCGGGTCGGAAGATCGCCGACGGCGATCCACAGGCGGTCGTCAGCCGCGACGAAGTCGTGAAGGCCTATCTTGGCGAATAGCCTGCGCATCGAAGGATTGGTCGCCGGCTATGGCGCGGTGCAGGTGCTCCAGGGCATCACGCTCGGCGTCAACGACGGCGAGACGGTCACCCTGCTCGGCACCAACGGCAACGGCAAGAGCACGCTCATGAAGTGCATCATGGGCATCGTGCAGCCGAGCGCCGGGCACATCAGCGCAGTGATCGACGGTGTCGACTACGATCTTGTCGGCCAGTCACCCGAGGACATCGTCAATCTCGGCATCGTGCTTGTCCCAGAAGGGCGACGTCTGTTTCCCCGCCTGACCGTCGAGGAGAACCTGCTGCTCGGCGCGTATCGACCCGCGGCGCGCGCCGCGATCGAGCAGAATCTCGCGTTCTGCTTCGAAACCTTCCCGATCCTGGCCGAGCGTCGAGCGCAGCTCGCTGGCAGCATGAGCGGCGGCGAACAGCAGATGCTGACGCTTGCGCGCGCGCTCATGACCGCCCCCAAGATCCTGCTGATCGACGAGCCCTCGGTCGGACTTTCGCCGCTCCTGGTGACGCACATCATCAACCAGATCCGCGTGCTCAAGGAACGCTATGGTCTGACGGTGCTCATGGCGGAGCAGAATTTCCATCAGGCGATCCGCATCGCTGACCGTGGATACGTGATCGTCCACGGCAGGATCGAATACGAAGGCGGATCGCGCGACGAACTCTCCGACAACGAGCTGATCCGCAAGCTGTACATGGGAATGTAGGCGCGAATTCATTCGCGCGCGGCAGTCGTTTGACCAATGGTCCGAATGAATTCGGACCTACAACCGTCGCCTACAACGTCGGGTTGTCGCACGGCAACCCGAGCGCGACGCGGCCGAAGGTCGTCGCCTGGGGTTCCCACATCATCGAGATGTGGGCAGTCGCGGCGTGCACGTCGCGAAACGCGCGCTGCAGCGGGTGGTCGTCGAAGAGTGCGCCTCCCCCGCCAGTCTTGAACAGGATGTCGACAGCGCGCTCGCACAGCTCCGCCGAGAACGCACCGTCGCGGCGCCAGATCGCTTTTTGCAACAGGTCGGGCACGGCGCCACGCTCGGCCAGTGTCTGCGCCGTCTGGCAGTGATCGCGCATCACGCGCCGCGCCGTGTCGAGGCATGCGGCCGCCTCTGCGATCTTGATCTGCACCGCTGTCATGTCGGCGAGGCTCTTGCCGGAGTAGCGTGCGATGCGCCCGCGCAGGCCCTGGACGACGCTGTCGTAGGCGCCCTGCGCGATGCCGAGTGCGATGCCGGTCAGCATGTAAGGAAAAGTCGCGAAGACCGGGATCCGGAACAGCGGCGAAGGATTGACTGCGGATCCGGGATGATTGCCTCCACCCCGGGTCGCGTCCACGCCGAGTGTGCGATGTTCGGGCACGAACACGTCGACCGCTTCGACATCGTTACTGCCAGTGCCGCGGAGGCCGATCACGTGCCAGTTGTCGATGATCCGGTAGTCCGCGCGCGGCAGGAGGAACATCCGGTACTCGCCGGCCACCCCTTCGTCGTGAACGACGCCACCGAGCATGTTCCACGCGGCTGGATCGACGCCGCTCGAAAAGGGCCAGCGCCCGCTCAAGCGATACCCACCGGCCACGCGCCGCGCCTTACCGGCTGGAAACACCATTGATGAGGCAATCAACACCGCGGGATCGGCATCCCAGATCTCGTCCTGGCATTGAACCGGCCAGAACGCGAGCATCCAGTGATGCACCGCGTAGTTCGCCCAATTCCAGGCGGTAGACCCACAGCCGCGCGCGAGCTCCGAGCCGATGTCGATCAGCACGTCAGGCCATGGCAACTCCGATCCGCCGACGCGCCGTGGCTGCAGCACGCGCATCAGGCCGGACTCGTTGAGCTCGCGAATCGACTCGTCGGGGCACCGGCGCAGCTTGTCGGCGTGGGGAGCGCGATCCTTGAACCGCGGCACCAGGTCGCGTGCACGCGTCAGCGCCTCTTCCGGTGAGAGAACGGGCGCCGCGGCGGTGCCTACGACTGCGGCGGGCAACGCCAGCTCAAGCCGTGGCCGTCGCGGTGGCGGTTCGCACCTGCGGCGCCTCGGACGCCGGGAAGTTGAGCTCGATCGTCACGCCGTTCGGATCCTTGATGAAGACTTGATG
Source organism: uncultured beta proteobacterium (assembly GCA_963829375.1). GTDB lineage: Bacteria > Pseudomonadota > Gammaproteobacteria > Burkholderiales > Casimicrobiaceae > PALSA-1003. The sequence goes on along the minus strand of CAWHIS010000024.1, from coordinate 76,738 downwards.
CAGTCCGACTGCCGGCACCGTGCGTTCGAAGTAGCTCACGTTGTTCCGATCGCAGCGCTCGATCATGCTGGCGCGTCCGGTGACGGCCAGCGCGACGTGGTCCAGGGCGCCCGTGCTGCCCTGCTGCGTATCGGGGTCGGCACCGCCCATGTAGTCGATGAGCGCCTGCGGATTGTCACGATCGACACCCATCACATGCACCATGCCGTAATTGCCTTCCGCGTGATCGAGATCGGCAGGCGGCTCGCCGCTGTAGAGCCACAGCCCCGGAAAATTGAAGGGCGGCCGCGGCCCCACCTTGAGGCCGATTATCTCCGTGTAGAACTTGCGCGATGCTTCGACGTCGAGCGTACGAATCGAATAGTGGTCGATGCGCTTTATTTCCATCGCGTTGCTCCTGATTTGTAGGTGCGAATTCATTCGCACCGCACTCTTCTTCCAGCGCTGCCGCCGAATGAATTCGGCCCTACCAGATGACTAACCTATCGACGGCGCCCGCCCGTGTCAAGCACGGCGCGGAACGATGGGAAGCAATAAATGCGATGGGCGTGTACCACCGGTGAATATCGTATTCGTTCCCGAGTTGTAGTCGGCAGCGTAATGCGTGTACGGCGCGCTGCCGATGCCGTCGCGCGGCTGGATATCGAGCCGGATGCGATGTCCTTTCCTGAACACCATGCAGGTCGGCCAGATTTCGACATCGACGCGCACCGGCTTGCCGGGCTCGAGGACCTCGCGCTCGGAATGTGTGTGATACGGCCGATAAGGCAGCGAGAGCCCAGGATCGAGCTTGCGGTGCGAGGCGCGGAGCCACCCTTTGGCTACTGGAACAGGCTGACCCTGCTGGCCTAGCTCGAACACGTCCTGGCCGTCGGGCGCGATGTTGCGTATGGTCGCGAAGATATCCATGTCTTCGGTGCTGCTCGCGACCCACAGCGTCAGCACGACCGGCCCCGTCACTTCGGTGTCTTCCGCGAGCGGATCGGTGGCGAACGATACGCCCATCGCCGGCAGGCTGCCGGCGAGCGCCGTCGACGTCCACGACGCGCTGGCGACGCCGGCCTTGGTCATGCCGCTTGCGGAGTAGGAAACCGAGCTCGCTTTACGCGGTGCTTCGGCAACCAACGTTCCATCGAGCGTTTTGTCCCCACCGCGCGCCGATAGCCGCAGAAAGAACTTGGTCCACTGCGTGCGCTCGAGCGGCCACTCGTTTTCGAAACGCCATTGCGAGTTGCCATGGCCGCCCTTGCGGATCAGCAACTTCACCGGCGGCTCGCGCATGAGCCCGGTATCGACGCCTTTCAGCCAGTGGTCGAAGAATCGCAACTGGTCGAGTCGCCCTTCCTCGGAGTAGAACGGGTGATAGTGCGTGCCCGCGTGGATGCGCAGCTTCTTGTGCGTCGAAGCGGCCCGCATGAACGCTTCGGTGTTGCCCCGCAAATGCAACCCCATGCCGCTCCAGTTCCCTGCGCTGTAGAACGGGCAGTCTATGTTCGCCCACGCCGCCTGGCGACCGCGGTACCACTCGCCGTCGAGGTTGTAGCGCATGTATTCCCATACCCACGGCGTCGAGAACGCGTCGGGTGACGTCGTCTGCGGCTTGCCGAGGAGATGGTGCGCCATGTGGTTGCTGTACCAGTTGACGACGAAGGTGAACGAAAAGATGCCGCCGTGATAACCGAAGTCGCGGTACATGTCGGCCGCGCCCTCCCAAGGGATCATCGCCTTGAGCGACGGCGGCCTGAGACCCGCGACCAGCCACTGCGTCATCGCGAAGTACGACACGCCGCTGGTGCCGACGCGCCCGCTGCTCCAAGCCTGTTTGCCGGCCCATTCGATGGCGTCGTAGAAGTCGCGCGCTTCGATCGGCGACCAGGGATCGGTGCGCCCCGGCGACCTGCCGCTGCCGCGACTGTCCACGCGTAGAGCCACATAGCCGCGGGGCACCCACCACAGCGGATTCACCGTCTCCCAGTTCATGTGCGGATTCGGCGCTTCCTCGAGGTCTGCCGGAGGCACCCACAGCTTGTCTTTCTGGTACGAACCCAGGTTGATGATGACCGGGAAGCGGCCGCCGCCTTTGGGACGAAACGCGTCGGCCCTGAGCCGCGCGCCGTCGCGCATGGGGATCTCGAGATCCTTCTCGATCACCAGATCGTGGCGCGGCTGCGATCCGCGCTGGCGCGCCTTGGCCAACCGCGTTACTCGATCTTGACCTTGTTGTCGCGGACGAATTCCGCCCAACTCTGGGTCTCGGCACGAACCTGGTCGGTGAATTCCTGCGGCGAGGGAGATACCGCAACCGTCATCAGTTGCCGCGCAAGCATCTCCTTCATTTCCGGTCGCGACAGCACCTCGGCGACCGCGGCGTACAGCTTGTCGACGATCGGCTTCGGTGTCGCGACCGGCGCGAACAACCCTTGCCAAGCGTTGGTGCCGATGCCGGGAAAGCCCTGCTCGGTCATTGTCGGAACGTTGGGCAATTCGGCGAGCCGCGTGGGCATCGTCGTGGCCAGCACTTTCAGCCGCCCCGCCTTGACCTGCTCGATCGTCGACGCGAGATTGATGAATGCGACCTGGACCTCGCCGGTCATCAGCGCCGGCAGCATCTGCGCCGCGCCACCCTTGTATGGAATGTGCGTTGCCTCGATGCCTGCGGTCTTGAGAAGCTTCAGCATGTCGAGTTGAGGATACGTGCCGAGTCCGGCAGAAGCGTAGTTGAGCTTCCGCGGATTGCGCTTGGCCCACTCGATCATCTCGGCGATGGAATTAGGCGGAAACATCGGAGCCGCAACGACGACATGCGGAATCTCGACGAGCTTGGAAATACCTACGAGGTCGCGTGACGGCCGGATTTGCATCACGTCCGCAAACGTGCTTTCGTTGATCGCGTTGGTGGACACGTTTCCGACCAGCAGCGTGTAGCCGTCGGGCGTTGCCTTTGCGGCCGCCTCGAGAGCGATATTGCCGGAGGCGCCCGGGCGATTGTCGACGACAAACGGTTGCCCCAACACTTCCTGCAGCTTGGGCGAGAGGTGGCGAGCAATGATGTCCGTGGCGCCGCCGGGCGCGTACGGGATCAGCATCTTGACGGGGCGATTCGGATACGGTTCGGTCGATTGCGCTATGGCCATCAAGGGCAACAGCGCGGCGAGGACAGTGAGTCCGAAGTGCCGCACCAGTCGCAACGCGGCATACGCCTGAACGGGACGACCCACCACGAGTCGATTCATTGATTTCTCCTCCAGGACGTGCCGTACAAGCTTGCTCTACGAATTGTGCAGTTTTCTGCCATGATAACCCCCGCTGCCTCCTGCGCACCAATGCCGCCGGGCAATTAGTGCCATACGAATCCGGTATCGCGATATTGCACAATCTGACCATGCGTTCATCGAGCAAGGGTGGTTGATTGTGTGTAACGCGACGGATCGGTACCATCCAAAGCGTGGTGCATCCGAGCAGCGCGTCCGAGCCGCACGTGCGCCAATTGCACGCATCCAACCGCAATGGAGCAGAAGCCAATGAGTGAGGGCACCGCCGAACGGCACGATCACGTTCGATCGCCGAGGTGCGGCTGTCGCGCCATCGATACGCACGCTCACTGGTATCCCGCAGACTGGCTCAAGCTGTTTGAACGGGACGGTCCCGCCGAAGGCGCGAAGCTCGAGCGCACAGCGCGCGGGTACACGATCCGAACCGAACGCATCGTCAACGCCTTCGACGAGCAGTTCGTCGATCTAGGCCTCCGTCTTGATGGCATGGACCGGCAGCGAGTCGACGTCCAGGCGATGTCGCTTACCGCGCCGATGGTGTATTGGGCTTCACCGGGATTCGGCCTCGCGCTCGCGCAGGCGTACAACGACGCCGCGGCAGCGGCCCATGCCAAATATCCGGAACGACTGGTGGGTCTCGCCATGCTGCCCATGCAGGCGCCCGAGCTTGCGCTCAAGGAAATCGAACGCGCCGCCGGGCTGCCCGGGATGCGCGGCATGTACCTCGCTACCCATGTCAACAACGTCGACCTGGATGATCGGCGGTTCTGGCCCGTATATGCGAAGGCAGAAGAACTGGGCTGGCCGATTTTTCTGCACCCGATCGACACCATCGGCCGCGAGCGGACGACGCGCTATTACCTCAAGAACCTGCTCGGCAATCCATACGATACCGGCGTCGCGGCCGCATCGCTGATCTTCGGCGGCGTACTAGACGCGTTTCCGAAGCTGGAGATCAACCTGCCGCACGCGGGCGGGACTTTCCCGTGGCTGATCGGTCGCCTTGATCACGGGACCAAGGTGCGCCCCGAACTGAAGCACATGAAACAACTGCCGAGCGCATACCTCCGACGATTCACGTACGACACGATCGGGCACAACGCCGATATCAACTCCAACCTTATACGTCTTGTCGGCGCCGATCGCGTGGTGTTGGGAAGCGACTACTGCTTCGACATGGGGCTCACGGATCCACTGGGTGATGTCGAGCGCCTCGATGCCCTGACCGCCGCGGAGCGCGACCTGATCGTCGGAAAGACAGCGGCGAGACTGTTACGGTTGGAGTAGCGAGCACCCGTTTGGCTGTCCTCGAGCGGACGCGGGGCGCCAGCGGCGCGCCTGGCCTCGGGACTATTCGAATTCCGTAGCGTCAGTCCCTTACGATCCGCGCTGGATTGCCGACGACGGTGGTATTCGGGGGGACGTCGCGTGTCACCACGCTGCCCGCGCCAATGATCGATTCGTCGCCGATGGCTACGCCGGGAAGGATGATGGCGCCACCACCGATCCAGACATGCCGGCCAATCCGAACGGGTTGTCCGAATTCAAGACCCTCGCGCCGTTGCGCCGGATCGCGTGGATGATCGGCCGTGTAGATTTGGACCGCTGGGCCGATTTGCGTCCCTTCCCCGATGCTGACCTCGACCACATCGAGAATCACGCAGTTGAAATTGATGAAGACACCGGATCCCAAGCGGATGTTGAAACCATAGTCGCAGTGGAACGGCGGGCGGACGATGGCCCCTTTGCCGACCTCGCCGAGCCGCTCGGCAAGCAACGCGTGCCGCGCATCGCTCGACAATCCGAGCGATGCGTTATACCGAACAAGCCAAGCATTTGTCGCCATCTGATCCGACTGGATCTCCGGCGTGTGATGTCGATAGGGCTCACCTGCTAACATTTTTTCTTTCTCGCTACGGACCATGGGCGCCTTCGCTGTCGATCAGCAATCGCAAGAAACACGGGCTCGCGGTACGGTCGGCTGGCGGACCGATTCCGTCCAACGGACCACGCCAATTTATCATTGCAACGGCCGTTCGTCCCGGCCAGCCGGCGGGCGACGCCTTGGGGGCGAAGAGCTACGACTCGGTGTGGTCGCCCTGAGATGGACGTGCGTTCCCGATGACGGACATTTCGGACACAGACCGTGCCAATACTATTCGTGGAGACTGCGTGGTCTTTGGAGCGAGGCCTGATCGATTCCTATGCGCGCCCTGGTAGAAATGTGACGGGCATTGCGCTTTCGACCGACGTTGCAGCGACAACCACGAGACTCGATCATCTGAAACAGCTTGTGCCATCCGCAAACCGTATTTCTTGGACAGCCTTACCGACTTTCTTTAACTGGGTGGGTCCGCTTTTGGCCCGGCACTGGGACAATTCGCGATTGGCTAAGATTGACTCCGGTTCCCGGGAATCAGGTGCTCTGAGCGGAAGAAGCGGCGTCGCAGCCACGATCGGGGTCGGGTAACCCTGGCTGCTCGCGCGCCTGAACACGGACCGGACCTACGGCAGCGACCGCGTAGCAACCGTGATTCAGGATATCCTGAGCATCCCGGTGTACTTTTACGGTGCTGCACGCTTTCGGAATCCAAGAGGCTGCGGCGGGGAGTGATCGATGGAAATATTCGGCTTCGACGCGTTCTCGCCCAAAGAGATCGCGGGGCGCGTCAACGACTTCTGCGTCGTCAAAGCGCGCATGCCGCTGCTTACCATGTGGATGCTCGGCATGCTGGCGGGCGCCTTCATTGGCCTGGGCTCGCTCTACTTCACCCTGGTGCTGAGCGACGCGTCGCTCAGCTTCGCAGCTGCTCGGCTGACCGGCGGCGCGGTCTTCTCGCTGGGACTGCTCCTTGTAGTGGTGGCGGGCGCGGAACTGTTCACTGGCAACAACCTCCTCGCTATGGCCTGGGCCTATGGCTGTGTGAGCTGGCGTGAGGTCGTGCGCAACTGGGTCGTCGTGTGCGCCGCCAATTTCGCTGGCGCAGCCGGGCTGGCGCTGTTGGTCTTTCTCTCGGGCCACTGGGAGATGAATGGCGGCGCCGTAGGCGTGACCTACCTCAAGATCGCCGCCGCCAAGGCCGCGCTCCCAGCGTGGCGCGCGTTCTTCCTCGGGGTGCTCTGCAACATCCTGGTCTGCATGGCGGTGTGGATGGCGTTTGCCGGACGCAGCGTCATCGACAAGTTCGTCGCCATCCTGTTCCCGATCTCCGCCTTCGTCGCCGCGGGCTTCGAGCATTCGATCGCCAACATGTACTTCTTCCCGCTGGCGATGTTGCTGAAGTGGCACGGCCTGGCGCTGCCGCCCGGCGGCGACGCGATCACTCTGGCCGGCATGCTGGGCAACCTTGGGCCGGTGATCGCCGGCAACATCGTCGGCGGGAGCGTCCTGGTGGCGCTGGTCTACTGGGTGATCTACCTGCGCGAACGGCCGCCGGGCGCGTCGGAGGCGGGATCAGAGTAACGTTCCACGAGGGCAGGCAACGACCTCGCAGGGTCGGGCATGATTCTGAGAACGACGTCAGGGAGTTTTTTTGCAGCGACGCAATACCGCCCGCGAATCACACCTTTCCTTCAATGCAATGTTGCTTGCCCGCCTTCTTGCTTGTGCGACTATCGCTGCGATTCCCCGCTCTTTCATAACGCCCGATCTATGCCGTTGACAGACCTATTCATGGACGGTAGCCAACCTCCGCTATGGAGCGCGAGCTCGAAGACCGATGAGCGCGAACGTGGTCGCGAAAAAAAGAAAAGGGCTTAGAGCGATTGACGATACGTGAGAGGAGCACTGATGGCGAGACTATTGTCCGTTAACGTTGGTCTTCCACGCGACATCGCATGGCGCGGGAGGACGGTTCATACGGCGATCTGGAAGGATCCAGTTCAGGGCCGGCGCATGGTCCGGCGCCTCGACATCGACGGCGACGGGCAAGGCGACCTCGAGGGTCACGGAGGCGAGCACCGGGCGGTCTTTGTCTACCAGATCGAGTCGTATCGGTATTGGCAGGATCGACTCGGCCGCACCGATTTCACTTACGGACAGTTCGGGGAGAACTTCACGGTTGACGGTTTATCTGACGACGAGGTGTGCGTTGGCGACCGGTACCGGATCGGCGAAGCGTTATTCGAGGTAACTCAGCCGCGCGTCACCTGTTACCGCGTGGGTATCAGGATGAACGAGCCCCAGATGGCAGCTCTGCTTACCTCAAGCGGCAAGCCGGGATTTTACTTTCGAGTGTTGCAGGAAGGCGAGGTCGAGGCGGGCGACGAGATCGTCAAGGTTGCTGACGGTCCAGAGCGCATGACTGTGGCCGAGATCAATGCGTTGCTATACCTGCCCGGCCACTCGCGTCAACGACTGGAGCGCGCGCTGCATATTCCGGCGCTGAGCGATGGTTGGCGAACGTCTTTTCAAGCGTTCCTCCGGCAAGAGTCAAGTGGCGGTCCAGCGACAGGGAATCCGGGGCTCGGGCCCGAGCTCGGGTCGCCTCCCGCATGGCCGGGCTTCCGCTCGCTCAGGGTATCTCGGATCAATCAAGAGTGTAGCGGCGTGCTCTCACTGGTACTCGTGCCCGCGGATGGACGTCCTCTTGTCGCTGCCCAGCCTGGCCAGTTCGTCGTCCTGCGCCTGCGGCCTAAACCGGATGGGCCACCGCTGTTGCGCAGTTACTCGCTCTCTGACATGCCAAGTGCAGACCACTACCGCGTGAGTATTAAGCAAGAGCTGAACGGCGTGGCCAGTACCTACGTGCATAGTCATGTGCGGGAAGGCGACGTATTGGACCTAAGCGCACCAAGGGGCGTCTTCACTCTTCGAGCGGGTGATCGGCCCATTGTTTTGCTTAGCGCCGGTGTCGGGGCGACCCCAGTTCTCGCGATGCTCCACGCGCTGGCGGCGGGAGCTTCGCCACGCCAAGTTTGGTGGCTGTATGGGGCCCGTAACCTAGACGATCACCCATTTGCGCAGGAGTCACACGGGCTTGTGCAGGCGCTCCCTCACGCTCGCAGTCGAATTTTGTACAGCAGGCCGCGCCCCGGGGATCGTTTGGGTCTAGATTTTGATGCCACTGGACACCTCGGCATGCCCGTGCTCGACGAACTTGGTGTACCTCGTGACGCAGACTTCTACCTGTGTGGTCCATCTGGATTCCTCCGGGACCTGAGTGCTGGCCTTGGCGCCTGGGGCGTCGCTGGCGACCGCGTGCACATGGAAATTTTTGGTCCCGGTGAGTCCATGACTCCAGGCGTATCCGATGCGCCTGTGCGCCCGGCTCACGCGCCAGCGGGACCCGCGGGGCAAGGGCCCCAAGTTTCGTTCGCGCGTACCGGCCTCACCGTCCGATGGGATGAAAAATACCAGAGTCTGCTCGAGCTGGCGGAGGCCTGCGACGTCCCCGTACGGTGGTCGTGCCGGACAGGCGTCTGCCACAACTGCGAAAGCGGGCTCGTTTCCGGCGCGGTGAGTTATCGACCCGACCCACTCGACGCACCTGCCGCAGGCGACTTGCTAATCTGCTGTTCTCAGCCTCGGGAAGACGTCGTCATCGATTTGTGATGAAGTGATGGACCCGATACATCGGCGGAGATTCAGGGAGACATTCTTCTGAGTGCCTCTTTTACCTTTGCCACGTTCGGGCTTTCTCCGGCCCCCTCATAAAAGGAGAGGTCCTCGTCGATTCCGACTAACCGGAGGCATTGACTTCCCGGTGCCTGGAAGTAAAGGTGAGGGTCCGGCACCTCAAGTTTCCTGACACCGAAATCCGCGAATGAAGTCCCTTTCGGGATCCGCTTTCATGATTTTTCCACCGAGGAAATCACAATAGAATTTGCGAATGCTGTCTCGATCTTGCCGCGGAACTAGAACGGACGAATGGTTTCCAAAAATTTTGCCATGGTTACTCCTTTCCAGAGTGGGCGCTCTCAATGGGATAGGGGTCCTGCAGAACGATGGAGCCGGTCTCCAGCAGGGACTTCAGGTTGGAGATGATCTTCGGCCAGCCGCCGGACACCGCCGCGATGAATTTCGAGGGTTCGCGCTCGATGGTGTGGGTGATGGAGAGCTTGACCGCCGTTCCACTGGGTTCCAGTTCCATCGTGCAGAGCGACTCGCCTTCGGCCTTGAGCTCGGGCTTGTTCTGGTGCTGCCAGCGGATCACCAGGCGCCGTGGCGGCTCGGCCTCGACGATCTCGCCGGCGTCGAAGATCTGACCGTCGCCGGACACCAGCTTCCACGAGGATCCCGCCGTCCACTGGCTTTCGCAGTGCATGCCGAACCAGTACTGCTTCATGAACTCCGCGTCGGTCAGTGCTGACCACAGCTTCTCCGGCGTGGTGCGGATGTAGGTCACGTAGACAAAGGTCGATCTAGCCATTGGTTTTCTCCAGTCGTCGTTTCAGGTCGCGCCAGCGCCTTGAGGCGCGGCTTTTCGAACTTGGCAATCCAGCGCTCGTAGATCTCCTGCAGCGGCACCGGATTGAGGAAGTGCAGCTTCTCGCGGCCGCGCCACATGGTGGCGACCAGGTTCGCCGCCTCCAGCACGCCCAGGTGCTGCGTCACGCCCTGCCGCGTCATGTCCAGGTGCTCGCACAAGTCGTTGAGGGTGCGGCCGTCGTGCGCGTGCAGCAGGTCCAGCAGCTTGCGCCGGCTGGGATCGGCCAGGGCCTTGAACAGCAGGTCGGTGTCGTCGGGCGCTCGGCCATGGGCTATATGCAAGTAATTACTTGCCTGAATGATAGGCAAGCAATCACTTGCATGTCAAGCACTGGTCAACGATCGCCAACGCGCGCACTAATCGAGGCCACTCTGCTTTCTCGCCGCCTTGAATGGCGGCTTTGTTGCGTCGAATTTCGCCGGCATCTTGCCGCTGGCCGTCAGATCGAGTCCAACGTGTCAGCTGGCCGGACGTGGGGACGCTAAGCCTTGCCATCGAGCATTTGCGCAGGATATACGCGCATTCCCGGTTGTCTACGGTACACTCCCGCCACGTCTCGATTAGGGACACATTTCTCGACCGTCACCCCGGTGACAGTCGCTTCCGGCCTATGTCGAGTGTGCGAACAAAGTATTGATGCCGACGATGGATCAGCAAGTGCTCGCAGAGCTGAAGGCACTCGAAGCGAAGAAGGATTACAAGAACCCCCGCTATATGGAACTCTTGATGCCGGCACATTACGAGAAGCACATACTCCGCCGGCCCGCCGCCGAGTGGCCGGATCCGGTCAACCGGGCGTTCGCGCATATCAACGACAAGATTTACATCCCCATGCAGGGCCCAAGCGAACTCGGCGCGTCCGGCAAGCTGGAGAAGTGGGGCCGCCGTTCTGGGCATTTTCGTGCACCGCCGGCGATTGCCACCATTCGCCGCGACACTGACTAGGGCCTGAAGCCATGGCAAAGTCGCTCGTGTTGACCGTGATCGGTAGCGATCGTCCAGGCATCGTCAATGTGCTGTCCGATGTCGCCCAAAGCTTCGGCGCCAACTGGGTCGGCAGCCGCATGGCGAGCCTCGCCGGCCAGTTCGCCGGCATCGTACATCTGGAAGTTCCTGACCAGAACGCGGAATCGATCGCCAGCGCGCTCCGTGGCCTCGTTTCCTCCGGGTTGCACGTCGTCATCGCGATGGGCGATTCGAGCGTTGTACCGGCGGCGCAACGGTCCGTCAGGCTTGAACTCGTGGGGAACGATCGTCCAGGAATTGTGCGCGACCTTTCGGGGCGCCTTGCCAGGCGTGGAGTCAGCATCGAGGAGCTTCATACCGAGGTTGTGAGCGCTGCGATGTCCGCCGGTCACCTCTTCAGAGTCAAAGCGCTCCTCGCCGTACCGGAGGCGCTGGGCAACGATGACCTAAAGCGCGAGCTCGAAGCCTTGGCAACCGAGATGATGGTCGACATCGAACTCGACGCGTACGCGACCGGTACTGCGCCTGTCGGCGGCTAGACTTTGCCCTACACCCTCAGATAACGAGTACTTCTGCCGGTTGCGGCACAGCGAACCTCGTCGGCCCATCCGGGTTATTGGCTTGCAGTCGCCGTGAGCGGCAACGACGAGCTGGCGTGAGCTTACGCCTGCAAGCCCGTGGTCTTGATGCCGCTCAGAGCGCAATCCTCGTCGCGATCCGATGTGTCGCCGCTGATGCCAACGGCGCCCACGATATTGCGTCCTTCATCGTAGATGAGCACCCCGCCCGCGGCAGGCACCAATCGGCCCTGGCTCGCCGAGGTCAGTGCGCCGAAGAAGGCGGGGAACTTCTGCGCCCTCTCCCCGAGTTCGCGGCTGGAAAATCCCATGCCCAATGCCCCCCACGCTTTCCCGCGCGCAATGTCGGCGCGGAGAATCCCCGAGCCATCCTGGCGCTTCAGGGCGATGTCATGGCCTCCTGCATCGAGCACGACCACCGTCAAAGGCGGGCAGCCAAGTTCGGCGGCCCTGTCAAGGGCGCCATCGATCACGCGAAGAGCTAATTCGAGAGTGAGTCTTGTCATTTGAAACGCCGGTCCAATGGATGTCAGTCAACGGTACGGCGAGCGGTGCGGCTTGGTCCGACAACAGACTAAACTCGAGCCGCTGCCCACCAGATTGGCGAAGGCTGCGGACCATTCTAGCAGCACGTCGGACCCGCGAGGTGCGTGGCTTCCAGTTGACGCTGGCAGGATGAACCTCCAACATTGAGTCAAATCGGGCGCGTGCGAAAATGCCACCGGCAGCGACAGCTGTGCGCTGCATTGGCGACCGAATGTCCCTTGTGCTCTCATCCGTACAACGAAGGAGGACCGATGTTGCGCAACTGGTTCCGCATTGCAACGGTGTTGCTGAGTGCGCTGGCAGCGAGCGCGTTGTCGGAGTTCGCACAGGCGCAAACGGAACCGATACGGGTCGGCTTTCTCACCGTGCGTACCGGACCCCTTGCTGCCGGAGGGCGCCAGATGGAAGAGGGCATCCAGGTCTTCCTCAAGGAGCGCAATTACATGCTTGCCGGAAGAAAGGTCGAGCTCATCATCGCCGACACCGGCGGCAACCCGGTGGGAGCGAAGACCAAGACGCAGGAGTTGGTCGAGCGCAGCAAGGTGCACGTGATCATCGGTCCGCTGGCGACATTTGAAGCTCTGGCAATCGACGATTACATCAAGGACGCGCGGGTGCCACTGATCACGCCGACTTCCGCTGCTCAGAACGACCTGGCACAACAGAAACGCAGCGACTACGTGCTGCATGCCGTCGGCACCGCTGCGCAACCGATGCACGTCCTCGGTGAATACGCCGCGAAAAAGCTTGGCTACAAGCGTGTCACGACGATCGCCGACGATTTCACTTATGGCCACGAAGGTGAAGCCGGGTTCCAGCACGCATTCGAGGACAACGGAGGTAAGGTGGTGCAGAAGCTGTGGTCACCGCTCAATGCGGTCGACTACGGATCCTATTTGGGAGAGATCAAGCAGAACGTGGACGCCGTCTATGCAGGTTTTGCCGGCGCCAACGGTTTGCGCTTCCTGCGGCAGTTCAGCGAATACGGCCTGAAGCCCAAGATGGCGGTCCTGGGCAATCCGACATGCGTCGACGAAGGCGTGCTGAAGAATATGGGCGACGAGGCGCTTGGCGTGGTGACGGCAAGCTGGTACACGTCCACGATCGACACTCCGGATAACAAACGCTTCGTGCAGGCCGTACTCGACGAATACAAGGTCGTGCCAGGGTTCTACACGGCCGGTACGTATACGGCGGGATTGTTCCTCGAGGAGGCCCTCAAACAGGTCAATGGTAAATTCGAAGACAGCGCTGCGTTCGTCCGCGCGCTGCACAACGTTCGTCTCACCCGTGGACCCATGGGGCCGATCCGCCTGGATGAATACGGCAAGCCGATCCTCACCATTTACGTTCGCAAGGTGGAGCGCAAGGACGGGGCGCTCGTCAACACGATCATCGAGACCGTTCCCGATGTCAGCCAATTCTGGAAATACGATCCCAAGCAGTTCATCGCGAGCCCAACCTATTCGCGCGACTATCCGCCGTCCAAGAACCTCGAATAGCCCGATCGGTTTGCACATCATTATTTCTTGGACACGAAGAACTTGGCGACGATCGGCGTAGACGGCGCGACGGTCGAATACCGGCAGGTCGGCAACGGTCCGGATTTATTGCTCCTGCACTCGCTGCTCACCGAGATGACGGTGTTCGAGCGCATGTTGCCGCGCCTTGCGAGGACGAACCGCGTAACTTGTCTCAACCTTCCCGGCTTTGGCGCATCGGATCCAGTCGCACTGAATTCGGTGGGCGAGCATGCAGATCACGTCGCCCGCGTAATGGACGCGATCTCGCTGCCGCCGACCGTCGACGTATTCGGCAATGGATTCGGCGCCTTCGTGGCGCTGGAGCTGGCGCTGCGGCACGGCGCTCGCATCGGCCGTCTGCTCGTCGCGGATACGGTGGCAGCTTTTCCGGAGCCGGCCAAGGCGCCCTTCCGAGGCATGGCGGAAAAGGTTCTTGCGAGCGGAATCGGCGCAATTCTCGATACCGCGATCGGACGCATGTTTCCGCCTGCGTTCCAGGCGGCCAACCTGCAAGTCGTCGCGGAACGGAAGGCTGCGCTTGCGGCAGTCGACGCACGATGCTTCGCGCGCGCCTGCCTGGCGCTGGCAGCGCTCGATCTGCGGGCACGATTGCCGGGCATTCGCAACCCGACGCTGGTCATGTGCGGTGCCCTCGACCTGACCACGCCGCCGGCGCTCGCCCTGGAAGTCGCGAACGCCATTCCGGGTGCGCTCTACCGCGAGATCGAGGCTTCGGGGCACTGCCCGATGCTCGAGCAACCGGAGGCACTGGTGTCGATGATCGAATCGTTTACATCGGGATCCGTCGTCCCGCCGGCTGGCGACCGCCTGGTCCGTCAGGTCGATGGCTGAAACGTTCAAGCTTCGAGTCAATGGCCGCGACTGCGAAGTTCGGGCCGAACCGAACACGCCGCTGCTGTACATTCTTCGCAACGACCTCAAGTTGAAGGGGACGCGATTTGGTTGTGGCGAGGCACAATGCGGTGCGTGCACCGTGCTGTTCGACGGCAATCCCGTGCAGTCGTGCGACACGCCGCTCTGGTCGAGTCCGGGTCACGAGATCACCACCATCGAAGGCATCGGTGGCGAGACAGGGCTGCATCCGCTGCAGCAGGCGTTTATCGACGAGCAGGCCATCCAGTGCGGGTACTGCATCGACGGCATCATTGTGGCGGCTGCCGCCCTGCTCGCGCGCGAGCCAAACCCAACCGATGCGCAGATCGTGTCCGCCCTGGATCGAAATCTCTGCCGCTGCGGTACGCACGCCCGGATTCTGCGCGCGATCCGTGCGGCCGCGAACGCGATGCAGAAACAGGCCAAGCCATGAAACCGGCGGCGCTGCCGCAGAGTCTCAAGACCACTCCGCGGCTCGATCGCTGGGTGCGCTTCAACGCCGATCAGACGGTGACGGTTTTCAGCGGCAAGGTCGAGCTTGGGCAGGGCATCGAAACGGCAATCGCGCAGATCGCGGCCGACGAGCTCGACGTCGGCTTGGAGCGTCTTACGCTGGTGGCCGGAGATACGACGCAATCGCCGGACGAGTGGTACACCGCCGGCAGCCAGTCGATCGAGATCGGCGGCATGGCGATGCGACTCGCCTGCGCCGAGGTGAGAGCGTTGTTTCTCGAGGCCGCTGCACGCGAGCTCGAGGTCAACGTCACAGAGTTGCGCGTCCGCGACGGAACAATCGAAGTGACCGGAACCGACTTGCGGACGAGCTACTGGGATCTCGCGCCTCACGTCAGTCTCGACCGCGATGTTACCGGCGCTGGCAAGCCGAAGATGCCGGCACAACAGCGGCTTGTCGGCAGGAGCGCGCCGCGACGTGACCTTCGCGCCAAGATCACCGGCGCCGCGTATGTCCACGATCTCGAGCTTCCGGGCATGGTGTTCGGCCGCGTGCTGCGGCCACCGTCGTATTCGGCGCGGCTGGCGGCGTTCGATGCGGGCGCGATCCGCGCGATGCCCGGGGTCGTCGCCGTCATGGTGAGCCGAAACTTCATCGGCCTGTGCGCGGAGCGCGAGGAGCAGGCGGTCAACGCGCTCCAGGCAGCGCGCCGCGCTGCCTCGTGGGTGGAGGAGCCGCTGCTTCCGGCAGTGACTGAGGTGCGCGATGTTTTGCCGGCGATGCCGAGCGTGCGCTCGTTCGTCCATCGGCAGGGCGAAGCATCCGTCGCAGGTTCGCAGCGGCGGATGGAGGCGAGTTATTCGAAGCCCTACATTGCGCATGCCTCGATCGGGCTGTCCTGCGCCTTGGCGCGCTACGATTGCGGCAGACTTACGATTTGGTCGCACACGCAAGGCAGCCATTTCCTCCGCGGTCAGATCGCACAGGTCCTGGGTATGGCCGCCGGTGACGTCGACGTGATCCACGCAGATGGCGCCGGTTGTTACGGGCACAATGGCGCCGACGACGTCGCGCTCGATGCCGCGTTGCTTGCGCGCGCCTGTGAACGTCCGGTGCTTGTCCAGTGGACGCGTGAGGATGAGCTCGCCTGGTCGCCTTATGGGTCGGCGATGGTCGTACGAGTCGCCGCGGCACTCGATGCGGAGGATCGGATCGTCGATTGGCAGCATGAAATCTGGAGCCATACGCACATCAAGCGGCCCGGATGGGGCGAAGGGATAAATCTTCTCGCCGCCTGGCACATGGACCCGCCAGTCCCGGTACCACCCGCGAAAGACGTGCCGCAGCCGAACGGGGGCGCTGACAGGAATGCGATCCCGCTCTACGATTTCGCAGCGCAGGAGATCAGCTACAACTTCATTCCCGCGATGCCGCTACGCGTTTCCGCGCTGCGTACGCTCGGGGCATTCGGCAACGTCTTCGCGATCGAATCCTTCATGGATGAGCTTGCCGCTGCGGTCAACATGGATCCGATCGAATTCAGGCTGCGTCATCTCACGGATGCACGGGCGCGAGAGGTGATCGAGACCGTCGCAAGGACGGCCCGCTGGACGACGGCGGAAAAAGGCGATGGTGCGCGGGGGCGAGGCATGGGCTTCGCTCGCTACAAGAATCGCAGTGCCTATTGCGCGGTGATCGCCGCGGTCGAAGTCGGCGAGGCCTTGCGCGTGAAACGCGTCGTTGCCGCGATCGACGCCGGCCAGGTGGTCAATCCCGACGGTCTCACCAACCAGATCGAAGGCGGAATGATTCAAGCGATCAGTTGGACGCTCAAGGAGCAGGTGCTGTGGGATCGCGACCGGGTGCTGGCGCGCTCCTGGGAGAGCTATCCGATCCTGCGCTTCGATGAAACGCCCGAAGTCGAGGTGGTGATCGTGAACCGCCCCGGAGAACCCGGGCTGGGCGTTGGCGAGTGTGCCGCGGGTCCGACTGCCGCGGCGATTGCCAACGCTCTGTTCAATGCGATCGGCGTCCGCGCAAGGCATCTGCCGCTTACGCCGGAGAGAATCGCGCGCGCGATGGAGTAGTCCGGCTTCCCAGCCCGCACATCCGGTCTGCGCCTGGCGCGCATTTTCTCGCCTTGTGGCATTTGCATTCGCCCCAACTTAAGGTTGAACGCGTTCGCGTTGATCGGGACTCCGGGAAACACGCCCCTCCATGGTGCAATGGTATGCATTTATCGCGCTTCTGCACGGCTATGTGGCGTGGCGTCTGTTGCCCGACCTGCCGTTTGGCGCGCCTGCCGTGATCGTACTTGGCGCATGGCTTGCGATATCTGTCGTTCTGTTGCCTGCCGGCTTCCGCGCGCGGCGTATCCATCGGCAGCCGCTGGCCGACATCGTGGCTTGGGCGGGTCTGGTGATGATGGGTGCGTTCTCGTCACTGTTCGTCCTAACGTTCCTGCGTGACGTGGCAGTGCTTGTCGCCAGTGCCGCAAGTGGATGGCTGCCTGCACCGGATTCGCTCCGCACGTTTCGTCGCGACAGCGCCGCCGCTGTGCCGCTCCTCGCGGCGATTGCCTCGCTGGTTGGTTTTTTCAATGCGCGCAGGCGTGCCAGCGTGCGTCGCATCGACGTGCCGATTGCGAATCTCCCCGCGTCGCTGCATGGGTTCACGATCGTGCAGATCACTGACATTCACGTCGGTCCCACGATCAAGCGCAGATACCTCGACGCGATTGTCGATGCGGTGAATGAACTCGACGCGGACTTGATTGCCGTGACGGGCGATCTGGTCGACGGCAGCGTCGCCAACCTCGCTCAACACACGCAGCCGCTGGCGCGCCTGTCGTCGCGGCACGGCGCCTTCTTCGTCACCGGCAACCACGAATACTATTCGGGCGTCGAAGCATGGGTGTCCGAAATCCGACGTCTCGGGCTGCGCGTGCTGATGAATGAACACGTCGTGCTGATGCACGAAGGCGCAGCCATCGTCGTGGGGGGTGTGACGGACCATGGCGCGCATCACTACGACCCGGCGCAACGCAGCGATCCCGCGGCGGCGATGGTGGGGGCGCCGCGCAGCGCTGCGTTCAAGCTGCTGCTTGCACATCAACCGCTGTCGGCATTCGCAGCTGCGCCGGTGGGGTTCGATCTGCAGCTTTCCGGTCACACGCACGGCGGCCAATTTCTGCCATGGACGTTTCTTGTGCGACTGCAACAGCCGATCACGGCGGGACTGCACCGCCTCGAGTCCATGTGGGTCTACGTCAGCCGCGGCACTGGCTATTGGGGGCCGCCATTGCGGCTTGGTGCGCCGTCGGAGATCACGCATCTTCGGCTGATTCCTGCTTAGCAGGCTTCGGCCTGCCAGTGCAAGGCTTGCCCTCGGCGCAAGGCGAGGTCATGAGACAATGCCGCACCTCGCGCGAGCGCGCATCTCAAGGAACCTAATTGAAGACTCCGAAGCGTCTGCTGGCCCTTCTGCACGAAGGCATGATCGACGGCGTGGTCCGCCAGTTGATGAGCGGCAAGGAAGCCACGGTCTACATCGTTCGCTGCGGCGAGGACCTGCGCTGCGCGAAGGTGTACAAGGAAGCCAACAAGCGCAGCTTCCGGCAGGCAGCGCTGTATCAGGAGGGCCGCAGAACCAAGAACAGCCGGGAGGCCCGCGCCATGGCGAAGGGCACCCGGTTCGGACGCGAGAAGCAGGAAGAGGCGTGGCAGAGCGTGGAAGTCGATACGCTGTACCTGCTCGCTGCGTCCGGCGTGCGCGTTCCGAAACCCTACGGTTTCATGCACGGCGTGGTGCTGATGGAGCTGTTGACCGATGCTGACGGCAATGCAGCGCCGCGCCTCAACGATCTGCAGTTTACCGAGGCGTTGGCGCTGGAATATCACGCAGTGCTTATCCGGCAGATCGTCCGCATGTTGTGCGCCGGCATCATCCACGGCGACCTTTCCGAATACAACGTGCTCGTCGATAGCACCGGGCCGGTGATCATCGATCTACCACAGGCGGTCAATGCCGCCGGCAACAACAACGCTGCCGCGATGCTGCAACGCGACGCCGACAACATCACCGCCTACTTCAGCCGATTTGCGCCTGCGCTCGCGACGACGCAATACGGCAAGGAGATCTGGGCGTTGTACGAGCGCAGCGCGCTGCACGCGGATACGGAACTGACCGGCCACTTCGCGACGAGCACGCGACCCGTCGACCTTCACGGCGTGATGCGCGAGATCGACGACGTGCGCCTGGAGCACGAGGCGCGAGAGCGTTACAAGGCGGAGCTCGAGGACCGCTGAGCGCCCAGCACTCGAACGTTATCGCGCACGAAAGAATTCACCGCGCTGGCGACGTCAACGGAAGACATCTGCCGGCGCCTCGAGGTCCGCAGGGCCGAAAAGGCAGGCGACCCACGTTAGAGGCGCCCGCCGTGAAACATGAACTGACTACTGGGCCGTGCCTTTGGCCGCCGCATCAGCCTGCTCCATCCGCTTCGCCATCTCGGCCTTGATGGCATCGAGATTGAAGCTCGCGCCTCGCTGCATCGGCGGGTAGTCGAGGAAGGTCTGGATTGCCTTGCCCACCACCTGCTGGACGAATACGAAGCGCCAGAACTCGTACTTGAACCAACCGAAGTATTCCTGCGACCCTTCCTTTGTCTGATCTTGGGGCCAGCCCATGCGCTCGAACGGATCGAGGCGCAGGTTGATCAGGATCGGCACGTCCGGATGGTTCTTGACACCCAGCCACCCGCCGGGCTGGTCGATGAAGCGATACTTGTAGTCGTCGATGCGCACCGCGCCGAGCGTGCTTTCGCCGAGGTAGAAGATCTCGTGGCGCGCGGACGGCCCCTTGCCGGTGATGGCGTCCATCTGGTTGTAGCCGTCGAGATGATTCTTGTACGTGCGGTCGCCGATCGTCTTGCCTTTCAGCAATTCCTCGATGATGTTCGGATTGCCCGCCGCAGCCACGAACGTCGGCAGCCAGTCGAGCCCCGAGAAGATTCCGTTCTGCACCGAGTCCGCCGGCACATGGCCGGGCCAGCGGAGGATCGCGGGCACGCGGAAACCGCCTTCCATAATCGTTCCCTTGGACTGCGCGAACGGGGTCGTGCCGCCATCAGGCCAGGTGAACAGCTCGGTGCCGTTGTCGGTCGTGAAGACGACGATGGTGTTGTCGTCGACGCCCATGTCCTTCAGCTTCTTCATTACCAGAGCCGACATCGTCATCGAGCTGGGCCATCCCGGCTTCCTCGATGGACCAGCCGTTCTTCGAGTTGCGCAGCGCCTCATACTTCGGGGAGAGATGCGTGACGATGTGCATGCGCGTCGGGTTCAGCCAGACGAAGAACGGCTTGCCGTCCTTTTGCGCCTTGTCCATGAAATTGATGGCGAGATCGCGGATCTCGTCGTCCACCGTTTCCATGCGCTTGGGGTATAGCGTGCCGGCGTCCTCGATCTTCTGCTTGCCGATTTTGCCCCAGCGCGGCATCACGGTCGGGTCGTCGACGTTGGTGGCCCAGCTGTGCACCATGTTGCGCGGGCCGACCACGTTCAGAAGGTCCTGCGGATAGTTGGGATGCGCCGGGTCTTCCATCGCGTCGAGGTGATACAGATAGCCGAAGAATTCGTCGAAGCCGTGGACGGTGGGCAGGAACTCATTGAGATCGCCCAAGTGATTCTTGCCGAACTGGCCCGTGGCATAGCCCATGGACTTGAGCACCGTGGCGATGGTGACTGCTTCCGCCGGCAGGCCGATCTTGGCTCCAGCTTGGCCGACGGTTGTCATGCCAGTGCGAATCGGCAACTCGCCGGTAATGAAATTCGCACGACCTGCCGTGCAACTTGCCTCGGCGTAATAGTCGGTGAACAGCATGCCTTCCTTGGCGATCTTGTCGAGATTCGGCGTCCGGCCCGCCATCAAGCCACGATGGTACGCCCCGATGTTCCACATGCCGATATCGTCACCCATGATGACGATAATATTTGGCTGTTTCCCTTGCGTCTGCGCGAACGTCGGCGCCACAGCGATCATCGCGACCAGGAGGCCAACAATAGAAAGCAAGAATTTTCGTAACGGGTTCATGTGAACTCCAGGCTTTGGAAATCGATCGACTCGCCGTGGACGTTCTGGGGAGTCGCTTGCCGGATGTGCGGCCCGGCAATGATACGCAAGAATATGCAGCGATGTGCGCTTTTTTTTGTTGCGCGCCGATGGAACAGAACATCGCACGGCGGGAGACGCAATCAATCAGCGGGCGTCACTTCGCTTTCGTGCCAGCGCGACAGGACCAGGCGCGAGACCCAAACCGTCACGCCGAATAGCGCCACACCGCTCAACGTGATCAGCAGCAGCGCCGCGAACAGCCGCGGGATATTGAGCTGAATCCCGGACAACAGGATCTGGTAGGCTAGTCCGGCACCCTGTCCGCCCGTGCCGGCGACGAATTCGGCGACTACCGCGCCAATGAGCGCCAGGCCACTCGCGATGCGAAGACCTCCGAAAAAATAGGGCAGCGCGCTCGGTACGCGCAGTCGCAACAAGATCTGCCATCGCGTCGCGCGGTACATCCGGAACAGGTTGAGCAATCCGGGGTCCGCGCTGCGCAATCCGAGCGTCGTGTTGGAAATGATCGGGAAGATCGCGACGACGACTGCACACATGACCAGCGCCGTACGCGTGTCCTTGACCCAGATGATGATCAGCGGCGCGACGGCGACGATCGGCGTCACCTGCAGCAATACGGCGTAGGGGAACAAGCTCATTTCGATCCAGCGACTGCGCACGAACAGAAGCGCGATCAGCGCGCCGAGCACCACCGAGATGCCGAGTGCGGTGAGCGCGACGCCGAGCGTGACGCCCAGCGAATCGAGCAGCAATGCGCGATCCGCGACCAGCGTGCGCAATACGATCAGCGGCGATGGAACGAGATACGCGGGCACGTCGTACGCTATGACCAACGCCTGCCAGATGCCAAGCATGACAAGCGCAACGAGCGCAGGCGCGACAAAACGCGACTGGCGCGATTGCCCGTTGTCGGTCTCGCGTATCACGGCCCGATCCCCGTGGCGGCGTCCGCTACCAGCCTTGATAGCCGCTGACACTGCGCAGAGAAAGCGGGCGCGAGTCTGAACGTGTCGTTGCGCGGATAAGGTTCCTCGATCGGCACCGTGGCGACGATTCGGCCGGGTTGGGCCGCCATGACGACCACCCGCGTTGACAGAAACACCGCCTCGATGATGCTGTGCGTAACGAATATGACGGTGAGTTTGCGCGCGGCCCACAGCGTAAGCAACTCGACGTCGAGCCGCTGGCGCGTGAATTCGTCCAGAGCGCCGAACGGCTCATCCATGAGCAACAGGTCCGGCGAGGTCACGAGTGCGCGCGCGATCGATGCGCGCATTTGCATGCCACCGGACAATTCGCGCGGCAATTGCGCGGCCGTGTCGGACAAGCCGACCAGATCGAGTGCCGCCGCCACGTCGCGGTCTGCGTCCGCGCGCGGAGCACCCGCAAGATCGAGAGGCAATCGCACATTCGCATCGATGCGTGCCCAGGGCATCAGCGTCGGCGACTGGAACACCATCGCGAGCCGGCGCCCGCTCCCGCCGGTGGTGCTGAACGCGTCGCCCCACCAGCGCAGCGCGCCAGCCGAGGGCTCGATGAGACCCGCCATCAGATTGAGCAAAGTCGTCTTGCCGCAACCCGACGGTCCGAGCAGTGTCAGGAATTCGCCGCGTTGCACCGCAAGATCCACCGGCGCGAGCGCCTGACGCCCCGTGGGGTACGTCTTGCTGACGCCGGCGATCTCGATGACCGGCGCTGCATCCGAGGCGATCAAGACTGCGGTCAGGGGAGGACTTTCACGTCGCGCACGATCGACAGCGTGTACGCCTTGGAATAGTCGATGCCGGGCTTGGCGAGTCCGGCCGCACGCAGGAAGTCGATCGTCTGCATCCAGCGCGCGTCGGTCATCGTCAGCAGACCGCGCGTGGCCGCATCGCCGCCCGTAACGATGGCGTATTCCTTCAGCTTCCGATGGCTATAGGCGAGCAGCGCATCGCTCATCTCCGGATTGTCGCGTTTGATGAGCGCGTTGCCTGGCGCGGGGTTGGCGAGATAGCTCTTCCAGCCTTCCGCCGATGCGCGTACGAAGCGGGTGAGCGCATCGCCGCGCTTGGCAAGCGACTCGCGCCTCACCACAAGTGCTTCCGCATACGGCGGGTAGGTGAGATCGGCGAGCAGGAATACGACGGGCTGGATGCCGCCCTTTTCGATCGAGAACGGCTCGGACGTTGCGAAACCCTGTTGCGACAGGGTCGGGTCGACGAGGAACGGCTGCACGCTGAATGCATACGGCCGCTTCTGGTCGTCGCTGAAACCATAGCGTTGCTTGAGCCATGGCCAGAACGTGGTGTTGCTTGCCGCGGAGATGGCGATGGGCTTGCCTTTGAGGTCCTCGAGCCTGGTTACGCCGGGATGGGCGATGATCGCTGCGGGATTTTTCTGGAACGTCGCGGCGATTGCCGTCAGCGGCACGTTCTGCTCTACCGCAGAGATGACCTGCAATGCATCGCCCATCACCACATCGAGTTGCCCTGCGGCGAGCAGTTGCAGACCGTTGACCTGGGGGCCGCCCATCTTGATCGTCACGTCCAGGCCGTACTTCTTGTAGATGCCTTCGGCGACGGCCTGGTAATACCCACCGTGCTCGGCTTCCGCCAGCCAATCCGTTGCGAAGACGAGACGCTCCGGCGCTTGCGCGGCGCCGACGGCTGGAAGAAGCAACGCGACAGAAACCATGAAACCAAGAACAGCACGGACCATACAAGGCTCCCGGAAACATCGTGACACGGCGTAACGCCGCCAAGGTCGTGATTATGCGCAACTTCGCCCAAGATTGCGCGGTCGCACGCCTTGCGCGTGGCGTCTGCATCCGACTTACGACTGCGTTGCTGACGTGTCTGTTGCAGGGAACCTCGACTAGCCAAGCGGGCCAAATGGCCGTTTTCCGCGCGTGAGGAAGAAAGTCCGCTGTCCCTTTGCCCTGCCAATTACAATGATCTCGAAATATTCGCGTTACCTTATCAAAATGCCGTACATCCCCCGTTCGTGGTCCCGGGTCACATCGTTCCTGCTCGCTGCTTTCTGGAGCCTCGCTGTGTCGATCTCCCATGCAGCGGACCCTCAGACTTACACGGTTGCGATTGCGCCCACGGAAAACGAGGCGCTCGATGCTGCGCTCAAGGATAGCTCTCAACTCGAATCATTACGGGGCACAGGGGCGGTCGGTCCCTTCGCCCTGGTCGGACGTGCGCAGCAGGATGTCGAGCGCCTGCAGACCGTATTGCAGAGCTTTGGCTATTATGAAGGACGCATCACGATTTCCATCGACGGAAAGCCGCTGGACGACCCCGCCCTCGCCACCGCGATCGAGGCATTGCCGAAGGATGCGAATGCAGCCATCACAGTCGCGGTGGACACCGGTCCGCTGTATCACCTCGGAAAGGTGACGATCGACGGGGAGATACCCGAAAACTTCCGCAGCAGCATCGGTATCGCCCCGGGCGATCCGGCGGTCGCTGCCGACGTGCTAAAGGCGCAGGATCGCTTGCTCACAGCCCTGCAGGACGCGGGATACGCGCTCGCCACCGTCAGCGCTCCCGTGGCGTATGAAGATCCCCCCGCTCAGGTGCTGGACGTGACGCTTAAGGCACAAGCGGGTCCGCGCGTCACCATCGGCGAAATTGCCATCCACGGCTTGCACGACGTGAACGAGAGTCTCGTCAGAGCCAGGTTGCTCGTCCATAGCGGCGATTGGTATAGCCCAAGCAAAATCGAGAAAGCGCGGCAGGACTTGCTGTCGCTCGGCGTTTTCTCGGGAGTCACTGTGCGCGCTGGCGACGAGTTGGATACGCTTGGCCGTATCCCTATCGCCTTCGACGTGCAAGAACGCCTGCGCCATGCCGTCGGATTCAACGCGGCCTATTCCACCGACCTGGGAGGCAGCATCGGCGCAACGTGGTCTGACCGCAACCTGTTCGGCAACGCAGAACAGCTCAATCTGGCAGCCAGCTTGACCGGTCTTGGCGGCACGGCGACGACCGGGCTCGGATACAACGTCACGGCACAATTCATCAAGCCTGACTTCCGGGTGCGTGATCAGTCGCTCGAACTCAATCTGGCAGCCCTCAAGCAGTATCTCGACGCCTACGATCAGGACGCCATCATCGCGGGGGCCGTGCTGAATCGTAAATTCTCTGATATCTGGAGCGGCAGCGTCGGTCTGACGGGCATACAGGAACGCATCGTGCAGGAGACAGTGCCGCGCGACTACACTCTGCTCGCCGTTCCGCTCAACGCAAAGTACAACACGACCGGTATCGTCAACTCGTTCGAGGACGCGGTGCGCGGCATTCGTGCCTCCCTTGTCGTGACGCCGACCCAGTCCTTCAACCGTGACAACAATGCCACCTTCGTCATCATTCAAGGCAATGCCTCCACGTACATCGATCTCGCGTCGTTTGGCTGGACCGTGCCGGGACGCAGCGTGCTTGCACTGCGCGGGCTGATCGGTACGGCGCAGGGGGCTTCGCTGTTCTCGCTGCCGCCGGATCAGCGCTTTCTACGGCGGCGGCAGCGCTACCGTCCGCGGGTTTCGGTACCAATCGATCGGTCCTCAGTTTCCCGACGGCAAGCCAATTGGAGGACAGTCGATCGATGCTGCAACTATCGAGTATCGCCAGCGTCTATTCAGCAACTGGGGCGCGGTGGCGTTCGTCGATGCGGGACAGGTAGGCGCCAGCAGCACCCCGTTTCAAGGCACGGCGCGGGTCGGGGTGGGAATCGGCGCGCGCTACTACACGGCGATCGGTCCGATCCGCCTTGATTTGGCGGTACCACTGAACAGACAGCCGGGCGATGATTCCTTCGAAATCTACATCGGATTAGGGCAAGCGTTCTGATGGCAAGAGCGACAAGGATCCTCGCTTGGCTCGCCGGTGTGCTCATCGTCCTGCCGGTCGTGCTGATCACGCTGGTCATCGTCGTCGCCAACATGGATTGGGGACGGCGGATGGTCGAGCTCACGATCGCGCGACTGAGCGGCGGCCAAGTCGTGCTCACCGGTGTGTCGGGGCATTTTCCCGATGATCTGCGCATTGCCCATGTCGAAGCCCATGACGCGGAGTCGCTCTGGCTGAGCGTGGATGACGTTGCGCTCCAATGGTCACCATCCAGCCTGGTGAGCAAGCTGTTGCAGGTGCAGCTGCTGCGCGCGGGTCGAGTGCAGCTGCTGCGCCCGCCGGCGCCTTCGACCTCGCCCGAAGACAGGTCGGAGCCATTCAAGCTGCCGGTGCGCGTCGATGTCGCCCAAGTCGAGATCGATAAGCTCGATATCGGCGCGTCGCTCGCTGGCACGGCTGCCTCGGTGAGGATACACGGCAACGTGCGCGCAGCTTCGTTGCGGGAGGCTGATGCGGCGTTTACTGCGACCCGGCTGGACGCGCCGGGAAATTACCAGTTCAGCGGACGCATCGATTCCACGTCTCTGAAAATCGATCTCGACCTCAACGAGCCGTCGCGAGGCTTGCTCGCCGGCCTCGTCGACTTGCCGGATCTCGGTGCGCTTTCGATTCAGGCAAACATCGATGGTCCGCGCAATGCGACAGTGATGCGCCTCGCCATTGTTGCGGGACCTCTGCGCGCGTCGGGTCTTGGCACATTGGATCTGTCCGACCAGATCATCGACCTCGATGTGACGGCGAACGCGCCGGCGATGGCTCCGCGGCAGGACTTGTCCTGGAAGCAGTTATCGCTGCAGGCGCATGTGCACGGACCGTTCAAGAGCCCGGACGCGACGGGGCAGGTGCGCATCGATGAATTGAAAGCGGGCGCGACGCAGCTTCTCACCGTCAGCGCAGACGTTCAGGGCAATCGCGGTCGGGTCGGCCTGCACGCGGTGCTCGATCGGTTGCGCATTCCCGGGCCGAAGCCGGATCTGTTCCAGTCCACGCCGGTCGATCTTCGCGCGGACGTGAAGCTCGACGATCCGAAGCGACCCCTGACATTCGCGCTGTCGCATCCGCTCGTTTCCATTCAGGGTACCGCGAGCACTGCGGGGGAACTGGCCGGGGCGCTGACGATCAACGCGCCGTCGCTGGCACCGTTTGCCGCGATTGCGGGAGTGGACCTGAAAGGACATACGACTCTCAACGCGAACATCGCTGTCAGCGGCCAAACGACGAAGGTCGATCTCAACGGCATCGTTGGCGTGACCGGTGGCGCAGCCCCCGTTCCTGCGCTGATCGGCGACGGAGCGAAACTCGCGGTGTCCGCGAAGTTCCAGGGCGAGGACATCACCATCGACCGCGCGCAGTTGGACGGCAAGGTATTGCGTGCGTCGACCGAGGGCTCGGTCAAACGCCGCATCGTGGACTTGAATTGGAACATGGCAGTTGCCGATCTCGCTGCGGTCTCGTCGACAGTCTCCGGCCAGATGCAAGCGCGCGGCCGTGTCCAAGGCGCGCAAAACAATCTGGACCTTGTCGCGGATGCCACCGGCGACGTGGGGGCGGAAGGATTTCCGCGCGCGCCCATCAAGGCCTCGGCCCGCCTCCAGGGGCTTCCCGGTGCGGCAGCGGGTCGGGTCGACGTGCTGGGCACCTTCGAAGCCTCGCCACTCGAACTCGCTGTGGGTCTGCGCCAAGGCGGTGAGGGTTCGTTGCTCGCCACAATAGAACGCGCCGATTGGAAAAGTGTGCACGCCGAGGGAAGCCTTCGCGCTACGAGCAGGCGACCGGCTGCCGCAAGGTCGCATCGCCATGCGCATCGCGCAGTTGTCGGACCTTCAGCCGTGGATAGGGCAGGATGTGCGCGGAAGCGTAGAGGCCAACGCAGACATAACCCAAGCCTCCGGGCACGTACAGGCCAAGATCGAGCTGGACGCGCGTAACGCCGTGATCGCAGGCAGCCAGTTCGACCACTTGACCGTGGCTGGCCGGGTCGAAGACCCAACGACCCGTCCGAACGTCGCATTGCATTTCGCCGCCAACAATATCGTCACGCACGGAGTGACCGGCAACGCTCAGCTGCAGGCCGACGGACTGCTGGATGCCCTGGTGCTCAAGTTGTCTTCGGATTTGCGCGATGTCGGTGATGCGAGCGCGCGGATCACGTCGACCGCCACGCTTAACGTCCCGGCAAGACAACTGTCGCTGAGCACGCTGCAGGCGCTGTACAAGGAACAGACGGCGCAGCTCCTTGCGCCGGCGCGCGTCTCGTTCGGCGATGGCCTGTCGGTGGATCGGCTGCGCGTCGGTGCGCAGCAAGCGGTCCTCGAAGTCGCGGGTCGCGTCTCGCCTGCGCTCGACGTGACGGCATCACTGCGTAACGTCACGCCGGCGCTGGTCAAGACGTTCATGCCGGACCTGCAAGCCGAGGGCACCATGAGCGTCGAGGCGCGCCTGAGTGGCACGACCGCGCAGCCACGGGGCACGATCCGGCTGAACGCGACTGGTCTGCGTGCGCGCGCGGGAGCCGGCCCGACCTTGCCCGCTGCCACGTTGCAGGCAAGCGCGGATCTGGAGGGACAGTTCGCTCGTGTCGATGCAACGCTTTCGGGAGGCAACCAGGTTCGACTGAAAGCCAGCGGGCGGCTGCCACTGTCGATGAGCGCTCCGATCGACGTCCATGCAGACGGCACGATCGATGCGACCATCGCCAACCCAATACTGGAAGTGAACGGACGTCGCGTGAAGGGACAGATCTCGCTCGACCTCGCGGTCAGCGGCACCTTTGCGGCGGCGCGGATCGACGGCAGCGCGAAGCTCGTTCAGGGTGAAATTCAGGACTACGCGCTGGGCGCGCACTTGACCAACGCCGAAGCATTGATTCAAGCCACGGGCGATACCTTGCGCATCGCCAGCTTCACCGCGCAGGCCGGTCCCGGCACGATTTCGGCGAGCGGGACCGTGGGTCTGCTTGCGGCAGGCCGACCCGTGGACGTAAAGCTCACCGCGCACAACGCGCGCGCGCTCGCCACCGATCTGCTGACGGCCGATACCGATCTGGACTTGACGTTGCGCGGGCAGGCGACGACGCGGCTCGACGTCACGGGAAAGATCACAATCAATCGCGCAGACATCAATATCCCAAAGGCTCTGCCCCCTACTGTTGCCGTGCTCGATGTACGCAGGCTGGGGCAGAAGGCGCCGCCACCCACCCGCGCGATGATCATCGGCCTTGAGCTAACGGTCGATGCACCGCAGCAGGTTTTCGTGCACGGGCGCGGTTTGGACGCGGAAGCAGGCGGCGAACTGCGCGTTGCTGGCACCACAGCGGCGCCGCAAATCAGCGGCGGCTTTGAGATGCGACGCGGCACGTTCGACCTGGGGGGCACATCGCTCAGGTTCACGTCGGGCAAGGTCAGCTTCGGTGGCACGGGACTCACGCAAAAGATCGATCCGACGCTCGACTTCGTAGCCGAAAGCACATCGGGCGGCATCACGGCGAAACTGGCGGTGACCGGCTACGCAGACGCACCCAAGATCACGCTGACGAGCGTGCCTGACCTGCCTCAGGACGAGATCCTGGCGCGGCTCCTGTTCGGGACCAACGTAAAGCAGCTCACGGCGCTCCAGGTCGTCCAGATCGGCACCGCGCTCGTCTCGCTCAGCGGAGCAGGCGGAATCAATCCGCTGCTGACGGCACAAAAGAGCCTGGGCCTGGATCGGCTTTCGGTGGGGAGCACGACTACCGGCGGAACGACCGTCGAGGCCGGGCGCTATGTCTCCAGCAATGTCTACGTCGGCGCGAAGCAAACCACGTCGGGGTCGACCCAGGCGAGGGTGGAGGTCGACCTCACGAAGCGCCTGAAGTTGCAGGCCACGCTCGGGACTGGAGGAACGACTGCGCAGGGAATAACACCGGACAACGATCCGGGCAGCAGCATTGGGCTGTCGTATCAGTTCGAATACTGAGTTCGTCGGCGAAAAACCACGCTGACGAGCTGCCTGGGCGCGACATGCCGCGTCAGCAGCGTTGGCCTCATGTCATCGCACGCGACAGCTCGATGATCGCTATGCAGGTTGCTGATGATGAGCGGTCGTTTTGCGAGCCTGCAAGAAAAACGCCGTCACTTGCCATACGATAAAGAGGCCAATGAAGCCGAGCAAGGTGCCGCTGATGGGGCGGGTGAGGAACGACGTGAAATTCCCGCGGCTCAAGAGTAGTGCACGGCGGAAGTTTTCTTCCAGCATGGGGCCGAGGATGAAGCCCAGAAGGAGCGGAGCAGCATCCAGATCCAGGCGCATGAACACGTAGCCGATTAAGCCGAAGAGAGCAGTGATGAAGATGTCGTCCAGGTTGTTGTTGACGCTGTAGGTGCCGATGCAGCAGAAGAAAAGAATCGATGGGAACAGCACGCTGTAGGGGATCTTGAACACCGACAACCAGTAGCGCACCAACGG
Source organism: uncultured beta proteobacterium (assembly GCA_963829375.1). Lineage (GTDB taxonomy): Bacteria > Pseudomonadota > Gammaproteobacteria > Burkholderiales > Casimicrobiaceae > PALSA-1003. The sequence continues at coordinate 46,598 of CAWHIS010000024.1, read as the reverse complement.
CACGTTGAGAATGAGCAGGAAGCAGTTGCCCACCCACATGCTGGCGACCAGGCCCCAGAACAAATCGGGGTGACCGGCGATCATGTTGGGTCCGGGCTGGATGCCCTTGATGATGAAGGCTGCCATCATGAGGGCCATGACCGCGTTCTCGGGGATGCCAATGCTCATGAGCGGGATGAAACTGGTGCGTGCGGCTGCCTCGTCGGCAGCGGCCTGCCCGGCCACCCCCTCGATGGCGCCGGAGCCGATCTCATGCTTGTACTTGCTGAATTTCTTGTCGACGGCGTAGGCGGCGAACTGGGCGATCACGGGACCGCCGCCGGGCAGTATGCCCAGGAACGAGCCGATCACGCTGCCACGCAATGCGCTGGGGATGATGCGTTTGAACTCTGCCCAGGTAGGCATGAGATGGATCTTGCCGTTGAAGGGCGTGCGTTCCTCGCGGTTGTCGAGGTTTTTCGTGATTTCGGCAATGCCGAAGCACCCCAAGGCGACGCTCACCAGGCCAACGCCGTCAGCCAGGAAGGACATGTTCATGGTGAAGCGCTGGGTGCCGCTGTTGACGTCGGTGCCGATTTGCCCCAGCAGCACGCCGATCAAGCACATTGCCATGCCATTGAGCAAGCTGCCGGTCGTGACGAAGCTCACGCACACAAACCCCACCAGCATGAGGGCGCAGTAATCGGCCGGCCCGAATAACAAGGCTACCTCGCCCAGAATCGGCGCCAGCCACGCGAGCACGACGATGGCCACCGTGCCGCCAACGAAGCTCGACACTCCCGCGGTGAACAGTGCCAGGCCAGTCTTGCCCTTGAGCGTCATCTGGTAGCCATCGATGCAGGCCACGATGCTGCTCGCGTGCGGAATCCGCATCGTGATGGCGCTCACGCTGTCGCCATATTGGGCGCCATAGTAGATTCCCGCCAGCATGATCAGGGCGCCACCCGTGGGAATGGAATACGTGAGGGGCAGCAATATGCTGATGGTGGCCAGGGGACCCAGCCCAGGCAGCAGCCCCACGAGCATGCCCACTGTGCAGCCGATTGCGCAGAACAAAAGGTTCTGCAGGGTCAGGGCGTGTTCAAACCCGAATGCGAGGTTGTGCAGGACGTCCATCAGTAGAGCGGGAGGTTAAAGCCGAGCAGCTTTTGAAATGCCAGCGCAACGACAATCAGGCCGACCGAGATCTTGAGGTTGCGCATCACGGAATACGACGAGGTGCCTGCCAATGAAGCGCAAAACACCATGAACACGATGCCGACGATCATGTTGAGATGTTCGGAGATCAACGCAAATCCGCACAAGCTTGCCAGGATAAGAGCGATGTTTTTCACCATGAAGCCAAGATGTACGCGTTCGACGAAGCGCGAACGCACCACCGTGATCAGGCCGATCAAGAACAGAAGACAGCTCACCAATAGGGGAAACAGGCCGGGCCCCGCGCGACTGAATTGACCGACGGGGTAACGCAGCGACGTCAGGCCAAAGACCAGGGCAATCGCCATGAGGAACAGGCCCCTGACAAGATTTCGATCATTCATAGAGATCAGATGAGGTAGTGGCAAGGCACCATGCTCTTAACTGGCCAGATGCGGCGGTAACTCCCCGTTCGGTAGCTGGAATCCCGAGCCGGCGAGCCGTCCCCAGCGTGGTGGGCGACACTGGATCGGCAAGCACATTGCGGGAGAGGATGCCACGTCAAGATATGCGTGTCGACACGAAGATCGGCAGGGGAAATTTCCGTAAGCCGTTTGCAAGGTTGGCCGTGCTCGACCCTTGGCGAAGCTACACTCAAGGGCGCATATCTCGAGCGCGAGCGGTTTGATGGCGCCGGCCTCGGACCGTCGAGCGTATCCTAAGAGATAGGGGGCATCCCGTCCTTCAGGACACGCGGTGCGGGTATCCTGATGAGCCGCGTCCGGTCCAAAATAAACAATGGGTGCATCATGGCCGGCGAAGGAAAATGCCGATGCCAAGGGGGCTACTGACAGTGGAGCAGATGATCGCGCGCAAGGGGACGATGATCGGACTTGTCTTTGTCGCCGCCTGGATCTGCCTTGGCATCAAACACGCTGCCGCTGAGGACACGATACAGGGCAAGACGCTCCGTGTAGCGGTCAAGCCGATTGCACCGTTCGTGCTCAAGCATGGCACCGAGTTGACCGGTTTCAGTATCGACCTGTGGAACGCGCTCGCGCAGTCGCTCAAGGTCGATACCGCATGGGTTGAAGTCACGACCGTCGGTGATCAGTTGCAGGCGGTAAAAAGTGGAAAAGCTGACGCGGCGATCGCCGCGATCACGATCACGAAGGAACGTGAAAACGTCGTCGACTTCACGCAGCCTTATTTCGACTCAGGCTTGCAGATCATGGTGCACGCTCAAGGCGGCAGCCACATACTCGATGTGTTCGACTCGATACCGTGGCGCACGATCGCCACGCTCCTCGGCGCATTTATTGTCATCATGTTTGTCATGGCCAACGTGCTATGGATAGTCGAACGCCGATCAAGTCAAAATTTTCAGAAGGGCTACCTCAAGGGCTTGGGCGAAGGGCTGTGGGGTGTGGCCCTGATTGTCGCGACCGGCGAGCATGGCGATCGCGAGGCATCCAGAGTAGCCAAGCGACTCATTGTTTTCTTCATGTGGTTGGTCGGCATCGTGCTGATTGCACAATTGACGGCCACCGTGACTTCCACGCAGACCGTCGATCGCCTGAATTCGAAGATCCGTGGACCGACGGACCTCGCGGGAAAGAAGATTGCGACCGTGCACGGCACCGTGGCTGCCGACTATCTGACCGAGCAGGGCCTGCTCTATGTGGACGTGGCCTCCGCGGAGGAAGGATGCGATCTCATCTTGCAAGGGGAGGTACAGGCTATGATCTTCGACGCGCCGACGCTTCAGTACCTGGCCGCGAAGCGCGGCAATGGCGTCCTGCGAGTCGTCGGTCCGATCTTCGCGCCGCAAAAATACGGTATTGCCGTAGCGGATGGCAGTCCCCTGCGCAAGCGGATCAACAGGGCATTGCTCGAGATGTACGAAGATGGACGGTACAGAGCGCTTTACAACAAGTGGTTTTCTCGGGGGTAGCGGCGTACGGAGACCTTCGACCATCAGGGTGGGTTCGGCCGAAGCAATCCGGTGAAAGCGTGTACTTATGGCTGCGAAGCAATTGCGTATTTTGATTCTGGGCGGCACCGGTTTCACGGGACCGCATCAAGTTCGGTACGCGCTGGGGCGCGGGCACAAGGTGACTCTGTTCAACCGAGGTAGAAAGCCCGGCGCCTGGCCCGACCAGGTCGAAGAATTGATCGGTGATCGAAACACGGGTGATTTGAAGGCGCTGGAGGGCCGCGAATGGGATGTTTGTATCGACAATCCCACCACACTGCCATTCTGGGTGCGCGACATCGGCCGCGTCCTGCATGGGAAAATTCAACAGTATGTCTTCATCTCGACGATCTCGGTGTACGCCGCGGATGATGAACCAGCCGACGAGTCCGCCTCTCTCGCGAGATATACCGGTGCAGACGCGATGGCCGAGACCTTGGAGTCGTTGCGTGCGAACGTTGGCGAACTTTATGGACCGCTCAAAGCGCTCAGTGAGCAAGAAGCGCAGAGACAGTTTCCGGGAATGACCACGATCATCCGGCCCGGCTTGATTGTCGGACCCGGTGACGAGAGCGATCGCTTCACCTACTGGCCGGTCCGCCTCTCGCGCGGGGGCGAAGTCCTCGCGCCTGGTGACGGCTCCGATCCTGTGCAGATCATCGATGCCCGCGATCTGGCCGAGTGGACAATCCGCATGGCCGAATCGCGTACGTTCGGAACGCTTAACGCGACCGGGCCGGACCAGTCCATCGAGATGCGAGAAATGCTGGCGGGGTATCGCAGCCGCAATTCATTCTGACGCGCGAATTACGTGGGTGCCTTGGGATTTCCTGGAAGCGCAAAAGGTTGCCCCATGGACCGATATGCCGGTTTGGATCCCCGCTCAAGGCGACGACGCGGGGTTTGCAAAGCGCAGCATCCGCAAGGCCGTTGCCGCCGGTCTGACGTTTCGCGCGCTGGCGATCACCGCAGCGGACACTCTTGACTGGTTCAAGCAGCAGCCAGCAGGTCGACAGGCAAAATTGAAAGCGGGCATGTCGCCCGCGCGGGAAGCCGAATTGTTGTCGGCATGGAAGTCAGCTTCGCGTTAGCTAGTCGAGTGGCTTGAGATCGCCGAGCAGCGTCGGCAGCAATTCCGAGACCGTCGGGTGGATGTGCATCGCACGCGTGACCACGGTGTAGGGTTTGCGTGTGTACATGACGTCGAGCAGACAGTGGATGGCTTCGTCGGCCTCGGTGCCGAGCAGCGTCGCGCCGAGTATGAGCTTCGTTTCGGCGTCGACCAGGACTTGCATGAAGCCCTGCGTCTCGCTGCGCTCCCGGGCGCGCCCGACGCGCGCCATCTGCATCCGGCCCACGAGCGCCTTCCGCCCGGAGGCGCGCGCCTCGCGTTCGCTCATGCCGATGCGCGCAAGCGGCGGGTCGACGAACAGCGCGTACGTCGAGATGCGGTCGCTGATGCGCCGGTGATCGGCGTCCAGCAGATTGGACGCAACGATCTCGAAGTCGTTGTACGAAGTGTGCGTGAAAGCGCCTTTGCCGTTCGCATCGCCCAGCGCCCAAATCCCAGGTACGTTGGTCGCGAGTGTCTCGTCGACTACGATGAATCCGCGCGAATCCGTGCGAATACCCGCCTTGTCGAGCCCGAGATCGTGCGTATTCGGGATGCGTCCAACGGCAAGAAGAAGGTGCGAGCCTTCGATATCCGACGGATCCGCTTCGCAGCTTACATTCACCGTGATTCCGTCGCTGCGCTTGCGGGCGTCGAGGCAGGTGGCATTGAGCCGGAAGGCGATGCCTTCGGCCTCCAGAATCTCCTGCACTGCGGCGGAGACGTCCTCATCCTCGCGGCCTATGATCCGCGGCGCCATCTCGACCACGGTGACGCGACTGCCGAAGCGGCGATACATCTGCGCGAATTCCAGGCCGATGTAGCTGCCGCCGACGATGACCAGGTGCTCGGGCAGGAAATCGACCGCCATCATGCTCGAGTTGGTGAGATAAGGTACTTCGGCCAATCCAGGCATGTCGGGAACGAGCGCGCGGCCACCGACATTGATGAAGATCTGCTCCGCCTTGATCAGCGCATCGTTGACGCGTACAGTGTGCGATCCTTCAAAGCGCGCATGGCCCTCGATCAACGTCACGTTGGGCGCATTGCGCAGCCAGTTGGTCACTCCCTGATTCGACTGCTGCACGACGGCATCCTTGCGCGCCTTGACACGGGCCATGTCAACCCGAATGGAACTGTCGATCATCACGCCGAAGTCCGCACCACGGCGGGCGACATGCGCGGCGCGAGCGCTGGCGATCAGCGTCTTGGTGGGGATGCAGCCGTTGTTGACGCAGGTTCCGCCGACCAGATTGCGTTCGATGATGGCAGTCTTGCGGCCGGAATGGCCAAGGCGAACGGCCAACGGAGGGCCAGCCTGACCGGTGCCGATCACGAGCGCGTCGAATGTTTGCATCACACTAGCCCCCGCGAAGAAGTATGGAAGTTACAACGGCTGCTCCGCCGCGAGCACAGGCCCTACTTCACGGCGGAGTCGACGCTGGTTCGATAAGTCTACCTCCTTCTGCTGGCGTACGACGGCACCGGAACTACCTGGCCGTTACGCTCGAGGTAATCGATGCGATGACGCTTGACGCCTTCTGGAACGCCTCGACGTCCATGCCCCGGATCTGATGCCGGCGCGCGATATAGGCGAAGTCCGTGTAGGCAGTCCATACGTCGCCTTTCTCGTCCTGGAACACGAGCAGTCGCACCGGCCAGTCGAGTCCGGCGACCGGGTTCGCTTTGATGAAGAGCGTTCCCAGCGGCGGATTGCCGAATATCAGCAGCGTCGACGGACGCAGGCTGATTCCCGCATCTGCAGCCAGCTTGGATTGATCGATCGCGCTGAAGAACATGATGCCCTTGCTGGCGACGTCCTGCTTTACGCGCGCGATCGTCTCGTCCATCGAATACGCGCTTTTGACCTTGACGATGCCGTCTTCCAGCATCGGGGTGTTAGCGCCGGATCCTTCAGCGGCCACGAATGAGGGCGCGCAAAGCGCAACAGCGAGGAAGAGTGCGGGAACGGCTTTCATGAGGCGGGTAAACATGGCTTTCTCCTTTGGGTTGGCGCCCACGCAACGAATGCGCAAGCAATGGGTGATAAGGTAAGTCAGGTGGCGTGCGCGGTGAGCGGAGTTGGCGCTGCCATCTTCAAACGGAACGCGAGCGCCGCGGCCAGCACGAGCGCTGCGGCGATGCCGGCAACGCAGGCGGCCCAGCCAAAGTGATCGAAAAGCTGACCGAGCGCGATGCTGCCGACGATCCCGCCGAAAAAATAGCAGGCGAGATAAATCCCGCTTGCCGAGCCGCGGTCGGTCGTGGCCGCACGGCCGACGAAGCCGGTGGCAGTGGCTTGGGCGAAGAATGTGCCCACGCCGACCAGCGTCAGGCCAGTCAATACCGCGACAAGATGCGGCAGCAACAGCAGGGGCAGGCCTGCGCCGGCGAGCGCGAGTGCGCCCCAGAACGTCGGCCGGGTGCCGAAGCGCTCGACCGCGTGGCCAGCCAACGGAGTCGTGAAGATCGATGGCAAAAAGACAAAGTAGACGAATCCCACCGCCATCCTGCTAAGCGCCAGCGGCTCGCGTACCAGCACGAAGTTCACGTAGGTGAATGTACCGATGAACGCAAACAGGATCAGAAACCCGATACCGAAGCTTGCGCGCAACGGCGCGTTGCGCAGATGTTCGGCCCAGATCGAGAGCGTCGAGCGCATTGCTCCGGCAGTCGCCACCATCGGTCGCGTCCGTCCGAGCGTGAAATAGACGAGAACAGCGCCAGCGAGATTGAGCCCGGCAAACACGCAGAAATTGCCAGCGAGGCCGAAGTGATCGACGAGGGCGGCCGACATCAAGCGTCCGACCAGGTTGCTCGCGACGTTGCCGGTGATGTACGCGGCGAAGGCTCCGGCGGTGTCGGCCGCGCTGCAGCGCTCTGCCAGGTAGGACAGCGTGAGAGCGAAGGCTGTCGACATGCAAAAACCCTGCGCAATGCGCAGGAGCGTGAACGTGGTGAGGTCGGGCGCCACGGCGAGCAATAGCGTCGGGATCGACAGCAGTGCGAGGCTCGCCAGGATGCCGCGGCGGCGATCGATGCGATGGCTGAAGAAAGCGACGGCCAAACCGGCGATCGCCATGCCGATGGTGCTCGCATTGACTGCGAAACCGATAGCTGCGGGCGTGACCTGATACGCCTTGGCCAGCGACGGCAGGATGGCCTGCGTCGCGAACAGGTCGACCACGGTGAGAAACGCGGTCAGCCCGATGACGAACGAACGCAGCAGAGCGCCTGCCGAAGCGGCGGCTGCGGGTTGCGGCATGGCGCGAAACTCGGTGGTGCTCATCATGATCGGATTCCCTTCAAGCGATGGGGTGGAACGGGAGCGTGCCGCCTGCAGACCATGAATGGCGCCACGCCCTCGAACCGAGGGTCCGCAACAGCGGACCTACATCATGTGCTGATCCTTCATGTTCTCGACCGGAAACAGATCCACCGAGATGAGCACGGCAGTGGCGCTGCCATTGTTCTGCCACCAGTGCGAGGTGCCACTCTTTTCCGGCGCAACGTCGCCGGCCTTGTGCGTGATCGGGACGGCGCAATTGCTCGCGTACTCGATGACTTCGCCGGATACGATGTAGATCATCGCGGGCCGATTGCCGTGGCTGTGCCACGGAACGATTGCGCCCGGCTTCATGTCGAGCTGGCGCAAGCGGAGCAGACGACCGTTCACTCCCGCCGGCTCTTTGGAGAGATCCGTGCTGGCACGCACGACGTCGGTCACGTCTTTCGCGGCTGCGGTGCTGGGCTTCTGGCCCTGACCGTCGGCGACCTTCTTGTCGGCGGGGCACTCGCCCGCGGTCGCGATCGTCGCGGCGATGGACATGGCACTGGCGATGGCTACCGTCAACGCTACACGTTTCCAGTTCGATGGATTCTGTTTGCTGTTGATGCTCATGGTGTGACACTCCTCGGTTGATGTATCCGCGATCAACATGGCCGCGGCGTAACGATTCGTCGCAGCGGGTCGCGATTGCTTACAAGGAATGCGATGATGATTCGGTGATATTGCGAGGCGGCTTTCGGTTCGCACGTGAGGTGTCTTACCAGGACGTGCTCGCACGCTTTGAAGAGCACGTAGAAGAGCATGCTCAGGTAGCCAAAGCCGATGAGTTCCGCCAATTGCAACAGGGCGCCGTCGGCAAGGACCATCGTGCCGTAGTTGACGTACAGATCCAGATTCGCCTTGAGCAGCACGAAGATATTGACGGTCATGACCCCGAACAGCAGGAACGAAACGCCCATCAGGAAGAACGTCAGCCACGGGCGTTTCCACAGCGCGTGGACGAGGTGCGTGCGCATCACATGGCTCCCCGCGATTCGCAAGCTCGTAGACGGTTGGTGGCGATGCCGCGATCCGAGAAGCAGACCGCCGGCGCAAGCCTACTTAGTCCTGCCGTCGAAACCGTCGATGCCGTGCGCGAGTGAGGACTCGACGGCGGCGGTGTCATGGATGACGACCCCTTCCATCGGGTCGACCGGCCGCTGCCAGGGCGCGAGCGCTAAGATGCGCTGCCCTTCGGCGTAACCCGCCTCCCAACGCGCGTCGATGCCCGCGGGCGTGAAATCGATGTCCTTCAACTGATCTTCACCGTCGAGACGCGGCGCAATCAGGCGGGCGACATGCATCGTGCTGCCGCATCCCCACGACGCGAGCTCCTTTACTTCGGCCGCATTGCGCGACTTCTCCGGGACGTGCTTCGCCAGCTCGCGGATGATGTGGCGCAGATGGTGGATCTGTTTCTGCCGCGCGATGTGGCTTTTCGCCCGGCTTGCAAACTGGATGTCCTTTTGCCGCCCCATCACTTCCCACAACGATGTGGGCTCGGGGCCTTCCGGATTCCACATGTGGACGGTGAAGATGACCGAGTCGCGGCGGGGCTTGTCGTCGAGCACCGCCTCGATCGGCGTGTTGGAATAGATACCGCCATCCCAGTACGGTTCACCGTCGATGCGCACCGCGGGAAACGCCGGCGGCAGCGCACCCGAGGCCATGATGTGCTCCAGTCCGATCGCCTCATCGCGGCTGTCGAAATAGCGCATTTCGCCGTTCTTGACGTGGACCGCGCCGACCGTCAGCCTTGTCTCGCTGTTATTGAGATAGTCGAGATCAACGAGGTCGGCCAGCGTCGCGCGCAGCGGAGCCGTGGTGTAATACGCGGCGTCTTCCAGCCCGACCTTAAAATGCGATCCGAACCACGACTTCGGATTGGGACTGAAGAAGGATGCGAGTCCCTTCGTCATGGTCGTCATGTGTGCCAGCGCCGTGCCCAACGCAGGAACGGCGTCGAACCCGTTGGAGCCCGCCTGCTGCTCGACGCGGCCCCAGAACTCATGCAATGCCTCGAGACGACGGTCCGGTGGATTGCCGGCGATCAGCGCACCGTTAATCGCACCGATCGAGGTTCCAATCACCCAATCCGGTTCGATGCCCGCCTCGTGCAGAGCCTGGTACACGCCAACCTGATACGCGCCCAACGCGCCGCCGCCCTGCATCACCAGGACCACCTGGCCGGGAAGGTCCGGCGCGTGTTTCGTCACGCCATTGCCACGCTGCTTTTTGCCTTTGATCGATGTTGCCATGATGATGTTCCTCTGATGACTGCTAGTGCGCGGTCCAGTCGCCTTCGATGGGGAGTACCGCGCCAATGATCGTTCCCTTGCGGTGGAGTGTAGGTCCGGGGTGCATGGCAGAAGCGACAGACCCTTCCCGGCTCGGACGCGGGTTGGAACCGGATGTTTTGCGCGCGCCGCCGTGCAGCCCCGTTGCCGATTTAGTCAAGCCGCCCCGGTGAAACTTACAACAGTCGAAAGTGTCGGGTGCGCGTAAGTATCCGGGCACGCTGACGACCAAACCGACGTATCTTCGTCGAGTGGACGTGGCACATTCTCCCCACCGACATCGCGCACCTGCGGTTCACTCGCAGCCACCAACTCGCCGACTCCGGTCGAGCGACATGAGCGCGGCTGCGCTCGAAATCGGGGCGTGGTCGCCGTATGCAAACCCGGTCGTCGCCGGTATCATCGGCCGGGTCGGATTCAAACGCTGGAACAACATGGCCGATTCTGCGTTCGCGACCCAACTCGACACCCATCGGCGATACCTCCTGCGTATTGCATCGCTGCAACTGCGCGACAACGCTCTGGCCGAAGACGTCGTTCAGGACACGCTGGTCGCCGCGCTGCAGGGTGAAAAGGGTTTCTCCGGCAAATCGTCGCTGCGTACATGGTTGACCGGCATCCTCAAGCATAAGGTCGTCGACGCGATCCGGCAAAAGACCCGTTCACCAACCTTCGCTTCATTCGATGACGAGTGCCGGGTCGACGATCTCGACGCACTTTTCGACGAGACCGGACACTGGGAAAATCCGCCCGCTGACTGGGGCAACCCGGAATCGCAGCTATCAGAGCAGCAATTCTTTGAAGTTATGCAGGGCTGCCTCGAGAATCTGCCGCCGAATACCGCGCGCATTTTCGTGATGCGTGAAGTAATGGAACTCGAGACCGACGAGATCTGCACGGAACTGGCCATCACCTCGAACAACCTGTGGGTGATCCTGCACCGTGCGCGGCTGTCGTTGCGGGAATGCCTGGAACAGCGCTGGTTCTCGACGGCTACGAGCGGATCGAGCCAGACGTCGGCGGCGCAGCGTGTTTAAGCTCAAGCATCTCGCCCGCTTTGTCAATTGCCGTCAGGCTGCTCGACTCATGTCCGACGCGCAGGATCGGCAGCTTTCACTGCGCGACAGCATCAAACTGCGCTTGCACCTGCATTGGTGCGTGGCTTGCACGCGCTACCAGCACCAGGTCAGGTTCCTGCGCAGCGCACTGAGGCGCTACGGCAAGTAGTTCCGTCGATTCTTTGCGAGTGCTACTTCGGTCCGACGCCGAGACGTCGGCCGAGCAGGTAATCCAGCGAGACCTTGCCCGGACCGCAGAGGAGGATCACCAGGATCATCGTTCCCCAGAGTATGTGATCCTTGATCGCGATATCGGGGAGTGCCGCGTACGATATCACCGCGATGATGTTGAAAAAGAACAGCACGAATGCGCCGAATCGGGTTGCCAGGCCAAGCGCGAGAAGTACGGGCATCGATAGTTCAGTCGCGGCACCCATGACGGCGGCGACCGCCGGCGGCAGCACCGGCACGTGATATTCGTCCGTGAACAGAGCTAGCGTGATGCTCCAGTCGTGGATCTTGGTCAGGCCGGACAGGAAAAATACCCTTGCGACGTACAGGCGGAATCCGAGCAGCAGCAACGGTTGCAGTTTGTCGATGAGCCCCGCCGACTTGCAATACAGGCTGGCGACGCGGCCCAAGCGGGATTCGGTGGCGACGACGTTCATACGGGTCCTCTGCGAGCAGATGGTGGCGGTGCGCGAAACGCGACCACGGTGTTACTGGCGACATGGCGGCGCAGCGCGTCAGCGAGGTTGAATTCCGGTTCGAGCTCGGCGGCTCGTGCTGCCGCCACGCCGAGCGTCGCATTGGCCGCCAGCGCACTCAGGAGGGTGTGCTCGCCTTTTCCGAGGCGGTCCACGGCGATGCCATGGCTACGGCGCATGACGAGCAGGGTATCGGCGCCTTCGCCAAGGTCTACGCGATCGTCGCCTTCATGCTGCGGCTGATTGACCTGCCAGATGTGCAGGATCGGGAAAGGCGACGCGACCAGACGCGCAGCAGGGTGCAGATCGAAGCGCAGTTCTCCAAGCAAATCCGGCGCGATGGCGGCGAGAGCGGTCACGTCGAGTGGCGGCGCGTCGGCGGCAATGTTGGCCTGATCGATCGCCCACTCCAGGCGGGCGACATCGGCAAGGTAGTTGAGTTCGCGCGCGGCAGAGTACGACGCAAGGAATAGCGCGTAGTCACCGCCGTAACGGTTGACATCGCCGTGGCGGGACGGATACGCACGCACGAACTGATCCGTCGCCGCATCGAAGAATGACTCTCCGACGAGTCGGCGCACCACCGGATACGTTGCCGCGAGCACCTTGCGGTAGTTGCCCAGAATGTTGCCGCGATAAATGGAGATGCGCGTCTGCGGGTCGAGCGTGCCCGCGACTATCTTGAGACCGGCGACGGCCGTGCGGTCGCCCAACAGCGTGGCGGCGGTGAATCCGCGCTGCAATTCAGACAGCGACGGCATCACGCGCCTCCAGGATCTGCCGCGCCATCGCCGCCTCTTCGAGCAGCACCTCGAGCGCGGGGAGATCGGTGTCCCATTCGATCAGCGTCGGTTTTGGGCCGAAGCGCTCGATCGTGGCGCGGTACAGGTCCCACACCGGCGGTGCAACCCGCGCCCCATGGTTATCAATAAGGCACGGGCCACTCGCATCGAATCCGGCCAGATGGATTTCGGCGACGGCATCGCCGGGCATGGTCGCTACGAAAGCGAGAGGATCGAAGCCGTGATTGACGGCGTTGACATAGACGTTGTTGACGTCGAACAGCAGCTTGCAGCCAGTGCGGTTGGCCACGGCGGCAACGAACTCCCATTCGGCCATCGCATCATCGGCAAAGCGAAGATATGCGGAGATGTTTTCCACCAGGATGGGTCGGGCGAGCGCAGCCTGCACCTGTTCAATGCGCTCGCAAACCACACCGAGTGCTTCCTCGGTAAACGGCAGGGGCAGGAGATCATTCAGATGCCGGCCATCGGCGTGACTCCAGCACAAGTGCTCGGAAACCAGTACGGGCTCGACGCGCCTGACCAGTCGCTTCAGGCGTGCAAGATGCGCACTGTCGAGCGGGCCGGCGGAGCCGAGCGACATCCCGACACCATGCAGTGAAATCGGATACTCGGGGCGTATCGCGTCCAGCGCGGCGAGAGCCGGGCCCCCGTCGATGAAATAGTTCTCGCTGTGAACTTCGAGCCACCCGATTGCCGGGTGCTCGGTGCGGACGCGCGCCACATGCGGGCTGCGCAGACCGATGCCAACGGCGGCGAGCAATTCGGGCGAGGCGGGCATGGATTTGCGCCGGTTGGGGCTGCCGGTGGCGAGCGCAATGCTGCGCCACCGGTTTCGCTGCGATTTAGGACTTCGGAGCCATCGCCTTGCCGCCGACCTTCTCGCACGTTCCCTTGGCAACGTACTTCCACGACATGGGATCGTTGTCGACGGTGCTCTGGCCCGCACAGGCATGTTTGCCTGCGGCGCAGTCGTTCTGGCCGGCCTTGGCGATGCCGAAGCACTTGTCCTTGCTCGCGTCAGGCGCGACCGGGCCGGCCGCCACCGAGCTCGCCAGTCCAAGAGCGAACAGTCCGGCGATCGCGGCTTGAATCGTTGCTTGCTGCTTCATAGGTGTCTCCTCTGCAGATGTCGAGAATGGTTTGTAAAGACGGGTCTGAAGATGGACCCGTCTGCGCCTTTGGTCGTACAGGCACTGCATAACTTACACGATATGACGCGCAGCCGCTCAGGCGCGTCGCAGCGCCAGCAGGCCTGGCACCGGATGCGCCGCGTGCGTCGAACTGGTGCGGCGACCCGAGATGTGGCCGCTTTCACGGAAATGCCGCTAAGATTGGTGATGCGCTTCAAAGTCGCTACCTACAACATTCACAAGGGTTTTTCGCAGTTGGCGCGCCGCATGGTGATCCACGAGCTGCGCGACCGGCTGCGAGGGCTTTCGGCCGACATTCTGTTTCTGCAGGAAGTACAAGGCGCCCACCGCCGCCACGCCATGCGCTACCGCGACTGGCCGGGCAAGCCCCAGCACGAGTTCATCGCCGATGCGGTGTGGCAAGAAGTCGCCTACGGCAGGAATGCCGACACGCGCCACGGCCACCACGGGAATGCGGTGCTGTCGCGCTTTCCGATCCTGGCGCAGGCCAACCAGGATATTTCCGCGCACCTGTTCGAGAGTCGCGGCATGCTGCACTGCGTGATGCAACTCCAGCGCGGACTTCCCCCTTTGCATTGCATCAATGTCCATCTCGGACTGTTCGAGCGCGGGCGTCGATGGCAGGTACATGCCTTGACGGAGCGCATCCGGGAATCCGTGCCGGCCGAAGCGCCCCTTGTCGTTGCCGGCGACTTCAACGACTGGCGCAGCAAGGCCGACCGTACCCTTCAGGAACAGCTTGGCGTCGTCGAGGTATTCGCGGGAGTGCGGGGGCGTCCGGCACGAACATTCCCCTCGGTCCTCCCGGTGTTTCGGCTGGATCGCATCTACGCGCGCGGTCTGCAGATCGTTGCCGCCGACGTCCACTATGCCTATCCGGTCGCGCGCATGTCGGACCATGCGGCCCTCGCGGCAACTTTCGAGCTTGAACGCCAAAAACCTGCCAGCGCGCGATGAACAGCACTGGCGCCGCAATCAACCGGTACCTGCCCGGCAACCGCATTACGTTGCTGCGCGACGGAGCGCAGTATTTTCCCGCCCTGCTGCGCGCGATCGACGACGCCGTGAGCGAGGTATGGCTCGAGACCTACATCTTTGCGGACGACGCCACGGGACGCCTGATCGCTGCGGCGCTTTCGCGCGCCGCCGTCCGCGGTGTGCGCGTACGAGTGCTTGTCGACGGGTGGGGCGCGAAACTCTATATGACGGCTGCCCTGCAACAGGACATGAAGCAGTCCGGGATCGACCTGATGAAATATCGCCCGGAGGTCGCGCCTTGGCAGTTCCGTTCGCATCGGTTGCGGCGCCTGCACCGGAAGCTCTGCCACGTCGACGGTCGCATCGCGTTTGTCGGCGGCATCAACGTCATCGACGACATGAACACGCCGCACCACAAACCGCCGCGCGCGGATTTTGCGGTAAGCGTCGAAGGCCCGCTGGTGCCGGCGATCGAGTACACGATGCAACGAGTGTGGGCGCTGGTGCAGCTCGTGCAGTCTGGCACGAGCGAAGTGCCGCTATTTCCGGAGCGGCGGCACGTGGAGGCCGTCGGCACGCAAACCGCCAAATTCGCGGCTCGAGACAACCTTCGTCACCGGCGCGACATCGAGCACGCCTATCTGGCCGCGATCCGGGTCGCGAAGAGCGACATCATCATCGCCAACTCGTATTTCTTCCCCGGCATCCGATTTCGGCGCGCACTTGCCGATGCCGCGCAGCGCGGCGTCAGGGTGACCCTGCTACTGCAAGCCAAGGTCGAGTACCTGTTGCTGCACTTCGCATCGCGTGCCCTGTACGGGCAGTTGCTGCAGGCAGGAGTCATCATCCAGGAGTATCACCGCAGCATGCTGCACGCCAAAGTGGCGGTGATCGACGATCACTGGGCCACGGTGGGATCGTCGAATATCGATCCATACAGCCTGCTCATGGCGCGTGAAGCAAACGTCTTCGTGCGTGACCGCGGCTTCAGCGACGAGCTCAAGCGGCAGCTCCACGAAATGATCACGAGCGGGTCGCGTCAAGTCGCGGTCGACGACTGGCGGGTGCGGCCAAGAATCTACAAGGTCGCGATCTGGATCGCCTACGGTATCGTGCGCGCGGCGATGGGTTTGCTCGGATACGGCGGCAACGAGTGGTTCAGGGGGCAGCGCAACGCTAAGAACTGAGCGTCGCTCGGTGGGCGGTGTTCGCGCCTGTTAAACTTGCCGATTATCCGGACATTGGCATTCGCAGCGGTTGTGCCTGCGCAACGCGCTCAATGCCAAACAGGGCCGACTCCCATGCGCCACATGTCTTCCGTGTCCCTTCCCGCGCCGCCCGAGCGCTCCGCCGGCGCCTCCCGCGGCGATTGGCAGACGGTACGTACCCTGTTGCCATACCTGCTGGCGTATAAGGGCCGCGTGTTGCTCGCGCTCGGCTGCCTGATCGCGGCGAAGCTCGCCAATGTCGGCGTGCCCCTGCTCCTCAAGCAGATCGTCGACGGTCTCACGCTTCCCCCGGCAGGGCAGATGCTGGTGCTTCCGGTCGCGCTGCTGGTCGCCTATGGGCTGCTGCGCCTGTCGACGACTGGTTTCACCGAGCTCCGCGAGTATTTGTTTGCCAAGGTCACGCAGCGCGCAGTACGCACCATTGCGCTGAAGACGTTCCGCCATCTGCACGCACTGTCGCTGCGATTTCATCTCTCGCGGCAGACCGGCGGACTCACGCGCGATGTCGAGCGCGGCACGCGCGGCATTTCCACGCTGATTGGGTATACGCTGTTCTCTATCCTGCCGACGCTGATCGAGATCGCGCTGGTCTCTGCGATTCTGGTCGCGCGCTACGACATCTGGTTTATCGCCATCACGCTCGGCGCGCTCTGCACGTACATCGTCTACACGGTAACGATTACCGAATGGCGTACGGGCTTCCGCCGGCAGATGAACGAACTCGATTCGAAAGCGAACACACGCGCGATCGACAGCCTGCTGAACTATGAAACCGTCAAGTACTTCAACAACGAGGAATTCGAGGCGACCCGCTACGACGAAAGCCTGCGGCGCTGGGAGACCGCGGCGGTGCGCAGCCAGACATCGCTCTCGCTGCTCAACATCGGTCAGAGCGCGATCATCGCCATCGCAGTGACGCTGATCATGTGGCGCGCGACGCTGGGCGTGGTCGATCACACGATGACGATCGGTGATCTCGTGCTCGTCAACGCCTTCATGATCCAGCTCTACATTCCGCTCAACTTTCTCGGCGTCATCTATCGGGAAATCAAACAGGCCGTCGCCGACATGGAGCGGATGTTCCAGTTGATCGACGAAAATGCCGAAGTGAAGGACGCGCCTGGCGCGCTGCCGCTGCGGGCGAACGCCGGCGAGGTACGGTTCGAGCACGTCGATTTTCACTATGAACCGAACCGGCAGATCCTGTTCGACGTGTCTTTCGCGATCCCCGCGGGCCGCACTGTCGCCGTCGTCGGGCCCAGCGGTTCGGGCAAATCAACGCTCGCCCGGCTGCTGTTTCGTTTCTACGACGTCAGCGGCGGCCGCATCACCATCGACGGCCAGGACCTGCGCGCCGTGCAGCAGACGAGCGTTCGTGCAGCGATCGCGATCGTGCCGCAGGACACGGTGCTGTTCAACGACTCGATCGAATACAACATCGCTTACGGGCATCCGGGCGCGACGCACGATCAGATCGTCGCCGCCGCGAAGCTCGCGCAGGTGCACGACTTCGTGACGGCGCTCCCCGAGGGCTACGCGACGCCGGTGGGAGAACGCGGGTTGAAGCTCTCCGGAGGCGAGAAGCAACGGGTTGCGATCGCGAGGGCGATCCTCAAGAACCCGCGCATCCTCATTTTCGACGAAGCAACGTCGGCGCTCGATTCGGCGTCGGAAAAGCTGATCCAGGCCGAGCTCGAAGAGATCTCCGTGGACCGCACGACCCTGACCATCGCGCATCGCCTGTCGACGATCGTCGGCGCCGATCAGATCCTGGTCCTGGTGGACGGCCGCATCATCGAGCGCGGCACGCACGCCGAGTTGCTCGCGGCGGACGGTGCCTACGCGCGCATGTGGGCCCTGCAGCAGCAGGAACGCCCGCAATCCGCTGCCCGCGCAGAGGGCGGCGAAACTTTCCCGTACCTGACGTCATCCGCGGAGCAGGTCTGAACGTTGGGTCTAAGCGCTTGTTTTCGCGTGGCTATTGGCATATTGCTTGCAACCATGCTATAAACCTTGGCACCGTTCCTTAGACCACGCGTCATGAAAACCAGATTACATATTGTTTTTGCAGCGATTTTTGCGATCTCAGGATCGCTGGGTGCCGCTGCTCAGTCAGCCAGCGATGCCGTAGGCGAGTCAATCGCGCCCCTCAACGTCAGCAAGCTGAAGCTCGCATCGGCCAATGCACTGGTCTATGACGCCAACACGGGGCAGGCGATTTATGCCAAGGGTGCCGATGTAGTCACGCCGATTGCGTCGGTCACCAAGCTGATGACGGCGATGGTAGTGCTCGACGCCGCGCAGCCGCCGGACGAGATGATTACCATCGATATTGCCGACCTCGACTTGCTCAAGGGAAGCCATTCGCGCTTGCGTCTTGGCGCCGAATTGCCGCGACGCGAAATGCTGCGCCTGGCGCTGATGGCTTCCGAAAATCGCGCTGCGTCCAGCCTGGCACGGCATTACCCGGGCGGCAGCGCGGCGTTTGTCGACGCCATGAACCAGAAGGCGCAGGCCCTCGGCATGACCCGCAGCCATTTCAGCGACCCCACGGGCTTGTCCAGTGCGAACGTCTCCACCGCACATGATCTAGCGCGCATGGTTCAGGCCGCGGCGGGTTATCCACTCATTCGCGAGTTCACGACCACGCCAAGTCACTATGTCGAAGTTCAGCCCACGGGCCAGCTGCTCGGCTTCAACAACACGAACTCGCTCGTGAAAAACGGCGATTGGGATATCCAAGTCTCGAAGACTGGGTTCATTCGTGAAGCGGGCAAGTGCCTGGTGATGCTGGCGACCATTGCCAGCAGGCCGGTGGTCATCGTGTTGCTTGATTCCTATGGAAGACTGACGCGGATCGGCGACGCCAACCGAGTCAAGTATTGGCTCGAAACCGGCGAAGCACAGCCTGCCAGGGTTGCGGCCAAGCCTGGCGGCAAGTCCAAACGCGCGAAGGCGATTCCGGCGCACGCCTAGGACGCTAGGATTTTCGGGCCGGCTTGACACTCGCCGGCTGGCTTTGCAGCAACAACTCCTTCGCATGTGCCCGTGTCTTCGCGGTGATGTCGTGGCCGCCAAGCATGCGGGCGATTTCATCGACGCGTTCCATTTTCCCGAGCTCCGCAAGCTCGGTGGTGACCGCGTTCTTGCGCGTCTTCTTGGTGACGCGGCAGTGCGCGTCTGCATATGCCGCGACCTGCGGCAGGTGCGTGACACAGAGCACCTGTCGTCTCGCTCCGACCTGCCGCAGCAAGCTGCCGACCGCCGCGGCCACTCCGCCACCTATGCCCGCGTCGACCTCGTCGAAGATGAGCGTCGGAACGGTCCCGACTTCCGAGAGCGCCACTTGGATTGCGAGTCCGAGCCGCGACAGCTCGCCCCCGGACGCGACGCGCGACAGCGGGCCCAGCGCCTGCTTCGGATGAGTCGCCGTCAGGAACTCCACGCTCTCGAGTCCGAAGCTCGCCGGCTCCGCCAACGACACGAGCGCGATTTCGACGCGCCCACCGGCCATGGCCAGATCGGCCATCATCGCGCTGATGCGATGACCAAGCTCCGCAGCGGCGAACTTGCGCTTGGCCGACAGACCCTGGGCGAGGGAGTCGAACGCCGCCTTGGCCTTCGCTTCGAGCGCGGCAAGCGCCGCGATGTTCGTGTCCGCTGACAGCGCTTCCAGCGCAGCCGCGGTGTCCGCGCAGAGCTGCGGCAGATCTTCCGGACGGACGCGATATTTGCGCGCGACATCGTGGATGGCGGCGAGGCGTGACTCTACCCGCGCAAGCTCGGCGGGATCGAGTTCCAGCCGCTCACGGTAGTGGCGCAGCATGCGGCCGGCCTCGTCGACACCGATTCGCGCTTCGTCCACGAGTGCGACGACATCGTCCAGGTTCTTGTCGTGCGCAGCGGCCTGCCGTAACCGTTGCAAAAGCGCAGTCAGGCGCGAACTGAGCGCGGCGTCGCCATCGGCCAGCTCTGCTTCGCCGATGGTCGCGGCTTCCAGCAATGCCGCAGCGTGCGCAAGCCGCGACTGCGCGGCAGCGAGTTCCGTCCATTCCAATGCCGTTGTGCCGAGAGCCGAGAGTTCCGCGTGGCGCGCAGCGAGCGCGTCGCGCTCGGCGACTCGGGAAGACGCGTCGCGGGCAGCGTTTTGTTGACGCTCGACGGCGGCACGCCAGGCGCGCCAGGCGTGCGCAACTTCCGCGGTGAGTGCCGAGAATCCGCCGAATGCATCGAGCAGGGAACGCTGGGTTTCGGCCCTGCCGAGCGACTGGTGCGCGTGCTGACCATGCACATCGATGAGCTGCTCGCCCACGGCTTCGAGTTGGGCGAGCGTTGCGGGCGAGCCATTGATCCAGGCACGGCTGCGACCTTGCGCGTCGAGCACGCGGCGGAGCAGGAGCGACTCCGCATCTCCAAGATCGTTGTCGCCGAGCCACCTGCGTGTGGCGGGCGCGTCGCCGAGATCGAACTCGGCGGAAATCTCCGCACGCGTAGCGTCCGGGCGCAACTGCCGCGCTTCAAAACGGTCGCCCAGCAATAGCGACAGCGCATCGAGCAGGATCGATTTGCCCGCGCCCGTTTCGCCGGTCAGCACTGTGAACCCGGCCCGGAATTCGGCGTCGAGCGCCTCGACGACGGCAAAGTTTCGAATCGACAACAAACGCAGCATTACAGACCCGCGCGCAACCTTTCCGGAGTCTCGCCCCAGTGCAGCTTTCGTCGCAGCATGGCGAAATGATCGTGGTCTTGCGGATGCAGCAGTCGCACGTGATGCGCGCCGCGGCGAACGACGATACGATCGCCTTCGGCCAGAGGGAAATTGGCCTGGCCGTCGCAGTGCAGGCTCGCGTCCTTGCCGCCGAGCAGCTCGATCTCGATGACTGCGGAATCGCGCACGACCGTCGGCCGGTTGGTGAACGAGTGAGGCGCCACCGGTACGAGCAGAATCGCAGGTACCACGGGGTCGACGATGGGGCCCAGCGCCGACAGCGCGTACGCGGTCGACCCCGTCGGTGTCGCCACGATCAATCCGTCGGCACGCATCGAATACGCGAATCGCCCGTCGATCGCAACTGCGCAGTCGATCATTCGGCCGAGCGCACCGCGGTTCACGACGACATCGTTCAGCGCCTCGGCGTGCTCGATGCTGCCACCCGCGCGCGTCAACCTCGCGTCGAGCATCGTCCGAGTTTCCTCGACATTGTCGCCGTCGAGCATCCTCGCAAGCACGCTTTCCATGTCGGAAAGCGAGATGTCAGTCAGGAAGCCGAGCCTCCCCTGATTGATGCCGATCAGCGGCACACCGAAAGGCGCGAGTTGGCGCGCGATCGCCAGCATGGTCCCGTCGCCGCCGACGACGATCGCAAGATCCGCTTTGCCCGCGAGTTCGATGGTCGGCGCTGTAGGGTAGCCCGGAAGCGGCGTGAACTTCGCGGTTTCGGCGTCGATCAATACGCGATGACCGCGGGCGACAAGGAACGCAGCGAGGCGGCCGAGCGGTTCGGCGATCCCCGGGGTTTCGTGGCGCCCGACCAGGGCTATCGTGGGAAAGGCCCGGACGGAGGCGCTCATGGCCGCGATTAAAGCATAAAATGACAGCCATGCTTGACCCCCGTGCGCAACATCTGCTGAAGTCGCTGATCGAGCGCTACATTGCAGACGGCCAGCCGGTAGGTTCCCGGGTCCTCTCGCGGCAGTCGGGGCTGGAACTGTCTCCGGCGACGATTCGCAACGTAATGGCGGATCTCGAGGAGATGGGTTTCATCGCCAGCCCGCATACGTCGGCGGGGCGCATGCCGACCCCGAAAGGTTACCGATTTTTCGTCGACAGCCTGCTCGTCGTCAAGCCGCTCGATCAGGGCGAGATCAGCGAACTGCAGGACCAGCTCAATGGCGACCGGCCACAGGCGCTCGTCAATACCGCGGCGCAATTGTTATCGCACCTCACGCATTTCGCCGGCGTCGTCGCGACCCCGCGCCGGCGCGAGGCCTCGTTCCGGCACATGGAATTTCTGCGTCTGTCGGATCGGCGGGTGTTGCTGATCATCGTTACGCCCGAAGGCGACGTGCAGAATCGCATCCTTCACACCGACCGGGCCTATACGCAATCGCAGTTGCTCGAGGCTTCGAATTTCTTCAATCGGCAGTATGCCGGACAGCCGTTCCACGCCATTCGCGCGCTGCTCGCCGACGAACTCAAGCAACTGCGCGAGGACGTCGTCGGCTTGATGACCGCGGCGGTCGACGCGGGCAACGCGGCGCTTGCCGACAGAGGGGAGGACCTTGTCGTGTCCGGCGAGCGCAATCTTTTGTCGGCATCCGATCTGGCGTCGAACATGGACCGCATGCGGCGCCTCTTCGAAATGTTCGAACAGAAGACATCCTTGCTGCACCTTCTGGAGTTGAGCCACGATGCCCACGGCGTGCATGTATTCATCGGCGGCGAATCGGGCATCGCGTCCCTCGACGAATGCAGCGTGATCATGGCGCCGTACGAGGTCGACGGCCAGGTCATCGGCACGCTGGGTGTGATCGGGCCCACCCGGATGGCCTACGAGCGCGTGATCCCGATCGTCGACATCACGGCCAAGCTGTTGTCAGGCGCGATGACCCAGCAGGTCAATGAACGCTGAGCAGACGACGAGCGGCGCGGCGAACGCCGCCTGCATCGCGCGTTTCTATGCCGCGTTCGCGCAGCGCGAGGCCGCGGCCATGCTTGCATCCTATCACCCTGCGGTGACCTTCTCCGATCCCGTATTCCCGGCGCTCGACGCACGCGGCGTCGCCTCAATGTGGACCATGCTTTGCGAGCGCGGCAAGGATCTCGAAATTGTCGTGTCGGACGTCGCGGCCGACGCAACGACGGGGCGCGCACACTGGGTCGCGAGTTACACGTTCTCTGCGACAGGACGCAAGGTCACGAATGTGATCGATGCCGCGTTCGCATTTCGAGAAGGCCTGATCGTGCGGCACGTGGACACGTTCAATCTGTGGCGCTGGTCGGCGATGGCATTGGGCGCGAAAGGCGCATTTCTTGGCTGGCTACCGCCTGTCCAATCAGCGATTCGCGAGCAGGCGGCGCGGGCGCTGACCGCGTACGCCAAAGCGCCCGTCTGACGCATGGCGCTGCAGCAGGAACCGGCGTTCGTCCACGATCGTCCCGCCCGTCTCGGCATCTTGCTCATCAATCTTGGAACGCCCGATGCGCCGACGACGGGGGCGGTGCGACGATATCTCGCGCAGTTCCTGTCCGATCCGCGGGTGGTCGAGATTCCGCGTGTGCTCTGGCAACCCCTTCTGCACGCCTTCATTCTGCGCGTGCGTGCGCCCCGCTCCGCGCAGCGTTACGCGAAGATCTGGACCAAGGAGGGGTCGCCGTTGCTGGTCCATAGCCAGAGGCAGAAGACGCTGCTGCAGGGATACCTCGGACAGCGCCTGAAAGATAGGGGCCTGCCGTCGGACCACGCGCAGATCGAGCTTGGGATGCGGTACGGGAGCCCTTCCATCGCGGAGGCCCTGGCGAGGCTGAAGGCAGGTGGCTGCGAACGGATTCTGGTGCTACCGTTATATCCGCAGTATGCCGCCAGCACCACGGCATCGGCTCTCGACGAAGTGTTCCGCGCCACAGCGCAAATGCGCCGCGTTCCTGCGTTGCGCGTCATCGACGCTTACCATGACGATCCAGGCTACATCAAAGCCCTCGCGCAGAGCATCAACGAGTATTGGGTCAAGAACGGCCGGCCGGACAAGCTCGTGCTGTCATTCCACGGGGTGCCGCAGAGGAGCCTTGAACTCGGTGACCCTTACCACTGCCATTGCGTGAAAACCGCCCGGTTGCTGGCTGCCGAGCTGGGACTCAGCACGGAACAGTTCGTGATTACCTTTCAGTCGCGCTTCGGACGCGCGAAATGGCTGACCCCCTATACGCAGCCAACGCTTGTCGCGCTGGCGAGGGAAGGGGTGCACCGCGTCGATGTGGCGTGTCCGGGCTTTGTCAGCGACTGCCTTGAAACGCTCGAAGAAATCGCACAGGAAGGTCAGGTCGCCTTTCTCAAGGCCGGTGGCCGGGAATATCACTACATAGCCTGCCTCAACGAGCGCCCGGCGTGGATAACGGCGCTGGCGGACCTGGCAATGGTCCACCTGCAGGGGTGGCTGAACCCGGTACCCGATGCCGCCGCCCTCGAACAAAGGCTGGCGCGAGCGAAAGCGCTCGGCGCAGCCGGATAACCTCTCCTCGCATGTCGGCACGGACGCGCATCGGCGTCGCTGCCGGTTCATGGCTTCTCTTATCCCACAGACTTACCCTTGAATCGTGTTGCAACGCCCCCAATATGCGGTCGGTGTCCCGAAGGAACGCTAATGAGCAATAATCCCGACAACTTTGATCAGGTTTTGCCCCCGGCCGACGATGCGTCAGGGGCCGATGCCAACGCCGCAGCCGACACAGGTTCCCAGCTCAGCAAAGCCGAAGCCGCGGCGGCTGAATTCAAGGATGCGTGGCTGCGGGCCAAGGCGGAGACCGATAACGTCCGCAAGCAGGGTCAGAACGATGTAGCGAAGGCGTACAAATACGCCATCGAGCGCTTCGCGCAGGAATTGCTGACGGTGAAAGACGCGCTGGAGCTTACGCTCGCGACCCCTTCCGCCACCATCCAGACCTTGCACGATGGCGTCGAACTGACGCTGAAGAACCTGCAGGCGGCGTTCGATAAGGTGCAAATCAGCGAGATCAACCCGCTGAACGAAAAATACGACCCGCACCGGCACCAGGCGATGACGATGCTCGAGTCCGACCAGCCAGCCGGTACGGTGGTCCAGGTCTTCCAGAAAGGCTATCTGCTCAACGACCGGGTGCTGCGGCCGGCCTTGGTGGCCGTCGCCAAGGCGCGTGAAGACGCGGCGCCTGGGACCGCAGGCGCTTGAAGCGTTTGACAAAACCCCCATCTAGCTTTCAGTTAAACCATCCAGGCAAATAAAGGAAACAACATGGCCAAGATCATCGGTATCGACCTCGGCACGACCAACAGCTGCGTCGCCATCATGGAAGGCGGGCAGCCCAAAGTGATCGAGAACTCCGAAGGCGCACGCACGACGCCTTCGGTGGTTGCGTATGCGGAAGACGGCGAAATCCTCGTCGGTGCGCCTGCGAAGCGGCAAGCCGTCACCAATGCCAAGAACACCATCTTTGCGGTGAAGCGGCTCATCGGCCGGCGCTTCGAAGAGAAGGAAGTGCAGAAGGACATCGGCCTGATGCCCTACAAGATCGTCCGGGCCGACAACGGCGACGCGTGGGTCGAGGTCCGCGGCAAGAAGATCGCGCCGCAACAGGTTTCGGCGGAAATCCTGCGCAAGATGAAGAGAACCGCAGAGGACTATCTCGGCGAGGAAGTCACCGAAGCGGTGATTACCGTTCCCGCGTACTTCAACGACTCCCAGCGCCAGGCGACCAAGGACGCCGGCAAGATCGCCGGTCTCGACGTCAAGCGCATCATCAACGAGCCCACGGCCGCGGCGCTCGCGTTCGGCCTCGACAAGAAGGAAGGTGATCGCAAGATTGCCGTCTACGACCTTGGCGGAGGGACATTCGACATCTCGATCATCGAGATTGCCAACGTCGACGGCGAGCACCAATTCGAGGTGCTGTCGACCAATGGCGATACGTTCCTCGGCGGGGAAGACTTCGATCAGCGGCTTATCGACTACATCGTCACCGAATTCAAGAAGGAAGCCGGCGTCGATCTCAAGAACGACGTGCTGGCGCTGCAACGCCTCAAGGAAGCCGCGGAAAAGGCGAAGATCGAGCTGTCTTCCTCGCAGCAGACCGAGATCAACCTGCCGTACATCACGGCAGACCAGTCCGGGCCGAAGCACCTGTCGATCAAGATCACCCGCGCGAAGTTCGAGTCGCTGGTCGAAGAGCTCATCGCCAAGACCGTCGAGCCGTGCCGCATCGCGATCAAGGACGCCGGCGTCAAGCTGTCGGACATCGGCGACGTGATTCTCGTGGGTGGCATGACGCGCATGCCGAAGGTGCAGGAGACGGTCAAGGAATTCTTCGGCAAGGAGCCGCGCAAGGACGTGAACCCGGACGAGGCGGTTGCCGTCGGCGCCGGCATCCAGGGCGGCGTGCTGAAGGGTGACGTCAAGGATGTGCTGCTGCTCGACGTGACGCCGCTGTCGCTCGGCATCGAAACGCTGGGCTCGGTGATGACCAAATTGATCCAGAAGAACACGACCATCCCGACCAAGGCGCAGCAAGTGTTCTCGACTGCCGACGACAACCAGTCGGCGGTGACGATCCACGTGCTGCAGGGCGAGCGTGATGTGGCCTCTGGCAACAAGAGCCTCGGCCAGTTCAATCTCGAAGGCATCCCGCCGTCACCGCGCGGCATGCCGCAGATCGAGGTGACGTTCGACATCGATGCCAATGGGATCCTGCACGTTTCCGCCAAGGACAAGGCGACGGGCAAGGAAAACAAGATCACGATCAAGGCCAGCTCCGGTTTGTCCGAAGACGAGATCAACCGGATGGTCAAGGACGCTGAGGAGCACGCCGCGGACGACAAGAAGCTGCTCGAAGTCGTGCAGGCGCGCAACCATCTCGACGCGATGACGCACAGCGTCAAGAAATCGCTCGGCGAGTACGGCGACAAGGTGGGTGCCGACGAGAAGGCCAAGATCGAGGCGGCCCTGAAGGACGCGGAAGAGCTGCTGAAGCAGAAGGACGCCGGCAAGGAAGCGCTCGAGGCGAAAGCGCAGGCGCTGATGACAGCGTCGCAGAAGCTGGGCGAGGCGATGTACGCCAAGACGCAGGCCGAGGCCCAGGGGGCGGGAGGAACAGGGGGCTCCGCTGGAGACGAGCAGGCAAAGAGCGACGAGAAAGTGGTCGACGCGGAGTTTACGGAAGTCAAAGACAAGAAATGATATTGCGTCGGCGGGTTGGCCGCGTCGGCGTTTTGTCGATAAGGCGATTTCCGCTGACGCAATATCTGGCCGAGTTGAAGCGGGCGCCTCGCCTAACGGTCGAGGCGCCCCTTAACTCGGCCGTTTGCTGTTTGAGTTTTGGGGAAGAGTGATCGATGGCGAAGCGCGACTACTACACGACTCTGGGCGTCAATCGTGACGCTTCCGAAGACGACATCAAGAAGGCCTATCGCAAGCTGGCGATGAAACATCATCCGGATCGCAATCCGGATGACAAGGCTTCGGAAGAGAAATTCAAGGAAGCGAAGGAGGCCTACGAAGTTCTCACTGACTCGCGCAAACGAGCGGCCTACGATCAGTTCGGGCATGCCGGCGTCGATCCGTCGGCGGGCTTCGGTGCCGCGGGCGCGCGCGGCTTCGGTGGCCAGGAAGGCTTCGGCGGCTTCGCAGACGCGTTCGGTGATATTTTCGGCGAGATCTTCGGCGGGCAAGGCGGCGGCCGCGGACGCGGCAGCGGTGTCTATCGCGGTGCGGACCTGCGCTACAACCTGGAACTATCGCTGGAAGAAGTCGCACGCGGAACCGAAGCCAAGATCCGCATCCCGACGCTCGAGGCATGCACAACGTGTCATGGCAGCGGCGCCAAGCCGGGAACTCAGCCCAAAACCTGCCCGGCGTGCAATGGGCAGGGCCAGGTTCGTGTCTCGCAGGGATTTTTCTCGATCCAGCAAACGTGCCCGCAATGTCACGGCAGCGGCAAGATCATTCCCGAGCCATGTGCAACTTGCAGCGGAGCGGGTCGGATCAAGAGGCACAAGACGTTATCGGTCAAGATTCCCGAAGGCGTCGATCAGGACGATCGCATCCGGTTGTCGGGAGAAGGCGAGGCAGGTCTCAACGGTGGTCCGCCCGGCGACCTGTACGTTGTGGTGAGCCTCAAGCCGCACCCGGTTTTTCAGCGTGAGAACAGCGATCTGCATTGCGAGATGCCGATATCGTTTGCGATCGCAGCGCTCGGCGGCGAACTCGAGATCCCGACGCTCGACGGCCACGCCAACATCAGGATTCCAGCCGAGACCCAGAGCGGCCAAGTGTTTCGCTTGCGCAACAAGGGCATCAAGGGAGTGCGCAGTAGTGTGCACGGCGATCTCTATTGTCACGTCGCGATCGAGACGCCGGTGAAGCTCACGGGACGGCAGAAGGAATTGCTGCGCGAGTTCGAGGCCATCAACGCGGAAGACCCCGCGCGGCACAACCCGCGCGCCAAGAACTGGCTCGACCGGGTTCGCGAGTTCTTCGGAACCTGAGGTTCGCTGACATCGGCGGTCCGGCCGACCGTTTCGACGTCATCGTCATCGGCGCGGGTGCCGCGGGCATGATGTGCGCCGCGACCGCGGGTCAGCGCGGCCGCAGCGTCCTGCTGATCGAGCACTACACGAAGCTTGGCGAGAAAATCCGCATCTCCGGCGGTGGTCGCTGCAATTTCACGAATCTTCATGCCGGTCCGGCGAGCTACCTTTCGCAAAATCCGCATTTCTGCCGCTCGGCGCTGGCGCGCTACACGCCACGCGACTTCGTTGCGCTGGTCGACCGCTACGGTATTGCCTGGCACGAAAAAAAGCTCGGGCAACTATTCTGCGACGATTCCGCGATCGGCATCATCGCGATGCTCAAGAGTGAATGCGAGCGGGGGCGCGTCCAGTGGCGCATGCCATGCTCCGTCGATGCTGTCGATCACACGGGTGGCGCATTCAGCGTCGTGACGAGTCAGGGCAGGGCCGTCGCCCCTTCGCTGGTCGTGGCGACCGGCGGACTGACGGTTCCCAAGATTGGCGCCACGCCGTTCGGATACCGGATCGCCGAGCAGTTCGGACTTGCCGTCGTCGCGCCGCGTCCCGCCCTGGTGCCGCTTGCGCTCGATCCTGCGACGCTGTCGCACTACGGCGATCTGTCGGGCGTTTCCATCGATGCCGAAGTGAGGTGCCACGATGGCCGCTTCCGCGAGAACGTGCTGTTCACGCATCGCGGCCTGTCCGGACCCGCGATCCTGCAGATCTCGTCGTACTGGAACGGCGGCGATTCGATCCATATCGACCTGCTTCCCGACATCGCCGCCGACGAGTGGCTGGGTGGGCAGCGTGCCTCGGCGATGCGCCTGGACACCTTGCTTGCCCAGCGATTGCCCAAAAGGCTCGCGGTGCAATGGTGCGCGATGTACGACGCCGCGCTGCCGCTGCGGCACCTCGGCGACAAACGCATCGCGGAACTTGCGGTGCTTCTGCACGATTGGCCGGTATTGCCCTCGGGCACGCTGGGTTACAACAAGGCCGAGGTGACGCTGGGCGGCGTCGACACGCGTGAGCTGTCGTCCAAGACGATGCGCGCCACCCGCGTGCCAGGGCTCCATTTCATTGGCGAGGTCGTCGACGTCACCGGACATCTCGGTGGCTACAACTTCCAGTGGGGTTGGGCATCGGCCCATGCCGCCGGCGAAGCCGTCTAGCGCAGACTGCGCTCGGTTCGCACCGGAGAGCGGTAGGCGCGAACTTGTTCGCGCGCCGCCTTCGGCTTAGGATTCGATTCCCGCGTAGTTCCCGTTCCGGAGACCGCAATGCGCGTCCGCTTACTGATCGTCGCTGCTGCATTGGCGCTGTCCGCACAGGCCGCGACAGCGCAAGTCAGGATCGGCCTGCTGGTGTCCGCGACGGGGCCCACATCCGCCATCGGCATACCGCAAAAGAACACGGCCGAATTGCTGCCGAAAACGGTCGGCAATGCGACGATCGAGTATTTCCAGCTCGAGGACGGTGGCGATACGACGCGTGCCGTGCAGAACGCGAAAAAGCTGATCAGCGAGAACAATGTCGACGCCATCATCGGTCCATCGACGACACCGAATGCGCTCGCAATCCTCGACGTCATCGCCGAGGCGAAGGTGCCACTCATGGCGACCGTCGGCACGTCGTCGGTCGTCGATCCGATCGATGCCAAGCGCCGCTGGGTTTTCAAGACCACGCAGAACGACGATTTGATTGCCGGCGCGCTGATCAGGAACATGAGCAAGAATGGTGTGAAGACCGTCGGCTTCATCGGCTTCAACGACCCCTACGGGGAAAACTGGTACAAGGTCTTCGGCGGTCTCGCCGAAAAAGCCGGCATTTCGATCGTCGCCAGCGAGCGCTACGCGCGAAACGATCAGAGCGTGACCGGACAGGTGCTGAAGCTGATCGCGGCAAAGCCTGACGCCGTTTTGATCGCCGGGGTGGGCGGCCCGGCCGTGTTACCCCAGGCGACGCTATTCGATCAGGGATACAAGGGGCGGATCTATCAGACGCATGCCGTCGCCACGGACGACTTCATCAAGCTCGGCAAGGAGAAAGTCGAGGGAACGATTCTCGCCGCAGGTTCGATGCTGGTGATCGACGACATGCCGGCCAACGATCCGATCAAGAACGTAGCAAGCCGTTACATCGGTGCCTACGAGAAACAGTTTGGAACGCGACCCGCGACGTTCGGCGCGAACACTTACGACGCCGGGCTGCTCCTGCAGCAGGCACTGCCTGTGGCGCTGAAGGCCGCGAAGCCCGGCACCGAAGCATTTCGCGTCGCGCTGCGCGATGCGCTCGAGCAAGAGAAGGACGTGGTTGGCTGCCAGGGCGTGTTCAACATGAGCGCGACCAACCACAACGGCATGGACGAGCGCGCCCGCGTGTTGGTCGTCGTCAAGGACGGCAAGTTCCGGCTGCTGGGGGAATGAGCGCGCCGGGCGCTAGCCGAGTCCCGAAGGACCGGCGGCGCGCGATTGACCGGAGGCCGACACTGAAGTGGTTCGACCGCCTCGGACCGCTAAAGGAGGCCGAATGATCGCTGCACCGGTCGTCGGGATATTGCTGGCGGCCGGCAGCGCTTCGCGCTTCGGCGCCGACAAGCTGGCCGCGGCATTGCCGAACGGCGCT
This sequence comes from uncultured beta proteobacterium, assembly GCA_963829375.1. GTDB lineage: Bacteria > Pseudomonadota > Gammaproteobacteria > Burkholderiales > Casimicrobiaceae > PALSA-1003. The sequence continues at coordinate 15,939 of CAWHIS010000024.1, read as the reverse complement.
TCGGTGGGCGAGACCGCCCTGCAGAATCTCGCAGCCGCAGTGGATTCGGTCGTCGCCGTTGTGCGCCCAGGCGACAGCGCGATGGCGCGAGCTTTTGCAGCGCGCGGGGCGCGCGTCAGCGTGTGCCACAATGCGCGTGACGGCATGGGCGCGAGCCTGGCGTGGGGTGTGCGGGGCACGGCAGTTGCCGCAGGCTGGATTATCGCGCTGGCCGACATGCCGTGGATCGACCCGGCGACGATCGCGCGTGTAGTGGCGGCATTGAAGGACGGTGCGTCATTCGCCGCACCTCGATTCCAGGGCTCCCGCGGGCACCCGGTGGGCATCGCGGCGCGCTTCTACAGCGAGCTTGCTGCGCTTTCTGGCGACGAAGGTGCGAAACAGTTGCTGGCCGCGAACTCGTCGTCCGTTCAACTCGTCGAGGTCAACGACGCCGGCATTCTGCGCGATATCGATACGCCCGCAGATTTGATTTCCACCGCGCCAGAATAGATTCGCGCCTATCAGTTCGCAGTATTGTAGGTCCGAATTCATTTGGACCATTGGTCAATTTACAACCGCGCGCGAACGAATTCGTGCCTACATATACATGGACGTCGATCAGGCGCCGGATTCCTGTCGCCACATGTCGGTCTGCCTCCCGACGATCCGATTTTCATTGTCCTGCATCTTCCACCACGCGCGCAGCGCCGGTTCCTCGAGCGGCCGGGAGATCAGATAGCCTTGCGCCTCCTCGCAACCATGTGACTTCAGGAACTCGTATTGCGCCACTGTCTCCACGCCTTCGGCAATCACGCGCAGTCCCAGGCTGTGTGAAAGCGCGATGATCGCCTGGGTGATCGCCTCGTCGCTGCGATTCTTTTCGAGCCCGTGGACGAAGCGCTGGTCGATCTTCACGCCCTGGATCGGCAACCGTGCGAGGTACGAAAGGCTCGAATAGCCCGTGCCGAAATCATCGACCGTGATCGATACGCCCATCTGGTTGAGGCGGATGAGCGTCGCGACCGCCTTATCGGGGTGCGTGATGATGACGCTTTCCGTGATCTCCAGATCGAGGTAGCGTGCCGGCATGCCACTCGATTTCAGCGCGTCGTCGACGATCGACAGCCAGCTGTCGTGCTGCAACTGCTGCACCGAGAGGTTGACAGCCAGCCGCAGGAGCATGTTGTGCCGATGCCACACCATTACCTGCCGGCAGGCATCGCGCAGGACGCGCGCCCCAAGCGCCTGAATCATTCCGGATTCCTCAGCGATCGGAATGAATTCGTTGGGGCCGATCACCCCTCGCTCCGGGTCGCGCCAGCGCAACAGCGCCTCGACTCCGCACGCTCGGGCCGATCCCATGTCGATCTGGGGTTGGTAGACGAGGAAAAACTCATCGTCCATGAGCCCGCGGCGCATGTCGGTCTCGAGCTGCAAGCGCGCCTGGACGCGTGTGTTCATGTCCGCCGTGAAAAACCGGTAGGCATTGCGCCCAGCGTCCTTTGCTGCATACATCGCAGTGTCGGCTTGCTTGATGAGACCGCCCGGGTCGTCGGCATCGACAGGGTAAAGGGACACGCCGATCGAGCATGTCAGCGTCGGCGTCTGATCGCCGAGGCGGAATGAGGCCAGGAACGATTCGCGCACGCGCGTAAGCACGGTCATGATCTCGAACGTCGCCTTGGCGGGGTCGAGAGCTGGAAGAATGATCACGAACTCATCCCCGCCCAGGCGGGCGACGGTGTCGGATTCGCGCACGGCGTTGGTGAGCCTCTGCGCCACTGCCTGCAGCAACTGGTCACCCGCGTCGTGTCCCAGCGTATCGTTGACGCGCTTGAAGTGATCGAAGTCGAGGAACAGGCAGCCGACCTGATGCGAGTCGCGTGCCGCCTGCGCGACAATCTGCTTCAGGCGCTGATTCAACAATGCTCGGTTGGGCAAACCGGTCAGGATGTCGTGCTGCGCGAGCTTGTACGCCTGTGCGGTCGCAACCTCGAGCTCCATCGTGCGCTGCGTCACCTTCTCTTCCAGTGTGCGTTGATAGCTCGCAACTTCCGCCCGGGAGTCCGCAAGCCGCTCAATCATGTGATTGAAGGTCTGCGTCAACAATCCCAACTCATCGCCCGACCTTGCGGGCAGGCGGATGTCGAGCTTTCCGGCGCCGACAGCACGGGCAGCTCCGGTGAGCAGGCGCATCGGCGCGACGAGCCTGCGTGTGAGCAACAGCGTTAGCAGTATTGCGATTCCGACCAATGCACCCACGACCCAAAGCGCGCCGATGAGGCTGTCGCGCAGCTGCGAGCGACTGCGATCGAAGCTCATGCCCAGACGCACGAAGCCGACGGGACGCGCATCGTTGGCCGTGGTAGCCTGCGCCGCGGGCTCTCTGGGCGCGAGAATCGGTGCAAACACCTCCAGATAGCGGTGGCCGTCCACCTCGCGCACAGAAGTACTCACCGAATCCCGCGTTGGTTCGACGGAGGTCCTGATCGGCATCGGTCCGGACTTGAAGGCCATGGACCAGCGCGTCCTCAGTTGGTTGTCGAGCACGGCGACATAGGCGACATCGCGATCGGCGGCCAAGCTCTGCGACATCCGGGTCAACGCTGCATCGTCGCCGGACGCGACGGTCGCTGCGGATCGTTCGGCGAACATCGACGCGATGGTCGCGCCCTGGTTGGCGAGGTGCGCCTGCTCCTCGCGCAGCTCCTCATACGCGAGCCACGCGACGATGGCGGCGGCGGTAGCGACGATCAGACCGATCGCTAGTACATTGAGCTTGCTCTGCAGGCCAAAGTGCACGGGCTGCACCGTCAGCGGTGCAACGGGTGGAGAGGAGGGCGGCGACGTGGATCGAGGCATCGTTTGATCATGCCGGTGGGCTTTGTGGAACGCCGCCGGGCGGTCGCCATACCGGCGGCGCCGGCGCAGCCCGCCGGCTCAGGCTGTCGCCACCGGTATCCTTCCGATCCGCTGCTGCCACTCGCGTGGCCCGGCTTCGTGCACCGACGTGCCGCGAGCGTCCACGGCGACGGTCACCGGCATGTCCCTGACTTCGAATTCGTAGATCGCTTCCATGCCAAGGTCGGCAAAGGCGACGATGCGCGAGCTCTTGATCGCCTTGGAGACAAGGTAGGCCGCGCCGCCGACCGCCATCAAGTACGCGGCGCCATGCTTGCGGATCGCGTCGATCGCGACGGGGCCGCGCTCGGCTTTGCCGACCATGACGAGCAACCCCGTGTTCGCCAGCATCAATTCCGTGAACTTGTCCATACGCGTTGACGTCGTCGGGCCCGCGGGACCCACGACCTCTTCGCGCACGGGATCGACCGGGCCGACGTAGTAGATTGCTCGATTCGCGAAGTCCACGCCGCGCGGCAACGGTTGGCCCTTGGCGAACAGGTCGGCGATTCGCTTGTGCGCGGCGTCACGACCGGTCAGCAGCTTGCCGTTGAGCAGCAGGCGGTCGCCAGGCTGCCAGCGCGCGACCTCCTCGCGGGTCAATGCGTCGAGGTTGACCCGCTTCGAACTCGGCGCCGGTGTCCATCGCACGTCGGGCCAGCGCGCCAAGTCAGGTGGCTCGAGCTTCGCCGCGCCGGAGCCGTCGAGCGTGAAATGCGCGTGCCGGGTCGCGGCGCAATTGGGAATCATTCCGACCGGCTTGCTGGCCGCGTGCGTTGGATAGTCGAGGATCTTCACGTCGAGCACCGTCGTCAGGCCACCCAGACCCTGCGCGCCGATGCCCAGCGCGTTGGCGGCATCGAAAATTTCGATGCGGAGGGCTTCGATTGCGTTGACGGGGCCGCGACGCTTGAGTTCGTGCATGTCGATGGGGTACATCAACGCTTCTTTCGCCATCAGCATCGCCTTTTCCGCGCTGCCGCCGATGCCGATGCCGAGCATGCCCGGCGGGCACCATCCGGCACCCATCGTCGGCAGCGTTTCCACCACCCAGTCGGTGATCGAATCCGAGGGATCGAGCATCGCCAATGTCGCCTTGTTCTCGGAACCGCCGCCCTTCGCGGCGATTCTCACATCGACGGTGTTTCCAGGTACGAGATCGAAGTGAACAACGGCCGGCGTGTTGTCTTTCGTATTCCTGCGCACCCCGGCGGGGTCGGCGACGATCGACGCGCGCAGCGTGTTGTCCGGATCGAGATACGCGCGCCGCACGCCTTCGTTGACCATCTCGGACAACGCCAGGGTGGCGCCTTGCCATTTCACGTCCATGCCGATCTTGACGAATGCGACGACGATACCCGTGTCCTGGCAGATCGGCCGATGGCCCTCGGCGCACATGCGCGAATTGGTCAGGATCTGGGCGATCGCATCCTTGGCGGCAGGCGACTGCTCGGCCGCATAAGCCTCCGCGAGCGCTTCGATGTAATCCACGGGTGATAGTAGGAAATGTATTGCAGCGCGTCGGCGATGCTCGCGATGAAATCTTCCTGCTTGATGGTCGTCACGCTCGCCTCATGGGGCTGCCGACGCCCTCAAGGCGAGGGCCGCTTGTCGCGGAAACGAATGTGTCTTAAGAGGGGGGACTTTCATAGCAAGCACGGGGGCTGCGAAAAGTGGGCAAGTGAAATCGATTCTACCATCGCAGAAGCCTGATTCCGTGGCCGGTCGGCCGCCGTCGCGCGACGCTGACCGCATTGCGCTCCACGAGGAAGTGTCGGTAGACTTGGAAGGAACCTGCGTTTTCGTTGCCGGCTGCTCCTGGCACCCCGCATTTGACCCCTGAGGAGGCGAATCATCATGGCCAATATCGAGTCCGTTTCAAACGAGACGCGGGTATTCGAACCCCCGCGGGAATTCGCCGCTCAGGCCAACGTCACGAAGGCGCAGTTCGACCAGATGAATGCCATCGCTGCGAAGGACTATCCCGGCTTCTGGGCAAAGCTCGCCCAGGGCGAGCTGCAGTGGCATAAACCCTTCACCAGGTCGCTCGACGAATCCAATGCACCGTTCTACAAGTGGTTCGAGGACGGCGAACTCAATGTGTCGTACAACTGCCTCGATCGCAATCTGGAGAACGGCAATGCCGAAAAGGTCGCCATCATTTTCGAGGCCGATGATGGTGCGGTCACGCGCGTGACGTATCGCGATCTTTACCAGGAAGTATGTCGTTTCGCCAACGGTCTCAAATCCCTGGGGATCAAGAAAGGAGATCGTGTCATCGTCTACATGCCGATGTCGATCGAGGGCGTGGTGGCGATGCAGGCCTGCGCGCGCATCGGCGCTACGCACTCAGTCGTTTTCGGCGGCTTTTCCGCCAAGTCATTGCAGGAGCGGATCATCGACGCCGGCGCAAATGCCGTCATCACCGCCGACGAGCAAGTCCGCGGCGGCAAGCACCTTCCGCTCAAGGCGATCGTTGACGAGGCGTTGGGTCTCGGCGGCTGCGAAGCCGTCCGCAACGTCATCGTCTACAAGCGCACCGGCGGCAAGATCGCGTTCTCTGCGCCGCGCGACGTGTGGATGCACGAACTCGCGGCCAAGCAGTCCGACACGTGTGCGCCAGAGTGGGTGGGTGCGGAGCATCCGTTGTTCATCCTCTATACCTCGGGTTCAACGGGCAAGCCGAAGGGCGTGCAGCACAGTTCGGGCGGCTATCTGCTGTGGGCGATACTGACCATGAAGTGGACGTTCGACATCAAGCCCACGGACGTGTTCTGGTGCACCGCTGACATCGGCTGGGTCACCGGGCATACGTACATCACCTACGGCCCGCTGGCGGTCGGAGCCACCGAAATCGTGTTCGAAGGCATTCCCACGTACCCGGACGCCGGGCGCTTCTGGCAAACGATCCAGAAGCACAAGTGCTCGATCTTCTATACCGCGCCGACGGCGATCCGCTCGCTGATCAAGGCGTGCGATGCCAATCCGAAGACCGCGCCGAAAAACTACGACCTCTCGACGCTGCGTCTGCTTGGCAGCGTGGGCGAGCCCATCAATCCCGAGGCGTGGATGTGGTATCACGACAACGTCGGGGGCGGCCGCTGTCCCATCGTCGATACGTTCTGGCAGACCGAAACCGGCGGCCATATGATCTCGCCGCTGCCAGGCGTGACTCCGTTGGTGCCGGGTTCGTGCACGTTGCCGTTGCCGGGAATCATGGCTGCGATCGTCGACGAGACGGGCCACGATCTGCCGAACGGCCATGGCGGCATCCTCGTGGTCAAGCGGCCGTGGCCAGCAATGATCCGCACGATCTGGGGAGATCCGGAGCGCTATCAGAAGTCGTACTACCCGGAGGAATTGGGCGGAACGCTCTATCTCGCCGGCGACGGTTCGGTACGCGACAAGACCACCGGCTATTTCACGATCATGGGCCGCATCGACGATGTCCTCAACGTTTCCGGGCATCGCATGGGTACGATGGAAATCGAATCGGCACTAGTCGCCAATCCGATCGTGGCCGAGGCCGCGGTCGTTGGCCGACCCGACGACCTGACCGGTGAGGCGATATGCGCGTTCGTCGTGCTCAAGCAGGCGCGCCCGATGGGAGCGGAGGCGGAGAACATCGCGAAGCAACTGCGCGACTGGGTCGGCAAGGAAATCGGTCCGATTGCCAAGCCGAAGGACATTCGTTTCGGCGACAACCTGCCGAAGACGCGATCCGGCAAGATCATGCGACGGCTGCTGCGCTCCGTCGCCAAGGGCGAAGATATAACGCAGGATACTTCGACCCTCGAGAACCCCGCGATACTCGAACAGCTGAAGCAGGCGCTGTAGGTCCGAATTCATTCGGACCGCGCGCGAATGAATTCGCGCCTACAGCATCGAGGATTGTAGGTCCGGATTCATCCGGACCGCGATGGTCGGGGTGGTGCTGGAGTGCGAATGAATTCGCGCCTACATTGGCGGCGTCGTCTCGGCGAACGAGGGACGTTTCGCCAGCTTGTCAGCCAGCTTGACCAGGTTCGGATATTCCGCACGCCAGTCGATCGCCGGATGGCGCAGGTCGAGGTAGCCCAGCGAGCACCCCGTTGCGATGTCGGCCAGCGAGTATGTCTCGCCGTGGCACCAGGTCCTGTCTTCGAGTTCCTTCGCCAATTCCTCCACGCCGCGCTGGATCTTCTGGAAATGACGATCGATCCACTCTTCGCTCTGCTGTTTCGCCGGGCGCTTCTGTTCGCGCACGATGGTGATGGCCGCATCGCAAATGCCGTCGGCGAGGGCTTCCCAACGCCGGACCGCGAGGCGCTGCCGGCTGGGTTCGGGAATCAAGCGCGAAACAGGACTGACGTTGTCGAGATATTCGACGATAACGCGCGAATCGTAGAGCACGGTGCCATCATCCAGGATCAGCACCGGGATTTTCCCCAGCGGATTGAATTGCGGGACCACCGTCTCCTCGACCCAGGGATTGTCGTCGATGCATTCGCACTCGATTTTCTTTTCCGCGAGCACAACACGAACCTTGCGCGCGTAAGGGCTGGTCGGTGATGTGTACAGCTTCATCGATGACGGTCGGATTGGGGCGGAGAAGTCGGCGCGCGAAGCGAATGCTTATCCCAAATTATAGCATCGCGCGCTGCTGCCGCACGGGGCGAAGCGGCGACCCGATGTGCTAGACTTTGCTTGCAGAAACCGCATGCCTCATGCCCATTGCCGACGTGCTTTCGCCACTGACTGCTCTATCCCCGCTGGATGGGCGTTACCGCACAAAAGTCGCCGCGCTGGCGGAATACTTCAGCGAATACGGCCTCATCCGCGAGCGCATCCGGGTCGAGCTGGCGTGGCTCGAGGCGCTCGCCAACGAGCCCGGGATAAGTGAAGTCGAGCCCTTCGCCAACGCTGCGCGCGCCATGCTTGCCGCCGCGGCCGCCGACTTCACAATCGCCGATGCCGAACGCGTCAAGGCGATCGAGCGCACGACGAATCACGACGTCAAGGCGATGGAGTATTGGCTGAAGGAGCGCTTTGCCTACGCTCCCGAAATTTCCGCCGCCAGCGAATTCATCCATTTTGCGTGCACGTCCGAGGATATCAACAACCTCGCGTATGACCGCATGATTCTCGGCGCGCGGCGCGACGTCCTGCTGCCGGCACTGGCGGAATTGATTGCCGATCTTCGAGCGCTGGCGCACGCGCATGCCGATCTATCGATGCTGTCGCGCACGCATGGCCAGCCAGCGACGCCGACCACGCTGGGCAAGGAGATGGCCAACGTCGTGGCGCGACTGGGGTGCGCGGTTGGCGCGTTTGAGGCAGCGCCGTTGCCCGGCAAGATCAACGGCGCCGTCGGCAACTACAACGCGCACCTCGTCGCGTATCCCGACATCGACTGGGAAGCGCTGGCGCGGCGCGTCGTCGGCGACCTCGGACTCGAGTTCAATGCGTACACGACGCAGATCGAACCACACGACGGGCTGGCTGCGCTGTTCGACGCGCTCGCGCGGATTAACACGATCATCATCGACCTCGATCGCGATGTGTGGGGTTACGTCTCCCTGGGATACTTCCGGCAAAAAGTGACCGCAGGCGAAGTCGGCTCGTCGACGATGCCGCACAAGGTCAATCCGATCGACTTCGAGAATTCCGAAGGCAACCTCGGTCTCGCCAATGCGTTGCTGGGGCATTTGTCCGACAAGCTGCCGATCTCGCGCTGGCAACGCGATCTGAGCGACTCGACCGTCTTGCGCAACGTGGGCGTCGCCTTCGGTTACGCGTTGCTCGGCGTCGTGTCGTGCCGTCAGGGCTTGTCCCGCCTCGCGGTCGATCCGGCACGCATTGCCGCCGATCTCGACGCCAACTGGGACGTGCTGGCCGAGCCGATTCAGACGGTGATGCGCCGCTATGGCGTGCCGAATCCGTACGAACAGCTGAAGGCGCTGACGCGTGGCAAGGGAGGCATCACTCGTGAATCGCTGCATGCGTTCATCGACAACCTCGCGCTTCCACCTGACGCCAAGGGGCGGCTCAAGGCGTTGACGCCCGCCACGTACATCGGCAAGGCCGCCGAACTCGCGCGTCGCGTCTGAACCCTTCCACGTAGAGGCCCGTACCTGGCTGTACGCGCACGGTGTCGACGCGCGTGATTTTCCCGCCCTAGCTCTTGCGCCTCGCGTGCCGCTCGTGCGCCCACTGCACGCCCATGGGTACAAGCGATACGACGACGATGGCCACGACGATGAACGCGAGGTTGTCCTTAACCCAAGGAATGTTGCCGAAGAGGTAACCGGCATAGACGAGGAACGACACCCACACTGCAGCACCGATCACGTTGTAGCAAAGGAACGTGCGATAGGCCATTGCGCCGACCCCGGCCAGAAATGGCGCGAACGTGCGCACGACCGGTACGAAGCGGCCAATGACGATCGTGAATCCACCATATTTTTCGTAGAAACGGTGGGTGCGGTCGAGGTACTCGGGCTTGAGAAATCGTCCCAGCCGGCTGTCCTGAGGCCGGTGGAACACTTTGGGCCCGACGTAGCGGCCGATGCCGTAGTTCACCGAGTCGCCAAGCACAGCCGCGAGGAAAAGAGTCAGAACGAGGAGGTGCACGTTGATGCCACTCGCGGCGACCACTGTGCCCGCGAGGAAAAGCAACGAGTCGCCGGGCAGGAGGGGGAAGACGACCAGTCCCGTCTCGGCGAATATCACGATGAACAAAACTGCAAACAGCACCCATGCGTGCTGCGCCGCCAGACTCGCCAGCGTCTGGTCCAGTGCAAACAGCGAGTAGATGATCGTCGTGACCATGGGAAGAGGGCCAATGCGGCGGCGTTCGGGAGCTGCTGACCCGCCAACGCAGGTGGCGGCGCGACCCGCGCACCTACGTCTTCAGGGAAGGATCTTCTCGGCCGATCCGGCGCGTTTCTCTGGCTTGACCAGGTCCTCGCGCGAGACACCGAGCCACATGACCAGCGAGGCCATCACCAGTGCCGATGAATAGATGCCGAAGCAGATGCCGATGGCCAGCGCGAGCGCAAAGTAGTGCAACGTTTCGCCACCAAAAAACAGGATCGACAGCACCATCATCAACGTGCAGCCGTGCGTGATGATCGTGCGCGACAGCGTGCTCGTAATCGCGCTGTTTATGACTTCGGGCACGCTGGCCTTGCGCATCTTGCGGAAGTTTTCGCGGATCCGGTCGGCGATAACGACCGACTCGTTCACCGAGTAGCCGAGAACGGCGAGTACCGCAGCCAGCACCGGCAGCGAGAATTCCCACTGGAACATCGCAAAAAACCCCAGGATGATGACGACGTCGTGGAGGTTCGCGGCGATGGCCGACACCGCAAAGCGCCATTCGAAGCGCAGCGCGAGGTAGGCGACGATGCCGATGCAGACGAGCAGCAAGGCCAGCGCACCGTTCTCGTAGAGTTCCTTGCCGACCTGGGGACCGACGAATTCGACGCGCTGCTGGGTTACGCCGGGATCGTCCGCCTTGAGCGCCGTCAGGACTCGTTCGGAGAGTTGCGCGGTCGAGAGACCTTCCTTGAGCGGCAGCCTGATGAGGGCGCTGTTGGCGCTGCCGAAACTCTGTACTGCGAATTCTCCGACATTCATCTTGTCGATGACGCCGCGCACGCGCGATATGTCTGCAGCGTGCGGGTAGGCGATCTCAATGACCGTGCCGCCACGGAAGTCGACGCCGAGGTTCAGGCCGCGTACCGCGAGAAAGCCTATCGCGAGCACGAAGGTGATCAACGAAACGATGTTGAACACCAGCGCATGCTTCATGAACGGAATGACGCGGGTGATTCTGAAGAATTCCATTTCTGTCATTCCCACGCAAGTGGGAATCCATTGTCGTTTGGTTCCAGACCATTGCCTCGCAATGTGGCAAGAGTCAGTTGGGTCCCCGCTTTTGCGGGGACGACTATGGGCGCGGCTATGCCGCGCTCACAGTCGGCTTCCAGACTTGTCCGATCGAAATCTTGTCGAGTTTCTTCCTGCCGCCGTAAACAAGTGCCACGAGCCCGCGGGAGATGAACACGGCGCTGAACATCGACGTCATGATGCCTAGACAGTGTACGACGGCGAAGCCCCGCACCGGGCCGGTGCCGAAGATCAACAGCGCGAGGCCGGCGATCAGCGTCGTGACATTCGAGTCGAGAATGGTATTCCACGCCCGCTCGTAGCCCGCCTGGATTGCCGCGTGCGGCGTATCTCCCCACCGCAGTTCTTCCCGGATGCGCTCGTTGATCAGAACGTTGGCGTCGATGGCCATGCCCAGCGTCAGCGCGATTGCGGCAATGCCCGGCAGCGTCAGGGTCGCCTGCAGCATCGACAGGATCGCGATCAGAAGGAGCAGGTTGATCGCCAGCGATATCGCCGAGATGACGCCCATCAGCTGATAGTAAAGACAGATGAAAACGGTCAGTACGATAAAGCCATAGATAACCGAATTGAAGCCTTTGTCGATGTTGTCCTTGCCCAGCGAAGGACCCACCGTGCGTTCCTCGATGATCTCCATCGGCGCAGCGAGCGCCCCGGCCTTCAGCAGGAGCGACAGATTCTGCGCTTCGGTCGACGTGAAGCTTCCCGTAATCTGAAATTTCGAACCGAGCTCCGACTGAATGACGGGCGCGGTAAGCACTTCCTTCTTGCCGCGCTCGATCATCAGGATGGCCATCCGGCGCTTGATACCTTCCCGGCTGGCGTCGCGGATGATCCTGCCGCCGGTGCCATCCACGGTGATCATGACGGCGTTACGCTGATTCTGGTCGAAGCCCGGGCTGGCGTCGGACAGTCTTTCACCGGTGATCAGCACGTTCTTGCTCACCAGGAGGGGCTCCGCCCTGCCGTGCGAGTTGTCGTACACCAGCTCTGTGCCGAATGGCACGTTGCCCGCGAGTGCCGCCTCGATTTTTGCCGGATCGTAATTCAGCGCGCCCGGGTCGCTTGCGTGGGCCTCGACCATCCTGAACTCCAGGCCAGCGGTCCGGCCCAGGATGTCCTTGGCGCGCGCGGTATCCTGCACACCGGGGAGTTGCACTACAACGCGTTCGCCGCCTTGCTGCTGGACGATCGGCTCGGCGACGCCGAGCTCGTTGACGCGATTGCGCAGGATCGTGATGTTCTGCTGCACGGCCCCGTCCTGGATGCGCTTCTGCGCTTCGGGGCGCAAGCTCGCGACCAATTTGAACTCGCCTCCGGCATCGGCTTCCCTGACCTGCAGATCAGGGAATGCGTTGCCGATTTCCTGGTTCGCCCGGTCGCGTTCGGTCGCGTCACGAAAACGAACTGCGACAGTCTGCCCTTCGCGCGCGACGCCGGCGTACTGCACCTTCTTTTCCCTCAGCAGCGAGCGGATGTCGGTCAGATAGCGGTCGGCGGCCTTGTCGAGCGCCGCCTTCATGTCGACCTGCAGCAGAAAGTGAACACCCCCGCGCAAGTCGAGCCCGAGATACATGGGCAGCGCACCGATCGATGCCATCCATTTCGGCGAACTCGACAACAGATTCAGCGCGACGATGTAGTCGTCGCCGAGTGCCTTCTGCAGCACGTCCTTCGCCTTGAGCTGAGTATCAGGATCGGCGAAGCGCACCTTGACGCCGGTCGCATCAACCGATTCGCCGCGGTATGCAATGTTTGCGGCCTTGAGCGCATCTTCGACGGCCTTCAGCGTCGATGAATCGACCTTGAGGTTCGACTTGGACGTCGAAACCTGAACCGCCGGAACCTCGGGAAAGAAGTTCGGAATCGTATAGACAATGCCGACGACGAGGGCGATGGCGATCAATGCATATTTCCAGAGCGGGTAGCGATTCATTGTCGTATCAGCATGGAGGACCTGGCGGATGGAGGCGGCGCCGCAATGGAACGCGCATCACCACCGTCAGCTGCGGTTACAGGGACTTGACCGTACCCTTGGGCAGCATCAGCGAGATGGCGCTGCGCTGGACGGTGATCTCGACGTTCGGCGCGATCTCGACGGTCGCATACGCATCGCTGAGTTTCGAGACCTTGCCGACGATGCCCCCGGCCGTGACGACTTCGTCTCCCTTTTGCAGCGCCGCGAGCATCGCCTTGGTTTCCTTCGCGCGTTTTTGCTGGGGGCGGATCAGCAGGAAGTAGAAGACGACGAAAATGGCGACCATCGGCAAGAACGCCATCAGGTCGCTGCCGAATGGCGCCGCGGGGGCTGCCTGCGCGTAGGCTGGGGAAATCAACACGGGTAAGTCCTCCTTGCGGCGAAGCGGCGAAGGCGCGGCAACGCGCTCGCGCGACCGCTCATGTCACCATTGCCAGCTTGCAAAATGGTTGCGACTAACCATTTATTCTACCATGCCGGACCGGGCGGACTCGAAGGCTTGGACATAGGCATCGAGCGCGCCGTCCGCGATGGCCTGGCGCAACTCAGCCGTCAGCATCAAGTAGTAGTGCAGGTTGTGAATGGTATTGAGCCGCGCGCCAAGGATCTCGTTGGTGCGTTGCAGGTGATGCAGGTACGCGCGACTGAAGTTGCGGCACGTATAGCACGAGCAGCCCGGGTCGAGGGGGTTGGCGTCCAGGCGATGCCGGGCATTGCGGATCTTGACGTCGCCATTGCGGGTGAACAGCCACCCGTTGCGCGCATTGCGCGTCGGCATGACGCAATCGAACATGTCGATGCCGCTGACCACGGCCGCGACGATGTCCGCCGGTGTGCCGACGCCCATGAGATAACGCGGCCGGTCCGCCGGGAGCCGCGGCGCGATGTAGTCCTGGATGCGCTGCATCTCTTCCTTGGGCTCGCCGACCGACAGCCCGCCGATGGCATAGCCGTCGAAACCGATCGCGGCAAGCCCTGCCAGCGATTCGTCGCGCATGTCTTCGTACATCCCGCCCTGCACGATGCCGAACAGTGCATTGCTGCTGCCCGCGTGCGCCTGTTTCGAGCGTGCCGCCCAGCGCAAGCTGAGTTGCATCGACAACGCAGCTTCGTCGCGCGTCGCCGGCCATGGCGTGCATTCGTCGAACACCATGGCGATGTCGGCATCCAGCGTGCGTTGGATCTCGATCGACGTCTCGGGCGTGAGGAACAGGCGATCGCCATTGATGGGCGATGAGAAGCCCACGCCATCTTCCTGCACCTTGCGCAGCGGACCCAGGCTGAAGACCTGGAAGCCTCCCGAATCGGTGAGGATCGGCGCCTTCCATCCCATAAAGCGATGCAAGCCGCCGTGTGCCGCAATGACGTCGAGTCCGGGCCGCAGCCAGAGGTGAAAGGCGTTGCCCAGAATGATCTGCGCATTGCCCTCGGCAAGCTCGGCGGGCGACATCGCCTTGACGGTCCCGTAGGTGCCTACGGGCATGAACACCGGCGTCTCGACCACGCCGTGCGTCAGCGTGATCTTACCGCGGCGTGCGGCGCCACAGCGCGCGCTGACCTGAAATTCCATCGCGGCGATTGTAGCGCGTTAGGTTTATCGGAGTACCTTCGCGCTCATGCCGGGTTCGAGCAGCATCGCGTCGCCGTAGCTGAAAAAGCGATAGCGTTCACGGATCGCGTGCGCGTACGCGGCGCGGATCGTCGCGTAGCCGGCGAAGGCCGAAACGAGCATCAGCAAAGTGGAGCGCGGCAGATGGAAGTTGGTGAGAAGACGATCGACGATGCGGAAGCGATAGCCGGGCGTGATGAACAATGCGGTCTCGGCGGCTCCGGGCGCGATCGCTCCGTCTGGCCTGATTGACGATTCGAGCGCGCGCAGACTCGTGGTCCCGACTGCGACAACCTTGCGTCCCGCGCTTCGAGCACGTTCGATCGCGGTCACCGTAGCCGGAGGAACGCTGAATCGTTCGCGATGCATGCGATGCCGCGCGAGGTCGTCGTTGTCGACAGGCTGGAAGGTTCCGGCGCCCACGTGCAATGTCAGATAAGCGAGGGCGATGCCGCGCGCCTCGAGTCGTGCCAGCAGGGGCACGTCGAAGTGCAAACCTGCCGTTGGGGCAGCAACGGCGCCCGGGTCGCGTGCATAGACTGTCTGATAGCGTTCGCGGTCAACGGCATCGGCTGGCCGTGCGATATAGGGGGGCAGCGGAACTTCGCCATGCCGATCGAGATACGTGTCGAACGGCACGTCGGCGGTGATACGCAAGCGAAAAAAGCGCCCCTCTCGTTCGCGTACTGTCGCGATCGCTCCGCCGGTCAGATTGATCTGCGCACCGATCTTCGGCGGATGGCTCGCGCGGAGCTGCATCCATGCTTCGTCGGGCCCAGTGATGCGTTCGAGCATGAGCTCGACGCGGCCGCCGCTGGGTTTGGTCCCGAAGAGGCGAGACTTGACGACTTTGGTATCGTTGAACACGAGCACGTCGCCCGCATTCAGCAGCTCCGGCAGCATGCCGAATTGGAGATTCTCGAGCATCGCCCCGTCCACGTGGAGCAGGCGGCTTGCAGAGCGTTCCTGGGCCGGGCGCACGGCGACGAGTTCCGGCGGCAGTTCGAAGTCGAAGTCGGACAGTCGGTAGATGCGGTCGGACATCGTTGATATCGATGAAGTGCTTGCGTGGACGCCGCGTTTGAAGCAGTACGGCTTTTGGCCGATAATGCCGTCTTCGCCGTGCGTCGGCAACGCTACCGGGACCTTGTCCCTGCGCTGCAGCCACAACACGCGGCCGGGATGGCGGAATTGGTAGACGCGCTGGACTCAAAATCCAGTTCTGGCAACAGAGTGGGGGTTCGATTCCCCCTCCCGGCACCAAACTCAAGAATGAGCGGCCCCACCGGGGCCGTTTCTCATTCAGTTTCACCTCGTACACGCGGTATTGCGTTGTCTACGCGAGTTCGCTACTATCTAATCTCAATGGTGGTAACAATGGTGGTAAGGGGCTGTTTACCACCAAATGACGATGGAGGTAACGGGAATGGCGAAGCGGCAGCGGCACCTTTTGACCGACCGACATGTACGCGCGGCGAAGCCGAAGGCGAAGCCGTATCGGCTCGCCGACGGTGGCGGACTCTACTTGTACGTCGCGCCGTCCGGCGTGAATTCGTGGCAGTACAGGTATCGCCAC
>CAWHIS010000023.1:0-318760 GCA_963829375.1 uncultured beta proteobacterium | reverse complement strand
TGCAGACCCTACCCCTCGACGGCGTGGTGACGAAGATTCCCGACGGCGCGAGCCTGATGATCGGCGGTTTCATGGGGGTCGGCACGCCGGAGCGTCTGATCGATGAACTGGTCCGGCAGGGCAAGCGCGATCTGACCGTGATCGCCAACGACACAGCGATGGTCGGTAGAGGAATAGGCAAGCTCATCACCGCAAAGCTCGTTCGCAAGGTGATCGCGAGCCACATCGGGCTAAATCCCGAAACGCAGCAGAAGATGCTCGCGGGAGAGATCGAGGTCGAGCTGGTCCCCCAGGGCACGCTTATCGAGCGGATCCGCGCGGCGGGCTATGGCCTCGGAGGCATCCTCACGCCCACCGGCGTCGGGACCGTCGTGGAGCAAGGCAAGCGCAAGCTCGAGGTCGACGGTCGCGAGTACTTGCTGGAAACGCCGCTTGCCGCGGATTTCGCGCTGGTGGAGGCGTTTATAGCCGACTATTTCGGCAACCTCACCTACGCGCTGACGGCGCGCAATTTCAATCCGGTGATCGCCATGGCTGCGAAGACGGTCATCGTCGACGCGGAGCATATCGTGCCGGTGGGCATCCTCTCTCCGGACCACGTGATCACGCCCGCGCCGCTCGTCGATTACCTCGTTGCCCGATGACCATGGACCCTCAGACCGTCATTGCCAAACGCATCGCGCTGGAGCTGCGCGACGCGATGCTCGTGAATCTCGGCATCGGCATTCCTACGCTCGTGGCGAATTACGTACCGGCCGGCATGCACATTTTCTTTCAGTCCGAGAACGGACTGATCGGTACCGGTCCGCTACCCGAAGAAGGCATGGCGCAACCGCGCCTGACCGACGCGGGCGGCAGGCCCGTCGGCGCGATACCCGGGGCTTGCACGTTCGACAGTGCCATGTCGTTCGGCCTGATCCGCGGCGGGCACGTCGACATGACAGTGCTTGGAGGATTGCAGGTCGACGAGCGGGGACAGCTCGCCAACTGGATGATCCCGGGGAAGATGGTTCCGGGCATGGGCGGCGCGATGGACCTCGTGACCGGGGCGAAGCGCGTGGTGGTCGCCATGCAGCACACCGCCAAGGGCAAACCGAAGATCATCAAGCGATGCACGCTGCCGCTGACTTCGGTGCGCGCGGTCGACCTGGTGGTCACGGAGCTCGCGGCAATCTCGTTCGAGGGTGGTCGCGCGACGCTCGTCGAGACCGCACCCGGCGTGTCGGTACAGGAGGTGCTCGCGGCGACCGAGGCAAGCCTGGTCGTGCCACCGCAGGTGCCGCAGATGCAAATCTAGGAGACCAAGGGTCATGACCGTCGAAATTCCGCCGCCCGTGCTCAAAGACGCCAAAGCGCTCGTCGTCGGCGTGGCGAACCAGTATTCGATTGCCTATGGATGCGCGAAGGCGTTCCGCGAGCTGGGCGCCGAGCTCGCGATCACCTATGTCAACGAGAAGACGAAGACCTACGTCGAGCCGCTCGCCAAAGCGCTCGGCGCGCCGATCTTCATGCCGCTCGATGTCGCCACGCCGGGGATGCTCGAGGCGGTGTTCGACAGGATCACGAAGGAGTGGGGCCAGCTCGACATCCTTGTCCACTCGATCGCCTACGCGCCGAAGGACGACTTGCAGGGCCCGCTCGTCAATTGCTCGGCCGAGGGCTTCAAGCTGGCGATGGACATCTCCTGCCATTCGTTCGTGCGCATGGCGCGGCTGGCGGCTCCCTTGATGAAGAACGGTGGATCCATGTTCGCGATGAGCTATCACGGAGCCAACAAGGTCGTGCCGAACTACAACGTGATGGGCCCGGTGAAAGCGGCGCTCGAGGCGTCGTGTCGCTATCTCGCCTTCGAGCTCGGCGGCAAGGGCATACGCGTGCACGCGATCTCGCCTGGGCCGCTCAAGACGCGCGCGGCGTCCTCGCTCAAGGGCTTCGATCTGCTCCTGAACGAGGCCGCACAGCGCGCGCCGATTGGCGAGCTGGCCGACATCATGGACGTCGGCTTCACCTGCGCATTCCTTGCCACGCCTTTCGCACGCCGCTTGTCGGGAGAGACGCTCTACGTCGACGGCGGCGTGAACATCATGGCTTGAAGAAACCCGAGACGGCGCGAACAGCCCCGAGGGCTCAGGAGAACGAGAATGAAACTTTGGATGGGGAAACAATGACATCTCTGCAAACAATCGGCGTTATCGGCGCCGGCACCATGGGTAGCGGCATCGCGCAGGCGTGTGCTGTCGTTGGGCTTTCGGTCACGATGATCGACGTCGACGAGGCCGCAGTTGCGCGCGGGCGCAACGCCGTGTCGTCGAGCCTCGATCGGCTGGTGAAGAAGGAGAAGCTGTCCGCAGCCGATAAAGACGCCGCGTTGAACCGCATCGACGGCACGCCGGATTACGCCGCGCTCCGCAAGTGCGACTTTGTCATCGAGGCCGCGACTGAGAACGAGACGGTGAAGGTGAAGATCCTCAAGCAAGTCGACGAGTTCGCGAAGCCCGAGGCGACCGTGGCGACCAACACCTCATCGATCTCGATCACGAAGCTCGCCGCGGCGACGAAGCACCCTCAGCGCCTCATCGGCATGCACTTCTTCAACCCGGTGCCGATGATGGCGCTGGTCGAAGTGATCCGCGGCTTGCAGACCGACGACGCGACCGTTGAGGCCGCCGGCGGGCTGGCGAAGCGACTCGGCAAAATGCCGATCGTGGTGAGGAATTCTCCAGGGTTCGTCGTGAACCGCCTCCTGTGCCCGATGCTCAACGAGGCGGTGTTCCTGTACGCGGAAGGGATGGCGAGCGCGCAGGAGATCGACGACGGAATGAAGCTGGGCTGCAACCATCCGATCGGGCCGCTCGCGCTTGCCGACCTGATCGGCCTCGACGTGCTCATCGCGGTCATGGACGTGTTCTACCGCGATTTCAACGATCCGAAGTACCGGCCGGCGCCGCTGCTCAAGGAGATGGTCGCCGCGGGCTATCTCGGTCGCAAGACGGGCCGCGGTTTCTACACCTATGGTTAACCTGGCGGCGGAGGTTTCGTGCTCATGAGGGCGACGGCCGCTACGAGTTGTTTGTGCGTACGCTGTCTTCGCCGGTCAGCTTCCCTGCCATTGTCTGAGGGGCTCACATGTCGACTGTAGCGACCTATCTCGCTAAGGAAGCGCTTAAGGACGGCAACCAGGTGACCATCCGGGCCATGCGCCCGGACGACAAGGAGCGCCTTGTCGAAGCCTTTCTTCATCTGCAGCCTCAGACGATTCGCATGCGTTTCTTTTACGCGAAGAGGAGTCTGAGCGACGACGACCTGCGTTGGCTCGACGACGTCGGCCACGGAAACCACGTGGGACTGGTCGCCACCGTGCCAAGCGGCCGCGACGAACTCGTCGTCGGCGAAGGCAGCTACGTAGCGCTTGGAGGCACGGCGGAGATAGGCTTCACTGTCACAGACGCCTGGCAGGGACGGGGCATCGCAAGCCGCCTGCTGCAGCATCTCGCCCGCATCGCGCGAGACCAGGGAGTAGTCCAGTTCGAGGCGGACGTGCTCAAAGGGAACGCACCGATGCTCGCGGTGTTCCGTCACAGCGGGCTTCCAATGACGACACGGGAAGCCCATGGGGAGCTGCACGTCACGCTTCTCCTCGATTCGCCAGCAGCACTGCGTTGAGCGAGACGTCCCCGCCGTTGCGACGCGCCAAGCCCACGATGACCTCGTCGTTCTCCAGCCGCTGTCAACGTCGATCGCTTCGAGCGCGTCACGCTGGAGTTCCCGAGCACCGCGATCGAGGAGCCGTTCTCGAGGATCTCGTGCGGCTGGTCCTCGGCCGCGACTCGGCATTCCTGAGGCGCGCGCCGCTTACGGGGCTGCACGGTCGGCCGCCGGGCCGGAAACGAGCCGTCCCGCCACATCCAAATTCGGACGCAATTGCGACCATTCGCTGAGGACTCGGCGCGCCACTGGCGTTACGCTGGGCACCAACTATTCGAGAACAGAGTGAAGCGATTCTTGACTTTGTCGATCGGAGTCGCGCTCGCTGTCGCAGCCGGCGGTCCTGTGTCGCACGCCGCGCCGCCAGCCGGCGTGGCGATCTCGCCTCAGGCGCACACGCAAGCGCCCGTCACAATCGCGAGCTATCGCGGCGCAGTCGCCCGCGCAGTCCCTTCGGTGGTGACGGTGCACTCGGCCCATGCTTCGGCTGGACTGCTGGCCATCAACGCCAAGTCGTCGGTGAAGAGCCTTGCCTCGGGCGTCATCGTGGATCACGAGGGCTACATCGTGACCAATTACCATGTCGTCGAGGACGCATCGGAACTCGCTGTCGCGATGGCGGACGGCACCTTGTATCTCGCCCGCATCGTCGGCGCCGACCGCGAACTGGACATGGCGCTGCTGAAGATAAACGCGGAAGGACTGCAGCCGATCGCGGTCGCCGACATCAACGACGTGGCGGTCGGCGATGTAGTCCTGGCGGTGGGCAATCCCCTCGGCGTCGGCCAGACGGTGACGCAGGGCATCATCAGTGCGATCGTGCGCAGGGGCGTGAAACCGGTCGACAACTACATTCAGACCGACGCAGCGATCAATCCGGGCAATTCCGGCGGTGCGCTGATCGATACGGCGGGTCGCCTCGTGGGGATTAGCGCCGTGATCCTGTCGCACAGCGGCGGATCCGAGGGCATCGGCTTCGCGATACCGGTCGACTTGGTGCAAACCGTCGTCGCGAACCTCAAGGCGAATGGGCACGTCGCTCGAGGCTGGTTCGGGTTGTCCGCGCGAGTGCCGCCGGGCGGTGCGGGCGCGGTAGTCGTGGCCGTGGATCGCGGTGGGCCTGCCGATAGGGCCGGGATCGCGCCCGGCGACTTCATCGAACGGGTCGGCGAAAAACACGTGCGGCATCCGCAGGATGTGACGAACATCGCGATCGGTACCGAGCCGGGGGCGCACGTACCGATCGACATCATGAGGAACGGCAAGCGGACAACTTTGGACGTCCAGCTTGCACCGCTCCCGCAGAAACCGGCAGCGGAGAACTAGCCATGGCCGAGAGAGAACTCGTTTCGGAACGCACTCATGAAAAATAGCAGCGCCTGCTAGACTTCTGCAGGTCGCTGCCTTCCACGCCTACTGCCGTGGCACCCCTGCGACCAAAGCTTGCTCGAAGGCGTCGACGCGGCGCGTCTGGGTCTCATCTGCCCGATCCTAAGTCGGACCGGGCTCGCGCATCGAAGCGGTAGCCAGGCAACACGCATCGATGTCACGGGGCTGCCGATCGTCGATGCGCCCTTCAGTCGATGACAAGTGGCGAAAGCAGTCCGCAGGCCCCGGTTCGACCGTCAGCGATTTGAGCGCTTCTTCGCATTGATCGGTTTGGCGATCGTTCGCGAGGCGCGCCGGGCTCAGCGATGGCGTCGCGGCGTGCGGCAACAGCACCGCACGGCCGCTCTTCGCCGTCGCGACGTGTGCGAAGGCCTTCGTTGCGTCGTCGAAGGACGCGCAGATCCCGATCGGCAAAGAAAAAATCTTCTCCCGCAACCCCGTGACGAGTACGTCGAGCGCCTCGCGATCCGGCTTGAACAACGTCCATCCATAGCGCGCGCTCGACGCCCTTTCCGCGATGGCCGATCGACCCGCTTGCCATTCGCGCCAACTGATCAGCGCGCCACGCAACCAGCCAAGCCGGTCGAAGTTCGCTAGCAGCGGATGAACCGTCGTCGCATAGCCCAGCGCGTCGCGGCCGAGGCGCGATGCCAGCGCGAGGTCGTCGTCCCACGAGCCGAAGTTCAGGATGGCGTCGAAGTCCGAAGGCAGCGAAGCAATCGTCACGGGCGCCCGCTCACAGGCAGCGACGGCACCGAGCGCAAGGCATTCGTCCGCCTTGCCGCGTCCGCAGATCGCGGTAACTCGGCAGCCCCACGCATGCAGCATCTGCAAGGCAAGATGGCCGAGTCCACCGGAAGCGCCGTTGATGAGTACCCGCGCGCCGGTCGCGTTGGTCGCCATGAGCCCCGTCCGACGCACCGCGAGCCACATCGTCGTGAACGAGTACGGCAGCACGGCGAGTGCCTGCGTTTCGACGCCTTCGGGCGCAACGGCGAGATGCTGCTGCGGCACGACGACGTGTGTCGCGTGCGCGCCGCCATGCCTGCCCGTTGCGACGAGACCGAAGACGCGCTGGCCCGGCACAAAGCGCGACACGCCCGCACCGACCGCTTCGGCCGTGCCGGCGACGTCGTTGCCGAGGACGAGGGGAAACGAGGCGGCGCCTTTAAGGCGAAGCAGGCGTCGGCCGTAGCCGGCCGCGCGCTTCGCGTCGATCGGATTGACCGATGTCGCAGCCACTCGCACGAGCACCTGCCCGGCCTCGGGACGCGGCAATGGCCGCGCTCGCATTTCGAGGCGAGGTGGCGTCGCCGGCTCCACGCAGACCAGCGCACGCGACGCAATGTTCGTCATGAGTGCTCGCGCCCGGCGTTGCGAGATGGGGACTCGTCGCCGGCCGGCGGCGTCAGATTCATGATTCGCGCGAACATCTCGCGGAAATCGTCGTCGACAAAGCGGTCGAAGCGCGGATCGCCGTTTCGGCCGAAGGCGTCGGCGATCTCGTCCCAGTCGTGGTCGTCCAGAAGCTCTCGCGCCGCGGGCAGGACGATCTGCTCCTCCGTTTCCATGTGTCGCCATTGCGCGACCGTGAAGGCATCGAGCGCCTCGTTGAGCGCTGTCGCCGAGTCCGGCTGACGCTTGTAGGCGTCGACGGCGGCGGCGACGGCGTCGAGGAGCGTCGCGCCGCTGGCGTGCTGCCGCTCCAGCTCGTCCAGCACGCGACCGAGCTCGTCCGAGCGACCGCGCAGGCGCTTGAAGAGGTACCGCTCCTCCTTCGGATGATGCAGCGTCTGCGGAAAGGCGCGCAGGTAATGGATCGCGCCGCGCAAGAGCTTCGTGTCCAGCGTTTTGCGTTCCGGCGCTTCCGCGACGATGCGGCGCAGCGCGTGCAGCACCGACGCCAGCGAACGATGCTCGTCCTTGATCGTCGCGATCGCCGCATCGCGCGCGCTGTGCTCAGCGTTGCGAGCGACGTTCGATACGAGCACGGCGATCTTCGCGCCGGCAAGCACCTTCAACGTCTGCGATCCCAGCATGACGCCGCCGATAGACGTGGGCCCGTGCGACGCCATGAAGATGAGATCGCAGCGCTCGCTGTCTGCCGTCTTCAGAATCGCCTGGCGCAGGCCGGTCGCTCACCGTCGAGACTCCGCGGCACGCGATACCTGCGGCCCGGCCGGCGGCTTCCGCTTTGGCGAGGATCGCGCGCGCATGGCCCGCTGCTCGATCAGAGAAGGTCGCGGGTGACATCGCGTGCATCAGCGCGCCGTCGCCTGTGGCGGAGTAATCGGGGTTGGCGTGGAAGAAGGTGATGCGCGCGCCGATCTCGCCGGCGAACTCGATGGCCGCCGTCACGTTGTCCGCCGAGATTTCGGTGTCGTCGACGGGCACCAGCAGGTGACGGTACATTCAACGTTCTCCGTGTCAGCGGCGCGACGACGACGCGAGCCCGCGGCGACGATCGCGGCGTCGCCCGTCGTCGCGCGCCCGCGCTTTCGATCCGGCAGCAGGAAATGCGCGAGCGCTGGGATCAGCACGAGCGCGCCGATCATGTTCCACAGAAACATGAACGTGAGCAGGATACCGATGTCGGCCTGGAACTTGATCGGCGAGAACGCCCAGGTGATCACGCCTGCGGCAAGCGTTATGCCGACGAGCGCGACGACCTTGCCCGTGAACTGCACCGCGCGCTTGTACGCTTGCTTGAGCGGCAGGCCGGCGCGCTGCTGCGCAAGCTGCACCGACAGAAGATAGAGCGCGTAATCGACGCCGATGCCGACGCCGAGCGCGATCACCGGCAGCGTCGCGACCTTGACGCCCATGCCGAGCGCGACCATCAGCGCCTCGCACAGCACGGACGTGATCGCGAGCGGGACGACGGCCACGACGACCGCGCGCCAGCTTCGGAACGTGACAAAGCAAAGCAGGATGACGGCGCCATAGACGTAGACCAGCATCGTGCGATTCGCCTGGCGCACGACGATGTTGGTGGCGGCCTCGATGCCGGCGCTTCCCGCGGCCAGGAGGAACTGCCGATCGCTCGTGCTGTGCTCCTGCGCGAACTGCTCGGCGACCTTGACGACGCGGTCGAGGGTCTCCGCCTTGTGGTCGGCGAGATAGGCGATCACCGGCATCACGGAGCAATCGCCGTTGAAGAGGTCCGGGTTGTTTACGCTCGCTTGCTGCGCGGCGTAGTTCAGCGTCTCCTGGTTGCGCGCGAGCGTGAGCCACTTCGGACTGCCTTCATACGCGCCCGAAGTGATCAGGCGCACGGCGTCGGGCAGCGACACCGTGGCTTGCACGCCCGGAGTCTGCTGCAGCGTCCACGCGAGCCGGTCGGCTTCGACGAGCGTCTGTTCCTTGAGGCAACCTTCGGGTCCGGTCTTGACGATGACGGCGAACTGGTCGCTCGATAACGCGTAGTGGTCGGTGATGTATGCGTTGTCGACGTTGTAGCGCGACGACGCGCGCAGCTCCGGCGCGCCCGGATCGAGATCGCCGACCTTGAGGTTCAGGCTCACGGCGAATCCCGCAACGGCGAGCGCCGCCGAAACCGCGATTGCGGCCATCGCGTACCGCCGCTCGGTGAAGCGGTCCAGGAAGTTCCAAAGCCGGCCGAGGCCCCGCCCGCGGGTTTCGTCGCGCTCCTCGGCGAGACTGCGTTGCGCGGCCGAGGAGCTGACGCCGGTGTACGACAATAGCACCGGCAGCAGGATAAGGTTAGTGAAGATCAATACCGCCACGCCAACGCTTGCGGTCAGCGCGAGATCCTTGATGACCGGAATGTCGATGACAACGAGCACCGCGAATCCGACCGCGTCTGCGAGCAGCGCCGTCATGCCGGCGAGGAATAGCCGCCGGAACGTGTAACGGGCGGCAACGGTCCGGTGCGTGCCGCGGCCGATGTCCTGCATGATGCCGTTCATCTTCTGCGCGCCGTGCGACACGCCGATCGCGAACACGAGGAACGGCACGAGGATCGAGAACGGATCGAGCTCGAAGCCCAACGCGGATACGAGGCCGAGCTGCCAGACGACGGCGATGAGCGAGCACGCGATCACGAGCAGCGTGCTGCGGATGCAGCGCGTGTAGAGGTAGAGAATCGCGGCCGCGATCAGCGCGGCGACGGCGAAGTACGCCATGACCTTCGCGAGACCCTCGATCAGTTCGCCGATCAGCTTGGCGAACCCGATGATGCGCACCTTGATCGGGCCGGTCTCCTTGCCGCGCACGTTGTTCTCAAGATCCTTCGCGAGCTCGTATTTCGCCCGCACGTTGTCCTCGAGCATTCGCGACAGCCCGCGGTAATCCAGTCGCGCGCCGGTGCGCGGGTCGCGATCGGCGAGCGGCACGAAGATCATGCTCGACTTCATGTCATCCGCGATGAGGCTCCCCGCCGACGGCGAGCGCGCGATATTCGCGCGGAGCTGCTCGTTCGCGCGCGGCGAGCCGTCGTAGCGATCCGGCATCACGGGCCCGCCCTGGAAGCCTTCCTCGGTCACCTCCGTCCAGCGGATCGCCGGCGTCCAAAGCGACTCGACCCATGCGCGATCGACACCCGGCGTGAGGAAGATCTCGTCGTTGATCTGCTTGAGCGCCTCGAGGTAGTCCTTGTCGAAGATGTCGCCTTGCGTGTTCTCGACGACCACTCGGATCGAGTTGCCCAAGCCCCGCAGCTCGTTCTTGTAGTCGAGGTAGTTCCGGATGTACGGCTGACTCTGAGGGATCGTCTTCTCAAAGCTCGCGTTCAGAACGAGTCGAGTGACGCCGAGATAAGCGAGAATGACGGTCGCGACCGCGCAGGCGATCACGACCGCGAGCCGGTTGTTGAAAATCAGCCGCTCGAGGACATTTCCGGACTTCGGGTCGAAGTCCGTAGCGGACCTCACGACCGGCATTGCGTCGACGGGGCTGTGGGCGGCCATGGCGATTCGCGCGTTGTGTGCTTCGTCAGTCCAGCTGCGAGGCGTGCGCGCCTCGAGGCCCCGCGACGATGATGCTCTTGGCCCCGAGCGCTACGACCGCCGCCGCGGGCACGGGACGATCGGCCACGAGCGGCGCAAACGTGGAGCCGGAGTCGGACGACACCAGCACGTGTCCCGCCTGGCTCACCAACACGATACGGCCCTCGGGCGTCACCGCGCCGCCAGTGAGGCCGACCGGAATTCGCGTATCGACCTTCTGCCACGATGCGCCGCCGTCGGTCGTGCGGTACGCATTGCCTCGCAACCCGAACAGGAGCACGCCTCCCGGCTTGCCGGTGATGCCGAAGTACGTTCCGTCGTACGGCGTCCGCACGGCGCGAAAGCGTTGCGCCTTCGCATCGAGCTTCAGCACGATGCCTTGCTCGCCGGCGGCGTAGAGATCGTCGCCGACGCGGCGTACTGCATACAGGTGGTAGCGTTTCGGATTGTCGGTGCGGTCGAACCATGGCACCCAGTGCCGGCCGCCGTCGTCGGTGCGAAACACGAGATTGAACGTACCGACGACGTAGCCGACGTTCTCGTCGTCGAACCACACGTCGAGGAACGGCTTGTCCGGACCGTCGTCGGCGAAGCGCTTCGCCTCGCTGAGCAAGGCGCCATCGGCTTCGTGCTTCTCGTAGTAGTCGATCATCGTTTGCGCCGCCGCGCGACCGTCGAGCTGCTTGACCCATGTCGCGCCGCCGTCGGACGTCGCAAGCACGACGCCGCTATGCCCGACCGCCCATCCCTTCTGCGCTGTCGGAAAGTGCACCGCGACCAGGTCGACGCCCACCGGCACGCTCGCCTGCGTCCACGTGCTGCCTCGATCGTCCGAGTACAGGATGTGGCCGCGCTGGCCGACGACGACGACGCGATTTCCGGCGAGCGCGGCCCCGTTCAGGATGCGCTGCGAAGCGAGCGCGCTCTTCTGTGCGGGCGCATGCAGCACATCGACGTACGCGCCGCCCCACGCGCTCGGCGCGGCGAGCAGCGCAAGCGTGGCGAGCAACGGTGCGAACGTGCGCATGGCCATCGATTCCTTCCCGTAGGCGATCGAGCGTGGCTTCGACCGAATCGCTTCAGCGAACACCCGAGCCGGCGAGCGCGTCGGCCGTCCATTCCTTCTCTGGCGGCGGGTCGATGTAGCGCACGCCGCCCGTCTCCGACACGAGGCCGAGCACCGTGTACGTGCCGGCGATCAGGTCGTAGAACACGTTGCAGTCGCCGAACACGGCCGCTTCGTCGTACGACGGCGTCAGGAAGTTGAAGCCCGCACGGAAATAGTTGCCGCGCGCGTCGTAGGCATCCGAGGCGACGGCGATCCACGTGTCCTCGTCGATGTAGAAGCGCCGCTTCGCGTAGATGTGACGGGCGTCGGGCTTGAGCGTCGCCTCGACGACCCACACGCGGTGAAGCTCCCAGCGCACGACGTCCGGGTTCACGAATTGCGGCTTGAACACATCGTCGATCTTGGTGTTGTAGACGAGGCGGTAGTCGTTGTACGGGACAACGATCTCCTTCTTGCCGACGAGCTTGAAGTCGTAGCGGTCCATCTTGCCGTTGTACATGAACGCGTCGTCGTACGTTGTCATGCCGGACGTGACCGGGTTCGGCGTCTCGTACGCGATGTCCGGAGCGAGCTTCACGCGCCGCTGTCCAGGCAGGTACTGCCACGCATGCCGGTTGCCGTTGAGGTAGTTGAGCGGATCGTGCACGAGCAGCCCTTCGCCGGCTCGCCGCGCGGGACCTTTGTAGTCGAGCCGCACCATGTAGAAGATGTCCGTCGACGTCTTCTTCGGGTCGTAGTACGGGAACTCGTTGGTGTTCACCGTCTCGGTCGACAGCGCCGGCCTGCCGCTCGCGTCGACGGTGAACGACTTGCCCCGGAACTGGTACGTGAAGCCGACGTACCGCGTCAGGTGGTTCCACATCGCCTCGTAGCCGTCCTTCGGCATCGGGAACGGCACGCCGCCGTAGGCGTTCTCGAGGCCGATGCCGCCGTCGGTCGTCTTCGCGCGCGTCGAGTTCTTCATCGTGTTGTCCGCGACGAACTTCGCGATCGCAGCGCTTCGATGCGTCGGGTAGACATCGACGCGGAAATTGGGATAGCGCTTGAGCAGCTCCTTGGTGCCCTCGGTGAGCTTGTCGGCGTACTTGTCGATGCTCTTCGCGTCGACCGAGTAGAGTGGCTTGTCGCCGGCGAACGGATCCGGCCGGATGCCGTCACCCTTCTTGAATCCGGCGGGCGGCGTCGTGAGTCCGCCGGTGTACGCGGGAATGGTGCCGTCGTTGTTGCCGGCCTTCTCCGCGCCGATGGCCGTGAGGTTGTTGCCGAGCTGCTTCGCGTCGTCGGCAGAGACCGCCGCAAACGCGGGGGAGCAGAGTGAAGCGGCGGCGAGCGCCACGAACGTCGTGCGGAACAGGAACATGATCGAATCCTCTTTAGAATGTCGTCTTGACCGTGAGTGAGACCGAGCCGCGATCGGAATGGCCGGCAAAGGGACCGGCGAAAGCAGTCGCCGCGCCGTTCGCGTCCGTATCGTGTTTACCGTAGTAAGCAATGTAGGACAGGTTGACGAGGTACTTGTGGTCGATCGTCGCGCCGACTCCGGCGCTCCAGTTGTGTCCGGATTGCCGGTGTCGATCTCGAATGCACCGGCACTGCCGCCGATCGCGTCCAGCGAAGCGACCGCCGCGCGGCATCCGCGACGCCGCCAACGCTTGCTCGCTCTCTTTCGCTGTCCTTGCACGTTCCGGTCCTCCTCGCTGCGGGCCACGATGCGTAGCTGCCGCGTCTTCCGATGGCCACAGTTCACATGTTGCCGAACGTCGAATCGCGGCGCCCCCGTCACAAGGGAGGGGTTAGTCCTTGCGTCTCAGGATGGCGACTGCCACGCCGCCGCCCGGTGCGCCGTTGTGCTGCAAGGCGATGCGTGCGCCGCCAACCTGGCGCGCGCCCGCTTCGCCACGAAGCTGCCAGGCAAGCTCGCAGACTTGCGCGATGCCCGTCGCGCCGGGTGCATCACCCATCGCAAGCATCCCGCCGGATGGCGAGACGACGACCGAGCCGCCGTAAGTGTTCGCGCCCGAGCGGACGAAGAGTTCGATGTCGTGCTGCGCGCAAAGGCCGAGCGCCGCGCAGGAAATCAGTTCGTCGCCGACGCAGCAGTCGTGAACTTCTGCAACGTCGATGTCCACGGGATCGACGCCCGCGCTCTCGTAGGCTCGTTCCGCCACGCGACGCGTCGTATTGCAGGCGAGCGCGTCGACGACGCCGCGCGAGGCCGCATTGGCCGGATCGTCGCTCTCGAGCGCATGCGCGACGAGCAGCACGTCGTCCCGCAATCCATGCAGCGCCGCGAAGCGCGGCGTGCAAAGGACGACGGCAGCAGCGCCGCAGCTCGCGTCGCTCACGTACGATCGGCGAAGGCGGCCGGTGAGAAGCGGCGTCGCCAGCACGTCGTCGAGCGACAGCGGCTCGCGATGGACAGCATACGGATTGCGCGCCGCGTGCGCGCGAGCCTTCACGGCAACGCGCGCGAACGTTTCGTCGCCAATTCCCGTGCGCTCGGCGAGGCAATCGAGGCGCGCACTGCAGGACGGCACGCGTTGCGCAGCGTCCGTGGGCGATTCTCGGGTCTCCTCGAATCCGACCGCCAGCACGCATCGCGCTTCACCGGAAAGCAGCGCCTGCCGCGCGTGGAACAGTGCGACGGAGCCCGACGCGCATCCATTGCTCACGTTCGATATCGCGATGCCCGTCAGGCCCGCGCGTGCGAGGGCGTGTTCGCCGGACGCCGAATCGGCGTGGACGCGGCTTGCGACGGCCTGGTCGATGAGCTCGACGTCGACGCCAGCATCGTCGAGCGCGACGCGAATTGCGCGTTCCGCCATGCCGCTCGCGTGCGAGCCGGCGGCCATGAACGGCACCATTCCCGCGCCGGCAACCACCAGCCGCTCTGCCATCGATTCGCCTTCCTCGGTGTCAGCCGAAGCGGAGGCGCGAGCCTCTCGATCCGGCCGGAATCGCAATGAATGTAGCGACAGGCGAGCTCGTGCGCCCCCGCCGAGAAGGAGGGGTGGGTGGTGCGCACAGAGCGCGTTATGGCTGGGCGGGAATCGCTCGCGGCTCGCCGAACGGCGTCATTGCCCCAAGGCCTCGGGCTCGATGAGCTGCAGCATCCGCGCTCGCTGCACGGCGTGGCGGCGGCCGCCCACGTTGAGCTTGCCGAAGAGATTGCGCAAATGCCACTTGACGGTGGTCGGACCGACGTCGAGTGCTCGCGCGATCTCCTTGTTCGAATAGTTGCGCGCGAGCAACGCGAGCACTTCGCGCTCCTTCGCCGTCAGCAGACCGCTCTGCACGACGGCCGTTTGCGCTTCCGCAGTACGGCCGAGGCACGGGCGCGGGGGGAATCGCGGGCCGGCCGGCAGCGCGATGCGTCGCGGGCCCGTTCGCCGGCGAGCGGCTCGAGCTCGCGCAGCAGACGCGCAAAGCCGTTCGCCGCGGCGGTATCGCGCACTTCGCGCAGCAGATCCTCGGCGCTCGCGCCACGCATGCGGTCGGCGGCGCACTGAAGCGCCATCACTTCGAGCCGTCCACGCGTCCACTTGGCGCTGGGCGAGCGCAGCAGGCGTGCCGCTCGCTCGCTCGCGGCGTCCGCGTCACGCGCGCACAGCGCAGCGCGAATCTCCGCGACGCCGCACGTCCAGTCGATGATCTCGCCTACGCCGCGCTCGGCTGCGCGCCATGCATCGCGCTGGTCGCGCAGCCGCGCGATCGCGCGCGCGCACGCGTCGGCGCGCTGCAGCGACGCTTCGACGCGCACCTGCTCGGCGAGGCTCGTCGCGATCATTCGCGGCTGCCGGCGCTGCACGCCGAGCGCGTACAGAGCCCTCCAGCAGATCGTGCGCGCGCCCGACGTCGCGGCCGGTCGAGCGCGACGCGCGCGAGCGTCACGTAGGCGAGTGCGACGGCCTCCGGAACGGCGGTCCGCTCGATCACGTCGAGCCGATTGGCGAGCGTCGGCCTCGGCGAGCGTCCCGCTGGTCCTGATCCCACAATGCGGCCGCCAGTGCCGCCGCGACGAGGCACGCCGGCGGGCTTCTTGCGCCGAAAGCGCCGCTCGCCCGCGCGAGCGCCTGCTCGAGGCCGTGCGCCGCGGCCGCCGGACGCGCATCGAGAAGGTAGCTCAGGCCAGCGAAGAACTCGGCGTAATAGTTCGCGTAATCCTCTCGGGCATCCGTCGTGGGCAGGCCGAGCTTTGCGAGCGCCATCCGCGCTCCGACGGTGTCGCCGCGCGACAGCGCGAGAACGGCGCGCAGGACGGCGTTCGCCGCGCGAACGACTGGAGTACCGAACGGATTGTCCTCGCCGACGAGCTCGCTCACCTCCGCGGCGGCAAGGAGATCGTCGGCATGGTGTGCCGCCGCGCCGCGCACCTGCAGCGCTTCGTAGCGCAGCGCGGGATCGACGTCGCGGCCCGATCAGCGGTTCGGTCAGCGGAAACGCCTCGCGCGGCTCGTGCGACAGCGCGCGCGCCCACGCAGCGACGATGCGAAGCCGGTCGTTGCCGAGGACGATCGACTCCGGCAGGCGCTCCAGCCAGTCCCGCGCGGCGACGACGCTGACCGGACGTCGCGAGCCCGTAGAGCGCCTGCGCGATCCACGCGTAAGCGGTCTCGTTGCGTTCCGCGGCGAGCGCGTGATGCGCGGCGCGTTCGAGCATTCCGGCTCCGTGCAGCCATTGCGCCGCCCGCCAGTGCATCGCCAGCCGGTCGGCTTTCGGAAGCTCGTTCGAACCTTCGCAGCAGCACCTCGCGGCACGTCGCGTGCAGACGCAGCCATTCGCTTCCCTCGACGGCATTGCAGCACCGGCGTATCGTTGCGCAGGCGCTCGAGCAGCTCGGCGCAGTCGCGCCGTCCGGTGATCGCGGCGCACAGATGCGCCTGGAACTGCTCGAGCGGCGCGATCGCGGTGAGGAACGCGACGTCCTGCGGGATCGAGGCGCGGCAGGATGACGTCGGCGAACAGCGTCTCGAGTCCCGAACCCGCCGCCGCGACGCGGCGCAGCGCGTCGATCGGATCCGCCTCGTTCTCGACATTGACGAGCACGAGCTGCAGCCCCATCGGCCAGCCTTCGACCCGCTCGTGCACGCGCGCCACCGTGTCGGCGTCGACGCGATCGCCGCAGCGCGCCTGCAGCAGCGCGCGAGTCTCCTCGAGGCGAAAGCGTCAGGTCGGCGACGTCGAACGAAGCGAACTGGCCGTGAGCGAGCAGATCCGAGGTGGCGAACGGCAGCCGGCGGCGGGTGCCGAGGATGAGGTGAACGTTCGGCGGCAGATTGAACGCGAGGTAGGGAAGGAGCTCGGACGCCACCGCCTGCGGCAGCGCGTGCACGTCGTCGAGCACGAGCGCGGTCGGAGTTGCGGCTTCGGCCAGCTCGCCGAGCAGCGTGGCGATCGCTTCGCGCGGCTCGATGCCGCTGCGAAGCGCTCTGCTCGACCGCGCCGAGCGGCGCCGGCCGGCCGAGCGCGGTGTACGTGCTGAACAGCAGCGCCTCGACGAAGCGACCGGCGTCGTCGTCCTCGTCGAGCGAGAGCCACGCAGCGCAGGCGCCGGTCGCGAGCCACTCGCGCCGGAAGCGCGCGAGCAGCGACGTCTTGCCGTAACCGGCCGGCGCCTGCACGCAGATCAGCGCGCACTCGCGCACCGAATGGAACTTGCGCACGAGCCGCTCACGGCTCACGACCCATCGGCGCGTGCGCGGCGGCGCGATCTTGATCGCGAGCAGTGCTGCCGCCCCCTCCTTTTTCGACATCGTGCCGGCGAGCAGTGTGCATTGGACGAGCAGGTAAGTTTAGCACGGCGGCGAGGGATCGCTCGCGGCCGCTGCAGGGCGCGCCGCGGTTGCGTCACGTCAATCGACGGCGATCTTCCGTGCCGAGGATCTGCTGCAAGGCAGACGCGAGCTCGCGCGCGGGATCTTGCGCAGCACCCAGCGAGCGCCAGCCGACGAAGCGGTCGGGCCGCACGAGCACGGCACCGTTGCGGCCGATGCCGCGGTATTGCGTCCACGTGAGGCGCGGATCGAAGAGATCGCCGTCGAGCTCGCCGATGCGCACGCAGTCGAGCGCGAGCGCGTTGCTCGCGGCGATCCGCCTGGCGGCCGCGCGCCAGTCGTCGCCGTCCTCGCCGGCGATCAACAGGAAACGGCCGGGCTGCACGAGATCCTTCAGCGGCCGACGGAATCCGTCTTCGTCGTCGATCCACGCGTGCGGCAGCGGGCAGCCCGGACGCGTGCTCGGCTCGTACAGACGGACGGCGTCGATCGGCTGCGGCTCGGGCGAGCCGTCCGCAACGATGCCGCCGCGGAGTCGTACCGGTAGCCGTACTCGACGTTGAGCTCGTTGCTCTCCATCGTCGCGCGGCGAATCGCGCGCAACGCCGTACGGCGCCGCTCGGCGTCTTCGGGCTTGCCGCTCCAGATGCGTCGCATCTGCGCCCAGTTCGCTTCGATCCCCGCGTGCGGATCGAGCCCGAACGCGGCGCCCATTTCGAAGTGCGTCGCGGCGTTCTCGAGCGAGCGTTGGATGTTGCGCGCATCCACCGGCCGGCGCTCCGTCTCGTAGGTGTCGAGCAGAGCGCCTCCGGCGCGTGCCCGCGAGCACCATGGCGAGCTTCCAGCACAGGTTGTGAACGTCCTGGATCGCGCTGGTGAGGCCGAGACCGCCGGTCGGCGGATGCCGGTGCGCGGCGTCTCCCGCGATGAACACTCGGCCGACGCGGAACTTGTCGGCGAGCACGCCTTCGACGGTCCAGCGCGTGAGCTTGTGAATCGTCAAGGGTACCTGCTCGAGGCCGAGCGCGACACGCATGTCGGACTCGACCTGCGCATCGGTCGAGCGTGCGCAGCTCATCGCCGTGGTAGGTCGAGGTGGAACACCCATTCCTCGCTGTCGGGACCCCAGCGCGTCGGTCCCATCGGCACGAGCACCGCCATGCGGCCGATCGCGGGGCACCAGATCCAGCGGATCAGCACGTGCGGGTCGCGCGCGATGTGCGACAGGTCCGCGCTGATGTGCACGGTTCCCGAGCTCGCGATCACGCCGAGGCCGTCGTACTTGATGCCGACCTGCTTGGAGATCGTGCGGCCGCCGTCGCAACCGATCAGGTACTTCGAGCGCACCGTGTACTCGCTGTCGTCGTCGAGATTGCGGATGCGCGACGTTACGCCGTCGGCATCCTGCGCGAGCTCGATCAGCTCGTGGTGGAAGCGCACGCGTCCCGGGGTTCATCGCTTCCGCACGCGCCTTGAAGATCGGCTCGAGGCGGATCTGCGGAAGGTTCGCCGAACGGCACGGGCTCGCCGCCATCCAGTTGAGATTGGTGTAACCGTCGCCCCAGCATTCGATCTGCGCCGATGCGGCGTCCGAACTCGGGGTCGGGCCCGGCGAGGCCAGCGTACCAGCCCATCGCGCACATGTTCTCGGCAGGCGTGCTCTTCGCGTAGATCTCCTCCGCGACGCCGACGTCGGTGAGGATCTCCATCGTCTTCTGATTGAGCACGTGCGCCTTCGGCAGGATCGACGTCGTCGGCAGCGCGCTCACGAGCAGGTGTTCGACGCCGAGCTGCGACAGCAGCATCGACGCGGTGAGTCCGGCGCCGCCGCCGCCGACGATCAGGACGGGTACTTCGACGTTCGTCGCGGCCGAGGCCGCGTGGCTGCGTGTCTGCGAGGTCATGGTCGTCTCCGGTGTGTGGGGCGGAAGCGCACGATACGCAGGCAGCGAAGTCGCGGGCGCCCTCCGGCAGGGTGGGGCGACGGCGCGATCCGCTGGCGACGGCGAACCCTCGAACCCCTCCCAACTGGCGGGGGCGCAGCGACTTGCCGACGCCTATAGTGCGTGCGTGGAATCACTTACGACGCGCATCTCATGAAACGGGCAGGACTCAGGACAATCCTTTTCGCGCTATCGCACGTTCTGCGCACGTGCGGGCGGGTGGACGCCGTGTTTCGCCGCCACATGCGACAGCGCGACATCGTCGCCCAGATCCGCCTGATGGACGGAAGCATCGGCCGCTGGTACGCGCTCGCGAACGGACGCGTGCGCTCGCGCGCCGGGCTGCATGCGAAGCCGGACGTCACCGTCTCGTTTCGCGACGTGGCGACCGCGCTGACGTTCCTCGTTCCGCCGCCGGATCAGTCGGAGATCGTCCACGCGGCGAAGCAGTTCCGCGTGATCGTCGACGGCAAGAGCGAGATCGTCGTCTGGTTCATGCAGCTGCTGAACATGATCGCGCGCGCCGGCATGAGCTACGGCACGCGATGCCGGACGGCACGACACGCTACACGACATGCACCAATGGCGGGCCGCTCTTCGTGTTCGTCAAGGACGGCCGCATCGTGCGCATCACGCCGATCGATTTCGACGAAGAGCGACGCGCCGAGCTGGACGATCCGTGCGCGCGGCCGCGTCGTTCACGCCGTGGCGGCGCGCGACGGTGAATCCGCACGCGATGACGCTGAAGTCGATGGTGTACTCCGACAAGCGGCTGCTCTACCCGATGAAGCGCGTCGATTTCGATCCGAACGGCGAGCGCAATCCGCAGAACCGCGGCATCTCGGGCTACGAGCGCATCAGCTGGGACGAGGCGCTCGACATCGTCGCCAACGAGATCAAGCGCCAGAAGCGCGAACATGGCCCGGCGGCGATGGCGATCTATCACAGCTCGCATCATCAGTGGGGCAACGTCGGCTATTACCTCAGCGCGCTGCAGCGCTTCGGCAACCTGATCGGCTTCACCCGCGTGCACCTCAACCCGGACAGCTGGGAAGGCTGGTACTGGGGCGCACAGCACCACTTCGGCAACAGCCTGCGCGTCGGCGTCCCGGGCGCTACGGCACCGTCGAGGATTGCCTGAAGGAATGCGAGATGATCGTCTTCTGGTCGAGCGACCCGGAGACCACCAGCGGCGCCTACGCCGGCTCGAGGGCACGCAGCGACGGCTGTGGGCCAAGGAACTCGGCATCGAGTTCGTGCACATCGACCCGCACTGCACGCCGACCGCGCAGCTGCTCGGCGGCCGCTGGATTCCGATCCGTCCGGGCACCGACGCGGCGCTCGCGATCGCGATCATGAACGTCTGGGTGCGCGAGGGCCTCTACGACAAGGACTACGTCGAGAAGCGCACGACCGGCTTCGACGAGTGGCGCGACTACCTGCTGGGCAACGGCGACGGCGTCGCCAAGACGCCCGAATGGCAGGAAGCGGAAACCGGCGTCCCGGCGCACGTCGTGCGCGCGCTCGCCCGCGCGTGGGGCAACGAAGAAGACCTACCTCGCGCGCCGGCGGAGCGGGCGCCGGTCTCGGCGGCGCGTGCCGCACCGCGACCGGCGCGCAGTGGGCGCGCAACATGATCCTGATGATGGCGATGCAGGGCTGGGGCAAGCCGGGCGTCAACTTCGGCAACCTGCAAGGCAGCACGCCGCTCGACTTCTACGTTCTATTTCCCGGGCTACGCCGAGGGCGGCATCTCGGGCGACCTCGTATGGACGGCGTCGGCGATCAGCAACTACGAGCGCATGCCGCACGTGCTGACCATGAATCCGGTGAAGCAGATGATCCCGCGGCAGCGCTTCCCCGAGGCGATCATCGACGGGCAAGTGCAAGGGCTACCTGTGGGACGGCTCGTCGCTCGAAGCGCAATTCGCGCCGTTCGAGTATCCGATGCCCGGCTATTCGCGCGTGCACATGCTCTACCGCTACGGCGGCATCGTCGTTCGGCACCATCGCCAACTCGCGCCGCTTCATCGAGGCGTATCGGCATCCGTCGCTCGAATTCGTCGTCAACCAGTCGATCTGGTTCGAAGGCGAGGCGCAAGTTCGCCGACGTCATCCTGCCGGCCTGCACGTCGTTCGAGCGCTGGGACATCGGCGAATGGGCGAACGCGGGCGGCTACGGGCATCACGCGCAGGGCCAGCTCAACCACCGCGTCGTCGTGCTGCAGCACAAGTGCATCGAGCCGCTCGGCGAGTCGAAGTCCGATTACCAGATCTTCCTCGACATCCTGCAGCCGCATGGGGCTGGGCGCGCTGTATTCGGAGGGCTGCAGCGAGACTCGACTGGGTGAAGCGCGTGTTCGATTCGTCCGATCTGCCGAAGCACGTGAGCTGGCGCGAGTTCGTGAAGAAGGGCTACTTCGTCGTTCCGCCGGAACCGGAAGCAACTCGCGCGACCCGGTGTACTTCCGCTGGTACGCCGAGGACCGGGCGAAGGACGTGCCGGAGCCGCATCCGCTGCCGTCGCAATACACGGACGAGCTTCGGCAAGGGCCTGCAGACGCCGTCGGGCAAGATCGAGTTCGTCGCCGACGACGATCGAGCGCGGCGACCCGGACAATCCCGAGCGTCCGGCGCTCAATCGCTACATCCCGTCGTGGGAAGGGCCCGGCAACGCCGAGCTCGATCGCGCAGTTCCCGCTGCAGCTCACGTCGAGCCACTCGCGCTACAGCTTCCACACGTACTGCGACGGCAAGGACAGCGCGATCAACGACATCGAGGAGCATCGCGTGCGCATCGACGGCTACGACTACTGGGTGCTGCGCATCAGCGCCGACGACGCGGCGAAGCGCGGCATCGCGTCATCACGACCTCGTCCGCGTGCACAACGACCGCGGCGCGGTGATCTGCGCGGCCGACGTCTCGCCGCTCGTCGCGCCCGGCGTCGTGAAGTCCTACCAGGCGTCGGCGAATTTCGATCCGATCGACGACGGCGAGCGCGTCACCGATCGCGGCGGCTGCGTGAACATCCTGACGCCGCGCCGGCCGCAGATCAAGGGGACCGAAGGCATGGCGTCGAACTCCTGCCTAGTCGAACTCGAGCGCTGGAACGCCTGACGGAGGACCGTGATGAAGAAGTGGAACCTGATCGTCGACGTGGCGCTGTGCGAGAACTGCCGCAACTGCACGCTCGCGGCGAAGGACGAGCACGTCGGCAACGACTTTCCCGGGTACGCGGCGGCCGCACCCGGCGCGCGGCCACGACTGGATCCGCATCGCGCGCAAGGTGCGCGGAAGCGCGCCGATGGTCGATGCCGCATACCTGCCGACGATGTGCAATCACTGCGACGATGCGCCGTGCGTGAAGGCCGGCGACGGGCGCGGTGCGCAAGCGCGACGACGGCATCGTCATCATCGATCCGGAGAAGAGCCGCGGCCGTCGCGATCTGGTCGATGCGTGCCCGTACGGTGCGATCGTCTGGAACGAGGAGCGCGAAGTACCGCAGGCGTGGATCTTCGACGCGCACCTGCTCGACGCCGGCTGGAAAGAGCCGCGCTGCGCGCAGGCGTGCCCGACCGGCGCGCTGCGCGCGGTCAAGCTCGACGACGACGCGATGCGCGCGCAAGCGCGTGCAGAATCGCTCGAGGTTCTGCAGCCCGAGCTCGGCACCCGGCCGCGCGTCTAGTACCGGAACCTGCACCGGTTCACCAAGTGTTTCATCGGCGGCAGCGTCGTCGCCGAAATCGACGGCGTCATCGAATGCGTCGCGGACGCCGCCGTGGTCATCCGCAAGGACGGCGCCGAGGTCGCGCGCGCGAGGACCGATGTCTTCGGCGACTTCAAGTGCGATGGCTTCGAGCGCGATAGCGGCCCGTACACGATCGAGATCACGCATCGTCGTCTCGGCGGCGCGCTCGCACGTTGCGTGCTCGGCGAAAGCGTCTATCTCGGCACGCTGACGCTTGCCGCCGCTTCGCGTCCGTCGAGCGCCGAGCCGGTCGCGACGATCGGCAGGACCGCGTGATGCGTCAGGGAGAACCGTTCGTGGAGACATTCGAGATACGCACGCTGGCCGACATCGAGGCGATCGAGGCGGTGCCGATCGAGCAGCGGCTCGAAGGTCTTGACAGCACGTACGACGCGATCGCGCGCGCCGCGCAGCGCTCGCCCGATGCGGTCGCGCTCGCGTTCGTGCCGAACGGCGACTCGGCCGCGCCGTCGCATGAAGTGACGTATCGCGAGCTGCTGCACAAGGTGACGCAGGCGGCGAACGCGTTCCACGCGCTCGGCGTCGGGCCGAACGACGTCGTCTCGTACGTGCTGCCGAATCTGCTCGAGACGCATTACACGATCTGGGGCGGCGAGGCGGCGGGCATCGTGAACGCGGTGAACCCGATGCTCGAGCCGGACCACATCGTGCATATCCTGAACGCCGTCCGAGACGAAGGTGCTGGTGACGCTCGGGCCGGCGGCCGGGGCGTCGCTCTGGCAGAAGGTCGATGCCGTTCGACGCCGCGTGCCGAGCCTGCGCAGCGTGCTCGTCGTCGGCGAGGCGCGCGCAATCGCCGACGACGTGCTGCCGTTCGCCGACGCGCTCGCAACGCCAGCCAGGCGATCGCCTCGCGAGCGGCCGTCGCATCCGGCGCAACGACGTCGCCTCGTACTTCCACACCGGCGGCACCACCGGGCTGCCGAAGATCGCGCCGCACACGCATCTGAACGAGCTCGCCAACGCGTGGTCGGCGTCGGCGATGCTCGACCTCGGCAGCCGCGATACGCTGCTCTGCGGTCTGCCGCTGTTCCACGTCGAACGGCGTCGTCGTCACCGGCATCACGCCGTTCATCGTCGGCGCCAAGGTCGTGCTGCTCGGCGCCGAAGGCTACCGTTCGAAGACGACGATCACCGCACTTCTGGCGCAACGTCGAGCGCTTCGGCGCGACGTTCTTCTCGGCGGTGCCGACGATCTATTCGACGCTGCTCGGCGTGCCGATCGACGACGCCGACGTGTCGTCGCTGCGCTACGCGATCTGCGGTGCGGCGCCGATGCCGCCGGAGCTCATCCGCAAGTTCGAGGACGCGACCGGCGTGAAGATCCTCGAGGGCTACGGGCTCACCGAGGGAGCGTGCGTGAGCGCCGTCAATCCGCGCGACGGCGCGCGCGCGATCGGCTCGATCGGGCTTCGCATTCCGTATCAGCAGATGAAGACCGTCGCGCTCGACGCCGGAGGGCCGTTACGCGCGCGACTGTCGCGTCGACGAGATCGGCCGTCTCGTCATCAAGGGCCCGAACGTCTTTCCCGGCTACAAGGACGAGAGCGCGAACCGCGGCATCTGGATCGGCGACCGCTGGCTCGACACCGGCGACCTCGCGCGCCAGGACGCCGACGGCCGCTTCTGGCTGACCGGCCGCCAGAAGGACCTGATCATCCGCGGCGGCCACAACATCGACCCGTCGCTGATCGAGGAAGCGATGATGCGTCATCCGGCGGTGCATTTGGCCGCGGCGGTCGGCAAGCCGGATTCCTACGCTGGCGAGCTTCCCGTTGGTTTACGTGACGCTCCGCGCCGGCTGCACGGTCGACCGCCGAAGAGCTGCTCGCCTTCGCGAAGTCCACCATTCCCGAGCGCGCCGCGGCGCCGACCGAAGTGATCGTCCGCGACGCGATCCCGGTGACGGCCGTCGGCAAGATCTTCAAGCCCGAGCTCCGCCTCGACGCGGCGAAGCGCGTGCTCGAAGCGGCGCTGCGCGGCGTCGGCGATGGCGCCGCGACGTTCAACGTGTCGGTCGGCGCCGATCCCAAACACGGAACGCTCGCGACGGTGATCGCCACGGCGCGGCCAGCCGGTACGCGCTCACTCGACACCGCGGTGCGCGAAGCGCTCGATCGCTTCAGCATCC
Organism: uncultured beta proteobacterium; assembly: GCA_963829375.1. GTDB lineage: Bacteria > Pseudomonadota > Gammaproteobacteria > Burkholderiales > Casimicrobiaceae > PALSA-1003. The sequence continues at coordinate 294,010 of CAWHIS010000023.1, read as the reverse complement.
GATACACAATCACCTGGAAGGAGCCTTGAGCCATGACGACATTCACGCCGCGCGCCGACGCGCCGACGATCAGGATCGCCGATATCGCCTACCTTCGTTTCGGTCGCCGCGATCTCGCGCGCGCCGAGCGCTACCTCGTCGACTTCGGACTAAAGGTGTCCGCGCGCACCGAGAGCGCGATCTACTTCCGCGGCGTGCTGCCGCAGCATTATTGCGTGATCGTCGAGACGAGCCACCACGATAGCTTTCTCGCGCTCGGGCTTCGCGCGGCGTGCGCAGCCGATCTTCGAACGCTCGCCGCCGCCCATTCGACCCAAGTCGAGCGGATCAGCGAGCCGGGCGGAGGCGAGATCGTCGGGTTGTCCGACCCGGCCGGCTTTCGCGCCGAAGTCGTGCACGGAATGGAGGAGCTGCCGCGGCTGCCGTCGCGCGCGCCACGCGTGATGAACCTGCCCGAGCAGAAGAACCGCGCGAATGCGCCACAGCCGGCGCTAGTGGGGCCAGCCGAAGTGTTCCGCCTCGGCCACGCGGTGATGCAGCGGCAGGAGTTCGCGCGCAACGCGAACTGGTACGTGCAGAACTTCGGCCTGATCGCGAGCGACGTGCTGCTGCTGCCGGGCACGCGCGAGCCGGTTCTCGCGTTCCTGCGCTGTGACCGCGGCGACGGGCTCGCCGATCATCACACGGTCGTCATCGCGCTCGGTCCCGAGAACGGCTACGAGCACGCGGCGTTCGAGCTGCTCGACGTCGACGCGCTGGGCGCGGGCAGCGAATGGATGCAGCAGCAGGGCTGGATCAAGGCATGGGGCATCGGCCGCCACGTGCTCGGCTCGCAGCTCTTCTCGTACCACTACGATCCGAGCGGCTTCACGCTGGAGCACTACGCCGACGGCGACGTGTTCGACGCGCGTTATCCGACCGGCTTTCACGAGGCCTCCAAAGCCGGTCTGTATCTGTGGGGACCGGACCTTCCCGATCACTTCATCGACATGCGGATGACGCCGAGACGCGCCGCCGAGGTCGTCCACGGCCTTCGCGCGCGCGAGGACTTCACGCTGAAGCGGCTCCTCGCCGCGAAACGCGTGTTCGCGGAGAAGGCGCGCCCGTGGAACGGCAAGGCGGTCCGCAGGCCGCGAGCGTCCTGAAGGAACGACATGGCAACGAACCTCATCCGGTACCGGCGTGACGGCGACATCCGCTGGGGCGTCGCCGTTACAGGAGGCATCGCGCCGCTCGACGGCGATTACGCGACGACGGCAGACCTCATCGCCCGGGGCGAGCAGGACTGGCGAAGCGCGGCGAAGCGCAGCCCCGCGTTGCGCGTCGACGACGTCGCGGTGCTGTCGCCGGTGACCGCGCCTTGTCGCCTGTTGTGCCAGGGCGCGAACTATCGGCAGCACATGATCGAGTCGGGCCTGAACCCCGACGAGAAGGTCTTCAACATGTTCTTCGAGAAGGCCGACTGCTCGGTGAGTCCGCCGCACGGCAGCGTCACGCGGCCGGCGCACGTCGCGCTGCTCGACTACGAGATCGAGCTCGCGCTCGTCTTCCGCAAGGCGATCACCGGGCCCGTGACGATGACCGCGGAGAACATGCACGAATACGTGTTCGGGCTCACGATCGCGAACGACGTCTCGGCGCGCGACGTGCAGATCCCGCAGATGCAGTTCTTCAAGGGCAAGAGCTATCGCGGCTTCTGCCCGCTCGGGCCGTATCTCGCCGTGCTCGAGCGGGACGAGTTCGCGTACCTCGACCGGCTGACGCTAACGCTCGCGGTCAACGGCGAAGTGCGTCAGCACGACGAGACCAGGAACCTCGTGTACAAGCCGGCGGAGACGATCACCGAGCTTTCCACGTTCAGCGACGTCTCTCCCGGCGACGTGCTGCTGACAGGCACGCCGGCCGGGTGCGCGCTGCGCATTCCGCCGGCTCCCGTGCGAAAGCTGATGCAGCTCGTGCTGCCCGAGCGAAAGTTCTGGGCGACGTTCCGCAAGGTTCAAGGCAAGCGCCCGCAGTACCTGAAGCCGGGCGACCTGATGACGGCGACGATCGTGAGCGCGGATCGTGTCATCGATCTCGGCGAGCAGCGCGTGCGCGTCGCGTAGCGCGGCCGCAGCGGTGAACGGTCGTGCGTGCAGGCGGGCGGTCTACATCGGGGCGCTAAACCTGAACGTCGTCATGCTCGCGCTTCGAGCACGATCACGCTGTGCGCCCCCGCGGGATATAACATTTCGGCGTGTGGCCGCTGTTGTCGCGGCGCGAGGATGTCCTGCGGCGAGGAACGCGACGTGTCGAGCGCGACATGCCAGCGCCGTCCCGGCATCGGTGGGAGCGCTGCCTTGACCGTCCCGTCGGACATATTGAGAATCACGTGCAGGTCCTCTAACGTCTCCCGGTCGCCGCGCGAGAAGTGCCCGCCGGCGACCAGGTCCAGCGCTTCGCGCAGCTCGGCATTGCCCTCGGAATGGGTTGCCGGGCGGTAGCCCTCGCGCTTGACCCGCTCCACCTCGCCGGCGGTCAGGCCGAAGAGGAAGAAGTTCTCTGCGCCGACTTCCTCGCGGATCTCGACGTTGGCCCCGTCCAGGGTCCCGATGGTCACCGCGCCGTTCAGCATGAACTTCATGTTGCCCGTGCCCGAGGCCTCCTTGCCCGCGGTCGAGATCTGCTCGGACAGGTCGGCGGCCGGGTAGATCGCATGCGCGTTCTTGACGTTGAAATCAGGGAAGAAGACGACCTTCAGGCGTCCGCCCGCGGCGGGGTCGCCGTTCACCACCTCGGCCACGCCCGAACGGATCACAGCCTTCGGCGAGAGGGCCGGCCGAGTATTTCAGATTATTCTACCGACACGGTTCGCACGACTTCGCCATTCAGGTCTCGACAACTGGACAATGCCGCGCCGGTCAAGTCGGTGCAATTGTTCCTGGCGCCGGTTGGTGAGCCCGTTTGCTCGGTTGCTCTCCTCGCAGCCGCCGCATTAAGGGCTCGGCAATGGCTGAGGGCCACACCTTCGAGGCCGCTGCACTCGTATGCCGCGGGTCTGGTAACGCCGACCAGCACGCCTGGGGCGCTTTGCGGCCGCGCGGATCCGCTCGCAGCCGCTGTATTGAGGGCTCGGCAATTGCTGAGGGCCACACCTTCGACGCCGCTGCAATCGTATGGGCCGCTTTGCGCCAGCGCAGATCCGCTCGTTGCTATGATTCCAAACAGGACGCCAAACAATATTGCCGTGTGGCCTGCGTGAATGGCGACCGACTGATTTAGTTGCGCATATGATTTCATTTTGACTCCTATTCGAAGTGCTTCTGTACGAATGTTGCCCGCCGGCTGTCGCGGCGCCATTTCAGCCGTGCCGGCGCTGCATTTCAAATGCAACCTTGCCGCTCGCTCGGTCCATCGACAAGATTCGTACAGGTCTCATCGATGTTCCTTCATCGGCGTGGGATCGATCTGCTCCTGTAACTTGCGGCAGCGTCGCTGCCGGCTGAATGGGGCGCTGATCATGACGTTTCAACCGGGAGACCGATCCGTTTCAGTGACGACGCATCGTAACGCCGACGTGCGCCGGAAGTCGTGGATGAACCGTCGATATTCGGTCGGGATTCTGTAAGCGGCGGCTGCGGCGGGCAACGAGATCGAAGAACTGGCGCGACCCCGCCCGCGTGCGCGCAAGACCGTTGCGAAATGGCGACCGAACGCCGACGTATCGGTGACGACTTCGTGCCTGCGCGGAGATAGGCTGCCCTGCATGTCGACCCCGATCCATAACGCCGACCGAAAGCGTCCCCTGGCGCCGACGCGGTTCATGACGCCTGACCGAGAGCCAGGCAACTACAAAAGGATGGCCTGTGCTCCGCAATAATAGGCGTTGCGGGCGATCCGCCGGCTTCACGACACGACTACGCGCCCGCCGGAGCTGCTGAAAGCGAATGCCAGATGGACGTCGGGGCCGACCTCGTAAATCAGCCCATCGATCGGGATGCCCACCGTCTTGCGCCGGCCGCCCATCGGGTCCGTCGTTTCATCGTTCTCGGTCGGACAGGCGACCGATGGGAAGTGCGCGCACCTGACCTCACCTCCGTCCACACTCGAAACGAATTTCGTGTGGCCGAAGCCCACATCGAGCGCCCGGACGATTGGCTCCATGCGTTTCTCCGAAGTGCATCAAGGACACTCCAAGGTAGTCCGTTTGCATCGTTCCTTTCCAGTCGAAATCGCGCGTTTTGGATGGGGCTCTCGGCATCAGCTCGCACTGTAGGCGCACTCCATTGCGACTACAGTGCGACTTGACCCTTCCCCCAACCGACCCAGCACCGTCGAACGCGTACCAGAGTCGCACTCCAGGGCGATGCGACCATCCTGAACACCGCCTGATCTCAATCGGAATAGAACCTGAGGGAATCACACCCCACGCCGATGTCAAGCCTGGCGCGGGATCGCGCGGCATTGCGGCCGCGAAGGAAACCTGTTCGGCCACCAATTAGGATAAATTTCTCTTGTCAAGCCAACTTTGCCGCCACCCCTTGACGTGTTCGTCGCGCTCGTCAATACTCATCGCGCTGCTTGTTCCTGTTCATCGTGAACAGATCTCGGGGATGAACGCCGAGCGTTGCGGGCGTTAACCGCCTCACGCAGTGCCGGGCCTCAAAGGCCTCGTATCTCAAGGTCGCCGCTAGCGGCCTTTGCCACCGATCCACGAATCGCTGCCTTTAGAGCGCGATTCGCGTCAGCGATGGGCCAGACCCATCGACGCATCGACCTGATCGATGCTGACCGTTTTGCTTCTCGAAGTTGTTTCTTCCCGCGTGCGAGTGATGCGCTCGATGTGAGCGCTCGGCGTGGCGTCGCGTTGCCCTTGAGGCTTCGCACCCATAGCTTAAGCACGCGAACGATCAGACGGCCCGGTGGCAGGGTCGAGGATGCGATCGTGGAAGAGACATCCCCCATAGAACACCGGAATCTCGGGTCCGAGCACTGACTCGGATGCCGCGCTGGCGCTTTGACGCCGGTCGCGTCCGCCCTGGTGGCGGAAGGACACGCCTCGTAGAAATACTTGGCACGCACCTGCTTGCACGTTTTTAAGTTCGCCGATCGCCTTGCGCGACAAACCCTATCCACTTCCGAACGCCTGCGGGGCTCTCGCGTTCCGGATTGACTCAATGCCCCCGCTTCGAAGCGCTCACGGTCAAGCGCTTCGCTCGCGTGACAGCACCCGGCCGGACTTTTTGCTCGCGTTCTGGCAGCGACGCGGCGTAACCATCATTGGAGCCACGATGCAACTGCCACGTTATTCGCCAGCGGCACCCGCCGCCACGGCCCGCGCCCCCTGCCTCAGCTTTCGCACGGTGTGCCGGTCCCCTTTCGACGCTTGTCCCGTGGAGAGGCCGCGATGAGCAACAACCCTAATTGGAAACGCCAGCTTCAGGACAAGATCAACGAGCACAACCGCCAACACGGAAGCAAGCCCAAAGGCGTGTCGAATAAAACCATGCATGAACGCGCCTGTTCACTCTTCCGCTCCTTCACCCTGCTGCGTCGTCTCGGGTATCAGTTCGATCTCAACAATCTCGCCGGCAGGCATATCCAGATGCTGGTTGACTACTGGACCGGCAATGCGCGCATCGCCGACCGGTGTCGGCAGCGCGGTGTAGCGATGCTGGAGCGTCCGCACAGCACGCCGTACATAGAGCAGCAGTTGAGCTTTCTGCGCGTCTACGGCGACACCTGGATCGGCAAGCCCGGCATGGTGCATCCGCTCGCGGACTACGTCGAGGACCCCGCTCGCTTCAAGCGCTCCTATGCCGCCAAGGAGGACCGAAGCTGGGAAGGCAACGCAGTCGAATTCAAGAGAGTCGTCGAAACGGTTGCGGCCATTGACCCGCGTGTCGCGGCCCAACTGGCGCTACTGCTTGCCTTCGGGTTGCGGCGCAAGGAAGCGGTCATGTTCATGCCGCATAGCGCCGTCGTATCCTCCGAGAGCGTGCCGACCTCTCAGCACGCATCTGATCGCTATGCGGTCTTTCTCAGGATCGAGCGTGGCACCAAAGGTGGCCGCTTGCGCTTTGTGGCCATCCGCAATGATGACCAGCGCTCGGCGCTCGACCTCGCCCTGCAATTCGCGACGCGCCCGTCCTCGCATCTGGGACATCCAGGCCTGTCGCTGAAGCAATCCCTCAAGCGCTTCGACAACGTGATGCAGAAGGCCGGCATTACCAAGCGACAGCTCGGTGTGACGGCGCACGGGCTGCGTCACCAGTTCGCCCACGAGTTCCATGTCGAGCTGACGGGCGTACAGGCTCCGATACGCGGCGGCGATGTTTGCGCCGATCCAGATGTGCTCCAAGTTGCGCTCCAAGAGATCGCCTGCCAGCTCGGCCACAATCGCCCGCAGATTTCCCGCGCCTACGTAGGCTCCCCTCCTCTGCCGTCGCCGTCCGTGTCGCCGTCCGAGACCAAGAAGGAGCCACTCTTATGAGATCGATCGCGCATGCACGTCGCCAGTCTTCGCGCGCGGCGTCGTCTCGCCATGCGGTTGACGCCGTGGTTGTCGGCAACCCGGTGCCGCTCGGCATTCCCGCCTTGTTCCTTGCCGATCAGCTCTCGCGTGGTCGTACGGGGGAGCAGATTTTGAGCGGCAAGCGAGGACTGATTGCCGAATACGCGGGCGCTGAGGGCTACGCCTACCGTTGGGGTCATCTCATCGAGGTTCGGTTGGGCCGCTTCGTCCTGTGGCGCGTCGTTCCTGTCGCCCTCTGGGAGCGGCTCTCGGATGTACGCGCCGGATCGCCACTGCTCATCGAAGAGCTGCTGACGCTCGTGCAGCCGGGCATCCCTCCCGCACTGGAGCCGCATCTTCCCTCCGGTGTCGTTGCGCGCGGTTGTCAAGGCGCGAGCCGCCGCAGCCCGCACGCGCTCTTCACGCTGCTGTTGACCGAGCCGCGCGCCGCTACGGCTGTTCGCGATTGGCTCGCGAGCCCTTTTCTGCTCGATCTCTTGCCGTCTCTGCTGAACGACATCGAGCGCAGCGTGGCAGACCTTGTGCGAAGCGTTTAAATACCAAACATGGATAGTGGTCTAGGTTCAAAGCCAACTCTGTAACACAACTCGGCATTTTCCCGCCCACGCGTGGTACGCCGACATTTGATGACCGATACAATGAACTAGTGGATACCCTTACCGCATTCGGATTGTTCGCTGTAACTGCCATGCTGGTCTGCTACGCGCTCGAACCCAAAAGCCGGTGGTATGTGCTCGGCTTCGCTGCTGCGTGCGCGCTCGGGTCGATTTACGGCTTCCTGCAAGGCGCGTGGCCGTTCGGCGTTGTAGAAGCGATTTGGGCGCTTGTTGCACTCAAGAGATTTTTTGCAACTGCCAGAGCGTCAGACTGAACCACTACCCAAACATGGATGCTTTTGCCGACGCACGCGCGTTTGCCAGGACATGACTCCGAGTCGCCGGGGCTTGCGATAGGTCGAGCGGGTCCCGCATTGTCAAGACGGAAAACACCCGAAATGCCGTGCTTGTCGGCTTGCATCATCCATTTCGTCGCGCCAGACGCTTGAAGTGGCGCACCGGCAGTGCAATACTCAAGTCGCTTGTCCGTGAGCATCGTGCTCACACAGCCTTCATGTCGACTGGTCATCCAGCCATGCATGAAGTCCAGTTCCCCGGGACTGGCGTTGCGGTCGTTACCCGCCCTTGAAGTGATCGGAAGCGATTCCGATCTCGTCGCGCAAGCGACTTAGGTTGTACGCTCGGTCTAGCGCCCGAGCATAGCTGGTGCTGTCGGACCGCAAGGTCTGGTGGTGCCCGGTGATGTGCCTTCGACCATGCCTCGTGCATGGACTCGACGGTTCGTCACGCAGCAAGGCCCTCAATTCGCAAGGATCGGGGGCCTTTTCTTTTCGCGCGCGGCGACGCGTCGTGACCAACCCCTTCGCGCCGTCAGGTGCGAAGGTATCCCGACCGGGGAACCTCTTCTCCCGCGACGGGGACGAGGTGTTCCCCTTCTTTTCGTGGAGGAGGAGAACACCATATCTGTAGCAAGCCAAGCAATGCATTCCACCCTGCTCAAAGATGGAGAGGTCCTCATGTCCTGTAATCCGGTGAACGAGCGAACAAATTTCCAGCGTCAAAGACCTTCGAAGGCCGGAGGTCGGTCGCAATTTTCCAGACAATAAGACGTGGAACTGCTGCTCTCCGACGACGAACTCTTTGCGCTGACCGAGGCGAAGACCCGGCCGGCGCAGATGGCTTGGCTTGATGCGCGCGGTTTTCATTATGAGGTTGGCGCGAAGGGTGGGATCAAGGTGCTCCGCGCCCACGTGGAGTGCAAGATGGGTGGACGCGACGAGGGTCCGGCACCGCTCGGCCCCGACTTGAAGTTCTTCGAGCATCGGGCGTAAGCTGTTCCGATGGCTGGGCGCAGAAAATCCAATCCTCTCGGGCTGCCCGCGCGCGTGTACTTTCAGTGCGGCGCCTATCGGTATCGTGACCTGGCTGGCAAGTGGCATCGGCTCGGCCCCAGATGGGATCGCGCAGCTAAGACAAACTATGTCGAGGCCAGCAGCGAGGACCCACTGCCACGCAGCATGGCCGAGCTCATCAATCGAACGCTGGCCAAGTACGGCCCCGACAAGTCGCCGCGATCGCGCGCCGACAATGAAGCCGAGGCCGTAAACCTCAAGGGATTTTTTGGCCGCATGCAGCCGCGGGCGGTCACGCCAGTGCACGTGGCGCAGTACCGTGACGCACGCTGCGACAAGGACGGCAAGAAAGCACCCGTGCGCGCCAACCGTGAGCTCTCGCTGCTGTCGACGGTGTTTGCGTACGGCCTCGAGCAGGGCTGGTGCACCGTCAATCCATGTCGGGGCGTACGGCGCAACAAAGAACGCCCGCGCACCAGGAACGTCGAGCAGGCCGAATATGATGCGTTCCTGGCGTTCGCCCGGGCGCAAGGCACAACCGCAAGAATGCTGGTGGCCACCGCGGTGCTTACCTATCTCACCAGCCAGCGCCGGCAAGACATCTTAGCGCTGCGTCTCTCCGAGATCCGCGAGGATGGCATCCACATAACGCAACTCAAATCGGGCGGTAAGGTGAAAGTAGTCATCGAATGGACCGATGCGCTGCGCACGGCTGTAACGGAAGCCCGGGCAATCGAGCGGCCGGTGGCGTCCATGTACGTGATCTGCAATCGGCAGGGACAGCGTTACACCGACTCAGGCTTCAAGTCGATGTGGAACCGACTACAGGTGGCGTGGCACGAGGCGGGGGGCACACGCTTTCATTATCACGATCTGCGCGCGCGATCGGTCGGAAAGCTGAAGGCGGATGGGCGCCAGGCGAAGGAGATTACCGGCCACACTACCGAGGCGACAGCGGAGCGGATCTACGATCGCCGCACCGCAAAAAGAGGTAGAGCGGTCGAATGAAGCACAACAAACGACAAACAAAGAAAACAAGCCGCACGATTCTTGTCAGCGGCAGTGATTAACTCAAGTGCGACCATTCGGTTGTGCCCAGTGGGTTTTTATCGGCCGTCGCCCATGACGCCGCACCAGGTGAATACGAAATAAGGAGTGGTTTCTTCGTGCTGGAGTAGAACCGTGCGCGCGGTCATGCGTGTGTGCGCGGTCCCAACGGTTTACCGACTGCCCTGGCCGATCTGGCAACGATACGCGGCAATATTCTTGTTCAGCCCTAATCAGTGCGCTTTGCTGACGATCGAGTGGGCCAACTGGGCGTCACATTCGGGGTGAAAGTTCTCAGCGATTCGCGTTTACGCGACGCCTGTCCCGAGCGCCTTCAGTCGAACAAAAAGCAACTGCGAAGGCCGACGCAAAGTGCCATTTGAGCCGCACCATCTTCTATAAATCGGCTCCATCTTCTATACCGGAAATTTAAAACTGCCGTAAGTCATTGAATTTTGGGGTGGCTGATGGGGTTCGAACCCACGACAACCGGAATCACAATCCGGGACTCTACCGCTGAGCTACAGCCACCATTGAAAACGATCTGCGTTACGCCGGAGTTGGCACGCCCGACAGGACTCGAACCTGTTACCCCCGGCTTAGAAGGCAGACAGGCTGAAAATTAGTTCTACTTTATCAATAAGTTGCTGACTGCTCGCCGTAACCGTCTTGCCCAATAGCGTTGGTTGCTGCCCAGTGATGTGGCACAAAAGTGGCACAACCGCACAACGAACGAGTCAACTCTCTGGTGCTACAAACCTGCACGCTTATTCTAACAGCCAAGCCTGTGGGTGGCGAAATCGAAGTATGCGGGAATCCGCCTGTGCGGTGCAGTCTTGCACGCGCTGACGGTCATGTTACGGTTCACCGCATGCGCGAACTCCTCATCCCACCATCCACCTGCTGGTCACCGTCGCCAAGCTGGTCCGCCTATCAATCCAAAAATAGCGGACTCGTCCATCATCACCTTCGCTACATTCGTAAGCGTCCGGCGGCGCTTATTGCGGGATGGTGCTGATGCAGGGTAAGCGTCCGGGGACGGCATATTGCTAGCCGGACCTGCGCGTTTGGTCATTCAGCTTCCCCAGAGAATCGCTTCCAGGCTTGCAGCCAGTCTGCTCGACCGGCGTGAGTTCTGGGAACTTGATCGAGTCCAAGCTCACGCGCACTTTGCGCCATCCCTCGCGGCACACAGCCATCACGGCATGACGGTTGAGGTCGAAGCCGACGAGCGCCCGGTCATTTCCCATCAGTCGGACCTGCTTGAACCGGCTGAATATTGTTTCAATGCAGGTCAGCCAGGCAACGGCCTCCTCATCCTCGCTGACCTGCACTGTCATTCCCGAAAATTCATCTCGCGCATTTGGATAGCACGCGCGCGAAATCCCGAATTACGCCGCCAATCGTTCGTAGTGATGGTGCAGGCCGCCGAGTTCCGGAAAGGCGACCACCCTACCTCGATCTGGCGGATGCTCGACCCGAGGGTTCGGCGCGTCCATCGATAAGGAAAGGTGCGTTCGCCAATCGTGGTAGTAGTCAAGATACCGAGCAACGATGCGCCTGAGATGATGCTCGTTCAGAGCGACCACATGATCGAGGCAGTCGCGTCGTAATGTGCCGATGATGCGTTCGACGAACGGATTTTGCCAAGGACTTCGCGGTGCGCTGAGGACCTGTTCGATGCCCATCGTCTGAACCCGCTTTCGAAACTCCTCACCGTAGATCGCATCGCGATCGCGTAGAAGATACTTGGGGGCGCTGTCCCATGGAAAGGCCTCCACGATCTGCTGCGCCGTCCACAACGCCGTCGGATTTGCCGTCACGTTGAAGTGGAGAACTTTCCGTCGAGAATGTGCCAGGACAATCAACACGTACAAGAGCTTGAACCGAATCGTCGGTACGATGCAAAAGTCGATCGACACCAAGTCATTCACATGATTCTTCAGGAATGCCTTCCACGTCGGCGAAGGCGGCTTCCCCGATCGCACACGATATTTATCCACCGTCGACTTCGCCACGTTGATGCCGAGTTTCCCCAGCTCGCCAACGATGCGTGGGGTGCCCCACAGCGGATTGGCACCCGAGACGCTGCGGATGAGCTGGCGTATCTCTTCGCTGATCAGCGGTCGGCCCGGTTTCCCTGCTCTGCTCAAGCGCGTCCAATGTTCGCGAAAGCGTTTGCGTTGCCATGCAATAACCGTCGCGGGCCGGACGAAAACCAGAACCTCCCGCCACGGTGCCCAGTGGCGCGACAGCCAAGACCAAAGGATGCGGTCCTCGGGTCGAATGCGCGGTCGCTTGACGGTGCGCTCATAGATCGCCAGCTGATGGCGCAGAGCGATGTTCTCGACTCGCAATGAGCGCTGAGATCGGAACAGCCCGACGAGCGCGCTCAGAATCGCATAGACCGCCGGCGGCATGAGCGAAATCCCCTACTCGGCTTCGTCCCAATCGACAATCCACCTTGCCTTCGCCGAAGGAGAAAGTCAACAATATCAAAGACTACGGGTTTTCGGGAAGGACAAGCGTGGGGCCACTTCTCAAGCGGGATTTCACTCAGACTATGAGGCAATTCGGGGGATTGACATGGCCCGCGAGGCAGAGTAAAAATATTAGCGTTGCGTACTACAGTTGAAGTCCTACAACATGGGGGAGGCTATGAAACTGGCCGTGACGACCGTCGTAGAGCACAAAAGTACTGCGCACCATCTAATCGTGCCCGGTGCTTATAAGGCCGGTTACCTTCCGTTACCGGGGGCCAGTTCGTGCTGCGGGTCTGGGTGCTGCTGTTCCAGTAGCTGCTGCTGTAGTTGGTAATACGGCGCAGATCATAGACCATCATAGGGAGGTCCAATGCCTCAGATCGCCCGCAATGCCAAGCTCATCCTAATTAATGCGCCCACGCGCAACAGCGAGAAGTCGCGCGGATTTTATGGCGCGCTACTCGGTGCAGAGTTCGCGCATGGCCTAAACCCAACTGTCGCGAGTTGGTGGACACCACTCGATCAGGGCGTCGATTTTAATATCACGACCCGCTATGACGACCGTGAACGGCTTACACCGTATTTCGGAGTCGACGACCTTGATAGCGCCATCAAACAGCTCGAAAGACTCGGCGGCAAGGTCGTCGTGGCTCCCCGCGATGTCGTTCTCGGCCCTGAGAAAGCGCGTGAGTTCTACATCGCTCAACAGAAGAAGGAAGGGCACAACGTCAGCAACGAGGAGGCCAAGACGGTTGGCCGCATGGCAGTTATCCTCGACCCCGACCTCAACCACGTAGGTCTCATGCAGATTGCGCCGCACGCCCAAGGGCACTTCATGATGGGCAAAGAACGCGCAAAAATAAGTCCGCACGAGGCCGCGGCGTTCTCCGCAGAGAAGAAGCTCGCGGACGAACTCGAGGCCGCCGGTGCCCTTCCGAAGGACTAGCCCCCGAGGCACACCGCCGAGCGTCACCGAGGAACGCGTAGACCTCGATCCAACAGTCGCCACGGCGACGTTGTACGCAAATAGCTTTCGCACCGTCGAGCCGTCGATTGGCTCGACGGGCCTACGCCCCTACGGGCTTCGCAGCGACGCGGTGCGCCGCGCAACCTCGCCAAGCGCGGCTGAGGAGTTTCTTGTCGCCTCGCGTCTCCGACGTCGCGACGTCGAATTCGAGTTGTCAGTCGCCTCGTACTTCTCCCCGTCTGCCGATGCGATGACGCGGCTTGCTGGTCTTGAGCAACGGCGGGGCTTCGCGCTTCTCGAATTGCCTATGCCCATTCCTCTCAAGATGACGCTCGGTGAGGCAATCCGGCAGCGCCGTTCAGTTCGGATCTACACCGGCGATGCCCTGCCTCTGGCTTACCTCGCGGCAATCTGCCGCGCTGCTTGCGGTGTCACCGGCCAGCTTCAGGGCCGTGACGGGACGCCAGATATCGCAGCGCGCGCCGCGCCTAGCAGCGGCGGCCTATACCCGGTCGACTTGCACATCGCCGCCCTGCGCGTCGATGGTTTGTCACGTGGGGCTTACGTCTACGATCCGCGACGGGATGCGCTTTGGCAAATCGGCGAGGGCAATGTCGCGGACGACCTTCTCGGCGCGCTCGCGGCGCCGGACGTCGCTATCCAAACGTCGCAAGCGGCGGCCTTGTGCCTGCTAGTCGCCCGGCCACGACGCGCAACACGCAAGTACGGACAGCGGGGCGTTCGCCACGTTCTGCTCGAAGCCGGCATGATGGCCCAGCAGATCGCGTTGGCATGCGTGGCGCTTGGCGTAGGGAGCGTGGACTCCTCAAGCGTCTACGACGACGAGGCGCATGAGGCGCTGGGCGTCGACGGTGAGAGCGAAGCCATCGTGCACTTAGTCGTCCTTGGCATTCCCGCCTAGCTATAACAGGCAGGGCGGATGAGCAATCCAGAGTCGCCACGAATCAAGCGCCATTTCTCGCTGGTCGCGCACAGCGCCGACGTGGTCGAACTGCGCCACGGAGCTTGGAATGCCGTCGCGCACACGCTCTCCGACGAAACTGAATCTGGGCGACTCCTCCGGCTCCTTCGCCGCATCGACGGCACGTGTGATGCAAAGCAGATCGCCACTTCGGAGAACGTGCCGTTGGACGAGGTCGAGGCGCTGCTCGACCACCTCTCCGAAATCGGGGTGCTGGAGTTCGGCGTTGGCAGCGCCCTCGACTTCTTCGCCGAACATGCCGCCGGTCACCTATCAGGCTATGCGGCAGCGCCTGCGAAGACACTGGTCCCACCGATTATCGTGGGCGACGACGGCCCGATGGGGGCTCGAATCGCGACATTGCTCGGGGCTGATCCGCACTCCGAGAACGCCGCGCAAGTTCGCAAAGACCTAGTTCGCTGCGCCAAGGCCAGCATTGACGACGGCCTGGCATTCGAGGAGCTCGCGGAGTCTTTCGAGCGGTGGCGCACCCACTTCGTTGTGCACGCGTCCGCGTCCGTTAATCCGCTAGAATTGCGCGGCCTAAACCGCGTCTGCCTCCACCACCGCGTGCCCTGCATCGTCGCCGCGATAGATGGGCCGTTCCTCCTTGTCGGCCCGACTGTCCTGCCGGGCCGCTCCGCGTGCCTCGAATGCTTGGAGACGCGGGTGACAATGAATCTACGTGAGGCCGCAAACTACCAAGCGTACAAGATGGCCCTGCTGGAAGGGCGCGCAAGTGGAGCGAGCGCGCCGCTAGACGGCGTGCTCGGCTCACTGCTCAGTTCGCTCGTCAGTATGGAAGCACTCAACTTCGCGCTAGCCGGTACGTCGTTCACGGTCAGCAAGGTGCTTTGCATTTACCTGCCAACCATGGAGTTCACCTACAACGAGGTGCTGCGTGTTCCCGGCTGCGCTGCCTGCGGATCTGCCCCAGAGCGCGACGACCGCGAACTCTACTTCGATATCCGGGCGCTGCTTACCGGCCGTCAGTGAGCGTTACGAAGCCCATGCGCCTCGTGTCGGGCTCGAATGGTGATGTCCCGGCATCCACTGCACAGCTTGTGCGGCGCATGCTGTGCCCACTGACAGGACTAACGCAGGCTATCGGCTTCGTGCTGCGCGATCCGATGGAGCCGCGCCTCGCGGTCGCTGGCGGCGAGATGACCGGAGTCCACGTGCTTCGTGGCTCACCGCCGCCGCGACCCGGCGCCTACCATATAGGTGGCGCAGGGGTGACCTACTCCGAGGCCTTGATCAAGACGCTCGGTGAGACCATTGAACGCTACTCGCACTTCGCAGCGCTCGCCGGCGGCGTTTTTGTCACCGTCGCCTCACCCAACACGATGCGCGCTTCGGGCAAGCTTGCGATCGTGCCCGACTCTTCTACGCTCTACTCGGCCGAGCAGTTAGCTAGACCGGGCTTCCCTTTTGGCCCGCTCTCCGACGACGATCAGATCGGTTGGGTGCAAGCCCAATCGATGACTGATGGCAGCTCCGTCGCCGTGGCTGCGCAGCAGGCGCTCGTAGGCTACGCGCGAGCGCGTGGTGAGCCGCTGTTCACGGCGGGAGTGACGACTGGAAGTGCGGCACATACCAGCCGCGAGAAAGCTCTGCGAAATGCACTGCTCGAGATCGTGCAAATCGACGCAGCAATCGGTCGCTGGTTCGGTGCAGAGCGCGCCGTGCGCATTAAATTCGATGACCGCGTAGCAGTCACCCAGCGGCTCATCGGGCGGACAGTTCATCCGCACGGCCCGTCCTTGCGCTTCTTTTGGCTGCCGAGCGCGGACCTTCCGGGCATCAGCGTCGCGTGCCTAGTAGAGAGCGGCGTTGTTCCGCACGTCGGTGTCGGTCTGGGCTGCGACTTTCGCCTCTCCCACGCGATCTACAAAGCGTTCCTCGAAGGCGTTGCGGTGGCGCATCTCGCCAAGATCGTCCTGTTTCGCCAGCGCGTCGAAGCCGCGTCAAGCGCGGTTAAGCGAAGCATGCACGCGTTTTATGACCTCGACTCTAACGTTGGGCACTACGCCGCCGGCGGAGATGCCGAGGCGCTTGAACGGCGCTTTCCGAACGAACCGTCGATCGCAACCTCAGACATAGGAGCAGACGTCTGCGGCACGCCCCACGAGGACATCAAGATACTCGTCGACGCGTTCGCAGCAACCGGCAAGCGGCTCGCTTTGCTCGATTTGACCACCCCGGACGTCGCTGACCTCGGCTTTAGCGCTATGCGAGTCTATTCGCCCGATACCCTCTCGCTGCCACTGCCAAGCGCACCGCCGCTGCGTCATCCACGTTTCGCGGCGTACGGCGGCATCGTGCATGAGTATCCTCACCCTTTCCCCTGAAGAGCACGCCTACGCCATCGCGCTCGTCGCGCTCACCTCGACTAGCGCCGCCACGTTGGCTGGCTTGATCCATACCCGACGGCGCGCCGCATCGGCCTCATTCTTGCCGACCTACGCCGCGACGCTGGCGATCGTCGCAGCACTCGCATTAATCCTCACCGGTGTTCCGACGCTGGAATCTCATTCGCTGGGTGGACTTGGGCTGGCATTACTGGCCGCTGGGATCGCTTGCCTAGCGGCGCTGCGCGGCGAAGCGCACATCGCTCGCCTACTACGCCGTCGCTCCCGACGGGGTGCTGCTCGAAGGGTATCTATCACCACAGAACTGGTTCGACCCGATCTTGCCTCTAGGCCTGCCGCGACGGGCTCCTCTGTCCTTAGTTGGCTCCTCGTTATTGCGGCTGGCGAGGAGGTGCTATTCCGGGGCGTGCTTGTGGACCTCGCTCGGCAGGTACCCGGGGGCTCAACGACGCATGCTGTACTACTGGTCGCCTCTGTCATCGCGTTCGCATTCTCGCACTCGCAACTCGGATTCGCGGAGGCGCTCAGCAAATTGCCTTTGAGCGTCGCGTGTATGGCTGCTTGCTTAGTCTCCGGCACTGTTCTCGCACCAATTGCTGCGCACGTCGCTTACAACGCTTGGATGTGGCGAGCCGCGACGGAGCCGCGACCCACGCGAACACGGGCGGCAGACGCATCGACGGTCGACAGTGGCGAGGAATGAGCGGTGAAGCCGCCCTGCAGGCTGTGGCGACTCTCGTCGCGATAGGCTGCTTCTACGCTTTTTTCTACACTCACGTAGTATCGCGTTGGGGACCCTTGGTACAGCCGCTAGTGCGTCTTTTGCGGCGCGATGGCTCACACTCTGCGCGTGATATCGCCGCGCTAGGCAGGCTCGGGGCGGCCGCCGTCGCCCAAGGCGCCTTCGCCACCGCGATGATCATTATCCTCGGTGTTAATCCGCGTGAGGTCGCCAACATTCCGGGAC
Source organism: uncultured beta proteobacterium (assembly GCA_963829375.1). Classification (GTDB taxonomy): domain Bacteria; phylum Pseudomonadota; class Gammaproteobacteria; order Burkholderiales; family Casimicrobiaceae; genus PALSA-1003. Next base: position 276,769 of record CAWHIS010000023.1, on the reverse strand, counting down.
CGATGCAGATCGCGCTCGGGGTCGGCCTTGGCATCGCAGAGCTTGGATTCTCCACTTTCGTGTGTACTCTAGCGATGCAAATTTTGCTTGCTGCCGCTGGCGGACGGAGGGACGATTGGCTCGGGCCTGGCCGCGCTGGCTGGATGGGTCAGTTCCTTGCCGCCGGAAGGGTTGCCCCCTGGTGGCTTTTCGCATTGTGTGTCTTGATCTACGTCGCTGGTGAGGAGATCATATTTCGCGCTGTGCTCATCGAAACGCTACGGCCAGCCGGTGCCATGATCGCCGTTGGCGTCTCTATTGTTTGCTTCGTTGGCGTGCAGGCACTACACATGCCGAGTGCACGGTCGGCTCTGTTCCCATTGATCGGGGGACTCGTCGTCGGATGCGTCCACAGCACGCTCTACTGGCAAGCACCAGACGTCGTCCCTCTCGTCTTCGCACACGCGACGTTTTTTGCTGGCGCGCTCCTCGGACTAGGCGGCGCGGCCAAAGTGGCACGAACGCAGTGAGCAGCACGCCTGCGGTCGGCTGGGGGGCTTGGCTCTCACGCTGGGAGGCGTTCCAAGCCGTTTATGTGCCGGAGCGCGACGCCCAGTTCGAGACCATTTGCCGTTACGCCGTCGATTGCGCTGCCGGCGCGGTGCTTCGCGTACTCGACTTGTGCGCCGGTCCGGGATCGCTTGGCGCGCGTCTGGCGACATACGCGCCCTTCGCACGGATCGTCGCGGTCGACGCTGATCCATTTCTGATTGAGATCGGCCTCCGCGCGCACGCGAACGTCCCGATCCGGTGGGTTCGCACCGACCTGCGCTCCACTGGCTGGAGCGCGTCCATACCTGGTCCCTTTGACGCAGCCCTGTGCTCGACATCGATGCACTGGTTCAACGACGAGCAGGTGCGCGCCATCTATCGTGAAACGGCCGGGCTCCTCCGACGCGGTGGTACCCTGCTCGTCGCCGACACGATGCCGCATGGAACGCCCGGTGCACAAGCTGCCGGGCGTTCTATGCTAGAGCTCTCAGAGGTGCGGCGGATCGCCACCTATGGCGGCGAGGACTGGGTATCATTCTGGTGCGCCGCTGAAAATGAGCCCGCGTTCGCCGAATTGCTCGCTGAGCGCGAACGAGCGCTCGGACGGCGCAGCTCGCGCGTCGTTCCGTCGCTTGACTTCCACGTTGCGGCTCTCGCCGACGCGGGCTTTACGGATGTCGGAGAAGTCTGGCGGCGTGACGCCTGGGCGGTCGTCCTCGCCATTCGCTAATCGGGCCCGCGTCGCCGTCCGATAGTAACTATCCCCCGGCAAAGCCGGGGGTGTGCTGCGCAAAGACTCGATCATGCCAGCGCGGGCTGCAACGAGTACTCGTGATGCAACCCGCCCAGCACTGATTTGACGCGCACTGAAAGCGCAGCGCCCAGTCGATGCCGGGATTCGCGATTGAGGAGAGGGATCGAGTTCGAAGGAGGATCAGGTACCCCAGGACCCAAAGACATGTGTGGGCGGCCGCGATTGTAATGGCCATGCCACGACCTCAAAATCGTTCGCAAATGGGTCTCGGAGATCGGGATGAGCCAATCCAAACATTCGCGGCGGATCGTGCCAATCAGTCGTTCGCATATGGCGTTCGCTTTCGGACTCGCAACGGGCGGAACGTCGCAGTAATTGGGTAAAGATCAGCTCTCAGACCCCGGCCAGTCTGGCCGATCTCACCCTATCGACCAGCGCAGTGCTGTCCCCTGTGCTCCGCAAAAACTAGGTCTCTGCTGGCCTGACCGTATCACGCGAGTCTTGCTATGCTGTGGCATCATGCGTTTGTAATCGCGTTGGCCAGCATATATTGATCGCGGACGCCGGGCGCTTCGTGCTGCGGTCATTGCGCTCGAGGCGCTCGCTGACCGCCGAGAACCTGTTTCTGCGCCGGCAGCTGGCCCTATGCAAAGAGCGAGGCATCAGGTCGCGGCGGATCGATCGCGCGACGCGGGTCAGCCTGGCAGTGCTGGCGCGAAGCCTTGATTGTGCGTCGTCCGGAGACGTTGATTCGCTGACATCGCGCGGGATGGCGCTTGCTATGGCGCTACAGCCAAGCAAGGCTCAACCGAATGGCGGCATCGATACGTCGGGGCCGCGCTCCACACTCTTTAAAGAGCGCAAGCTGTCGGCGTAGGACGAGGTTTTCTGCTTCGATTGATCGCCGCGGGCGAACGGCGAGAGCCAGGAGGCCGATCAAATCGGCAAGCAGACACAGAACCATTCGAGCGAGAGCGATCACGCCTACATCCTGGCATGGCTTTTGTGTTCGTACTCAGCCTAAATCGCCGGGATAAATTTTTGCGGAGGACAACACGTTCGGTCATCGCCTGGAAGCCGCGGCCGTATCCGATCGCGAATGCCAAGCGCTCTTTGGATACGCGCGTAAGGGCGTCACGCGTAAGTATATGGCGCGCGAAGTTGCGCGCTTGATGCAGCGGCGGAGTCGGTTGTCCTTCCCGAAAACTTGGCGCGAACCAAACAGCGGCCGCTCACACCGAATTACGCTGCCAATCGTTCATAGTGGTGATACAAGCACCGAGTTCTGGAAATGCGACCACCCTGCCCCGGTCTGGGGGATGCACGACCCGAGGGTTCGGCGCGTCCATCGATAAGGAAAGGTGCGTCCCCCAATCATGGTAGTAGCTTATGTAGCGGGCAACGATGCGCCTGAGATAACTAAACTGAGTTGCAGCCACGGATTTAAGGGAGCCGGGGCCAGGTTTGCTACAACAAGCCGAACGGCGACACTCGCATCTCTTTAACGACGCCACGCTGACCTGCAAAAACCCTGAGATCAGCATCCAGTGGAGCCAACCAACTGGGGCCAATAGGACTCAGGGGAACGTAGCGCACGTGAAACTCGTCGCGGTATTGACATCCCCCGTTCCGGTGTAACGCGGCGACAATGGGTACTCGCACAGCGGACGTGTGCGACCTCGGGTTGCCACGTTCGCGTCGGCGACGATTTGATTGGCTGGCGCAACACCACGCTCAACCCAATTCTCGAGCGCCGTGAGCGAATCCTATGCAGCCGTGAAGGCAGTCCCTGACGCGTGACCGTACCCGGGAATCTCGTAATAACGCGCGAAAGTCGACACCACGGGGGCCGTGAGGGTAGCGATTAAACGCGACCAATACTCCTCTGTAGACCGCGTGCTGACGAGCGCATCCGCGTTTCCGTGAGCAATCAGGAGCTTCCCGCCTTTATTTTGAAACGCCGTCAGATCGGTGCTGTTTACATCCTGCAACTGCGTCAGCAAACTCACACGTGACTGCCAGATGCCCGGGTTCTGCGGATCAAGAGTCAATGCGTTGTAAAGCGGATCGCGCGTGACGAAGAACCGTACCCATTGTTCCCAGAAAGCGCCCCAATACGGTTGCGTCAAGATGGACGGATTGCCGGGCGAGTCGGTCGGCGGCGTCGTTCCCAGATACAGAACACCGCGCGTGTCTGCGCCGGCAAACACGTTGAATCCCGGATAGTGCGTCTCGCCGCTCCCCAGGGAATAAGAGAACGTGATGTCCGTGTTGTATGCGTTGTACGCGGCGATCTGGGCGTCGGACAAGCAATCGTCTCCGGTATCCGCACCGCCTGCGCAGCGTATGGCGTCCGGATCGAAATGGCAGGCGGCTGTGTTCGTAATGATGCCGTCAACCAAACCGTCAAGCGCATCGCAAGCGCTCATAACCGAGTTGTAGAGCAAGGTCTTCTTGTTGTCGTTCGGATACGCTGCAGGCGCAGCGAACGCTCTCGAAAGCCTTCCAAACTGCAGATCCAGGCTTGCGGCATTCCACGCCGGGTACAGCGAGATCGCCCCGTCGAAGTTCTGCGGCCATCGCTGAACCACTGCGAACGCTTCGCGTCCGCCTGAAGATCCGCCCGCGAAGTAGTTGAGCGCCGGCGTCCTCTTGTAACGCTGCGCGATCAGGAAAGTCGCGGCATCGAACGTTTTCTTGAGCGCGTCGCCGTTGAAGTTATTCATGGCTTCGTCGTTTGCGGCGAACGATCCATCGCGACTTCCACCCGAATTGGCCTGGTGGCCAGAATCGCTTCCGAACGTTGCGTATCCACGCGCGAGTGGAATGGGTCGGTCGATCGGCCCGGCCGGAACGTTGCCGGTGCCTGTTGCGATCGAGCCATCGTAGCCGCCTCCGCCGAACATCAGGCTCTTGACATTCCAAAACGTCGGCAGGTTGAGTTGGAAGCGAATGTCTGGCGCAGTCGAATCGACGGGATGGATGGAGCCGAGCACCTGACAATACTCACCGGCCGTTGGCGTTGCCGCGACAAGCTGCGTTGAGGTGACGTTGGCGCCCGTCGTCGGTAGGCCGATCGAAGCTCTGGGTACCGCCGTCCCGTTCAGGTTGGAGCATGCTTCTGCGGATGTGCGCAGGACATCGCTCGCGGCCGCTCCTTGGACGTACTTGTAGAAGTCTTCGAGAAGGAGAAATCGCGCTAGCACCAGTTGCTTAGCGGCCACCATCACCGCATACACGAATCCCCCGTGATCGGTGTAGCGTTCCTGCAGCGAAGGGCGTGGATCGCCGGTAGCTAGGCGCTCGGCGAGCGTGGTCGCGAATGGGACGTACGTGCCTGTCAGGCCGCACAGGCTGTCCTGCGGACGGTGTGTGGCATTTCTGACGTTCCAGCCCGTGTTGGTGCCCAATGGAACGCGAATCGGCATCGGACGCACACCTGCGAGGTCCAGCCCGTCTGCATCGGCTTTCGGCACAAACATGGTGTAGCTGGGCCCGACTGCGGGTGGTTCGATGCTCCGTATCCCTCCCGAACTCGTGAACGACGGCCCCCAATCGAGCAGGTTGTAGGTATTGAAGGAAGTCGGCTTGCCGATGAAGGGAATGGCCGGGAATGTCGCGACATAGTCCGCAAGCGACACGAGCGTGCCGTCCTCGACTCGGGGATGGTTACTCGGCGGCGGCGCGATGCCCTGGTCGACCCATTGATCCAGGGCGACCGTCAGCGCACGCGACGTGTCCGCGATGCTGCCTCCTGGCGTAGGATTGGCGCACAGCGGGTTGGTTCCCGCGGGCCCGATAAGCACGCCACCGGTCGCAAAGCCGTGGGCAGTGCTCGAATTGAAGTACATCCGCACGTTCGGCGGCAGAGGCACGGGGTTACCGTGGCCGTCGGCCTGCGTCAATGAGCCTTGGAGCTGCCAGAACTCGCTCCCCGAATCGATTTGAAACACGAACGGGTCGGTCGCGGGTCGCTTCATGATGCCGTCGGTGATCCCTGAAATGGGATCGGTCGTCACGGCATAGGCGAAGGGCGGATACGCGACCTGCATGAAGTCGTGATGAAAGTCGCGGTCGGAGTACACATCCGGATCGGCGAAACGGACATTCAAGTGGTTACGGATACCACCGGCGATCGTTGGGATGATGCCGTCGAATACCTTGCGATGCGACTCGTCCTCATTGAAGCCGTAATAGATGAAATCGCGCAGGAACGCACCCGTTTGCGACGCGCCCGTCGCATACGCTCGCCTGATGCCGGCGCCCAGCGGATTCGGCGTGCCCACATCGTCCGCTGAGTTATACCGCAGGAACGACGTGAAGTCGCGCGTCGCCGCATGGCCGAGCCCCATCACGATGGGGTTCTTCGCTGGATAGATCAATTCGTAGACCTTATCGTAGCGGAACCCATCGAAGTAGCAGATGTTGAACGTGGACGGCGTCAAGGTCGCCTGTCCCGTAGGACAGGTGCCGAAAGCCCAGCGGTCGGAAGGAATGGCGATCTTGGTACTTCCAATCTCGGCGTCGCGCACCGTGAGCGTCGAGTGAGTCGTGTTCATGTCTGCAGTTTCGTACGACTTGTAGCCGGCGCTGCCCTTGAGAGTTGATGAGAACGTGCCGCTCGCCGGGAGATTACGGTCGGAGTACTCGATACGCATCGGCCCCACGATGGAAGAGCCGTCGGCGTTGGCGGCCGTCGGGAGAGCGGCCGCGAGAATTGCCGAAGACGGAACGAGATCGCCCTCCCATCCGATATCCACGATCACATAGCCCGACCGGAGATAGAGCTCGTTGATGCTGCCCGGTGCAACGGTCGTTGCGTTCAGGAGCCCATCGTTGCCACGATTGTTGACCGTTGAGAATATCTTTTGATTGCCCCTTGACATGTCGAGGGGCTTGATGATTAGGAATGGTGAGCTGAACTCCACCATGCCACGCGCATTGCGCGGTGCTTTGTCGATATCCGTGACCAAAGCGTTCAGAGGATCGCGGGGATCGACCTCCATGAACGCGGTCCCTTTCAGCCGTTCATACGCCCCAGTCGTTCCGAACTCGACTCCGCCGGCGAACGGCAAGCGCTCGGTGATCAGCAAGCGGGCGACATGTGCATCCGCGCTCGCAACCGGTCATGGATTCGCCCACTCGAGTGTGGTCACGTCACGGTCATCGACCGTTCGCTCGGTGCGTTCACTGTCGGCCCTGGGCCCTGCGCAATTCTGCCGGTGCGTCTCGCTCCGCGCTCGCGGCCGGATGCCCGTTGAAGCGCAGAGTCAATGACGTTGTCGATCGCACCGTGAATAGCAAGCAGCGGAACAGGCAGCACGGCGCCAGCGCGGTTGCGCGCCGATCGCCTCCACATTGGTTTGTGGGCCGCGCCGAATGACATCGCCTGCTGCCAACGCCGACGTGGCGGCGCCGCACGCCACGCCCGAAATGAGCGACCGCTGGATGCACGTATCGCGGAAAGTACATGCCCAGAACCACGGCAAGCGCGGCGCCAGCGGATATACCCACGGCGACGACTCGCCGCTGATTGGTGCGATAGCGACGACACGGCCCGGACCATGGTAGACCGTATCGCATGTTGGGCCCTGGCGCACCCGATCCGCAGCGAGGATTTGCGGTTGGTCGCGAAGCCAGAATGCCGACAGCGATTGGCGGCGGGTGCGCTCGAACTCGCGAAATCGGTCCTGGGAGGCTTGCATCATGAGCACTCTGCGGCAGTGAGCCGCGAGCGCGTGATCGCTCGACAAGTTCCCGAAGAAAACAACGACGACGCGATCATTTGCGGAGAATCAGGGAAGACCTATTAGCTTGAACCGCTGGTCCGTTGTGCAGCACAACTTGACAGCCCCATTCCATTCTTCGACACTGATTACGTATATGCAGGCGTTGTGGCTACGGCTTGCGCATCCTTCGATGCCCCTTTTGTCAGACTGAGTCCACGGGGATCGGTGGTCACTGCCTTGACCGAATAACAAGCACCCAAGGAGGCGAACATGAAGTCATCGACGCAACGGCCAATCGCAGCGGGCGCCGTTCCCCGGTTTTCGCAAGGCGCTTCGGTATCTTCGACAGCATTGCGTATCGGCATTGCCACGTTCGCGATCGCGTTTGCAGCGAGTATTAGCGCAGCTGTGCTCGACATCCAGACGCTATCGACGAGGCCGGATCGCGTGAGCGGCGGCGACGTGCTAGTACAGATCACGCAGGACGACAGCACGGCGACACCCGTGTCGCTCAACGGCACGGATGTGACGAGCGCCTTTCGCGCCGGGTCGGTGGCCAATACCCGGGTAGGACTGGTGACTGGCCTCACCGTCGGAACGAATAATCTGAGTTCGGGGGGCGTAACCCTGGAGATCCACAACTATCCGATCACCGGCCCGATTACGTCGGGGCCACATAACGTTCCATTGTTCTGCCAGACGCAGGACTTCACGCTGCCGGACGGGACTAAGTTCGGTCCTCCGAGCGATGCCGACTGCTCCGCGCCGACCAAGATCACGTATTTGTATATGCCCACAGGTGGCACAGCGTTCCTGACCTTGCCGAGCACGACTACGCTTCCATCGAACGTCGCCCAGACGACCACGACCGCGGGCGCGACAGTCAATTTCGTGGTTCGTGTCGAGACGACGACGATCGATCGCGGCATCTATCAAACCGCGATCCTGCACGATCCTACCGTGGATCCGATTCCGACCTGGTTTGCGCCGCCGCGGGGGTGGAACAAGCGGCTCATCGCGATCGAAGGGTTCGGGTGTCCAGGCGGTTGGTACCTCCAGGGAGGGAGCATCGGCAGCTTGACGCTGGCGGGGCTGGACTTCAACCTGCTGAGCCCGGCGCGCCTGGGAGCGGGCTACGCGCTCTTCTCGAACACGTTGCAACATGCGTCCAACAATTGCAATTCCGTGCTTTCTGGCGAAGCCGCGATGATGAGCAAGGAGCACTTCATCGAGACCTTCGGTGTCCCCGTATACACGATGAGCTATGGCTGTTCGGGCGGCTCGTACGGAAGCTCGCAGCTTGCGGATGCCTTGCCCGGACTCTTCGACGGCATCATGATCGCTTGCACTTTTCCGGACCCGCTCGGCATCGCGTTCTCGGGCTCGGACGGACATCTGCTTACCCATTACTTCAACGCCACCGATCCCACGGGATTCTCGGTCGCACAGCAGGTCGCGGTATCGGGATACAAGGGACTGCAGGCATTCATCGACGCGGCGAATCAGTCTGGACGGACCGATCCGGTTCCCGGCCGCGTCGATATTCCGGGTTACGTATCGGCAGTCTGGAACGCCGCGGTGCCCGTCTCCATGCGTTACAACCCTACGACCAATCCGGGTGGGCTGCGGCCGACTGTTTACGACTGGGGGCGCAACATCTACGGGGTCAACCCAGCCACCGGGTTTGCGCTGCGGCCCTTCGACAACGTCGGCGTGCAATACGGCCTTGCGGCGCTGAATGCAGGACAGATCACGACCACGCAATTCCTCAACCTGAACGAAGCGATCGGTGGCTACGATCAGGATTTCAACTATATTCCAAACCGAGTCGCGGGCGACCTGGGCGCGATCGTACGCGCGCAGGAAAGCGGACTTCAGCTCGGGGGTAACGGCGGCCTCGCATCGATTCCGGTGTTCGACGTGAGCGGCATTTACAACGACGACGGCGGCTATCACTACCAATGGTTTCACTTCGCAATGCGCGACCGCATGGCTCAAGCGAACAATGGGAATACGGATAACCACGTCATGTGGCGTGGCAATCCGGTCAACGCGGATCAGGCCTGGTCGACGTTTGAGCAGTGGATGGAGGCGATAGCCGCAGACACGTCGAACCTCTCGAAGCGGGAGAAGGCTATTCGCAACAAGCCTGCGCTGGCGACCGACGGTTGCTGGAAAACGGCGACCGTCGGCTTCTGGAAAGAAAAGCAGACTTTCTCGCGCACGAACAACTCGATTTGCAACACGCTGTATCCATCTTTCGCCTTTCCGCGCTACGTCGCCGGTGGCCCGGTGGCGGCGAACATCATCAAGTGTCAGCTGAAGCCCGTCGATCCGAGCGACTACGGCGTGGCCCTCTCGGCGGCCGAACTCGCGCGCCTCAATCGCATCTTTCCCAACGGCGTATGCGATTGGTCGAAGCCGGGGGTAAATCAAACCGGCGTCGTGCCGTGGGCATCGTTCGGGCCCGCACAGGAGAATCTCGTGTACGACGGCTCACCGGCAGCGGACTGCGGTAGCCTGGCCAACAGGACTTTCCCGGGCAACGCGACGATAAGCGCCGCGACGCTAGTCACTTCGGGGACGCTCGTAACGCCGGCCAATCAGACGCTCACGAACTTGCCGGTGTTCTGCCGCGTCCAGGGGATCAGTCAGCCTACGACCGACTCGAACATTTATTTCGAAGTCTGGTTGCCCCAAACGACCTGGAACGGCAAGTTCCTCTCGTCGGGTGAAGGCGGTTACGCGGGAGCGCTCAACTACACTCGCCTGGGTTTAGACGGCGGGCTCGACGAGCTGCTACGACGGGGTTACGCGACCGCATCAACCGACACGGGTCACGTGTCCTCCAACACTTTTTGGGCGATCGGCCACCCTGAAAAGGCGGTCGATTATCTGTATCGCTCCAAGCACTTGGTGACCCTTGCCGCCAAGGGCCTGATCGCCGCATATTACGGCCAAGCGCCTACGCATTCTTATTTCAATTCCTGCTCGAACGGTGGCCGCCAGGGGTTGATGGAGATTCAACGATATCCGGACGACTACGACGGGGTGGTCGTCGGCGCACCGTGGAACTTCCAGTCGCATTCGAACGCGGGCTTTGTCTGGAACGCGCAGGCGCTGACCGCTCCCGGCGCCGCGATTTCTCCTGCCAAGCTTCCTGCGATTACCGCGGCCGTTCTCGCAGCCTGCGACGCGAACGATGGATTGGTCGACGGCGTGATCGCCAATCCACAGGCTTGCAACTTCAACCCTGCGAGCTTGCTGTGTCAGGGTCCCGAAACGAATTCCTGCCTGACGCAGCCGCAATTGACTGCGCTGCAGCAGATCTACCAGGGACCGCAAAACCCCCGGACCGGCGAGGCGATCTTCCCCGGCTTCATGATTGGTGCTGAAGCGGGATGGACGGGACTCGTCAACAGTATTAATGGTACGGGCCTCGAGCAAGGCTATTTTCCGAATCTCACCTTTGAAAATCCTAACTGGGACTACCACACCTTCAACTTCGATAGCGACATGGCGTTTGCCGACGCCAAGGTTGGTGTTCTGGGCAACTCGACTCAGCTGGATCTATCAGCGGCGAAGAATCGGGGCATCAAGGTCATCCAGTACCACGGTTGGAACGATCAGACCCTGCAACCTGCCTACAGCCCGCAGTACTACAACCAAGTGACCGCGGCCATGGGCGGGTCCGCTGCGACGCAGAGCTTCTATCGATTGTTCATGGTTCCGGGAATGACGCATTGCTATTTTGGTCCGGGAGCGACGAGCTTCGGCGGCGTGGGGCAGCAACTACCACCCGTTCGTGACGCGACCCATGACGTTCAGACTGCGCTGGAGGCCTGGGTTGAACGCGGTATTGCACCTGACCGATTGATCGCGACCAAGTACACCAATGATGCAGCGACGACCAGAACGATTCTGCTCACCCGCCCGCTCTGCATGTATCCCTCGGTGCCGCGCTATAACGGGTCGGGCGATCCGAACGATGCCGCTAACTTCTCGTGTGTAGCGCAATGATGTAGCGCTCGCGTCCGCATACGCACTAGCACGATACCCGGGCGGTGCCTCTGCGAAGGCCGATTGTAGAGTCAGTTCGTGTGAATGGTTTTGATGTAAGCGGTCGATCGAATGCAGAGGCAGTGCCCTCGCCGTCGGCGGCAAACACTCGTAAACTTTCACTTTCGTGGAAGACAAGGGGTAGCACGCATCAACCCTTGCACCACGAATGCAACGATAGAGATTGCCCAAATTGCGTGCTACGAGGGATCGATGCGGATCCGACGTGAAGAAACTGACCCGTGATCCGTTTAGTCGCGGAAATGCGCGAGAGGAGAATGCGATGGCTTATGACGTACCGACACTGCTGGCGATGACGCAGCAGAACCTTGATGATCTGTTCAAGGGAAGCCCACCCGGCGACATTCCCAATGGCGAAGCCAAGGGGACGGCGATCATCGCACCGGGTACGAAGTACTCCGAGACGATTGCCGACGTCATCAACCACTTTGGGTGGCAAGGGAAGGTGTTCGATGCCAAGAAGGGTCTCTTGAAGAACCGCATCCTGGCCTTCGGGATCGAGGCCATCATTGCCAAGGTATACAAGGGGCCGAGTTGGCTGGACGGCAAGGAATGCATTGTGCTCGACTATTCCGACACGTCGCTGCTGGCCCATCGAATTCGCGATGAGATCCGGCTGATCAGCCCTGGACTCTATCTCGGCAAGGTGTACTGGGACAAGGATCGGTTGATCGATTTTTCATTGCAGTTCTGATCCGCCAGACTGCGCTCAGCGGATATACGTGCGGATGGCGGGCCCGCCGATGGAAAAGGGGCCCGTGTCAACCCTCGGCAGTCGGCTCAACCACTCGTGTCGATTCATCATGTTCTCCCCTTAGAGTCGCAGGTCGCAGCTCTGTCCCCATGCCGCATCGCATCCGGCTAATAGTGTTTGTTCATGCCTTTCCCTCGACGTCTTATTGTTGAAGCCCGCTTCGCGCTCTGATGGGGCGATGTGACGGAGCCGAGACGAATTCCTCGGCCATCATGGCACACAGGGAGAAATGATCACGCCTTCAAGAGTGCCGTTGATTACGCCGCTTCCTCCATTCGCCGCTGGGTCAAATCGCAGTCGATATGCCGCTTCAACCATTGCGTCCTTAAACTCGGCTACGTCGGTACCGGTCACGGTTCCGCACAGCCGACCCTCCATTACGCCCCTGGCGTCGCAGGGTTGGCAGTCGGCAAACACCGGCTTCCGGTGCGTACCTTCGTTAGTGACTCCCGAAATGCGTCCAGCGACGGTCACGGCTGCACCCTTCCACACGAAGTCACCGGCGTGAAAGCCCCGATGGTTGCCGTCCTGATCGAACGCCGTGACGAGGCGCTCGATTTCAATTGCGCCATCGAATGCTTTGGATAGAGGTGAATCGCAGTGCTCGTTCAGTCGCACTGGAAGATGCAACGCGTGGATCGTCTTGAGCGTCTTGCAAGAGGGTTTTTTGCATTCGTGTGGCTTGGATTCGGCGAGTTTGAGCGTTCCTTGTAGCAGGTTCTTCGATATCGAGGCCAAGCACATGTTCTGCTTGAAAATCGTCCCTGGATCGTCGAGGCATTGCACTGGATTAGGCATGATGACCCTTCCTTCGTAGAGACATAATTAAGATCACGCAACAGTTGCGGTGAGGGTGACACCCTTGTCATAACCGGCCCGCTCGGTGTTGTCCCAGCGCGCACAAACCATCTCGTGATAACGCCGCGTGCCGAGCTTCATAAAGCGGAAGTTAAGCTGGCGCATGCGCCTGAGCCCATCGATCACTTTCGATGGCGACACCTGCGGCTCCTTGCGGAACAGCAATGCCCGGACCTCATCCCAGGAATCCTGGACGTCGGCCATGGTGTCCCTATCCTCTTCTCGGTCAAAGAGTGCCATAACTGCATCGTGGTCCATCTTCTCTGCGCCTCGGGAGAGCGCATCGTTCTCGATGATCTCGATCGCAGATCGGAGACTGTTGAGGACCTCGTCATGTGCACATCGCGTGCCAATTTTTCCGCGTGCCGCGCCGGTGACCTTTTGAAAGCGCTCGATGACCTCGTAGCGAAAACGCAGGCCCAGCCTCAGCAGGGTAGCGAGCAGGCCGAAATCATTCTGCACTTCCGAGAGCGGTGCGACGACCGTCTCGACCAGGTGAACGTGGTACCGCGTCGTTCCATCGGCGCTCACTTCCTTCTTCGAAAGTTGCGGCTGATACGATCCGCTTTCCGTGTGGTAGATCGCCTGCACTGGCCGGAAGCGTTCGTCGTTGCTAGCCAAATGGATGCAGTGCTGCAACTGCTGCAGCCAACGCGTATCCGGTGTCCTTCGTGCCGCCTTCACGATATCGCCCCACGTACGCCTTGCACCGGTGAGATAACCGAACAGCTTCAGCGACGTTTCGTTCGACTCGATTACCGCGTCGTCAGGGATCATCTCGTTTTCCAAGCGACCGGGCCGCGGCAGTACGACGTCGATGAAAAGTTCAAACTGCTGAACCTGGTTCGCCCGGAAACGGTCCTCAATCTCCTTGATGCGGCAAAGTCGCTCGGCCAAATCCGCGGGTCGCGGCGGCTGGTTAATGCTGAGAGCCCGTGCCAGGCCGTCGTACAGCTTATTGAGCCCGTACTCCGAGCCGAGCTCGACGCCCTGGCGAAGCGAGAGCGGCATTTGCAGGTCGTCCACCGTCATACCTGAGTGGCAGACCGGGATGATAGGCACGCCCTTCATCCATGCGGCGCCGACCTCGAACTGCACCCACGGCCGGTTCACCGACGCCTTACTGCAGAGCACGATCACCGCTTTGGCCTGACTCAACGCGCGCTCGACGGCGGTCAGCCAGTTCTCTCCGGCACCGATATTGCCGATGTCGGATGAACTAAAGCAGCCCATCAGGCCGGCGAAGTCCTTGCGGAGCATCCTCGTCAGGAGAGAAGCGACCTCCCCTTCTTCGGAGATGTGGCTGATAAAAAGGTCTCTGGTATCCATAGCCGGCCTCACTCTTCTCGCGGTGCAGCTCTCCTGGACAACCTGCGCGCGACACGCTCGACACGAGCGACAGGCTGAGCGTCGCCCAGGATGCCGCGCCTCACGGCACACACTCTCAATCGTTCTGAGTCGTGCTTGTGACCGATTGTCCGTGCATTCCGGTCGCGCCAACAAGTGAATATTCGGTGTCCTGCCTGCTGGATCTCCCGGCGGCACGGCGTAGGCCGGCGGATGGAGGCGGTCTGGTTAGTCGAGACAGATTTCCGGCCTTCGTTTGTTTATGCGGTGGGGCCGAAGAGACTTTGAGGCAGTCGAGGAAACGACTTGCGGTAATCCCGAAATAGCTGAGCGGGCGCTCCTACTGATCGTGTGGGGTTCCGAAGATCTGATACGCAGCGCCACGGAAGTCATTCGGATTGGTTCGATCAGCCAACATACGCATCCGGTAAGCACATCCAGAAGATTCCCGACGAGGCGACATGCGACTCGGCCCAATTCGACGACCCCTTCCAACGATGGTGTGGCCAGACCGACAAAATTCCGCCAACACCGCCGGCGCCCGGCGCCAAGCCCGAGGAAATGACGCCGGATCAGGAGGACACCTGGAACACTCAGACGCGTCAGGAACATCGCTGGTACTTCCACCCGTTGCTCTACAGGTGCACGCCTGACGATCAGGGAACCGAAGTACCCACCCATCATCAACTAGAAGCACACAATCCGCATCAGCAAGGACGGCGAGGGTTGCTGGCGCGACAATCGGCGTTCGCCGCTTGCGCTGCCTGACCATCGTGGACGTACCCGCGAACCTCGATCACGGGCCTGCGGGTGCGTTGGAATGGGCCACGCCAGCCGCATTCGCGCATCATTGTTGCCAAGCGGACGCGATGCCGCGCGCAGAGAACCCGGAAAACTCAGCGTCTGAGCAGTTCTAAAACGGGTACAGGATCACCAGTATTCATGCAGGATCCGGCCGATTCCATTCCATGATTTTCTCCTGCATCTCCTTTTGCGAAATGAATCTCTTCCGGTCATAGCAACCGAGTGGGCTCGATACCGTTCGTCCCACGCAGCGATTGCAATGAGAGCAGCACTTGCCGGGAGGGATGCTCTCACCCGCTTTGAACAAATTCGGCAGTTCAGGATTCGCAATCAACGCGCGCGCCATGGACACGAAATCGCATTGTTTCGAACTAAGTGCACTCTGGATGAGGTCCCTTTCTTGGAACCCGCCGTTGGCAATGATGGGCAAGCCAGTTTCCTCCTTAAACCTCGCCGCGGATGCGAGATTGACCCCCGACCCGTAGTTCCAGCCAAGATTCACCAGCCACCGCCCGAAACCATTCGGAAGCGCATTCACCACCGTTGCGCGTGCCGCCGCCTTGAAACTTAGGTGTCGCGTGGAATTGAAAAATATCTTAATCTCGTCGAACGGAAACGGGCCCGGCACGTCGCGGGGATTCGGGAAACCGTATCCGGCGACGACGTGCAGGTAGTCGACGTTGAGCGCGCGCAACCGCTTCGCGTAGTCGAGCATCTGCGTCATGTCATTGCCGATCCAGCGTTCTTTCGATAACAGGATTGAGGGGAAACGTAGCAGCGATAGCAGCAACGGGCTGTGGTTGTAATCCGCGGCCGAGAGTCTGATGCCGAAGAGATAGTCGCTACCAACGCGGGCCCGAACTGCTTCAACGATCTTTTGCAACAGACGGAACCGGTTATCTGCGTTACCGCCCCAGTCGTCGGTTCTGCGATTAATGCCAGGATTGAGGAACTGGTGAATGAGATAGCCTTTGGTCGCCGTGACTTCCAATCCATCCGCTCCGGCGGCTCGTACACGTCCAGCGGCATCAGCAAAATCACCTATCGCTTTTTCGATCTCGGCATGGGACATTGTCGTTCGGGTATTGTTGTATCCGAAGCCGAAGTCAAAGCCTGAGGAGGATGACTTGGCATCCTGAGGTTCGGAAAACAGGCTCATATACGTCGTGTAGCCCGGGTCACCAATCTGCACGATGTACCGGCAATCCGGTCTGTCGCGCTTGATTCCGGCGATGAATTTCTTCAGGTACGGGACGAATCTGTCATCCGCGAGCGACGGGTACTGCAGGGGAGAAACGCGATCTTTGTTCACGTGAAAGGTCGTGGAGATAATCCCGCCGACGCCACCATCGGCGAATCGCTTCTCGAAGTTTTTCCAGACGTCAGTCACGGTCCCGTCGTAAGTCGACATTCTTCCGCCGACCGAGGATCGCAGGATGCGGTTCTTGAACTCAACGTTATTGATCCGGTACGACGAGAAAATGTCCATGATGGCTACCTCTCTGACGCAAGCTTCGCGTCGCATGACGATGGTATTGATTCCTTCCGCGTTCTGTCCAGAAATTCGAACGATGTGATCATGCCGCTTTCCGGTAGTAGAAATTCAATATTCCACCGAGCCGCGCGCACCGATGGACAACGCCGTCAGTTGCTTGCGTGGTCGTGGGAACGATCAATCGGTTTTCGACACCTTGATGGTTGCGCTCCGTGTGGTAGTGGCGCATGTATTCAGCGACGGCACGGCGTAGGGATGCCTGCCCGATGAAGATCATGCGATCCAGGCATTCGTCTTTGATCGAGCGTACGAACCGCTCAGCATAAGCATTCAGATTCGGCGATCGTGGCGGCAGGCGGATGACCTTGGTTCCATTGTCTCGAATCAGCCGACGAAATTGCTCCGAGTACTTCGTATCGCGATCAATGATCAAATACCGTTTGGAATGCAGTGCGCCCGCTGCGGAATCAGTTTCGTTGCGTGCAATCTGAAGCATCCACGATTCATCAGGTCGAGTGGTGATTCCTGCGATGTTCACAATGCGATCGGCAACGCTGATCACGAACAGCAAATAGTGTGTGACCAGGCCCCTACTCGTCCATACTTCTACCGTCAGGAAGTCACTGGCGGCCAGCACTTTCCAATGCGCCTTGAGAAAGGTCGACCATGGCGTACGTCGCCTGCGCTCCGGCGACGGTTCGATGCCGCTGCGCTTCAGCACATTGGCAATCGTCCCGCGACCAACCTGGTGACTGAGATTGGCAAGCGCACCTTGAATTCGGGTGTATCCCCAGCCCGGATTCTCCTGTCCCATGCGCACGATCAATGCTGAGATGTGGCGCATGATTCCCGGACGGCCCACGCCTCGTCGCTCTGCAAAGTTCCACTTTTGCGCAACCAATCGCCGATGCCACCGCAGCAGCGTATCTGGCGAGACGATGGTGTCGAGCTCGCGCAAAGTCTTTCGACCTACGGCTTTGGCCTTCCTCGCTAGCAGAGTCCGCTCCGCATCGGTGAACCGGATTCGCCGTCCGCGCAGGCGCGCTTTGAGTAAGCGATTCTCGGCCTGAAGGAATTCGATGACCATCAGTTGATGGCGATGCACCCAGCCGGCAGCAATCATCAGAAGAAACGACAGCAGCGGTGGCACCGAGCCCATGCTCTCATTCTAACGCCCCGCCGTTCGTATTTTTGGACAGAACGGGGTCGCCTGTTGCAACCGGTTGTTAGGCCGCCTCTATTCACGTACATAGCGCAAGTGCGTAGCAGCCGGGCTATCAAGCACCTTGGCAATGCGGAACCGCGACACTGACTCGTGCAGGTTCTCGAAGAGACGCCTTCCACCGCTGAACAGGACTGGCGCCAGAGCGATTTCCAGCTCGTCGATGACACCCATGTTCAAGTACTGTTGAATCACGTCCGCACCGCCTGCGATGCGAATATCGCGACCACCCGCAGACTCGCGAGCCTGCGTGAGGGCACTTTCTGCTCCGTCGTTGACGAAGTAGAAGGTCGTACCGCCCGGGCGGACCCAAGGTTCACGCTTCTCGTGGGTTAGAACGCACACCGGTGTGTGGAACGGCGCCTCCTCTGGCCAAGCGCGCTCGCCCTGTTCGAACATTCGCTTCCCCATGATGTTGGCGCCGATGCGCTCCGTGGTTTTCCGAAGCATGTCATTGACAGGGCCGGTCTCTCCCCCGGGACCCAGCTTGAGGTTCTCACGGAAGAACTGCTGGTTAAATATCCAGCGCATCAGCGCACCCCACTTTGCGCCCCAGTTCTTATACTCTGGCTTATCCCAATTCTCCATGGTCATTCCTTCTGGTGCCATGTAGCCGTCAAGGCTTAATCCGATGTTTACGAATACCTTGCTCATAATTCACCTCTCAGCACTTTGGATGTCGGTATAACGAGATGTGTGGGGCGAATGCGCCGGAAAACTATGGGGCGCCTTCGCCTGCGAATTCGACATGGAACGGCCAATCCGCTGATGGAAGGCCGACGCGAAGTTCCAGACAATCATGGCTATGGTTCGCGATTCGGGGGCCGAAACGCCGCAGTTGTTGGGAGACGCTCCGTTGAACCGAATCCGGGTCAAGCACTACAGCATCCGACCCAAGGAAGCAGATTCCGACTGGATTAAACACGCTGTCATCTTTGGTGGCAAGGGCCGTCAGTTTTGCGCTGCGTGCGGTCGCAGTGGACGCCGTTCCCCGGTGCTTGAGTGTCCGCATATGGTGGTTGGCAAGATCGCAGAACGTCTGCTTCACACACCGGGAAAGGCAGCAAGGGGTCGGTCAGAGTCAACCACGCCCCGGCGCGGAACGGCGGCGCTACGATCCGCAGCAGCCCTTCACATCTCGATGGCTGCCCTGCGTTGTACAGCCGCCGCTCGATCAAATCGCATCAATGCCGGCGACCGGGCCAGTTCCGGACGTTTCACTCGAGGCTCGATTCCATGCATCCTGGACAGCTGGTATCGTGCACGATTGCCCCGGCCGACGGTTCTTCGCGTCCCTGAGGCCCTGCGCTGCACATCGAGGAGGAACCGCATGAGTAGCGATCCGACCATCATCTACACGCTTACCGACGAGGCGCCGCTTCTGGCGACCTGCGCCTTCCTGCCGGTCATCCGCACGTTCACCAAGCCGGCCGGTGTTCGGGTCGAGAAGAGCGACATCTCGGTCGCGGCGCGGATCCTCGGCAACTTCGTCGAGTACCTGACGCCGGAGCAGCGCGTTCCCGACGCGCTAACCGAGTTGGGCAAGAAGACGCTCGAGCGGGACGCTAACATCATCAAGCTGCCCAACATCAGCGCGTCGGTGCCGCAGCTGGTGGCGGCGATCAAGGAGCTGCAGGGCAAGGGCTACAAGATCCCGGCCTACCCTGGCGACCCGAAGACCGACGAAGAGAAGGCGATCAAGGCGCGCTACGCCACGTGCATCGGCTCGGCGGTCAACCCGGTGCTGCGCGAAGGCAATTCCGACCGCCGCGCGCCGCGCGCGGTGAAGGAGTACGCGCGGAAGAACCCGCACTCGATGGCCGAATGGGCGCAGGCCTCGCGCACGCATGTGTCGCACATGCACAGCGGCGACTTCTACCACGGCGAGAAGTCGATGACACTGGGCCAGGTGCGCGACGTCAAGATGGAGCTGATCACCAAGAGCGGCCAGACGCTGGTGCTGAAGCCCAAGGTCGCGTTGCAGGCCGGCGAGATCATCGACTCGATGTTCATGAGCAAGAAGGAGCTGTGCGCCTTCTACGAGCGCGAGATCGAGGATGCCCGCAAGTACGGCGTGATGTTCTCGCTGCACGTCAAGGCCACGATGATGAAGGTGTCGCACCCGATCGTGTTCGGCCACTGTGTGCGGATCTTCTACAAGGACGCGTTTGCTAAACACGGCAAGCTTTTCGACAGCCTCGGTGTGAACGTCAACAACGGCATGGTCGACCTGTACAACAAGATCGCCACGCTGCCCGAGTCGCAGCGCGAGGAGATCATGGAAGACCTCCACGCCTGCCACGAACACCGGCCGGAACTTGCGATGGTCGATTCCGCCAAGGGCATCACCAACTTCCATTCGCCCAGCGATGTCATTGTCGACGCGTCGATGCCGGCGATGATCCGCGCCGGGGGCAAGATGTACGGCGCTGACGGAAGGCTGAAGGAAGTCAAAGCCGTCATGCCCGAGAGCACGTTCGCGCGCATCTATCAGGAGATGATCAACTTCTGCAAGTGGCACGGCGCGCTCGACCCGCGGACCATGGGCACCGTGCCCAACATCGGCCTGATGGCGCAGCAGGCGGAGGAATATGGTTCCCACGACAAGACGTTCGAGATTCCCGAGGACGGCGTGGCCAATATCACCGACCTCGCCACTGGCGAGGTGCTGCTGACGCAGAACGTCGAGGAGGGCGACATCTGGCGCATGTGCCAAGCAAAGGATGCGGCGATCCGCGACTGGGTCAAGCTCGCGGTCACGCGCTGCCGCAACTCGGGCATACCGGCGGTGTTCTGGCTCGATCCGTACCGCCCCCACGAAAACGAGCTGATCAAAAAGGTTAAGACCTACCTGCAGGACTACGACGCCGCCGGCCTCGACATTCAGATCATGTCGCAAGTGCGCGCGATGCGCTACACGCTCGAGCGGGTGGTCCGGGGGCTCGACACGATATCGGTCACCGGAAACATCCTGCGTGACTACCTGACCGACCTGTTCCCGATTATGGAGTTGGGCACCAGCGCCAAGATGCTGTCGATCGTGCCGCTGATGGCCGGCGGCGGCATGTACGAGACCGGTGCCGGCGGCTCCGCGCCCAAGCATGTGCAGCAGTTGGTCGAGGAGAACCACCTGCGTTGGGATTCGCTGGGCGAGTTCCTCGCGCTGGCGGTGAGCCTCGAGGATTTAGGCAACAAGACCGGCAACGCCAAGGCCAAGATCCTGGCCAGGACGCTCGACGCCGCCACCGGCAAACTACTCGACAACCGCAAGACGCCGTCGCCGAAGACCGGCGAGCTCGACAACCGCGGCAGCCAGTTCTACCTCGCGATGTACTGGGCGCAGGAGCTGGCGACGCAGAAAGAAGACGCCGCGCTCGCGGCACACTTCGCGCCGCTGGCGAAGACGCTTGTGGACAACGAGCAGAAGATCGTTGCAGAGCTCGCCGCGGTCCAGGGCAAGCCAGTGGACATTGGCGGCTATTACAAAGCGGATAGCGACAAGGTCAAGGCTGTCATGCGCCCGAGCGCGACGCTCAACGCGGCGCTGGCGGCAGCGCGGAACTGACGCATCTGGCGCACGGGCGCGTCGTCAACTCATTCGCCGCGCGCGGCGATGACTGGTCTTCGGGTAAATCGATAACGGCTCAGGGTCGAACTCGGCCATGGAGGGGAATGTGAGCCAGCTGCCTTGTATGGAATTCGAAGCACTTGGCTCGAAGCGCGGAGAACTTCACGAACCTGTCTTGCGCTGGTCCCCTGGCTTCTTCGGTGCGCGCTTCTTCGCGGCAGGTGTCTCCGCGAACGCCTTCTTAGCGGCATCGAAACTCCGCTTCGCTCGATGCCCCACAGTCGTGATCGATTCGCCGGCACTTTCAAGCGCCGAGGAAACTTTGCGCTCAACCCGCCGCGCAGTTCGCTTCGCTGGCCCCTTCGCTTTCTCCAACTTCGTCTTCGCCGTGCGTTTTAGCTTGCGGGCAGTGCGACGAAGCGCTAGTCCGGCGTCATGTGCCGCCCCTTCGACCGCCGCCTTCGCCTTGCGCGCGACGCGCTTCGCCTTGGCCTTCGTGGTACCTCCTGCAGGCTTCTTTGCGCCGGCTTTCCGCCCTGTCGTTTTGCGAGTCGTTGCCATGAAGAAGCCTCCTTTGGATGGAGATTCGAACGTAGCATGGGGTTCGATTTGAAGGCAAGAGCGTACAACGCACTTGGCTCGAAGCCCGTCGACTCAGTGCGTCAGTCCAATTATGCGACGCTCTGAGCTGGGCTTGGGCTGCACGATCGAAACCTGTGGATGCTCAGTTGTGTACAGCCTCCGGCAAGAAGTGCAGATAGCCGCCCGATTGTTCAGCCTGTCTTGCTGCTGATGCTCCACCGAAGGCATGACTTCGGCCTTGGCTGCTGCGTAGCTGCGCAGCTTGTCGGTGATGATGGCACGTGGGACGTATTGAAGGCCTTTCAGCAGCTTGCGAAAGAACTTCTTGGCGGTTTTCTTGTTCCGGCGCGGTTGCACGAGGATATCAAGCACGTCGCCATCCTGGTCGACTGCACGCCAAAGATACCGCAGTTCGCCGTTGATCGTGAGAAAGACTTCATCGAGATGCCATCTGTCGCCGAAACGACCACGTTTCGAACGCATCCGCTTGGCATACGTCCCACCGAACTTCTGAGACCACTCCCGGAGCGTTTCGTAACTGACAGTGACGCCGCGCTCGGCCATCATTTCCGCCACGTCCCTGTAGCTGAGCGCAAATCGAAAATAAAGCCAAGTGCAATGACTGATGACCACGGCGGGAAAGCGGTAACCGCTATACGATAGCGGTTGAATGGTCGGCGCGTTCATTCGGCCATTGAACACGAGGGCCGGTAACTTGACAATGCCGTGCCAACTGCTTGGCCGCTTCGTTCATACGAAGCACCTTGACCGAAAAGTCGGATTCTGTGCAGAATAGCGTACAGATTGTCACAAATCAACCTATCGAGGTATCGCATGGCCATCAGCTGCCAAGGACGTCATTCCGCTGACCCAAGCGCGCTCCCGTCTGTCCGAGATCGCCGACGAAGTGAAAACCGGATCGGAAAAGATCATCACCAAGAACGGTGAGAGCTACGTGGCGCTCATTGATGCCGACCGCCTTGACTACTACCATCGGCTCGAACGCGAACGCATTCACTTGATGTTGCTCGATGAGGCCGAGAGGGGGCTGCTGGACGTTGCCGAGGGCAGACTGAAGGATGCCCGTCAGGCCGTGCGGCGCTTGCAGGCCAAACGCAACGCCGCGTAAGGCGAAATGGGCTCCAAAAAGACGGCGGTCAAGATCACCGCCAACTTCGAAGCGAACCTTGCCAGCATCGAGGCGTTCTTTATCGAAGGCGATGCTCCCCAAGCCTACGACTTGCTGCTCGACAATCTTCTGAATACTGTAATCCCCAACCTCGAGCAATTCCCGAAGCTGGGTCGACCTTTCCTTGCCCGTCAAGCTCAGTCAATAGAATCGCAGGCCATGATCGGGCGCCTGAAGGCAAGAACGGGTCGAGGCGAGATCCGAGAATACGTGACCGATGACTACCTTATTCTATATGCGTCGATCGGTGATGCCGCATACCTCCTGTCCATCAGGCACCACCGCCAGTTGTCGTTCGACTTGCATGGGTTCTGGCCGCAATGACTGACCGTTGTCTCTCGCACGGTTTCGTCAATCACCGCGTCATGTTCGCAAACTCTGCCGATCTCACTGCGCGGCAGAACCTTCATGATGATTGAGTGGACGGCGTCAAACACGATCAGCATGGCCTCGCACATTTGCACTCGACGGAATCACGAATTGAGCAGGAGGTGTTCGCGCGAGATTCCGCCGATTGCGCGTTTGGGGTCGATACATGGACATCAAGGAATGAGCATGATCAACCGTACCGTATTTGCAAAACAAACTGTTCTCGCACTGCCAGAGTACGAGCGTCGCCCCGCCAGGAGGAGGCATGCGAGTGTCCGCGAAGATCCCGGATAGCGAACGGAGCAGTGCCAGTTGTCGCGCAACACGGCATGAACGCGTTTGGCAGGGAAACATGATTGAGAGATTGCTGACCGTCACCGAGGCCGCGTCGACCCTGCGGCTGCACCCCGTCACCCTGCGCGCCCTTGCGGCGGCGGGTACCGTGCCAGGCCTGAAGATCAGCCGCGTGTGGCGCTTCGTTGAAGTTGACTTGCTCGCTTGGGCCCGCGCACACTACCGTCGCGCGGACGCCGTAGGCGACAAGGAGAGTACATGTCGCTCTACAAACGTCCAAATAGCCGCTACTAGTGTCGTTCCAACTTAACCATCCTAATGCGTCGAAGCGGATGATCTTGCGTGGCTACGTTGCGATGCCGGTAGTTCAGGTAGCGGTAGATTCGACGCCGCCTGATCGCGTGAGCTGGATCGTCGGTATTGGCCACGGTGAAGCGCTTCAGGATGCCGAATTGCGCTTCGATCAAGTTCAGCCACGAGGCCTCGGTGGGAGTCCATACCGGGTGGATGTGCAGCTTGCGCATCAGGGCGAGGACGGTGGGGTGGTCGTGAACGTTATGCAGGTTGTCCAAAACGACGAACAGCCGCCGGCGCGGATAGCACTTGCGCAGTCGCTCGAAGGCTTGGCAGATGTCGACCACGCGCTTGTGCTTGGAAAACAGCCCCTCCAGGCAATCGGCGTGCACGTCGTAGAAGCCCAAGAACTGCTCGGTGCCCTGCAACCGTCGATAGGTGGCGCGCTGGCGCAAGGGGCGCTTGCGGCGGGCCCAGGCCACGCCGCCGATGGGCCGCAACTCGAGCGGCCCCCATTCGTCGAAACACACTACCGCAGCGCGCTTCGGGCACGTGCGGTAGAGCCGGCGGATGCGTTTTTTTTACTGTCGAAGTGCGGATCCTTCGACGTCTTCCAGGTCCGGATGCGTTGCGCGCTGAGCCCTTCACGGCGCAGTAGCCGACGGACCCATTCATCGGTGACCTCGGGCAACAGCCCTTTGCTGCGGCAGTACGCGGCCAGCTTCGGGACCGACCAATTGGAAAACGGCAGCCCCCGTTCGCCAGGGTTCGACAGCGCGACATCGACCAGATCGCGCAACTGCTCCGCGCGCAGGATGGCCGGGCGGCCTTTCGGGTTCGCAACCTGTTCGAAGGTCGCAAAACCGCTGTCGTTGAATCGGTGTACCCAATCGTATGCGACCGTAAAGTGGCAGCCGATCCGATCGGCGGCCTCGGCAATCGTTCTTCCCTTGGCCACCTCGTTGACGACTCGGTATCGCTGGTGTACCCGCACCGCCAGCGACAAGTCCTTGAGCTTGCGATCCAGAAGTCGGCGTTCGGACCGCGATAAAGATCGAAGCTGTAGAGATCGGGGCATCCTGCACCTCCTGACGCAGGACAGGATACAACGAATTAGGCATATTAAGTTGGTTCAGCACTAGTGGGCCAAGATCCGCCTACTGGACGGGGGCGGCCCTGGGCCCGATACAGGCACGCGAGACTGTTGAGGCTCGTCACGGTGTCATGGCAATCTCCGCCAAAACTGCGTTCCCACCCGACTCGCCGGCGGTCACGCCTTGCTTGTGTTGGCGGAGGGGCGGAATTTCCGGCCCGTAATGTCCGGAAACTCTGCCGAGTGCTATGCGGCAGCGCCCTCACAGTAATTGAGCGCTCCACGAAGCCGAGGATGACGCACAGAGGTGGTTCCGTTCGTCAGGACGGTCTTTCGCGATTCTTGAGTGATGGCTGCGCTGATCTCCTCCCACGAACCGGGCAGGTCAGTGCTAGCAATTCGGCGTGGCAAATCGCACGCAACCAATCAAACGTATTTCTTGTAGTACTTCCATTGCAGTCGCGACCATACTCCGATCACCGCAGCCGTCACCCACGACCAGCCCTGCAACTCGACGGCCGCCGGAATACAGACATAGACGAACAGCGACAAACCGGCCACGCACGCGATCGCATACTTGGCGCGATGATAGAGCGTCGCTGACTCCCGCCCCCCGGAACAGCGGCGTATCGATCGCTCGACCAAGCCATCGATCATTCCCACGGCATAGCCCAGCGCGACCGGTAGGGTGGCCGACAGCCACAATGTCAGCCGCAATCCATAGAGCTTCGTCGCGAGCATTGCCACCTGCAGAGCCGGCAACATCGACACAAAAAACCGCTGCACCGCTTGATCGAAGGGCGTAAGCACATGCGGATCGGCGGTGATGATCTGCTCAATCGCGGAGGCGACAAATAGCGCGTGATAGAGACCATTCGCCCAAGCCACGCCTTGGGCTCTGAGGAACGGTACGCCGTAGAGGCCTTCCACCGCTGCAGCCGTCGTGGCGATGGCCACTTCAAGGGGGTGAATGCCATCCGGCCAGATCTTGAAGACCAGGAACCCATCGATCACCCAAGAAGCGAGTAATAAGCCAGAAAGCAACAAGGTGAGATTAAGCAGGTAGCGGAACGGCACCAAGAGCGCACCTGAATAGCCGCCATGAAACGTCGCCGCTCTAGAAACCACTGCCCTTCCCTTCCACCGTGAGGCTGGGCGCGGTCGCACGCACCTGATGTGCACGATAACGACGCAACATGTCGCGTGACATTTCGGCAAAATTCTTCGGCATAGCCGGGTCGCTCGCGCTGTCGGGTAACGGCATGCGGATCTTGTAGAGTTGGCCGCCATCGATCAGCGCGAAAGCTTGGCCCTTGGGCAGATTGACCAGGTCGGCGGGTGTGAGCATCGGGACTCGTTCCGACGAGATGCGATCTTCGTTGCGACTGGCGAATTCGGCAAAGTCGCTTGGATCGTTGGTATCGGTGGCGGAAGAAGCGGCGATGACGGTGGTCAGCCGCACTTCGTGCAGCTTGCGGGTGATGATCTCGGCGGTCTTTTCATTGACGACGCGGAGGAAGACGCGGGAATTGAAGTTGCCCTCGATCTGCTCGGCCTTGGCCCGATTGCCGATCCGCGCTTCCACGTCCGCCCAGGTCTGGGTATAGGCCGTGACCTGATACCCGGCTCCACCCGCCTTGTTGACCATGGGGATGAACTCGTCGCCGATCAGGTCGTTGAATTCGTCGGCGTGGATGGCGAGCCGGCGCGGACGCACCGCCTCCACCTGGCCGTAACCGAGCCCGTGCTTGTAGACCTTGCCCGCCGCACTGGTGAGATCGGCGAACATGGCGTTGCCCACCGCCGTCGCCACCGCCGGGTCCTCCAGGGAGTCGAGGCCGACATAGACGATGCCGCCGTTGTTCAGAATCGTCATCCAGTCGAACACCGGTCGCGGATCGTCCAGGTTCTCGTAATCAGGCGAGACCAGGTCGGCGATCTCGCCGGTAGTCACTTTCTCTAGGAACGGATAGAGCGAGGCCACCAGCTTCTGGAAATAGGAGTTTTCGTAGGTCACCACCGAAGCCAGCGCACTGGCGGTCGAATCGTAGAGCTGTTTGCGTTTTGCATAGTCGAGCAGTTTCACCAGCTCGCCGCCGCGCGACTTGAGCGCCTTGTCCAGGCTCGTCTTGTCGATCTCTATGCCCGCGACCTCGTTGCGCCAGCCGGCGGCTTGCGGCTCGCGATCGAGCCAATGCATGAAGTAATCGACAATCAGCGGCTCGAAGTTCTCGGCATAGCGGTGCAGTGCGCGGTAGCTGGGTTTGCGACCCAACGCCACCATCGCGCGCACGAGTCCGTTGACGTACTTCCAGACAAACTGCTTGAACGACTCTGCATCGCCCCCGCTCGGCATGTTGTTGGCGATCCGGGTAGCGACTTCGGTGATGCGCGCGAAGTCCCCGATCGGGTTGTAGCGCGCCGAGTACTGCGGATAGCCAAGATGAAAGAAATGGAACTGCACGATCCGCCCGGCGCGCCTGGCTTCGGTGTAGACGCGGCGAAACACGTCGGCGTCGCCCTTGGGGTCGAACACGATGACCGTTTCACCGCGGCGAATATCCTGCGCCACCAGCAATTCCAGAAACCGCGATTTGCCGGCGCGTGTCGTGCCGACCACCACCATATGCCCCACCCGCTCCGCCAGCGGCATGTAGATATCACGTTCGTCGGGCTCAACGCCATGTAAGGCTGGATCGCCACCCACTTCGGGCATCGGCGCCACCGGATTCCACGTGGCCGACTGGCGGGTCAACGCCGTAGCCCACGCGAGCCGCGTGTGCTCATGCTGCAACTCGAACCTACGAGCCGAGCGATAGAGCCAAGTCGGTTCCCGGTAATGCGCGTATTCTGGCCGGCGCGAGTCGACCAGCCGCTGGGTATGCACCGCCGTCCAGCGGAAACCACGGCCGAGAAACAACTTGTGATAGGACCATGGGATTTGGTCGGAGGCCAGCGCGTAGTGCGGCGGTTGCCGGAGATGGCGTTGAAAGCGCAGCACCCGCTGCGCCTGCAACTCGCGTCGCAGAGCATGAGCAAACAGCAGCGCCGCGACGAGGAGCCCAGCGCTTGGAGTCAACATCAGGACCTCCGGCCATGCGATCACCCCACTTGCCGCCGCGAGCGAAGCGATCACCGCATGGCGTTCAACGGCGGGGCGAAACAGATTTTCGATCGGATGGGTCATCCCGTGCGCTTCCCACCCTCCTCCGGTAAGCGCTGCAGATGCGGATTGGCTGGCGGCAGAGGATCGAAGAAGCGTTCCGGTTGCATCACCACCACGCCATTCAACGGCTTGCCGGGCGTACCCTCGCGACCCACGACCTGATAGGTCAGCACGCTCTTGTTGCGTGGTCCTTTGCGATTCCAACCCGCGCGCACACCGCTTTCTGCACATCCTTGCCAGGCCAGTCCTGCGCACGACCGGGTTCTCCAGTGGCGACCGCCGGTCGGGCTGCCGCGTAGGCGCGAAACAGGCCAGGGGAAACGAGAAACAATCCTTCGGCAACAAAATGCACCAGCGCCCCGCTTTCGTTGTAGCGCAGCGACCCGTCCGCCACGCCCCGCTGCACCCACGTCATGAAATCCAACGCGAGCGCGGAAGGTTGTTTGCCATGGCCCTCGTGCAAGGGTGGTAACGGACCGATGGCTGGCGGCCCCGGCTGCCACGACGAGGGCGAAATGGGTGGGCCAGCCTCGAGGGTCGCCGCATCGTCCGTCGCGTCGAGCAGCGCGTGGGCGGTGCGGGTTTGGGGGAGCGACGATTGAATCTTCGTGTCGTCGTTAACGGTGGGAGATGGTAGATCCGTCGCTCGCTTGAGACCTGCGGAGTCGGTCGCGTTCGCGGGTTCGACTGCAGGCATGACAACAATGCGCCCGTGCATGGCGGCAGGAAAGCGCGCTGCATCAGGCCACAGGCGCGCTAACGGAAACCGCAGCAGCGTCAGTTCGTGGGCGTAATCCGCGCCCTCGACCCGGGCGCGCCAGACGGCACCTCCGGTCACCGGATTGGGCACCAGCGCACCATATTCCTGCCAGACGTCGAACAGGCGATCGTTCTTGTCCTCTCCGGGGACGGCGTTGTCTCCCTGTGCGTGCAGGAATCGACGCACTTCATCGGCGAGGCGCTTCGACACGAACCAGATGGTGTCGTCCGAGACCCACCCCGCCGCGCCGTCGCGGTTGAGCGGCAACCAAGCGCCATCGGCCAGCATGCGACGCAAGGCCTCCATCAAGCGTTCAATCAGCGGCGCGGTGCGGGCGGTGGCAAAGCGCTGCCGCGGGCCGGTCAGCAGATTGCGACGGACCGATTCGCGGTCGCCCGCCCCCACCAGTTCCGCAAGCGCGCCGTCGCGGCGTTCGCCACACAGATAATCGGCCAACTCCTGCAGCAGCGTTCCCTCATCGGCGAGCCATCCCAACACCGGCGCCGGCACGAACTTCGGCAACAACACCAGTGGGAAGCGCCGGTGTGCGGCGTAATTGCGCGTGGCGGCGTGGGCAAAGTCGACCTGGTAGCTGACCGCCGCAGAGCTCGAGGCAGCGAGCCCACCAGTGGATTCCACACCGCGTTAACGTGCGCCGACGAATCGTAGGTAATGCGCAAATCGTGCGCTGCCTTGCCCGCGTCGTGGAGCAACGCCGCGAGGAACACCGCATAGGTCCAGCGATGTTGCGCTCGCTGCTGGGCCTCGGTGGGCGCACCCGGCGGCAACATCATGCCCTGCCGCCGCTGTAGCGCGTGCTGCACGGTCTCCAGCGTGTGCAGCGCCATGCCACCGGGTTGGGCGTGATGGTGCGACTCGGACGCGGGCAGCAACTGGGCGAATTCGATAAAACGATCGATCACCGTGGCGTAGTAGCGGTGGAAATTGTCGGCCGATGCGTGCGAGTGGTCACTGATACTGGCGATCAGGCCGCCGACCTCAAGCCTTGCAATCAGGGTCTTGGCATCCAGCACCGGCAGCCAATCGCAGTGCACCGACGCGACTCCCCCCAGCGAATACCGGGCGGTCGGTTTTATTGACCGCGCAATACGCCGCCCGCCAACACTACCAAGCCCCAACCCTGCTCCTCAACAGATTATGTCGCGCGCAGCGTGATTGAGGATCAACGCGGGCAGCATCCGGTGTGGGTCTTCCCGATTGGCGGGAAACCGGTGCAGCGGATGTTGCAGAAGGCGTGGCGCCTGGCTCGGCAACGAGCCGCCGAAAAATGGCGGGCGCTCAAGGACGAGCCGGCGCCCGTGGGATTTGCGCAACTGCGTGTTCATGATCTGAAGCACACGTTCGGTCATCGCCTGGAAGCGGCGGGCGTTTCCGATCGCGAATGCCAAGCGCTCTTGGGACACGCGCGTAAGGGCGTCACTCGGAAGTACATGGCGCCCGAAGTTGCGCGCTTGATGCAGGCGGCGGAGTCGGTGCTGAACACCGAACGACAGGGCACCGTACCGCTGACGATTATCCGCAGAAAGGTTGCATGAGAGGGATGTGATTTCGGAAAGTGGCACAAAAGTGGCACAACCGAAATAGGGCCTGCAAAGCCTGAGTGATAAGTCCTTGAACTGTCTGGTAGATTTGGCACGCCCGACAGGACTCGAACCTGTTACCCCCGGCTTAGAAGGCCGGTGCTCTATCCAAATGAGCTACGGGCGCTCCGCTGCATCAAGCCGATCCAGCCATTGCGTGAAGAAAACAAGACAGCCCGCCAAGCGCCGCTCTGCTTTGCAAGCCAGACAGCAATACTAGCAGATCACATTGAATTTTCAAGGCAAACTGCGCGTCAGCGCCGCGCCCACACTCCGGCGCGAACTACCTTCAATCAACCGGAACAGTCCGGTACTTCGACACGTCAGCCGCATTGACGGCCGTTCCGCGATTTCCCCATGACTGGCGAATGTAGGTCACGACATCCGCGACCTCCTGATCGTTCAGCGTGTAGGCGAACGGCGGCATGCCGAAAGGCCGCGGATTGCCGCGCGTCGCTGGCGGAAACCCGCCAAACAACACCATGCGGATCGGATTGACCGAGAATTCCATGCTGATCGCCTGATTGTTGGCGAGCGGCGGGTACATCGGCGGCACGCCGAGGCCGTTGGCGCCGTGACAGGACTTGCAGCTGGTATCGTAGATCTTGGCCCCCGCTTCGAACGCAGCCTTGCTCTGACCTTCGGTCGGCCTGATCTGCAAGGGGTCGTCCGGAGCGCCGCCCTGGGCGAGCGATTTCAGGTAGACCGCCATGGCCTGCGTATCGCTTTCGGTCAGGTACTGGAGGCTGTCGTGCACGACCTGCGCCATGGGTCCGAACACGACGCCGCGGTTGGAGATGCCGGTGCGCAGCAGAGAAACGACATCGGCGATGTCCCACTGGCCCAGCCCGGCTTCGCGATTGGACGTCAGCGACGGCGCGTACCAATCCTGCAGCGGGATCAGCCCGCCGGCGAATTGCTTGTCCTTGACCGTCGCGCCGAGCATGTTGCGGCTCGTGTGACACGCGTCGCAATGGCCCAGTCCCTGCACCAGATAGGCGCCGCGATTCCATTCCGCCGTTTCGTTCGCGCGCGGCGCGAATACACCGGGCTCGAAATACAGCGTGCGCCAGCCCATCAGCAGATTGCGCTGGTTGTAGGGAAACTGCATGTCGTGCGGCGTATTGCGCCGGCGCACCGGTTTCAACGACCAGATGTATCCGTAGATGGCATCGGCGTCGGCGCGCGTGATCTTGGTGTAGCTGGGATAGGGAAACGCCGGATAGAGCAGCGCGCCGTCACGCGACCGTCCGTCGTGGAGTGCCTTCCAGAAATCGTCGGCGCTCCACTTGCCGATGCCCGTCTCCGGATCGGGCGTGATGTTCGGTGTGTACAGGGTGCCGAATGGCGTCTTCATCTCGAGCCCGCCGGCGAACGGCTCACCACCGCGCGCCGTGTGGCAGGCGATGCAGTCGCCAGCGCGTGCGAGATACTCGCCATCCGTCT
The DNA here is from genome assembly GCA_963829375.1 of uncultured beta proteobacterium. Lineage (GTDB taxonomy): Bacteria > Pseudomonadota > Gammaproteobacteria > Burkholderiales > Casimicrobiaceae > PALSA-1003. The sequence goes on along the minus strand of CAWHIS010000023.1, from coordinate 244,833 downwards.
GCGCGGGCACTCGCGTCGAACTCGGGACTCGCGGCGCTGTCGTCGCTTTGGTCGCCTGCGCGTTCGCAGAATGCACGCTGATATCACCGGAAGTGCCTATCGCACCGACCAACAAGATGCCGAGGACGATCGCCATTCGACTGCAACTCGCGAAACTCATGAACCCTCCCTCCTCTACTGAGGCTCACTGCCGCACGCAATCGGCAGCTTCTGTTTCGACTCAGGGGCCGGAAGCGTCGATGGCGTGCCGGGTTGATATGCCAGATAGGCGGCCACCGCGGAACTGTCGGTGCCGCTCAACTTCGCGGCGATTTTCGCCATGCAGTCGGGCTCGCTGGCGTGTCGGATTCCGCGCTGCCAAGCACCCATCTGGGCGTTGATGTAGTCCGGATAAAGCCCGATCAGGCCCGGGATACCAGGCAGCATACCGGTGAGTGCCTTTCCATGGCACGCCGCGCATGCCGGGATGCCTTTCGCCGGGTCGCCCTTTCGCACCAGCACTTCGCCACGCGCCAGTGCATCTTTCGTCGCCGACGGCTGGATCGGCGTTGGAAATGGTGGCTGTAACTTCGAGTAGTAGGTCGCGATCTCGTGCAGATACTCGTCGGACAGGTGGCGCGAGAAATACACCATCTGGGGATAGCTGCGCCTTCCATCGCGAAAGTTCACGAGTTGGCGATACAGGTATTCGGCGGGTTTGCCCGCGATGCGCGGGTAGTACTCGTTCTGGCGGATGCCTTCCCCCTGCTTGCCGTGACAGGCCGCGCAAGCAAGCAACCGCTGTTCAATCGTGTCGGAGAAGTCAGGAGCGTCGGCGGCCAGTGCACTTGTCGCGTCAACGAGCAACGGTGCTGCGAGAAGGACCAACAATCGTACGGTAGACGCCATGGCTCGAGTTCCCCTGTGAACGCCCCAATCGCGGTCTTCTCGCTGGTGCAATCCATCATAGACAGGCGTAGATTTCTGTCAACTTGGAGTGCTGGCGCTGCTCCTGTGAAGCCTGGCGCCGGATTACTTCTACCTTTGCGCCAGTCGGGAGCCGATAGTGCCGTTCGTTGATGCAGAAGGCCTTCGCATTCATTACCGATTTGACGGCGCGTACGATGCGCCGGTCGTGATGCTGTCCAATTCGCTCGGGACAAACCTGGCGATGTGGGACTCGCAGATCCCGGTATTGACCGAGCGTTACCGCGTGCTGCGCTACGACAGTCGCGGTCACGGACACTCGACGGTGACGCCGGGCCCATACTCGATCGAGCAACTGGCCCGCGATGCGGTTGCGCTGCTCGATGCGCTTGGGCTTACGCGTGTGCGGTTTTGCGGTCTCTCGCTGGGTGGCATGGTCGGACAGTGGCTGGGCGCCAATGCGGCGCCGCGATTGTCCCGGCTCGTGCTGTGCAACACCGCGGCCTACATGAACGCCCACGACGCGTACGATGCCCGCATCGACGCCGTGACCAGAGGCGGCATGGCGGCGGTCGTCGACGGCGTTCTCGCACGCTGGTACACCGCGCAGTTCATCGCGGCAGCGCCGGATGCAATCGCGGCGACGCGCGAGATGCTGTTGTCGACCCCTGCTGCAGGGTACGTCGCATCATGCGCTGCCGTTCGCGACATGGACCAGCGCGATTCCGCAACGCGCATTGCCGCACCCACCCTCGTCATCGCCGGTTCGCATGACCTGGCGACCCCGCCGGCACTGGGCCGTTTCCTCGCTGAAGGAATCCCCGGCGCCCGCTACGCCGAATTAAATGCGGCGCATTTGTCGAATGTCGAAGCGCGGATTGACTTTACCGCGGCCTTGACTGGATTTCTCGCGGATTGACGGGGCTGATCCGCTGAAACGTGGCATCACTCAACCCGCGGCCGGTTGCGGGACCGCGGCACTTGCCCCGCTCTGTTTCCGGTGATGATCGGCGCCCAGCAGCATGTACACCGCGGGGACGATGAACAGCGTGAACAGCGTTCCGATCGCGAGGCCCGTGAATATCACCAGCCCCATCGCGTGGCGGCCAGCGGCACCGGCACCGGCGGCGATCACCAGAGGTACGACGCCCAGCACCATTGCCGCTGTCGTCATCAGGATCGGCCGCAGACGCACCGCGGCAGCTTCGATCACCGCATCGCGCTTTGTCTTGCCCGCGACCTGCAGCTGGTTGGCGAACTGCACGATCAGGATTCCGTGCTTGCTCACCAATCCCATCAGAGTGACCAGACCGACCTGCGTATAGATGTTGAGCGTCGCGAGCCCGAGATTGATGAAGATCAGCGCTCCGAATAGCGCCATCGGAACCGACACCAAGATCACGACCGGATCGCGAAAGCTTTCGTACTGCGCGGAAAGCGCGAGGAACACGACGATGACGGCGAACAGCAGCGTCACGACAAAGCCGCCCGACTCCTGCACGAATTGACGCGACCCGCCCGCGTAGTCCACTTGATAACCCGCAGGCGCGGCGTCGGCGATTGCCTGGCGCATGAAATCGAGTACTTCTTTCTCCGAGACCGTCGGCGCAAAAACACCCATGATCGTCGCCGAGTTGAGCTGCTGGAAATGATTGATTCCCTCGGGCACCGTGGTCGTCTGCTGCTGCGCCACGGTTGAAGCCGGGAGTAATGCGCCGGCGGGTGTGCGCAGGTAGTAGTCGAGCACCTGCGGTGCATTGAGACGATCAACCTGCAGCACTTGAGGGATCACCTTGTAGGAGCGGCCGCCAAGCGAAAAGTAGTTGACGTAGCCTCCGCCGAGCGCCGCGCCGAGCGCAGCCCCTACGTCCTGCTGCGTAAGCCCCAAGGTTGCCACGAGGTCGCGGTCGACGGTGACGGTGGTCTGCGGCTTGTCGAGCTTGAGATCAGTATCGACGAAGAAGAACATTCCGCTGGAACGTGCCTTCTGCAGCACTGCCTGCGCAACGTCGTTCAATTTCTCGAACGGCTCGGTGGTCTTGATCACGATCTGCAGCGGCAGCCCGCGGGCACCCGGCAGCGCCGGAAACTGGAACGCCGCGACCGTTGCGCCGGCGATCGTATTCCAGTCCTTTTGCAGCTCCTGCTGCAGTTCGAGCGCATTTCTCTTGCGCTCGTTCCATGGCTTGAACAACACGCCGCCGATACCCTGGTTCACCACGGGAACGCCGGTGATCTGGAACAGCTGGTCGTATTCGGGCAGTCTGTGGGAGATCTCGAAAACCTGCTGCGCGTAAGTGCTCATCTGCTGCGGCGTCGCGTTCGGCGGCCCCAGGAGCTGCGCCAGCACAATGCCCTGATCCTCCTGTGGCGACAGTTCCGATTTCGATGTCATGTAGAGATAGATCGTGCCTCCGAGCAAGAGCAGCCCCATGACCACGAACACGAGCCAGGTTTCGAGCGTACTGGCGAGCACACGCTGGTAGCCGCCACGGAGACGCCCGAACTGGCGATCGATGAAACGCACGAATCGACCGCTTTCCTGCTCGGCCCGGAAGATGCGCGAAGTCATCATCGGCGACAGCGTAAGCGCGATGATGCCCGAAACCGTGACGGCGCCGGCAAGGGTGAATGCGAACTCGGTGAAAAGCGCACCCGTCAGACCGCCCTGAAAGCCAATCGGAATGTAGACCGCGACCAGCACGACAGTCATCGCGATGATCGGGCCGCCCAGCTCGCGCGCGGCGATGAGCGCGGCCTCCAGCGGCGGCTTGCCTTCTTCCTTCATGTGCCGGTCGACGTTCTCGACGACGATGATCGCATCATCGACGACAAGTCCGATTGCCAGGACCAGCGCCAGCAACGTCAGCAGGTTGATCGAATACCCCAGCAAAAGCATCGCGAAGAAAGCCCCGATCAACGACAACGGCATCGCGATCAGCGGGATCGCGACCGCGCGCAGGCTGCCGAGAAACAGGAAGATGACGGCGGCGACGATGAGCAGCGTCTCCGCCAGCGTCTTGATGACCTCCTCGATCGAGCTGCTGATGAACTTGGTCCCGTCGTACACGATCTCGCCTGTCACGCCGCTCGGCATTTCCTTCTGGATCGCGGGAAAAACGGCGCGGACGCGCTTCGCCACGTCGAGCACGTTCGCGTCGGGCGCCACCTTGATCCCGATGAACACTGCATTGCGTCCACCGAACGCTGTCGTGAAATCGTAGTTCTCGGCGCCGAGCGTGACGGTGGTGACGTCCTCGAGGCGCACGATGGCGCCGTCCTTTTGCCGTACCGCGAGCTTCCTGAATTCATCGAGCGAATGCAGACTCGTTCCTGCGGTGAGGTCGACGCTCACCATCTGGCCCTTGGTCGTGCCGAGCGCAGCCAGGTAATTGTTGCTGGCGAGCGCGGCGCGTACGTCGCTCGCGGTCACACCGTACGCCGCCATGCGTTGCGGATCGAGCCAGGCGCGCAGCGCGAACTGGCGGGCGCCCAGGATTTCGGCGGTCTGCACGCCCTCGACCGAGTCGAGCTGGGGTTTGACGACGCGCAGCAGATAGTCGGTGACCCCGTTGTTGGGCAGCACATCGCTGAAGAAGCCCATGTACATGGCGTCGACCGTCTCTCCGACCTGCACTGTCAGTACCGGCTGCTGCGATTCCGGCGGCAGCTGATTGCGCACTGAATTGACCTGGGTGTTGATCTCTGTCAGTGCGCGGTTGGCGTCGTAGTTGAGGCGCAACGTGGCGGTGATCGTCGAGACACCGGATGAACTGGTCGACGACAGGTAGTCGATGCCCTGCGCCTGCGCGATCGCCGCTTCCAGCGGCTGCGTAATGAAGCCGGCGACGGTTTGCGCATCAGCGCCGTAGTACGCCGTGCTGACGGTCACCACCGCGTTCTGCGTCTTCGGGAACTGGCGGACCGGCAGATCGGTGACCGAACGAAGCCCCAGTACCAGGATGAGCAGGCTTACGGTCGTGGCGAGGACCGGCTTGCGAATGAAAATGTCGGTGAAGTTCATGGCGGTCGCGGGCTGGCGTCAACGCTCCTGCGGCGTCGGGTTGGGACTGTTCGCGGGCTGCACCGTGTTGTTGATGACGATAGGTGTCCCGTTCTTGAGCTTGATCTGCCCGCTGGTGACGACCTGTGCCCCCTCATCGACGCCTTTGAGAATCGCAATCTGGTCTCCGCGCCGCGGCCCCGTGGTCACGAACACCTGCTGCGCCGTTAATGGGGTGTTCCCCTTCTCGTCCGGCTTGTCCGCCGGTTTCACGACGTAGACCGTATCGCCGTACGGATTGAAGGTGACCGTCGTCTGCGGCACTGTCAGGTACCGCTGCTCGGGGCCGGAGTCGACCTGCACGGTCGTAAACATGCCGGGAAGCAGCAGGCGCTTTGAATTCTGGATTGTCGCCTCGACCTGAACGTTGCGCGTGTTGCTGTCGACGCTCGGATTGATTGCGGTGATCTTGCCTTCGAAGGTAGTGCCCTTGTATGCATCCGCAGTCAGCGTCAGTTTGCGACCGACCACCACGAGCGGGAGCTGCTGCTGCGGCAACATGAAATCGACATAGATCGGATCGATCGCCTGCAAGGTTACGAGCTTGTCGCCGGCATTGAGATACTGTCCCGGATTCACCGTGCTGATGCCGAGCTTGCCTGCAAAGGGCGCGCGAATCGTCTTCTTCGCCACGAGCGCCGATTGCTGTTCGACCTCGGCGCGTTTGCCCTTGAGATCGCCGGCATCGGTATCCACTTGGGCCTGGCTTATCGCCTGCACCGCCAGCTGGGCTTTATCGCGCTCGTAGACTGTGGAGGCAAGCTCGGCGGCGGCCTCCAGCGCGTGCAGCTGCGCGATATCCGAATCGGCATTGAGCTGCGCCAGCACCTGATTCGCTCTGACTTCGTCGCCGGACTTGAACATGATGGAGCGCACCAGTCCCGCGACCTCTGTCGTCACGTCCACACCACGTACCGCGCGCAATGTGCCGACCGCGGACAACTGCGGCTGCCACGCTTGATAGCTCGCCGGCATGGCTGTGACCGTCGCCGTGGGAACCGGGCTGTTGGCCATGAATTTCTTGATCATCACACCTTTGATGACGTTGAAGCCGATGATGGCGCCGAGCAGAAGGCCGACGGAAATCAACATGATCACCATGCGCTTTTTCATGACGGGCTTCTTCAATTCCATGTCGTGCTCCAATACCGGCCGCGACAGCCGGCTAGTTCGTTGACGGGCCTGCAGTGGCCGCTGTCGATTCGCGGTTCCACCAGCCACCACCCAGCGCCTGAAATAGTGCCGCGACGTCGGCGTAGCGTGCCGACTGCGCCTGCACGAGCGCGATCCGTGCTTGCTGGTACTGGCGCTGCGCCACGAGCAACGCGAGATAGCTGACCGCGCCGAGCTGGTATTGGCGTTGCGTCAGGTCGAGCGTGTCTCTTGAAAGCGCTTCGGCGTCGGCTTGCGCTTTGAGGGTTCGCGCATCGTCGTCGAGCGAGCGCAGCGAGTCGGCGACGTTCTGGAACGCCTGCAGCACGGTTTCGCGGTATTGCGCGCCCGCCTGATCGTAGGCTGCGATGGCGGCGCGGCGTTCGGCTTGAAGCTGGCCGCCATGGAACAGCGGCTGCAAGAGTGCGGCGCCGATCCCCCATATGCCCGAGCCGCTGCCCAGCAGATCGCGGAAATGGGTCGTCTCCGATCCAATGCTGCCGGTCAATGTGATCTGCGGGTACAAATTCGCAGTGGCCACGCCAATCTGCGCACTCGCCTGATGCAGCAGGGCCTCCGAAGCGCGAATATCCGGCCGCTGGCGCACCAGATCCGACGGCAGGCTGACCGGCAGTTCCTGCGGCAGTGTCAACGCGTCGAGCTCGAACGAAGGCAACGATGCTTCGCTCGGCAATTTCCCGACAAGCACTGCGAGCAGATGACGGGTCTGGGCCAAGTCGCGCTCGAACGGTGGCAGCGTTGCGCGCGTCTGCGCGAGTTGCGTGCTCTGGGCCAATACAGCGAGACGGGCTACGGCGCCGAGCCGCTGCTGGCGTTCGACGAGCTCGAGCTGCTGTTCTTCACTGGCGATGATCTCGCGCGTGGCTTGGATCTGGGCTCTGAGCGAGGCTTCGCGCACGGCGGCGGTAACGACATTCGCTGTAAGCGCGAGGTAGGCTCCGTCGAGCTGGAAGCCCTGGTAATCGACTAACGCTTGCAACCCTTCGAGTTCGCGCCGGTTGTGACCGAAAATGTCCAGCATGTACGACACGTTCACCGACGCGTTGTACAGATTGAAGATGGCGGTGCCGACATTGCCCTGTCCGATGGCGGCACCCGAGAACTTCTCGCGCGTCGCCGACACATTGGCGTCAACGCCCGGGTACAGTAGCGCGCCGGAGCTGGCGGTGTAGTTTTCCTTTGCTTGCCGGAGTGTTGCCTGTGCCGCTGCGAGGTTCGGGCTGTCGACGATGGCATCGCGGATCAAGCGATCCAGTGCCTGCGAGCGGAACAGCGTCCACCATTGCTGCTCGATAGCTCCGCCGGAGACGAATTTCTGTGGCGCGCCGCCGGTACCCTGCGTCCCGGCTGTTTCCCGTGGCAGAGGCGTTTCGGTGTAACGCGACGTCTGCGGCGCTTCGGGCGGGCGGAAATCGGGGCCAACCGCGCACCCCGTCGCTAGCGATCCGACGGCCAAGGCCAGGACTGGGGTCCGAATGCTCCTCACGTTGAAGCTCAGCGGCCACAGCCTTGCGAACTTTGCGCGAGCCGACGCCACGATCCGCGAGCAGCAGACCCGCAGCGAACCTTGCCAGGCCCGCATGTAAGGCAAGTGACAGCGAAACGCATCGACACAAAACACGCGAGTATTCAGCTCACTTCGATCTGCTTTCCCCTCCTCGCTTGTTCGGAGACTCAATAAAATACTCGACAGGCACATCGCGTTTTGCGCAAAAAATACCCTCCGCGAAAATCAAGTCACGGCGCCGCCTGCATCCCCCTGCTCGACATGTGAAACTTAACTCCCGGCAGCGCGTGCGGGTATCGGCGCTATCTGATTCGCGCGTCGGACCTCGTCTGACGCGGGTACAATTTGCGGCTCTGCCCCTGCCGTGTGCTGAACGACAAGATCGTTCTTGCGCGCCTGCAGCATCCCTTTTCTCTCGGAGAGACACTTGGCAACGAAATCAATTGGGTGGACCCTGTGCGTGGCACTAATCGCTGCGGCATCGGTCGGCTGCGGCCAGAAGACTGATACTGCGGCCGATAAGGCCGCAACCGATGCGAAAGACAAGGTCCTCGCCGATGCGAAGGCCGCCGAGACCCTGGCGAAGGAGAAGGAAGCGCAAGAGGTTGGGGTCGAAGCTTACATGTACGCCTATCCGCTGGTTACCATGGGACTCACGCGGCGTCTCTCGACAAACGTTGCCGCGCCGGAAGGCAGCAAGGCTCCGATGGGTCAGTTCGCCAAACTGCGCGGCTATCCCGCCGTCGATGACCATACCGTAACAGCGCCGAACGCCGATACGCTGTACACGATCGTGTGGCTGGATGTATCCAAGAGCCATGGATCGTCAGTTCGCCCGACATGAAGGGCCGGTTCTTCCTGTTGCCGATGCTTGATGGATGGACAACGGTATTCGATGACCCGGGCAAGCGGACGACGGGCACGGCTGCGCAGAAGATTGCTATCACGGGCCCGGGCTGGACAGGAACGCTACCGGCCGGAATCAAGCAAGTCAAATCTGCCACGGGCATGGTGTGGCTGCTGGGTCGGATCTACTGCACGGGCACTCCCGAAGATTACAAGGCTGTCCATGCGCTGCAGGACAAGATGACCGCGGTTCCTCTGTCATCCTACGGCAAGGCGTACACGCCGGCGCCCGGGACGGTGGACGCGAGCATCGACATGAAGACCGCCATCCGCGATCAGGTCAACGCGATGGACGCGGCATCTTTCTTCAAACTGTTCGCGCAGCTCCTGAAGACCAATCCGCCGACACCCGAGGATGCATCAATGGTGGCGAAGCTTGCCAAGATCGGCATCGTGCCGGGGCAGGATTTCGATGTGTCGAAGCTTGAGCCGGCTGTCGCCAAGGGCCTTTCAGATGTTCCCAAACCGGCGCAGCAAAAGATCCTGTCATGGATGAAGGAGGGAATTGTCGCCGGTGATTTGAAGTTCACGGACGGGTGGTTGTTCACAACCAAGACGGGCACGTACGGGACGGCGTATCGCCAGCGGGCGTTGGTCACCGCCATCGGCCTCGGTGCAAACCTCCCGCAGGATGCGGTCTACCCCACGTCCGAGGGACCGGACGTGCTCAAGAAGTACGACGGCGCGAACAGGTACGTTCTGCATTTCAACAAGGGTGAATTGCCGCCGGTCGACGGCTTCTGGTCGCTGACGATGTACGACGCCAATTACTTCTTCGTGCCGAATCCGATCAACCGCTACACGGTGAGCCAGCGCAACAAGCTCAAGGCCAACGCCGACGGATCGGTCGATCTCTATATTCAGAACCAGTCGCCCGGCAAGAACAAGGAGCAGAACTGGCTGCCCGCACCGAAGGACCGCTTCATCCTGATGATGCGTCTGTACTGGCCGAAAGAGAAGCCGCCGTCCATCCTCGACGGCAGCTGGAAAATTCTGCGGGTCAAGGAGGCCACCTGACGCAGGCTCCGAAGCACACTTCTTCATGCTACGTGATAGAGATTTTCTTCAACGTGATCCCTGCGGACGATGGTCCAGCGACCTGACGGCACCCATGATCCGGCGTTGACGAGCTGGGTCGAGTCGGCCAACGACCCGGCGACGGATTTTCCGATCCAGAACCTTCCGTTCGGGCGTTTTCGCCGCAGCGATGCGACGGATTGGCGCATCGGCGTTGCCATCGGCGATGCGATCTTCGACCTGCGGAGCGCAGGGCTGATCGACACCGACGATATGAATCATTTGATCGGTGCGGGGACCGCAGCACGCAGAAAGTTGCGGCAAGCCGTGTCTGATCGACTGGCCAGGCGGAGTCCCGAAGCGACCGCACTGCGTCGGGCGATCGTGCCGCAACGAGATGTCGAGCTGGGACTACCGTGTCGCATCGGCGACTACACCGACTTCTACACCAGCATTTATCACGCCACCAACGTTGGCAAGCAGTTTCGGCCGGACAGTCCCTTGCTTCCGAATTACAAGTGGGTACCGATCGGTTACCACGGTCGCGCTTCGTCGATCGGGCCGAGCGGACAGCCCATCCGCCGGCCGCAAGGCCAATACAAGGATCCCGACGATACGACGCCCCGCTTCGGCGCGACACGGCGGCTCGACTACGAACTCGAACTGGGCGCTGTCGTCGCCACACCCAATGCCCAGGGCGACCCGATCCCGATCGATGAGGCCGAGGATCACCTGATCGGCCTGACGCTTTTCAACGACTGGACAGCGCGCGACGTGCAGGCATGGGAGTACCAGCCTCTAGGACCATTCCTGTCGAAGAACTTCGCGTCCACGCTCTCGCCCTGGATCGTCACACTCGAAGCGCTGGCGCCGTTTCGGGTGCCGCACGTGCGTCCCTCCGGCGACCCCGCGCCGTTGCCTTATCTTGATTCAGCGGAGAATCGTGAATCGGGTGCGATCGACATCACGCTCGAGGTGTGGCTTGAGACCGAGGCGATGCGTCAGGCTGGCCTTGCTGCCGAACGTCTCATGCAATCGAATTTTCGCGACAGCTACTGGACGCTTGCGCAGCTCGTCGCGCATCACACTGTCACCGGCTGCAATCTGCAGAGCGGCGATCTGTTCGGTTCGGGAACTCAGTCCGGCCCGGAGCCGGGGCAAGGTGGATCGCTGCTCGAACTCTCAACAGGCGGCAAGCAGCCGTTGCGCCTAGGGAACGGCGAGAGCCGCACGTTTCTCGAAGACGGCGACAAAGTGATCTTGCGCGGACGCTGTGAGCACCCCGGCTTCCGCCGCATCGGCTTTGGCGAATGTGAGGGTACGATACTGCGTGCGCACACAGACTCTCGTGACAGGGCGTGAGCCGGCCTAGCGTCGCGACCTCAGCGTCCCCGATCTTCCCAGTCGACCCAATCCACCGGATGGGTCTCGAGATAGCGGCCGACGGCGGCGCCCGTGGTCGGAAAGAACATATCTTCGCCAAGGCGCGCGAAGAGCCCGAAGCGCTTCAGCTTGTCCTTGACTGGATCCTTCATCTCGGCAAAGCACAGCTCCACCTCGGCCGCATGCAATGTCTCGTCAAGCTCGGCCAGCATGTCCGCAGCGGTGACATCCACACTGGTGACTGGCTCGGCGGCGACGACCAGCCAGTGCACCGCCGTAGGCGACTCGGCCACGGCATCCAACGCTCGGTCCCGAAAGAGTTCGGCGTTGGCGAAAAACAGAGGTGCATCCCAGCGGAACAGGACCAGGCCCGGGATTCGGCGCGCGTCGGGATAGCGCGTGATGTCGTGGTAGCCCTTCACACCTTCCGCGCGCCCCAACACCGCGGAGTGCGGACGCCAGCCGTCCCACAGGAATTCGATGACGGCAATTGCGATGGCCAATCCGATGCCCGGAATCGTCCCCAGCACGGCCACACCGGCGAGGCAGCTGATGGACAGCCAGAATTCCCACTGCTGTATGCGATAGATGCGACGAAGGTCGGTGACCTCGATCAGGCCGAGGGCCGAGGCGATCACGACCGCAGCTAGCGCGCTGCCGGGAAGATATTGGAGCAGGGCCGGCGCCACCACAAGCAGGAGGGCGACCGTGAGCGCGCCGACAACGCCTGTCAACTGAGTTCTGGCACCCGCGGCTTCGGCCACGGGCGTGCGGGACGAGCTGCTGCTGACGGGAAAGCCCTGAAACAAGCCCGCCGCCAGGTTGGCGACTCCGAGCCCGACCATCTCCTGACTGGGGTCCACGTGCGTGCCGGTCCGCGCGGCGTAGGTGCGCGAAAGCACGCTGGTGTCGGCAAATGATACGAGGGCCACGGCCCAACCGCCGAGCAGCACGGGAACGATGTCGCCTGCGGTGATCCACGGGATCGCGAACGCCGGCAGACCGCGGGGGAGCGGACCCAGGACCGACACGCCGAAGCGCGTCGCCAGGTCCAATGCGCCGACGACGACGGTCGCGCCAACCACCGCGATGAGGATTCCAGGCACCCGCTTGCGGCCCTTGAGCGACAGAATCACTGCGAGTGTGCCGACGCCGACCATCAATGCGACCGCGTTTGTCTTTCCCGATAGCAGGGCCTGCCCGAATGTCCGGACCTTCCCGAGCAGACCGTCGCCGTCGCCGGAGAAACCGAAGAGCTTGGGCAATTGGCTGACGATCACGGTAAGTGCAATACCGTTCATGTACCCGTAGCGGATCGGCTTGGAAAGAAGCTCGGTAACGAAGCCCAGGCGCGCAACCCCGGCAACGATGCACACCGCTCCCGATACGATTGCCATCATGCCGGCCAGGGCGATGGCGCGAGCGGGATCGCCACCGGATAGCGGCAGGACAACGGCAAGGATGATCGCCGCCAGCGAGGAGTCGGGTCCCAGCACCAGGATGCGACTTGGGCCGAACAGCGCATATGCCAGCAGCGGCACGATCGTCGCGTAAAGGCCGTAAATGCCTGGCACGCCCGATGCCACCGCGTAGGCGATTCCGACCGGCACCAGCATCGTCGTCAGAACCAGTCCCGCCACGATGTCATGCCTCAACCAGGCGAATTCGTACTCGCGCAACGTGCGGAGTCCCGGCAGCCAGCGGGTCCACCCCGTCCGATCGCCAGCGTCCGTCAGGCGCGTGATGCGACCCGGCTCGGAGCGGGGAGATGAAGAAACCGAATCGCTCACGGGGCCCTTATCGCTTGGCTCACGGTGCAGATGCGCCGCTTCTTCTTATATGCGCAGAAGGACACACAATCGAGCTGATGCGGTACTAGCATGGCTCTTCCAATCGCGCGTTGCACGCGATTGATATGTCGCATCTCGCAAGGTTTCTGGTCGGGGTGAGAGGATTTGAACCTCCGACATCTTGCTCCCAAAGCAAGCGCGCTACCGGGCTGCGCTACACCCCGACAATTGTCGATTATGCCATCCTCGCTTGCGCTGCCGCAAACTTGATCCGTTATGTCGTTTTCGAGCTACGCGCGTTTATAATTGCCTGAGCCAGATCCGCAGTGTCTGCATCAAATCCATCTCCGCCGAAAGGATCGCCATGAGCACTCCCCGCAACGTCGCTGTATTCGTTGGCAGCCTGCGCAAGCAATCGTTCAGTCGCAAACTTGCTAAGGCGGTTATCGCCCTGGCGCCGCCGGCGCTCAAACTGGAGATCGTCGAGATCGGCAACTTGCCGTTGTACAACCAGGACGATGACGCCAATCCGCCGGCAGCCTCCGCCGCGTTCAAGCAACAAGTGCAGAAGGCTGAGGCGGTGCTGTTCATCACACCCGAATACAACCGCGCCGTGCCCGGAGTCCTGAAGAATGCGATCGACATCGCATCGCGCCCGTACGGGCACAGCGCGTGGTCGGGCAAGCCGGGTGCAGTGATCAGCAATTCGCCCGGCACGATCGGTGGCTTCGGCGCCAATCACGCGCTGCGGCAGTCGCTCGTCTTCCTGAACGTCCCGGCCATGCAGCAGCCGGAAGCCTATATCGGCGGCGTGGCGGGCATGTTCGACGACAAGGGCGCGCTCACCAGCGAGCCGACGCGCGAGTTCCTGCTGAAGTTTCTGGCCGCGTTCGCGCAATGGGTCGAGCACAACGCCGCGAAGCAGACTGCTTGAGGACAGGAACCTCCGGCAGGTCAGCGCGCGAACTTGCGAATCACACCGAGCGCTTCTTCCATCGCGCGTTCGCCATCGCCCGACTTCACGGCAGTCTGCACGCAGCCGTGCAGGTGATGCTCTAACAACTGCAAGGCGAGCGCGTCGAGCGCGGCCTGAACCGCGGCCACCTGCGTCAGGACATCGACGCAATAGCGGTCGTCGGCAATCATCTTGCCGATCCCGCGTAACTGTCCTTCGATGCGATTCAGGCGCTTGGTCAGTGCCGCGCCGTCGGTGCGCGCAACTAGCGGATGCGCATGATGCACCGTCGGACTCGCGCGCCTACGCGGCGATGTCATAGCCGGCTGCCTCGACTGCTGCCCGCAGCGCGGGCACGCCCGTCCGTGCAGGATCAAAACTCACTTCCGCGAGCCCCGGACTGAGCTGCACCTTGGTTGCAGCGACTCCAGGCACGGCCTTGAGCACGCGTTCGACGCTCGCGACGCATCCTCCGCATGTCATGCCGTCGATTTTCAATGTTACCGTTTCCATCGTCTTCTCCTTCATTGGTGTGGATGCCACCGCTTGAGCAACAACGCATTGCCGACGACCGACAGCGAACTCGCTGCCATCGCGGCGCCGGCGATGACTGGGTTGAGCAGCCCGAGCGCCGCCAGCGGAATGCCAAGCAGGTTGTAGGCGAACGCAAAAAACAGATTCTGGCGAATTTTTCGCAGCGTCGCTCGCGACAGCAGGATCGCATCCACAAGCGCGTTGAGATCGTTGCGGATCAACGTGACATCGGCGGCTTCGATCGCTATCGCGGAGCCGGCGCCGATGGCGAAGCTGACGTCGGCAGCAGCAAGGGCCGGTGCGTCGTTGACGCCATCGCCTACCATGCCGGTGACTCGTCCACCTGCCTTGAGCGTGCGTACGGTTTCCGCTTTGTCCTGTGGCATCACGCCGGCGCGAAAATCGGTGATGCCGACGCTTGCCGCCACCGTGCGTGCGGTCTCGGCGTTGTCGCCGGTGAGCATGATGACCTCGACACCGGCGGCCTTGAGGCGACCCACTGCTTGCGCCGACGTCGGGCGAATTCGATCGGTGAGCGCGATAAGGCCGACTGCGCCACCATCGCAGGCAACGCCCACCACGGTCTTCCCCGCACGCTGCAGCGACACCGCCGACTCGTCTGTCACGGCGATGCCCCTCTCGGCAAGAAATGCGACCGAGCCTAATGCCGTTGCATGTCCGTCGAGCGTGGCGGTCACGCCCCTGCCGGCGACCGACGCGAATTGCTGCACCGGTTCTGCGACGACGCCTTCGCTGGCTGCTGCAGCAATGATCGCCTGCGCCAGCGGATGCAGGGAACCTTGCTCCAGGCTCGCGGCGACCCGTAAGACCTCGGTGCGGCTCGTGGAAGCGGATGGCATCACGTCGGATACCACCGGCTTGCCTTCGGTCAACGTTCCGGTCTTGTCGACGATCAGAACGCCAAGCCGCCCGGCTTCCTCGAGCGCACTCGCATTCCTGATCAGCAGACCAAGCTGCGCTCCGCGACCTGTGCCGACCATGATCGCGGTCGGCGTTGCCAAGCCCAGCGCGCAGGGGCAGGCGATGACAAGCACCGCCACCGCATTGACCAGTGCCTGCGTCGCGCCGGGTCCGAACCACCACGTCAGCGCAAACGTCAGTGCCGCAATGGCCACGACGACCGGGACAAACACGCCTGCAACCTGATCGGCCAGGCGCGCAATGGGTGCTTTCGAGCCCTGCACCTCGGCAACGAGGTGAACGATGCCCGCGAGCAGCGTGGCGCTGCCAACGGCCGCAGCCTCGCACGTGAGCGATCCGTCCTGATTCACGGTACCGGCATACACGGTATCGCCCGGGCCTTTCGGGACCGGGCGGCTTTCGCCGGTGAGCATGCTTTCGTCGATCGTCGATTGGCCGTTGCGGATGACGCCATCGACGGCGATGCTTTCACCGGCGCGAACCACCACGTTGTCACCCGGCAAGACGTCGGCAATCGGCACGCTGACGATGGCACCGGCGCGCTCCACGTTCGCGAGCTTCGGCTGCAGGCGCAGCAAGCCTTCCAGCGCTGCAGACGTTCCGGTCATGGCGCGCGCTTCGAGCACCTTGCCAAGGAGCACTAACGTGATCACCGTCGCGCCGGCCTCGAAGTAGACATGCTGCTCGTGCAGCGCGAGAAGCGTGACCACTACGCTGAATCCCCACGCCATCGACGTGCCCAAGGCGATCAGCACGTCCATGTTGGCACCACCACCGCGCAGCGAATGCCATGCGGCGACGTAAAATCGGCGCCCGATCCAGAACTGCACCGGCGTTGCGAGCAACAACTGCAGCCATCGCGGCAGCAACTCGTCATGCGGCGTCGCGCCGATCAAGCTGCCGTGAACCAGCATCGGCGCCATCTGGGCGAGCAGCGGCAGCGTCAGCACGATTGCGAGCATCAATTCGCGCTTCAGCGCGGCATAGGCAGCTGCCTTGCGCGCTTTCTGCTGCACGCGATCACGCTCGGGATCGCTGCGCACGGTGGCACGGTATCCCGCCCGCTCCACGGCGGCGAGGAGCTGTCCCGGTTCGGCGCGTGCCGGATCATACCGGCCCGCCGCTGTCTCCGTCGCGAAATTCACGCTCGCCTCGACCCCCGGCACCCGGTTGAGCGTCTTCTCGATGCGCGCAGCGCAGGCGGCGCAGGTCATCCCTTCGAGCCCGAGTTCGATGCGACGCCAGGACGCTCGCGACGGCGCGGAGGCGGGTTGCAACGGTGCTGGTATGGACGCGTCCACGCCACGGACCATATACCCCTACCGGGTATCAGTCAAGCGCATTGCGCGCGAATAGATTCGCGCCTACAAGGGCGACGGCGTTGTAGGTCCGAATTCATTCGGACCCAACGAGCGCGGCAGGTAAGGTTAGAAGCGGATCTTGCCGATCAAGATGTCCTTGTACATGACCCAGTCACCGATGAGGCTGTAGACCGGATGCGTGAATGTCGCCGGCCGGTTGCGCTCGAAGAAGAAGTGCCCCGCCCACGCGAATCCATAACCGCACAGCGGCGCACCGAGGAGCCACCAGGCATTGTGCGAGACGATTGAAGCGAGCAGGCAGCCCAGCACAAGCGATGAACCGATGAAGTGGAGCCGGCGCGAAACGACGTTGGCATGCTCGGAAAGGTAGAACGGGTAGAACTCTCCGAACGAGGTGAAACGCCGCGCTGCCATACCTCAGGACTCGCGTTTGAGTTGCGGGAAAAGTATCACGTCGCGAATCGACGGGCTGTCCGTGAGGAGCATGACCAGTCGATCCACACCGATACCCTCGCCCGCCGTCGGCGGGAGGCCATACTCGAGCGCACGGATGTAGTCGGCATCGTAGTGCATCGCCTCGTCGTCGCCCGCTTCCTTGGCTGCCATCTGCGCAGCAAAGCGCGCGGCCTGATCCTCGGGATCGTTGAGTTCGGAAAAGCCATTCGCGATCTCGCGACCGGTGATGAACAGTTCGAACCGGTCCGTCACCGCGGGATTGGCATCGTTGGCCCGCGCGAGCGGAGACACGTCAGTCGGATGCGCGATGATGAACGTTGGTTGAACGAGCTGTGACTCGGTCGTTGCCTCGAACAACTTGAGCTGCAGCACGCCGACGCCGTCAGTCGGAAACACCTCGCCGTCGAAGGGCGCCAGCGCGACCTTCAGGTACTCCGGCTGCGCGAGTTCATGCAACGGGTAGTGCGGATTGTATTTGGCGATCGCCTCGGCCATGGTCAGGCGGTCGAAGGGGCTTCCCAGCTCGATCGCAACGTCCTGATATTCGACACTCGTCTTCCCGCACACCTTCAATGCGACCTCGCGCAGCAACGCCTCGGTCAGGTCCATCAGGTAGCCGTAATCCTGAAACGCCTCGTAGAATTCCAGCATCGTGAATTCCGGATTGTGCCGCGTCGAAATACCTTCGTTGCGAAAGTTGCGGTTGATCTCGAACACTTTCTCGAGTCCACCGACGACCAGCCGCTTAAGGTACAACTCGGGCGCGATGCGCAGGTACAGATCCATGTCGAGCGCGTTGTGATGCGTCGCAAACGGCCGTGCCGCCGCGCCACCGGGAATCGAGTGCATCATCGGCGTTTCGACTTCGAGATATCCGCGCGCGACGAAGAACTCGCGCATCGCCTGGACGATTTGCGAGCGCGCGATGAACACGCGCCGCGACTCCGGACTGGTGATGAGATCGACGTAACGCTGCCGGTATTTCTGCTCCTGATCGGTCAGGCCGTGGAATTTCTCCGGCAGCGGACGCAATGCCTTGGCGAGCAGGCGCAGCGCCGTGACTTTGATCGTCAGTTCGCCCGTGCGGGTCTTGAATATCGTCCCGACGGCACCGAGGATGTCGCCCAGGTCCCAGTGCTTGAACGCGTCGTGCGCCTCGGGGCCGATGGCGTCGCTGGTGATGTAGAGTTGAATCGTTCCGCTCATGTCCTGCAGCGTCGCGAAGCTCGCCTTGCCCATCACGCGCTTGAGCAGCATGCGCCCGGCGACGGCGGCAACTACATGCGCAGCTTCGAGTTCCTCGTTGGTCTTGCCGTCGTGCGCAGCGTGAAGATCGCGAGCCAGCGCGTCGCGGCGAAAGTCGTTCGGGTAGGCGTGGCCCTTCGCGCGCAGCGCGGCGAGCTTCGCACGACGCTCCGCGACAATCTGATTCTCGTCGTTCGGCAGTCCGGCGCCGTCAGGGGGCTTCCTGTTGTTTTCGTCCTTCGACATGCCTATACCCCCTGCTTCAGGCTCGCAGCGATAAAGTCGTCGAGATTGCCATCGAGCACGCCCTGCGTGTTGCCGATTTCGACGTTCGTGCGCAGATCCTTGATGCGCGACTGATCGAGAACGTAGCTGCGGATCTGGTGTCCCCAGCCGATGTCGGTCTTGGATTCCTCGAGTTTTTGCTGCTCCGCCTGTCGCTTGCGCAATTCCAGCTCGTACAGGCGAGACTTGAGCATCGCCATCGCCTCGGCGCGATTCCGGTGCTGCGAGCGGTCGTTCTGGCACTGCACGACGATATTGGTCGGGAGGTGCGTGATGCGCACCGCTGAGTCCGTCTTGTTGATGTGCTGGCCGCCCGCGCCCGACGCCCGGAAGGTGTCGATGCGCAGGTCGGCCGGATTGATCGCCACTTCGATCGTGTCGTCGACCTCCGGGTACACGAAGACGCTGGCGAACGAGGTATGCCGGCGCGCATTCGAATCGAAAGGACTCTTGCGCACGAGACGGTGCACGCCGGTCTCGGTACGCAGGTAACCATAGGCATAGTCGCCGTTCACCTTGATTGTCGCGCTCTTGATGCCGGCGACTTCGCCTTCCGACTGCTCGAGAACCTCCGTCTTGTAGCCGCGACGCTCGCAATAGCGCAGGTACATGCGCTCGAGCATCGAAGCCCAGTCCTGTGCCTCGGTACCGCCGCTGCCCGCCTGGATGTCGATGAAGCAGGGGTTGGGGTCCATCGGATTATGGAACATCCGGCGGAATTCCATGTCGTCGACGATCCGCTCGAGTTCCGCCACGTCGGTTTCCAGCGCGACCAACGTCGCATCGTCGCCCTCCTCGCGCGCCATGGTAAAAAGCTCGGCGCTGTCCTTGAGCCGCGAATCCAGATCGGTAAGGGTATTGACGACGCTTTCGAGTTGTTTCTTCTCGCGGCCCAGTTCCTGCGCCCGCTTCTGGTCGTCCCAGACCTTGGGGTCCTCGAGTTCGCCCGCAAGCGCCTTCAGGCGCTCAGCTTTGGCCTCGAAGTCAAAGATACCTCCGCAGGTCGGCAGCGCGCTGCTGCAAACCGGCGAGGAGATTGGCAAGGATATTGATTCTTTCAGCTTCCATCGTGAGCCCGGGTAATTGCTGCGGCTGCGATTATACCCGTTGCCACGAGCGGGATTTCGGCATCGCGGTGTTTCGCTGTCTTGCGGAATCCCCTATGATATGCCAACGTACTAGCGACCGATGCCGCGCATGGCGGGTTGGCGCCCTGATTCCGTTTGCTGGAGAAGTCATGCTGTTGTTTGTCAATGGTCAGCGCAACACCGTCAACGTGCCCGACGACACACCCCTGCTATGGGTTCTGCGTGACCACCTCAATCTCACCGGCACCAAGTACGGTTGCGGTATGTCGCTCTGCGGTGCGTGCACCGTGCACATCGACGGCGCACCGACGCGCTCGTGCACGATGCCCCTGTCCGCGATCAAACCGGGCGTGGAGATCACCACGATCGAAGGCCTGAAATCGAAGGAAGCGAAGGCGGTGCAAGCCGCGTGGGAGAAGCTCGACGTGCCGCAATGCGGTTACTGCCAGTCGGGACAGATCATGTCGGCGGTCAGTTTGCTGGCGAAGCAGAAAAAGCCCTCGGATGCGGACATCGATACCGCGATGGCGGGGAACATTTGCCGCTGTGCTACGTACGTCCGCATTCGCGCGGCCATCCACGAAGCCGCCAAAACGCTCGCCTGACGCCGAAGCGGATACCTCATGCCAGATTCGTTCCCTCCGAAAACCAGCCGGCGCCGATTCCTGAAATCGTCCGCCAGCGCGGCCGCCGGGTTTACGCTCGGCTTTTACCTTCCTGGTAAGGCGTTCGCGCAGATGGCGGGGCCAGGCCAGGGTGGTGCGCGGGCGGTGCCTGCCGGCGTGTGGCAGCCCAACGCCTTTGTCCGGGTTGCCGGCGACAACACGGTCACGGTTCTGGTGAAGCATGTCGAAATGGGCCAAGGAACCTACACCGGCCTGCCGACGATCGTAGCCGATGAAATGGACGCGGCCTGGACCCAGATCCGGGTCGAGGGTGCCCCAGCCGATGCGGCGCTCTACAACAATCTGTTGTGGGGCCCCATGCAGGGCACCGGTGGCTCGACGGCGATTGCCAACTCCTTCGACCAGTTACGCAAAGCGGGCGCCGCCGCGCGGGCGATGCTTGTCGGAGCCGCCGCGAAACGGTGGAACGTGCCAGCCGAATCGATCACAGTCAAGCAAGGGGTGCTCACGCATGCCTCGGGAAAGAAGGCGACCTTCGGCGAGCTTGCCGCCGATGCAGCCGCGCAGCCGGTGCCGACCGAGGCCAAACTGAAGGATCCGAAGGATTTCGTTTACATCGGCAAGCGCGTGCCGCGCACCGATGCGCGTGCCAAGTCAAACGGCACCGCCCGGTTCACGCAGGATGTACAGCTGCCCGGCATGCTCACCGCGGTGGTCGCACATCCGCCTCGGTTCGGCGCCAAAGTGACGAAGTTCAACACGGACGCAGCGCAGAAGATTCCCGGCGTCCGCTACATCGTGGAATTGCCGACTGGAGTCGCCGTGCTGGCCACCTCGTTCTGGACAGCAAAAAAGGCGCGCGACGCGTTGACCATCGAATGGGACGAGACGACCGCTTTCAAGGGATCATCGACGGAACTGATGGCCGACTACAAGACGCGTGCAGCCACGCCCGGTACCGTCGCCCGCAACGACGGCGATGCGGTCAAAGCGCTCGCTGGTGCGGCCAAGACGCTGACTGCAGCGTACGAGTTCCCGTATCTCGCGCATGCCGCGATGGAGCCCATGAACTGCGTCGTTCAGCTTGGACCCGATTCGTGCGAAATCTGGAACGGCGAACAGTTCCAGACGGGCGATCAGGCTGCCATTGCCGAAGTGGTCGGTTTGAAGCCGGAACAGGTCAAGATCAATCAGCTCTTCGCTGGCGGTAGTTTCGGTCGTCGCGCCAATCCCGCGTCGGATTATGTGCGCGAAGCAGCAGCGATCGCGAAGCAGATCAAGGGCGCGGCGCCAGTCAAGCTCGTGTGGACGCGCGAAGACGACATGCAGGCCGGCTATTACCGGCCGATGTATTACCACGCGATCAAGGCGGGCCTCGACGCGAGCGGCAACGTCGTCGCCTGGCAGCATCGCATCGTCGGGCAATCGATCCTCGCTGGCACCCCGTTCGAGGCGTTCCTGGTCAAGAACGGAATCGACGCCACATCGGTCGAAGGTGCGTCGACGCTCCCGTACTCGATCCCGAATCTGCAGGTCGACCTGCATTCGCCCAAGTTGGGCGTGCCGGTCTTGTGGTGGCGCTCGGTGGGATCTACGCACACGGCTTTCTCGACCGAGACTTTCATCGACGAGCTCGCAGCCGCCGCGAGCAAGGATCCGGTCGCATTCCGCAAGAGTTTGCTCAGCGGTCATCCGCGTCATGTCGGTGTTCTCGAGCTTGCCGCCGCCAAGGCCGGCTGGGGAACGCCGCTGGCAGCCGGCAAGGCCGGCGAAAAGCGTGGGCGCGGCGTCGCGGTGCACGAGTCGTTCAACACGTTCGTCGCGCAGGTTGCCGAAGTCACCGTCAAGACCGATGGGAGCTTCAGCGTCGATCGGGTCGTGTGCGCGGTCGATTGCGGCATCGCGGTCAACCCCGACGTCATCCGTGCGCAGATGGAGGGCGGCATAGGCTTCGGCCTGTCTGCCGCGCTGCACGGAGCAATCACGCTCAAGGACGGTATCGTCGAGCAGACGAATTTCCATCAGTATCCACCGCTGCGCATCAACGAAATGCCGTCGGTGGAAGTTCATATCGTGCCATCGAACGAGCCACCGACGGGTGTGGGCGAACCCGGAACACCGGTGGTCGCGCCTGCAGTTGCCAACGCCATTGCCGCCGCTACAGGGACGCGTCTGCGCGTACTGCCGCTTGCGCTGACAGGCTAGTTTGAGGGGAACGTGGCTGACACAAGCAGCCGCGCAAAGGGAGGAAAATGAAGCTTTGCATCGTGCGATTGGCACTCCTGACGCTCGGCCTGTGGGTCGCCGGCGCGCAGGCCGAGATCGGCGTCACTCCGACGACGATCCTGATTGGACAGTCGGCGGCGTTTTCGGGGCCGGCCTCCGAGCTGGGTAACGAAATGCGCGCAGGCGCGCTCGCCTACTTTCAGATGGTCAATGCGGCCGGCGGAGTCAATGGCCGCAAGATCGAGCTGCGTTCTCTCGACGATGGCTATGAACCCGATCGCGCTGCCGCCAACACGAAGAAGTTGATCGACAGTGGCGTGTTCCTGCTATTCGGCTACGTCGGCACGCCGACGTCGAACGCCTCGAAACCGATCTTCACCGCCGCAAAGGTCCCCTTCGTCGGCGCGTTCACCGGCGCCGAGTCGCTGCGCAACCCCCTCAATCGCTATATCTTCAACATTCGCGCGAGCTACTTCGACGAGACCGACAAGATCGTCGGGCAGATGACCGGACAGACGCTCGACAAGATCGCAGTGTTCTATCAGAACGACGACTACGGCAAGGCGGGACTTGCGGGCGTCGACCGCGCCATGCAGAAGCGCAATCTGAAGATCGTCGCAACAGGCACGGTCGAGCGCAATACGGTCGACGTCGCTGGCGCAGTGGCGGCGATCGGCAAGGTCAATCCGCAGGCCGTCATCATGATCTCCGCCTACAAATCCTGCGCCGCCTTCATCAAGGCGATGCGCGCCGCCGGCCACAATCCGCAGTTCATGAACGTGTCGTTTGTCGGCAGCAAGGCCCTCGCGCACGAAGCGGGCTTGGCGGGACGCGGGGTCGCCATTTCGCAGGTGATGCCGTTCCCGTGGAACATCTCCAACCGCATAGTCAAGGAGTATCAGCAGCAGCTCGCGGCTTCGACCGGCAAGCAGGAATATTCGTTCACCAGCCTCGAGGGGTTCATCGCGGCCAAGGTCCTGGTCGAAGGGCTGCGCAAGGCCGGCAACGACCTCACGCGGGAGAAGTTCATCACGGCGATGGAGCAGCTGCGCGACTTCGATCTTGGTGGCTACCTGGTCAATTTCTCCCCAGCCGACCACAACGGGTCGAGATTCGTCGAGCTGACGGTCATCGGCAAGGATGAAGCCATCCTTCGTTAGCTAGATGCAAATGAACACACCAGCGGCGTTCGAGCCGGGCATCACATTGCCGGCAACGCTGCCGTCGTCGACGCAGGTTTATGTCTGGCGCGACGACAAGATCCTTGTTCGCGCGACAGAACCACCCGCGATGCCGACGCTCGCCGAAGTCGAGCGCGCCGGGATCGACGGTACGCGGTTATATCTCGGCCGGCTCGAAGGCATCGATTGCATCGCATTGCATGCAGAGGGCGACGCCGCCGAGCCGGAAGGGTGGCAATGGCGAGGCCTGCGCTCCCTGTTTCTCCAGATTCCCGAAGCGCACCTGGCGCTGGCCGGGCGCGCTTTCCAGATCGTGCAATGGCACCGCAACCACCGCTTCTGCGGTCGCTGCGCGACGCCGACGCGCGACAAGGGCACGGAACGGTCGAAGGAGTGTCCAGCGTGTGGGTTGGTGGTCTATCCGCGGATCTCGCCGGCGATGATGGTGCTGGTCACGCGCGGACGTGAGCTGCTCCTCGCACGCGCCAACCGTTTTCCCAACGCCATGTACAGCGCACTTGCCGGATTCGTCGAGCCGGGCGAGTCGATCGAGGACTGCATCCACCGCGAAGTGCTCGAGGAAGTCGGCGTCAAGGTCGACCAGCTGCGCTACTTCTCGAGCCAGTCGTGGCCGTTTCCCAATTCATTGATGATCGCATTCAACGCCGAATACGCGAGCGGCGACATGCGGCCGTGCGACGAGGAAATCGCGGAAGCGAAGTGGTTTTCGCTCGACGCGCTGCCGCAGCTCCCGGGCCCGGTGAGCATCTCGCGGCAGCTGATCAATGCGACGATCGCGCGCCTGAGGGCTACCTGAGGCACGACTCATGGTCCCGGTCGGCCCACGGCGCGGCCGAGAATCCGTGCACGCGCTCGCCACCGCGAAACGCCAGTACTACTCCGCAGTCTCCCACTTCTCGGCGCTGGCGCCGGCAAGCGCGCGCACGCGCTCTTCGTCTCGCGCAAATTCCGCAGCGAGCCCCTCGTAAACCACGCGCCCGTCGTCCAATACATAGGCGCGGTCGGCGATCTCGACGGCCGCACGCACATTCTGTTCGACGAGCAGGACTGACATCCCTTCCTTGCGCATCGAGCCGATGACACGGAAAACGTCCTGCACGATCAGCGGAGCGAGCCCTTGCGAGGGTTCATCGAGCAGCAACAGTCGCGGGTTGAGCAAAAGCGCTCTGGCGATAGAAAGCATCTCCTGCTCGCCTCCGGAGAGTTGGCGACCCTTGTTCGACTTGCGCATCGCGAGACGCGGAAAAAGCTCATAGATTCGCGGAATCGTCCACGGCCCGGGACGCTCGAGCGGCACTTTGAGGTTCTCCTCGACGGTCAGATTCGCGAATATGCGCCGCCCCTCCGGCACGTAGCCGACACCCAGCGCCGCGATGCGATAAGGGGGCCAATCGGTCGTGGTCGCTCCGAGCATGCGCACCGCCCCATCGCGGGCATGCGTCAGCCCCATCACGCTTCGGAGCGTTGTTGTCTTTCCCGCCCCGTTGCGCCCGAGCAGAGTGACGATCTCTCCCTCGCCGACGGTGAGCCCCACGCCATGCAGGATGTGGCTCTTGCCGTAGAAAGTGTGCAGGCCCTCCGCCTCGAGCGCGTTCATGCTGCCTTGCCCAGGTATGCGGTCTGTACGCGTTCGCTCTTCGCGATCTCGTCGGCGGTGCCCTCTTCGAGCACCGAACCTTCGGCGAGCACCATGATGCGGTCGGCCAGATGGAATATGACGCGCATGTCGTGCTCGATCAGCACGATCGTAAGTTTCTGATCGCGGTGCAGGCGGCGTATGAGCTTGGTGATGTCATACGTTTCCTGGTCCCCCATGCCCGCAGTCGGCTCGTCGAGCAGCAGCAGGCGAGGTTTGAGTGCCAGCGACATCATGATCTCGGTAGCTCGCTGATCGCCATGCGCAAGCTCGCCCGCCATGCGGTCGGCCTTGGCAGTCAGGCCGCTCATGTCCATCAACTCGGAAATGCGCGCGCGGATCTCGCTGTCCGTGCTGCGCGAAAGCCACGGGCGCAGACGCAAACCGGCAGCAACCTCGACCGGGATGCGCAGATTCTCGCGCACCGTCAGCTCCGGAAAAATCTCCGTGATCTGGAATGTGCGGGCCATGCCCATCGCCACGCGCTTGTGCGCAGGCAGCGCAGTGACGTCCAAGCCGTCGAACACGATCGTGCCCGATGTCGGTGGGAAGAAGCCGCTGATGAGGTTGAAAAACGTCGTCTTTCCCGCACCGTTCGGCCCGATGATCGCGCGCAGTTCTCCTCGCTCGACCGTCAGCGAGACATCGTTCACCGCGATCAGGCTGCCAAAATGCTGCGAGACATTGCGCACCTCGAGCAGACTCACGACGTCACCTTTCTGCGGACCATGCCGAGCACGCCTCGCGGAAAGAACAGCACGATGAGCACAAAGAAAAGACCGATGAACGACATCCAGTTCTCCGTATGACTGGAGACGTAGTCCTGCAGCACGACAAATATCGCTGCGCCGATAAGCGGCCCCCAGAAAGAGCGCATGCCACCAAGCACGGCCATGATGACGAAGTTCCCGGACTGGTCCCAGCGCAGCGCGCGAGGGTCGGTAAAGTTGTTGAGCAGCGCGTACAGCGTCCCGGCGAGCGCGCAGAACAGGCATGAGATCACGAACGACAGCCAGATGTGCTGCTCGACCGGAATTCCGAGAAAGCGCGCCCGACGTTCGTTCTCGCGTATCGCAAGCAGCGTCCTGCCGAAGGGGGAGCGCAGAAGCACAGCCATGATGCCAACCGCAACCGCGAACAGGGCGAGTACGAGGAAGTAGAACGCCTTGTCGTTACCGGCGATATTGATGTCGGTGAAACCTAGATTCAGCGCCTGCCGGCTCCAACCGGTCAGCCCGTCGTCGCCGCCGGTGACCGAGTTCCAGCGAAACGCGATAAAGAAGAACACCTGTCCGAAGGCAATCGTCACCATTGCAAAGTAGACGCCGCGCAGCTTGACGATCAAGGCGCCGATGAGTGCGGCAGCTATCGCTCCAACCGCAACCCCGACCAGGATGCCCAGCGGCGTGCTGGGCGCGATGTATTTGAGGGTCATGCCCACACCGTAGGCGCCAAGGCCGAAATAGGCGGCGTGCCCGAAGGACAGGACGCCGGTGAACCCGAGCAGGAAATTGAGCGACATGGCGGCCAGCCCGAGCACGAGGACCCGGCTGCCGAGCTCCGTATAGCCGCCAAGTGGTCCCATCCAGTACGGCATCGTCAGAAGCAGCAACCAGATGAGGATCGAAATCCTGTGCCGATTCACCCAGCTCAATGGATTCTTCCTTCCTCGCCCAGGAGTCCGCGTGGCCGGACCAGAAGGACAACACCCATCATCACATACATCACCGCTTCGGTTGCGGAGGGAAAGAACACCGTCGTAATGCCCGAGGCGACACCGATGAGAAGGCCTCCGAGAAGCGTCCCCGGCAAGCTTCCGAGGCCGCCGACGATGATTGCGACGAAGCTTGGCATGATCAGCGATGTTCCGATCGTTGGCTGCAGGCCGAGCATGCCGGCCGCCAACACGCCTGCCAGGCCGGCGAGATAGATGCCGAGACCGAAATTCAGATTGCGCAGGATACGCACGTTGACACCAAGTACGGAAACCGTTTCCAGGTCGAGAGTGCCGGCGCGAATGCGCATGCCGAGGCGCGTTCGGTTCAGGATAAGGAACAGGCCCAGGACGGCAACCGCGACGAGTGCAACCATGAAAAGACGGTAGCCCGTCAGGAAGAAGAGTTCGCTGGAAAGCGGCGTGGCCAGCCAACCGGGAATCGGATAGGGCAGGCTTTGCGCCCCCCAGATATAGCGTGTCCCGTCCTCGAAGATATAGGCGAGGCCGAAGGTCAGCAACAGACTGTATAGAGGATCTCGGCCGTACACCCGGCGAATGAGCACGCGCTCCACGATGAGACCGAGCGCGGCCGTCAGAAACGGTGCGACCAAGAGGCCGCCCCAGAACCCGATGTATGGAATCAGCGTATAGGCGATGTAGGCGCCGATCGCCAGAAAACCGCCATGAGCGAAATTGATGACGCCGCTCAGGTTGAGGATCAGGGAAAGCCCGAGCGCCATCAGCGCGTAGAACGCGCCAACGATGAGCCCGTTGAATATGTTGAACAGGATCAGCTGCGACATTCGATCTCGCGCTCCCGCACGCTCACTGACGGAGCGTTGCCGACGGCATCGCTGCGCCTGCAATCAGCTCGACCCGATTTGAGCCAGGCAACCGTTGCCTCCCTTGATGCAGCAGGCGACGCAGGCAAACGTCGCCCGATCCAGATCACGTGGGCCAGGTCATCTTGCAACCGGAATCCTCTACCGGCCCAGCCGCGTCGATCCCCTTGACAAGCGAAGTCACCTTGAACAGATCGTCGGGCTCACTGCCCGAAGCCTGCGCGTCGCCATCGTATAGCGTCCCGATCAGTTGGTGGTCACCGGCGCGATAGAACGGCGCCTCCGGCATGAGTCCGACTTCCGGCGGCAACTTCATGCCTTCGAGTGCCTTCGCCATCTTGCGCGCATCGAGCGACTTCGCCTGGTTGGCGGCAAGCGCGCAACTCCACGTCGAGACATAACCGAACCAGGTACGTGCCGTGGGGACCTTGCCGGTGATCTTCTTGATCGCGGCGACGAATTCCGGAACGTGAGCCACGCCGGGTTGCTTCCAGTACCACTCGAAGACCCAGCTGCCGATGCGCGCCTCCGGCGGCAGGCCGAGGAGCGATTCCAGCTCCTGCTGCGACCCTGCCAGGTGGGTCTTTTTGTGGAGACCGAACTGCACGGCCTGCTTGAGCGCGTTGATCATGTCGTCGCCCTGGACGAGGAAGACGATAACGTCCGGATTCGCCGACTGCGCCTTGATGAGGTAGGAAGAAAAGTCCGTCGTGCCGAGCGGCGTCAAGTCGGCACCAACCTTGGTGCCGCCGAGCTTCGTGGCTGCCTTTTCGAGGCCAGCCTGCAGGGTGTGCCCAAACGCGTAGTCTGGCGTGATGTAGTACCACTTCTTGCCGGCATTCTTGATCAGTGGTCCGGCAACGGCGTTGGCTTCCATGGTCGTGTTGTTGCACACTCGGAAGACATTCCAATGGCACGTGGCGCCGGTGATGCCGTCCGTATGACCGCCGGGGACGATGTGCAGCACCCCCTTTTCATTGCTCACCTGCGCCATCGCCAGCGCCAGCGCCGAATTCACGTTGCCGATCAGAAAATTCACCTGGTCGCGCTCGATGAGCTTGCGCGCCTTCTGCACCGCGGTGCCCGCATCCCCGCTTGTCGAGTCCTCGACGAGGAGCTGCACCTGACGGCCCAGAATCCCGCCCTTGGCGTTGATTTGGTCGACGGCGTGCTGGCAGCCGATCAATTCGTTCTTGCCTACGACGGCGTAGGTGCCGGTCAGAGGATTATCCACCCCGATCTTTACCATCTCCTCCGCCCGTGCCTTGATGACGAATGGGGCGGCAAGCTGCACGGCGCCTACGGCGGCCGCCGCCTTCATCACGCGGCGGCGGCTCATCTGCGTTGGCGGTTTCTCATTGCTCATCTTCGTAGTCCTCCAATAATTCACGCAATCGTGCGTCCATGGTGAGTCTTACTTCGCAACCGGTGGTATCGGGATAACACCCGGAAATACGTACGCTTGCAGGAGAGCGATAACGCCGATCAGCGCGGCTCCTGCGATCGAGTACCAGAACACCGTCCGGAAGATCGGCCCCAAGGCATGCGACCGTTCCTTCGGATCGTCGTAGCAGGCTGCGCAGGCCACCATGATCGACTGAGCATCGATCATCTTGCCCATCACGCCGCCTGTCGAGTTAGTCGCTACGATCAGGATTTCGTTCAAGTGCAACTGCTGTGCCGTGATTCGCTGCAGACTGCCGAACAGCGCGTTGGAGGCGGTGTCGGAGCCGGTAAGGAACACGCCGAGCCAGCCAAGGTATGCGGCGAAGAACGGATACATGAAGCCCGCGCCCGTGAAGGCGAGGCCGAGGACGGCATCGGTACCGGCGTAGCGCGTCAGGAAACCGAGTCCGAGCACCTGGCCGATCACCAGGACGGGGATCGCCATGCGGCGTAGCGTCCGAACGAAAGCGTCCTTCCATTGCGTCGGATTGAGTTTGAGAACCAGCCCGGACAGGATCGCCGCCACGAACACGCCGGTACCGGCCGCGGACAGCCAGTTGATGGTGAACCTCGCGGCCTCGGGTTTGGCGTTGATTGGCGCCACCGGCGGCATGCGTTGCACCAGGTTGTGCAAAGCCGGCATGTCCCAATAGGGTAGCGAGAGCGTGCCTGCGAAAGGTGAACCAAGCAGTGTCGTGGCGAAAGTGACGCCGGAGAAAAGGTTGTTCAGGTATTTCTTGAAATCCGGCAAACCCCAAAGAGCACAGCAAAGGATCAGTATCACCCACGGCAACCACGCGTACACCGTTTCCGAGGTTGTGTACTTGTATTTCCACTCGCTGCTGTCGGTGGTCGCGGTCGCGGTACTCTTGCCAGCTTTCGCCAATGCGTCGCGCTCGGACCTCAACAAAAAGCGGGTCTTCGGGTGCCAGACGAAGCGCAGAAAGAGCGCCGTGCATATAACAGAAAAGACGCCAGAGACCACGTCCGTCATCAAGTGAAATGAATTGGTTCCGGAGGCCAAGTACTGCATGACGGCGAATGTCGCCCCCGCGCACAGCGCTGCGGGCCATACTTCGAACACTTCCTTCCACGTCCCGCCTTCCATCTTCACGAACGCAGCGACCAGCCAGAACGGAACCAGAATCGAGACAAACGGCAACTGACGCCCCGCCATGGCGGAGAGGGTGACCTGATCCAACCCGCTGACCGCAGCCAACGTTACGATCGGCGTGCCGATAGCGCCCCAGGCCACTGGCGCAGTGTTGGCCAGGAGGTTGAGTACCGCGGACTGGAAAGGTTTGAAACCCAGTCCGACCATCACCGCACCGGCGATGGCCACCGGCGTCCCGAAGCCGGAGGTTCCCTCGATGATCGCTCCGAACGAAAACGCGATCAGAACGCACTGCAGGCGCCGGTCGAACGAGATGTGAACGATGGACTCCTTCACAATCTCGAACTTGCCGCTCACCACGCTCATCGTGTACAGGAACATCGCGGCCAGCACGATCCAGATGATGCCCAGGAACCCCGAGAGGGTCCCGAGCGCGAAAGCCGACAAGGCTGAGGTGAACGGCATCCTGAAGGCCACGCAGGAGACCAGGAACGCGGCAATAACGCCGAAGAAAGCTGCGTAAGGCGCGGAAATGCCGAGGTAGACGTTGCCCTGTGCATCGCGGTGCCGGTGCAGGGCGATGAAGTACAGCAGAACGACAATCGGGACTGCGGCGACCAACGTGGAAAAAAATACATTCCCCAACGGGTCGTAGCTTTGCTGGTACATGACTCCCCCTTCTGGCGAAACCGCGTGTTTGTAATTTACTCAGCTAAGGATGGGATGCGATACCGCTTCTAGTGAAAATATACCCGACGTTCGAATGTCTCCAAATCCATTGCTGGCAACGTTAGTGACTGCAGGCTTGAACGCATGAACTTGTGCGGCGCAATTTGGGATCGAATGCGTGAGCCCGCTCGCGCGAACGCGCGATTCGGTGCTCGATGCCGACGGCCTTGACCATGCGATCTGGCAGCGAGATGGGCATCCGGCCGGCTCTGCCGCGGGGTTGCGCGCACCGCAGCTCTCAACAAGGCTGCGCGCCAGGTCGACAAGGACAGCCTGCGGGCGGGTTGTGGCCCCGATGTCACGTAACGCCTCCCCCAAAATTATTGCTGCGTGCCTCTTCCGCTTCGCGAGCGGGCACTGCGCCGAGTATGCTACTCCTGCGGCCCCCGCAGTCAAAATTCGGCCGGCTGGACAACGGCCCCGCCAGGGGTGGGCGTCGGGCCCGTTCGCGCCTGACCTCCGACGGAGCTACGGGCGGTAGGGCCCTAACGGGTGGCCGGTCGGCTCTACGCGGAATCCCCTGCCGTCAATCCGGTGCAACGATTGCCCTCTGCTAGAATTAACACTCGCAATCGGCTTTCACTTCCAGATGCACGCTCGCCCCATCATCTTCCTCGTGGTTATGCTGATTGACGGCATTGCCCTTGCCCAGACAGCGCCCCCGCTCCCGCCGGCGGGTCCCCCAGCCGCCTCTGTCGTGTCGCCGGGATTGACACCGGCGCTGGCAGAAGCCGTCTCCATGATCCGCGATGGTCAGTACGTCACGGCGATGGCGAAGATCGACGACGTCCTGGCCCAGGATGCGCGCAACCCGCAGGCACGCTTTCTCAAGGGGGTCGTACAGACCGACCAGGAAGAACTGGACGATGCCGCGGTCACCTTCACCGCACTGACCGAAGACTTTCCGGAGTTGCCCGAGCCGCATAACAACCTGGCGGTCATCTGGGCACAGCAAGGGCAATACGACAAGGCGAAGACCGAGCTGGAGATCGCGCTGAAGGCCCAGCCCGACTACGCGATTGCTCACGAGAATCTGGGCGACGTGTATACCCGGCTGGCCGGCGCGGAGTACGATCGCGCACTTGTGCTCGACAAGACCAACAAGAGTGCGCAGGCCAAACTCGCGCTCGTTCGCGAGTTGTATGCCGTGGCGCCGTCGAGCACGGCGCCGAAACCGGTCATCCCCAAGCCGGTGAAGACCAAGCCCATCACCCCGGTCAAGCCCAAGTAACCGTGTCCCGCTTTCACTCATGCTAGAGGAGTTGTCGATGTTTCACCGTAACGCATTGCTGCTCACCCTCCTGTTCGCCGCCGCAATCGCCGCGCCGGCGAAGGCTGCCAATCCACAAGTCGACTTCGATACGAGCGCGGGCAAGATCCGCATCGAACTCTTTCCCGATGCCGCACCGAAGACCGTCGAAAATTTCCTTGCCTACGTGAAGAGCAAGCAATTCGACGACACGCAGTTCCATCGCGTCATTCCAGGTTTCATGATCCAGGGGGGCGGCTTCACCGCCGACTTCAAGCAGAAGCCCACACCGCGGCCGCCGGTCCAGAACGAAGCCGAGATGAGCAGCAAGGCTGGCCTGCTCAATGTGCCGGGCACCGTGGCGATGGCACGCACGAGCGATCCGCATTCCGCCAATGGGCAATTCTTCATCAACGTCGCCGACAACAAGTTCCTGAACTTCCGCGAAGCTACAGCGCAGGGCTACGGCTATACCGTATTCGGGAAGGTCGTCAGCGGCATGGATGTCGTCACCAAGATCGCCGGTACACCCACCGGCGCCGGTGGCCCGTTTCCGAAGGACGTGCCGCAGACACCCGTGATCATCAAGTCCGCGACTGTCGTCTCGCCGTAGCGCTGCCATGGTCATCCTGCACACCAGCCACGGTCCGATCACGCTCGAACTCGACGCCGTGCGCGCACCGAAGACTGTCGCCAATTTCCTCGGCTACGTTCGTTCCGGGCACTACGACAACACGCTGTTCCATCGCGTCATCGACGGCTTCATGATTCAAGGTGGCGGCTTCGCACGCGACTTTACCCAGAAGCCCGTCCGCGCGCCGATCGCGAACGAGGCCGCCAATGGGCTGAAGAACACGCACTACACCGTCGCGATGGCGCGGACATCGGACCCGCATTCCGCCACCGCGCAGTTTTTCATCAATGCTGCTGACAACGGCTTCCTCGACCATCGCTCGCCAGATGCCAAGGGGTGGGGCTATTGCGTGTTCGGAAAAGTGATCGGCGGAACCGACGTTGTCGACCATATCGCCGGGGTGCCGACCGGCAGTCGAGGCGGACACCAGGACGTGCCGTCGCCGGACGTCGTGATCGAGCGGGCCGAAGAAAAAGTCTAAGCCAGGGAACCCCTCCGCAGGGGTTCCCTGGCGGCGGCTCGTCGCGACCCATGGCGCCCACGCTGTTCGTCTCCGACCTGCACCTGACTCCGGCCCGTCCACACCTCGTCGCGGCGTTTCACGAATTTGTCGCGGGCCC
The DNA here is from genome assembly GCA_963829375.1 of uncultured beta proteobacterium. Classification (GTDB taxonomy): domain Bacteria; phylum Pseudomonadota; class Gammaproteobacteria; order Burkholderiales; family Casimicrobiaceae; genus PALSA-1003. Next base: position 211,220 of record CAWHIS010000023.1, on the reverse strand, counting down.
CGCGCGGTCTGCCAAGGCGCTCTACATCCTCGGTGATCTGTTCGACGCCTGGCTCGGTGATGACCAGTTGCGCGAACCGCTGGCGGCTGCCGTCGCTGGCGCACTCGGCGAACTGCCTGGTCGTGGCGTGCCGGTGTATATCCAGTGCGGCAATCGCGACTTCCTGCTGGGCGAGCGCTTCGGGCAAGCTTGCCACGCGACGATGCTGCCCGATAGCGTTGTACACGACGTGCAGGGCACACCCACGCTGTTGATGCACGGTGATCTGCTTTGCACCGACGACGTCGATTATCAGCGTTTTCGCGCGTACCGGCAGGATCCGAAACGCCGCAAGCGATTTCTGGCGCTGCCGTACTTCGTGCGTCGCACGATCGCGGCGGTCATGCGCTTCGGCAGCAGCCGCGCGACCGCGGCCAAGAGCGAAGTCATCATGGACGTCAACGCCGATGCGGTGATCGCGGCGATGCACGAACACGGGGTGACTCGCCTGATTCATGGCCATACGCATCGACCCGCGCATCACACGCTGGTCGTCGACGGCCGGCCTTGCGAGCGCTGGGTCCTGGCGGACTGGTACCGCGCAGCAAGCTATCTGCGGGTCGATGCGCATGGCGTCGAACCGCACGTCATGGAAGCGCAACCCGGAACATGATGTCGACACCACCCGATTTTCTTTCGGCGCTGCTCGCGATCGTTCTGATCGACCTGGTGCTCGCCGGCGACAATGCGATCATCATCGGCATCGCAGCCCGCAACGTCCCGAAAAACCAGCAGCGCAAGGTCATCCTCTGGGGAACCGCTGGCGCAATCGCAATCAGGGTGGTGCTGACGGGCGCCGTCGTATGGCTGCTGAAGATTCCCGGGCTTCCTGTTTGCGGGTGGCATCGCGCTGGTGTGGATTGGCTGGAAACTCACCGCGCCGCAGGATTCGAATCCGGAGAAAATTGCCGTGGCGGCGTCCTTCGGCGCCGCGGTGCGCACGATCGTCATCGCCGACGCCGTGATGGGCATCGACAACGTCCTCGCGGTCGGCGGCGCAGCACAAGGCAGCTTCTTGCTCGTCGTCGTCGGGCTCGTGATCAGCATTCCCATCGTGGTCTGGGGCAGCGCACTCGTGCTCAAGCTGGTGGACCGCTACCCGGCGATCGCCTGGCTCGGCGCGGCGGTGATCGGCTGGACCGCTGCCAAGATGATCGGCGGCGAGCCGTTGCTCGCGGCTTGGTTCGCGCGAGCGCCGTGGCTGCGGGTCGTTCTTTACGCGGCAATCGTCGGTGGACTGGTGGGCATCCCGTTGTGGCGCTCGCTCAATTCGCGCTGGCGCGCGCAGAGCGTCGCACTACTCGTCATGGTCGCGTGGGTGACGACCTTCGGCTCGCTCGAGACGCGCTTGGGCATGAGCTTCGATTTGTTCGAACGTGAGCACTGGGACGACGAATGGCTCGACCTCGTGCGCTGGGTCGGCTGGATCCCGCTCGTCATCGCGATCGATCAGTTGTTTCGCATCAAGGCGCAGGCGTAGCGCTCAGCCCAAGGCTTGGGCGAAGTCCGCGATCAGGTCGTCGCGATCTTCGATACCGACGGAAATCCGGACCAGGGAATCGGCAATCCCCATGCTGGCGCGGCGCTCGGCACCCATCTCGTGAAAAATCGTGTGCGCAACCGGAATGGCGAGCGTGCGGTTGTCGCCAAGATTCGACGACAACACGACGTGCTGCAAACGATTGAGGAAGTCGAAGCAATCCAGTGCCGGGTCCAACTCGAAGGACAATAACGCCCCGTAGCCGTGGAACAATTCCGTTGCCAGCGCATGCTGCGGGTGCGACGCGAGGCCCGGATAATGAACTGCGCGTATCTGCGAGCGCTGCTCGAGAAAGCGTGCCAGTGCGAGGGCATTGGAGCAAGCCCGATCCATCCGTAACGCCAACGTTTCGGCACCCACGGCGAGATGGTGTGCCTGTTCTGCCGCGAGAGTACCGCCCCAGTCGCGCAGACCCTTTTTGCGGATCTGCGTGATGCCCCAGAGCGCGGGCTTGGGTCCCTTGTAGTTTTCGTAGATGTTCGGGTAGCGCGTCCAGTCGAACAGTCCCGTCTCGGTGATGCTGCCGCCCAGCGCGTTGCCATGGCCGCCGATGTACTTGGTGAGAGCGTTGACGACGAGGCTCGCGCCGACGCTTCTGGGCAGGAACAGGTAGGGCGAGGTCATGGTGTTGTCGACGACATAGATCAATCCACGCGAGTTACAGAGCTCGCCGATGCGCTTCAAGTCGGCGATCTGCGTGCGCGGATTGGCGATCGTCTCCACGAAAACGAGTCGCGTCGCCGGCGTTATCGCAGCCTCGACCGCACGCACGTCCGTCGCATCGACGAAGCTCACGCCGCTGCCGTGCGCCTCGAGCGTGTTGAACAGGCTGTTCGTGTTGCCGAACAGGAAGGCACTGGATACGACGTGGTCTCCCTGGCGCAGCAGCGCCAGCATGATCGCGCCGATCGCCGCCATGCCGGTGCCGAAGCACACCGTGGCGATACCGGCCTCCATCCGATTGACCTTTTCCTCCAGCGCGGCGGAAGTGGGATTGCCTTGACGGCCGTATGCGTACCCCGGCGTTTTGCCCTGGAAGACGGCGGCGAGCTCGCGCGCGTCGCGATAACCGTACGCAACCGAAAGGTGCAGCGGCTTGTGCAGCGAACCGTGCTCGATCGGCGCGTCGCGGTCGGAATGCAGTATCGACGTGGTGAAACCGGCTTTGCGTGACATGTCCGCCCCAAAGATAAAGGCCCGCCAGCTTGCGCTAAACGGGCCTGGAACATTGACGCCGGCTCGCTTTAGCTGAATTTATTAAGCGCCCGCAAGCTGTGGAATCGCGATACCCGGCGAGCCCATTTCAAATCGGCGCTGAGGGTAGTATGTCTCTAATCCGGTATGGCGTCAATGCGGCGGCATTTAGGATAGGCCGCGCGCGAATAAATTCGCGCCTACAGCATCGTGGAACTTGCAGTTTGTAGGTCCGAATTCATTCGGACCACGCGCGAAGAAGCGATCAACCCGTGGCCAGCTGCAGCTCGTCGGCCTCGCCGCGGCTTTCGTCGCGTTCCCGCGCGAGGTGCGAAAGGTAATCGGCCGTGACGTCACCAGTCACGTAGTAACCGTCGAAACACGAGGCCTCGAATTCCTTGAGCTTCGGATTGACGGCGCGAATCGCGCGCTTGAGCGCTTCGAGATCCTGATAGATCAGCAGATCGGCGCCGATTTCATGGGCGATCTCGGCTTCGTTGCGTCCGGTGGCGATCAGCTCGCGCTGGTTCGGCATATCGATGCCATAGACGTTGGGGTAGCGCACCGGCGGACTCGCCGAGGCGAAGTAGACCTTGCGCGCGCCGGCCTCGCGTGCCATGGAAACGATCTCGCGGCTGGTCGTGCCGCGCACGATCGAATCGTCGACCAGGAGCACGACCTTGCCCTTGAACTCCATACCGATCGGATTGAGTTTTTGGCGCACGCTTTTGCTGCGTATCGCCTGTCCGGGCATGATGAACGTACGCCCGATGTAGCGGTTCTTGACGAAGCCTTCCCGGTACTTCAGACCGAGGTGATTCGCGAGCTCGAGCGCCGAGGGGCGGCTCGAATCGGGAATCGGAATCACGACGTCGATGTCCTGCGCCTCGGGAATCGTGGCAATCTTCTTCGCGAGTTCTCCGCCCATGCGCAAGCGTGCCTCGTACACCGACGTGCCGTCGATGACCGAGTCCGGCCGCGCCAGATAGACGAACTCGAAAATGCATGGATTGAGTTGCGGGTGCTCGGCGCACTGGCGCGAATGAAAGCGTCCGGCCTGGTCGACGTATATGGCTTCGCCGGGCGCGACGTCGCGCAGCACCGTGAATCCGAGCGCCTCCAGCGCAACCGATTCGCTCGCGACCAGGTACTCGGTGCCGCCCATCGATTCGTTGACGCCGATGATCAGCGGGCGGATGCCGTACGGATCGCGAAACGCCAGCAGGCCGTAACCGGCAATCATGGCGACGATCGCGTATGCGCCTCGGCAGCGCTTGTGCACCGCGGTGACCGCGGCGAATATCGCGTTGGCGTCGAGCTTGGCGTGGTGCGCGGAACGTTCGAGCTCCAGCGCGAGCACGTTGAGCAACACCTCCGAATCGGAGTTGGTGTTGACGTGGCGGAAGTCGAGCTGGAACAACTCCTTCTTCAGAGCTTCGCTGTTGGTCAGATTGCCATTGTGGGCCAGCGTGATGCCGAAAGGCGAATTGACGTAGAACGGCTGCGATTCGAGGTCCGACCACGCCGAGCCCGCCGTCGGGTACCGGCAGTGGCCGATGCCGGCGTTGCCCATCAGATCGCGCATGTTGCGCGTGCGGAACACGTCGCGCACGTACCCCGGACCCTTGTACATGTGGAACACCGGGCCGTCGCTGGTTACGATGCCGGCCGCGTCCTGGCCTCGGTGCTGCAGCAGCAGCAGGCCGTCGTACAAGAGCTGATTGACCGGCGTATGCGTGACCGCGCCGACGATGCCACACATGGTTTCTAGACTCCTGTGCCCGCAGCCGGCTTCGGTTTCGGCCCGCCCGGCTTGCCATAATCAAGTTGCCCCGCCCAAGGATGCGGTAGCCACGGCTTCAAACTCAAGGCTGCCGCGACCAGCGGCGGTGCCAATAATGCATTCTGCCACCAAACCTGCTGCGGCAGGCTCGTCCAACCAGCGACGAGTACCCCTATGACAACAATAAGCACGCCGCGTGCCGTGCCGACGACACCACCCAGCAGCCGATCCAGAAAACCCAGCCCGATGGCACGCACGAGTCGGTATAAAAACCAGCCCAACAGCGCGCCCGCGAGGAGCACCGCGATGATGATCAGCACGAATGCTACGACGTAGCGCGCGCTGGGCGACCCGCCGATGTCGGGCAACATGGTGCCGAGAGGCGCCGACAGGTGCATCGCCAGGAGGAAGGCAAAGACCCACGCGGCCAGTGACACGACCACGCGCATGAATCCGCGTACGAACCCGAATAACGTTGAAAGCACAACCACGCCAACGACGACGAAATCGAAAGCCGTCACTTAGCGTTCGTGACCAGCGCGCGGTCGTAACCCGCCGCTTTCAGTTTTGCGACTGCTGCATCGGCGGCGCCGCGAGTTGCGTAGGGCCCAACGCGCACGCGCTGCACGGAACCCTGCGTGGTTGCCACCGCTTCGGTATACGTCGCGTAACCCGCCGACTTGAGCGTCGCCACGAGATCGGCAGCCACTTTGGTATCGGCGTACGCACCGACTTGCACCGCGAACGCACCGCCCGTTTGCGACGCCGGCGGGGCGGGCACATCCGCCTTCGCGATGGACGCGTCCGTGCTTGGCGGCGGCGGGGCGACCGTAGGCGCAGGAACACTCGTTGCGGAAGGCGGCGGCTCGGGAGTTGTAGTTGTCGCTGACGGGGCCGCTGCGCGAGGGTTCGCGGCCGGCGTCTGTATCGCGGACTGACCCAGAACGCGTCGCTCCGCCTCCGCGATCGACTTTTTCGGTGTGATGACGGCGCCCGGTTTCGGCTCCGGCTTGGAATCCTGGGGACCGGGTACCGCGTTTTCGCGCCCCTTGTCCGGTGCCAGCGGATTGACGAACCTGCCGTTGTCGACCGGCGGAATGCGGATGGAAACCTCGTCGCCCAACGGCTTCGGATCGCTCTCCAGCAACATGGGCAGAATTACCGCGGCCGCGAGCGCCAGTATGATCGCACCCACCAGCCGGCGCCGCGCGCGTCGCTTCAACTCATCGACAGCGAGATCGGGAGCGTCGGAACGTAGGGGCATGCGAATCGGTCAGCGCGGGGCGGTATCTGTCACGCGGCAAGCGCGCCCGCCACCGTTTGGAAGGAGCCAAAGACCACGATTCTATCAGCTTCGGCGCTTGCTCCGCAGGCCGCGCGGTAGGCAGCGCCAGGATCGTCGAATTCGCGGATGGCCGAGTGCGCGACGCCCGCGGCCTCGAGTCGCTCGCGCAGCAGCATCGAAGTCGCACCGCGCGGCGGCGGCAGCGTCGTCACCAGCCAGGCATCGATCCGCGGCGACAATATCCCGATCACCTCGTCGATGTCCTTGTCCGCCATGATCCCGAAGACAGCACGCGTGGTCGGATGAAAGCCCATCGCGCCGAGGCCGTCGGCGAGCGCCTGCGCCGCCTGCATATTGTGCGCGACGTCGAGCACGCGCACCGGGCGCCCCGCAAGCACCTGGAAGCGGCCCGCCAATTCCACGTCGACCAGCGCCTCACGCACCGCACCCATGCCGATCGGCAGGCGCGCGCGCAACGCATCCACGGCGGTGAGTGCGGTGGCCGCGTTGGCGAGCTGGTACGGTCCGCGCAACGCGGGGTGCGGCAAGCCGTGGCGTGCGCCGCCGGGCCCGCGATAACTCCATTGCAGGCCGCTCACGGTGAAATCGTACTCGACGCCCAGGCGCAGCAAGATCGCCCCGACAGCAGCGGCGTGATCGAGCAACGTGTGTGGCGGGTCGCGATCGGCACAGATTGCAACGCGGTTTGCTCGAAAGATACCCGCTTTCTCGCGTCCGATTGCTTCGCGGGTACCACCGAGGTAATCGACATGATCGATTGCGACCGTCGTGACGATGGCGATATCGGGGTCGATGATGTTGACCGCGTCCAGGCGCCCTCCCAAACCCACTTCCAGGACGAGCGCGTCAAGGCTGGCGTGCGAGAACAGCCATAGAGCGGCAAGGGTGCCGAACTCGAAGTACGTCAGGGCCGTGTCTTCGCGTACTGCCTCGACCGCGGCAAACGCTGTGCAAAGTGCATCGTCGTCGGCATCGACACCAGCGATCCGTACGCGCTCGTTATAGCGTAGCAAATGCGGCGAGGTGTATAACCCGACACGGTAACCGCCCGCGGCGAGCATTCGCTCGAGCAACGCGCAGGTCGAGCCCTTGCCGTTGGTCCCGGCGACGACGACTGCAGGACAGGTGAATTCGATGCCGAGCCTGGCGTAGACCAACTGCACGCGTTCGAGGCCCAGCGCAATCGCTTTCGGGTGCAGCGTCGCCAGATAGGCGAGCCACCCGTCGAGCGTCGTCGGTGAGCTCACGCTGCGACAGCGCCCTGCGCGCAGGCCGCGTCGGACGTCAACCGGTGGGCAGCGCCTCGCGCTGCAGCAGCGCCAACAGCTTCGGCAGCTCGTCCTTCAACTGCCTGCGGTCGACGATCATGTCGATCGCACCCTTCTCCAGGAGAAACTCGGCACGCTGGAAGCCCTCGGGCAGCGTTTCACGCACGGTCTGTTCGATGACGCGGGGACCTGCGAATCCGATCAAGGCGCCGGGTTCGGCGATCACGATGTCGCCAATCATCGCGAAGCTCGCCGAGACACCGCCCATCGTCGGGTCGGTCAGCACCGTCAGGAACGGCAGGCGCGCCTTGGTCAGCTCCTGCAGCACTGCGGTCGTCTTGGCCATCTGAAACAGTGAGCTCACGCCTTCCTGCATCCGCGCACCACCGCTTGCCGTAAAACACACGAAGGGCACGCGATTCTCGTACGCGACCCGCACACCGCGGACGAAGCGCTCGCCGACGACAGAGCCCATCGACCCACCCATGAAATCGAACTCGAATACCGCGACCACCAGCGGAACCGATTTGATGCTGCCCTGCATGACCACCAGCGCGTCGGTCTCGCCGGTGCCTTCCAGCGCCGCGGACAGGCGCTCCGGATACTTGCGCGTGTCTCTGAACTTGAGGCTATCGACCGGCAACACCTCGGACCCGATTTCATAACGGGCCTCGGCGTCGAGCAGTTGGTCGATGCGCTCGCGCGCAGAAACGCGGCCGTGATGGCTGCACTTGGGGCATACCCCGAGATTTTTTTCGAGGTCGGTACGATAGAGAACCGCCTCGCACGACGGACACTTGATCCACAGTCCTTCGGGCATGGTCTTGCGCGCGACGCCCGTCGCAGCCTTGATGCGCGGCGGCAGCAGTTTTTGCAACCAGCTCATCGTTGCTCTCCGCCGTCTCACTGCACTACCGCCGTGGTCATACAGGTGCCTTCGCGCCGCCCGCTCTGGTATTCGCGCTCGGGGCGGCCCATCGCGCTCATGCCGCGCGCCTCGCTACGGCGTCGATCGCGCTGCGGATCGTGGCCAACCATGCTCCGGCCCGTGCCGCCGCCTGATCGGCCGGCCCTGCCTCGATTTCCTGGATGATGCGGCTGCCGATCACCACGGCATCGGCGTGCGCCGCGATGGCCTGCGCGCCCGCTGCATCGCGAATACCGAAGCCTACGCCGATCGGCAGAGAGATATGCCTGCGGATTTCGGCGAGCTTCGCGATGACGTCCGCAGTGTCCAGGTGCCCGGCGCCCGTCACGCCCTTGAGCGACACGTAATATACGTAACCGCGCGCAACGGCGGCAACGGTGGCGATACGGTTCGCCGGCGTGGTTGGGGATAGCAGAAAAATGGGGGCGATCCCGCGCGCCTCGAGCAGTGCGGCGAAAGCCCCTGCTTCCTCGGGCGGATAGTCGACCACGATAACGCCATCGACGCCAGCCGCTTGCGCTCGATCGGCGAATGTCATCACGCCCATCGCTTCGATCGGATTGGCATAGCCCATGAGCACCAGCGGCGTAGTCGCGTTCCCTTGCCGGAATGCGGAGACGATCGCCAGCACGTCGTTCAGCCCGACGCCTTGCCTCAGAGCACGCTCCGACGCGCGCTGAATCACCGGGCCGTCGGCCATGGGATCGGAAAACGGCACGCCGAGCTCGATCACGTCAGCGCCTGCGGCCGTCAGCGCCTGGAGAATCGGCAACGTAGCGGCCAGAGTCGGGTCGCCCGTCGTGACGTAGGGAATCAGCGCGGCGCGGCCGACGGCCCGCAGCCGCGCGAACGTAGCCTCGATTCGATTCATCGGTAATTGGCTGCTAGCGCCGACGTGCTCAGCACGTCGAGCCGGTACGCTCAGCGACCGTGTTCATATCCTTGTCGCCGCGACCGGAGAGATTGACGAGAAGCACCTTCTCGCGCGGCAATGCCGGCGCGATCTTCGCAGCGTACGCGAGCGCATGCGAGGATTCCAGAGCCGGAATGATGCCCTCGATGCGGCAACATTCGCCAAAAGCCGTGAGCGCTTCGGCATCGGTCACCGAGACATATTCCGCACGGCCACTGTCCTTGAGCCACGCGTGTTCGGGACCGACGCCGGGGTAGTCGAGCCCTGCGGAGACCGAATGGGTTTCGATGATCTGGCCGTTCGCATCCTGCAGCAGGTAGGTGCGATTGCCGTGCAGCACACCCGGACGCCCGGCGGTGAGCGATGCCGAGTGGCGTCCCGTTTCGATGCCGTCGCCCGCGGCTTCGACACCGACCAGCTTGACGTCCCGATGTCCGAGGTACGGATAGAAAATGCCCATCGCGTTCGATCCGCCTCCAACGCACGCGATGATCATATCCGGCTGACGCCCCACCAGCTCAGGCATCTGCCACAGGCATTCCTTGCCGATCACGGACTGGAAGTCGCGCACCATCATCGGGTAAGGATGCGGACCGGCGACAGTGCCGATGATGTAGAACGTGCTCTCGACGTTGGTGACCCAATCGCGCATTGCTTCGTTGAGCGCATCCTTGAGCGTCTTCGACCCCGACTCCACCGGAACGACCGTGGCACCGAGCAGCTTCATTCGAAAGACATTCTGCGCCTGCCGCTTGATGTCTTCCGATCCCATGTAGACAACGCACTCCTTGCCGAAGCGCGCGGCGACGGTCGCGGCCGCAACGCCGTGCTGACCGGCCCCGGTCTCGGCGATGATGCGCGGTTTGCCCATCCGATTCGCGACCAGTGCCTGCCCGATGCAGTTGTTGATCTTGTGCGCGCCGGTGTGATTGAGGTCCTCGCGCTTGAGATAGATTTGCGCGCCGCCGAGCCGTTCGGACCATCGTCTCGCGTGGTAGACCGGACTGGGTCGCCCGACGTAGTGTTTCAGTTCGTACTCGAACTCGGCGATGAACTCCGGATCTTCCCGACAGAGCGCGTATTGCTCGCGCAAGTCGTCGAGGGCGCTGATCAGCGTTTCGGCGACGAAGACCCCGCCGTAGGGACCGAAGTGGCCGCCGGCGTCCGGCAAACTGTACGGCATGTCACCCATCTGCATTGCGCACCTCTTGGATGAACGCGGCGATCTTCGGCGGGCTCTTGATGCCCTTTTTCGGCTTCCCATCATCGCCAGTGACTTCGACGCCGCTGGATACATCGACCGCCCACGGCCGCACAGCGCGGATCGCCGCGCCGACATTCTGCGACGTCAGGCCCCCGGATAGAATCAATGGCCGCGTGAGACCGCCCGGGACTTCGTTCCAGTCGAAAGTGGTACCGGTCCCTCCGGGCAGTCCTCCCGGCTGGAACGCATCGAACAGCCACCCTCTGGCACCGGCATATCGACTGGCATAGTGTAGCAAATCGACACCGGGCTTGACCGGCACAGCCTTTATGTAGGGACGGCCAAAACTCGCGCAAAAATCCGGCGGTTCGTCACCATGAAACTGCAGCAGGTCCAGCGGCACCGCGGCCAAGGCAGCATGTACCGCGTCGGGCACCGGGTCCACGAACAAACCGACCACGGTGACGAACGCGGGCAAGGCGTTGGCAATCGCGCGCGCCTGATCCACAGAAACGCAACGCGGCGTTCCAGACCAGAACACCAATCCGATCGCGTCGGCGCCGGCCTGGGCCGCGCCAACGCCGTCGTCGACGCGGGTTATGCCGCAGATCTTCACGCGCGTTTGCATGCTCGATTCGCTCAAGGCCCGAATACGCGGACCGGGGCCCGCGTCGAGGGAAGATTCCATCGCGAGGAGTAATCGACGCCTGTCAGGTACAAACCTGCGGCAGCGAACGTCGGCGCCGCGACCGCCCGATTGCGACTTGCAAGCACATCGGCAACCCACGCCGGTGGATGGCGGCCGCAACCCACATACACGAGTGTGCCGATGATGTTGCGCACCATGTGATGCAGGAACGCGTCGGCGTGCAACTCGAAGCGGAACATGTCTCCCTCGCGCGTGATCTCCAGCCGATCGAGTGTCTTGACCGGCGACCTGGCCTGGCACTCGGCCGCGCGAAAGGCCGAGAAATCGTGGGTTCCCAGCAGCCCCTGCGCAGCCTCGCGCATCGCGTGCAGCGCCAGCGGTCGATGGTACCAGCCAATACGCGATTGCAGCAGCGCCGGCCGCACCGGGTGATCGAGCAGCAGATAGGTGTAGTGACGCCCCGTGGCTTTGAGACGCGCGTGAAAATCATCGGCAACCTCGAGTGCCCATCGGATCGCTACGGTCGGCGGGAGCAAGGCATTGACTCCGCGCACCCACGCCGTCTCGGGACGCGGTGCGGCGGTATCGAAATGAAGGACCTGCAGCGTGGCGTGCACGCCGCTGTCGGTACGGCCTGCGGCGATCGTAGCCACCCGCGCGCCAGCGATCGTCGACACGGCGCGCTCGACCGCGTCCTGCACGCCGCTTCCGTCAGCCTGCGATTGCCAGCCGTGAAACCCGGCCCCATCGTATTCAAGAGCTAATGCGATTCGCATAGTGGAAAAGAAAACGGCGGCGAGATGCCCGCCGCCGTTTTCAACGATCCCGTGACTCTACGCGAGCTTGGCCATGAGCGCCTGGGCTTCGCTTTTTTGCTGGTCGTCGCCCTCGTGCAGCACTTCCTGGAGTATTTCCCGCGCACCCTCGACGTCACCCATCTCCTGATATGCCTTGGCCAGATCCAGCTTGGTCGCGGCATCATGCCATTGACCGTCGAGTACCGAGGGAGTCGGGTCTTCGAAAGTCGAGCGTGCCGGGTCGAATGCAAGATCGAGCTTGTCGAGCTCGATGGCGGCGGCGGGCCGCGCCAGCTGCGGCGCGGGCGCTCCCGCACCGGCCATGGCGAATGCCGCCTCGGGTGTGGGCGCAACGGGCTTAGACACTGGGCCCGACCTCGTGATCGAGGGTGGCCCTTCGAGTTGGAAATCGAGATCGAACCTCGGCACCGACTCGGGCTCGAAGGATACGGTTTCGTGCAGATCGTCAGCCGGTTTGGCGCCGGTCCTGGCCAGCGCCGCTGCGCCTCCGGCGATCGCAGCTGCGCCGCCCGCAATCGACGCCACCGGCGCATTGAGAGCGCTTTTCGCGGTTTCAGGGATGGATCGGCTCGACTTGGCGACTTCCTGCGCAGCTCCGGCAAGAATGGCTGCCGGCGACTTGGGATCGGCGACCCCCGACGTCGGTGACAGCGAGATTTCTTCGTCGAGCGCGAAGTCGAGGTTGGAACGTACAGGCGCCTCGGGCACGTGGTCGTGACCAGGCGGCGTTGAAAATACTTCCGTGTCGCTCGCAGTGTCTGCAACCGAAGCGGTCCGTGCAGCCGCGTCGGCAGCGACGGCTGCGCCGGCATCGCCGAACAACGGATTGCTCGGATCGAGCTGGCGGCCCAGAACCATCGCCTTTTGCCACACCTCGCCCTGTCCACCCGAGACCGAATACAGTTCGCTTGCGACGGTTTCGAACGCCGACGGTTTGTTGTGCTGGGCATGGATCTCGAGCAGCTTGAGATAGATTTCCTGGCGCTGCGAATCCTTCTTGAGCGCATCTTTAAGGATTTCCTCCGCCTGCGCGTCGCGCCCATAGGCGAGGTAGACCTCCGCTTCGGCGATCGGATCGACTTCGTCGGTGTCGATGTTGCCAAGACCTTCCCGGCTGAAATCGCTGGCGAGCGAGTTGTCGCCGGTATTGACGACGCCGCCACCGGTCGAGCCGAACACCGTATTGGTCTTGATGTCGGTGCCGGAGATGATGCTGTCCTCGAACTTGGTGGTCTTGCGCCGGCGCGCAGCGATGATTCCGGCGATGCCCGCCAGCAGAACCAGAGCTCCGCCGCCGACCGCCCAGGTTGGTGTGTTGCCAAATAGATCGTCGATGAACGACGGTTCGGGAGCCTTTTTCGGTGCAGCCGCTTTGACTGGCGGTGGCGCGGTTTCAACTTTCGGAGCCGGCGGCGGGGTTTCCGCTTTGGTCTCCGGTGCGCTGACGGCAGCCTTGGTCTCGGGTGCCTTGGTCTCAGGCGCCTTGGATTCAGGTGCAGCGGTGGGCGGAGGCGGCGCCGGTACCGCGGCGGGAACCGGAGTCAACGTCGCGACCGGCGGCGCTGCCGGAGCGGGGACGGCAGGGGGAGGTGTCGCTTCCGCAACTTTGGGGGCTTCCGCCTTTGGTGCTTCGGGAGTTTTACCCTTGCCCTGTTCACTGGCACGCGCCTGCAGATCCGCCATGGTCTGGTTACGCAGCTCCGCCGCCTTCTGCAGATCTCTTACGGTTTTCTCGAGCTCTGCCACGCGTGCGTTCGCATCGCGCAACGCCTTGTCCCTGGCCGCCGCGTCCTCGGCACCAGCGTTGGCACCTGCCGTACCTGTACCCTTGCCGGCTGCGCGCGACACCTGCAACTTATCGCCTCCTGGCTGCGCGGCACCTGCCTTGTCGTCGACGATGGTGCCGATCCTGCCGCCCGCGGATTGCCGCGGCTGGGTCCCGTCGGTCGTGGGCGCAGCGGCGGCAACGCGGTCGCGATAGGATCTCCAGTCGGCGGACTGCACCTTGACCACCGTCGCGGCATCGGACGGCGTGATCGCCGCAACCTGATCCGCCTGCGGGATGCTGATGATCTGTCCGCTGCGCAAACGATTCATGTTCTTGCCGTCGAATGCATTTTCGTTGCTGCGGAAAGTCGCGACGAGCATTTGCTCGAGACTTACGTTTTCAGGCTTGTACTCCTTGGCGATTTTGGACAGCGTATCGCCGCGCTTGACGGTGTAGCTGCCTTCGCTGCCGGCGGCGGGTCCCGCGGCGGTCGAGGCTTCCGCCGGTCTGCGCGAACCGCCTGGCGCCCGGGCCGGGGCGGGTTCGGCGACGATAGGAGCGACAGGTGCGACGGATTGCGTGTCGCTACCCGACGGATCCAGCAGGAACGTGTAGTCGCGCACGACACGACCAGTCGCCCAGCTGATCTCGACGATCATGTCGAGGAACGGATCGTTGACCGCCTGCGGCGTGACCACGCGCAGATAGGGCGTGCCGTTTGCGCCCCGCTCGAGTGTAATGCGTGCTCGCGTCAGCGAAGATGGAAAGGCAACGTTGTTGTCGCGATATACGGACGGGTCGGCGATCCGCGCGCGGAGGGAATCGAGCTCCTCGCGTTGCGCCGAGGTCAACTCGATCTGGGCCGACAACGGTTGGCCAAGGTTGGACAGGACCGTGAGCCTGCCAAGTCCCAGCGCAAGCGCCGGAACGGGCAATGCCAGAATGCCCGCCAACAGGCCGCAAGTAACAACAGGTTTTGCTCGCATGCCGACCTCTTTGAGTGCGCTTCAGCTTGGCTAAATTAACATCATGGAGTTGGCCCTGCAAGCTAAACCTCGGTATTAACTTGATTTTTTTGCCCAAAGTGTATCTTCCAGGCAGCATGGGCGAAGGCAGGGATAGTCATGCCGAACCCCCATAGGTAGCGTTTTGGGGCTTAGCTGTTAACAACCTTTAGTGGTAGCGGCGGCACCGGTTCGCAGACGCGTCCCCTGTTGTAAAGGCGTCGCGCGGCGGGTCTCCCTCGTGCGCCCAGTCAGCGCCCTCGCATAAAACCGCTGAAAAAACGTCGCTTGGGCTTTAGCGTCCGCCGTCCTGTCATAAGTATCGTGCGGCGCCGTCGATGCCATCACCTGGCAAGCAGGATGCGCAACATGCGCCGCAGCGGTTCTGCGGCACCCCACAGCAGTTGGTCGCCTACGGTAAACGCGCCGAGATACCCTTCTCCCATTTCCAGCTTGCGCAGGCGCCCGATCGGGATGTCGAGAGTCCCGGTCACGGCGGTGGGTGTCAGCTGGCGCATGCTCGCATCGCGCGTGTTCGGGACCACCCGCACCCATGGGTTGGCCGCAGCGATGATCTGCTCGATCTCGCCGAGCGGGAGGTCACGCTTGAGCTTGATCGTCAGCGCCTGACTATGACAGCGCATCGCGCCAATCCGGACGCAGATCGATTCGACCGGGATCGGCGAACTTTGGCGACCGAGGATCTTGTTGGTCTCGGCACCACCTTTCCACTCTTCCTTGCTCACGCCGTTGCCCATGTCCTCCGCGATCCACGGAATGAGGCTGCCAGCAAGCGGTACGCCGAAGTGCTCGGTCGGGAACCGTTCGTCTCGCAGGATGCCAGCCACCTCGCGGTCGATGTCGAGGATCGAGGACGCCGGGTCGTCGAGCAACGCCTTTGCCGCCAGATGCGCCTGGCCCATCTGCTGCAGCAGCTCGCGCATGTTCTGCGCACCCGCACCGGACGCCGACTGGTAGGTCATGCAGGTCATCCACTCGACCAGGTCCCGCTGCAGCAGGCCCGCGATCGCCATCATCATCAGGCTCACTGTGCAATTGCCGCCGATGTAGTTCTTCACTCCCGTGACCAGCGCCGTGTCGATGACGTCGCGATTCACCGGATCGAGGATGATTACCGCATCATCGGCCATGCGCAGCGTCGATGCCGCGTCGATGAAGTAACCGTTCCAGCCACTCGCACGCAGCGCGGGGTACATGGCTTTGGTCCATTCGCCGCCCTGGCAACT
Organism: uncultured beta proteobacterium; assembly: GCA_963829375.1. GTDB lineage: Bacteria > Pseudomonadota > Gammaproteobacteria > Burkholderiales > Casimicrobiaceae > PALSA-1003. Next base: position 195,559 of record CAWHIS010000023.1, on the reverse strand, counting down.
GACGATGGCATCGAGCCCGGCGTAGCTCCTCACGTCACTCGCGTCGCGCAACGGCTGCGCCGTCTTGCCGATCGCCGGACCCTTCCCCCCTGCGCTCGACGTCGAAAAGAACGTCGGTTCGATCAAATCGAAATCGCCTTCCTCGAGCATGCGCTGCATCAGCACCGACCCGACCATGCCCCGCCAACCGACGAACCCGACGCGCATCATGTCCCTGTCCTCGACCGTCCCCGATCCTGTTTAGGCCCCGCGACGAAGTCGAGCCTGCTGCCCGATGTCGCCCTCATTGCGCCGCCTGCCCCTTGAACGTCGGATGCAGGCGCGCCATCGCATACGAATCCACATACTGTCCGTCGCGAAAGGCATAAGCGCGGCACGTGCCTTCGATCACGAATCCGAACTTCCGGTACAGCGCCAATGCGGCCAGATTGTCGGTGTAGACACTCAGTTCCAGGCGCTGATAGTTGAGCCAGCCGTCGGCCAGCTCGATCGCGGCCTGCATCAGCGCAGTGCCGACGCCGCGGCCGTGGCGATCGTCACGCACCGACATGCCGATGCTGCCGACGTGCCTTCGTCGGGGCGTCTTGCCGGCCTCGTGCAAGCCGAGATTGCCGACGACGTCACCATCGATCGTCGCCACCAGCGAATAGTCGAAGGGCGAAACCTCGCTCAGGCGCTTGCGCCAAAGCTCGACCGACGGATAGGGCAGCTGCAGGGTACCGGCGATCACCCTAGGGCCGGTGAAGATCGCGTGCACGGCCTCCGCGTCTCGCACTTCGGCACGCCTGACGACAATGGGATGACCAGCGATCGTCACGACATGGCGCCTATGACGGCGTCGCCCATCTGTCGCGTGCCGGTCACGCGGTCGCCCGGCAACGCGATGTCACCGGTGCGCAGGCCGTCTGCAAGAACCTTGCGGACAGCGCCTTCGATGCGCGCGCCAATCTCCGGTCTGTCGAACGTGTAACGGAACATCATAGCCACCGACAGAATCGTCGCCAGCGGGTTGGCCTTGTTCTGACCCGCGATGTCCGGCGCGGAGCCATGGATCGGCTCGTAGAGTCCCTTGCCGTTGGCGTCGAGCGATGCCGACGGGAGCATGCCGATCGATCCGGCGAGCATCGAGGCCTCGTCGGAAAGGATGTCGCCGAACATGTTGCCCGTGACGATCACGTCGAACTGTCTGGGGTTGCGCACCAATTGCATTGCCGCGTTGTCGACGTACATATGCGAGAGTTGCACGTCAGGATAATCCTTGGCCATCGAGCTGACGATTTCGCGCCACAGGATCGATGTGTCGAGAACGTTGGCCTTGTCGACGGAGCAGAGTTTCCTGCCGCGCTTTTGCGCAATGTCGAATCCGACACGCGCGATGCGGCGAATCTCGGGCTCGCTGTAGAGCATGGTATCGAAGCCCTCGGTTGCTCCGGCGGCGTTGGTGCGCCTGCCGCGTGGAGCGCCGAAATAGATATCGCCCGTTAGCTCCCGCACGATCATCAGGTCCAATCCGGCGACGACTTCGGGCCGCAGGGTCGACACGCTTGCGAGTTCCGCGTAGAGCAGCGCCGGACGCAGGTTCGCGAACAGCCCGAGTGCCTTGCGGATCGCCAGCAATCCCTGTTCGGGACGCAAGGCCCTCGGCAGCGCATCGTATTGCGGTCCGCCGACCGCACCCATGAGCACCGCATCGGCGCTTTGCGCAAGCTTGAGCGTCGCGACCGGCAGCGGTTGCTTCGCCGCGTCGTAGCCAGCACCGCCGATCGGCGCAGTCTCCGTCTCGACGGCGACGCCATCGTTGCGCAAGCGTTCCAGGACTTTAAGCGCTTCGGCGACGATCTCGGTGCCGATGCCATCGCCAGCGAGGACCGCGATCTTCATGACGTTGCAAGACCGCGGACGACAGTTGAAGGCAGGCTTTCTTCTGTGTCTCGAGGTCTTTCTGTGCGCGGGGTGCTCAGAAAAGCCACGGTTGTTCGGTTTTGTGCTTCGCTTCGAACGCGCGGATCGCGTCCGCGTGTTGGAGCGTGAGGCCGATGTCGTCGAGGCCGTTCAACAGGCAGTGCTTGCGGAACGGCTCGACCTCGAACCCGAAGACAACCGCGCCGTCGGTCGTGGCGACCGTCTGTTGTTCGAGGTCGATGGTCAGCCTGAACGCCGGAAACGCGGCGGTTTCGTGAAACAACCGATCGACCTCGTGCATCGACAGGACAATCGGCAGCAACCCGTTCTTATAGCAATTGTTGAAAAAGATATCGGCGTACGAAGGCGCGATGACGGCGCGGAAACCGTAATCCAGCAGCGCCCACGGCGCATGCTCGCGCGAACTGCCGCAGCCGAAATTGCGCCGCGCGAGCAGAATTTCCGCGCCGCGATAGCGCGCTTCGTTCAATACGAAGTTGGGATTAAGTGGACGCTTCGAATTGTCCATGCCGGGTTCGCCGCGATCGAGATAGCGCCACGCGTCGAACAGGTTCGGCCCGAAGCCGCTGCGTTTGATCGACTTCAGGAACTGCTTGGGAATGATGGCGTCCGTGTCGACGTTAGCTCGGTCGAGCGGTGCCACCAGCCCAGTCAAAATGCGAAACGGTTGCATAAGGCCTACTTCGGCTTCGCCTTGTCGGCGGTGTTCTCGATCGCCTGGCCGGTCGCCTTGACGTCCTTGCCGACGCCTTCAATCGTATTGCAGCCCGCACAGGTGATCGCGATGCCGATCATCGTCAGCAGAGCCGCGATTTTCAAGGCCATGAATGCTCCTCTGCTTTCAACCAAGTCGACGCACGTCGACGAAATGCCCGGCGATGCCGGCCGCGGCTGCCATCGCCGGACTGACCAGATGCGTGCGCCCGCCGGCACCCTGCCGCCCCTCGAAGTTGCGATTCGACGTCGAGGCGCAGCGCTCGCCGGGTTCCAGGCGATCGTCGTTCATGGCTAGGCACATCGAACAGCCGGGTTCGCGCCACTCGAAGCCAGCGGCGGTGAATACCCGGTCGAGACCTTCCCGCTCGGCTTGCGCCTTGACCAGGCCCGAGCCCGGCACGACCATGGCGAGCTTGACGTTGTCCGCCTTACGCCGCCCATTGACGACGGCCGCGGCCGCGCGCAAATCCTCGATGCGCGAGTTGGTGCACGAGCCGATGAACACCTTGTCGATCTTGATGCTGGTCATCGCCGTGTTCGGCTCGAGCCCCATGTAGATCAGCGCCCGCTCGATGCCTTCGCGCAGGATCGGATCCTTTTCCTTCTCCGGGTCCGGAACGCGGCCTTCGATCGTGACGACCATCTCGGGCATCGTCCCCCACGTGACCTGCGGTGCGATCGTCCCTGCATCGAGTTCGACCGTACGATCGAACAGAACACCGGGATCCGACACGAATGTACGCCAGTGCGCGACGGCGCGATCCCACATGGGCCCGGTGGGCGCGAGGCGCCTGCCCTTGAGATAGGCGATGGTCGTGTCGTCGACGCCGATCATTCCGGCGCGCGCACCAGCCTCGATGGTCATGTTGCACACCGACATGCGCCCTTCCATCGACAGTGCGCGGATTGCCGCGCCGTCGTATTCGATGGCGTAGCCGGTGCCCCCGGCAGTGCCGATCTTGCCGATGATCGCCAGCGCAATGTCCTTCGCGGTGCAGCCAAAGAGAAGCGCGCCATTCACGCTGACGCGCATTGCCTTGGATTGGCGCGTCAGGAGGCACTGCGTCGCGAGCACGTGCTCGACTTCGCTCGTGCCGATGCCGAAAGCGAGGCATGCAAACGCGCCGTGCGTGCTGGTGTGGGAGTCGCCACAAACCACCGTCATGCCGGGAAGCGTTGCGCCCTGCTCCGGCCCGATAACGTGAACGATGCCCTGCCGCGAATCGCGAAACGGAAAATACGCTTTGGCGCCGTGCTCCTTGATGTTGGCGTCGAGCGTTTCCACCTGGAGCCTCGAGACCGGGTCGTCGATGCCTCGATCCCAGTGTCGCGTCGGGGTATTGTGATCGGCCGTGGCGACGATCGACTCGACGCGCCATGGTTTGCGCCCAGCCTGCTTCAGGCCTTCGTACGCCTGCGGACTCGTCACCTCGTGGACGAGATGGCGGTCGATATAGAGCAGCGCCGTGCCATCGCTTTCGGAGCGGACAACGTGGCTATCCCAAAGTTTGTCGTAGAGCGTGCGCGCAATCATGATCGGTTCCACGCCGAGAGTGGCGTCAACCAATAATTATTGCACAGCAGCATCCGCGCGTCGAATGGCCGCAGCAGCGGCTATCGCGCCAGCGACGTCGGCGATGCTGGCCGTCGTGGCGTCGAAAACCGTCGCCTCGGTCGCTCGCAGCCAGGTGAACTGCCGCTTGGCGAGCTGGCGCGTCGCCGCGATCCCGCGTTCGCGCAAGGTCGACTGATCGACAACGCCGTCGAGAAACTGCCACGCCTGCCGGTAGCCCACGCAGCGCATCGACGGCATGTCGGGAACGAGGGCATAGCGATCCCGCAGAGCGCGCAATTCGTCGACGAGCCCGGCCGCGAGCATCGCATCGAACCGAAGCGCGATACGACGGTGAAGATCGGCTCGGTCCGATGGGATCAACGCAAACGGAAGTGCGCTCGCGGTCTGACCGGCGCTGCGCGCGCCGTGCAGAGTCGACATGGGCCGGCCCGAGACCATGTAGACTTCGAGCGCCCGCTGGATGCGCTGGGCGTCGGTGCGCTTCAGGCGCGTCGCTGTGATGGGATCAACGCGCGCGAGCTCCGCGTGCAAGGCGGGCCAGCCTTCAGCAGCCGCGCGCGCATCGAGTTGCGCGCGTATGGCCGGATCGGCGCCGGGCAGCTGCGAAAGCCCTTCGCGCAGCACCTTGAAATAGAGCATCGTGCCGCCGACGACCAGCGCGACGCGTCCGCGCCTCCGAATCGACGCGATGGCATCCAGCGCGTCCGTGCAAAAGCGTCCGGCGGAGTACGCTGCATCGGGATCGATGATGTCGACCAGATGATGCGGCACGCGGGCGCGCGTCGCGGCGTCTGGCTTGGCTGTCCCGATGTCCATCCCGCGGTAAACCTGCGCCGAATCGACGCTGACGATCTCCAGCGGCAGGCGCTGCGCGAGCTCGAGTGCGACGGCGCTTTTGCCCGACGCAGTGGGCCCCATCAACAGGATGACCGGCGGACTCACCTTCCGCGCATGAACAGCCGGTCGAGATCACCCAGGCTCAGCTGATACCACGTCGGGCGCCCGTGGTTGCACTGGCCCGCGCGCTCGGTCGCTTCCATTTCGCGCAACAATGCGTTCATTTCGGGCACCGTCAGGCTGCGATGGGCACGAACCGCGCCGTGACAAGCCATCGTGGACAACAGCTCATCACGCTGCGCGGTCAGCACCTGGCTGGCGCCGTATTCGCGTACGTCGGCAAGCACCGCACGCGCCAGCGCGACCGCGTCCGCCTCGGCGAGAGGCGCCGGTACGCCACGCACCGCGAGTGTCGACGGGCCCAGCAGGGAAAGGGAAAATCCCAGGTCGCGCAGGATGTCCGCATTTTCGTCGGCGGTCGCCACGTCCAGCGGATCTGCGGCGAAGGTCGCGGGAACCAGCAATGGCTGCATCGGCACCCCGATGTCGAGCGCGGACTTGAGCCGCTCATACAGGATGCGCTCGTGCGCGGCATGCATATCGACCAGCACAAGGCCATCGCGGTTCTGCGCCAGCACAAAAACGCCGTGCAGCTGCGCGAGTGCAAAACCCAGTGGATGGTCGTCCTCGTTGGGCAGGTCGGGGCCGGTAGCAGCGACTTCGCGTTCGCCGAACAGTCGCGCATAAAACAATGAGGGTTCGCCCGCCGCCAGCGCCATCGTTCCCTGCTGCGCGAGCGGTGCAAATTCTGTCCGCGAACCGGGGTATGGCGCCCATGGCGGCACACGCGCTGCGGCCGCGCCCAGCTTCTCCGCGGCCGACACCGCGGGCTGCTCGGCCGCGGTCGCCGCCAGCGCTTTCTCGATCGCGCGGCGAACGAACTGATGCAGGGCTCCGCTTTCGCGAAAGCGAACTTCGGTCTTGGTGGGATGCACGTTCACGTCGACCTGTCGCGGGTCGATCGTCAGCCACAGGGCGTACGCCGGCTGCCGGTCGTGATGCAGGACGTCGCGATACGCCTCGCGCAGTGCATGCGCGAGCACCCGATCGCGGACGAAGCGACCGTTGACGAAGAGATATTGCGCGTCGCGCGCAGTCGTGGCGTGGGCCGGGCGCACGACCCAGCCGGCAAGCGCCAGCCCCGGCACGTGTTCATCGACGGGCGCGGCCTGCGCCGCGAACTCGCTGCCGAGGAGAGCATCGATGCGCGCGCGTCGGCCTTGCCCGAGCAGGCGGAAACGGACGCTGCCATTGTGCTGAAACGTGAAAGCAATGTCCGCCTGTGCCAGCGCGATGCGGCGAAAAGCTTCCTCGCAGTGGCCGTATTCGGTGGCGTCGGTGCGCAGGAACTTGCGTCGCGCCGGCGTATTGAAGAACAGTTCGTTCACCGTCACCGTCGTGCCAGCCGCGAGCGCCGCCGGTTGCGGCATGCCAACCTCGCCGGCATCGACCTCGATGCGCCATGCGTGCGCTTTCTCGCGCGAGCGCGAAGTCAGCGAAACGCGGGACACCGACGCGATGCTGGCCAGCGCTTCACCCCGAAACCCCAGCGTTGCGATGGCCTCGAGATCGCTAGCTGCCGCGACCTTCGACGTGGCGTGGCGAGCAACCGCGAGCTGCAGATCCTCGCGCTCGATGCCGTTGCCGTTGTCGGCGACTCGGATGAGCTTGACGCCGCCGCGGGCGAGCGCAATGTCGATCTCGGATGCGCCCGCGTCGATGCTGTTTTCGAGCAGCTCCTTCAGCGCTGCGGCGGGGCGCTCGACCACCTCGCCGGCGGCAATCTGGTTGATCAGCTGATCGGGCAGCGCGTGAATCGCGGGCATCAGTGCACGAGCCCTTGCGCCCAATGCGCGTAGACGTCGTCCGCGACGTGCGAGAGTTCGGCGAGGCGACGGTCGACATCGCGGAGTATGTCGGCCCTGCTTTGCGTCGGTCCGACCGTCTCCTCAGGCAACTCGTCGGCACCGGCGCGGCACCACGTTTCAACCATCTCGCGCGTCATCTCGATGTGGCACTGAAACCCGATGTGCTTGCCGGTACCGAACGCCTGGTTGGGATTGAACGCGTTGGTCAGCAGGCGCACGGTGCCCGGCGGCAGCGCAAAGACGTCGTAGTGCCATTGAAAGGTAGTGAACCGCGCTCGCCCGCCCAACCATGGTGCGGCCGCAGGATTTTCCGCATCGACGTCGCCCCACCCGATCTCCGGTGTCATCGTGCGAGTGACTTGCGCTCCCAACGCCTTCGCAAAAAGCTGGCCGCCCAGGCAATGGCCGATCACCGGCACGCCGGCATCGACAGCGTTGCGCAGGAGGCCAAGGAGCGGCGCGTTCCACGGCAGGTTGTCGTTGGCGCTCATGGGACCGCCCATCATGCCGATGCCTGCAAACGCCCGCGCATCCGGGGGAACGGGGTCGCCGCGATCGAGCGCGATGACGTTCCATGCGATGTACTGGGAATCCAGCCAGTCGCCGAAGTGGCCGGGGCCTTCGGTCGGAGAGAAACGAAAGATGGCGACGGGTTTCATGACGGCTTGTGGAGTTGCAATTGTACCGCGCGACGAGGGACGGTTTTGCGTACGATGCAGCGCACAAAGCCGAATCCGGCCACGGTGCTATGATCGCCGCGCATGAGCGAGAAGGGCCGCCCCGAGCGCGAATACCGGCGCGCGCAGCGCGAAGGTACTCCAATGACCTCCACCGTGCCCCGGCGGCTCGCCCGCCGTGGAGATCTCGGCCTGACCCGCGCCGAATTCGCCGTTCTGCGCGGGCTCCGTACACCGCACAGCATCCAGGCCTTCATCAACGCGATTCCGATCAATCACGAGGTCGAAGGCGAGACGATCCTGTCGGTGCGGCAGGTGCTTGCGCAGCGCCGTGCGCACTGCATCGAGGCGGCGTTCGTCGCCGCGTGCGCGCTCTGGATCCATGGCGAACCGCCGCTGGTCATGCACCTCGACTGCGAGCGCAGCGACGACCCGCACGTGGTCACGCTGTTTCGCCGCGGTGGCGCATGGGGCGCGATTTCCAAGAGCAACGGCGCGCATCTGCGTCATCGCGATCCGATCTATCGCAGCCTGCGCGAGCTCGCGCTGTCGTTCTTTCACGAATATTTCGACAAGCGCGGTCGCAGGACACTGCGCAGCTATTCAATCGCGTTCGACCTGCGCCGCATCGACCCGGGACTGTGGATCACGGGGGACGAAATGTGCGAAGAGGCCAATGCGCGGCTGGCGGGACTGCGGCACTACGCGCTGGTTTCACAGCGCCACCGCTTTCGACCCTCGCGCCTCGATGCGTTCGAGCGGCGCGCGGCGAGCATGGTCGAATATCCGCGCCCGCATGCCCGGCGACGTTGAAGCGAAGACTCAGGTTCGATCGATCTCGGCGTAGGCCGAATGATTGTGAATCGACTCGAAATTCTCGGCGGCGACCCTGAAGCCGGTATAGCGTGGATCGTTGACGATGCGCGCCGCAATCCCGCGCACCAGATCCTCGACAAATCGCGGCCGTTCATAAGCCCGCTCGGTGACATATTTCTCGTCGTTGCGCTTGAGCAATCCGTAAAGCTCGCAGGATGATTCTTCCTCGGCGAGACCGACCAGCTCGGCAAGCGAGACCTGCACGCCGGGCAAAGGCAGCACGCTCAACGTGAGATGCGAGCGCTGGTTGTGCGCGCCGTAGTCGGCGATCGCCTTGGAACTCGGGCACAGGCTCATTACCGGCACGACCACGGTGACCGTCACCGTTCGCCTGTTGCCCGTCGCGTCGGCGCGCAAGGTGACCGCGTAGTCCATCATGCTCTGCACCGCGGACACCGGCGCGGATTTGCGCACGAACCAGGGAAACTCGATGTCGATATGTCCGGACTCGGCTTCGAGGCGCGCCAGCAGCGCATCGAGCAGCGCGGGTAGCCTGGCGAGCGACAGCGGCTCACGCATCTCGTCGATCGCGGCGACCAGCCGCGACATGTGCGTGCCCTTGCGGTCGGCGGGCAGCGCAACATACACCCCGAACGTGGCGATCGTCGCTTGCAAAGCGCCGTCGCTATCCTCGAAACGGATCGGGTAGCGCAGTCCGCGAATGCCGACACGATCAATCGCGAGCTCGCGCGCATCGGGATGCGACTGGACATCGGGGATCGCGGGCACTTCGGGTTTGTTCATGTAAGGCTGCGCGAGTTTGTTCGCGATTCGTATGCTTATGCTGCGGGCTTCGCCGCGCGGACGCCGGCAGGCATCGCCGGGGCGGGGACCACTTGCGGACCGAAGCGCTCGACGATCGACGCCGCGATGCCCTTGGCGTCGAGGCCACACTGCGAGAGCAACAAAGCCGGATCCCCGTGTTCGATAAAGGTATCGGGCAGTCCCAGATGCAGTAGCGGCACAGCGATGCCACGGTCCGCGAGCGCTTCCGCGACCGCACTGCCGGCGCCGCCGGCAATCACGTTTTCCTCGACCGTAACCAGACTGTCGTGTGTCTTGGCGAGCCACTCGATGAGGTCGACGTCGAGCGGCTTCACGAAGCGCATGTTGGCCACGGTCGCGTCGATTTGCTCCGCGGCCTGCAAAGCCGGATGCAGCATGCTGCCGAACGCCAGCAGCGCGATGCGCTGCGACCGCCGCTTCGTTTCGCGCCGCAGTTCGCCCTTCCCTATCGCCAGCGCGCGCATCTCCCTCTCGATCGCGATCCCCGGCCCCGTCCCGCGCGGGTAGCGCACTGCGCTCGGTGTGTCGAGCTGGAACGCGGTGTAGAGCATCTGCCGGCATTCGTTCTCGTCAGCAGGGGCCATCACCGTCATGTTGGGCAGGCAGCGCAGATAGGTGAGGTCGAAACTGCCCGCGTGCGTAGGCCCGTCGGCACCGACGATGCCGCCGCGGTCGATCGCGAACATGACCGGGAGGTTCTGCAGCACGACATCATGTATGAGCTGGTCGTACCCACGCTGCAGAAACGTCGAGTAGATCGCGACGACGGGTTTCAATCCCTCGCAGGCGAGCCCCGCCGCAAACGTCACGGCGTGTTGCTCGGCGATCCCGACGTCGAAGTAGCGATCCGCGTGCTCCCGCGAAAAGCGCACCATGCCGGAGCCTTCGCGCATCGCCGGCGTAATGCCGATCAGCCGCGCGTCTCGGTTCGCCATGTCGCACAACCAATCACCGAATACCTGCGTGTACGCCGGTTTTCCGGGAGGCTTCGGAACGATGCCCACGTCCGGATCGAACTTGGTCACGCCGTGATAGAGGATCGGGTCTTCTTCTGCCCTGGCATAGCCATGGCCCTTGCGCGTCACGACGTGCAGCAGCTGCGGGCCCGGCAGCTGGCTGACGTTGCGCAACGTCTTCACCAGCGGCCCGAGGTCGTGTCCGTCGATCGGCCCGATGTAGTTGAAACCAAATTCCTCGAACAGGGTGCCCGGAAGCACCATGCCCTTCATGTGTTCTTCCCACCGTCGGGCGAGCTCCTGCATCGGCGGCAATCTGGACAGGACCTCCTTGCCGCCACGGCGCACGGTGTTGTAGATGTTTCCAGACAGCAGACGAGCGAGGTAGTTGTTGAACGCACCGACCGGCTCCGAAATCGACATCTCGTTGTCGTTGAGGATCACGAGCATGTCGGCTCCCGCCGCGCCGGCGTTATTCAATGCTTCGAACGCCATGCCGGCGCTCATCGCACCGTCGCCGATTACCGCGACGACTTTGCGTTGCTCCCCTTTGAGTCTCGCAGCGATCGCCATGCCGAGCGCGGCGGAGATCGAGGTCGAGGAGTGCGCCGTGCCGAACGTATCGTACTCACTTTCACTGCGGCGCGGGAAACCCGCAACGCCTCCGGATTGCCGGAGCTTCGCCATTCCCGCACGACGCCCACTGAGCACCTTGTGCGCGTAGGTTTGGTGCCCGACGTCCCAGACCAGGCGGTCCCGCGGCGTGTCGAACACGTAGTGCAGTGCGACCGTCAACTCGATCGTGCCGAGATTCGACGACAGATGACCACCCGTCTGCGCGACCGATTGCACGATGAAATCGCGCAATTCGCACGCGAGCAGCGGCAGCTGGTCGGGTGTCAGGTGGCGGAGCTCCGCCGGTGAATTGATCGTTTCGAGTAGCATCAGTTTTTTCGCAGGGCGATCCAGTCGGCGATCTCGTTGAGCCTGCGCGCTGTCGTGCCGAAGCCCGCGAGCGCGGCATGCGCATCCGCGCGCAGCGTTTCGATGTGCTCCCGGGCAGCGGCAAGGCCGAGCAGCGACACATAGGTCGGTTTTTGCTGTGCGGCATCCTTGCCCGCGGTCTTGCCGAGGATTTGGTCCGTACCCTCGACGTCGAGCACGTCGTCGACGACTTGAAAAGCCAGTCCGATCGCCGCCGCGTACCGGTCGAGCGCCTGGCTCTCGCTCGCGTCGAGGATGCGGCCGCAACCCGCTCCCAGCCGCACTGCTGCGCGGATCAACGCCCCGGTTTTGAGTCGATGCATCCGCTCGAGCTCCGGCAGTCGCAGTGTCGCCCCTACCGCCGCAAGATCGAGTGCTTGCCCTCCCGCCATACCCTGCGAGCCGGATGCATGCGCGAGCAGCACGACCTGGTGCCGGGCGTCACCGGCCGCGACCTTCGCGAGAACTTCAAAGGCCAGACTTTGCAATGCATCGCCGGCGAGCAACGCGACTGCCTCGCCGAATGCGACATGGCAGGTCGGCTTGCCGCGCCGAAGGACATCGTCGTCCATGCTCGGCAGGTCGTCGTGAACAAGCGAATAGGCGTGGATGAGTTCAACGGCTGCCGCCGCCGCGTCGACGTGATCCGGGTCGGCGCGCGCAAGCTCTCCGCCCGCGTACGCCAAAAGCGCGCGAGCGCGCTTGCCGCCACCGAGGACCGCATACCGCATCGCTTCGTGAAGCGCTTGCGGCGGCTCGGGCGCCGCGGGCAACACCGCATCCAGAACCCCGGCGACGCGCTGCGCGCGCTCGCCGGACCAGATGGGGAAGGCAACGTCAGGGTTCATCGCCAGCGTCCGAGTCGATCCGTTCCGGGGCAAAGGCCTTGAGCACACCTTTTTCGAGTATCTGCACCTGCTGCTGGGCGTCCTTCAGGGCGGCTTGGCAATATTGCAGCAACTCGGCGCCACGCTTGTAGGCGGCCAGCGCCTCCGCCAGCGGCAACCGGCCAGCTTCCATCGTAGACACGATGGTTTCGAGTTCGGCCAACGCGGATTCGAAGGTGTTCGGCGTCGCGTCTGGAAGCGTCGGCATGGAAAAAGGGGTGAATTGCGACTCGGCTGCGCCCTGAACACCGATCGCGACCACAAACTCCTTGAATTTTCACTGAACGTACCCCAATTTCGTGCCCTCGGCAACGTTGACCGGCAGCAGGCCGCGAACTTTGGAATAGACCGACGGTCTATAGAACGCTATAATTTCAAGCTCATTTGACGACGCAGCCTTCCTACACTTTTGTAGTCGGCTGACTTAGCAAATCGGTTGGGCGGCGGAGCAATCCGCCACTTATATTGGTTGTTGGGTTGGCGGTCTACGAAAGGAAATGGCTGATGTCGAATCTTGCCACTGCGGACCGGCTGCGGAATGCAACGTCGCAGCTTCCGATCTCCTGGTATTGCGATCCCGCGATCTACGCTCTGGAACAGAAAGTCCTGTTCGACCGCGGACCCGGCTATGTCGGCCACGAGTTGATGGTTCCCCATGCCGGCGACTATTACACCCTGGACGGACGCGACGATGCGCAGGTTCTGGTGCGCAGCAGCGACGGCGTCGAGCTGCTGTCGAATGTCTGCCGTCACCGGCAGGCAATCATGCTCCACGGCCGCGGCAACGTCCCCAATATCGTCTGCCCGATCCACCGCTGGACCTACGATCTCAAGGGCGGTCTCATGGGTGCGCCGTTGTTCGAGGACAAGCCATGCGTCAAGCTGCGCAACACACCCCTTCAAGCGTGGCACGGCCTCCTGTTCGAGGGCAAGCGCAACATCGCGCGTGATCTCGACGGCATGGGTGTTGCGGCTGACTTCGACTTCTCAGGCTACGTGTTCGACCGGGTAGAGATCAAGCAGTGCAATTACAACTGGAAAACGTTCATCGAGGTGTATCTCGAGGACTACCATGTCGGGCCGTTCCACCCGGGTCTGGGCCAATTCGTCACATGCGACAATCTGCGCTGGCAGTTCAGCGACCGCTTTTCGGTGCAGACCGTCGGCGTCAACGCCCGACTCGCCAAGCCCGGCACGAAGGCGTACGAGCGTTGGCACAAGGCAGTGCTCGACTACTACCGCGGCGAGCCGCCGAAGCACGGTGCGATCTGGGCCACGGTGTATCCGAACGTCATGATTGAATGGTATGCGCACGTGCTCATCGTCAGCTCGCTGATTCCGAATGGCGTGGACCGGACGACCAACGTCGTCGAATTCTATTACCCGGAAGACATCGCTCTGTTCGAGCGGGAGTTCGTCGAAGCCGAACAGGCTGCCTATATGGAAACCGCCGCTGAAGACGACGAAATCGGCGAACGAATGGACGCGGGCAGGCGCGCGTTGTGGAAGCGCGGTCGGAACGAGTTCGGACCGTATCAGTCGCCGATGGAAGACGGCATGCAGCATTTCCATGAATTCCTTGGACGGGAACTGGAACCGCACTTGTAGCGTCGAAGTTATTCTGCAGAGATCGCGAGCCGAGTCCCCAGAGGGCTCGCCCCCAGTCGGGTATTCTTGTCCGGCGTACGATGCCGTGAAAATCACATGCACCCAACACTGTTTCTTGCCTCGGTCGGCCTGATGTTGAACGTACAGCTTGCCAATGCGGCGGCACTCCCCGCGGCACCGTTGCCCACGATCCCCTACGAGAAATATCGGCTCGGCAACGGCCTTGAAGTCATTCTGGCGCAGGATCGCTCGTTGCCGATCGTTGCCGTAAACCTCTGGTACCACGTCGGCGCCGCGAACGAGGAAGCCGGCCGCACGGGCTTCGCGCATCTGTTCGAGCACATGATGTTTACGGGTACCAAACATATCCGGCGTGGACTGGCCGACGAGCTGCTTTCTGCGGCAGGTGTTTCCGACTCCAATGCGACGACATCCTTCGATCGCACCAATTATTTCGATACCGTCCCGTCCAACCAGCTCGAGCTTGCGCTGTGGACGCATGCCGACCGCATGGGCTACCTCCTCGATTCGCTCGACCAGACCGCGCTGTCCAATCAGCAGGATGTCGTGCGCAACGAACGTCGCCAGTCGTACGAGAACCGGCCCTATGGGATTGTCGACGAGGCGATGTTTCACGCGCTGTTTCCGCCGGGACATCCGTACCGCCCCGATGTGATCGGTTCGCACGTGGACATTCAGGCGGCGCAACTTGCCGATGTGCGCGATTTTTTCAAGCGCTACTACCGCCCGAACAACGCCACGCTGGTCATCTGTGGCGACTTCGAGACGGCCACCGCAAAGCGCCTGGTCCAAAAGCAGTTCGGCTCCTTCAGGCGTGGTCCCGAAGTTCCTCCGCCCGCCGTCAAGACGCCACCCCTGACGGCCGAGCAACGCTTCACCGTCACCGACCAGATCGAGCTTGAACGCCTCGATCTCGCGTGGCTGACCCAGCCGAAGTTTCACCCGGGCGATGCCGAGTTGTCGATCGCCGCAGGCATCCTGGCCGGCGGCAAGGCGAGTCGCCTGTATCAGAAACTCGTCTATGACCTGCAGGTGGCGCAGGACGTGTCCGCCGGGCAGGATTCCTATGCCCTGACATCGATCTTTGTCGTGCAGGCGATGGCGCGCGCGGGCCACACCGCGGCCGAATTGCAACCGCTCGTCGATGCCGAAATCGCCAAGCTTGCGGCGGACGGTCCTACCGCCGCCGAAGTCGAGCGCGCCCGCAACCAGATCGAGCGCTCGCTCTACGAGGGACTGCAGACCGTCGGCGGACGCGCCGATCAGCTCAACCTCTACAACCAGTACCTTGGCGATCCCGGCTACTTGGCCAAGGACATCGAGCGCTATACGCGCGTCACGCCCGCCGACGTGCAGCGCGCGGTGAAGGAATACCTGCGCACCAACGCGCGCGTCGTCACGTTCGCGGTCCGTGGCGAAAAGAAGCTCGACCCCGACCCCCCCGCGCCGCCGGCGCCGGTAGCGAGCGGCACCGAGTCGATCAACGCCGACGAGTCGTGGCGCAATACACCACCCAAGCCAGGGCCGGCGCGCGTACCCGTGTTGCCGGAACCGACGTCGTTCAAGCTTGCGAATGGACTGACGGTAATGCATTTCCAGCGTCCGCAATTACCGATCGTCAGTGCCGAGCTGGTGGTCAACGCGGGGCTCGCATCGACCGATCCGGCATTGCCCGGCGTTCCCGATTTCGCAGCGGCGTTGCTCGACGAGGGCACGCACTCGCGCAGCGCGCAGCAGATTGCGGAGCAATTCGAGCAGCAGGGCACCGCTTACGGCGCGCAGACTCGGCGAGACACCACCTCGCTCAGCGTCGACGGCCTGTCACGCAACTTCGCCGCCACGATGGCATTGCTCGCCGACGTCGCGCAACGCCCGACCTTTCCCGCGGACGAAGTCGAACGGCAACGCAAATCGCGAATGAACGACATCGCGAGCGCCCGTGAAGAGCCGGGCGTGCTCGCGGCTGCCGCGTTCGCCCGTGCCGTCTACGGTCCGGGAAATCCCTACGGCACGTCCAGCATCGGCACGGAAAAATCCGTCACGCAGACCACCGGCGCAGACTTGCGCAAATGGTGGCAGGCGCAATTCCGACCGGCCAATGCCGCACTGATCGTCGTCGGCGCGATCGACGCCGCACGCTTGCGGGCGCTCGTCGAGCAGGAATGGGGTTCGTGGCGACCTGTGGGCGACGCGCCGGCAGCAGCTACCGCAGATTCCCCCACAACCACCAAGGCACGCGCGGTCATCGTCGACAAGCCGAATGCTCCGCAGACCTCGCTGCGCGTCGGTCGTCTCGGAACCGAGCGCACAACGCCGGATTATCCGGCGCTGCAAGTGCTGAACTTCGCGGTCGGAGGCAGTTACACGAGCCGGATCAACCAGAATCTGCGCGAAGACAAAGGATATACGTATGGGGCGCAATCGCGTTTCGACTATGGGCGCAAACTGGGATCGTTCTTCGTCGCCACCGCCGTGCGGAGCGATGTGACCGAACCCGCCATCCACGAAATCATCGGCGAGCTCACGCGTGCGGAGTCTGCGCCGCTGGCCGCCGCAGAATTGAATCAGGCGCGCGGAGCGCTCACTCAGTCCCTGCCCGCCAAGTTCGAAACCAACGACGCGACCGCGTCATCGTTTTCGGAGTTGTTCGCGTACGGCCTGCCGCTCGATTATTACCGTCGCTTGCCCGCGCAGTACTCGAGCGTCCGGGTCACGACCGCAGAAGCACTCGCGCATCGTTACCTCGACCCGAACTCGATGGTGTTTGTCATGGTGGGCGATCGCGCCAAACTCGAAGCGGCGTTGACCAAGCTCGGCCTCGGCCCCGTCGAGGTCTGGCCTATCACGGGCACGTTGTTCTGACCACCGCCAACTCTCGCGGGCGCGGCGCTCATGCGTCCCCCGCACCCTTCATCCAATCGCACTTGGCATGGATTACACGACACTCATTTCAACTGACGCACTCGCCGCGCACCTCGCCGACCCGAGCCTGGTCATCGTCGATTGCCGCCACAATCTGACCGACGCTGATGCGGGCGCAAACGCCTATCGCGCCGGGCATGTGCCCGGCGCATTTTTCCTGCACATGGACCGCGACCTGTCAGGTCCGAAGACAGGCAAGAACGGCCGCCATCCATTGCCGGACATCGCTGCCGTCGCCGCAGTATTTGGTCGCATCGGCATCGACACGACCAAACAGGTCGTCGCGTACGATCAAAACGGCGGGATGTGGGCGTCGAGGCTGTGGTGGACGCTGCTATGGCTGGGCCACGATCGCGCGGCCGTGCTCGACGGCGGCCTCGACAAATGGACCGCGGAGGGGCGCCCGCTCAGTGCAGAGCTGCCGACGGCGCGCGCGACCACATTCGTGCCGAAGCCCCCGCGACCGACCGCTTCAGCGCAGGAGATCATGGAGCATCTCGGGGACGACACGCTGACCGTGCTCGATGCCCGCGCGCCTGAACGCTACCGTGGCGACATGGAGCCGATTGATCCCGTCGCCGGCCATATTCCCGGCGCGATCAATCGGCCGTACGCAACCAACCTCACCCCGCGGGGCGTATTCAAATCCCCAGAGGCGCTGCGCCACGAGTTCGAGGCGCAGCTCGCCGACCGCGCTCCGGCATCCGTGGTCCATCAATGCGGTTCGGGTGTGACCGCCTGCCACAACGTGCTGGCCATGACGATCGCCGGACTTCGCGGCTCGCGGCTATATCCCGGCTCGTGGAGCGAATGGTCTTCCGAAGCCTCGCGGCCGGTCGTCCGAGGCGGATGACCTCGCGCGGAATCCACCAGCGCAGCGATCCGTCTCACGCCGCAGCACCCGCCACCGAGGATCGATAAATCGCCGCATATTTCGCGGGCTCCTGGCGGAATGCGATGAGGCACCCGTCGCAGCAAAAGTAGTACGCAATTCCTTCGTAGTGCTCGATGTGTTTCGGCGTTGAGGTGTCGACCGCCACTCCGCAGACCGGGTTGACGAATTTGACGCCGTCTGTCCTCGGGCTGCTCGGATTTGGTGGCTGGTGCGCCGTCGATGCAGGGGCATCGAATGGACCGAAGTCGGATCTGTGCGTCGGTGTGCGGTTGCGCGCGTCCACGCAGGACTGCGAGCACGCCGACGATCGCCACGAGCGCAATTTCGCCCGGCGTCTTCGCCCCGGCATCCGGGCCGGCAGGCGCAACGAGCCGCGCCAGCTCTGCCTCGCCGACACCGCGCACGCGCATGGCGTCACGCAATTTTTCGGTCTTGCGCCGGCTTGCGATCATCAGCACGTGCATTGCTCGGCTCTTCAGTGCGCGTTCGAGCGCGTCTTCATCGCCTTGTCCTTGCGTCGCGACCAGCACGACGGGCGCTTCGTCGGGAGTATCGGTGAGACGAATTCTCAGCCGTTCGGCAAGGAACCGCGCCTCGTCGGCTGCGGGGGTGCTGCCCAGCACGCACAAAGCGCTGCGGGGGCTGTAGGGCTGAATGAAAAGTTCGATCGTGCCGTTGCTCGCGCAGGACATCGTGTACTGCTCGACGTCGTCCTCGGGTTGAAGGCGGTCGTTGGAAATGCGCACGAGCTTGGGTTCGCCAAGGGCAATGGCATTGCGCGCGGCGCCAATCACCACATCCTTGGCGCACCCTCCGCCGATCCAGCCGTGCAACGTCCCGTCCGCAAGGATGATGGCCTGCGCACCGATGTACGCGGAAGTCGGTGCAACGGCCCGGACGACCGTGATAAGCGCATAAGGCTCGCGACGATCGTTCAACTCGCGCGCCATTTCGAGAACTTTGTCGGCCGTCATCGCAGCGCGTCGATCAGATCGGGCAGGATGCGCCGGATGCCGGCAAGGTCAGCCCCGGGCGCGAAACAGTCGAGGTGCGGCAACGCGGCTTGCATGCCGCGGCTCACCGGCGTGAAGTCCGGCAGATTCAAGAGTGGATTGAGCCAGACGATACGGCGTGCCCGACGTCGCAAATCGCCGAGTGCCGTGCCCAGGAGCTCCGGCTCTCCGGTGTCGTAGCCGTCGCTGACGAGAATCACCGCGGTACGCGCATGCACGAGTCGGGGCGCGTGTCGACGATTGAAATCCTGCACGCACTCACCGATTCTCGTGCCGCCGCCCCAACCGGCGGCCAGCAGGTGCAGGCGTTCCTGCGCTCGCCACGGATCGGGATCGCGCAGCGCGTCGCCGATGGCAGTAATGCGCGTGTGAAAGATGAGGCAATGAACGTCCGCGAGTTCGGCACAGAGCGCACGCGCGAGGCGGAGGTAAAAGAAGCTGTACGGACTCATCGACCGGCTGACGTCGAGCAACAGGACGAGCCGCGGCCGCACGCGGCGACGATCCTTCCAAGCGAGCCGAATGGGCGTACCGCCGCTGGCGACGCTCTTCCGGATGGTCCCCTGCAGATCGAGGCGCCGGCCGCGATCGAAGCGCGCTTCGCGGCGCAGTTGCAGGTGCTTCAAACGTCGTGCGAACAGGCGCATGAGTGCTTCGATGTCGCGAACCTGGTCGGCGCGGTCGAGGTCGCGGAAATCGGTGGACGCCAGCGATTCCAGGCGGCTTGCACCATGCCGGTCGGGAGGGTCGTCGTCATCGCCGGCCCCATCGCGACCTTCGCGGGCAAGCGGAAGCGGGTTGTCACTGTCATCCATCGTGCCGCCCCACTCGCGCGGGCCCGACTTTTTGTCGGAAGTCTCGGCAATGACCTTCTTGTTCGGCGGCATGAAGTAAGCATTGAACAGCGCATCGAATCGCCGCCACTCGTCGCCGCGGCCGCACAAGAGTGCCTTGAGACTCCAGCGCAGAATGTCGCTATCGAGAATACCGACGCGTCCCGCCGTTTCGAGCACGCGTGTCGCATCGGCGCCCCCGACCGCGTAGCCATTGGCGCGCAGGAAACCGGCAAACCCGGTCAGGCGCGCCCGCAGAACGCTTCCCGGGTGGTCGGTTGGTGGCGACGCGACGATCAGCATGATGCCGCAATGCGGGCGACGACCTCTCGCGTAAACCCGGCTCGGTCGGCCCGAGTCTTGATGAGAGCGCTCAGCGTTTCGAGGATGCGCTCCGCACCGTTGTCATCGATCGTCGCAATGCCCAGGCGCAGCAGCGCTGCCGTCCAGTCCAGCGTTTCAGCAATGCCCGGTTTTTTTTGCAGGTCCATTTGCCGCACACGCTGCACAAAATCGACCAGCTGCTGCGCGAGCCGCCCCGCCGCTTCCGGCACCCGGATCTCGACAATCGCCAGTTCCTTCTCGAAGGCGGGATAGTCGATATATTGATAGAGACATCGGCGGCGAAGAGCGTCGGACAGCTCGCGTGTCCCATTGGAGGTGATGACCACAAGCGGGCGCGATACGGCACGCACCGTGCCCAATTCCGGAATCGAGATCTGAAAATCGGACAACAACTCGAGCAGATACGCCTCGAACGCCTCGTCGGCACGATCGACCTCGTCGATCAGGAGTACCGGGGGCTCCGCACAACTGATAGCCTCGAGCAACGGACGCTTGAGCAGATAGCGCTCTGAAAAGATGTCCTGCTCTTTGAGGACGACCGAGCGCTCGTCGTGGTCAAGAAGCTTGATCGCCAGCAGCTGCCTCTGATAGTTCCACTCGTACATTGCCGCGTGGACGTCGAGCCCCTCGTAGCATTGCAGACGGATGAGCCTCGTGTTGCGTACTGCAGCGAGCGCCTTCGCAACCTCGGTCTTGCCGACGCCGGCGTCGCCCTCCAGCAGCAGCGGGCGGCGGAGGTCGAGCATGAGCAGCAGTGCCGCCGCAAGAGGGCGTTCGGCGATGTAGCCCGCGCTTTGCAACTGGCTCTGCAGCTCGACGACCTCGTTCATCCTTGGCGAACTCACACGGTCCTCTTGTGGAACAGGCCGCGCAACCAAGCCTTCAACACACCCCATATCAGCGCGAGGCCGTTCAGTTCGTGGCTCGCCGGGGCCGATGCGGGTGCGGCATCTGCGGGCGAATCCGGGCTCGCCGCCGCTGCGCCTCGCGTTGCCGCTGCAGCCTCGGTCCGCTGCGCCGCGAGCGCGGCCACCCGCGTCGCGAAGTTGTCGGCGAACTGCTTCAGGATCTGCTCGGCGACCGATGTCATCATCCGGCCGCCGAACGCGGCCGCTCTCCCGCTCATCGTCACTTCGCTCTTGCCGACCAGATTGCTCGAGTCCGATGTCACGGCTTCGACGCGCGCGGCCAGATCCATGGAAGCTCCCGAGCTGCCCGTGCTGTCAGTGCCTTTGCCGAGAAGCCGCAACGAGTGCAGTGCGGCATCGACATCGCGCACTTCGACGTCGCCACGGAAGGACATCGTCGCGGGGCCGACCCGCACCGTGACCGTTCCCTTGTAGCGGCTGTCGGCCAAGCGCTCCGAGATCTTCGCGCCGGGCATGCACTCGGCCACCGCTTCGATATCCTGCAGGAATTCCCAGGCGACATCGGCCGAGGCCGGCATCGGAAACGATTTCTCGAGCTCGACCTTCATGTTGTTTTGTCGGACGTTACCTTTTGTTGATGCCGAGCGCCTTGCATTGCTGCCAAACGCGATACGCCGTATGCGGCATGTCCATGTGCGTCACGCCCAGATGCGCAAAGGCGTCCACCACTGCATTGCTGAAGCACGGGATGCCGCCGACGTGCGGTGATTCCGCAACCCCCTTGGCACCGATCGGATGATGCGGCGACGGCGTGACGGTGTGATCGGTTTCCCAATGCGGCGTCTCCATGGCTGTCGGCAGGAAGTAATCCATGAGGCTGTTGCCGAGATGGTTGCCGTTCTCGTCGAAAGGAATCGCTTGCCCGAACGCGACGGCAAAGGCCTCCGTCAGGCCGCCGTGTATCTGTCCTTCAATGATCATCGGGTTGATCCGCGTGCCGCAATCGTCCAGCGCATAGAAGCGACGGACCTTGGTCTCGCCGGTCAAGCGATCGACATCGACGACGCAGACGTACGCACCGAAGGGGAACGTCATGTTGGGGGGATCGTAATACTCGGTGGCATCGAGCCCCTTCTCCATCCCATCCGGCAAATTGCTCGTGTGCGCCGCCATCGCAATCTCTTTCATGGTCTTGGCCTGCCTCGGATTGCCCTTGACCTTGAATCGATCGACCTCCCATTCGAGATCGGCCTCGCCGACCTCCAGCAGGTGCGCCGCGATCTTTTGCGCCTTCGCCCGGATCTTGCGCGCCGCCACCGCTGCGGCAGCACCGCCCACAGGCGTCGACCGCGAACCCCAGGTGCCCGCGCCGTAAGGAGCTTTATCGGTGTCGCCTTCCTCGATCTGGATCTCGTCCGATGACAGGCCAAGCTCGGTGGCGATGATCTGCGCGTACGTCGTCGCGTGGCCCTGTCCCTGGCTCATCGTGCCCAGCCGGGCGATCGCGCTGCCCGTGGGATTGACACGAATATCGCAGCTGTCGAAGAGGCCAATGCCGAGGATGTCGCAGACCTTGGTAGGGCCGGCGCCGACAATTTCGGTGAACGTACAGACTCCGATGCCCATCAACTCGCCCTTGGCGCGCTTTTCGGCTTGCTCCTTGCGCAGTCCGTCGTAGTCGACCGCCTTCAGCACCTTGTCCAACGCAGCGTGATAGGCACCACTGTCGAGCGTCCATCCGAACGCCGTGGTGTACGGGAATTGCTCGGCCTTGACGAAGTTGCGCCGGCGGATCTCCGCCTTGTCCATCTTGAGCTTCTGCGCGAGCACGTCGATCATGCGTTCGATCAGGTAGACCGCCTCGGTGACGCGCAATGAGCAGCGATAAGCGACGCCGCCGGGCGCCTTGTTGGTGTAGACCGCGTCAACCCGGCAGTAGGCCCTTGGGATGGCGTAGGAGCCGGTGCAGATGCTGAACAATCCTGCCGGCAGCTTGGTGGCGGACACGTGTGAGTTGAACGCGCCGTGATCGGCGAGTGCCGTGAAGCGCAGCGCCTTGATGCGACCGTCCTTGTCGGCCGCGAGCTCGCCGATGCCGTGATAGTCGCGGGCGAATCCGGTCGTGGAAATGTTGTCGATGCGCGATTCGATCCATTTGATCGGCACGCCGGTCACGATCGACGCGACGATCGCGACGACATAGCCAGGATAGACCGGAACCTTGTTGCCAAATCCGCCGCCGATGTCGCCGCCGATGATCCGGATCTTGCTTTCGGGAATGCCGGACAGCATCGCCACCACCGTGCGGACGAGATGCGGCGCCTGCGACGTCATGTAGACCGTCAACTGCCCTGTCGCCTTGTCGAAGGACGCCACGCAACCGCAGGTTTCCAGCGGACATGGATGCACGCGCGGGTTCAGGATCTCTTCCTTGACGGTCACTTCGGCGTTGGCAAACACCGCATCGGTGGCCGCCTTGTCGCCCGCTTCCCAGGTGAAGATGTGATTGGGATGCGTGCGCTTGCCGTGACCGACGTTGTCCTTGTCGGCGATGTCTTCGCGAATGATCGGTGCGTCGGGCGCCATCGACTTGTGCGGATCGACAATCGCCGGCAGCTCCTCGTAGTCGACCTCCACTTGCGCTGCGCCGTCGGCGGCACTGTAGCGATCGCTGGCGATCACCATCGCGACTTCCTGCATCTGGAAGCAGACTTTTCCATCCGCCAGCACGGCCTGAACGTCGCCGCCGAGCGTGGGCATCCAATGCAGCTTGACCGGTTTCAGGTCATCGGCGGTCAGGACAGCCACGACCCCCGGGACCGCCAGCGCCTTGGTCTTGTCGATTGCCTTGATTCGGGCGTGCGCGTACGGGCTGCGCACCATCGCACCGAACAGCATGCCGGGCAGCTTGATGTCGTCGACGTACGCTCCCCTGCCGCGGATAAAGCGGGCATCTTCCTTGCGCAGTCGGGAACTGCCCATCCCCTGCAGCTTGGCTTCACGCTCGAGTGTTTCCGTTGAATCAGGCATGATGAATTCTCTCCGCTATTGTCGGATTATTCAGGCGGGCGTCGCCGCAAGTTTTTTCGCCGCGTGCTGCACGGCCTTGACGATGTTCTGGTAGCCCGTGCAGCGACACAGATTGCCGGCCATCCAGTAGCGGATTTCTTCCTCCGAAGGATTGGGGTTTTCCTTGAGCAGCCGATAGGCGCGGGTGATCATGCCCGGCGTGCAATATCCGCATTGCAAGCCGTGCTGCTCGGTGAATCCCTCCTGCAGCGCATGCAGCGCCCCGCCCTGCTCGAAGCCTTCGATCGTCAGCACCTCGCCGTCCTGGCACTGCACCGTCAACATCGTGCACGACTTGACCGACATGCCGTCGAGGTCGACCGTGCATGCGCCGCAGTGGGACGTTTCGCACCCGATGTGCGGCCCCGTGTGCAGCAACTTTTCGCGCAGCGTGTGGATCAGCAGTTCGCGCGGCTCGACGAGCACGTCGACCGCCTTGCCGTTGAGCTTGAACGACACCGCTTGCTTCTTCGCCATGTTCGTCTCCTCGAGGTCGATTCAGCGGCTGCGGGAAAGCGCTGCGCGCAACGCGCGCTGCGTCATTTCCCCTGCCATCGCGGTCTTGTATTCCGCGTCCCCACGCTGATCCACGGCCGGATCGCAGATGCTCATTGCGAGGTCGGCCGCAGCTGCGATCGATGCGTCGGTCAAGGCCTTGCCGCGCAGCGAATCCTCGGCCGCACGCGCCTTGAGCGGCGTGGGGGCGACATTGGTCAGAGCGATGGCAACATCGCCGACGACGCCGTCCTTCATGCGTAACACGACGGCGGCGGCCGCAGTGGCGAAATCACCGACCTTGCGCTTGAGTTTGGCGTAGCAGTAGCCCGTGCCCGCCGCAGGGACCGGGATCCGGATCTCGGTCATGATTTCGTCGGGCCTCAACAGCGTATCGTAGGTGCCGACGAAGAATCCATCAGCCGGAACGACACGCTCTCCCGCCGCTGAACGCAACACGAACGACGCACCCAGGGCGAGCATCAGCGCCGGATGATCGTTGCCCGGGTCGCCATGCGAGATATCGCCGCCGATCGTGCCCTTGTAGCGCACCTGAGGATCGGAGATGAGCCGTGCGCCCTCGATCAGCAATGGACACTTCGCCTGGAGGAGCTTCGACCAGATCAGCTCGTTTTCCGTCGTCATCGCCCCGATGTGGATGGTGCCGTCCTCCTCGCGTATTCCTTTGAGTTCCGGAATCTTGCCGAGATCGATCAACTGGCCCGGCTGTGCGAAACGCATTTTCATCATCGGCAACAAGCTGTGGCCGCCGGCGAGCAGCTTTGCCTCATCACCGAATTGCTTGAGCAGGACGAGCGCGTCGGGGATGGACTTGGGGGCGTGATATTCGAAGTCGCAGGGAATCATCGATCCGTCCTCCAGGGTTATTGTTCGAGCGCAGATACTGGCGCAATGCACTGCAACAAAACAAGCTGTTTTCTTCTTCGGGGCTGATGCGGCTACTGAGTCGGTTCCAATGCCGGGAGTTCGAGCCGCCAACCTGTCCGTTGCGCAAGGTGCTGCAGATCGTCGATCGTGTCGAGATCGGTAATGAAGCGGGTGTTTGCCGTCGCGTACGCATGCACGAGCTCGGGCTCATGCTCGATCAAATGGCGGCAGCCGAGGTTCGCGTCGCTGGCCAGAATGCGGGTCCGCGCGTGATCGTCCATCACGATCGGGTTGCCACGCTGTCCGCCCACAACAGGTACGACGATGTGGCCCGAGGGTCGCTTCTTGAATGCGCCGATCAACTCGGTCAAGTCGCCGGCCCCTATCAATGGCTGATCGGCGAGCACGATGATGACTGCATCGAAGGGCCCGTTCAACGCTGCCAGCCCCACGCGCACCGAGCCCTGCTGTCCGTCGGCATGTGCCTCGTTGTGGGCAAGCGTTACGACGTAGCTTCGCACTTGTTCCTCGATCGCATTCCGCGCGTAACCGGTGACGACGACGACCTCGTCGATGCCGGCGCCGCTCAAAGCGACCAGATGCCTGCTGATCAGAGGTACGCCCTGTAACGTGATAAGCGGCTTGGCCACACCACCCATGCGTCGGCCCTCGCCTGCAGCTAACAGGACGGCGCCGATGCGTATTCTCGTGTGAATCCCTCCCTGCTTGAGCAGACATCCCATGATCGTGATTCCCAGGCGGATCGACGAGAGTGCTGGGCCGAGCGCGATAGTGGCCGCAACACGTGGTTGCGGATTATAGGCCGCCGCCGCGGTCGCGCAATGCACCCGTCAGACGCGCCGCCGCGCCATCAACGGACGTTTCCGAAGGCCAGGTCGCGAGCACTCGATAGCGTGCGCCTTTGGGGTCGAGCGTCGAGGCAACCAGGGCAAACGAGTCCGCGCTCCATTCGATGGGCGGCGCGAGTTGGCGGGCAACGCCGGATTTGATGCGGCGTGCCAGCGTGACGTGTCCCACGAACGGGCGTGCGTCGATGACGATTTGCACTGTCGCCAGCGCCCGCACCACGCATTCCTGCAATGCGAGCATCTGGGCGGGGGGCTCGCCCGCGGCCAGCCACGCGATGCCGGCCTTGCGCCAGCACCCGATGTCATCGAGACGCATCAGGAACGGCGAGACGCTGATTGCAGAGACACTTTCACAGAGCTGGGGCACCATCGCGGCCGGACGCTCGCCAAGGAATGCCAGCGTGAGATGGAGATTGTCTGCCACAACCGCGCGTCCCCCGGTCTCGATGGCGACGTCGCGCGCAAGCGAATCGAGCGCCGCGCGCACGGCAACATCGGGCCAGAGCGCGAAGAACAGACGCAACGAAGGTGCAGCCACCTCCTCATTCTACTGCGTGAGAACTTTGAGTCGGCCCCAACAGAAATGTCCGCTGCATCTCGTTCAACGCCCGCGACTGACGCGACCCGATAGCCAGATTTGACGGCGGTGGGATCCGTCATCCGGCGCCCGCACAATTGCTGTCACAGTTTGCGGACTACATATTGCAGGCGACAATCCAATCAGGATATTCTGCATGCAGACGTTTATCGCACTCGATGAACGCTCTGTACGCACGGAGTCGAGACACGATCCCGGCGTAGGATTTTGATGCGTTGCGGCCGCCACCATCCGTCGGCGGATGAGGCTATCGCACGGCGCGCGACTCACCGAGCGCGCGCATCGGTTGCGCGATCGCAGCGACTATCCTTGGGTCGATCGCACGCGGATCGCGTTACCGTAGCACAGGACAGCGGGCCCTGGGTTCTGGGACCATTTCGAGCGCCCCTGATCCAGGCAGATGACGTTGATCAGTCCATCTGCGCCGACGCGGGCCGCCTCAGTCTGCAGAGCGGCGATTCCCTCGGCCTCGCTGGGATAGGTCGGCACCAGAAAAGCAGAGCGCCAGGAATCCACCCAAACGCGGCGCACGACTTCATATTGACTCGGGCTGAGTTTGTCGGATTGATAGACCTTGACGTCGGCGGCGCCTCGTTCAATGCCACTCTGCGGGGCGCTCGCGCAACCGGCGAGCAGACACAACGCGACGGCGACAGGCGCTGAAAATCGTGAGCTCAGGTTCATCTTGATATCCACTCGGCAGCAGCGCCATGCGCTTCGCCGGACGATAGTTTTGGACCGGGCCAACCACTGCCCTACGGTTGCGCTTTGCTCTTGATGCGTCGGCAATATTACCCTGTCAAGGCCCGCCTGAGTCGCCGATTATATCCATCGCCGATCATGCCCAAACGCGACATTCAGTCGAGGATGTCGAGTCCGGGCATGCCACCTGAACCCTTCAACCAATGCCAGATGTAGACCGCGAGGCCTGGATCGCCCGTCCACAGCGTGTAGCGTCCGCGCCCGTACTGCTGCCGCATTCGTTCCCGCTGTGCGATCGCGTGCATCGCAAATGATCGTGCGCGCTCCAGCCATATCGGATCACCGGTACGTCGATGCAGCTTCAGAAGAGCGTAGCCGTTGCCCGCGGTGCAGTGACACATGCCATATCCTTTTTCCAGCGGGCCAGCCTGCCACACGGTGTTGCCGGCCTTGACCAGTATCGCGTCCAACTCGACCGACCTTTGCAGCGGAAAATCCGCCAGCCCGGTCACAATGCCCGGCGCCCCGTGGCACCACTGCACGAGCACTTTCGTTCGGCCAGGCCGCGGAGCGCCGACGCCTGGTGGCCAGTTGGCACTGTCGCCTTCGAACATGGCAGTGGTACGCAGCGTTTCTACACAACGGTCGTACAGCACTTCGCGCCGTTCGGCGGCGAGCAGGGCAGCGCCGCGAAGCAGGGGATAGACGTTGCCCGCGAATCCGTGACCTGCACCCAGAAGCTGCACGATGCTCCCGTAGAGATCCGGTCATAGATGGCAGGGAGCGTTTTCACTGGGTCGCCAGGTCTCCCAGAGTCGTTCTGCATTCTTGAGAAACAGATCGTGCCAGCGACGCTCGCCGGTCCACTCAAACATGTGCCACGCCCCGACCATGGTGCCGGGCGCAGCCCAAAGCGCTTCGTTGGTCGGATTCGGGATGTTTCGTTCGATGGACGCGAAGAGTCTGTCAGCCGCCTCGTGCGACCGCGTGAGGCGCCAAAGCACAAGCAGGATGCCTGCTTCGCCGAGGTAGTACGAAGGTACGACCTCGCCAGTGTCCGGCTCGGCGAGATAGGACTGGTAGACACGTCCGATCAGATCGGACGGCTTGATGCGGAATCCGACCGCGCCTTCCCGCTCCAGGTACCACATCGCCCATCAGCGCGCCCGACGCACCCGATAAAGGCTCTTGTTCCCCGTCTGAGGTTCTTCCTCTCCATCGACGCGGGTGTACAGGCCAGACGATACCCGAACCGAGAGTCTCCTCCAAGTCCGCAGCAACAGCCCGAATCGCCTCATTGGCTCGCGCGGTGTCCCACTCCGTGTCGAGCAGCGGCTCATGCCGACCCGGTTCGAATAGCACAGAGCGTCCCTATGGAGTCGACGAATGGAATGCGCGAAAGCGTCACAGCGTTGAGCGAGATGGGATACTACCAGTCTCCAGTTTGGGCGCCGCCACCGAGACGTGAAAATCACTTGTTCCGACGTAACCATCCCGTGAGGAATCGATGACGCCCGGGAACTCGCGCTGCATGATCCTCCCTCGATAATCAACGCCAGCTTCGGGTTTGCGATGGACCTCACCGACCTCCCCGCACACGCCCTTTCCGTCGCGATCCGGACGCGTCAGGTTTCGTGTCGGGAAGTGATGCAAGCAACGCTCGCCCGCATCGAGGCCGTAAATCCACTGCACAACGCGATCGTCAGCCTGCGCGACGGTGATGAGTTGCTGCGCGAGGCGGATGAACGCGATGTGCAGTTAAAGCAAGGAACAACGCCGGGCGGGCCAATCGGTTGGATGCACGGAATGCCGCAGGCGATCAAAGACGTGGCCCAGACCGCCGGCATCCGCACGACGCTCGGCTCGCCGGTGTTGCGCAATTTCATCCCCAAGCAGGACGGTCTGATGGTGCAGCGGATGAAGGCCGCTGGCTGCATCGTCATCGGGAAGACCAACACCCCCGAGTTTGGCCTGGGCTCGCACACCTTCAACGAAGTGTTCGGTGTAACGCGCAATGCCTACGATCCCTCGAAGTCTGCCGGCGGCAGCAGCGGCGGCGCGGCGGTCGCATTGGCCACACGCATGCTCGCGGTGGCCGACGGCAGCGATTTCATGGGCAGCCTGCGCAACCCGGCGGCGTGGAACAACGTGTTCGGCCTGCGTCCGAGTCAAGGACGAGTGCCCATGTGGCCCGCGCAGGACGTCTGGGTCTCGCAACTGGGCACGGAGGGTCCCATGGGCCGCTCGGTAGAGGACGTCGCGTTGTTGCTCGAAGTGCAGGCTGGCTATGATCCGCGCGCCCCGCTGTCTCTGAGCGGTGGCGAGCGATTCGCGCAATCGCTGCGCGATTTCGGCGGTAACAGTGTTCGCGTCGGCTGGCTTGGCGATCTGTCAGGCCATCTGCCGATGGAGCCTGGCATTCTCGACACGTGTGAGGAGGGCTTGCGTCGCCTGGAGACTCTGGGGTGCGCGGTCGAGCCGATGCAGCCCGGCTTTGCACCCGAAGCCGTTTGGCGGGCGTGGTTGATCTGGCGGCGCTGGCTGGTTGCGGCGCGCATCGCGCCCCACCTTGCGCACCCACAAAACCGTGCACTCATCAAACCGGAGGCACTGTGGGAATATGACCAGGCTGCGAACTTGAGCGGCTCGAAAGTCCTCGAGGCAAGCGTCCAGCGCAGCGCTTTCTATCAGCAAGTACTTGCACTCCTGCAGCGCTGCGAGGTCCTGGCTTTGCCAACGGCACAGGTATGGCCGTTCGATGCATCGCAACGGTGGCCGACCTCCATCGCCGGCCGCGAGATGGATACCTATCATCGCTGGATGGAGGTCACGATCTACGCCACGTTCGCGGGGTTACCGTGCATCAGCGTACCGGTGGGCTTCAACGCGGCTGGCCTGCCGATGGGCATGCAGCTCATCGGGCGCCCTCGCGCCGACCTGGCGGTGCTACAGCTCGCACACGCGTATGAGCAGACGGCGCAGGATGTGCTGCGGATCAGGCCACGAATCTGAGCATCAACCGAGCTGTCCGCACTATTGGCACACCGTCCCAGGTGCGCGAAACACCTGTCGCGTGATGGCCTTGCTCTGCGTCGCCTTGTTGACGCCGTCACCGAAGTCGACGATGTAGGTGAATACCCCTGCGTTGCCGTTGCTGAACCTGAACGTCGCCATGCCCACCGGCGTCGTCGTCACCTGGTTCGGATCGAATGGCACCGAGTTGAACGCCGGGCCACCGGTAAGGTACAGCGTCCCGCTGAACGTGTTCGTCGCTGTTTGCGGTGCGGTCGCCGATAGCCACAAGGGGTTGCCGGCTGCGTCGTAGGTAAACCAGGTCGCGAAAATGATCGTGCCTTGCTGCGTCAGGTTCACCCCCCACCCGGATTCGCTGCCCCCGCTCGCCCACCAGAGGTCCTGGTAGTTCGTCGCCAAGGTCAGGTCCGATTGGGCGCCCCATATGCACGTCGGCACTGGACCGAATGTTTGCAGCACGATTGCCTTGGTCTGCGCGGCCGCGTTCGCACCATCGTTCACCGAATAGGCAAATGTCCCGGTCGTTGCGCTGGTGAACGTGAGCGTGCCGGAGCCCACCACGGTCGGCGTCACGGGCGGCGCGTACGCGCTGAACGGCGCCCCGTTGGTGCGGATCAACTGCCCGCTGTAGATGCCGTCCGCGGTCTTGTTGGCGGTCATGGTGAGCCACCAGGCCTTACCGTTGACGTTGTAGGTGAACCAGGTTGCGAAGATGACATCGCCCTGGTGAGCGAAATTGATCCCCCAGCCCGATTCTGCGCCGCCCGCTGCCCACCATAGGCCTTGGTAATTAGTAGCGATGATTCACTCGCCGCTCAAGGGTTGAGTCGCTCGGTGCGAAATGCGTGTGTGAGCTCGAGCCATCGGGCGTGCTAAGCTCCCCAAGGCTTCGACCGCGCGATATATTCGATGCCGACAGCGTCAGCTTATACGAGAGCGTTGTGCTACGGAAGTTGAAGACCCAGCGCGAAACTGGCCGGATACGGTCCATGCGCCCGACGCCGCAGATCACAGCCCCGCGCCGCTGACCGCGGCGGGCCGGGAAGGAGCGCCCGATGCATGAACACCTGGACGTACCCTACCACCAGCAGGACACGGACTTCTATTGCGGCGCCGCCTGCGCGCAGATGGTGTTGCGTGCAATCGGTCAGCCACTGTTACCCCAGGCGGATCTCTACAACGACAACCACAATCACACCGTCGAGGCGAGCGCCTGGTCCTCGCCGCCCGACGGCCTCTGCTGGACACTGAACAACCGGCAGTCCTCCAAGCACTTCACGCTCGACTCGACCGATACCGAGGATCCGATCACCCGCACCATCTGCTGGGCAATCCATCACTATCAATGCGCCCCTGTCGCGCTCGTTTTCAACGGCAATCACTGGGCAGTCGTTCGGGGTTATACAGCGAGTGCAGCACCGGCGACCGCGTTCGACAACTCGTACACCATCTCCAGTTTCGATCTGAACAATCCGTGGCCGCCAGTGCCCGCGCTTCCAGGTCCACCACCGCATACTGACGGAGACGTTTGCGGCAGCGGGGGCAACCGCGGAATCGCCGACATCAATGTCTCCTACGCCACATGGCAAGCGGACTACCTGACGCCCAACACGTTCGGCGCGCAATGGCTCGGCAAATACGTGGCGGTCTGCGATCCGGATCCATCGGACTCGCCAGCCGAGCCAGGCCAAACCTCGCCCGAGCGCGAGCGACGCTTCGACGGAAAACACATCCTCGACGCCGGGACTCGTCCGCGAGGAGCTACCTGACATCTTGCGCGGTGCCGGCCTGCTGTCCCATCCCGTGTGGTCACAGGTGTTCGGCGCAGTTCGCACCGCGGAGCCGCTTCTGGTTCAGCGCCTTGACCGCCTGGACAGCTTTTACTGGATCGTGCCGACTCTGGATCAGCAAGGGAAGCTGCGCGCCGCCGTTGGTGTCGACGCGCGCTTCGGCGACTATCAGCAGACGATGGCCGTACGCGATCCGGCAGCGTCGTTATTTGGCTTCGCTGAATCCGCCAAAGCCACGGAGCTCGTGCTCGGCCGACAATTCGAACTCCCCGGGGACGCGGGGCGTCTGCTGGTGCGGCCGCAGGGACTCTCCGTGCATTCCGCCCTCGTCTGGCGACCGTGCCGCGAGTCGCTCTCTCCGTTCTATCCATTCCGCATGATCTCGCTGGGCACCCACTCTCTCTACGTGCGGGTTTTCGACGGGGCGGTGTTTACGTCCCTGAACAACGATCAGGGCGGCCTTTGACGGACTGGTCTGCGCCATGAGCGGGCTGCAACGCCGGCTCGGTCGATGCGGCGATCGCACGCGCCCGGACCGCGCTCGGGCTCGAAGCGGAAGAGCCGGCGAGGGGTTGGTCGGTCGGGCGAATGCGCGAGGGGGCGCACGACTTCATCCTCGTCGTGTTCGGTCCGTCAGATAAGGCATCCGCCATCGCCGCCGTCGATGCAGTCTCGGGAGAGGTGATCGAGGCGGCGCGGTTGCCGGGACGCGAGCGACACGCGTTGCTCACTGCAGACGAGGCGATCCAACGCGCAGGCTTCGGACCAGACACCGACGCGCGGTTGGTATGGGATCCATCCCCCGCGAGCCGATCGCGCTTCTATCCACTGTGGCAGTTGCAGAGCGCTGGACACCGGGCCTGGGTGGACAGTGTCCGCGGCGAGGTGTGGCAGACGCTCGACACGCGGCGGGAAGGCGGCTCGGGCGAAGGGGGTCCGTAAAGCAAACGGCGCGGCACCCTTGCGGATGTCGCGCCGTCGGCTTCAGACAGGTCGGTCGCTTGCTTACGCGTTCATGATCGACAATTCCGCCTGCGGCTTTTCGAAGAACTGCTCGTCCTCGGTCGAGCCCTTGAGCGCTGTTGTCGAAGACTGGCCGCCCTGGATGGTCTGCGTCACGGCGTCGAAGTAGCTGGTGCCGACTTCGCGCTGATGCTTGACCGCGGTGAAGCCCTTCGAGACCGCAGCGAACTCCGCTTCCTGCAGCTCGACGAACGCCGTCATCTGGTTGTTGGCATAACCATGCGCCAGATTGAACATGCTGTAGTTGAGGCTGTGGAAGCCGGCGAGCGTGATGAATTGGAATTTGTAGCCCATTGCGCCCAGCTCGCGTTGGAACTTCGCAACCGTCGAGTCGTCCAGGTTCTTTTTCCAGTTGAACGACGGCGAGCAGTTGTAGGCGAGCATCTTGCCCGGGAACTTGGCGTGGATTGCATCGGCGAACGCTTTTGCGAACTCGAGATCGGGCTTTCCGGTTTCGCACCAGAGCAAGTCCGCGTAGGGTGCATAGGCCAGGCCGCGCGATACGGCCTGGTCAAGGCCGTTCCTGGTCTTGAAGAAACCCTCCACCGTGCGCTCGCCCGTGCAAAATGGCTTGTCGTTGTCGTCGACGTCGGACGTGACAAGGTCCGCTGCTTCGGCGTCCGTGCGCGCCAGCAGCACCGTCGGCACGCCCATGCAATCGGCGGCCAGTCGCGCCGCGATCAGCTTCTCGACTGCTTCGCGGGTCGGCACGAGGACCTTGCCGCCCATGTGGCCGCATTTCTTAACTGCGGCAAGCTGGTCTTCGAAGTGCACTCCCGCGGCGCCGGCCTCGACCATCGCCTTCATCAGTTCGAATGCGTTCAGCACCCCGCCGAAACCGGCTTCCGCGTCGGCGACGATCGGCGCGAAGAAGTCGATGTCGCCGCTGCCTTCCATGTGCTGAATCTGGTCGGCGCGGGCGAAGGTGTTGTTGATCCGCTTCACAACCATCGGCACCGAGTTGATCGGATACAGCGACTGGTCCGGATACATTTCACCGGCGACGTTGGCGTCGGCGGCCACCTGCCAGCCCGATAGATAGATCGCCTTCAGGCCGGCCTTGACCTGCTGCATCGCCTGGTTGCCTGTCATCGCGCCGAGCGAATTGACGAACGGCTGCTCGTTGACGAGCTTCCAGAGTTTCTCCGCGCCGCGCCGCGCGAGGGTGTGCTCGATATGGACCGAGCCACGCAACCGGACGACTTGCTCCGCGTTATAACCGCGCTTGATGCCCTTCCAACGGGAATTCTCAGCCCAGTCTTTTTTCAGTCTTGCCGCTTCCAGATCGTAGTTCATCGTTTATCCCATCGTTTTGCGTCGTGGCCAAACCAGCATCGCGCCATCGGCGCGACCCGGAACCTGGTCTGCGGTGCCGCCCGCATCGCGCGAGTTGCAACCGCGCGTGAATTGCGCGCGGACTTCAGCCGCGTGCTCTTCACAGCACATACCGGTGAAGATCGTTCGACCGGTCGGGCGGGCATGGATGGGGTAGACAGAGGAACCCAGGCCCTGCAAGCGTTTGCCATTCTGGTTGCTGGCAGACGCCTGTTTCATTTGTGACATTAGCAAAATTGCTGCGCTCTGACAACAGAAATTGTCGCGTCGCAATACGACATTTTACTATTATGTATCAATGTGTTGTGACCTACACATGGATAGCAGCAGCGTGCCGCACCAATTACGTGTCTGTCGTACACGCGCAACGCGTGTTTTGGGCGAGAGCATCTGGGCAAGCGCCACGAACGAGCCGACCGCTGTCCGGCTCATTCAAGCATGTCAGCCCAGATGTTTCGCGCCCAGGCCTCCGCATAGAGGCCTTCTTCGGCGCTGGGCGCAGGCGACAAGCCGCCGCTGCCGGGGACGACGAGCATGGTCTTTTTCTCTTGGTCGTAGGCGTGCACCGACGCGATGTGCACAACCTCCTTGTCGTTGATGTAGCTGTAGCAGGCGTTGGCGATGATCGGCGCCGCGTTGACCTCCTGTCCGCCAAGGAGCGCGACGACCGCCGCAGCGCAGACCTTGCCCTGCTGATTGGCCATGTGTCCGGACTTCGGCATCAGCGGCGCGACCTGGATGGCGTCGCCCAGGATGTGAATGTACTTCTGCGCCGTCGATTCATAGGTCAGGAAATCGACCTGGCAAAAGCGACTGTTGGCGTTGGCCATGCCGAGCGGTCGCGCGATGGCGCCAGCGTATTGGGGCGGGATGACGTTGAGCACGTCGGCCTTGACGCTTTCGAAGTCCAGCTTGGCGGTGAGCGTGGCCACATCGACATCGACGAGCGTGCTGTTGGGACGGTATTCGACGTAGCCTTTGTAGCGACCCTCCCACGCCGCCAGGAACAGGTTCTTTTTCGATTGCACTTCCTCGTTGGTGTCGAGGATGAGAACCCTGGATTTCGGTTTGCGGTTCTGAAAGTAGAATGCCGCCTGGCACGCGCGCTCGTAGGGTGCCGGAGGACAGCGGTACGGTGACCTGGGAATGTGAATCGCGAACAGACCACCATCGGGCATCGCCTCGAGTTGCGTGCGCAGCGCGACCGTCTGTGGCCCGGCCTTCCAGGCATGCAGCACACGGCCCTGCGCTTCGGCGTTATCGAGCGATGGGATTTCGCTCCAGATGAAATCGACTCCCGGCGAGAGGATCAGGCGGTCGTACGGAAGTGTCGTTCCCCCCGCGAGCTTGAGCGTACGGGCGACGGGGTCGATGGCCAGAGCCTCGTCGCGGATCCGGCGCACACCCCACTTGTCGAGTCCGTCGTAGGCGACCGTGATATCGCCGATTTGCCGACTGCCGCCAATCACGAGGTTCGACATTGGGCACGAGATGAACGCGCTGTCGCGTTCGACCAGCGTGACGTCGATCTTGCGATCGCTCCACATGCGCACATACTTGGCCGCCGTCGCACCGCCATACCCGCCGCCGACGATCACGACTTTCGCGCTTCCGGCCGGGGCGCCCGCACCGCCCAGCGCCGCCACGGCGAGCGTCGCTGACCCTGCCTTCAGAAACTCACGCCGTGCGTAGCGCATCGGCAGATTCCTAGTTCGCCCTTTGCGCGGCGAAGTATGTTGCGGCGGCTTCGATCTGCGCGTCGGTATAACCCTTGGCAAGCT
The DNA here is from genome assembly GCA_963829375.1 of uncultured beta proteobacterium. Classification (GTDB taxonomy): domain Bacteria; phylum Pseudomonadota; class Gammaproteobacteria; order Burkholderiales; family Casimicrobiaceae; genus PALSA-1003. Next base: position 159,323 of record CAWHIS010000023.1, on the reverse strand, counting down.
GTTGCATCACTGTCGATGGACGCTTGCCGTCGCGAAATTCGCCGACGTACAGAACGATTTCGGTTTTGTCGCGCCCGGCAAGGCTGGGCATCTTGCCGCGGCTGCGGCCGTCGGTGCCATGACAGCTCGCGCAATTGGCGGCAATATCGCGGCCGGACAACTGATCGGCCGCCGCCGCAACGCTCGCGCTTGCCAGGGCGATGGTCATGGCGACACGCAGTATGTAATCTTCCATCGCACCTCCAGACCGAAATGATTATGGGCCGCGCACCAGCAAAACGGGAGCCCGTGGGCTCCCGTTTCTGTTTGGAACCAATCCAAACGATCACACGACCGGCTCGGCCTCTTTGGTCTCGTCGAACTCGAGCTTGATCTTGTCGTCCTGGTCCAGTCCGATGGTGACCTTGCCGCCGCTGACCAGCTTGCCGAAGAGCAGCTCCTCGGCGAGCGCCTTGCGGATGGTGTCCTGGATCAGGCGCGACATCGGACGCGCGCCCATCTGCGGATCGAAGCCTTTCTTCGCCAGGTATTCCTTGAGCGCGGGTGTGAAGGACGCCTCGACCTTCTTCTCCTGGAGTTGGCCTTCCAGCTCGAGCAGGAACTTGTCGACAACGCGCAGGATGACGTCGTGGTCGAGCGACGCGAACGAAATGGTCGCGTCCAGCCGGTTGCGAAACTCCGGCGTGAACATGCGCTTGATCGATTCCATTTCGTCGCCTGCCTGCTTGCTCGGGGTGAAGCCGATCGAACCCTTCGACAGCACGTCGGCGCCCGCGTTGGTCGTCATGATGATGATGACATTGCGGAAGTCAGCCTTGCGGCCGTTGTTGTCGGTCAGCGTCCCGTGGTCCATCACCTGCAGCAGTATGTTGAAGATGTCCGGGTGCGCCTTCTCGATCTCATCGAGCAACAGAACGCTGTACGGATGCTTGGTGATCGATTCCGTAAGCTGGCCACCCTGGTCGAAGCCGATATAGCCCGGCGGCGCGCCGATCAACCGCGACACGGCATGGCGCTCCATGTATTCGGACATGTCGAAGCGCAGCAACTCGACGCCCATGCAGTACGCGAGCTGGCGCGCGACCTCGGTCTTGCCGACGCCGGTCGGACCCGAGAACAGGAAATTGCCGATCGGCTTGCGCGGATTGCCGAGTCCGGAGCGCGCCATGCGGATGGCCGACACCAGCGCATCGATCGCCTGATTCTGGCCGAACACGACGTTCTTCAGATCGCGGTCGAGGGTCTTCAGCGAATTGCGGTCGTCGGAGGTGACGCTTCGCGCCGGAATGCGCGCGATCTTGGCCACGATTTCCTCGATCTCTGTCTTGTTGATGATCTTCTTCTGCTTCGATTTGGGCAGTATCTTCTGCGCCGCACCGGCTTCGTCGATGACGTCGATCGCCTTGTCCGGCAGATGCCGGTCGTTGATGAAACGTGCCGAGAGCTCGGCCGCGGTCGTCAGCGCCGCCGGCGCGTACTTCACGCCGTGGTGCTCCTCGAAGCGCGTCTTCAGCCCCTTGAGGATCTCGATGGTTTCGGCGATGGACGGTTCAGGCACGTCGATCTTCTGGAAGCGCCGCGACAGCGCGTGATCCTTCTCGAAGATGACGCGATATTCGGTATAGGTGGTTGCGCCGATGCACTTCAGCGCACCGGTGTTGAGCGCGGGCTTGAGCAGATTCGAGGCGTCGAGCGTGCCACCCGATGCCGCGCCAGCGCCGATGATGGTGTGAATCTCATCGATGAACAGGATCGATTTCGGGTTCTCGGTCAGTTGCTTCAGCACCGCTTTCAGCCGTTGCTCGAAGTCGCCCCGGTACTTGGTGCCGGCCAGCAACGCACCCATGTCGAGCGAGTAGACGGTGAAGTCCTTGAGCAGCTCCGGCACTTCACCCTCGATGATCTTCCGTGCAAGCCCTTCAGCGATGGCCGTCTTGCCGACACCCGCCTCGCCAACGAGTAGCGGATTGTTCTTGCGGCGACGGCACAGCACCTGAATCACGCGCTCGAGTTCGTGCTCGCGGCCGATGAGCGGATCCGTCTTGCCGGTCTTGGCCATGTGGTTCAGGTCCATCGTGTACGCGTCGAGCGCACCCGCGGCCTGCGGCTCGCCATCGCCTTCTTCCTTCGCAGCGTCGGACTTGTCCGGCTTCTGTTGTTCCTTCTTCGTGATGCCGTGAGCGATATAGTTCACGACATCCAGACGAGTGACGCCGCGCTGGTTGAGGAAATACACAGCGTGCGATTCCTTCTCGCCGAAAATCGCGACCAGTACGTTGGCGCCGGTGACTTCCTTCTTGCCGGATGACTGCACGTGCAGTATGGCGCGCTGGATGACGCGCTGGAAACCCTGGGTCGGCTGGGTGTCCGCGTCCGAGTGTGGTGAAAGGCGCGGAGTGTGCTCATTGATGAAGTCCGTCAGCACGCCACGCAGCTCGTCGAGGTCGACGCCGCATGCCTTCAAGACCTCGGCTGCCGACGGATTGTCGAGCATCGCGAGCAACAGGTGCTCGACGGTGATGAACTCATGCTGCTTCTGCCGGGCCTCGACAAAAGCCATGTGGAGGGAAACTTCGAGTTCCTGCGCAATCATGATTCGTCCCGGCTTCAATTGCAGCGGCGTCGCCACGGCGGCGCGCCTGCCGCACCAACCTTACGTCTCCTCCATCGTACACTGCAGCGGGTGCTGATGTCGTCGCGCAAAATCCAGCACCTGATCAACTTTCGCGGTGGCAATCTCGCGCGTGTATGTTCCGCAAACACCCATACCTTCGCGATGCACCTGCAACATCACTTGCGTCGCTTTCTCACGGCTCATGGCAAACACAGTCTGCAACACCACGACGACAAAGTCCATCGGCGTGTAGTCGTCGTTGAGCAAAATAACCTTGTAGAGAGGCGGGGGTTTGAGCTTGGTCTTCTCGACTTCGAGAACGTTGCCTTCGCGCTCGTGAATTCCCGCGCCCCGACCTGGAGAACCTGCCACCCGTAATCCCTATGTGATGATTGCAACAAAATTATCAAGTGTCGCGCCCGTTTGAGCGCTCGGACTTGACGTCACCCGGGGACCGCGCGCAACAATCTCGTGTTTGGCTGCAACGCGATCGCCTGATCGATGCGTCGCACATGACACTCACGCCGGCCGCCAACGGTAGCACTTGCGGTCCAAACCTCATTATCGTCAATTTTGGAAGGAAGTAGCACTAAGGCATCGCCAACGGCAGGTGGTTCAACGATGCCGAGGAACGGCACTTTCAGGCCGCCTGACGCTTAGACGCCCGAGTGCAAAAAGCAAAACCCGCCGCGAGGCGGGTTTTAGCTTTCGGAACCGGCGACCGATATGGCCATCGCCGCCGCAGACCCGCGACTGCTGCGCGAGCCGGGAGCCATGTAGTTTTTACAAGCCCACAACTCGCGCCCGCTTTCGCGGGGAGCACTGACTGCTTTACATCCTCTCGATCATGGCCTGCCCGAAGCCGGAGCAGGAGACCTGTTTGGCACCTTCCATCAGTCGCGCAAAGTCGTAGGTCACAACTTTGTCCGCGATCGCCTTTTCGAGGCTCTTGACCACCAGCGCGGCGGCCTCTTTCCAGCCCATGTGGACGAGCATCATTTCGGCGGAGAGGATTTCAGAACCCGGGTTAACGTAGTCCTTGCCCGCGTATTTGGGCGCCGTCCCATGCGTGGCTTCGAACATCGCCACGGTGTCCGACATATTCGCGCCCGGCGCAATGCCGATGCCGCCGACCTGCGCCGCAAGCGCGTCGGAGATATAGTCGCCGTTGAGGTTGAGCGTGGCGATGACGTCGTACTCGTCGGGCCGCAGCAGGATCTGCTGCAGGAAGGCATCGGCGATCACGTCCTTGATGATGATCTCGCGCCCGGTCTTCGGATTCTTGAACTTGCACCACGGGCCGCCGTCGATCGGCTGCGCCCCGAATTCCTTCTGGGCCAACTCGTATGCCCAGTCGCGGAAGCCCCCTTCGGTGAACTTCATGATGTTGCCTTTGTGCACGATGGTCACTGACCGGCGATCGTTGTCGATCGCGTACTGCACAGCTTTGCGCATCAGGCGCGCGGTACCCTCGATCGACACCGGCTTGATGCCGATGCCCGACGTCGCCGGGAAGCGGATCTTTTTCACGCCCATTTCCTTGATCAGGAAATTGACGAGCTTCTTGGCACCGTCGGACTCCGCCGCCCACTCGATGCCGGCGTAGATGTCCTCCGAATTCTCGCGGAAGATGACCATATTGATCTTCTCGGGCGCCTTGACCGGGCTCGGCACGCCGGCGAAATACTGAACCGGACGCAGGCATACATAGAGGTCGAGCTGCTGCCGCAACGCGACGTTGAGACTGCGGATCCCTCCGCCCACCGGCGTGGTCAGCGGCCCTTTGATCGAAACTACATAGTCCTTGACGATGGCCAGCGTTTCGTCGGGCAACCACACGTCGGCGCCGTACACCTTGGTCGATTTTTCGCCGGCGTAGACTTCCATCCAGTGAATCTTGCGTTTGCCGCCGTACGCCTTGGCCACCGCCGCATCGACCACCTTGAGCATGACCGGCGTGATGTCCAATCCGGTACCATCGCCCTCGATGTAAGGAATGATCGGCTGGTCGGGAACATTGATGCTGAAATCCTTGTTGACAGTAATCTTCTGGCCCCCGACCGGGACCGTGACGTGCTCATAGGCGGGCATGAATTCTCCTGGATGCGGCGAGGGGACGACGACGGGAACCGTTGATTATCCGCGATTCCGCCTCGGGCCGCCACGTTGCCATGCTATGATTCAAGGGCGTCGCTGACCTCCTTAGCCGTCCCATGCACCGAAAGGCGGCGCCCAACCCAAGCGCGCCCGCAGTGCAACTCACCTCTGTTCGATGATTCGACGCCTGATCGCGCGGCTGCTTCCCGGCAAGAGCTCGACCGAACCTCGCATTTACGGTCCCGGCACGCACCCGGTCCGCAGAAGCCAGATTTCGCGCGGCGCGCAGGACGTCACCCGCAAGCTCCAGCAAGCTGGCTTCAGGGCCTTTGTCGTCGGTGGCGCCGTGCGCGACTTGCTGCTCGGCATTGCGCCCAAGGACTTCGACATCGCCACCGACGCCACGCCGGAACAGGTCAAGCCGCTGTTTCGGCGCGCTTTCATCATTGGCCGACGCTTCCGCCTGGTCAACGTGCTCGCCGGCCCGGAAACGATCGAAGTGTCGACTTTTCGCGCTCGGCAGACCGGCGACGATGCGTCCGACGAGCACGGCCGCCTCCTGTCGGACAACGTGTTCGGCTCGCAGGCCGAGGACGCGCTGCGCCGCGACTTCACTTGCAACGCCCTCTACTTCGACCCGGTGACAGAGGAGGTCTGGGACTACGTGGGCGGCGTACCCGACGTACGGGCCCGCCGCATGCGCCTGATCGGCGATCCCGTCACGCGCTATCGGGAGGACCCCGTGCGCATGTTGCGCGCGGCGCGGCTCGCCGCCAAGCTCGGACTCGCGATCGAGAAGAAAACGGCGGCGCCGATACCGGAACTCGCGCCGCTGCTCCAGAACGTCCCGCTCGCGCGAATGTTCGACGAGATGGAAAAGCTCCTGTTGTCCGGCCACGCGCTGGAATCGGTGAAGAGCCTGCGCGCCCACGGCCTGCACCACGGCGTACTGCCGCTGCTCGACGTCATCGTCGAGCAGCCGCTCGGCCAGCGCTTCATCGAGCTGGCGCTCGCCAACACCGACGCGCGCGTGCGCGATGGCAAGTCCGTCACGCCGGCATTCCTGTTCGCGACGTTGCTCTGGCATGAGGTGCTGGCGAGCTGGACCGCCGCTAGGGCGCGCGGCGAACGCCCCATGCCCGCGCTGTTCGAGGCAATGGACAAGGTACTGGAGCAGCAGGCACAGCGCCTGGCGATTCCGCGCCGTTTCGAAGCCGCGATCAAGGAAATCTGGGCGCTGCAGCCGCGTTTCGAGCAGCGCGCGGGACAACGGCCGTTCCGTTTGCTGGAGCATCCCCGTTTTCGGGCGGGATACGACTTCCTTCGCTTGCGCTGCGACAGCGGTGAGATGGAAGGCGAGCTCGCGGACTTGGGCGATTGGTGGGAGAGTTTCCAGCACGCCGAACAGGCCGATCGCGACCAGTTATTGCGGCCGGACGTCGCGCCGAAGAAAAAACGCCGGCCGCGCAGCCGAGGCCGCAAGCGAGGCGCCGGCGACAGCTCCGGCGGCGCCACCAACGAACCGGCAACGCCTGCCGGCGACTCGTGATGGTAGCGCTGGCGTACATTGGCCTGGGCAGCAATCTCGAGCACCCGCGCCGGCACGTTGCGCGCGCGATCGCGGAACTGGCGCGGTTGCCGCGATCGCGCGTCGTGGCCACATCGCCCAACTACGTGAGCGCGCCCATCGGCACGAGCGAGCCGCAGTCCGACTACGTCAACGCGGTGGCGGCCGTGTGCACGCGTCTGTCGCCACGCAGCCTTCTGGCGCGCATGCACGCGATCGAGCGCCGGCATCGGCGCCAGCGCGTGACGCGCAACGCGCCCCGCACGCTCGATCTGGACCTGTTGCTGTATGGCCGGCGGCGGCTGCGTCAATCCGGACTGGCGCTGCCGCACCCGCGCATGCATCAGCGCGCGTTCGTGCTGAGACCGCTGCGCGACATCGCGCCGACCGCGAGCGTTCCCGGCCACGGCGCGCTACGTCCGCTTCTGCGCACCGTGCGTGATCAGCGGATCGCCCCCACCCGCCGCCATGCGTGGCGCTAGGGCCTGGTCGCGATGAACCTGGAGAAGCAGCACTACGTCGTCGTCGAAGGGCCTATCGGCGCGGGCAAGACCAGCCTGGCGCGCGCGCTTGCGCAGCACCTGGGCGCCGACTCGCTGCTGGAAGCGCCGGAGGACAACCCGTTCCTGGAGCGCTTCTACGAAGACATGCGGCGCTTTGCGCTCCCGACGCAGCTCAACTTCCTGTTCCAGCGCGTCGACCAGATTCGTGGACTGACCCAGCTCGACATGTTCCGCGGGCAGACCGTCGCCGATTTCCTGCTCGACAAGGATCCATTGTTCGCGCGTCTCAACCTCTCCGACGACGAATTCGCACTCTATGACAAGGTGTATTCGCACCTGAAGCCTCAGACGCCGACGCCGGATCTGGTGATCTATCTGCAGGCGCCGGTCATGACGCTGATCGAGCGGGTGCACAAGCGTGGCGTGGGCTACGAGCGCAAGATTTCCGAGCATTACCTGGCGCGGCTTGCCGACGCCTATAGCCGATACTTCTACGCCTACGAAGAAGCACCACTATTGATCGTGAACAGCGAGCGGCTGAATTTCGTCGACGATCCCGACCATCTGAAGCTTCTGATTGCGCGGGTGGGCGGCATGCGGGGACGGCGGGAGTTTTTCAATCTGGGGAAGCGCTGACGGGCACCGGCAGTCCGGCGGCACGTCGAAAAATCTTACAACCAGCGCAAGAAGGTACTGCGCTGCTGCGCCCTGTCGCGTCTTGATGATTGTTTTGTTGATGAAATGATTTGTCCTGCACGATTGTTGCTTTCGGGGTATGGCGAGCCGGTAACCAGTGCCACGACGGTGCTTGCGTTAAATTTCCGCGCTGCTCCGGTTTCTTTGTTGTTTGACGCGGTTGCTGCGGTGCCGGAGCCTGCAAGGCAACGGCTTGGCTAGCCTGTGGGCGGGTTGGAGGCGCAAGACACAATAAATGCGAAAGGGCTTGTCTCACGGAAGAGACGGCGGCGTCAGCCGCCGTTTTTTCGTTGCTGATCGCGCGTGGGAGCGCGTGCGGGGACGGCGGGCGTTTTTCAATATGGGACAGAATTGACGCAACCAGCATACATGCCGCGTCAAGACTTTTCGAAACGAGTTATTGCTTCAGGGTGCGACTGAGCACCCGTGCCCTGCGATCCGAATCGGAATCGGATAGGAAATACTGCTCGGCGAGCTTGAACCACAACTGACAGCGAGAGGGAAGAGTCGCCCCGACTCCGGCCCCTCCTCCACCCGGCGCGCCTATCCGCATGCTCGTGCAGACTCTGTCGTTCTCGTCAATCGTCCAATTGCCCGAAACCGGCGTCAACAGCCAATATCCTGCTGCATAGGACCCTACGCCCTGCACCATGCCGTTGGGTGTATACATGACTTCGAGGGTTCCCCCTGACGCCGTTTTCCCAACGATCAGATGTTGAACCACCTCTTGTCTGAACTCCTCCGGAGTCAGTTTCCTGGCGCCAGCGTCGAGCAGCTCTCCAAGGTTGCTCTGGGCCATGGCGAGCGACGCCCACAGCAGGACGGAAAGCGCGAGCGGCGGTTTTGTCGCTAGCCGCACAGCGGTGCCCCAAGACAAGAATCGTGACGTCAAAGCGCACATAACTATCCGCCTATTCAATGAGTTCGTCCGCCAGTACCATGAACGATGCAGGAACTGCAATGCCGATGGACTTCGCGGTCGTCAGGTTGACGACCAACTCGAAAAGTGTGGGACGCTCGATCGGAAGGTCGGCTGGCTTGGTACCCTTCAGGATCCTGTCCACGTAGGAGGCTGCCCGTCGGCGCTGATCGGAAAGTTTCGCCCCCAGCGACACGAGCCCTCCGGCCTGTACGTACTCCTTTACCGGCATCAGTGTCGGCAGGCGACGCTTCGACGCGAAGTCCGCGATGGGTCCTGCGTGCTCGAGGGTCACGCTGTCCAGACAGGTGACGAGCGCATCGACAGGTTCCTTGGCCACACCGGCGAACGCGCCCTCCAACGCGCTGGCGCTGCCCACTTCGAGATAACGGACCTGCATTCCGAGCGCGGGGGCGGCTGCTTTGATCTCCGCGACACAGTCCACGTTGCCTGGATTCGCCGGATTCCAGAGGACAGCCACGCGCGAGGCCTTGGGTGCAAACTCCCGCAGCAGCGGCAGCCGTTTCTGCCACAACTCGTTGCTGAGAGAAGCCAAGCCCGTGACGTTTCCCCCTGGCCGCGCCAGACTCGCCACGAGTCCAGCCTTGACAGGATCCATCCCGATCTCGGTCATCACGATAGGGATCGAGTTTGTCGCGCGCATGGCTGCAAGAGCCGCTGGCTCACCGGATGTCACGATGACATTGACCGGCAGACGAACCAGTTCTGCCGCAAGCCCGGCAAGCCGTTCTACATTGCCGCCTGCGTATCGGTACTCGACCACGACGTTCTTTCCGTCGACATAGCCGGCGTCGCGCAAACCCTGCTGAAAGTCCCCAGCGTCTCGGTTGGCGCCGGACGGCGGACTGCCGTGGTCGAGCCAGCCGATCCGATAGGTTTTCGCTGACGCCTGTGCGACCGCAATACGCGGCGCGCCGAGGAGTGCCAACACTACTACGACAATGCACAGTTCAGCGCCGACGACACGCCAGCGGCGCGCGGCGACTACGCCAAGCGCGATCAGTATTTTCCAGGGCACGTTCACGGCTCCGGGTTTAACAAAAGGACCGGTAGCACTTTTGCACCCCCTGCCACTCCGACAGATGAAGGCCCAGGCACGCTGGACAGCTTTGAAGTCTACCGAAACCCAGCGATGGTCTCCAGAGCCGTATCGCGCCCGGGCCCTACCTCTTGACGTGAATCGTGAACTCAAGAGGCATGGATTTCTCCCCTTCCCATGGCCGCGAGTGTTTCAGCAAGAGTCGAACGTCGCCGGGATTCTTGGCTTTGAAGCGCCAGACATGCTGGCCGCTGCCACCAGGCACAGGGCGCGTAGCCGGAACGTAATCCGAACTCAGCAACTCCAGAGCGTCGTTGTCGGCCCCCTCTACGGTCCATCGAAAGCCGGTGCTGGGGTTTTCGTTCAGCGTTATGTGCAGGCTATCGCCTGGACTCATGGTCACAGACTTGCCTTTATCCTCTTGCGTGAGCGACACCTCGAGCAATATCTTTTCCCCACTAACCGATGCATGCAATCAACGTCTAGACCGGCCTGACAAGAGCGTCGTCCCCATCGCAAAAACAGCCCCAAGAAGTATGCGATCCATACGCGGCTCGCAAGCAAAATACGGGCTGCCTTGATGTCCGCAGCGACGCTCTAAGAATTACGCGATTGCATTAATGTGCGACGACACGGATGGTCCAAAAATCGGAAGCAAGGTTCGCGTCGCCCAGGTAGGCATAGGGCATGGTGAAATAACCATGCATTCCCCAGCCGGTGCCCCACGAATTGCGCACGATGAAGCGCTGCTGCGAGTCGTCATAACCAACCGCAACGACGCAGTGCCCACCAAGCACTTTTTCCGAAGGCGCCGGCATAGGAACTGTTCCGGATTTCGCCACTTGCGGGCCCTCGAAACTGTCGTAAACCGTGAAACCAAATACGATGGGATAGCCGGACGCGAGGCAACCCTTCATCTGATTGATGTTCTGTACTAACTTCTGATATTGCACCGCCGTATATTTGAGCGCATCCGTGTAACAGTTGGGCGAGGGTTTGTCGGCAAACTTCTTGATGTCATACGGCCATTCGCTCTCTGAGCAAACGCCCAGTTGTGCAACGGACTTTATTCCGTCGCGGATTTGGGCACCACTATCGGAATTCACCGTATGCTCGATCACCCGCTCGTTATAGTAGATAAAGAGGCGCGCGGGGGCGAAATCCGGTGTCAGCTTTTGTTTCATTCGATCAAATTGCACGGCGGCCGCAATTCCGTTGCCAGTGCAGCTGCCAAGCTGTCCCTGGTCGTAGACCGGCGGACATTGACCGCGAAGGTCGACACTCGCGGGAAGCGGCGCCTTTGTCATGGGCGCCGCATACAAGTGGTCACGTTGGTCCGGTATGTCGCGGACCCAGCCATAGTGTTTTACGTTGAAGGCCATTTCAATCTCCTTTGCGTTTATCGAAGTCCACGACCCTTACGAATGGGTTGTCGGAGAATGGTCGCTGTTCGCTGTGAGTGCGCTCGTCGCAACTCAAGAAAAACTGAGACGCAGGCCGATAAAGGTGAGACGGCGCATCGAATGTTGACGCGACTGCCAGATCACACCCCCGGCGGTACATCCACAGGCTCACGTTGGGGAGAGCGACACCCGATGCGACGATAGCACCGCAGTCAGTGGTCTACAACGTGAATATTCGCGTCCAGAGCGCATCGCTCTGGAGTACCTTTGCGCAGGGCGACACCGAGTATAGGTTGGACCCATGGCAGGCAAATGCAGTTGATTGTGCGCAGACTGCCGACTCCGTTTGGAGAACTGTGTCGCTCGATCACCCCGGCATCATGGATCGCAGCACGCGATCCCGTAACAGGAAATGATGATACAACGCCGCGACCGCGTGCAGACCCGCGACCCACAGGATGGTGTCGCCGAGCCAGGTATGAATTGACGCAATCGCACTGCCGACCGCATGGGCCTCCGGCAGCAGCGGCTCGACGCGAATGTTTCCGAGGAACGTCACCGGATGACCCTCGAGCCAGGCGCCGGAAATCGCCGTAAGCGGCACCGCCAGCAAAAGGATGTAAAGCGCTGCGTGAACGACCTTCGACGTCACTCTCATCCACTGCGGCATGGGTGGATCGTCCGGCGGCGCGTCGAATGCGCGCCAGACCAGTCGCAACAGCGTTATGGCGAACACGCTGATGCCCAGCGTTTCGTGGATCTGGCGGTCGAAGTCTTTGGCTAGGGAGTAAACCCTTTGCTCCGACCCGCCGGGACCGTACGTGAACGCCGCGACGACGAGAATCGCCGTCGCCCAGTGAAGCAACTGCGCCACGGCGCCGTAACGCTCGCGCGTGCTTAACGCCGTTATGATCGGTACCCCATACGATCGCGCGTCCGGTCAGGTCTGGGAACGCATCCGATCGTCGGCGGCAAAGTGGTGGCGCGCAAATTTCAGCAGTTGACCATCGGTGGGGTGATCCACCGTTTCGACGCTCACGACACGCGCGGCGACTGCCGGTGCGTGTGCCTGCAGGTGTTTGAACAATACCAGCTTAGCGGTGGACGGGCCGACAATCAGGATTTCGCCGGCATCCTTGATCGCGTCGGCGATGCCCTGGTAGTAAGCATGATCTTCCGGTGCCCGGCCTGAACCGACAGCGTGTTGCTTGTGATGCAGGTGCTCGTGCCTCGACTTCGGGTGGATGACGCTCGCCTCGGCGTCATCGGGGTTGAATTCGATGACGTGCGCTTCGCGGTGATCGATCCAGACAACACAATGGAAATGACTCATTAAGGTTTCTTTCGATGAATGGGCGTCCGCAGCAGGGTGCATTATGTGGACACTCGTCGACCGCAGCAACTACTCCTCCCAGTGTTCGAGAATCGGTGCGCTCGCGGACGTCCCGATGCGGTTCGCTCCGGCATCGAGCATCGCGCGCGCGTCGACGTGGCTGCGAATTCCACCCGATGCCTTGACGCCGACCGCCGGACCGACCGTCGCGCGCATGAGGCGCACGTCGGCGACGGTCGCGCCACCGCTCGGGTGAAAGCCGGTCGATGTCTTGACGAACGCGGCGCCGGCATCGCAGGCCAGTCGACAGGCGAGCTGCTTTTCGTCGGCGGAGAGCACCGCGGTCTCGAGGATTACTTTGACCGGGATGTTCTGCATGGCGCGGACTATCGCCCCGATTTCAGCAGCCACCAGCACGGCGCGGCCGCTCTTCAGGGCGCCGAAGTTCATCACCATGTCGATTTCGCTCGCGCCTTCGGCCGCGGCGATCTCGGCCGCTCGCATCTTCGCCTCGGGGCGGTCACAACCGTGCGGGAAGCCGATCACGCTGACGACGCGTGCGCCGCCGGCGCCGACGGCTTCCGTCGCCACCTTCACCCAGCACGGCTGCACGCAATAGAATCCGATGCGCCAAGCGCGCACAACGTCCGCGCCGGCATGAATGTCGCGTTCGGTCGCTTCAGGCTTGAGGACCGAATGATCGAGCAGAAGGGCGAGTTCGGCACGCGTCATGGCGACTTGCTTTTGGCGGCTTGGAGGCGCGCAATGCGATCGACAAGATAGGCCTCGAGCTTCTCCTCGCTCGCAAACTCGGGGGTCGTGTCAGGAACGCCAAGAAAAAACACCGTCAGCGCGGGCGCACCCGATCGAACTGCCGCTTCGGAGTCATACAGACGAATCTCCGTCCGCGGAAAATCCGCAAACCGTGCGCGTGGCTCGCGCACGTCGATGACATGCCGTAGCTCGCCATCGCGGGTCGCAGTGACTGCTCTTGCTTCGAGAACGGGTCGATGCCCACGACGTCCATCCAGCCGTACTTCTCCGGATCGGTGGCGATGCGGACGACGACGGTCGTGGTCGCCTCGTTCGCGCCGCGCAGGACACCCCAGGCGAGGGCGAGGCCAGGCGCGGCAAACGTGTCGGCCATGCCATGCAGTTCGCGCGGAGCGCCGGCTGCGTCGGCACGCACCGCAGCACTCAACGTTGCACAGAAACCGGCGAGCAGCAGCAACCGCCACAGGGCGCGGTGGACTGGGACGGGATCCCGGGACGCATCATGCATCGCGATCACTGTCGGTCGGCGTCGTCGCCAGAAGAGTCACCGCATTCTCTCCGAAGCGCAGCGATACCTGCGTGCCCACGGGAAAGGTCTCGCCGCGGCCAGAACTATGGCGCACGACCTGCAACGCTTCGCCATCACACCGCACGACGTATTCGATCTTCTCACCGAGGAAGGTGCGCGACTCGACCGTCGCCGCCAGAAGGCCGCTTTCGGCGCGCATGATTTCAATCGTTTCAGGCCGGATGACGAGTTGTACCGAGTCGCCCGGCGCGAGACTCATGGACGTGGCGCGAACGCCGAGCGTCGTCCCGAGCGCCTCAACTCTTGCAGTGTCCGCAGCAATTTCTGACACGCGTCCCGCGATCAGGTTCACGCGGCCGACGAACTGCGCGACGAATTGCGATGATGGGCGGTAGTACAGGTCCTCGGCGGTTCCTTCCTGCACGACACGGCCCTGCTGCATCACTGCGATGCGGTCGGACACGGCCATCGCTTCTTCCTGATCGTGCGTCACGTAGACGGTGGTGATGCCGAGGCGACGCTGCAGGTCGCGAATCTCCTGGCGCATCTGGACGCGCAGCTTGGCATCGAGGTTGGACAGCGGCTCGTCGAAGAGCAGGACGCTGGGCCGGATCACGATCGCACGCGCCAGCGCGACGCGTTGCTGTTCCCCGCCCGAGAGCTGACCCGAGAACTGCTGTTCGTATCCGGCGAGACCCACCAACGCGAGGACGTCGCCGACCCGCTTGCCGATGTCTTCGCCGGCCACTTCACGCACCCGCAGGCCGTAGGCAACGTTTTCGAACACCGACAGATGCGGAAACAGGGCGTAATTCTGAAACACGAAGCCGATATCGCGCCGGTTCGCCGGCAGCTCGGTCACGTCCCGCTCGCCAAGATGGATGTGCCCGGCATCCGGGGTTTCGAAGCCGGCGATCATGCGTAACGTCGTCGTCTTGCCGCAACCCGACGGGCCCAGCAGGGTAAGGAACTCGCCGGGTCGCACGTCGAGGCTGACGTCGCGCACGGCGTAGATCTCGCCCTTCACGCGGTGCGTGAAGCGTTTGGATACGCCGTCGATCTTGACGCCCGTGTTCACTGCGCTCATCCCCCGAGCATGCTCGTCATCGACACAGCGCCGGGCGCGCGGAACAACTGCAGCACGCGGCCGATGATGGCGACGACGACAAATACGATCACGACGACGAGCACCGAGAATGCCGCCGCGGGTCCCAGCGACAGCTCGGTGATGTTCTCCAGTATTTTGACGGTGATCAGCGTCCAGCTGATCGAGACCAGAAAGATCGTCGCGCTGATGGCCGTCATCGAGCGGATGAACACGACGCCGAGGCCGGCGAAGAAGGCGGGCATGATCAGGGGCAGCGTCACGCGGCGAAATGTCGTGCCACTGCCCGCACCGAGGCCCTGCGAGGCTTCCTCGAGGCTCTTGTCGATCTGTTGCAGCAATGCGACCGTCGCGCGGATGCCCGTCGGCCCGTACCGGAAAATGTAGCAGGCGATGATGATGAGCGCGGTGCCTGCCAGTTCGATCGGCGGATCGTTGAACGCGATGAGATAGGCGATGCCCACGATTGTCCCGGGCAACGCATAGTTGATCATCGAGACCAGTTCCATCGAGCGCCGGCCGACGAATGATTTCTTTGTGATCAGGTACCCCAGCAGGATGCCGTAGAGCCCACCCAGCGGCATGGCGAAGGCGGCGATGATCAGCGTATCGCGGATTGCCTTCAATCCGTCGGTGAAGATGACGCGATAGTGCTGCAGCGTCAGCGTGTGATTGGCGCCCAGCGCCACAACGACGGACGCGTACAGCAGCAGCGCATAGAAGTAAACGATGACGAGCGTCACCAGCGCGCACGCCGCCAGCAGCACAATGCGTGCGCCGGGCGAGACGCTGTCGAACGGCGTCTGCCCCGCCCCCTTGCCGGTGACGGTGACGTAGTAGCGGCGGCTCACCCAGTAGCGCTGCAGCAGGAAGACCATGAGCGCGGGAACGAGCAGCACGAACGACAACGCGGCGCCGCCGCGCAAGTCGAACAAGCCCGTGATCTGCAGGAACGCCTGCGTCGGCAACACCGGAAAGTTGTTGCCGGCGAGAATCAACGGCGTTGCGAAATCCGCGAGCGACGCCGCGAACAACAGCAGGAATGCATTGGCGAGCCCTGGGATCGTCAGCGGTAGCGTGACCGTCCGGAACACTCGCCAGCGCGACGCGCCGAGCGAAAGCGCCATGCCTTCGACGTTAGAATCGATCGCGGCGAGCAACGGCCGCAGCGTCAGATAGGCGATCGGAAAGTACGTCATGACTTCGGAGCAAAGCGTGCTCGTCAACCCGTACACGGTGACGCCTTTGAGCCCGAGCAGATCGTAGGTGATGAGACCGCGCGGTCCGAACGAGAAGATCATCGCGATCGCGGTGGTGAACGGCGGCGACACGAGCGGCAGCAATACGGCGGCGTCGATCGCGCTGATCAGTCCGCGCGGCAGGCGGCCGCGCGATGCCGTAAATGCGAAGACGAAGCCCAGCACGGTTCCGGCGATTCCCACCAGCACCGCGAGCAGCAGGCTGTTCCAGAACGCGCGGATCTGGTGCTTGTCGGTGAGCACCGCCATGAGGCCGGCGGTGGTGAACACTCCGTGGTCGGTGAGCACCCGGCCAAGCAGCATCGCCATGGGATAGACGACAAATAACCCGAGTAGCACCCACAGCGCCACGACGGCCACCGCAACCGCCGGGTCGTCGCGCATGCGCGTGACCGCGCCCACGGACGGACGAGCGGTCGCGGTCGTCACGACGCAACGGTGGCTATGGGTTCAGGACTTCCGCCACCCAGCGATCGACGATGCGTTTGCGGTTCGCACCCGCGTAGTCGGCGTCGATCGGAAAGATCTTGGCACCCTTCAGCACAGCGGCGAGACTGGGCTCGAGCACGACATCCGGATGCGCGGGCACGAAGTTGATCTTGTACTTGGCGAAGTTGTTCTGCATCGCCGGCGACGTGGCCCAGTCGATGAGCTTCTTGCCCAGCTCGGGATTCTTCGCGCCCTTGATCAGCGCGATGCCTTCCGCGGCGGTACCGATGCCTTCCTTTGGAAAGCTGATCGTGACCTCGTAGCCTTTCGCCTTGGTGTCCAGTGCGTCGACGATGAAGAAGATTCCGCCTCCGGCCTGGCCCAGGCCGACCGGCAGCGTGCCGCCACCGCCGCTCTTGGTATAGAGCTGCACGTTGGGGCGCAGCTTTTTCATGTAATCGAAGGCCTTGTTCTCGTCGCGGCCGTTGACTTCCAGGATCGAGAATATGCGCGTGACTGCAGTACCTGACGTGCGCGCGTCGGCCATCTGCAACATGTTCTTGTACGGCGGCGCGAGCAGGTCGTTCCACGACGCCGGCGCTTTGAGGCTGTTCTCCTTGACGAACTTGTCGTTGGTCATGAAGACGAGCGGATCGTCGGCGATGGCGATCCACTGTCCGTCCGCCTGGCGAAAGCGCGGCGGCAGCGCCGCGAAGGACGGCGGCTTGTACGGCTCGAAGATGCCCTCGTTGATGCCCGCGGCGAATGTCTCGACCGGGCCGCCGAACAGCACATCCACGCGCGGATTGTTCTTTTCCGCGATGATGCGGGCAAGTGCCTCGCCGGACGAGAAGCGCACGAAGTTGACCTTGATGCCGGTGGCTTTCTCGAATTCCTCGAACATCGGTTTCGCCCAGTTCTCGGGCCAGATCGAATAGACGTTGACCGTGTCGGCCGCGAGCGCGGGGAGCGCCAGACATTGCGCGAACAACGCGAACCCGAGCAACGCGGCGGCGCGCGCGGTCCAGTGAAAGCGGCGGGTGATGGTCATCTGAATCCTCCGATGGACGTTGTCGCCGCGATCCCGTCAGCGCCGGTCGCAGTCTCATTGAACGCAGTTGCCGACGGTACCCGACGCGCGCCGGCGGCGTCAACCGGAACGCCGATCGTCAAGCTACGGTGCGCACTTGCCCACGTAGCCTTCGGATACCGGCGCCTCCGAATCGGCCGGGTCGACGCCGTGCCCGTCGAACAGCACCGGGATCTGGTTGCCGGTGCCCAGCTTGCTGTCGGCGCGGCGGCGCTCGTTGACCAGGCGGACGATGTTCCATTCGTCGTGTGCCCCGCGGCTCACCGACGCGGATACGCGTATCCCGTAGTACTTGCGGAACGCGGCCTTGGTGAGGCCGTTCTGCACCGCCTTCTCGAAGTCGGGATCGGACTTCACCCGCTTGTCGAAGTACGCGTCGAGCTTGCCCATATCACCGTTGCCGTCGAAGCCGAAGTAGCGGGCGAAATCCTGCGGCCCCGCGAAATACACGAAGTCGAACTCCCCGAGCCCGTCGGTGCCTTCGATCAGCGTCGCCCACATCAGCATGTAGTCCGCGCCCATGCCCTTGGGCAAGTCGGCGTCGAGCGTCGCCGGATTTAGGACGAAGATGAAGTCCGACCCGAAGCGCTTTTCGATGGCCGCCTTGGCGTTCTCGGCGACCTCCTTGTTGACGTTGAAGTTGCCGCCGCCGGTCGAAGTGAGTGGAACGCTCAGGTACCCGACGACCTTGCCGGCCTTCCGTTGATCGGCGATCAATTGCCGGAAACGGTCGACCTTGGAGGTGATCGTCGGCTTGAGATCGTCGTTGACGCAGTAGCAGATGCCGATCTTCGTGCAGTCGGTGGTTTTTGCGGCGTAGGCGGCGAGGTGCCAGAACGCGAGCGCGGCTACGACGATGAAAACAGAAGTTGGCTCAACGAAACGTTGCGTATTTGCTATCACGTTACGAAGCTCCCAAGACTGCGAGAATCAGGTGCAATCGCTCGCTTCTAACCAAGCCGCGTAAGGCGAGATTGCACGCCAGAGAGCGAACATAAAACGACCGTCGAATGTCGTCAATAAGTTCGTGTCCCGTCGATCTACTCCAAGGCTCGTGCTAAGACTCAGTGTACGGCGTCCCATCCCCCAATATTCAGCTTCGTCGGGTAGCGCTCTGCGTCCTTGAGAGCATCGTACTGGTCCTCGGTGCAAGGCGAATCGACAGCGGCTCCGTTTGTTCCATCGATAATAAAGATACCTCCGTCCCAGGTCTTGATTCCACGGTGCTTACTGAAGATGCCCGCGCTTGCCGTGTCCGCCTGCGTGTTATTTGGCGGAAACGAATCAGGCTTCGGATACCCGCTAGGCTGGATGAGTGGCGGGCTGTTGATGTCTACGTCGAAGCGCAACGGATTGGCCATCTCGCCCAACACCGCAAAGCGAGCGAATCGACGCGGTGCGATCCGCTGATCGCTGGCGCCAAGCGCGTCCATGGCGAGGACCAGTGGCGGTGTCGGGTGGTTAGTCGTGTAAGTAACGCCAAACGGGACGTTCACGCAAAACGCCGCCACTTTGTGCGCGTTATCATCCCTGCAAAGGGACGCCAATTGACTCCACAGATCAGTTCTGGCTGCAATCACCTCGGGCGTGTAACAGCTGCCATTCAGCAGCAAATGATCGGTGTCGTTATACGTCGTTATGAAGGTTGGCTCCGAGATGTTCCTAGTCGTCACCGCGACAGCATCGTTCTCGGTGCCAAGCTTGCCACGATACACGATCTGCAATACGACGTCCCAAGCATTGATCGGCAGTTCCTGCTCAAAAACGAACGTCAACTCCGGGCCGTTCGGTTGCTCGGCCGTCGCAACAGGGACACTCTGACCGGAGAGGGGGTTCGACACGACTATTTCTTCGCCAACACTCCGACACGCTGCCGCCTGGTTCGGATTGCTGATCTCGCCGTCAAGCGCGTCGTCATAGCAGAGGTTGCGATGAAATTTCATCACTGCGACCAGCATGCCGTTCGGCATATCCTGCTGGACCGCCGATGATTGCGGCGGCGTAATGTCATCGGTCGTGTTCTTGAGCCTCATACGCAGTGTTCTGAAGCCTCTGAAGTCGAACAATAGATTGGTGGGGGATGCGGGTGGTGCAAATTTGGAGTGATCGACGACGCTGTAGACACCCGCGTCCGGGAGCGAGATTTCCATCTTGCCGCGGAAGAAGAAGTCCAGCAGGCCCGCCGAGTAAGCGACTGCGCGTGGTATGAGCAAACGTGCTTGATCGTCGTAGTTGTAGTGATTGAGCGTGTAGTGTGCCTTGCCAAGCGGCTTCATGAACTGATCGAATACGCCCTTGGTTGACAAGGCGATGCTCTGCCCGTCTTCACGGTCCGGATAGACGCTGTCAGGGACCCCGCCTTTGACGAGCGTAAGCGCGCCTGGAACCGACTTGGCATTCGCGTTTTGCACGGTTCCATCCGCGAGCACGACCTCACCGAGCGAGGCGCCAATGCCCAGCGGCGGGGGTGCTAGGTAGGGTGTCAGATGGCCGCGGTTGATATTCGTCCCTGCGGAGTAGAACCCTCGATTGCTGTAGTTGGCTAGACCCTGTGCATTCAAGCTGTCACTAAAGGTACCCGTCGAGAAGAAATCACCAAACTTAGCGAATCTAACCGTCTCGTATTGAGGCGCGCCTTGGAAGTCCAGCAAAGGCTTAGTGACCTGTTCCCCGATGTCGTTGGGGTCCGAGGTCTTGAAGAATCGTTCCCGAAGCTGAAAACCTGCGGTTCCAGTGGCCCGCGCCTCGATGTAGCCTTCGTAGTAGCTCGCGTGTCCAGCGAGGCAGTCGTCGATGTTGGTTTTGCAGCCCAAGCCTGCGTGCGGATCGTTGCGCGTATGCTGCGGCTGCGCCATGTCCTGCAGCAGATGCACGATGTCACCCAGCGCGCGGAAGGTCGTCGCCCAATAAGCCGCTCGCAAATCCTCACGCGTTCGGAGGTTGGCGGTGGGTGTAAAAGCGAGGTCGTCAAGCGTTCCGCTAACAGGGGACGGGTATTGCTTCAGCGTCAATGCCCGCCACATCGCCTCGCGGGCATCGAGGGCTGCGAAGTGGTTTCTGTGCTCGCCAGCCTTATTCAGACCGGTCACTGCCCAAACGGGTGCCTTCGAGCCTAACTCGACTGGGAGTGTTAGCGCACGGTCGAAATACGGATCGTAGAAGTGATTGTAGACTCGGTTGAACGCACCCTGGGGATCGTCCTGCGGCGTGTTTTCCAAAGCACCGGCATCCCAAAGTACATCGTCCTCGCGGACCGAGCCGAGCATCAGCCAGCCCGCCATTGATTCAAACGCTGGCTTATACGTGCTCTTATCATTTGCAGCATCGAAGTGCTTCCTGCCAAAGTTGGAAGTGTCACCTGGCCCAGGTGGCGACGCGACCCTTTCGTTCACATCGAACGATCTGGGACTGAGATCGACATAAACGGAGCCGAGTGAATTCTGCTTCGTCGCCAGTCCAAGGCGATCGAGGATAGTCAAATTCGCGGGATCCGTCGTCCACCGCACGTAGGCTTCGCGGGTCAGCGCCGCGTGCGTCGAGAACTCGTATCCGTTGCTGGCCGGCATCAGCCCAAGGATAATCGCGGTTGCCAGCGCCAACAGCCTAAGACCGCAGCCCATAACAGAGACGGTGGCCTTCACTTCTTCGTCGCCTCGAGCCGTGCTTTAGCTCGCGCGGTCGCCTGTTGCGCGCCCTCGATAATGCTGCGCATGTGACGCAAGTCGCTTTCCGAAGCACCCAGCTCGATCTTCTCCTGAAGAATTGCCTCAAGAAACTCGATGGGTCCAGCAGTGGTCTGCGCGCCGCCGCCACAGATACCCGCTCCGCTCGGGAGGGACATCAGCCGCTCCCCTCGCGTGCCTTTGAACGGACGCAGATACACATCGCGCCACTGCCGCGATGCCTCTAGCGCCTCCCGTTCCGTACGGTAGATCGTCGGCTCCTTGACGAGCGAGACTGCATCGCCATTCACGTTCCTCCGCTGGTCCCAGACTTGCCATTTGGGCGGCTCGGCGCTGAGGCCAACGGCGTAGCGCGGATTGCTCCCACGCGCGTAACCGTGGTGATACGCCTCCAGGAACGGCGATTTGCCATTCGAATCGTTGGGAATCGTGAACCAGCCATCCTGGTCCGACGTGGCGCTCTCGATGCGGTCGCACGAAGAACCGGCCCAGGCGATGCTGCCCATGTACCTTCCGACCACAAGCGCACCGGGAATGCCCTTTCCGGTCTCCTCATCGATGATCCGCCCACGACTCTCGGTCGGGATTGGTGGTGGTGGGGCGGCGTCGCAACCGGCCATCAGCAGTGTGGCCAGCAATGTCGTGGCGGTGAGCAGCGGCCGACTAATTACATGCTTTCTATTCGCCATATACCGTCTCCGCCACGAATCAGATGAATCATAAATGCCGCCGTGCCATTCGGCGTGTCACGCACGATGGTCAATTCCGTCAAGTCTTCCGAAACGACGCCATCGACTAAGGTTCCCACCTGCGAAGCGACGGTTGTCAGCGAGGCACCAAGAGCACTAAATACCTCAGCGTAATTCGCTTGCGCGTCGCCCGTGAAGTAGCGCAACGCGGAAGTTGGGTCATTCGCGATCAGCCGATTCACCATACTCTTGTATACATTCACAACCTTCAGTCCGAGCTCTACCGGCAGATAGACACGAATCTTGCGCTTCGCTTGATAGACAATTGCATTGCTCGTGTCGTAAACCGTAACTCGAAGCGTATATGTGCCGGCGTTGCTGTACGTAACGGTCTGGAACGTCTTGCCATCGGTAAGGCTGGTCACGGTTTGTTCCGAAGTGCCGTCATCATTGAGATCGACCTCAATCCGCTGAAACGCAATGTTGCCCCGATTGGCGATGGTCAGATTCGTCGTAAACGGGGCTAGCCCTTCTTGTTTGTCGAGGGTCACCGTGAACGGGGCAACGGCGGTGCTGTTGAGCGTCAGGGTCTTCGCAATCGGCGCACTGTCCAGCGTGTTCAGGGTGAACGTAATCGTGTTGGCACCGGGAAGCAACTGCACGTTGTCAGCGAAGAAGTGACCGCTTTGGTCGAGCGCGGCAGACTGGCCGTTGACGGTTACCGTCGAATTCTGCGGTGCCTGGACGGTCCCGCTGATCGAAGCGTTGTCGTCCGCGACACTGCTACCGTCGATACCCGCATCGACCTGCAACGTAGGCGCCGCGACTACGGTCACACTGATGGAGGCAGCATTCACTATCAATCCGCCGGCATCGCGCGCTTGCGCGCTGACCGTATGCGCACCGGTCGCGACCCCTGACCACAGAAAACTGTACGGCGCGGCGGCCGCGCTGCCGCGCCGTACACCATCACCGTAGAAATCGACCTGCGCGATCGCACCTCCAGCCGCGCTTGGATAAGCGGTGATGCGAATGTCGCCCGGCGCCTGGTAAACCTGCCCTGGAAAAGGCTCTACCAAGGTGACCGCCAAGTCGCTGACAGTGATGCTTACAGTTGGCGAGGTAGCGTTCGTTCCATCAGTCGCGAATACCTTGGCCGAGAGCACATGAGCCCCGGCGGTCGCGCTTGTCCAATTTAGATTGGCGATAACCGACGAAACGTTGCTGGCCAAGGTGACCGACCCAATGCGCGTGCCGTCCGCGTAGAACTCGACGCGGTCCAGGATGTGGCCCGGGGTCGACGCTTGGGCCGTCAGCACGATCGGTTGTCCAAGCGGGTACTGCGCGCCGGTCGCCGGGGCAGTCAGGCTAATCGTCGCCGTCGATAAAGCCACGGTTACCGGGATCGACGTCGACGCCCCGAACGTGCCCAAACTGCCAGTTGCCTTGGCGAACAGCACGTAACTACCCGCGGGGACGTTCGTCCAGGTCGCCGAATAGGGCGCAGTCGCTGCACTGCCGATGAGCGTGTTGGCGTTGTAGTAGAAGTCGACCTTTGTAATCGTATCGCCCGGAAGCGTGGGGATCGCGTTTGCGCTCAAGACGATGTTTGCGGGTGCGGTGAAATGCGCGTCGGCCGACGGCGCAGTCAGCGAGACCGCGATTTGGTCTCCGACCACCTGCACCGTGGCGGGTATCGCAGTAGTGCTGGCGCCGCGGACGTCGGTCGCCCTCGCGGTGGTGGTGTAAGTGTTGGGCAAATAGGTAAGCCAGGTTGCGTTGTATGGCGGCGTCGTTTGAGTGCTGACGACATCGCCATTAACGAGAAACTCGACCTTCGCGATGCTTCCGCCCGCCTCGGTCGCGGTCGCGCTCAAGTTGATCGCGTCACCTCGGGAGAATACTGCGCGGTCCATCGGCGCTACGAGTGTTACCTTGGGCGCACGCTCGACAACGGTTACCGCGACACTGGCAGCCGTCGCAGTCGCACCCAGGCTATCGGTAGCGTTGGCGGTGAGCGTATACGAGCCCGGTGGAACGTTGGACCAAATGAACGTACCGACACCCGAGCCGAGCAGAGTCGCGCCGCTGTAGTAGTCGATTTGGGCGGACGCAGCATGCTGACCGCTCGCAGCAGCGACAAGCTCGATCGTAGCCGGCGCGGTGTACCGGGCATTGTTGGCTGGTGCTGCCAGCGTCACTGTCAACTGCGCGCATGGATTCGTGGCGGCGTATAGCTCGGCCACGTGGTCCGGCGTCAATGCTCCGTTGAACAGCACCATTTCGTCGAGTTGCCCAATAAAACGGTGCTCAGATGTGCCGATCTGCCCTCCCAAGCGGAGACCGCTGCTGACAACCGCATTGACGATGTTCGGTGCGCCGGCACGCTGTACAAGCGATTGCAACGCGCCGTCGAGATAGAGCTTGTTGTCGATGACGCCGCCGTTGTTGAATTCGGCGACGACGTGGTGCCAGGCGTTCGCGAGCGGCGCGGCGTCGATACCATGGATATCGCCGTTAAACGTTGTGAAGCCCAAACTCCCCGTCGATAACGCAAGACCCTGCGTTGCCCAGGAGAGCGGGACCACGCCGTCGGTGCCATTCCAGCGCATCCAGAACGATATCGTGGTTTTGGCCCCAACAACCTCAGCCGTGGACAGCCCGTGAATGTCGATCGTGCCACCGGTGAAATTAGCGGCCTGACAAGTATCCGGCTTGGGCAGACTGGCCGGAGCGAATATAGGGCTTACGTTTCCCGTTGGAATGCCGTCGAAGCCACTCAAGCTTTCATGGACAGGGCCGGTGGCGGACCATGCATCGTCGAATCTGTATGAAGCTAACGGAGTCGGGAGTCCTGCATCGATCGATACCGTGACGGGCGCAGAGGTCGTGCTCGACCCGACGACATCGGTAGCCTTCGCCGTCAGCTCGAAGGTTCCAGGCGGGACGTCAGTCCATGTAAAGCTGTATGGCGCACTGGTCGAGGTACCGAGCAGCAGGGCGTTCCCATAGAAATCGACCTTTGCAATGGATTCGCCAGAGTTGGATGCGCTCGCCGCGAGCGTGATGGTCGCGGGCGCTACGTAGGCGCTATTGGACGGGGGAGCCGTCAGCGTTATGGCAGGGTGGTCAGGTGTCGCAGTCACCGAAACGGTAACGGGGGCTGAGTAAACGTAGGGATTGGCATTCCCGCCTTCCAGTCTCGTGCGCGCGGTCAGGACGTAGGTACCCATAGCGAGGTTGCTCAAGGTAACCGTGTAGGGCGGGGTCGTTGCAGCGGCGACGTAGTTGGTTCCATCGCTGGAATATTCGACGGAGCCGACTGCGGAGCCTGTGTATATGTTGGTGACAAGAGCCGTCAGCGTGATTGTGCCGGGCGCGACGAAGTTCGCGCCATCGGCTGGCGTCGCGATTGCGACGCTGAGGTATCCGGATGGTGCATTTGGTAACACCGTAATGCTGCGATCCACACTCGGCGCTGGCGCGTAGTAGGTGTCTCCCGACTGCTCGGCGCGTACGACACAAGAGCCCGGCCGCTGCGCTGTGGCGACGGGGTGGATGGACGTATTGTCTACGGTGCAGATGTCCGGAGTCAGCGACACAAACGTGACACGAAGGCCGGCCGATGCTGACGACGCCGTCGCATTCATGCTGAACTCAGCGCCGGGGGTCTGGTCGGGAGGCGCAGGAAAACTGATGGTCTGGTTCGCACGGCGAATCAACAATGCGAAGGACTGCGTCGCATTAGGAAGAACGCCGTTGCTGGCTGTCACAACTCCATGATAGACACCTGGTCTCGGGTCGCCGGAAGAGTTCGCCGGTCCGCTCGAGAGCACGCCACCTTGCGTCAGCGACAAGTTTGACCCCGGCACAAATGTCGCGTCCGCCAGAGAGAACACTGGTGCTGGGACGCCGCTCGCAGTGAAGGCGAAGGTGTAGGGGACGGCCGACGTGCCATCGGGAGGCGGGCCGTTCGTGAAGACTGGCGATTGCGAAGTCAGCCCCGTCCCGTTGATCAGCACCGAAACTTCAATGCCACACAGAACCAGCAGATCGAGCCAGCCATCGCCATTCAAATCGCCGATCGCGAGACGCGTCGGCCCTGGGCCTACGCCAAAACTTACCGGCGCCTGAAATGTCCCATCACCATTGCCAAGCAGGATCGACACGGTATTGTCATTGGTGTTCGTCACAGCCAAGTCGAGTTTGCTGTCATGGTTGAAGTCGCCAAGGACGATGCCGCTTGGTTTGGAGCCCGCGACGAAATGCGTGGCGTGGCCGAATGTCCCGCCGCCATCGTCGAGCAGAATATCCACGCCATTCGTGCCGTCCGTTGCTGCGACGTCAAGCTTGCCGTCGCCGTTGAAATCGCCTACGGCGATACCTAACGGAGTCGCACCAAAGGAATACAGGACAGGTGGCCGGAAAGTCCCGTCGCCGTTTCCGAGAACAATTGAAACGCCGAATGCAGCGAGTTCACCAGTGTTGCCCGTCGAGACCGCCAAATCGAGCTTGCCATCACCGTTGAAGTCGCCAGCCGCGACGGCGGGGTAATACAGCCCCACCAGTGGGTTGCTCATAGGAGTGAACGAGCCATCTCCATTCCCGAGCAGGATGGAAACCTTGCCGTCGAAGCCGACGTTGGCCAGATCCACCTTGCCGTCACCGTTGAAGTCGCCTCCGACAAGTGCGCCCCCTTGCAATGGATAGTTCTGCCCGATACCAAACGTACCATCTCCGTTGCCCACATGAACAGAAACACCGGTACTCGGAGTCGTGCTCAAAACGTCGAGCTTGGCATCAGCGTTGATGTCTACGGCCAGCGTATCAAAGAACCCTCCGAACGACGCGGACCTATTGCGTACAAACGTACCATCTTCGATCCCGAACCACATGTCGTAGCCAGAAAAGAAAAAGTCGAGGACTCCGTCGCGATTGAAGTCGCCAAGTGCGGTTGCCTCGCCGAGGACGTGATCGCTGTTGACGTAGTCAGCCGTGCGCGCGAATTTGACCGCGGCACTACTGGCGGTAACTGTAACGTGGATCGAAGCCAGGCCAGTCGGGCCAAGACTGCTATAGGCTTTGGCAGCAATGCTGTGGGAGCCGGGCTGCGCGTTGTGCCAGGTGACGCTGTATGGCGCTGTCGTGGCCGTATCGATTAGCGTCGTTCCATTATCGTAGAACTCGACTTTCGCAATGGTCCCATCGTAAACCGACGCACTCGCAACGAGCTGGATGTCGATAGGGGTCGTGAAGCTAGCGTAGTCAGCGGGTTGCGTCACGGTGACAACGGGTAGCAGGTGCGGTGTCACATTGATCACTACCGCATCAGATATCGTCGTAGTACCGTAGTTGTCGGTGGCCTTCGCGGTAATAGAGTAGGCGCCTGCCACAACGTTCTGCCAAACGAAGACGAAGTTGCTCGATGAGCGGTTCCCAGTGCCAACAAGCGTCGCCCCATCGTAGAAATCGACGTGGATAATCGATGCGCCGGGATCCGGAGAGGTCGCAGCAGCAACGAGACTGATCGTCGCAGGCGATGTAAAGGAACTGCCGCTGGCGGGCGAGGTAAGGTTAACTACAGGCACCGGGTTCACCAGCAGCGTAAAGCTCCGATCTACGGGCGTCGCCGCAGCATAGGTCGCGTTACCTGACTGTCTCGCCTCGATCGTGCAGTTTCCTGGAGCAAGGAGCGTGACGACGTACCCATTTGATACCGAACAAACGGCCGGGGTCAGCGACGAGAAGAGCACGGCCAATCCGGATGTTGCAACTGCGCTCATCGAGATCGATTGCGTACCAGGGTTCGAAAGTCTCACATCGGCTATGGGCACGAAAGAGAGCGTCTGAGTTATTAGCGCCGCGCCCACAGTGAAACTTTGATCGACATCGGTCGCCGGCAAAAAACTGGTGTTCCCGGCCTGTGATGCGCGGATGGTGCAGGTGCCAACCGCGACCAGGGTGATTGTCGAGCCGCTCACCATACACACCGGAGCGCTCAGCGAAGTGAAGGTGACCGGCAGGCCAGAGGACGCCGTGGCGCTTATCGTGAACGGCGCCATTCCCAATGTCTTGCTATTCAAGGCTGCGAAGGCAATTGTCTGTCCGAAACTGGCAACGGTGATGGCGAACGTCTGCGTCGCATCCGGCGGCGATCCATTGGTCGCAGTGAGCATGCCCGTGTACGTGCCTGGCGCGCTCGGTATCCCGGCGATTGCGCCGCTCGTACCATTGAGCGCCAAACCGGTCGGCAGGCTATTCGGCAGTACCGAAAACGTTGGCGTCGGCGTTCCGCTGGCCGTAAGTGTGAAGTTATAAGGAACGTTGATCGTGCCATTCGGTGGTGCGCTGCTCGTGAAAAGTGGCGCATGGTTGGCAGCGGCGTTGGTAAGTACGAAATTCGCGCTCGCCGCGGAGTACCGCGCAATCACCGAGAACGCTCCGGCGGTTCCATTTGCGGTAAGGGTTGGGGCGGTCGCCACCCCGGTGGCGTCAGTAGTGGCTTGCACACCCAGGCTCGTGCCCGGGAACAAGGCCAGCGCGCCAAAAGTCGGCGCAGTGAAGCTCACGGTGGCGCCTGGGATGACGGCGTTGGCGGCGTCGCGTACGACGACGCTCAGGGGGGTCGCGTACGCGGAATTGATCAGCGTGCTCTGCGGCGTTCCCGTTTGCGCAGTGATTGTGGCCGCAGAGTTGAGCGTCGTTCCATTGAGCATTACCGAAATGCTCTTGCTCATGTAGTTGCTGACGACAAGATCGGCGCGGCCATCGCCGTTCAAGTCGCCGACCGCGACGACGTACGGGTACAGACCCGTCGCGAGGGTTCGTACTGGACGGAACGTCCCGTCACCGTTGCCCTGAAGAATCGAGAGCATGTTGTCGAACGCATCGGCAACGACAATGTCTACTATGCCGTCGCCGTCAAAATCTCCCGTCGCGACTCCTTGCGGAGCATTTCCGGCAGCGATGCTCGTTGCGGCGGCGAACGTGCCATCGCCGCGCCCGAGCATAGTCGACAAGCTTTTGCTTATGCCGTTGAGGGCCACGCCGTTGCCAGTCACTGCCAGATCGAGTTTGCCGTCGCCGTTCAGGTCGACGACGGACAGCGCCCGCGGACTGAATCCTGGGTTGTACGTGACATGCGGGCGGAATGTGCCGTCTCCGTTGCCAAGCAGCACCGAGATGCTGCTGGTGCCGTTGGCTACGACAAGGTCGAGTTTGCCGTCGCCGTTAAGATCGCCAATCGCCAGCCCCTGCGGATTCGTACCGGTCAAGTAGCTTCTCGGCGTCTGGAACGTGCCATTGCCGTTGCCGAGCAACACCGTCACCGTCTGACCGACCGTCGATCCGCTCGTGCCATTGGTGACGACGATATCGGGCTTGCCGTCGCCGTTGACGTCGGCCACTGCCATGCCGGATGGCGCGAGACCGACTGCTAGCGTACTTGCGGTGCCGAACGTCCCGTTGCCGTTTCCCAGGTAAATCGTAACGCTGTTGCCGAGGTTGTTGGAAATCGCCAAATCAGGCTTGCCATCGCTATTGAAGTCTGCGACCACGACATTTGTCGGACGCCCTCCGGTCGACAGCGTTGTGCCGGCTGCAAAAGTGCCGTCACCGTTGCCTACGAAAATCGATACCGTGAAGCTGTTCGAATTGACCGCGACCAAGTCGGGCTTGCCATCGCCGTTCAAATCGGCGATGGCGATACTCTCTGGATTATTGCCAGTTGCGTAGTTGACGGCAGCGGCAAAAGTGAACGATTGAGAGCCTTGCGCAACACCGAAGCTTTGATCCACATATGAAGCGGCCGCGAAGTTTGCATTCCCTGCTTGCGATGCTCTGATCGTGCAAGTTCCCGCGCTTACCAGACTGACGATCGATCCAGTTACCGTACAGACGGGAGTCGACGACGACGAGAAGCTCACGGACAGTCCGGATGATGCCGTCGCACTGAGGGCAAACGGCGCTACACCTAGGAATTGATTACTCAATGCGCCAAAGCTGATGGTCTGACTCTGCAGTGTTCCGGCGCCCGACTTGCCCGAGCGATCCCACGTCGCTCGGCCGTCGTAGAGCGTATAGGCCATGCCGTTCAGCGTGCTGCCCTCGAGACCCGCCACGCTCGCCGCCACTTCCAGGCGCACCCACTGACCGACCGGCGGCAACGCGCCCATGTAATGTCGCGCCATTGTCCCGTCGCCGCCCAAGCCGATCAGGTTCGCTCCCCAATACGCCCGATGCTCCCAACTGCCATTGTTCCATTGCAGCATCACTTCGCTCGGCGGATTGGCCGGATCCAGATACACATAGCTGAAGAGACTGTCGCCGAGCGCCACGCTCAGCGTTGCCGTCGCGTTGTAAAAATAGTGCTGGTGCTCGCCAGCCGCCATCGCCGATTGATGCGCCAGTGCGCCCGAGTACGGGCTTGGGTTGGTGCTCATCCAGTTCCAGCTATCACCCCCGTCCGCCGCTGGCGTCGCACCCGCTGGCAGCGCATCCTCCAACCATACCGTGTCGACCTGTGCCTGCGAAATCGGGCTGAAACACAATGCCACGAGAAGCAAAGCGCAACTGGCAGCACGGCGTGAGAGTGAAAACGTTTTTCGGCTACTCACAGATGTCCCATCGGTGATCTCGTGACGACCCGTGATGTGCTGCTCGCGATTCTCGTGCGGATCGTCAACGGGCTCATAGCAAAACAGAGGCCGCAACGTGTGAGGCTGCCGTGGGCCGATCATCATGGTGGCTGTTGTCAGTCGCGAAGCGAGTCTCGTGCGTGTTGACCTCACTGTTGACGATTGCGACCAGCGCCACAATCGTCCAAATGGCCTAATCCGCGTAGCGAAGCCTTGTAAGTCGAGACGGAAGGCGTAGATCGGCATGGATGCCGCAGCCACGCTAGAATGCTGGTCGCAGCCAGCCGCCAATCCTCTAGCCATCCACAGGCCGAGCACCCGCATGACTACCGATCTCGTTTGTGCAGCGAATACCCTGGGTTCCCGTCACGGAATCGTCACCGCGTGCACCTACAGGGGTAACCTTTGCGCCCGGGTACTCCACACCATGCGTAGGACGCTGCACGTTGCTTCTCTCGTCGTCTCGACGCTGATACCGGGCCTGTCCCAGACGGTGAGTGCGCAGGCCACCAGCGCGTATCCGCTCAAAACGATCCGGTTGGTCGTCCCCTTCCCCCCGGGCGCTGGCACAGATGCCATCGCGCGGCTCATCGCGCACAAGCTCGCGGAGACCATGGGGGCTACGATCATCGTCGATAATCGCGTCGGCGCCGGCGGCGCAATCGGCGCAGTGGAAGTCGCGAAGGCCGACCCCGACGGCTACACGCTGCTCTTCGTCGCCTCGCCCTTCACGACCGTCGCAGCGTCATCGAAGAGCGCGGGCTACGACCCGGTAAAGCAGTTCCTTCCAGTCGCACCGATCGCATTGGGCCCGCTCGCCTTTGTCGTCAATCCCGACGTAAAAGCCAAGACGATGCGCGAATTCATCGCGCTGGCACGCGCGCAGCCCGGCAAGCTCAACTATGGTTCGGCGGGGCCGGGCAGCGTCAACCATCTGGCGCTGGAACTGCTGAACGCGCGGGCCGGTACCGACATCGTGCACGTGCCGTACAAGGGCATCGCACCAGCGACGCAGGATTTGCTCTCGGGGCAGATCCAGTCGATGACCGCGTCGATCCCGGCCACGCTGCCGTACCTCGCGCAGAATCGTGTGCGAGTGCTGGCCGTCACCGGCCCCAAGCGCGCTGCTCTGCTGCCTGACGTTCCGACATGGGGCGAATCAGGCATCGCCAACGCCGAAGTGATCAACTACTGGGGCATCGTCGCGCCGCTCGGAACACCACGCGAGGTGGTCGCCAAACTGAACGCAGAAGTGATTAAGATCCTCGCGCAACCCGACGTCCGCGAGCGACTGGAACGCGAAGGTGCGGAGTTGATTCCGGGGCCGCCCGATCGATTAGGCGCACTGATCGAAACTGATCTCGTGTCGTGGAAGAAACTGATCACCGAAGCGCGGTTACAGCTGGAGTAAATTAGGGTCAGACTCGACTTATTGAGATGCGAGTCTGACCTACTTGTTGCGGGCCCGCGCCGGCGACAAGGCGATCCAGTTGCCGATCACGGCCAGCACGACACCGAGTACCGCAATCCACGTCCAGCGGTAGCCTTCGAACAGCGTCGACAGCGCCAGCGCGATGATCGGCGTCGCCACGCCCACGAACGCCGCCGGGCCGCCGCCGACGCGCTTGAGCAGCGTGAGGTACGCGCCAAAGGCGACGATGCTGCCGAACACCGACAGGTACGCGAGCGACAAAAGATAATCCGTGCTGCTGTCGAAGCTCATCGACACGCCTTGCACGATCGCGACGATCGCGGCCGTCACCGCGCCGTAGGCCATGCCCCAGGTCGTCCCCGGAAACGTCGGGATCCCCGCGTCGTGATTGCGCATCGCGACCATATTGCCAGCGGATGCCACCGCGGTGCCGATCAACCCAAACGCCACGCCCAGGCCGGCGTCGCCGCCACTGCGCGCGGCGGTCAGTTCCGGCAGGAACAGCAGCGCGATGCCGGCGACGCCCAGCGTGGCCGCGATGAACGTGCGGGCGCTCAACGGGGTGCCGAACGCGAAGCGCATTCCGATCGGATTCATGAACACGATCGTCGAGAACACGACAGCCACCAACCCGGACGCGACGTAGCGTTCGGCCCAATACACGCAGATGTAATTGAGCCCGAACAGCGTGATGCCCAGCGTCGCGAGAAAAAAATGGTTGCGCGCGGAGAAGCGCATCGAACGTCCGGTCGCCACGCACCAGATCGCCAGCAACACCGCAGCCAGTGCGAATCGATACGCGACCGACCATTCGGGCGCGACCGTGCCGAGCTGATACTTGATCGCCAGCCACGTCGAGCCCCAGACCACGGTCGCGGTGAGAAACAGTCCGACTACGCCCACGCTAGGCAGCCCGCAGCACGCGCGCGTTCCTGAGAATGGTCATCCAACTTGCAGCAGCGCCGCGCCCTCTTCTTTGTCGGACTGCATCCTACGTCAGCGTGCGTATTGTCCGAATGTCGCCTGCGGGTGACACATTTTGCGTGAAGATTGCGTAAACCATTCGCAACTTCCGCCGATCAAACCCAATGCCGGCAACTTCGCCGGTGTCTTTCCAGGAGTGCCTATGATGAGCATTCGTAAGAAATCATTGCATGTCCTCCTGGCTGCTGCAACCGCGCTATTCGCGGCAGCAGCGGTCGCCGGTGAGGTCACGCTGTACCAGAACCGGGACTTTCGCGGCGACAGTCTGACGCTGCGCCGACCTGCGTCGAATCTGCTGGCTACCGGCTTCAACGACAGCGCATCATCGATCGTGATTCGCGACGGCATCTGGGAAGCGTGTACCGACATCCAGTTCCAGGGTAGGTGTGTGACGCTGCAGCCGGGTGAATACAGGATGCTCGGCGCGCTGAACGACCGCATCTCATCGGTACGCGAAATTGTCAGCGTGTCCACGGCGCCGCCGCCGGTCTTCGTCGCCAGCGCAGCGCCGCGCATCGTGTTGTTCGAGCAGCCCGGGTTTGCTGGAAGATCCGTGGAGCTTACCCAGACGATGGGTCACCTCGACAGCTCTCGTTTCTACACCGGGGCCGGCGCAGCGGTCGTCTATGGCGGCAACTGGCGCCTCTGCAGTGACGACTCGTTCCGCGGCGAGTGCACAGAGCTGTCTCCCGGTCAGTACGACAGTCTCGGCGCCCTCAACGGCAGAGTGAGCTCGGCGGAATTGCTGGCACGTGCGCCTATAGCCATTGCGCCGGCGCCAGTTGCGGGCAGGGTCGTTCTGTTTGATTCATCCGACTTCCGCGGCAAGTCGCTCGTGATCGATCGTGCGTCCGTGCCCAATCTGGAGCGGATGGGGTTCGATGATCGCACCGCATCGATGCGCATCGAGCAGGGGACGTGGACGTTCTGCA
The DNA here is from genome assembly GCA_963829375.1 of uncultured beta proteobacterium. Lineage (GTDB taxonomy): Bacteria > Pseudomonadota > Gammaproteobacteria > Burkholderiales > Casimicrobiaceae > PALSA-1003. Next base: position 125,589 of record CAWHIS010000023.1, on the reverse strand, counting down.
CGGACGAGCGGTTCCAGGGCGAGTGCCGAACGTTCGGGCCGGGTGAATATCCGCGATTGCCAGTCGACATCTACCGCAGGATCGTCTCGGCGCGCCTCGTCAACGACGTCTACGGCGCGGTGTCGAGCGTAACGCCTTACACGCACTGGCAGCCGGCCTCATGACGTAAACAAGCGGGGCCAGACTCGACTTTTCCCGTCGTTCCGGCGCAATACCGGAGCGGCTCGAAATTCGAGTCTGCCCACTTCGAGTCTGCCCACTCAAGCGGCCCGTAGCGCGTCCACGATCTTGAGCCGTGCCGCTCGCGCCGCCGGCAGGAACCCGCCGACGAAGCCCATGCCGAGCGCGAACAACAAAGCGGAAACGACGATCCCCGGCGTCAGCGCAAAGCGAAAGGCGATCTCGGCAAAAGTCTGAAAGTTGGTCGTCGAGATCGACACCGCCTGCATGAACGCGGCGCAGACGATGCCGATGACGCCGCCCAGCAACCCCAGCAACAGCGATTCGCCGAGAAATGCAATCAGGATCGAGCCCCGCGAGAATCCCAACGCGCGCAACGTGCCGATCTCCGCGGTGCGATTGGCTACGCTCGCGTACATCGTGATCATCGCACCGATGATCGCGCCGATGGAAAAGATGATCGATATCGTCGTGCCAAGGTAATTGATGAATGTTGCCAGCGACTCGGACTGGTCGGCGTAGAACTGTGTCTCGCGCTTTGCCGCGAGCGTCAGGCGTGGATCGGCCTCGATCGTCTCCTTGACGGCATCGAAGCGGTCGGGGTCGCCGAGTTTGAACAAAAGCGCTGAAAATCCGACGCGCCGAAACGCCTGCAGAAACTGCTCAGCGTCCCCCCAGATCTCGGAGTCGAAGCCGGTACGATCGGCATCGAACACACCGACCACAGTCCAGTCACGCGAGGCAAAGCGCAGCGTCTCGCCGACGCTCGCACCGCGAAAGCCGTCGGCGATGGCCCGTCCGGTGATGATCTCCGACGTGCCGGGCTGAAACATCCTGCCGTCGACGATTTTCACGTTAGGACGCAACGCGAGCGCCGCCGGCGCAATGCCGCGTATCACCACATTCGATGGCTTGCCCGACGCGCGTTTGGGCAGGTTGATCAGCACCACCGGCTCCTTGGAGATCAGGCGCTCGCCGTTCGGTGCGATGGCGATGTCGGGCAGGCTTTCGACGATGCCGGCCTGGTGCCGATCGATGCCGCTTTGCACTTCCGTCTGCGCGCCGCGGCGAATCACGATCATGTTGTCGTCCTGGCCCGTTGCTACCAACGTCGCCTTGAGACCGGCCGAGAGCATCAGCACCGTCGCGAAAACGTACACGACCAGCGCCATGCCTCCGGCGGTCAACACCGTCGTCAGCCGACGCGCCACCAGATTGCGCACGATATAGGTGACGGGAATCGCCATATGGTTGATGGTTAAACCACCGCCCGCAAACCGTCGACGATGCGGATGCGGGCGGCACGCCACGCAGGCAGCGCTGCGGCGACCAGCCCGACCAGGAGGGCGGCGCCGAACTGGATCGCGATCGTCGTGTCGCTGATCAGAAAGATGGGGAACAGCGTCCCGGTCAGTCCGCGAAACACCTCCGCCAGCGGGAACGTCAATGCGATGCCGGTGAGGCCGCCGATGACCGCGATCAGGATCGACTCTGCGAATATAAGCAGCGCGACAAAGCCGGCGCCAAAACCGAGCGCTTTCAACGTGGCGTATTCGGCGCTGCGCTCGCGCGCAGTCATGGCCATGGTGTTCGCCATCACCGCCATGATGATGATGACCACGACGAACGAGACGGCCTGGATCGCCAGCAGGATCGCTTCCGACATCGAGACGAAGCCGAGCTGGAAGGCGTTCTCGGTTTCAGTCAGCGTCTCCGCGAGCGAGTTCTTGAACGTAGCGTCGATCTCCTGCGAGACGGCCGCGGCATCGTCGGGGTTCTTCAGCTGCACGATGAACACCCCGGTCTGATCCGCCCGGCGCGGATAGCGCTGCTTGACGATCTCGTTCAGGTAGTCCCAGTGGAAGAACATCTGCGTTTCCGCAGTCGAGCGCTCCTTGCCGTCGTAGATGCCGCGCAGGTTGAATGTCCACGTGCCCGAATAGATGGTCCCGCGCAACGGAATCTGGTCGCCGACTTTCCAGCCGTATTGGTCCGCCAGCTTGCGGCCGACGATCGCGCCCTGCCGATCCGTGAAGAATGCCTTTTGCTCCTCCGGCGGGAGCACAAATTCCGAGTAGATGGCGAGATAGGTGGGCGGATCGACCCCGAATTGCGGAAAGAAATTGCGCTCGTTGATGTATACGCCGCCGAACCAGTTGGCCCACGACACCGCACTCACGCCCGGCACCTGGTGGATCTTCTGCGCGTAGGTCAGCGGCAACGAAAACGCGAGCGAAACCGAGCTGCGTGTAATCAGGCGCGCACTCGAGCTCGCATTCGCACCTGCGTACCAGGCGTCGATGATTGTACGCAACAAGCCGAACGCGGTAATGGCAACGACGATGCCGACAATCGTCAGTATCGTGCGCAAACGGTGACGCAGGGCGTTACGGAGGACCAGACGGACGAAATACACGACGGCGGGACAAGAGGAAACAGACGGAACAGGGAGCTTAACCCATGCGCCAGGTCCAGCGCGACCGGTTTTTCCGAGGCGCGGCATGGAACTTGCTGAATTGCCGTCGGAGCCGGCGTTGAAGGCTGTTGCAGCCCACCCGACGCCGGCAATGATGAACCAACCGATCGAGGTACAGCCGTGCGCTCCGTCGCCCTGAACCGCCACGTTTTGCCGTTTGCACTCGCGCTCATCGCAGGTGCGCTGTTCGCCCCTTCTCCGGTGCATGGAGTGACGCTCGGGAACGTCGCCTCGCTCTCGGCGCTGGGTCACCCGCTGCGTATCGTGATCCCCGTCGCGCTTAGCGCCGGCGAGACCCTGAACATTGCATGCGTCAAACTTGTCGCCGACAACAATGCCGCAGGCGCGCCGCAGATAGTGACGGGGAGGGTCAATCTCGAACAGGCGACGAACGGCCTGCGTTTGCTGATCACGTCGCCGGTTTCAGTCAGCGAACCGGCGCTGCGCCTTGCGGTCCAGGTGGGTTGCGGCAGCACGGCGCGCCGTGACTACGTATTGTTCCTCGACCCGCCTACCAACGAGTTGCCGTCCGCGATAGCCGCCGCCGACACGGAAGATCCTGCGTGGACCCGCGTCACGCGCGAGCATGTCGCGGTCGCGGCTGCGAAACCGCGCCAGAGCGTCGCCGCCGCACCATCACCGCTGCCGCCGACCACGTGGGGCACGCCCGTTCCGACTTCGCCCACGATCGACGAGGCTCGCCCCAAAGCGCCGGACAAGATTGCACCCGAACCCAAGGTGGAAGCCCCGGTTATTGCCGCAGCCGCAACCACACCACGTGAACTGACCGTAGTCTCGAGCAGTGGCGGATTCATTTCCGAAGCCGCCGCATCACCCCTGCCGTTGCACGCTCCTGCGACGAAGGCAGCGGCAAGCCAATCGTACCCTCTGTCGGGGCAAGGCCCAGGTGCGTGGCGCTCGCAGCCGCAACCGACGGCGGCGAGCGTCTGGCAAGTGATGTGGCCGTACGCTTCTGTGATATTCGGGACCATGGGCCTCGGGCTGCTTGCCTTGATCCTGCATCGCCGGCGTGTCATCAAACCTTTGTGGATGGATCCGAAGACGCGCACGACGCTGGGGGCCGAGACGCAGGCCGGCGCCCCGCAAGCCACCGTTGCGCATTTCGGTGCGATGACCGAATCCGGCAAGGCTTCGCGTCGAGCCTCGCTGAAATTGCCCGACACCACCGAACGATCGGCGGAGGTCAGTGAACTCGACACACTGTTGCAGGATATCCAAGCCGACATGATCGATGAACGTTCGGTCAAGGAAGCGTGGAAATCCGCAGCCGGCGACTCGCCGCTGGACATGGGGACGGACTCGATACTCAAAGCCATCGCCGCGGCCGAGCACTCTCTGCAGATCGGTGCGCCGGAGCCATCGCAAGTCGCCCTGGATCGCGCGCTCGACAAGGATCTGATGACCATCCCGCAAGCGCCGAAGGGCGTTCGCTTCGGATAATGAAGCTGGTGCTCGCGAAACCGCGGGAGCCCTGGTGCCGGTGCGCGTCGCTCTTTAATCGACGAGCACGCCTTTTTCCAGGTGCACGATGCGTCGCGCCTTCTCCGCGGCTTTGGGGTCGTGCGTCACCATCAGCACGGTCTTGCCCAGTTCGCGATTGAGGCGATCGAGCAGGGCGAGGATTTCCTCTCCCGTCGTGCGATCGAGGTCGCCGGTCGGCTCGTCGGCAACGATGAGCGTCGGATCGGTGATGAGCGCGCGGGCAATGGCGACACGTTGCTGCTGACCACCCGATAGCTCGTTCGGATAGTGGTCGGCGCGGTCGGTCAGCCCCACGAGCGACAGCACGATGGCGACGCGGTTGCGCCGTTCAGCCCGCGACAGGGATGCCAGCAGCAGCGGCAGTTCGACGTTCTCGAACGCGGTCAACACCGGCATCAGGTTGTAGAACTGGAAAATGAAGCCCACATGGGTCGCACGCCAGTGCGCCAGGTCTGAGTCCGAGAGGCGCGCGATGTCCACCCCGCCCACCTTGATGGTTCCGCCTGAAGGTTTGTCGATGCCGGCGATGAGATTCAGCAGCGTGCTCTTGCCCGAGCCCGACGGGCCCATCAGCGCCGCGAAATCGCCAAGCCGCACGTCGAGATCGATGTCGACCAGCACCGGAATGATCTGGCCTCCGCGCTGGTAATACTTGGAGAGTTTGCGAATCTCTACCAGCACCGGGCCCGGCACAGCGTCGGCATGCGCAGATGCAGACGACCCGACGGTTTCGGAGAAAGTCGAGTCTGACCCTGCTTTCATTTTGGCGCGAGCTTCACCAGCGCGCCGTCCCGCAGATCGTCCGCGGGCTTCACCACGGCCTTGTCGCCAGGCTTGACGTCGCCGGTGATGGCCGTCAGGTCGCCGATCTTTTTGCCCGGCGTCACGGGCACGACCACGGCCTTGCCGTCGCGGACGAGGATGACGACCGTCTTGCCGTCTCGTGATGCGAGCGCCTCCGCATTCACGGCGATCATCGGCTTTTGCTGTTCCGCGGTCACCGGTTGCGACAGAAACGAAACCTTGGCGCTCATTTCGGGCAGCACCCGCGGGTCGATCGTCTCGAAGCGCACCTTGGTCATGACCGTCGCCTTGGCGCGATCGACCGTCGGAACGATGCGCGATACCGTGCCGCGAAAGCGGACGTCCGGCAGTGCGTCGAGCGTGATCTCGCTGGGCTGGCCGACACTGATCTTCGACAGACTCGACTCGGACACGTCCGCCTCGACCTCCAGCGTGCTCATGTCGGCCATCGTGACGACCGCGCCCTTGGAATCTGCTGCTGACGAGAACGGCGTGACCATGTCGCCGACGTTCGCGCTCTTGGACAGGATGATGCCGTCGAACGGCGCGCGGATGTGCGTGTAATCGACCGCGACCTGCGCATTGCGCGCGTTCGCCTCGGCAGCAGCGAGGCCGGCTTTGGCGCTGGCGACACCGGCGGCGGCACGGTCGGCGCGCGCCTTGGCGGTATCCAATGCGGATTGCGACACGAATTTCTGCTTGAGCAGATCCTCCGTGCGGCTCAGCGACGCCGCGGCATCGCGATTTTCCGCTTCGGCCTGCTCGATGGCCGCACGCGCGACCTTGATGCTGGCGTTGGCGCTGTCGTACTGCGCTGCGACGTCGCGCGAATCGAGGCGCGCGATGACGTCGCCAGCCTTGACGCGCGATCCTTCCGCCACACCGAGCCACTCGAGCCGGCCGGATGCCTTCGATGCGATTGCCGCCTTGCGCTGTGCGACAACATATCCGCTCGAGTTGAGAACGACGAATTGCTGCGACGGAAAGGTGGTGACGATGGGCGTCGTCTGCACCGCCGTCGCGCGCGGGACGAAGACGAACCAGGCTGCTCCGGCCGCGACCAAAATCGCGAGCGCGACGAGCCACCACCATTTGCGTCGCCGGCGCGTCTGGACAGGCGCCAGCGAGCGATCGATGCGCAGCTTGGAAAGATCGTCAGCGGACACGGATTCGCGATGCGATCATGAGAAGTCGAATTATACCGTCTACGCGAATGAATTCGCGGCGACGACCGTTCTTGTATGTCCGAATTCATTCGGACCATGCGTCTTTTCAAATGTCGCGCGCGAATAAATTCGCGCCTACAGCATCAACCGGTCTCGATTGCGGGAGCCTGGATCGATTCGCGTTGTCCGCGGCGACCTTCCCACCACGCGCGCAGTGACAGGATGACGAGGCCGATGCCGATCGACGCGATGCCAAGCCACTCGATCGCGGTGATGCGCTCGTCGAACACCAGCATCGACGACACGATCGCGATGACCGGAATGGCGAACATGTTGAGCGACGCGGTGCCGGCCGGGAGCACGCCGAGGATGGCGGTCCACAGAATGAACCCGATGGCCGTGGCGATCACACCCGCGTAAATCACGGCGCCCACGTAAACAATGTTCCACTGCGCCGGGGGCATCGAGAACACCGACGGAACCAGGAGGAGAGGAATGACGCCGGCTGCCATCTGCCACGCGATCAGATTGAGCATGTCGAGCCTGTAGCGGCGCTGAAAGTATTTGGTGGCGACGGTCCCTGCCCCCCAGCCGAATCCGGACAGCGTCGCCCAGAGCTTGGGCGCGAGTTCGCCTTCCCAGTGCCAGGGCTCGACGACGATCACCAGTCCGACCAGCGCAAACGCAACCGCGACCCACTGCGTCCCTCGCACGCGCTCGTGCAGCACCGGCCACGCCATCAGCATCGTCCAGAACGGCATGGTGAATACCAGCACCGATGTGCGCCCTGCTCCGCCGCCTTCGAGTGCCATCGTCGTCGCCGTGAAGTTGATCGTCGTCTGGAAAAAGCCGGTGACGACGACTGCAACCCAAGACCGCGGCCAGAACGGCCGTCCTTCCCAGCGCATCACGGCGAAGAGGAATGCGATGGCGAGCAGGATGCGATCGACGTTATAGACGGCTGCATGGGCGTAGCGCAGGCCGAACTTCATGGCCATCCAGTTCAAACCCCAGATCAACGTGAGAAAAACGAGCGCGATATAGGCACCACGCCGCGAGCGGATCGTGATCTGCCGCGTCACGGCGCGGCCAGGAACGGCTCGATCGCTTCAGCCACCGCGTCGGGCCGGTCAAGATGCAGCATGTGGCCCGCTGCTTCGACACTGACCAACTGCCCTTGCGGCACGTGCTCGATGCGCGCGCGAATGCTGGCGAGGCTGTCCGTCGCGGCCTCGCCCTCGGGATGTGCGCCCAGCCACTTGGGAATGAACGATTCAGTCGCGGCGACCCACAGCACCGGAGCCGTGATCTGCTTCCAGACGGCGATGACCTCTTCCATTCGATACACCGTGGGTGACGGCAGCTTGTGCCGCGGATCCGAATCCAGGCGCGCGCTGCCGTCGGGTTGCGCCTTCGCCCAATGCCCGGCCAGGAATTCCGCCTTGTCCCGCGCCAACCGCGGATTGTTCTTCTGCAGCTGATCGGCCACCGCCGCAAGATTGGCATACGGCCGAAACGCCGGTGGCCTGTGCAGTGCGTCGAGCCATTTGGCAAACTTGGCCGGTGCCCTGTCGGGCGCTTCGGCGGGAATGCCGAATCCTTCCAGCGACACGACGCGGGCAACGCGTTTGGGCCGGGTGCCCGCATAGAGCATGACGACATTGCCGCCGAGACTGTGACCGACAAGCCGCGCCGGCTCGTCGCCGACGAAGTGATCGAGCAACGCTTCGAGATCGGCGAGGTAGTCGGCGAACCAGTAGCCGTCCTCGCACCACTCGCTCTGGCCGAAACCCCGCCAATCCGGCGCGACTACCTGCCAATCGCGCGCAAGCGCATCGACAAGAAACTGGAACGATGCGCCGACGTCCATCCAGCCGTGCAGCATGAACAGCTTGGGCGCACCCGCGTCGCCCCAGCATCGCACGTGATAACGCAGGCCACGTATCGCGACGAACTGCGACGTCGATGCTTTCAACAATTTAGAAACTTTATTTCTTCTTGCACAGAAAGACTCCATCCTGCCAGCCCGTGCGATATTGCCCGTCGCTCTTGAAGCGGGCCGCATCTTTCTGCTCGGTGGCGCCGACGCTCGCACAACCGTCGGCGTAGCCTTGGCGATACGCCAGCGGAAAGCCCTGCAGGTTCACGTTCGACGGTGGATTGGGATGCGTGGTTGGTGGTGTCTGCGGCTTGGCCGGCGGTGCAGGTGCAGCAGGGGCAGGGGCGCCGGGCGCCGCAGGACCAGGCGGAGGCGGCGTGACCGGTTGCGTCGAGCACGCCGCAAGCACAAGCAGCGGTACCAGCGTTCCGGTGAGGTCTTTCAGGGCGATTGGCATGAACCAGAGGATCGGCGCAAAACGAGTAAAATTGTAACTCATGAGCGCAGCCGGCTCCGTCGCCAATGTCGTGTATGTGCACCTACGCCTGCACAGCGAGTATTCGATCGTCGATGGCATGGTGCGCATCGATGATGGCGTCGCCGCCGCCGCAGCGGACAAGATGCCTGCACTTGCGCTCACCGACCTGTCGAATGTATTTGGCATGGTCAAGTTCTACAAGGCCTCGCGCGCCCGCGGCATCAAGCCGATTATCGGTTGCGACGTGTGGATCACCCATGAGTCGGAGCGTGACATTCCGCACCGGCTCCTATTGCTCTGCCAGTCGCGCGAGGGTTATCTCAAGCTTGCAGACTGGATCACGCGCGCGTACCGGACGAACCAGCACCGCGGCCGGGCGGAACTGCGTCGCGCATGGTTCGCCGAGGGCACGGCAGGACTGATTGCGTTGTCGGGCTTTGCCGCGGGTGATGTCGGCCACGCGCTGCTGCAGGGTGATGCTGCCTCGGCTGCCCGCGCGGCGCAGATGTGGGCCAAGCTGTTCCCTGACCGCTACTACCTCGAGGTGCAGCGCGCAGGCCACAACGACGATCGCGCGCTGACCACCGCCACCGTCACGCTGGGCGGCGAATTGGGGCTGCCGGTCGTCGCCACGCATCCGGTGCAATTCGTTACGCGCGAAGAATTTCGCGCGCATGAGGCGCGCGTGTGTATTGCGGAAGGGCATGTGCTGTCCGACACCCGTCGACCAAGGCGATTCACGCCTGAGCAGTACTTCACGACGCAGGCGGACATGGCGCAGCGCTTCGCCGATCTGCCCGAAGCGCTGGCCAACAGCGTCGTCATCGCGCAGCGCTGCAACCTGACCATTCCGCTGGGCAAGAACTACCTTCCCGATTTCCCCACGCCGGCGGGCGTGACCATCGAACAGCATTTGAAGGACGAAGCATCCGCCGGCCTCCAGCGCCGCCTTGCGACGTTGTTCCCCGAAAGTGCCGTGCGCGAACTGAAGCGACCCGAATACGTGGCACGGCTCGCCTTCGAGGTCAAGACGATCATGCAGATGGGGTATTCCGGCTATTTTCTGATCGTCGCCGATTTCATCAACTGGGCCAAGCGCAACGGCGTTCCGGTCGGCCCGGGGCGAGGTTCGGGTGCGGGGTCGCTGGTGGCCTACAGCCTGGGCATCACCGATCTCGATCCGCTGCGCTACACGCTCCTGTTCGAGCGCTTCCTCAATCCCGAGCGGGTATCGATGCCGGACTTCGACATCGACTTCTGTCAGGACGGACGCGATCGAGTGATCGAGTACGTCAAGCAGAAGTACGGCGCCGAGTCGGTGTCGCAGATCGCGACGTTCGGCACGATGGCGGCGCGTGCGGTTGTGCGCGACGTCGGCCGCGTGCTCGACCTGCCCTACAGTTTTTGCGATGGCATCGCCAAGCTGATCCCGTTCCAGCCGGGGCGTACGGTGCTGCTCCGTCGTCGCATCGGCGAGGTTGCCCCGAATACGGTGCATGCGCGCGACGCCGAGCCCTTGCTCAACGAACGCGAAGCCGCCGAGGAGGAAGTGCGCGAGTTGCTGGCGCTGGCGGAACAGCTCGAAGGCCTGCCGCGCAACGTCGGGATGCACGCAGGCGGCGTGTTGATCGCACCGGGAAAACTCACCGATTTCTGCCCGCTCTACACCCAGCCGGGAGCCGACGCGCCGGTATCGCAATTCGACAAGGACGACGTCGAGCTCGTCGGCTTGGTCAAGTTCGACTTTCTCGGCCTGACCACGTTGACCATCCTGGACTGGACGTTGCGTTACGTGCGCATGCTCGATCCTGCCTCGACGGTCGCGCTGGACACGATTCCGCTCGACGATCCCGCCGCGTATGCGATCTTCAGGACCGATGCAACCGGCGTGTTCCAGTTCGAATCGCGCGGCATGCGCGAGTTGCTGCAGCAGGCACCGCCGAAGAAATTCGAAGACGTCGTGGCGCTGGTGGCGCTGTTCCGCCCTGGACCGATGGAACTCATTCCCGACTACGTTCGTCGCAAGCAGGGTAGCGAGCGCGTCGACTATGTCGACCCGCGGCTGGAACCGATCCTGTCACCCACGTACGGCGTGATGGTGTACCAGGAACAGGTGATGCAGATCGCGCAGGAGATCGGTGGCTACACACTGGGTGCGGCCGATCTCTTGCGCCGCGCCATGGGCAAGAAGCTACCCGACGAAATGGCGAAGCATCGTCAAGGCTTTACTTCGGGCGCCGTGGAACGCGGATTGTCCTCGGCCAAAGCGACGCTGCTGTTCGACCTGATGGAAAAGTTCGCCGGCTACGGCTTCAACAAGTCGCACGCCGCGGCGTATGCGTTGATCGCGTATCAGACCGCGTACTTCAAAGCGCACCACCCGGCCCCGTTCATGGCCGCCAACCTGTCGCTGGTCATGGACGACACCGACAAGGTGCGACATTTCCGCGACAACGCGCTGACGATGGGACTGACCGTGCTGCCCCCGGACGTCAACGCGTCCAACTATCGTTTCGAACCCGTGGACGCAACGACCATCCGCTATGGATTGGGCGGGATCAAGGGAACGGGACAAGCGGCGATCGATGCCATTGCCGCCACGCGCGCCGCCGGTGGGGCGTTCCGCGATCTTTTCGAATTCTGTCGCCGCGTCGACAAGCGCGCCGTCAATCGCCGGGCGATCGAAGCGCTGATCCGCGCCGGCGCGTTCGATTCGATCGATGCACGACGCGCAAGCCTGATCGCATCAGTGGGACCGGCAATGGATGACGCCGAGCGCGCAGAACGCGCCGCGACCCAGGTCTCGCTGTTCGGCGAAGACGCAAGTCAAGGTTCCGCGAGCGGTCCCGCGCTTACCATCGTGCGCGATTGGAGCGACGGCGAGCGCCTCGCCCACGAGAAAGCGAGCCTGGGTTTTTATCTCTCCGGGCATCCGTACCACGCGGTTGCGGCGGAGCTGTCGCAACTCGTGCAACAGCGCCTCGGCGCACTTGTGCCATCCGCGATGCCGATGCGCATCGCCGGCGTCGTCGCCGCGATACGCACCCAAGCGTCGCGTCGCGGCAAGATGGCGTTCGTAACGCTCGACGACGGCAAGGACCAGGCGGAGATCGCGGTGTTCAACGAGACCTTCGACGCGTATCGGCACCTGTTGCGCGAAGATACGCTGCTCGTCGCCGAGGTCAAGGTCATGCAGCGCATGGGTGAGGAAGGACAGATGCCGGGCCTGCGCATCGTCGCCGAAACCATTTACGACCTCGCCGGCGCGCGCAAGAAGTGGGCGCGCGCGCTCAAGCTGGCATGCAACGGCGGCAGCTCCGCAGAGCGATTGCTGCAGCTGATCGAACCGTTCAAGAGTGGTACCTGTCCGATCACTATCAAGTACCGCAACGACGTGGCCGGCGGCGATATCCAGCTCGGCGACGCGTGGCGGGTCAACCTCGACGACCACCTGCTCGGCGGACTGCGCGAGTGGCTGCAGCCGGAGAATGTGGAGGTAGTTTACTAGCGAAGCGTTGTTTCATTCATCCAGCGCAACCCGATTTGATTTCAGCTTTGTGGAATCGTCGTTGGTCTCGGTCGACCGCAATCTGCCATTCCAGTCCTTGACGCCGCGTACTGTCGCGATTCGTCAGACGTCTGGCAGTGCCTTGATGGAGCGAAGGATGTTGCGCGTAATGTCCTGCGCGGCTTGCGGCAAGGTCAAAGAAAGTGCATCTTCATTTGGGCGAGGATGGAAGGTCATTCGCGAATCATCGGGATAATCCCAGGGAGAGCATCATGCGAAATGGTTTGATCGGCGGATTGGCTGTCGTGCTTGGCCTGGGTCTGTTTGCGTTCGCACAGACCGCACGTGCCGATGAAATCAAGGTAATGGCTTCTGGCGCAGTCAAGGAAACGTATATCGAACTCGTGCCTCAATTCGAGAAAGTGACCGGACACAATGTCGTGACGGCCTGGTCCGGCACGGCTGATATGATGAAACGATTGAAGAGCGGCGAGACTGTCGATCTCGTCATCATTGGCACGAACTCGCTTGATGAATTGATCAAGCTGGGCAAAATCGATCCCGGCAGCCGTGTCGATTTCGTGAGATCAGGCGTGGGGGTCGCGGTGCGAGCGGGTGCGCGAAAGCCCGACATCAGTTCAGGTGATGCGGTGAAACAGGCGCTGCTTTCGGCAAGTTCGATCGGCTATTCCACTGGCCCGAGCGGCGTCTATCTCGACGCCTTGTTCCAGCGCATGGGCATTGCAGATCAACTCAAATCGAAATTGAAGCAACCTCCATCTGGCGGGTCAGTGGGGGAAATGGTCGCCCGAGGGGAAGTTGAGATTGGATTCCAACAGGTCAGTGAGCTTATCCACCTCAGCGGCATCGATTTTCTTGGGCCGCTTCCGCCGGATATTCAGCAAATCACGGTGTTTTCGAGCGGTATCCATACGGGCGCAACGAAGCCGGACGCGGCGAAGGCCTTGGTGCGGTTCCTGACCTCGCCGTCCGCCGCCATGGCCATAAAGAAGAACGGCATGGAGCCGGGTTGACGCAAAGGCGTGTCTCGGAGGTCGCACGTCGATGACCCGCGAATAGGCCGGATGCTGGCGGTCCCGTCTAAGGCATGCAGATCCGGTGGTCTAAACGGTCAATGCTCGCTCGTGCCGGGCACTTCAGGAACGGTTGAATCTAGCTCGCCGCTGAGAAGGCTAAATTGCTTCGCGACAAGTTGGATCCATGCCGCATTGTTGGCGAGAAGACGCGCCAGCCCTGCAGCGAGGTCCGTTGCCCCGGTCGGAGTGTCCACCTTCAACGCTTGCAAGGCGGCCAGGTATTCGTCACTCACGCGATCGAGATCCGGCGACAGAGCGTGATCGAAGACGGCGCGAAATCGCGCGAGACCGTTGAAACCCTGGTTCTGCGCATCGACAGACAGTCGCTCCAGGTCGGTCAGGACAGCAGTGCGCAACTCGGCGCAGCGACGCGTGTCGGGCGCACGATATCGCGCTTCCTGGAACCGAGGCTCGAGTACATCCCAACGCGCCCGCAGCATGAGCTTGACGAGGCGCACCAGAGCGATCCAGCCCTCGGGCATCGCGGCAGGCGGCAACCAGTCCAGCATGCGGCGCAGGTTGTCGCTGTCGGCCGCAACGAAGATTACGACGATAGTGCGCAGCTTCTGCGCCACCATTTCCGTGCGCGGGATGACGGGAAGATAGATCTTGCCGTCGCTGGCGCGAAACGGCGAGAGCGACGGCGGCAGCAGGCCCGACCTGATCGAAGGCAACGCCTTTTCGAGGTCACGCGGCCAATCCATCTTTTCGGCGAGCCGCTCACGTAGCCCTTGCCACCCGATGCACGACTGTGGCGACATATCGAATAGTCCGAGTGCACCCTCGTTTCCCTGGACGGTGGCACTGTCCAGCAGCGATCCCTCATCGTCGGACGCAATGGTGATCGCCAGTCGCCGCTCGAACAGCAGGTCCTTGACCCGCACTCTCGCAAACTGCTGCGCAAGATCGGTCGCCGCCGCATCCGCGCGTTTGCAGTATTCTGACATCACCTGATCGACTCCTGCGTTGAGCGGCCTGCCTTCGGTGAAATCGCCCTTTGCAAAGAGCTCGGACAGGAACTTGCGAATGCCAGCTACGTCCGCGTCATAAGCCTGGTATTGCTCAAACACCGGCGGTGGTCGCGCGATGTCGACGTTCTTGATGCACAGCACGGAGCGCTTGCCTTGGTCGTTGCGGTCGAAACGGCCCTTTTCGTAGCTGCACCACGCCATATCCATGCTTTCGTGTGGATATAACAAGAGAAGGATGTCCGCGGACCGCAATTCGCGATTGATCCATTCCAGCCAATCGCTGCCGCCCTGCATTTCCTCACAGAGCAGGATTTCAACAGGAACCTGGTCCTGCAGTCCCTTGAGCGCATCAGCGAGCGATTTCGCCAGGTCCTGGTACTTGGTACTGTGGCTCAAGAAGATCCTGACTGCCGGGATCGTCGCATTGGATGTGCGCACTGCCGCGAGCTGTCCGCGGGGTTCGCGCGCGCGGCCAGCGATGCGGGGCTCCGCGACCGGCCTGGCACTGCCATGTTTCCGAGCCTGGGCGTCGTGTGCCATGTCTGCCTCCTTACCTACCGCCGCGTTGAGCAATCGGCGCGGCCCATATGCTTTGATCACTCCGTAGCTACAATACCGCTGGGGTGCCGGCAGTGCAACGGAGTGTGAATATTCGCCGAGTATCCTGTGCTTTGAGCAGGCTGTTCTCCCGCCGGCTAGCTCCGCGACTCCGGTGGGCGTGAACGACCCTGAGCGGTAAAGGGTGCCAAATGAGAGCAGCCATTCGCGACCTGCCCGACCCACCTCAGTCGCACTCACCCGGCATGGCGGGAACCAGCTCCGCGTGGTGAAGGTCGCGACCCGAAGCAGATGCGCGTTACTCGATCACGCTGTCCGCGAGCGCACGGATCGATTGCTGGATCTGCATCTCGGCGCTCCGGTTCGGTGACGCGAAATCGCGGCCGGATTGCATCTTCAACAAGGTCGTATAAAGCGGCTTGGTCGAACGCGGTCTATGAAGGACACGTGACTCTGATCTTGGTTATTCGCCCCGTTGCCCTGTGCCTGTCGTGCATGCACAATGCCGTGTTGAACTAGCGTCGAGTAAATTGCTATGGCATCGCGGGCTATGACATCGCGGCTAAACGTCGCGATCGTTGGAGGCGGCATTGGCGGCTTGTTCGCCGCCAATGCGCTGAACACGCAGGGGCTCCGTGTTTCAGTTTATGAACAGGCGTCCGCGTTGGGCGAGGTCGGCGCCGGCGTTTATGTGACACCGAACGCGGTACGCCACCTGGAGCGTGTCGGTCTCGGCCCCGCCGTCGAGAAATGGGGCGCGCGGGTCGGTCCGGGGTCCTACTACTTTCACCACGACGGTACGCCGATTGCCCCGGTGCAAGTGTCGGACGCCTGCGGCTGGAACGCGAACTTTGGCATGCACCGCGCCGACTTCGTCGATTTACTCGCCGGCAACCTGCCCGCCGGGATCGTCCATACCAGCCACCGCGCTATTGGCTTCGAGCAGAACGGCGACGTAGCCCGCGTCAGATTCGCCAATGGCGCCACCGCCGAGGCCGAAGTTGTGGTTGCCGCCGACGGCATACACTCCGAACTGCGGCCGTACGTCTTTCCGCCCTCGAAGCCCGTCTTTCACGGCACCATCTCTTATCGAGGTCTGGTCTCGCGCGAGCGCCTGCCGGACTGGCCGATGGACCGCTGGCTAATGTGGGCCGGCCCGTCCAAGCATTTCCTGGTCTTCCCTGTCCGTCACGGCACGATGGTCAATTATGTCGGCTTCGTGCCGACCGACGAGGAGATGAAGGAATCGTGGTCCGCGCCAGGCGACCCAGAGGTGCTGCGCGGCGAGTTCGAAGGCTGGGACCCGCGCATCGGAGACGTGCTAAAACAGGTCGACAAGACATTTCGCTGGGCGCTCTACGACCGTGAGCCGTTACCGACCTGGACCAAAGGCCGGCTGACGCTGCTCGGCGACGCAGCACATCCGATGCTGCCACATCTCGGGCAGGGCGCCAACCAGTCGATCGAGGACGGCATGGCGCTCGCGACGATCCTGACGCGGGTGGACACATCGGCAGTCCCAGCGTCGCTGCTTGCCTACGAGCGCCTGCGTCGCGAGCGTGTGGCGGAGGTTCAGCTTGGCGCCCGGCAGAATGGGCTGCGTGTCGATTCCGCCTACGCCGATCTCGGTGTCCGCGACGCAGAGCTGGTCGCGCACGCCGAATTCCGAAAACACCTATATGCCTACGACGTGGTGCCGGATGCGCGCGCCGCGGCGGCAGCCCTGCTGCAATAGATCACTCCCAGCGCCTGCGCGACCGGCTTCATTTCAGCAAACCCGTCTTCCTTGCCATCTCGCTCACCCGCTTGAACTCCTCGCGGGTCTCGGCCGTTGTCTGCTCGGGCGTGGCGTAGCTCTGCAAAATGCCGAGTGGCGCCAATCTTGCGGTGATAGCGGGTGCCTTGACCGCTTGTTCGATCGCGCCGACGAGGGCCTTCCTCGCGTCCTCGGGGATCCCTGCAGGCGCGAGAAAGCTGAACCAGATGCCGAACAGTTGCTCCTGATAGCCGAGCTCGCGCATCGTCGGTATGGCGGTGAACTCGGGAACCCGGCTCGAGGCGACGAGGCCGTGGAACGTCTCTGACTTGAGGTGAGTGCTCAGCGCGCCGAGCGCCAGCACGACCCCTTCGATGTGTTCTCCGCGCAAAGCGGCGACGGCGGGGGCAGCGCCGGCATAGGGAACCGGCACGAGTTCCGCGCCCGTGAGGGCGTTGATCAATTGCACGCAGAAATCACCGACTGAACCGGTGCCAGGGTGACCAATGCGCACCTGGCCCGGCTTCTTCTTCGAGTATTGGATCAACGCCGCGAAGTTCCTGTACGGCGCGTCGCTGCGCACGGCGAGTACGCTCGGCGTGCGCGAGGCGATGCCGAGCGGCACCAGATCTCGGAGCGCGTCGTAGCCGACCGATTGGGGGTCGAGAACGGCGCGAAAGGTGAGCGCGCTGTTCTGGGCAAACAGGATCGTGTGGCCGTCTTTCCTGGCGTGGACGACGTTGTTCGTGCCGACCGCGCCCCCGGCGCCCGGCCGATTGATCACGACCACCGACGTGTTCAGCAGCCTCGCGATCTCTTCGCCCATTGCGCGCGCGGCAATGTCCGCGGCGTCACCCGGGGCAAGCGGAACCACGACACTGATCGAGCCGGTGGGGAACGGCTGGGCCTGGGCGATGGCCGGCAGGCAGAGAAGCGCGAAGGCGAGAACAATGCGCTGTGCGACCCCGTTCATGGCCAAGCTCTCCCTTGGGGAAACGCTGAATTGCCTGCCGATTTCGTAATCGTAACAGCGAGCGGGAACGTTGATTCGGTATGTCGAGGCGGAGCTGCGCTGCTGATTGACCGGTGACGGCCCGCTTGTGACATTTCCCTTGAGTGGCCATGTACCGGTTCAACGACCGTACATGGACGCCCCCGGGTTTGCCATGCGCTCATTTCGTGATGGCTTGAAGGAACAGATTGCACCCGTACATCCGGACTTTATGTGCGGCATCATGCCGCTGTCCCTGATGGGATTGGCATGCCCCCCTCGGTTCAAGTGGTCGATGACACTTCCACTTTGGCACATCGATGCCGTTGCGGGTTGGGGGCGTCCATCCCATTGCTATAGGCAGTTGGCACAACTACCGCTTCTGGCCGGTCGCCGGCATTGAAGCGATTCGACTGAGCGGCTGTCGAATAGCACATAGCTGCCATCCAGACCCGAACTAGGTCTGACATGAGCGGGATTGATAGCGTGCCCGGAGTGCATACCCTTTCGCGGAGGTCGCGTTAGATCGATCCGGTTCCCCGTCCGGCTTTTCTGGATTGCGACCAGCAATATCCAAAGGCGAATAGTGCAAGTCCGCCGACGATGTCTTGCCACGGCTGAGTGTCGATGGCGGTTCTTGCATCGAAGGCGCATCAATTTGATCGGACATTGTCCGTCAGGTCGAATTCCGATCAGACAAATAATCGGGATGCGCCGACGAGGTTCGTCAACAGCGGTGGCTACATGGCAATGGCGTGCCGCGGTTGCGACCCACCTACCCCACCAATCCTCCGGAGACCATCTGTGCGACGCAATCCTGGATGTGTGTGACGATCGTCGCCTGCGCAGAACGCCAGTCGCGATTGAGTGCAGAGCTAAGCAGGGCACGGTGCTCGCCCGCCGCGGCCTCGCCGCGGAAGACCGCCGCGATCGTGAGGTAACGGAGGTACTTGTCGTAGACCGCCGCATGCGTGTCGAGGAGGACACGTGAGCCGCACGCGGAGATAAGCGCCTGGTGGAATTCCCTGTCATAGCGTCGCCAGATTTCCTCCTGGGAGTGCTCACCGGCCGCCATCCGTCTTTCCATTGAGGCAAGCTTGTGATGCGCCGCCACGACACGGCCTTCCCACTCCATGTCGCCCAATTCGAACGAGGCTCGCGCGGCATGACACTCGAGGAGCTGGCGCATGTCTGCGATTTCGCGCAGGTTGGTCGGCGAAATCGAAGCGACCTCGAATCCTCGCGACCCCTCAGCGAGGATCAACCCCTCGGACGCCAGCCGATTGAGCAATTCGCGCAGGGTACTCACGGCCGTGCCATACGCATCGCGCATTCGATCGAGGGTGAGTCTCTGCCCCGGCGCCAGGCGCCCCAGAACGATGTCTGCGCGAACACGGCGGTAGGTCGTTTCCCCGACGGATGAATCCTTTGGAGAGGACGCCGCGGCTGACGCGCGCGGTGTTGCTGGCATACGGATGGCTAGCCTCTTTCGAGCCGGGTCCCGCGTCAGCAAGGGTATCGAGCGTTTGGGCATTTTATCGCTTTACAGTCAACGGATATTCCTGTTACCGTCATATGAAATCAATAGTATCGGACAAATGCTCGGTTCCGCAACAGCAGTGTCGAGCGGTGCGTCGCGCCAGTCGTCGTTCCTAGAAGACCAATCGGAGGATATCTCGTGCATGTCAAGCTAACACGTCGTTCCCTCATCGCGGCCGGGGCATCTTTGCTCGCCCTCGGTGCTTTCCGAGGCGCCCATGCGCAAGCGAAGACCAAGCTGCGATTCAGCTCCTCGTTCAGCGAGCAGGATCTGCGCGCAGATGCTTACAAGGCGTTGGGAGCCGCCATAAAGGATGGCTATGACTTCGAACCGTACTGGCTCAACACTCTGTTCAAGCAGGGCACCGAACTCGTCGCACTGCAACGTGGAAATCTCGATATGTGCAATCTGGCACCCGCGGATATCTCGAAGCAGATTCCCGCCTGGTCGTTGATGACTTCGGCCTACCTGTTCCGCGACGCCGATCACCTGAAGAAGACATTCAAGAGCGATGTGGGCAAGGAGTTCAGCAGGATGGCCAGGGACCAGCTTGGCATCCAGGTCGTCACTCCTGTCTACTTTGGTACGCGCAACGTCAACCTGAAGCCGGACAAGGTCATCAAGACTCCGGCCGACTTGGCCGGTATCAAGCTGCGCATGCCGCCCGGCGAGTTCTGGCAGTTTCTGGGCGAGTCTATCGGTGTCAACCCGACGCCCGTTCCAATCGCCGAGGTATACACGGCCCTGCAGACCGGCGCGATCGACGGGCAGGACAATCCGCTGCTACTGAGCAAGCTGATGAAATTCTACGAGGTGACCACGCAATTTGTGCTCACTGCGCATGTCGTCGGGTACGACGTCCTCGTGGTGACGACCAACATTTGGGATGCGATGACACCGGCGCAGCAGGCTCAGTTCCAGGCAGCGGCCGAGAAGGCGTTCGACGACTACACAGTCAAATTCAACGCTCAGGAAAAGGATGTCATCGAGTTCTACAAGGCGCAGGGCAAGAAGGTCTACACACCCGACGTAGCCTCATTTCGCACGTATGCCCAGAAAAAATACCTCGACAAGTACGGTCAGGACTGGCCCAAGGGAGCCCTCGAGCGCATCAACGCGCTCTGAGTCGGTACGAGCGATCGGTGCGAGCGGGCGGCCGCTGGCATAGCGGCGCCTGATTCCATAGCGCGTGATTGTCGTCGCGTGCCGTCGCCCGTCGAGCGGCGGGAGAGGATTCGTGATGGAGCCAGTCAAGTCAGGTGTCGGCCGATGGCTGCGAGGCCGGGCCGAGGATGTCGCGGTCGCGTTGATCGCATTGATGTTCGTCTGCTTCATCCTTCAGATCGTGTTCCGCTACGTGCTGAACAAGCCGCTCGGTTGGTCCGAAGAGGTTACGGTCTTGTGCTGGGTGTGGGTGGTGCTCTGGGGTGCTGCGTTCATCCTTTCGGACCACGACGAGATCCGCTTCGACATCGTAACTGGTCTCGTTTCGGAATCGACCCGCCGCGCATTCGTCGTCGTCTCCGGCATTGTTCTGATCCTGTTGTTCGCCATTTCGCTGCCCGCCACATGGAGCTATGTGGTCTTCATGAAACGGGAGAAGTCGGCATATCTGGGAATGCGATTCGACTATCTGTATTCGATCTACGTCATCTTTGCGGTCGTCTGTATCGTCAAGCATGCCCGCCTGGTGTGGTATGCGCTTCGCGGCAAGGAGTCGCCGGAAGTGGACTCGGTCGCGGATAGCGATCGCATATGATGCCCAGCCATTTCACGCTGTGCATCGTCGTGCTGGTCACGCTGGCAGTCCTGGGATTGCCTATCGGACTGTCGATGATCAGCGCGTCGGTGTTCTATCTGCTCATCTCCGGGCTCGACCTCGGTACGGCGGCGGAGCAGATATTGAATGGTCTGTTCAACAGCTACGTACTGCTGGCGGTGCCGCTCTTCATCCTCGCCGCGGACCTGATGAACAGCGGGAGCCTTACCGATCGCCTCCTCAAGTTCTGCCTCGTGCTCGTTGGACGATTCCGCGGCGGCCTCGGACACGTCAACGTGGTGGCGAACATCATTTTCGCGGGAATGTCGGGTTCGGCGATCGCCGACGCCGTCGGCATCGGCCGCATCATCATTGGCATGATGACGCGAAACGGGAAATATCCCATCGAGTATGCCGCGGCAATCACGGCATCAGCGGCCATCATCGGACCGATCATTCCGCCATCCATTCCGATGGTGGTCTACGCGCTGGTCTCCGACACATCCATCGGCTATCTGTTCCTTGGCGGAGTTATCCCCGGGCTATTGCTCGGCGTGGCTTTCATGATCATGAATACGCTGATTGCCCGGCGCAGGAACTATCCCGTGGAGCCGCCGGTTCCGATACGCGAAATTCCGCGCATCACGCTGGAAGCGTTTCCGGCGCTGATGCTGCCCGTCGTCCTGCTGTTTGGCATTTACGGCGGGGTCATGACGCCTACCGAGGGCGCGGCCGCGGCGGCGTTGTACGCGCTGCTGGCGTCGGTACTGATCTACCGCTCGCTGTCATGGAAGCAGCTGTACGACGTGCTTCTGTCGAGTGCCAAATCGACGACCTCGGTGGGAATGCTCATCGCGGGCGCCCTGGTATTCAACTATGTGGTGACCATCGAAAACGTACCGCTCTCCGTGCAGCATTTCATGAGCGGGTTTCATGTAACGCCGATTGCGTACCTCATGCTGGTCAACCTGATCCTGCTGGCTCTCGGATGCCTGCTCGAAGGGACCACTATTCTTCTTATCATCGTTCCCATCATGATCCCTACGGCGAAGACTTTGGGAATCGATCTTGTCCATTTCGGCGTCGTGGTCGTCGTGAATATCATGATCGGCCTCCTGACGCCCCCCTTTGGCTTGCTGCTGTTTGTCGTCGCAAACATGACCAAGAAGCCGCTGATGGCCATCGTTCGCGAAGCCACGCCATTCATAGCGGTCGCGATCGTGGTCCTCGCGATCATCACCTTCATCCCGCAGACCGTTCTCTGGTTGCCCAGGGTCATGGGTTACAACGGCTGAACGGTCTTCCAACGGAGCGCCGCCGCATGTCAGACGCCAAATCGATCTACATTCTGAACGGCCCCAATCTCAATCGCTTGGGTCGGCGAGAGCCGGAAATCTACGGGAAGACGACGCTCGCGGAGATTGAAGCGCAATGCCGAAGCGACGCGCAGGGGCGGAGGGTCGAATTTCGACAGTCGAACAGTGAATCACAGCTCATCGACTGGATCCACGAGGCCATCGACAGCGGCAGCGGCATCATCATCAATCCCGCGGCCTATTCATTCACCTCGATCGCGATCCTCGATGCGCTGAAAATGTTCCCCGGCCCGATCATTGAGGTGCACATAACGAACATCCATCGGCGCGAGGAGCACTACCACCATTCGTACGTCTCAAAGGTCGCTACGGCGGTTATCGCCGGTCTCGGGCCGAAGGGGTATGGCATTGCCGTTCGCGCGATGTGCGACATGCCGAGTCCCCAACCCTGAGTGCCTACCTACTACGAGGACGAATCCACGCCGATATCGAAGTGCAATACCTGTTCGGGCGTTCCCAATTTTCTATAGAGCGCGATGGCAGGCGTGTCGTCAATATCGGCTTGCACGAAAATAACATAGGCTCGACGCGCCGCCGCAATCTTCTTCAGTTCCAGGATCAGCGCGGTTGCGATACCTTCACGCCGGTGCGCAGCCGCCACCGCCAGATCGTAAATGTAGATCTCACTGCGCTCCTGCTCGAACTTCGGAAGCTCATAGGCTGCGAGGCCGCCGACCGCCATGCCGTTGTTCAACGCGACAAGGGCGATGAAATGGCCTGCGCCGAGCAAGCGCTCGAGATAGGGCTTGCTTGGTCGCGCGCCGCTGTAGGTCTCCACTTGATCGAACGCCTCGCCGAACATTTTCAGCATGGCTTCCATCAGCGCCACATCTCCGGCCGCGAGCGATCGAATGGTTAAGGGCGCGGGTGACGACATTTCTCAACCTGAATAATAGTGGGGCACTTCCGTCAGCGAGACGAGCCCGCGGCAAGTCTGAGATCGAGGTCGGTAGTTGCAACTCTCGACTCAACCGCGCCCGATGCTACGACTTTTCAGCGCTGGCGAAGACGATAAGGTTGCCATCGGGATCCCGGATGCGCATGATGAAGTAATCGTCAGCTTCTTCGATCGGCCCGGGTTTGAGATTGGCCGTCTCGAGACGTCGCCGCTCGGGTTCAAGCGGCAGGACGCCAAGGGTCAGCGTGCTCGTGCCAGCGTGCTCCTTTTCTTGATAAAGCTGGACCTCGGCGCTGTCGCTAAACTGCCATTCCGCCAGTCCCGGCATTGGCCGCCTGGTGGGGGCTATGCCGAAAAGTTTTTCGTACCAAGGCACGCTCGTTTCGATATCTGCGCAGCTTACATGCGCGAAGATGGTCTTGATCGTCATCGTTTCACTCTTCTGTTTGGTCAATCGGGCCGTTTGCGTGGTCGAATCTTTCCACGACCGCCCTACAGAGGCACGTTCGAGAGCTGAACCTCTTCCCTGTTTTTTGCGAAGGAACGGCGGCTTTGACGGCCGAGCGACACGAACGTTCAGGTGCTAGGCAAGAGCCATCGTGTACAGAGCAACCAGCTTGCTCCACGCGCGTTCGGCCTCGGGCATGCTGTAGATCGACGCACCGTTGTCGGTGGGCATGTCCGGCACACACCACCCGTGCTTGGCGGGATAGACTTCGATTTCTGTCGGAACCCTTGCCGCGGCAAACGCTTCTCTAAGCTTGTCTTTCGCGTCCGGTTGGCGCTGGTCGTCGTTCGATGCGATACCGAAGTACATCCGCGCCTTGATCTTCGGCGCGAGCAGATGCGGGCTGTCAGGCTTATCCGTTACCAGACCGCCCCCGTGGAAGGAGGCCCCGGCGCCAACGCGATCTGGAAGTGCGGCGGCCGTCTTCACCACCAAGGGCCCGCCCATGCAGTAGCCTTGGGTCCCGATCTTCTTCGCCTTGTTGACCTGTGATTGCGCGTCGAGGAACGCGATATAAGCCACGGCATCCTTCTCCGCCGCGCCCGAAGCGTTCACCGATCCCATCAGCGGCTGCAGCTTCGCCATGTCAGCCGGATTCTGGAAGTTGAAAGAGGCGGCGCTGCCGAATATCGGCGCCTTGGCTACACGATAAAACGGGTTCGGTACGAGCACGGAGTAGCCTTCGGCAGCAATGCGCTTACCGATGTCGCGCATGGCCGGGCGCAATCCGAACGCGTCCGTCCAGAGCAGCACCCCCGGATGCGAACCGGTCGACGGATGTATGAACACAGCGTCGCACGTGCCATCGGGGGTCTTGATCGTCACATCGGTCTCCACAATCGGCTGCGCGGCTCCTAACGCCGAACCAGCAGCAGCGGCAAGACCGGCAGCCACGGACAACGCGATGAAATCGCGCCGTGACGGATCAGCCACGGCGTCATCCCTTTTTTTGGAATCCTGCTTGTCATCCATCGTTTGCCCCTCCACTTCTCTCGGTAAGTGGTTCAATCCGGCCTTTCCTCCTTCAACTCTAGCTTTGCTCAAAACCTTGTGTCAACGTCCGGGGCCACGCTTGAAGTGGTTTCACCCGCCTGCTTGGAAGGGCCGGTTCCGGGTGCGGGCGAGAAGGCGATACGCCCCTTCGCAGCGGGTAGACCCCAATCATCCCACCAGTTGCGCCAGCGGTTGGTTGCTCGCAGAATGCACTCAAGCCGTGGGTTCGCATCGGATGTGGAGCTCCCGCCGGAACGATGTTCACCGACTGCGATCAAATCCGTACAATCACCTTGTGGCGGCAGTTCGAGGAGAGTTCATCGTGAAGAATATGGATTCGCATGATCGCAGAGTTCCGTCCGCAGGCGCGGCAGCGGGCTCGTCAGATGCGCGTGCGTACGAAGCGGCGACAAAAGACAATTTCCTGCAGCTGATGTTCTTCCATGCGAGCGATCGGCACCGGGCAGTTGCACCGATCGCGGCACGCCCCGTGGCAACCGGCGATTACGCCCCCTTGCCACAGGCGAAGGCCAGGCCGGGCAGTCGGTACAGCCTGCCTTTATCGACCATGCCCACACCAGTACGTATCGACTCGCCGGCCATCGAGGTGATGACCGACCTGCGCCGCGTCAATGCTGTGACCATCGATCCGGACAAGTCCATCGTCGAGGCCAATCACGCGATGATCGGCCATCGGGTGCGTGCCTTGTTCGTCGTGGACGCTGCCCGCCACGTGTTCGGAATCATTACTTCCACGGATATCCTGGGCGAAAAGCCGATCAAATTTTCGCAGGAGCGCGGCTTCCGCCACGATGAGATTGCCGTTCGCGACATCATGACGCCGGCGGATCGACTCGAGATTCTCGACTTCAACGACGTCCAGAGCGCTCGCGTCGGCGACGTGATCGCGACGCTGAGCCTTGCCGGCCGTCAGCACGCATTGGCGGTCGAAGCAGGTGAGGGAGGACCCAGTGGCCAACTGACGATTTGCGGCATCTTTTCGTTGACGCAGATTGCACGCCAGCTGGGTATAGCACCACAGGACGTGCATGACATCGCGCGCACGTTTGCCGAAATCGAGGCGGTGATCGCTTCCTGATCGGGGCCAAAGGCTCATGTGGCCACGAAGGGTGTAACCTTGGCCTGCTGGTTCCCGGAACCCTATCCACGCTGCCCGCATGCCCGCAGAGCTGCGCCAAATCGTCGAAGGTGTGTTGCTTGTCTTCGCCACGCTCTTCCCGATTGTCAATCCGCTTGGCGTCGCGCCCATCTTTCTCGCGATGACGTCGGCGTACACGCCACCGGAGCGCGCCGCACTCGCGTGGCGGGTGGCCGTCAACGCGTTTGCGCTGCTGCTGGCATCGGTGGCCACCGGCACCTACGTCCTCGAGTTCTTCGGACTGTCGGTATCGGTCGTGCAGGTGGGTGGCGGCCTCGTCGTCAGTACCCTGGGGTGGCGGCTGCTGCAAGATCCGGATGCATTTGATCGGCCGTCACCCGAAAACATGGGTCCGCGGCGCAGTCTCGCGTTCTACCCGCTGACGATGCCGCTGACTGTTGGTCCCGGATCGATCTCCGTGGCGATAACCATCGGCGCCAATCATCCCCACAGCGTGCGCTCGTTGCTCGTCAATGGCCCCGCAGTCCTGATCGGCGTGACTCTCGTGTCTGCCTCGGTGCTCATCGCGTATCGCTACGCCGATCGGCTGAGCAGAATGATTGGCGAGACCGGAATGAACGTGCTGCTGCGCCTGACCGCTTTCATCCTGCTCTGCATAGGCGTGCAGATTGTGTGGAATGGCATCAGCTCGCTGTTGCGGACGCTGGCGGTGTGAGAAGACAGCGCCGGACAGTCGCGGAACCCTCTGCCGCAGGAAGCGGCCAGGTTGCTCCTAACGTGCCTATCTCGACTGCACGTACGCAGCGACCGCCGCTCGGGCTGAGATTAGCATCACTGACGGTTGCTCGGCGGCGTTGGGCCTTCGGGCACGTTGCTGATCAGCGAATTCGTCGCAATGCATGAGCGGGAGTTCGCGCGGGAGGTGGTTTCCGACGACATCCCGGGTGTCCTGTTCTCACGGTCGCTGCCTGTGAGGTAAACTGCGTCACATCGTGTCCGACGGGCGCCGACAACGATGGCCGGCTTCGCGATTCCGTATTGGCTGCAGATGACGATGTGCGCGTTACTAAGCGCTGGCCCGATCGCGACGGTCGTGCTCTGGGGGTTCATCTGGTGGCGTGTCGAGCAGTCGATGCGGGCGATCCCGACGTTGCGGCTCGGCCAGCGCCTCGCCGTGGCCGATCCACCGACGGGCCGCGTCTGCGTCGTCGTGCCGGCCTACAACGAGGTCGGGACGATCGAGGCGCTGATCCGGTCGTTGCGCGCCGAGACGTACCCACAGCTCTCGGTCGTGTTGGTGCTTGACCGCTGCACCGACGGTACCGCAGCGCTCGCGCGCGCCGAGATCGCCGGCGACGCGCGCTTCGAGATCGTCGAGATCGCTACGTGCCCCGCGACGTGGGCCGGCAAGGTGCACTCGGTCCACACCGGTGTTACGCACTCGCGCGCGGCCGCTGCGGCCGATTACCTGCTCTTCGTCGATGCCGACACGACCTTTGCGCCGGGATGCATCGCGGCAGCGCTCGCACTCATGCGGGAGCGCAGGCTCGACTTGCTCAGTCTTCTATCGACGCTCGCGCACAACACGTGGTTCGAGCGCGTCGTGCAGACCGCGGCGGCATTCGAACTGATGCGACAATACCCGCTGACGCTTGCGAACGCTCCTGATGACCGCCGCGCATTCGCCAACGGGCAGTTCATGTTGTTTCGGCGCGACGCCTACGTGGCGATCGGCGGACATGAGGCGGTCAAAGATGCCCTGCTCGAAGACCTTGCGCTTGCCAGGCGCATCGTGGCTGCCAAGCGCACGCCCGGTGTGTTCCTTGCCGCCGGGCTTTTTCGCTGCCGGATGTACGCGTCGTGGCCGGAGTTTCGGCGCGGCTGGAAGCGCATTTACATCGAGGCCGCAAACCGAAAAGCGAAGCGCCTTTCGCTGCTCGAATGGCGAATCCGGTGGCTCGGCACGATCATTCCGGTGTGGATGCTCGTCGCGTTGCCGGTCGGCGCGTTCGTCGTCGCGCGTGATCCGACCCTGGGGTGGACGCTGGTGGCGCTGTCGCTAGTGGCGCTGTGCGGCTGGGCCGGCACCCTCGTGCGGATCGCATCGCTGTCGGACGCGCCGCTGTGGACGGGCCCGCTGCACATTGTCGGCGCGTGGCTGACGGCGAACCTATTGGGTGAGGCCGCGGCGGACGTGTCCCGCAACGCCCCCGTACGCTGGGGTGGACGCGATTACAACCTCACCGTTGACAAGGCCTGAACGCCGCGTCGCGCCTCTGTCCACCCCACGGCGCGGCGGCGATCCGCGGCGACCGTTGAGCTTCTTCGTAGCAACGGAACGCTTCGAATAGGCGCTTACGGTCAGCGAGGGCGTTCCTTCGAACGAAATGCGACGACTGCCTTCTGCAAGTCGTCGAACTCTTCGCAGGGCAGCAGACAGATCTCGCGCAAGGCAGCAAGGTGGCGTTCTGCGCTTGGTAGATCGCCGACGATCAGGTATGCCTCTCCGATGTACTCGTGCGCGCCGCGGTGACGCGGATCCAGCGCGAGTGCTCGCTTGTAGTGCCTGAATGCCACATCGAATTGACCAAGGTTGCGATAGGCATAGCCGAGGTAGTTCTGAACGTCCGCATTGTCCGGGAAGCGAACTTCGGCGCGCTGCATTCGCAGCACTGCATCGGTCCAGGTATGGGATTCGATCGCCGCCTTGCCTGCTGCATAGTCGGCATCGAGCGCAACTGCATCGGAAGCATCGGACGGATCTGCAATCGCTGCCGTTGGCGCAACATGGATCGCCACCACCAGGGCGAAACCGAACGCGGCGCCCATCCTGCGCGCTGATTTACCGCGCCGCCCATTCATCGCTGCGCGAGATACGCCTTCGCCTGCGCAAGTTCCACCCGCGGGCTGCCGGTGTTGCCTGCGAGCGCGAGGAGCTGGGTGTAATTGCGGGCTGCCTTGTCGCGCTGACCCGCCGCCTCGGCGGCCCTCGCCGCTCCGTAGT
Organism: uncultured beta proteobacterium; assembly: GCA_963829375.1. GTDB lineage: Bacteria > Pseudomonadota > Gammaproteobacteria > Burkholderiales > Casimicrobiaceae > PALSA-1003. Next base: position 97,024 of record CAWHIS010000023.1, on the reverse strand, counting down.
AGCCACGGAAACGGTTCGGCTCACGCTGTTGCGACGCTTCGTATTCGGCGAGCGCGGCGGCCGGCTGGCCCATTTCGAGCAGCATGTCACCCAGAAGCTCGCGCGCAGGAAGGATGCGCCCTGGGGTCACGATATGCTTTTCATTGCGGTCCTCGAGGTCCGCGGCGGCACGCATGAATTTGAGTGCATCGTCGTTTTTCTTCTGTGCGAGCGCGATCCAGCCGGCGATGGCCAGCCGCTGCACTTCGACCTCGGTTGCCCAGTAGTTGTTCTTGGCATCCAGCAATGCCTTGTGCAGAACTGCGAGCTGCTGCTCGTCGCTCTGCGCGGCAGCAACGTCGCCTGTGCGCGCGGCACCGAGCGCCCGCGCGAAGTATGTGAGCGCACTGGTGAACGGGTATCTGCTCGGGTGTGGCTCGAGCTTCTTCGCCTCGGTCCAGTCGCCGCGCTCGACGGCGTACCGGGCCGGCATTGCGGCCTCCGCGTATGGCATAGCGGGTCGAGCTGGGTTGGACCCGGTCACCTTGACCGCGGCCGAAATCGTGCGGAGCGCGTCCGCGTCGCGCCCAAGCTGAAGGTACGCGTAGACGGCGTAGTCGCTCGCGTGGTACGCCTCGTCGGGCTCGCCGCCGGCGACCGCCACATCGAAGGAGCGGCGGTTGGTCGAGATCGACTCGTCCCACGCGCCAACGCGCGTGAAAATGTGTGAGGGCATGTGCAGCGCGTGCGGAGCGTCCGGCGCGATGCCCGCGTACAGGCGCGCGGCGGGGAGGCCCTGCTTGGCGATCGGCGGCGCGTCGTAGCTGTGGATCAGGTAATGTGCGACGCCCGGGTGGTTCGGATATTTGGTGAATTCCTTTTCCAGCACCGCTGCCGCCTTGAGGTATGCGGCGTACGTCTGGTCGGCTTGCGATTGTGTCGCCGCCAGATACAACGCGGCGAAGATCTGCGCCTCATCGTCGTCCGGGTAGTGTGCGGCGAGCGCCTCGAACGCCTTCGAGCGCGACTCCTGGCGGGTTCGCTCGGCGCGATTGGCGAAATCGTCGTAATACGCGGCCACCGCTTCGATGTAGTCGCGTTCGCGCTGCGTCTTCGCGCCGATGCGCCGACCCTGCGCAATCGCCGCTTGCGAAACCTCGGCATCCTTCGGCGAGGCGCCCGCTCCCGCGAGCGGATTCTGCATCAGGATCGCTGCGATGCCCCACGTCGCGATCGCGCAGTTCGGGTCCTTCGAAAGCACGTCACGGAAAGTCACTTCGGCAGCGCTGTACCAGAACGAGTGCAGCATCGCCACGGCACGGTCGAATTCCGCCGCTACCGCGGGATCACACGAATTGGGGAAATGCACCTTGCCGAGCTGCCCCTTGGCGAAATCCTCTTCGTGTGCCTGGGCGAGAGTGCAAGTGAATACCAAAGCAACAGTGAGGTGTGCCAGAATCCTTTGAGCAGACATGGGAACCCTCCATCGGCGGTTGGTCGCGGCTCAAGTCACGAATCAAAGGGTACGCCGCATGTTCCGTGGTGTCCAACACCCGATCGTCACGGGTCACTGGAACACATCGTCCGCGCGCGCCAGCACCGACTGCGGAATCGTGATTCCCAGCGCCTTCGCGGTCTTCAGATTGATCACGAGCTCGAACTTCGTCGGCTGCTCGACGGCCAGGTCCGCGGGGTTGGCGCCTTTGAGGATTTTGTCCACGAACACGGCGGAACGTCCGATGAAATCGGTCATGTTCACCCCGTAGGACATCAAGCCGCCTGCCTCGACCATCTCCCGAAAGTGGTTCATCGTCGGCAGCCGGCCCTTCACTGCGAGTTCGGCGACCAGCGTCCCGTGCGCCAGGAAGGTCGAGGAACCGCCGAGCAGAAGCGCCTCGGCTCGCTCGCGCGCCATGGCGGCGAAGGCGCTGTCGAATTCTTCCGGACCTCGAGCTTGCACGTGTTGCAGGCGGATGCCCAGCGATCGGGCGGCAGCTTCCACCTCTTTCATTTGAACTGCAAAACTTGCGTCTGCCTGATTCGAGAGGATGGCCACTCGGGAAGCGCGGGGAACAGCCTCCTTCAGAATCTGCAGTTGCTTGCCGAAGATCTCGGGATTGGGCGACATGGTCGTCCCCGTGACGTTCCCCCTGGCCGACCCAGGCTGGCGACAAGTCCCAGCTCGACCGGATCGATGGGAAACATCATGACGATGGGGATACTGCCCGTCGCCTTCTTTGCTGCCAGCGCAGCAGTCCCGGCGGGCGCAACGATCAAATCGACTTTGTTCTTAACCAGCTCGGCCGCGAGGGCGGGCAGGCGCTCGATCTTGCCGTCGGCCCAGCGATATTCAATGATGAGATTTTGGCCCTCGACCCAACCGAGTCCTCGCAAAGCTCGCAAAAATGCCTGGACCACCTCTTCCACAGACGCGCGGGTGGGAGCACTCAGATAACCGATCCGGTAGACCTTGCCCGCTTGCTGTGCCTCGGCAGTACGCGGCGCCGCACCGAAAACAAGGGGTCCAAGAAGAAGCGCAAGCCCTGCGTCACGTCGGTTCATTCAAGTTCCCGTAAAAGCGATGGCCACGGACTACTACACCTACTGCGGCGACAGGTTAAGCGATTTCGCTACCTTGCCCAGCGCTTCGTATTCGCGGTTGATGCTCTCGCGCAGCGCCGGGCCTTTCTTGATGAGCACTTCTTCACCGGCATCTTCCAGGAACTTGCGCGACGCGGGACTGTTGGCCGCCTTCTCGAAGGCACTCTCGATCTTGGCAACATTCTCTGCAGACGTGCCCTTCGGTGCGAGGATCGCACGCCAGAGTATCGTTTCCTCGCCTGGAATGCCCAGATCGCGCAGACTCGAGGCGTTCGGCAGCGCTGCGACCCGGTCGGCCGAGGTGACCAGCACGCACTTCGCCTTGCCGCTTTTCACGTGCTGCAGGATGGGCGGAATCGATCCGACGTAGACGTCGATGTGGCCCCCCAGGAACGCGGTGAGTGTTTCACCCGCGCCCTTGAACGGAATGTCCCGAGCGGAGGTGTTCGTAGCGCGCAGGATGCGTGCAGTAGCGAGCTGACCGGGCCCTCCGGCGCCGTCGTCACCGTAGGTGTACTTGTCCGGATTCTTGCGGAATGCTTCGATCAATCCCTTGCCGTCATTCGCCGGAAAATCGTTCTGCACGCACATCACATACGGTGCACTGGAGAGCTGCACGACGGGAATGTAGTCGTTCGGCGTGTACGGTACTTTCATGGTGTGCGGGCTCACGGTGACCGGGCCGAGCCAGACCGCGGCGAGGGTGTGACCGTCGGCGGGCGCGTTGACCATCTGTGCCACGCCGATCGTGCCGCCTGCGCCCGGAACATTGACCACGATGATCGGGTCGCTGAAATAAGGCGCGGCCTCCTTCACGACGACGCGAAAGAATCCGTCGGTCCCGCCACCAGGGGCGGTTGGGACGATCACCTTGATCGGCTCACCAAATGCGGCGCCTGCTGTGGCAAGCGCGAATGAGACCGCGACAAGGGCGCGACTCAAGTTCATCGTGATACCTCCTGCGCAGTTGCGCGCGATCCGGCGAAGCCGAACAGTGTCAGCGGCGTTTCGGCGAACACCGTATTGCGGGTGGCAGCATCGGGAATCCACTCGTCCAACCAACGTAGACAGCGCTCGTAGGTGATTTCATTCTCGTGCGAGACGAACGGCCAGTCGCTCGCCCACACCAGCTGACCCGGACCGCCCGCGTCGAGCAACGCGTCGACATAGCGCTGCGCATCTACCCCACCGAGACGATAGGGCGCCGATAACTTTACCCAGGTGTCACCGGCGCGAACACCGGCGAGTGCCTGTTGAAATCCGTGGCACGCCACACCCTGCGCAGGGTCGGGGTGCGCGAAATGATCGATGACAACCCTGACCCCGCTCCTGCGCAATTTCGGCAGCACCAGCGCGAGCTTCGGCCCCTCGAGAAATATTTCGACGTGCCAGCCCAGTTCGGCGAGCAGCGAAAATAGCCGCCGGTATTCGGGCGATGTCACGTCGGGAATGCTGTCGCGGCGAATCCAGTTCAAACGCACGCCGACCACACCGTGCGCGGCCATCGCCTCCAGCGCGTCGCGCTCGATGTCCGGCGCGACGATAGCGGTGCCCCGCAATCGTGCAGGCGCTGTGTCCAGTGCCGCCAGCAGCAGGCTGTTGTCGGTGCCGTAGAAGCTCGGTGCCGTGAGCACCCCGCACGCGACGCCATGGCGGTCGAGCACCGCGAGATACTCTTCCACCGTCACGTCGCGTTTGGGCGCCGAGTGTCGCTCCGCCGAGAGCGGGGCGTCGCGGCGCATCACGTGGGCGTGAGCATCGACGCCACTGAGTGCGGCGGTCGCGGTCATCGCTTCAAGCCGCTTTGGTGCCCTGGGGGCGCATCCCCGGCACCACTTCGGCGGTCTTGCCCGTGCCGTACTTCGCTACGAGCTGGTCCGCGGTAAGGAAGCGCTGTTCCATCGCTTCGATTTCATGCATGCCAAGGATATCGTGCAACTCTTCGAACGAGACCAATGCATCTGGTCGGTCCACGACCTTGCCGCTGGCGATCGATTGCTGCAAGAGATCGAGGCCGCGCTGCATGCCCATCACTGCGCACGCGGTCAACAGCCGCGGATAGATCACGACGGCAACACCCAGCTCCTGCAATTGAGCGGCCGACAGCAACGGCGTGGTCGAGCGCTGTCGAATGCCGAACCCCATGTTCACCGACAGGGGTTTGTTTACATTCTTGGCGATTGTGCCGATATCGTCGGCCGACATCGCGGCGTCCGCGAAAAGTAGATCGGCGCCCGCCTCCGCGTAAAGGTTCAGGCGGCGGATCGCCTCGGCCACGCCATGGGTAGCGAGCACGTCGGTGCGCGACTTGATGACGAAATCCGGATCGACGCGCGCCTCGGCGGCAGCGTGAATCTTCTGCACCATTTCCTCCGCAGAGATCACTTCCTTGCCGCGCATGTGACCGCAGCGTTTCGGCCACACCTGATCTTCGAGCATCAGGCCTGCGACGCCAGCGCGCTCGAACGCGCGCACCGTGTGATATGCATTGAGCGCGTTGCCATAGCCGGTGTCGCCGTCGGCGAGGAGCAGCAGATCCGAGCACGCGGCGATCGCACGTGCCGCGGCCACGTTCTCGTCGAGGCCCATCAAACCGACATCAGGCTGGCCCAGGCGTGTTTCACTCACGCCGCTGCCGGTAATGAAGGCCGCCGTGTAGCCCTGCCTGCTCACCAGGCGCGTACTGAAGCCGTCGAACACTCCGGGGAGCACCAGAATTCCAGGCGCCTCGATCAACGCGCGCAGGCGCGCAGCAGGACTGAGCATGGAATTTCCTCCTCGTTGGCTTGGGACCGACCCCCGCGCCGCGTCAGCGCCGGTGGTGGAACTTGATCATACCGCACAGCCGGTGGATGATGCGCGGTCAGCATCATCGACGGGTGGGACCAGCCTTGCGGATCTTGCTTGTTTTCGCCATCGGCATTGCACACCACGAGTAACGATGCGCTCGCTCTACAACCGGATCGCGGGAACGAACCTTGACCGCCTCGCGGCGCTCTCCGACGGCGTCTTCGCGGTGGCGATGACGTTGCTCGTGCTCGACCTGCGCGCACCTGCCGCGGAGTCGATTCATTCCGAACACGACCTCCTCACAGCGCTTGGCGCCCTCGCGCCTCGCATCGTGACGTACCTCATGAGTTTCATGACGCTGGGCATTTTCTGGTTCGGCCAGCAGACCCAGCTCGATCGTCTGGAAAAAAGTGACCGCGATCTGGCGTGGTTGCACATCGCGTTCATGTTCGCCGTGACACTCGTGCCCTTCACGACCGCTTTGTTGTCCGAATTTATTGCGCTGCGTACAGCATTGCTCGTGTACTGGGCCAATATCCTGCTCCTCGGCATCCTGTTGTACGCGAGCTGGCGCTATGCCGACCGTGCCAAGTTGATCCGCGGTGACACGTCGAAAGAAGTCACCGCGGCGATCTGCCGGCGGATCGTTGTCGCGCAATCGCTGTACGCCTTCGGCGCGGCGCTGTGCTTTTTCAATACTTATCTCAGCATCGCGTTCATCGCGCTGGTGCAGATCAACTACGTCGTCGCGCCGCGCTGGTGGCGCAGCTAGGGCCCGTCAACCCCATGGACACAAGCGCGTTGTGCCGCCGGATAATCATTCTCCCCATCGTTGCCTTCGCATGCGCAGGATTGGGCGCGTGCGCTACGGCACCGCGCGGCAACCTGGACGAAGCCAAGGCGCAAGTCTTTGCGACCGAGCGCGCGTTCGCCAGGACGATGGCCGACCGCGACTATGCGGCGTTCACTTCGTTCCTGTCCGACGACGCGGTGTTTTTTTCCGGCCCGGAACCGCGTCGCGGCAAGCAGGCCGTCGCCGACTGGTGGAAGCGCTTCTACGACAAGCCACAAGCCCCGTTCTCGTGGGAACCGGAGAAGGTCGAGGTGCTTGATTCAGGTAACCTTGCGCTGAGCTCCGGACCGGTACGCGACCCGGACGGCAAGCTGATTGCCACGTTCACGTCCATCTGGCGCCTCGAAGCGCCGGGGACCTGGCGCATCGTGTTCGACAAGGGGAACGAAGTCTGCGATTGCAAGACGAACCCGTAGGTCCAGCGCGATGGCGGATGTGATCGTGCTGATCGCCACGTTCACGCGCCCGTTGACCCGATCACCGCGCGCGAATGAATTCGCGCCTACTGCAAGGTTCCGGTAGGTCCGAATTCATTCGGACCACGGGCCGATGGCCTCGCGAAGCACGTTCTTCAGGACCTTGCCGGTATTGTTCTTCGGTAGCTCGGCAAGAAACACGTAGGCCTTCGGGCGCTTGAAGCGAGCGACGTGCGCGAGGCACAACGCGTCGAGCTCGCGCTCGAGCGCCGCCGGATCTATATCGCCGCGCGGCACTACGCACGCGACGACCTCTTCGCCCCAGTCGGAATGCCGGCGGCCCACGACCGCCACTTCGCTCACGGCAGCGTGCCGTTGCAGCACTTCCTCGACCTCGCGCGGATAAATGTTCGAGCCGCCGCTGATGATGAGATCCTTGGATCGATCCTTCAGCGTCAGGAAGCCATCAGCGTCGAGACAGCCGACGTCGCCAGTGTGCAGCCAACCGTTGGCCAGCGTCGTGGCACTCGCTTCGGGATCGCGCCAATAGCCTTGCATCACTGTCGGCCCCCGCACCAGCACCTCGCCGATCCCGCCGGTCGGCAGCACGGCATCGTCGTCGTCCGCGATACGGACTTCGATGCCGGTCTGCGCAACACCAACCGAGCCAAGGCGCGCATCGTCGCCGCGCGCGGCAGCGTCGACAATCACGGCACGCGACATCGCGGTGATGGTCATCGGCGATTCGCCCTGCCCGTAGATCTGCGCGAGCCTGGGTCCCAGCGCCGCCAGCGCAGCTTTGCTATCCTCGACGTACATCGGCGCGCCGCCGCAGACGATGCTCTTCAGCCGATCCAGTCGCGTGCTTTCGAGGGCGGGATGCGCGATGAGGCGCTTGACCATCGTCGGCGCGGCAAAGAAGCACGAACACTCCCACCGCCCCAGCAGAGATGCGATCTCAGCGGGATCGAAGCCGCCGGATTCCGGCACGACGTTGACGGCCCCCGACAGTACATGCGGCAGCACATACAGTCCGGACCCGTGCGACAACGGGGCCGGATGCAGGATCGCGTCGCCGGGCTGGACCGTCTCGACGTCGGCGAGAAAACACAGGCTCATCGCCAGCAGGTTGCCATGCGAAATGACTACGCCTTTCGGGCGGCCCGTCGTCCCGCTGGTGTAGAACAGCCACGCCGGATCGTTCGCGGTCACGGCGGCGGGTTCGGTGGGGGCATCCGCCGAGAACAATCGCTCGTATTCGGCACCACCGAGCTCGACCACGCGTTCCAGCGCAGGCAACTCTGCAGCTCGCGGCGACAAGGCTCCATACCAGGCCGTGTCGACAAATGCCCACCGCGCACCGCTTTGCTGCAGGACGAAGACCAGTTCGTCGATGTGCAGCTTGCTGTTCACCGGCACCGTGCAAATCCCCGCGTGCCAGGATCCGAACATCGCTTCGATGTATTCGGCCGAATTCTCCGCGACGATGCAAGCGCGATCCCCGGCCGCCAGATTCCCGTTGCGCATGGCCGCCGCCAGACGCGTCGCACGTGCCGCCAGCGAACGATAGGTATTTCTTACGTCGTGGCCGATGGCGATCGCAGGCAGCGACGGCAATCGATTTGCGCTCCGAAGCAAGAGGGTGGCGAGATTGTGCGACGCAGATCGATGCATGGCGAACGCGGGCTGCGCGGTTCCTTCGTCGAAGCGCCGCACAAGTGTAGCGCATACCTTACAATGCATTGCTCGACCATCCGCAGGAATGCTACCGATGTCCGTCCCTACGACCATGCGCTACATCACCGCGCGCGAGCCGGGTGCGCCCGAAGTCCTCGAGCTTGCCGAAACCGCGGTGCCATCACCAAAGGCGGGCGAGGTGTTGATCGAAGTTGCCTATGCCGGCGTCAACCGACCCGATTGCATCCAGCGCGCCGGCCACTATCCGCCGCCGCCCGATGCTTCGCCGATCCTCGGCCTCGAAGTCGCGGGCAAGATCGTCGCGATGGACAAGGAAGTTTCGACCTGGAAGATCGGTGACAGCGTTTGCGCACTCACGCCCGGCGGTGGCTACGCGGAATACTGCACGACACCCGCGACGTGCTGCCTGCCGTGGCCGCGCGGCCTGTCGGCGGTCGAGGCAGCGAGTCTTCCGGAGAACTATTTCACCGTGTGGAACAACGTTTTCGACCGCGTGCATTTGCGCACCGGCGAAACGATCCTGGTTCATGGTGGTACCAGCGGGATCGGCCTGACCGCGATACAGCTCGCGAAAGCGTTCGGTGCCACGACGTTCACCACCGTCGGAAGCGCCGACAAGGCGGCGTTCTGCCGCGGTATCGGTGCCGATCATGTCATCAACTATCGCGAACAGGATTTTGTCGCGGAGATCGCGACGCTCACGTCGAAGCGCGGCGTCAACGTCGTGCTCGACATGGTTGGTGGCGACTACATCGAAAAGAACCTGAAGTGCCTGTCGATCGAAGGCCGGATGTCGATCATCGCCTTCCTGCAAGGCAGCAAGGTCACCGCCGACTGGCGCCACGTCATGATGAAGCGGCTGACGGTAACCGGCTCGACGCTGCGCGCCAGTCCGCTGGCGCGAAAGGCCGAGATTGCAGCGAGCCTGCACGAAAAGGTGTGGCCGCTGTTCGATTCCGGCAAATTGAAGCCGGTCATCTATCGCGTGTTCCCGCTAGCGGCCGCCGCCGATGCGCATCGGCTCATGGAATCGAGCGCGCACATCGGCAAGATCATGCTGGAAGTGCGCGGCTGAACAATCCATGCGCGAATGAATTCGCGCCTACAGCACAACGATACTTGTAGGTCCGAATTCATTCGGACCGCGTTGGCTGCGGTGGGGCGTCAGTACGTCGCGCGGCCGCCGGACACGTCGAACACCGCGCCGGTCGAAAACGAGCATTCCTCGCTGCATAGCCAGGCAACGAGCGCTGCGATTTCGTCGACGCGACCGAACCGCCCAAGCGGTATCTTCGACAACATGAACTCGATGTGCTGCTGCGACATCTGGTCGAATATTCCCGTCCTGACCGCGGCCGGTGTCACGCAATTGACGCGAATGCCGCTCGTCGCGAGTTCCTTGCCGAGCGACTTGGTCAGCCCGATCACGCCGGCCTTGGATGTGCTGTAGGCGCTGGCGTTGGGATTGCCTTCCTTACCCGCGACCGAGGCGATATTGACGATGCGTCCGTAGTCGCGCTGCTGCATGATCGGCACGATGGCGCGATTGCAGTAGAACAGGCCGTTGAGGTTGACGTCGATCACCTGACGCCATGCGTCGAGCGGATATTGCGACAGCGGCGTGTTCGGCCCCGTAATGCCGGCCGAACACACGAGCACGTCGATGCGTGAGAACGCGGCCGCCGTTGCATTCGCAGCAACCTCGACACTCGTAGCGTCGGCGACCTCGACGACTCGGACGTCCGCCGCTGCGCCAAGCGACGCTTGCGCCTTGGCAAGCGCTGCCGAGTCGCGATCCCACAGACTGACTTTCGCGCCGCTCGCTGCCAGGCGCTGCGCGATGGCGAACCCGATGCCCGCCGCGCCGCCGGTGATCACCGCGACGCGGTCCTTGAAGTCGAGTTGATTCATCGTGCCCGCAATCGCTTGAGATTGCGGGCAATCGTATCACGGTGCTGGATGACGCAATGCTAGCCAGGCACCGCCGTGGCGCAAACCGTGCCTGGCGCCTGGAACACCTGCCTGGTTATCGCCTTCGCTTGCGTGGCTTTGTTCACGCCGTCGCCGAGATCGACGCTGTAGCTGAACGTGCCGTTGTTGCCGTCGGTGAATGTAACCGTCGCGGTCCCCGACGGCGAGTGGTGAACCATCGTCGGATCGAACGGAATCGCGTTGAACGCCGGCCCGCTGGTTCGATCCAGCGCTCCGGAGAATGTTTTCGGTCCGGTCTGCGGCAGCAGCGCCGATAGCCACAACGGGTTGTGGTTCGCGTCGTACGTAAACCACGTCGCGAAAATGTTCGTCCCCTGGTGCGTGAAATTGATGCCCCAGCCGGCCTCGGATTCCGCCGGGGCGGCATACCACAGGTCCTGGTAGTTGGTCGCGGTGGCGAGGTTGTTCTGTGCGCTCCACGTACATGTCGGCACGGGCCCGAACGTCTGCAGCACGATCGCCTTGGCGGTCGGTGTCGCGACATTCGGTGGATCGTTCACCGTGTAGGAAAAAGTCCCGGTGGTCGCGCTGGTGAACGTCAACGTCCCCGTACCTACGACCTTCGGCGTCGCCGGAGGAACATAGGCGCTGAACGGCGCGGCGTTGGTCCGGATCAGATTCCCTCCGTACACACCTTCCGCGACCTTGTTGGCCTGCATCGTCAGCCACCAGGCCTTGCCGTTGACGTCGTAGGTGAACCAGGTCGCAAATATGATGTCGCCCTGATGCGCGAGGTTGATGCCCCAACCCGCCTCGGATTCGGCTGGTGACTTGTACCACAGGCCCTGGTAGTTGATCGCAGCGGGCGCGGCGACTGCCGTGACTGATGCCGAGTCGCCGGAGAAGTTCATTGCGACGTTGGGAATCTTTGCGTTGCTGCGATTGATCGCGGTCGTCCCATCGGTCGGCAATGGCCCGTAAGTGATCTGGTCGACGCCCGCATAATTGAGCGTTCCGCCGCCGGTGGAGAGAAACCCATTGGGCACCACGAAATCCGGTGTGACGATGTGCAGATCGGCAAAACCCTGAGTGGCGATCAGCACGCGGGTATTCGCCGTCGACGAGGGCGCAGCCATATCGCAGCTGTACGGACCGCAGAACACGGGCATGCCGATAGGCAGGTTATTTTGAAATGTGAATGCGTTTGTCTGGCTACCCGATTTGCTGGTGATCTGGTGCCCTGACCAGAAGTACTCGGCACTCATGCCTTGCGACTCGTGCATGACGATGAATTGCACGGTCCCGCTGGCATTGGAAAACAGTTGCTCGATCACGTAGGTATGGAACTCCGCAGACGCGATGCTTGCCGCCGATGCCAATGCCAGCCCGGCGACCCAACGAAACCATGTGTTCATATTGCCCTCCTGCAGATTCGAGATGGGCTTCGTCCGTCAACCAGAATGCGCGCGACCAGCCCTCGTCGGTGCTAACAAGGCCGCCGCGGCCGGTATTCCTCGAAGCTGTCTTGGAATAGGTCTGTGTGGGCCCTGTTGGCCTGCCTTTGCCGACTTACAATCGAGCGATGCGATATCCAGCGTCCGGCAGCTGTTGTCCAGCGCTGATGATCGGGCTCGTCGCGACGATCATGGCTGCGCCAGCCAATGCCCTGTTCATCGTGAACCAGCCATGGGTACGTCCGGCGCAGGTTGCGCAGACGACCGAGGCGTACATGGACCTTACCAGCACCGAGGGAGCGAAGCTTGTCGGTGTTCGCACCGACGTGGCAGCGACGGCGGCGATTCGCCATCCCGGCAAAGCGGTTATCGTGACATCCAAGTTGACCTTGCCACCCCAGACGCTTGTCGCGCTTGCTCCCGGCCAGTACAGGATCGCCCTGAGCCAGTTAGTGCGAACGCTTAAACTGGGTGACCGGCTCAATCTGACACTTACCATCGAACAGGACGACGGGTCGCGCCAGGAGATCGAGGTGAATGCCGAAGTGCGGCTGCGCTCCCCGATCGACGACGAGCGCCGCGCGCATGAGCACTCGCATGCCGTTCAGCCGCACTGAGCGCCCTGCGCCGAACTGGCAGCGAGGCGCTCAGTTAGTTGGCGACGGACTTGGCCTAGATAAACTCGTGATCGATACGGCAGTCCGAGGCGATCTGCAGCCCTAGCGTCGGCCGCCTCCGCGGAATCCGCCGCCGCCAAAGCCGCCGCCACCGAAGCGATCGCCGCCGAATCCCCCGCCACCAAATCCGCCACCGCCGAAGCGATCGCCGCCGCCGAAACCGCCGCCGCCGAAGCCCCCACCACCGAAGCCTCCGCCGCCGAAGCCGCCGCCCGAGGAGCGATCCCAACCACCTCCGCCGAAGCCGCTCGCGCTATCCCCGCTGCGCGCCTGCGATTCCTTGTCGCCCCACGACGACGCGCTGGACGAGTTCGACCATCCGCTCGACGAGTGCTGCTGCCAGCCGTCGCCGGTGTTCTTGTACACATTGCCGTTCACGTCCGCGTAATGGTTGTTGCCGACGGAGGCCGTGCCCCACGTATTGGTCTTGCCGGTGGTCGCGTTGTAGGTCGAGCCGCCGCCGACGTGTGCGTTGCCCTCGGGTCCGGCGGTCGTCGCCCCGGCGCGGTTGTAGGAACTGCCACCCGCGCCGGTTGCCGACGCGGCATTGGCCGTCGAACGCTGACCCGTGTACGTGTTGTAGTTGGCGGCGCGCGCGGCGCTGCCCGTGCCGCCGGCGGCGCCGGTGGCAGTCCGGTCGTAACCACGCGTGTAGTTACCGGTGTTGGCGTTGTACTGCCTGCCCGCGTTGTACGATCCGCTCGTGCCGGTGCGTGAGTTGTAATAATTGCCGCTCGCGGTCGTGCCCGCGACGCCGCCGCCCGCGTACCACGACCGCGTACCCGAATACGTCGTGCTGCCCCAATGGCCGTACACGTTGGCGCTCGCGGTCCCGCAGCAGGGATAGCCTCCCCAGTACGCGGGGTGATAGTAAGCACCGTAGTAACCGCCGTAATAAGGCGCGTACCACGCTGCGGTGGCCAGACCCATCGCGAAACCAAAAGTGAAGCCGACATACGGGTTGTAGATCGGCGCGGCGGCCACGGTGTACGTCACCGGCGCGGGATACCACACCGAGCCGATCCACGGCGTGTATGCGTATCCCGTTCCATACACGATCGTCCCGGACGGCTCGACGACAACCCCCAGGTAGCCCGGCGTGTAGCCCTCGTAGACGACGGTCGGCGTCGCCTCGTAGATCTTCACATACGTAACGTAGTAGATCGGCGACGACGGCGGAATGGTATAGATCGCCGACGGAACCGAGTTCGCGACGACCCATGGACCGGTGAGTTGCCCCGAGGTGAACCACACGCCCGCGGTGACCGCGTAATAGCTGGTGGGACTGACCTGAATCACCGGCACCGACGAGTTGGCGACGTAGGTCAGCGGCGTGCTCGGGATCTGCGAGTATTGCGGCGGACCATCGAAGCTGGGCGTGAACGTCGGCCCGTTCTTGAGCGGCACCGTCGCCGTCTGGGGAATCGTGTTGGCGATCGCCGCTTGCTGCGCCTGCGGCGTGCCCGCGACCGACGGCAACACCGCTCCGGCGAGCGATGCCGGAGGAATCTGCCCGAATCCGGGCGGCAGCGCATTGCTCGCGACAAAGGTCCACGGGCCGGTCAGCGCCGTCGACCTGAACCAGCGTCCTGCGAGCAGCACGTAGTAATTATTGTTGGTCGTGTCGATCAGTACGTCGTTGGTCGTGTTCGATGCCCACAGCAGTTGCGTTCCCACGAGTGGCACGAAGTCGGGCTGGCCGTTGAATATGATCAGCTCCGCAGGGCCCTGCGCGGTGTAGATAGTGGGCACGCCATTGGCCAGCGATGGCTTGGGGTTCGCCTTGGGTCCGCCGTCGAGCAGGTCGACCGTCCCGGCCTTGCTCAATTGCTGCGCGATGTCGTTCGCCGCTTTGGCCTCGAACGGTCCCATCGTCGCCTGCGACCACGGACCGTTGATCGTGCTCGACGAGAGCCAGCCGTCGTAGACGTGAATGTAAAAGTTGTTGCCGAGACCGCCCTGGAGAATCAGTGCCCGCGTATTGATCACGCGCTGGACCAGCGAGTGATTGGGCACGGGCTTCAGGACGGGCGCACCGTCGATCGGCACCAGGATCGCCGGCGAGTAGCTGACGATCACCTGTGGCGGCGTATTGTCCACCGGCACAGTCGGCGGCTTGATCCCCGCGGCGGCGAGCGACGTCTCCAACCGGTCGAGCGAGATCGTCTTGACATCGGTCGTCAGGCGCTTCTGCAGTTCGGCCGGTAACCCGCGCCATGATCCGGCAACGTCGGAAAGTCGAGCTTGGTGATCTGCAGGTTTTCGAACACGACCGTACGCTCAACCTTGTCGACCTGCGTCCGCGCAGTGGCGAACACGACACCGAACGTCTCCTCCTTCGCGCCGGTGGGCTTGATCGCCATCGCCGAGCGGAAGTCGAGCTTGTTGTCGACCCACGAGTTGACCTGCGGTTGATAGATGAGCAGCGCCGCATTGGAAATGCTGACGTCGCGGGGCCAGGGATCGGCCGGCAGGGCCGCCGCGGCTGGCGCGGGTGCGCGCCTGCGCCGCCGACTTCGGCCGAGATGCCGAAGCAGCGCCATGGCCGCCAGTACGACGCTCGCGAGGAATGATGCCAGGTTTCATGAGTCTTCAACTCCATGATTTGCGTCGAGAATGCGAGTGAGCAGCCGCGCCTTCGATCCCTACCAGCGTAAAGCGCGCGCCGAAAGCCGGCCCGCTCATGATCAGCTTCTGTACGGGCTGGTTCGTGTCCAGCTTGTAGTCGAGGTAGCGCCACGCCACCAACAGATCGCCCCACCCGAATTTGTAGCCAACGCCGAGGATGCCGTTCCATGACGTGGTCGACCTTGGACCCGGCCCCGAAGTCGGCTTCATAGGGCATGTACCACTTGCCGTCGTCGCTGAGGCGCAGCGCGCCGGCGACGCCGATGATGCCGGTCCACAGATTCGCCTTGTCGGTGGTGCTCGCGGAAGTCCCGAGGTTGCCGTTGGGGCCGAACGCGTTGACGCCCAGCGATGCTTTCAATGCCGGCGTAGCGGGCACCGCCAATGATGTCGAGATTGCCCTGGTTGTTGCGCGCCGCCGTGTATCCTGCCCCCAGCGTCCAGATCGTCGCCTTCATGTCGACGTCGACGTTGATGTCGACCTGCGGATGGATTTCTCCACCCGGCGTGTGCAGCGTCCTGACTTTCGAACTGAGCGATCCGATATCGGCATAAACGAGGTCGGTGAACAATTCCCAGTTGCCTTGCGCGCGGAGCCCACCGCCATGGCTGCGAAACGCAGATCGGAGAGGTAGTTGCTCGGCTTGACGGTCACCGAGGGAGACGCCGTCGCGCCATTCGGCAGGCTGAAGTTGAGATCGGTGGTCATGGCCGGCAACCAGCCATAGATCGTGAACCCGTAGTGCCACTGGCCGTCGTACAGGTCGACGTCGTCGCCGCGTGACGGCGGCAGAGACAGGATCGCAGCGCCCACGACAACTCGGCACATGCACGTCTTCAAATGGCTCCGACTGCTTCATGAGTATCTCCCCAGGGCTGGACTTCAGCTATTGCATCAATCTCGATCGTCGCGGGCGCCGGCTATTTCGGGAACATGAATTGCACCTGCGCGCGAATCTGCCAGTTCGGGCCGAAGTCAGGCTTGACCACATTGTAATAGGCCGATATCTGCGTGTTCACCGGCAGCTTGCCGAGATGAAAGATCTTGCCCACACCGCCGCCGATGGGCACGGTCCACTGCTGGCTGCCTTCGGCCTTCCAGTTCACCGTCGCGATCGGCGCGCTGGTGAGGTAGAAGCCGCTTTCGAAGTTGTAATTGACGAACGGCTGGATCAGGCCGTTGCTGTAGCCGCCGCCCTGCTTGTTGCTGGTCGTCGACCATACGTTGTTGAGCAGCACCCCGTAGACCCAGGGATCGCCCTTGTCGAGATGCAGCACAACAAATGACGGCCCAACGCCCCAGTTGTCGTTGCCGAGCTTGGCATTGCTTTGCGTCGGCGCCTGCACGATGGGGCCCGCGCCCCAGATCCATGCACCTGGCTTGGCAGGTGAAAGAAACGCGGTGAATTGCAGATCGCCGATGCCGCTGACGCTGCTGTCGTCCGGCCCTTGCGAAGGCTGCCAGATCACCGGCAGGATGGTGCGGGTAATGATGTTCCAGTCGTCGCTGATCGAGATCGGAATCACCGGCTGGATGTTGAGGATGTTCTGCGTGCCCTTCTCGGGCCCGAAGTTCAGATTGGTGTTGTTCTGAAACGGGACACTGATCAGGTTTCCGACTGGGTTTTGTGCGAGCTTGGCGAGTTCTTCCGCGCTCATTTCCGCCGACGCCGGTGTGGCGATGCCCGTGGCGAGCGCAAGCAAAACACAACGGGCGCACAGTCGATGCATCCGATTGTTCCCTCTCCGCAGTGTGCCCCTGTTCCAACGCGATCAGAACGCCGAAGCCTCCGAAATCATAGCATAGTGACCGCACCTCAAGCTCCGACCATCATCGCGTGTATCGGACGCGCGTGCGCTTGACGGACCGCCGAAAAATGTCGTGTACGCGGCTTTCCGGCTCCGCTACGCACTACGATGCTGTTGCTGCGCCCACCTTCGCCATCACGGCGCGGCGCACCAGTCCGACGTGCTCGCGCAGCGTATACGCCTCGCTCGCAAACTTGTCGGGCGTATGGATCTGTTCGACGGCGTGCTCGATGCGATCGAGATCCTTGAGCCACTGCTCGACCGGCAAGTCGCCCTTTCGCGTCGCCACATCGCGTTCGAGCATGCTGAGTTCGCCGTACCATCGATAGATTCGCGATCGAACCCGCCACTCCAGGACCTTGGGCAGATAATTGAACAATGGGACCAGTATCACGGCGAGCGGCAGGAGCAGGATGATCAAACGCTCCACGACCGTGGCGACCCAGAACGGCAGGTAGTTATAGAGAAAACTGGGACCGAAGCGCCTGTGCTGATCCGCGTATGGCGAGACCGGAATATCCACCGGAGCCGTTCCCGGGAACTCGCCGGCGGCTTCGAAATAGCCCTGGTCGCCGTGAATTTCTCGCGCGGCATCGATGAGCAGATTGATCAGGGCCGGATGCAATCCCGCGCGAGCACCGAGCATCGCCTTGGTCCCGATCATCTGCATATCACGGTCCGGAAGGTTGATCGCGAGATCGATCGTGCCCGCAGGTAGCGTGAGCTTAGAAATCCACGGATAGCGCCGCGGATAGGCATCGGCGCGAGAGAGACTCATGAGCTTGATCGCCGGATCGCGCATCGCCTGCTGGATGGTGGGCGTCTGCGCACCGCCGACAAACAGGGCCGCATCGACTTCGCCTGCCTTCAATCCCCTTAGCGCATCGGCGCCGCCGATCCCGATAATTTCGGTGTTGCCGCGCGCGATGCCATTCGCCGCGACAAGGCCATTGGCGAGGAACACCTTGTCGATCAATGCGCGCGTCCCGCTGCCCGGTGGTCCAGCCGCAATGCGCTTGCCCTCAAGCTGATTGAGCTGCGAAAGCGTCGCAGGATCGCGATAGAAAATCCAGAGCGGCTCGTAGTACAAGCTGGCAAGCATGACCACGTCTTTGGCTGAGGCAGCGTCGGCCACGCCTCCCTGCAGGAATGCGACATCGACATGCGCCGCAGGATCGAGCAACAGGCTCATATTTTCAGCCGCACCGGCGGTCATCCGCTCGTCGACCTTCACGCCCTCGCGCTTGAGGATCGCGATGTAGCGCTGCGCGAACTGGTGATAGATGCCGCTCTCATTCCCGGAGGCCAGGACAATGCGGCGCGCAGGCGCGGGCTGCAGCAACTGAAACGCCGTCCACAGCAGCGCCGCGAGGACGGCGATCGACACCACGACCGTGCGGATCAGATCGTACCGACGGACGTAGGAAGCCTTGTCGCGAGCCATGGTGAACGCGTGGTGTGATTTGAATCGGAGCTGCGCGCCCCTTAGACGCCTGCCGCCAAGCGGCGCCTAAGGGGCGCGCAATTATACTGCGCACACGGCTGGGCCTAGCACCGAGCCGAGGACATGGGCCGATCCCTGCCGTTCAGGCGGGCAACTTGTAACCGCGAAACTGCTCGCGCAGCTTGTTCTTGAGCATTTTTCCGGTGGGACCCATCGGAATCGAGTCGACGAAGGCGACGTCGTCCGGTGTCTGCCATTTGGCGACGCGGCCTTCGTAGAACTTGAGCAGCGCCTCGCGTGTCAGCTCCGCGCCTGGTTTGAGAACAACGACCAGAAGCGGTCGCTCGTCCCATTTGGGATGCGCGATTCCGATGCAGGCCGCCATAGCTACCGCCGGGTGGGCGACAGCGACGTTCTCGATGTCGATCGAGCTGATCCACTCGCCGCCGGACTTGATGACATCCTTGCTGCGATCGGTGATCTGCATGTAGCCGTCGGCGTCGATCGTGGCGACGTCGCCGGTGGGAAACCAGGATTGCCCCGCGGCGTCCTTGATGAGTGGATCGCCTCCTTCGTCACGAAAATACTCGCGCACAATCCACGGGCCTCGCACGTACAAGTCGCCGGACGCCTTGCCGTCCCACGGCAGCTCGTTGCCATCGTGGTCGACGATTTTCATGTCGACGCCGTATACCGCGCGGCCCTGTTTCGACTTGACGGCGTACAGCTCTTCCTGCGAGCAATCGGCGTGGCACGCGCGCAGAGCGCAGGCGGTGCCGAGCGGAGACATCTCGGTCATGCCCCACGCGTGCAGTGCGGTGACGCCATATTTCTCCTCGAAAGTGCGCAGCATCGCCGGCGGCAATGCGGCACCGCCGACGATGGTCCGGCGCATGGTCGAGAAGCGAAGCGCGTTTTGATCCATGTAATTGAGCAGACCCTGCCATACCGTAGGCACGCCCGCGGACAGGGTGACCTTCTCAGCCTCGATCAGGTCGTACACCGATTTGCCATCGAGCGCTGCGCCGGGAAACACCAATTTTGCGCCGACCATCGCGCCTGCATAGGGGATACCCCACGCGTTGACGTGGAACATCGGGACGACGGGGAGGACGACTTCCTTGCTGGAAAGGTTGAGCGTGTCGGGCAGCGCCGCCGCGAACGTGTGCAACAACGTGGAGCGGTGACTGTAGAGCACCCCCTTGGGATTGCCCGTAGTACCCGAGGTGTAGCAGATCGACGATGCAAGGTTCTCGTCGAAAACGGGCCATTGGTATTCCGCGGCTGCGCCGCGAGCAGCTCTTCGTAGCAGGACAGCCTCGGAATAGCCGGTGGTTGCAGGCATGTGGGCGCGGTCGGTCATCGCGACGAAGTGCTTGACCGTCTTGAATTGCGCGGCGACCTTTTCGACGATCGGCAGGAACGTCAGGTCGAAAAACAGGCACGTATCCTCGGCGTGATTGACGATCCAGGCGATCTGGTCGGGAACAAGCCGCGGATTGACCGTGTGGACGATCGCGCCCTTGCCGGCGACCGCGTAGTAAAGCTCCATGTGCCGGTAGCCGTTCCACGCCAGCGTAGCAACGCGCTGTCCTGCGCCGACGCCCCACGCGTCGAGCGCGTTGGCCAGCTGCTTCGCGCGCGCGTGCAATTGGCGATAAGTCGTGCGATGGATGTCGCCTTCGACGCGGCGCGACACGATCTCGACGGTGCCATGATGGCGGTCGGCGTGTTGAATCAACGATGAAATCAGCAGGGGACAATCCTGCATCAAGCCTTGCATGGCCACTCCTCCTCAGTTCGACGCAGACCGGTCGTACGGCGCAACCCGGATGATACGGCTTTCCAGGCAAGCAGTCGCCGCGATTCGCCGCAGGACGGCGCGTGCCCGCACGAAGCCGATACAGGCGAGCTGTCCGAGCTGCACGCCGACGTCGAATGCAAACAGCGCCCGCGGGATGTCGCCGCGCGGCAACCCGATAAAGATAGACGTGCTCAATGTCCCGTGCATCCGATTATGCCGGGCGGCCCGTGAGCCGCACCCCCATTGCCGGGGGAGCCCGCGCACCACACGTGAGCGCAAAGCCTTGT
Organism: uncultured beta proteobacterium; assembly: GCA_963829375.1. Lineage (GTDB taxonomy): Bacteria > Pseudomonadota > Gammaproteobacteria > Burkholderiales > Casimicrobiaceae > PALSA-1003. The sequence continues at coordinate 76,652 of CAWHIS010000023.1, read as the reverse complement.
CTCACACCCTCTGCGTATAATCGATAACGCGCGTTCGCTTTGCCGGTCGCTGGCGAATGACCCGCCAGGTACCATGAGCGCCGTCGATGACCCCAGATCCGACATCCGTTTCCGCGACCACGACCAACCCGCACGGAGTGCTGGCGCCGCCGTGGCTACTCGCCAGCAGCATGACCGTACTGCTGGTCATGCTGATCAGCACCGTCTTCATCATCCCGGTCATCTTTCCGTCCGGGGACGTGGCTCGCCCCGCCCGGGACATTTCGTTCACGCTCATTCTGCTCAGCGGCGCGGTCGCGATTTACAAGCAAGGCGCCGCGTCGCTCGTGGCCGTCATCCTGTGCCTGATCGCCATCGTATTGCGCTGGGCGGAATTCGTCGTGCCCGTCGGCATGCAAGCCGCGGTACGGGAAGGCGCGTCGTTGCTGGCGCTGGCGCTGATCACGACCATCGTCGCGGCGCGAGTCTTTGCAAGCGGCACCGTGACTGCGGACCGCATCATGGGCGCTGTCGCGTTATATCTGCTGCTCGGCATCGCCTGGGCCGTTGCCTACGAACTGGTCGCCGTCAACGCGCCCGGCGCATTCAGCGCCGGCGACCGCGAAGGCACGGGTCCGCAGCGCTGGTTCTATTTCAGTTTCGTCACGCTGACGACGGTCGGCTATGGCGACATCACGCCAGTTGCCAGAATCGCGCAGTCACTGGCCACGCTCGAAGCACTGGTAGGCCAGCTTTATCCCGCGATCATTCTGGCGCGGCTGGTGTCGCTCCACGCCAAGTAACACACCGCGATCGCGCGCACGTCGCCACTACGCGCAGGCCCGCGCCCACTTCGATGAACCAGCCTATTCACACGAGTGCGCTATCCTCCCCTCGGATTGCCGAAATTATCCGGAGTTTCCTGTCTCGAGCACACATTCCACAGGAGTAAAGCATGCTTAGTGATCCTCGAGTCTTCTTCGCCGCCGAACGAACGCTGCTGGCGTGGGTGCGCACCGGACTCACCATCATGGCTTTCGGTTTCGTCGTAGCGCGCTTCGGATTGTTCCTGCGCCTGCTCGCGGCGCAGCAGCCGGGTGTCGTCGAGCATGTCGACGTCCATCACGACGTGTCCAACGTCGTCGGCATCCTGCTGGTGGTCGTCGGCATCGCCTGCTTCGTGCTGGGCGCAATCCAGCACCGCAACTATGTGTCGACCTTGCCGCCGGCGGATGTTCCGCGAACGCATAGCGCGATCTACCCGATTACGCTGTCTCTGTTCCTCGCCCTCCTCGGCGTCGTCCTCGCGATCTATCTGGCGGTTTAACGTGCCCTTTGTGACCGTCAACCTGAAGCAATATCGAACACGACCATGAGCAACTTTGCGTCTTATCATCTCGTCGCCGCTGCCGCAGACCCTTCGGGGAAGGGCACGACCGCCATTCCGGGCGTCGTCGAATCGGGCGTGGCGCAGATCGAAGCGCTGCCGGGCGACATTGCGCGGTTTCCAATGTTGCAGCATTTGATGGAGGTCATTCCGGCCGCCGATCTGCTTTTCGGCGGCGCGATGCTGCTGGTCATCGTGATTTTTCATGCGACGGGCGTGCGTTTCGTTACCAATCACGTCGTCCACCGTTCGCAGATTATCCTGCTGCATCCGACGGCGTGGCGCGCGGATTTGCTGATGAGCGGGACTGTATTCATGCTGCTCGCGCTCCACCTGCTGGAGATCGTCATCTGGGCCGCTGCGCTTGTCTACTCCGGTCTCGTGCCGGATTGGCGGGCGTCCGGCTTTTTTGCGGGCAACACGTACACGACGGTGGGGTATGGCGCCTTCGTGCTGCCCGCCGGATGGCACATGCTCGCGCCGATCATCGCGATCTCCGGCCTGTTCACGTTCGGCTGGTCGGGCAGCGTGCTCGTGGACCTGGTCGGCCGCTGCCAGAAAATCAAGGATGCTGCAGCAGCGAAGCGCTCAAGTTCCCGCTAGGGAATCACGCATCTTCGGTGCCATGAGCGGCGTCACGCTCGGTGTCGCGCCATTCCCCCAACTGCTGCGCACGTAGTTGACGCCATGAATCCGCGTCACTTCGGATGCAGAGCTCCGCCCTGCCCGACCTCGTGCGGAATCGGGGCGAAACTGCGGCGCGGCAGCAGAAACAGCCACGTCGCGAGCACAAAGGGAGCGGTGAGTGTCGGGATGCCGAGCGGACGCAACGCAACATCGAGTGCAGCCTGTGCGAACACCGTAAAAATGGCGCCGGCAACCGCGTAGCCGATCACGCGTGCGCCCGGACTGTAGAAGACCGTTGCGACCGCGACAGCGGTCAGCACCGGACTGAACCCGAACAGGCCGGCCACGACGAGTTGTGGATTCGCGCCGGTGGCGCTCGCCACGATGGCTGCAATGGTCGATCCGATGACCGCGGCCACTGCTGCCCACACCGAATTGACCGCCAGCGCCAGAACGAACACGCAGCCCGTGACCACATTACCGATCAGGAAAACCTGGGAGATGCCGCGCAGCGAAACAGTGACCGCGGTATCGATGCCCAACCCGGCACCCGCGCTTACGGGCTGGGGCAGGCCCGGGTGCGGCAGGCCCGACTCGGGCAGCCCGGCCAAGGCGTACGACGCGAGCAGGAAGAGCCACGTCGTGAGCACGAACGGCGCCGTCAGTGCCGAGACGCTCCACGTCTTCACGACGTTGGCGACCGCGAGCATCACCACGACCGAGGCGGCTGCCGCAAAGATCAGCACGCACCACATCGTCGCGTTGACCTGCAGAAACGTTGGCAGCGCCGCGCCGACGAGAACGCCGTTGTAACCGAAAAGGCCGCTGCGCAGCGAGGTAGCGTCGACGTTCATGACGATCGCCGTAACGGTCGCGACGACGAGGCCGATCACCGCGCCGATGGCGACGGCGCCCGTGCCGGACGCAAACGCGCCCCAACCGATGCCGGCGACGAACAGCAAACCGGTGAGCGGGTTATTCTGAAACATCACCTGACCCGCGCCGCGCAGATTGGTGTCGACGAACCTCAGGAACGCAGACGCATCCGTCATGCTCTTCCATTTGCCGGTCGTCATTTGCATGCTCGCCTCCCTTTGCAGCACTAACGCCAGAGAAATTCCCGCGGAATCTTCGACCCCGTCACAACCTCTCGAGTCACGGACCAGAACTCCCTGATCTTGTTCTTGACCTGCTGTGTTTCCTTGCCAAGCACCTTGAACACGAGCCCGCAGTCGTTCGGCAGCTTGCAGGCGCCGAACGCGATTCCCGCCTTGCAGTCGACCTCCGCGAGCATACGGTCGTGAATGCAATCGGCGTGGACCTTGGGCGTCAGGACGATGACGTTACCGAAGACGTCGAACGGACCCATCACGCCTGCTTGCCGCATGCTCCGACGGCGCGGCTCGATCAGCAGCTTTTCCGTGAACAGGGGCGCGCCGTCAGGACGCTGGGCCGTGATGCGCGATGAATAGAGGTCATAGCCGAACTGCTCGTCGACATGGTGATGCTTGCGCCCGGACAGAAGGATCTCGGAATAGATCACGGTTGCCGACGGCGCCACACTGATGCGCGTCTCGCTGTAGAAGCGCGAACGCCGATGCGGGATGATCGTGTCAGGCAGGAACTCGAGATAACTCTCGTCGCCTGCGCGGATCGTCTGTACCTGAGCGGCGTAGTTTGCGTCCATCGAATGGATCTTCGTGGCCGCCTGAGTGGTTACGTGCGCTTGCGCAGCGCGACCGAGGTCCACGTCCAGCGCCAGACGGTCCCCCTGCAGCACGCACCCCGACGTCGTGATGATGAACACGCACGGCAACTGCGGCATGCATTCGTCCCAGTACAGCGCTCTCTGCACCAGGCACGGCACACGACGGTCCAGCCGCGCCAGGATGCTGCGGTCGTTCCGGCGTTCGAAACCGAGGTGCAGATATCCGGATTTGCCAACGGTACCGCTCGGCATCTGCGGCGGTTCATTCCGATACGGCGCGAGCTCCGGCGCATGCAGCCCGAAGCTTGTCTCGCCGCTTGCGGCAACGGGTGTCAGCAACGACGGTGCGACTGGCGCATTCAAGCGGCGTCTTTGAGCTTGAGGTCGAACAGGATGTCGTGACGGATCAGGTTGACCAGCTCCGGTATGCCCTCGCCCGTCCGGCAGTTCGTGAACAGAAACGGCTTGTCGCCACGCATCAGGCGCGAGTCGCGCTCCATCACTTCGAGGCTCGCGCCGACGTGGGGGGCGAGATCGGTCTTGTTGATCACCAGGATGTCGGATTGCGAGATACCTGGACCATTCTTGCGCGGGATCTTGTCGCCGGCCGCGACGTCGATGACGTAGATGAAAAAATCGACCAGCGCCGGACTGAACGTGAGTGTCAGGTTGTCGCCACCGCTTTCGATCAGGACGAGGTCGCTGTCCGGGAACTTGGACTCCATGTCCTCGACCGCCGCGAGGTTCATGCTGGGATCCTCGCGCACCGCGGTGTGCGGACAGGCGCCGGTCTCGACCCCGAGGATCCGCTCCTCGACCAGGATCCCTTTCAGGGTTCGCTGAACGTGTTTGGCGTCCTCGGTCGTCACCACGTCGTTGGTGATGATGAGCAGCTTGACGCCCATGTCGAGCAGCCGCGGCGTGATGGCCTCGATGATTGCGGTCTTGCCCGACCCGACGGGGCCGCCAATGCCGATGCGGGTAATGCTTTTCATCGCCTTGCTCCTTCTGAACTCAATTCATGAACAGCCGCACATGCGCTCTGGCGTGGACCGCAGCCAGTATTTCCACCATCGGCGCATAGCCGCACATGTCTTCGAGGCGCGCGCTGGCGGCGCGCTGGTAGGCATCGCCGCAGCCCGAGTTGATCTCGAACAGCAACGCTTGCGTATCATTGTGATCGACTTTCATCAAGCGCAGGGCAGCGCTCAGCAGCGTCGTCGCCACGCCATATTGGTGCGCGACAAAAGCATCGCGTTCCGTCAGGCCGACCGATGCGAACAGCACAGCAAGGCTTGCGGCGTAGGTGCCGGGGGTGCGGCGCTGCACGATGTGCGAAAGCCATTCGGCAATCAACGGTGACGGCGCCACTCGCGACGCGAGCTGCGCAAGCTTCTTGCCTAGCCGCTCACTCATGTTGCGCGTTTCATCGCTGAGCTTGCGGTTCATCATCTCCCGGTCGATTGCCGACACGCGATCGACGTCCAGCGTGAGCGCGGCGCGGTGTGCGGCGATTAAGCCGACGCCGTCCCCGGACGCTGCTTGCTCAACCGCCGTGCGCACGAACTCACCGAGGCTCGCGAGATCCCGAACGACCCCCTGCTGCACGGCCGATTCGATGCCACCGGAAAATGAAAATGCTCCCACCGGGAGGATCGAATCGCCGAACTGAAGCAGGCGCGCGATCTGCACAGCGGTCACGGCATCGTTTACCTCGCGCACCGGCGGTGCTTCGTCATCGGTCACGGTGGTGATGCTCGTGTCCGTGCTCGCGCGCACTCGTGGGGTCGTGGTCATGCCGGTGGTCGGCGTCGTGGTGTGCGTGGGTGTGGACGACGTCGCCATGTCGATGCGCGTGCGCGATGCCAATGCCCGAGTCGCTGGCATGGCTGTGCACAGGACCCTCCGCGCCGCCGAAGAGGCGTCGCGACTCGTGCGGCGCGAGGTAGGGAATGACCTCGGAGCCCGGCATGAAGTCGTACGTGATGCCATGGAACGCATGGGTCTTCATCACGGAGGCCATCACCTTGCGGTCGACCGTCAACGGGACAAAGACCTGATCGCCCTTGACGATCGCCGGCCAGTGCTGGTTGCCCAAGGCATGGCCGAGCTCGACGCAGATGCGCACCAGAGCCTCCGGCGGCTGCGACGACAGTGCTTCGAGTCGCACCACCATCACCTCGCGCAGCGTGATGTTCGCAACCACGGCCACCCGGGCAGCATCGTCCCACTGCAGCACATCGCCGTTACGCAGGAACACGCCGCGGTCGAGCGACACCGCGATCGGCGTGCCACTCGCCGCCTTCTTGCGAAACCGGTTCTTCTGCGCCTCCCACTGGTCGAGCGCGAGTGCGTCGATGTGCGCGCTCGTGAGACGCGTCCGCCACGGCTCGTCGTGGATATTGCCGAGAATCGATTCGACGATGATCACTACAGTGTCCTTTCCTGCCATCCAGGCGAACGAAGCACGGGAGCGGGTGTCCCCGCGTCACGGACGCCGGCGCGCCTCAGCTGAAAAAGTAGAGCTGGTTGAGCGCGATCGTGTGCGCCGGTTTGACGGTCGCGTGCTTGCCGTCGACCATCACGGCGAAGGTTTCCGGATTCACGTCGATCTTGGGCGTCAGTCCGTTGCGAACGAGGTCGCGCTTGGTGATGGTCCGCGTGCCGTACACCGGCATCACCCTGCGTTCGAGGCCAAGCCGCTCCTTGACGCCGCGCTGATGTGCCGCGCCGGACACGAACGTTACGCAGGTCTCCGGCATGGCCTTGCCAAAGGCGCCGAACATCGGCCGGTAGTAGGTTGGTTGCGGCGTGGGCAGCGAGGCGTTCGGGTCGCCCATCACCGACCAGTTGATGAAGCCACCCTTGATGACCATCTTCGGCTTCGCGCCGAAGAACTTGGGCTCCCACAGGACCAGATCGGCCATCTTGCCCACCTCGATCGAGCCCAGCACATGGCTCACGCCTTGCGTGATCGCCGGATTGATCGTGATCTTCGCGACGTAGCGAAGGACGCGGAAATTATCGTTGTCGGCCGCGTCTTCCGGCAATTTGCCGAGACCCTTCTTCATGGCATCGGCTGTCTGCATCGCGCGCAGCCAGTTCTCCCCGACCCGTCCCATCGCCTGCGAGTCGCTGGAGAACATCGATATCACGCCCATGTCATGCAGCACGTTCTCCGCGGCGATCGTCTCCGCGCGCACGCGGCTTTCGGCAAACGCCACATCCGACGGGATCGCCGGATTCAGGTTGTGGCACACGACGATCATGTCGAACAGCTCCGCCTGGGTGTTCACGCCGTATGGCAGGGTCGGGTTGGTCGAACTCGGCAATACATTCAGCTCGCCGGCGACCTTGATGATGTCGGGCGCGTGACCGCCGCCGGCACCCTCGGTGTGAAACGTGTGGATCGTGCGGCCCTCGAAGGCGGCGATGGTGTCTTCGACGAAGCCCGATTCGTTCAGCGTGTCGGTGTGAATGCAGACCTGCACGTCCATGTCGTCGGCCACGGAGAGCGCCTCCCGGATGACTGCCGGTGTCGTGCCCCAGTCCTCGTGACACTTGAAGCCGACCGCGCCCGCCTCGACCTGCTCGACCAGCGGGGCGGGGCCATGCGCCTGTCCCTTGCCGAGGTACCCGACGTTGATCGGCAGACCTTCGGAAGCGCGCAACATCATTTCGATGTTCCATGGTCCCGATGTCACTGTCGTGCCGTTGGTGCCATCGGTGGGGCCGATGCCGCCGCCGAAAAAGGTGGTCACCCCGTTGGACAGTGCGGCGTAGGCCTGCTGCGGCGAGATGAAGTGGATGTGCGAGTCGATGCCCGCGGCGGTGAGGATCAGCTGCTCGCCCGAGATCGCGTCGGTCGCCGGCCCGACCGCGAGCGTGGGTGTGACGTCTTGCATGGTTCCGGGATTCCCCGCCTTGCCGATGCCACAGATCTTGCCATCCTTGACGCCGACGTCGGCCTTGATGATGCCGAGCACCGCGTCGACGATCGTGACGTTGGTGATGACGAGGTCGGGCGCGCCGCCCGCGCTGGTGAGCTGGTTGTCCATGCCCATGCCGTCGCGCAGGCTCTTGCCTCCGCCGTAGACTGCTTCGTCCCCGTAGTTTCGCAGGTCGCGCTCGATTTCGATGTAGAGATCGGTATCACCAAGCCGGATCTTGTCGCCGGTCGTCGGACCGAACATCCCTGCGTATTCTTGCCGAGAGATTTCAGGCATCGCGTTTCCCTTGACTCGCACGCGCCGGGCCGCAAGGCCGGGAGCTTACTTGTTCGACTTGAACCCGAACTCGGCTGCTCGCCGGACGGCTTCCGCTTTCTTCGGTTGATACCCCGGGCTCGGGCCGCTGCCGGTCCAACCGTCAACCAAGTTGTTGAAGCCGCAGACGCGCTGTTTGCCGGCGAAGGGGACGAGCGCGACCTCCTTTTCGTCCCCAGGTTCGAAGCGGATCGCAGTCGACGACGCGATATTCAGGTGCATTCCGAACGCCGAGGCACGGTCGAACGAGAGCGCACGATTCACTTCGAAAAAATGGAAGTGCGACCCCACCTGTATCGGACGATCGCCCGTGTTGCGCACCTTGAGCGTGATGGACACGCGGTCGGTGTTGAACTGGATCGGCGCCGCCGCCAGCACGTACCCGCCAACCGGAACCGATGACGCCGCTGCGGCAGGTGCGGGACGCGAGCTTGCCGAAGCCTTGGACGTTGCCATGTGCACTCCTGTCGCGAGGATGGATTACTGGATCGGCGTGTGCACGGTGACGAGGCGGCTGCCGTCCGTGAACACGGCTTCGACCTGAACCATGGGAATCAGATCGGCAACGCCTTCCATGACGTCCGCCTTGGTGAGCACCGTTCGCGCCAGCGACATGACCTCTTCGAGGCTCTTGCCCTCGCGTGCGCCGTCGAGCGTGGCCGCACAGATGACCGACACCGCTTCAGGGTAGTTGAGGCGCAGCCCTTTGGCCTTCCGCTTCTCCGCGACATCCGCCATCATGTAGATTAGCAGCTTGTCGAATTCACGGGGTGTCAGTTGCATGGTGACCTCGTCAGTCGCAGGCGCACGTCACCGCAAATCCGCCGATGCGCATCGGCGCCAGAGGCACGGGCTCGTATAGTAACTTCAAGGTATCGCGCATAGTGATAGCAGAAACGGTTGGCGATTTCAAATCCTTTCTCGTTGTAATCGGCTGTCGGGTGTTGCCGCGAATTCAGATCCGTCGCGGGCGGGCGTCCCGCGTGGCGCCCGACGACACCACAGGAGGAAACAATGAGCATCAAGTCGACGCTGAAAAAGTTCATGGATCAGAGCGTGACCAAGGCAATCTTCAGCATCAGCATCATCGGCTCCGCACTGCCGTCGATCTATCAGGATGTGACGAGCGGACGCGGAATGACGTGGGCCTACTTCGGCAACGTGATGATCGGAATCCTGATGCTGCTCGAATCCTGGCTGTGGACTGCGGATGTCGTGCGCGAACGATAATGGGCCGTCGCTTTTTCCCTGATCCGACCATGAGAGACTGTCGATGAAGTACAAAGATTACTACGCGATCCTCGGGGTGAAGCGGGAAGCGGGCGCTGACGACATCAAGAACGCGTACCGGCGTCTCGCACGCAAATATCATCCGGATGTCTCGAAGGAAAAGGACGCCGAGGAGAAATTCAAGGAAATGTCCGAGGCGTACGAAACGCTCAGGGACCCGGAAAAACGCGCGGCGTACGATCAGCTCGGCAGTCACGCCGCCGGCCAGGAGTTCCGGCCGCCACCTGACTGGGAGCAGCAATTCGCACAACGTGGAGGCTCGTTCGAGGACATCGATCTTTCGGACCTGTTCGCTGCCTTCGGCGCCCACGGCGCTCGCGAGCGCAGTGACAGAGCGGCAGGGCCCAGACGCGGGCACGATTACGAGGCCGGCGTGCAGATCTCGTTCGACCAGGCGTTCAACGGTACCGAGATCTCCCTCGAGATGAATGGTCTCGAATGGGACGAGAACGGCAACGGCCGCCGCGTGCCGCGGACGATCAGCGTGCGCATTCCGCGCGGTGTCGGCAGCGGCGAGAAGTTGCGAGTGCCGGGCAAGGGCGGCCCGGGATTCCGTGGCGGACCTCCGGGCGACCTCTATCTCGACATCGAGGTTCAGGAGCATCCACTGTATCGCGTCGCCGGACAGGACATCTACGTCGATCTGCCCCTTGCGCCATGGGAAGCGGTCCTCGGCACGAGTGTCTCGCTGCCGACACCGGCCGGCAAAGTGTCGCTCAAGGTCCCTGCAGGCACGCGTTCCGGACAACACTTGCGGCTCGGCGGTCGCGGGCTCGCGCGGGGCTCGGGTGCTCCCGGCCACCTGTTCGCGATCGTCCGTATCGAAGTGCCGACGGTGGTCGACGACACGCAGCGCGATCTTTATCGCAAACTGGCCGAACTATCGACGTTCAATCCTCGGGCCCACATGGAACAGGAGGCCGCATCATGAGCAATGTGCCTGACCCGGAAGAGGCGGTGTGCATGGATGACCAAGGGACCCTCTCGTACGCCGAGCTGGTGGCCGCTTCCGGCGTGCCGGAGCAGATCGTGCGCGAGATGGTGAGCTACGGCGTCCTGACGCCGCGCGGTACCGACACCACGACCTGGACCTTCACGACGCGCTCGCTGGTCGTCGTCCGCAAGGCACGACGACTGCAGCACGACTTCGAACTCGACACTCACGCGGTTACGGTCGTGCTCCGTTATCTGGAACGGATCGAGGCGCTGGAGGCGCAGGTCCGTTCGCTTCGCGCCCGGCTGCGCTGATCGCTTTGCCCTTTGCGAGGTCGATGGCTTCGTGCAGCGTCGCACACAGGCGGCTTGCGCCAAGCACTGCCGTGAGGCCGTGCCGGTCCATGTCGGCGCGCAGGTACGCATTGACGCGCCCGAAGATGATTTCGACGCCGCCGCTGCGGAGATCGTCGAACAGATCGTGCACCGCGCGCGCGGCAGAGTAATCGATCGCGGTGATGGCCCCGGCGTCGACCACCAGGCATTGCGCGGGCGCCGGCGCGTGCGCGATCAGGTCGCGCACCTCGTCGGTGAAACGGTTTTCGTTGGCGTAGAACAAATCCGCGCCAAAGTGGTAGACGAGCAACCCCGGCTCGGTCTGCACGCCCGGGACGGCAGGAACCGGCAGCCAGCGTCCCGTCGGCCCGGGTGCGAGGACCGAAGTATGTGGCCGGTAGCTCTGACGCACGTGGCGCAGGAGTGAAAGGCCTATTGCCAGCAGAATCCCTTGTTCAAGTCCCACCAGCGCCACGGTCGCGGCGGTCGCCACCGCGAGCAGGAATTCCCCCGGACTTTCGCTGCGGATTTCGGCGAGCCCGCGCCAATCGATCAAACCGACGGCGATCGTGAAAACGATGGCCGCCAGCACAAAGCGTGGCAGGTACTGCAAGGGCCCGGTCAGGAACAGCAGCACGAGCACGACGACGACCGCGGCAACCAGCTGCGCAAACTGACTCCTCGCCCCGGCGCGCTCGCCCATCGCGGTTTGGGTCAGGCTGCCGTTCACGACGAACGCGCCGCTGATGGCCGCCGCGGCATTCGCCGCTGCCAGCCCCAGAATATCGGCATTTTCATCGACGCGTTCGCGATGTCTCAATGCGAAGACACGCGACGTCGCGGCGCTCTGCGCGATGATGATGACGAAGCAGGACACGGCGATCGGCAACAACCGCGCGAGCTCGTCCCAGCCGACTGTCGGAAGACCCAGTGAAGGCAGCCCGCTCGGCACCGGCCCGATAACCGCAATGCCGCGCCCGGCGAAATCCAAGGCTGCGCTTGCGGCGATGCCCGCGATGACGGCGAGCAGCGGCACCGGAATGCGAGGTGCCCATCGTTTGCCGGTCAGCAGCAGAGTGACCAGCACGCACGAGAGGCCCAATGTGAGCCCGTCCGCTTTGGAGATATTCAGGTAGATCTCTGCAATTTGCGCCGTCGTCCGATGCGCCCCGACGACGATGCCGAGCATTTCGCCGAGGACCGCGACACCGACCTGCACGCCAACGCCGGCCAGGAATCCGACGAGAACCGTGCGCGAAAGAAAGTCGGCGAGAAAGCCGAGCTTGAACAGGCGCGCGACGAGCAGCAATGCGGCAGTCAGCAGGGCAACCACGCCGACCAACGCCATGTACTGCGCGGTGCCCGGCGGCGCCATGCCCGACAGCCCGCTGGAGAAAATCGCGGCGGTCGCAGAGTCTGCGGCCACGACCAGGTGGCGGGACGAGCCAAAGATCGCAAATGCGACCAGCGGCAGCAGCAGCGTGTAGAGGCCCGTGACCACCGGCGTGCCCGCGATGCGGGTGTAGCCCAGCACCTGCGGCACATTCATCGACGCCAGCGTGACACCAGCGACGGCATCGCGCAGCATCATCGCGCGGCTCACCGGACGCACGCTGGCGAAAAGATTGAGCGGCATCGACGTTACGCCGGAACCCGCGGCGAGCGGGTGTAAGGCTGTATCATCATGGGAGGAACATGGTGTGCAGAGGGAACGGGGACGTGCCCGCGGCCTCCATCGGCCCGCGATGAGATCGATCATCTCACAGGCTGCGACATATAAGAATGGCCGCGGCCGGACCTGCAGCGCCCCGCACACGCCGACTCACCGGGAGGAGAAAATGGCAGCACTACGCGAGCGATTCGGCAGACCACTGCGCCTCGGGATCATCGGCGGCGGACCGGATTCATGGATCGGCCGAATGCATCGCGGCGCAGCCGAGTTCGATGGCTGGTGGCGCTCGGTCGCCGGAGTGTTTTCCAGCGATGCAGCGCGCTCGCGCGCGGCCGGAGTGAGCATGGGGTTCGACGCGGCCCGCAGCTACGGTGACGTAAAAGCAATGCTGGCGCAGGAAAAAACGCGCCCCGACGGCATCGACGCAGTTGCGATCATGACGCCCAACGACACGCACTTTGCCTACGCCGCCGCCGCGCTCGATGCTGGTCTTGACGTCGTGTGCGACAAGCCGGTCACGCACGATTTCGCGGAGGCCCGCGATCTCGTCGCGCGCACTCGCACGCAAAATCGCCTCTTCGCAATCGCACACGGCTATTCCGCCTATCCGATGACCCGCTACGCGCGATTGCTCGTGCAAGACGGCACGCTGGGCGCCATCAGACTGGTTCAGGTCGAATACATCCAGGCCGGCATGGCGACCCGGGTCGAGGACGCGCCGCGAAATAATCGTCTCGAGTGGGTACTCGATCCCAAGCGCAGCGGGCTCTCGCTTGTCATGAGCGCGATCGGCTGCCACGCGCAGCACCTGGCCTGTGCAACCGTCGGCAAGAACATTGCGCGAGTCTGCGCCGACGTTGCCGCACTGTTGCCTGGGCGCAAGGTCACCGACTACGTTTCTGCGCTGCTGGAATTCGACGGGGGCGCGCGCGGTACCTTCACCGTGACGCAGGCGGCCGCTGGCGGCGAGAACGACATCCGCCTGCGCGTCTACGGCGAGCGCGGCATGCTCGACTGGTCGCATCGCGACGCAGGCTATCTGCGCCTCGCGCTCCAGGGCGAGCCCGCACGCATCGTCGGTCGGGGCGACACGTTTCTCCCACCGGAGATCGTCGCCTGCGGACGTACGCCACGCGGACATCCGGAGGGTTTGCGCGAGGCATTCGCAAACATCTATGCCGAGGTTGCGCAGGAGCGCATGGCCCGCGCGCTCGGTGAGCCCGCGCCGGCATTTCCGTACCCGCGCATCGAGGACGGCGCGCACACCATGGCATTCACCGAGGCCTGTCTCGCGTCGCAGGCCAAGGGCGCGTGGGTCGACGTGCCCACGCTCGGTCGCTCCTGAGCCGGGCCATCACATCTTGAGCAAGTGGGAATTCGCGATGCGCGAGCTCATTCGCGCGTGCGCATTTTGCGCGATAGCGATATCAGCGTCCTCCGCGCTGGCCGGTCCGCAGGATGATCTGCTCCTGCGTGAGGCGCTCAAGGCAGACCAGCGCATGTACGACAATTTCCAGGCCTTCGCCAAGGCGCTGCGCGCCGCAGTCGGTGGCGAGCCAAAGCTGTCCGCCCTGGAAGTGAGCGAAAACACCGGCGGCGCGCTGGTGCGGCAAGACGACGGCAAGACGCGTTCATTCTCGTTCGTCGAAGGCAAGCTCAGCGAGCCGAGCTCCAACCCGCTGCGCGACGACTCGCCGCCGGACCAGGCGCTATCCGCGCGCTTCACGTTCGCCGACATCGATCTGAACAAGGTGCGCGCCGCGCTCAAGGCGCAGCGAGCCAAGCCGGGGCACTTCGGCGACACGGCGCCCGAGCTGTGGGTTCGCTACCGCACCATCGTCAACCGCTGGGTCGTCGGCATCCAGCTCGGATCGATGGCGACGAACGGACTCGATCTCGTCTCCTACGATTTTCGCACCGGCGAATCCGTCGACCTGAAAGGGATCGTCGACAAACGCAATGCCGAGGTCGAAGCTCACAACGCCCGCGTGCGCGCGCAGGAGCAGGCGTTCGAGGCCGAGCAGAAACGCCTGGCGACGATCAACATGCTCGGACTCGGCGCCGAAGCCGTCGATGCGCTCAGCCGCGAAGTCGGTGTCTCGTTCCATTTTCGCAATGTCGTGCTGGAAGTCGAGCAGATACGGCTGACCTTTCTCGACCCGCGGGCGCACGGCGAACTCGTCACCTATCGCTACAACCGCGCGAAAGTCCTGAAGCGCCTGGACAAGGGCGAATCGCAAATCACACGCTGCGAAGAGCCGTTTCCGGTCGACGCATTCCCGTGGTCAATGGTGCCGCAGCTCGTTGAGCAGACCTTCGTGGCGCTTGGCGTGGATCGCGACGCCGACATCCGCGTCGACGTGGAACGTCCGAACAAGTGCGGTCCGGCGCACGCGCAGGTGTCGCTCGAAAAGAACAATCACATCAATGGCGTCTACTTCGACCGCTCGGGACGCGTCATCCGCGTCGACTGAGGGCAGTGCGGTCACGCAACTCGCTGCTGGTCCGAGGCGACCGGCGCGAAGAGTGCCTCCATCTCCCGGCGCGTCCGGTACGCGGGGAGCGTTTCGTCGATCGCGACGTCCGACCACGTCAGGGACTGTCCCTGCCGGACGGCGCGAGTGAGCTTGACGTTGTGCGCAAGACCCAGCGGCAGGCCCCCGACCAGAAGCGATTTCTGCGCGGGAAACAGCTTGCCCCAGACGGTGTAACCGCCTTCTCCGTCGAGCGTGTCGCCCGGCTTCAGATCGCGCTTCGCCGTCGCCACCACGTCGGCGTTGAAGCACGTTGCGCTCCCCGTGGCCTCACCCCGCAGACCGACACTCGCAACGGAGATGCCGACTTCGAGGCCGATCAGGTGCCAGCGTTTATACAGGCACGCGTAGCGGCCGCTGGGGTCGGTGCGCACCATGTACTCCTTGAAGCAATTGCGGATGTACTCGGTATCGCCTTCGAACACGACGAATACACCGAAGCGGATGTCGTATCCGATCGGCGTGCCGTCGCGCTCCAGCGACGAAATGACTTCGACCTGTCCCTTCTGATGCAGCACGCCGCCCTCCGCAATAGGGCGGCAGACAGTTGGAATTTCGTCGATCGATGCCGGGGGGTACGCGAGCCCGTCCGGGGGCGCGACGAGTCCTGTCGCGTTGCAAACCGCAGTACTCTCGATCGCGGGCTTGGAGCCGTCGAGGAAAGAATTGAACATCTTGGGATTGAGCCCGCCGATCTTTGCTTGCTCTGCCGTCAGCCCGTAATATCCCCAGACCGTTTCCGGCGTCGATTGTGCGAAATGCGGCAACCACTTGTGGCCACGCCCCGCAGCGACCACCGGAAAGCCGGCTGCGCGCGCCCAATCGACGAGTTCACAAATCAGCGCCGGCTGGTCGCCGTAGGCCAGGCTGTATATCACGCCGTTCTCTGCGGCTTTGCGTGCCAGCAGCGGACCGCAGAAGGCGTCGGCCTCGACCGTCACATTGACGACGTGCTTGCCGTGGCGAAACGCTTCCAGGCAATGCTCCACCGCAGCGATCGGGTTGCCTGTGCATTCGACCACGATATCGATCTTCGGATGGCGAACCAGCGCCAGCCAGTCGTCGCCGACGTGCGTCGCACCGGTGGCGAGCGCATCGTCGAGCGAACTTGCTGCATAGCGGGCCACCTTCCAGCCCACACGCTCGAGATTAGCCCGCGCGCCGGCGGGCATCAGATCCGCGATGCCGACCAGGTGGACGCCGGGCGTGCGCGGAATCTGCGCCAGATACATCGCACCGAACTTCCCGGCGCCGATCAACCCGACGCGCAGCGGATTGCGCTGCCCCGCGCGCTCCTGCAGCTTGGCGTGGAGACTCATTGGAGACCTTCGCGCCGCGCGTTCCGGCATTCGCGCTTGAAGCGGTCCTTCGCACTCGTGGGCGCGAATTCATTCGCGCACGGTGGCAATGCAGCACATGGTCCGAATGAATTCAGACCTACCGCATCACGATGTCTCATGCGGCCATCGCCGAGCGCAGCGCTTCTTCCGGCGTGCCGTCCTTCCACGGCAACGTCACCGCGTAGTCCCGCAGCAGGCAATCGTCAGGCAGGCACGCAATCGGGGTGAAGTCGCGGTGCGCGATGTACTCCGGGCGCTTGAAGCGCCGGATGTGATTGGACACGGCGCACAGACTCAAGTACACGCTGATGCGGTTCCACGGCGAGAGGTTCGACGTCGATGCGTGGACCAGACACGAGTGGAACAGGATCATCGACCCGGCGGGGCCTTTGGGCGCGACGATTCCGCCGCGGCCCACCAGCTTGGCTATGGTGTCATGGTCGATCGTCCATAGCGGATAGCTGGTCGTCGACGTGTCGTGAGCGGCGTCGAGAACGCCCAGCTTGTGGCTGCCGGGGATGAACATCAGCGGACCGTTGAACTCGTTGACCTCGTCGAGAAAGATGGCGACGTTCATCGCCCGCGGCTCCGGCATGTCGTCGTCGTTCTTCCAGGTCCCGTAGTCCTGGTGCCACTGCCAGACATCGCCGTCGAACGCCATCTTGCCGTTGATCTTGAACTGATGCATGTACACGGGCTCGTCGAAAAGCTGCACGATGGGCTCGACCATGCGCGGATGGCGCGCGAGCCTGGCGAATGGCTCGCTGTACAAATGCGCCGCAAAATTGGTGCGCACGACGTCGCCGGTCTTCTCGCGCACGTTTTCGGGACGGCGCTGCGCATAGAGCGCGGGGACTTCGTCGCTGAGCACCTTGATTTCCTCGGGGCGGAAATGAGCCGGGAAAAACAGGTAGCCGTCACGGTCGAAGCGTTCCATCTGTTCCGGGCTGAGCCTCATGGCAGGTCCTCCTTACTGCGATGACGAGCATCTTACGCCAGTGGCGCAGCCTCAGCATGGCGCAGGGGCTCCGAATCGTGCGACACTTGCCTGGCAGCGCCCATGCGGCGCGACGCCGGGGTACAAGTCATGCAATGCGCAGCCACACGGGAGCACGCGCGAGCGAACAGCCTGTCCACGCTGCTGGTGCTGGCGGCAGGCGTTGCGGCCGTGGCATGCAGTTCGATGAAGGCCTATACGCAGGACGACTACGATCGCGGCGGGGCGACGTCGGAGAAGTTCTACAAGGATTCGCGCGCCTGCGACAAGCAGGCCGAAGCGCATGGCAAGGAGCACGGCTTCGGGCCCTACGACCCCACAAATGGCGCATACAACCGCATGTACGACGCGTGCATGCGCTCGAGCGGCTATACCCGGAAAAAGACTGCCGAATAAGCCTGACGCACGGCTCGCGTTGGGGCGCCCGTGATTCGCCTTGCCTCCGTCGTCCCCTGTCTTACATATTTAGCCGCAGTTCGCCGACATCGCGGAACGCTCTCGCGCGTTAGGATGGTTGTGTCGAAATCGACGCACCCTTGAACGAGACCGTTTCGGAGGCATCATGCGAATAGAGTTGAAAGCACTGGTAGGTGTCGCGGCAATTTGCCTTGCCGGTCAGGCTGCAGCGCAAATCAGCCTGTACCAGGGCGAGGGTTTCCGGGGCCCGGTTTTCTCGACCGACAGGCCAATACGGAATTTCGATCGCATCGGCTTCAATGACCGCGCGTCATCGGCCATTGTCAACGGGGGAAGCTGGGAAGCCTGTGAAGACGAGCAGTTCCGCGGCCGCTGTGTGGTGTTGCGACCCGGCAGTTATGCATCCCTTTCTGGCATGGGCATGAACGACCGGATTTCTTCGGTACGGCCGGTGAACGACAGCGGATCCTATCCGAATGTCGCGCCCGCGCCGGTTGCCGGTCCGGCCTATGAGTATCGCCAGCGGCCCGACGAGCAGTTGTACCAGGCGCCGGTGACCGACGTGCATGCGGTAGTTGGTCCGCCCGAGCAGCGCTGCTGGGTCGAGCGCCAGCAAGTTGTCGAAGACCGCGGCAGCGCCAACGTGCCAGGGGCCATCGTAGGCGCGGTGATCGGCGGTGTTCTTGGTCACCAGGTCGGCGGCGGCCGCGGCAAGGACGTCGCTACTGCCGGCGGGGCAGTCGCGGGCGCTGCGGTCGGCGCGAACGTCGGGCGCGGTGGAACAACTACCTACGGTCAGGATGTACAGCGTTGCCAGACCGTCGCGAATCAGGGTCCGCCAGACTACTGGGACGTTGGCTATAACTTCCGCGGCCTCCAGCACCGGGTCCAGATGAGCGCTCCACCGGGTCCGACGATCACTGTGAACGGCAACGGCGAACCGCGCGGTTAAATTTCTTCCGTTGTGAGCAGCGCCCCGTGCCGGGGCGCTTTTTTTTGCGTTATGTATTGGACTCGGCGGGACTGCAGAAAGCGCGCGCTCGGGGTAACCCGAGCGCGTCTGTCGCAAAACTTGAGTCGCCCCCAGCGGCAAGCTTATTTAGGCTTGGCGTTGTCCGCCGCCCGCTCGACCGCCTGGCCGGTCGCCTTGACGTCCTTGCCCGCGCCTTCAACGGTGTTGCAGCCTGCCAGAACCGCCAGCAAAACGCCGGCGATCAAAGTGGTAACTGTTTTCATGAGATTCTCCATTCACGTATCAGATCGATGACCGAACCCAGTTGCGCGAACAATCATGCACGCCGCGTGCCAACGTTTGCGCCATTCCAAATCAGACGCTTGGCATATGTGCAAGGGACACGCTTAGCGTTGTGGCATGGCACGCGTTGCATTCTTTACAGAAACCTGTAGAGGCTTCTCTTGTAAGCGGACCACTAGTTGCGCGCACCGGGCGGAAGCGAAAAAGTCTGCTGTAGGAGCAGCACTTACGCACGCGGCGCGCGTTCCTACGGTGGAATACGTTCTTGCCCGATTGCGGCGCAGCTAGACGCTGTCCATCATGTTTTGTCCATGCCGTGCGCTCCACGGCGACGGTCTGTCCGACGAACCGGAGAGCCACGAATGCCGTTCATTCACTACACGCCCAACAACATGGTACGGCCGTCGTCGCTCGGTATCGTTGGCGCAGAAAGCGTCATAGGCTGCGCCATCGTCGATCGCCAGGACCATCGCATCGGTGAACTGCGCGACATCGTCCTCGACCTGACGACGGGCCGTATTGCCTACGCCGTCATTGCGCTGCAGACACGCGGCAAGAACGGGCCGCTCGTGGTCGTCCCCTGGAATGCGATCCACCCGGATCAAAGCGCGCAGCGGCTGCGGGTCAACGCTTACGCCGACTGGATCAGGCGTGCACCATCGGTTCGGCAAGGTCATACGCCCGACCGATTCGCCCAGGAGTGGGGTACATTGATTCACAATTACTTCGGAACACGCCCCTACTGGGAGGCAGCCCCCGCTTCACAGCAATATGCCTGACGCGGGTCTTCCTGCCGATGCCGACGTCTGGCACGCCGGCCGGGCGACAAAGCTCGCCCGGCCGGCCACCAACCGCGCAACGACCCGTTGCCGAACCGTTGCGCGGTGATCGACGAAGCCTCAGGACTTGACTGTCAGTTGATCGACGACCGATGCCACGCCGGCAACGCCGCCGGCGACTTCCTTCGCACGCTCTTTCGAAGCAGCCGTGTCGACGGATCCCGAAAGGGTGACGGTTGCGTTCTTCGTGTCGACGCCAATCTGCAATGAACGCAGCCCGGGCTCCGCGAGCAACGCGGCCTTGACCTTCGCGGTCAGTGCGCTGTCGTCGACAGCGGCCGTCATCTTGTCTGTCGCCGCCGCCATTTTTTGCGATGCGTCCGATGCAGGCGCGGTCGCCGTCGATTTGTCCGTGCGCCCCGCTGCAGCGTTGTTGCGCTGATCGCACGCAACGAGAGCCAGCGCAGCGGCGATCGCCACCGCCGTCAGGCGAAAACCGTTTTGAGTTCGCATGTATCTACTCCTTGTAGTTGTCCGTGAAGCGGTTTTTGAAATGCAAGCCGCGTGCCACCGTGCAGGTCGCCAATGGCTGTGCGGATCAGAGGCCCGCTTCGTAAACGAACGCGTAAATTCTTCCTCAGGCTGGCAAAAACTACCGCGCTGCTGCCAGGCCGACTCCTCACGCGGCAAGCAGGATTCCCGCACCAGGTTGCTGCAACGGTACGAGAGAGTGCGCAGGGTGCCAATCGCCGGCTGGCTCGACGAGAGGGCTGAGATAGCGCAATCGCGCGGCTCCGAAAAACGTTGCAAATGCCACCTCCGACGCATCCCTCCCCGTGCCGATTCGTACCAGGTCGGCGACGGGTGACAACTCGGTCGGGTCGAAGAGATACCATGCGCCATCCAGATAGGCTTCGAATACGGCGTGAAAATCGGGCGGCGGATCGGCATACTTCGCATAGCCCGTGACCAGGCGCGCCGGAATATTCATCGCGCGGCAAAACGTGATGGCGATGTGCGCAAAATCCCTGCATACACCCGCCTTCGTCGCCATGGCATCGCGCGCCGTCGACAACACGTGGGATGCTCCGACCATGTAGTCGACGTTGCCGCGAATCCATTCGCAAATCGCCTGGACACGCTGATAGCCCGGGCGAATATCGCGAAATTTCCTGCACGCGACGGGAAAGAGCACGTCGGATTCGCAATAGCGCGTCGCGAGGAGATAGGGCAGCACCTCCGGCGGCAAATCGGCCACCGGGACCTCCTGCGCGTCTGGGTCTGGAGTGGCCCGATGCACGTCGACGTTGGCCAGGTATCGCACCTGTAAAGAGCCCGGCGGGGCGTTGACGCGAAGCAGCCGATTCGGCGAGCCGGGAGCCTGCAGCTGGTCGACGTCTAGTTCGGGCACCGTCGTAATCGATTCCGCACAAACATTTTGCGAATCGGATGATGGAACGGCAATATTCAAAAGAAAGAGTGTCTGCTGCGTGACGTCGTAATGCAGCTCGCAATCGATGTGGAATGTTTTCATGATTCGTAAGTTCGTCCTCGATCGGCGCGCATCAAGTGCATCCGCGCAGCAGATAAACAAGCAGCAGGAGCGGAATCGGCACGCCGATCAGCCAAAGCAGGATGTAACCCAGCTTGCCCCGCTGGTAGCGACCCGCGCCGAGTAAGGTCCGCCGCATCCTGCCCTTTTTGCCCGACGGCTCCATGAACCGCAGTTTAAGGCGGGGTCGAACGCCATCACATCGGATGGCGTCGGATTCGGATGTAGGAACTGTGCTGACAGCAGTACCTTGGGCGAAAATGCAGACGCAAAAAAGAAAGCGGAACGCGCCACCCGGCTCGTTCCGCCTTTGGTTCGATACTGCGGCGGCTTGACGCGGCTGCTAGATCACTTTCATCAGCAACAGCACGACGAGTACTACGACGATCAAGCCGGTGAAGCCACTGGGGCCGTACCCCCATTCGCGGCTGTACGGCCACGCCGGCAATGCACCGATCAGTGCAAGTACCAGGATGATGAGAAGGATCGTACCTATGGTCATTTCCAGGCCTCCTTGCCGTTAAGTTGCGGTCATCGCGACGGCCGAGCCCTCGCCCGCCTTCACGCGATATTCTTCGACCGAGCCATTCCATCCAAGCAGGCGAACCTCGGCGGGCGCCACGTTCTGCGCCACGATGCGGGCGTACTCCATAGCCGCGCTTCGCGCGTCGAATGTCGACAGCGCGGGCGCGATGTCCGAACCGAACACCGACCAGCCGCCGTCAGGAGAAGGACAGACGTAGAATATCGCGCAGCTTGACATATGGCACGCTGCTGTCAGCGCTACTGGTGATACTTCATCTTTGCGCTGGAAATGCAGGCATCCTTCGCATCGCCCGACAACGCATCGCATTTTTCCTTCGCGACCTTGTAGTCCGCTTCCATCTTGTCTTCACGCGCATCTGCGACGGCATCCTGGGACTTGCGCGACGCCTTCGCGTCCGCCTTGGCCTTGTCACGGGCGGCCTTGGCTTCCTTCATGCAGACGTCCTTGTCGTTACCCTGCTTGCCATCGCATGCGGCGACCGCGGCCTTGTAGTCCGCATCGGCTTGGGAGACGGTCGCGTTGTACTGATTCTTGATCGTCTTCTCGGCATCGGTCGCGGCTTGAGCGCCGGAGGCACCGAACGCGAACAAGCCAAGCGTTCCAATGCATAGCATTTCGCTTATCGTGAGTTTCATCTGTCGCTCCTTGGTCTAATGTTCCTCGGCCCGTCGGCGTAGCTTCGGACTCAGTTCAGTTTTTCCCAGTCCTTGACCTGCCGGTCGGCTTCATCCCGACTGATCCCATACGCTTCCTGAATCTTGCCGACGAGCTGATCGCGCTGCCCGCCGATTTGGGTGATCGTGTCATCGGTCAGCTTGCCCCACTGTTCCTTGACCTTGCCCGTCATCTGCTTCCAGTTACCTTCCACTCGATCCCAATTCATTGCTTTGCTCCTTCACGTTGAGGTTGGTTAATCACAGCGAGCTACGCTTGCAACGTTTGATGAGCAATGCCTGTGCCAAGACTTCGCGCTTGTGAAAACAGCTACTTGCGGAAACGTTTTTTCAGCACCCGGTGGGGCGGCATGTAAAACTTCCTTAGGGAGTTGGTAAATCGTGCCGGAGGGTCGGCGAACCTAACGCAATCCGCGTGGGATTCTCTTCAGGTGTTTCGTAGGACCCGCGTATCGCACCGAAGGGTTTGCGTTATGCGATGTTGCCGCACACGGTGAATACCATCCCGACCAGCGCCGATGCGCAGCACGCGCATCAACTACCCTATTCGGTCGCGCCAGGCGTCAGGCCAGGCGCAGGAGGCACATCCGCGACCGGCCTAACATCATGGCCAGCAACCAGATGCGCGAGCGCGCCGGCTACGGCCGCTTTCACGACCGGCGTGGCGGCCGCCAGAAGCAATATGCGCGAGATCGATGGCTGGTTACTGATGCGCCCGCGTCCGCGAGCCGACCGGGAGCGAGCACCCAGGAACACACCAAGGATGGAGATACCTACGAGCACCGCGGGACCGGTCAATGCGCTGCGATAGGCCGTCTGCACCTTGTGCCAATCGGCCCTCAACGCCGTCGAACGAGCGCGAAGGCGTTCATGCGCTGCCGCGACCTCCGCTTCTGCCTGGGACAACGTTGTCACGGCATCGTCCGCACAATCAGTTCCCGCGGAGATGGCTGCGCGAGTGCCCGAACGGGACACGTCGTGAAAGGCCGCGCAGTTTGAAAACGAGCAGGATGCTTCCGGCGACGCACATCAAGGCAACGACACCGATCGCGACGCTTGCCGATATACCCCGCGCGATCAGTTCGGCGGCGGCAGCTGCCGCGAGGCCCGCAAGCCCGAACGCGCCAAGGATCGCTGCCCCGACTGCGGACACGGTCATCGCGATCAACAGCTGCAACGCCACTTGGGCTTCCGCGGCCACGAGATCCGCGACGTCTGCGGCTCCGGCGCGAAGTCCGGAAAGAAGCTCCCGCACGGCCGTCGTCAGTGGCGGGGCCGTCTCGGATCGAGACGCTGCCTGCGGCGGCGGCGTGGTCGAGCGGGAGGCTTCCATCAACGCATCAATCTACCGAACAGATACCCTGCGGCGAGCGCCACGCCAAGCACCGCAAGCGGGCGTTCGCGCACGTACCCGCGGCAGGATTCGACGAGCGCATCCTGCTGCTGCTTGAGTTGATCCGCGTTTTGCCTCACCCATTCCGCGGCGGGTGCGGCGGCGCCGGCCACCTTGTCGACGGTCTGGTGCGCAGCCTGCGCAACGCTGTCAATGACAGGCGCGGCTTGGTCCGTCGCCTTCCTGGCCACGTCGTCGACGACTTGGTGGGCTTGATTGGCCTTGCGTTCGATTGGTGAGCCCGTAAGTTCCATTGCAATTCTCCTGAGACACATCAAATAAAAGGGTTCCGACTTAACTCAGCCAGCGGGTTCTCCCTGCCATGATCTGGCCGCAATCGGTGGCCCCACGCACCACTGGCCGGCGTTCAAAACAGAGTCTGTCCCGCAATGACTCCAAAAACCAGGACGATGAGAAACAGCACGACGAAGAGGAAGAAAAGCAGCTTGGCTATGGACTGCGCTCCGGCTGCCACGTTGGTAAACCCGAAGACGGCCGCAACGACAGAAACGAGAAAAAAAATCAACGCCCATTTCAACATCATGTTCTCCTGGGTGCATCAGCACAGGCGCCACCCGTGACGCCTTCGCCTCAGCGCTTCGCCGCCTCCGTCGCCAGCGTGGAGTGGTCGTTCGCCTGACCGGGCATCGGCATTGCGACGGATTCTTCCGGCTTCGTCATCGCGCGGGATTGATCGACAGGTTTCTCGTGGGTCGACGTCGTGCCCGACGGCGCGCCCTCCTTGAATACGTCGCTGGCCTTGGGCGTCGTGTCCGGTGCAGCCGGGCGCGCCTCCATCGGCGGGGTCTGCGCAACGGCCGGCCGGGGCGGGGAGTCGTTGTTCCGATCGCATCCGCCCGCGACCAGCATGCTACCGATAGCGACTACCGCCGCCAGGAAGCGTAGGAATTGAGTTCGTGCGTCCGACCAACGTTTCATCGCTTCGCCATTCGCGCCGTCACGGCCCGCGACGAAGCAATCCGACCACCAGCGACACGACAAACAGGACGAGAAAGATCACGAACAAAATTTTGGCGATCTCCGCGGCGCCGACCGCTATGCCGGTAAAACCAAAGAGAGCAGCGACCAATGCGATTACGAAGAAAACCAGGGCATAGTGCAACATTTGCAGTCCTTTCCGCTCGTTACCGAGCAATTATTACCAGCACCCGCGGCGAGCATGAGCACGATTTACCGATTCATATCGCCGCACCACTACCCGTTGCTCATGATGCAATCACCATGCCACGCGCAAACGCATGCACGATCACGAGCGACGGTACGGTGCAGATCGGGATTTCGGCCGCGCGCTAGTCGAAGCGACGGTCGCTGAGCACGCGCGAAAAATGCCTAGACGGCAGCGTGCATCAAGGAGAGGAAGCGGTCGTACTCAGAAGACTTGTCGAAAAACTCATCGGCCCCGGCGACGGCGCACTGGCGCTTGTATTCGGGGAATGCGTAATTGGTGAGGACGTAAATGCGCGGTCGAGGCACGTACGGGTGCGCACGAACCTTGCGCACGACCTCGATCCCGGATCCTTCTTTCAGCTGGATATCGGTGACAACGATATCCGGCCGCAAGCTCTCGATCGATGCAATCGCCTCCTCTTGCGACTCGGCAAAACCCACCACTTCAAATGCGCCCATCGAACGGACGTTTTCGATGATCCGCTTACGGATCAACTCTGAGTCTTCGACGACGAAGACGCGCAACGGCGTGTCCATTCATGAGCCTGATGCGATTAACTCATCAGATTGTTGCGCAGTGCATAGGCTGTGAGCTCGGCGTTGCGCGAGAAATTCATCTTTTCGAGGATCCGCGTGCGGTACGTGCTGACGGTCTTGACGCTCAGGCACAGTTCATCGCCGATATCGGTGACCGTTTTGCCCGCCGCGAGCTGTACGAATATCTGGAATTCGCGTGTCGAAAGCTGCCTGTGCGGCGGCTCGGGTGTGCTGCCTGACGCCTCCATGGCAAGCGCCTGCGCCAGCGTCGAACTGATGTATTTCTTGCCAGCCGCAATGGTGCGGATCGCCTGCAGCATGTCCTTTGCATCCCCCGCTTTCGGGAAAAAGCCATTCACGCCTGCGCGCAAGAGATTCACGGCATATTGTTCCTCTGCGTGCATGCTGACGACGAGGATCGGCAGATCCGGATGCTTGCGACGAAGCGCGCTGACGGTTTCCAGTACTCCGGCATCAGGTAAGGAAATATCGAGAAGAACGACGTCGAAATTCCCGGTCGCCGCCTGGCTCAGGGCCGCCGCCGCGGTTCCGGCTTCGCCAGCCGCCTCGAGATCGTCCGTCGTTTCGATAAGTTGACGAAATCCGGCGCGAACCACGCCGTGGTCGTCCACGATCAATACGCGTGTCTTCCGCATGGTCGTTGCGTCGCTCCTTGGGTGCGCTACGGAGAAACGCCCACTTGAGATAACTTCATACATTATAGGTCCAGGAGTTACGCGAAGTCACGATGGCGTCATGCCGCAAGTTCGGTACATTCCGTCAGCGCAGCGGCCTGCACAGCAGCCGCCGCATCATCGTATGCGTGCAGCCGGTTGTACAGTGTCTTCAGGCTGATGCCCAGCACCTGCGCAGCCTTGGCTTTGCTCCCCGAGACCGCCTGAAGAGTCGCCGTGATCAACGCCTTTTCTGCAGCATCCAACGACATACCGACCGGGATCCGCACGGAGAACGGCTCGCCGAAAGCCGATGCGCCGGGCGGCGCCGCAAGCACGATGCTGGACTGCACAGAGCGTTCCGGGCGAATCGTGGCGTCGATATCGACGAAGACCTCGTCGTCGCAGAGCACGAACGCGCGGTGGATGACGTTCTTGAGCTCGCGCACATTGCCTGGCCAGCCATATTCAAGAATCCGGGATTTGGCGCTCTCGCTCAGACGCTTGCTTTCCTCGTGTTCGTTGTTCAGTTGTTGCAAAAACATTCCCGCAAGCAGCAACGCGTCGTCGTCACGCTCGCGCAATGGAGGCACCGTGATGGGAATTACGCACAGCCGGTACATCAGGTCCTCGCGCAGCCGTCCGGACGCGACCGCCTGCTGCAGGTCGCGATTGCTGGCGGCGAGGACGCGTACGTTGGTCTCGATCTCATGGTCGCCGCCCACGCGGCAGAAGCGCCCGGTCTCGAGAACACGCAAAAGCCGCACTTGCATTTCGAGCGGCATCTCCGTGATCTCGTCGAGAAAGAGCGTGCCACCGCTCGCTCGTTCGAAACATCCGCGATGTGTGCGCGAAGCGCCGGTGAAACTGCCGCGTTCGTGCCCGAAGAGCTCGCTCTCGATCAGGTTCTCGGCAATCGCGCCGCAGTTGACGGCGATAAAAGGCTGTTCCTTCCGGGCCGACAGCTGGTGCAGCGTGGTGGCCACCAACTCCTTTCCCGACCCACTTTCCCCGAGAATGATTACCGGCGCATTTGACCGCGCCAGTCGTTCGATCTTCCTGAAAAGTTTGCGCATCGTCGGGCATGCCCCGTATAGCGCCCCAAAATGCTCGAGCTGTGTCTCGTCAGCCGCGTTCGCGTTGCCGCTCGCCGCATTTACGGTTGTTGTTTCTGCTAGCTGCTCGCCAGAAGTCGGATACTTCGCAAGACTTGCCTGGTGCTCGATGTGTCCGAACATGACCCGCTCCGCCGTTGTTGGATTTTTGACGGCTCATGTTCCCTTTCCTTGCGGCTGCCCGGTATCGGCCCCCCTCTGTAAATGATGTAGTCCAGACCGGTTGCGTTGTAGGTCTGCGTCCTACACGGTCGAGGGATGTCCTCCGCCAGCCTGCTCATGGCCGGGCGCCGCGGGCACCGAACCGCCCTCGTCTTCCCATGTCATCAGCGCTTCCTTTCCGGCATGCCGATCGAGTTGCCGCCGACGGTGACGGGCCACATTGACGATCGCCAGGAACCCCAGCGCATACATGGCCAGTTTGGCAATCATTCGCATCGTTGTGATTCCTCTGTCTCGTCGCGGGTGTCTGTGCGATGGTTGGTGCAGGCGGACCGAGAACTCGAAATCGGGCCATGGGAGGGATAGCGCACGCTTCCGGAGTCTCGGCCCCCTGCCCGCATCGCTTCGCAAGTGTCGTGCCAACACGCCGCCGCCGCCGGAGCGCGGGCCACTCGCTTGGCTGCGCCGGCCAAAACGTGCCATTGGCGGCCATCCAAATTGCATCGATCTTGAAAATTCGGTCCGTAAACTTGTAGAAATGCGCATCGACCCGACGGAATTTCCGACGCCGCGACGTGCCCTCGGATGCCAATCCAGGATGGCATGGCGCTTGCGTGCTAGCGACTCCTTGCGGCACATCAGTAGGAAACCATGACGCGCCCGCCCCCGTATGCGCACGGCCCGCATTCGCCGATCACCGAACCTCCGGCTGAGCCGGACGAAATGCCCGGCCCGGTAGACCCTGACTCCAATGAACCCGATGACTCGATCGAATCGCCGGAGCCGTCTCGGCAGCCTGGCAAACCGCGCGCGGCGTTTCGCATATCGGAGAGGCCCCGTGCTGTGTCCATGTGACGCGCTGCCGTGTCCAGACCCCTCTTGCCGTACCGATGGCTGTCGAAAGAGCGGAGCAACGCCGCTCGACGTATGCCTCGACTGCGGTGCATTGGTCGCGTTCACGCGCCGGCTCTATTTGTGCAACGTCTGCCTGGATAGTTACGCACGGCCCGCTGCAGACGCGGGAACCGTGGAGGGATGACCATGTCTCGTGCGCTCTGGAAGGGTGCCATCAGCTTTGGGCTGGTACACATTCCGGTCGAGTTGCATCCGGCCGAGCAACGCAAGGAAACGAGCTTCGCGATGCTCGACAAGCGTGACCTCTCGCCGGTCGGCTACAAGCGTTTCAACAAGAAGACGGGCAAGGAAGTCGCATGGGAGCAGATCGTCAAAGGCTACGAGTACGAGAAGGACCGCTTTGTCGTCCTCAGCGACGAGGATTTCCGGCGCGCCAACGTCGAGGCCACGCAGACCGTCGACATCGCGGGCTTCGTACCTATGGCCGACATCCCGCCCCCCTACTTCGAAACTCCCTACTACCTCGTGCCGACTGCGCGCGGCAAGAAGGTGTATGCGTTGCTGCGAGACACCTTGCGCAACACGCACAAAGCGGCGGTTGCGCAGGTCGTCATCCGTACTACGCCACACCTGGCCGCGCTGTTTCCCGACGGCCCCATGCTCGTGCTCAATACGCTGCGCTACGCCGACGAGCTGCGAAGCAGCGATGAACTGGACGTGCCGGCGGAATCGCCCAAAACCGCCGGGGTCAGCGCCAAGGAAACCGAATTGGCACGCAAGCTGGTCGACGACATGTCGGAGAAATGGAATCCCAGCGCGTTCGTGAACACGTACACGCGCGACCTCCACAAGCGCATAGACGAAAAGATCCGCCGCGGTGAAACCGAGGTCATCACCGAGCCCGATTCGAGCACCGAGGCACCCCGCAGCGCCGATATCATTGACCTGACGACGCTCCTCAAGCGCAGCCTCGACGCGAAGAACGTGCGAGCCGGCACAAACCGGGCGGCCAAGACACCGGGGGCCAGCGGCCCCGCCCGCGCGAAGATCCCGCGCCACACGGCATCGCCACGCCCTGCCGCAGCGAAACGCAGGCGCGCCTGAGCCGATGGGCCTCGCCGCATATCGGGCCAAACGCAACTTCAACAGCACGGCGGAGCCTCGCGGATTGCGGGGTCGGCGCAGGCAAGGGGTTCCGTCGTTCGTCATCCAGAAGCATGCCGCGAGCCACCTCCACTACGACTTTCGTCTGGAAATCGACGGTGCGCTGAAGTCATGGGCGGTGCCGAAAGGGCCCAGCCTCGACCCTCGTGTCAAGCGTCTCGCGGTGCACGTCGAGGACCACCCGCTGGAATACGCAACTTTCGAAGGCACGATTCCTGCGCCGGGGTATGGCGCGGGCACGGTGATCGTCTGGGACCGTGGAACCTGGATCCCAAAGGGTGACGCTCTTGCGAGCTATCGCAAGGGCCGCGTCGAGTTCGAGCTCCAGGGCGAAAAACTCAAAGGGATGTGGGCGCTCGTGCGCATGCGTGGAAGGGGGGCCGCCGCGAAACAGGATCCCTGGCTGCTGATCAAGCAGCGCGACGCGTACGCGACAACCGGCAAGGCCACGGACATCACGGTTCTGCGACCTGAAAGCGTGAAAACCGGCAACCTGATCGACCAGGTGGGGATCGCGCCCGAACAGGGCAATGTGCCGGCGAAACGAGAGGCGGTCCCACAACAGGATGCGCGCGGCGCTAAGGTGCTGCCGCGCACAATGCAGCCGCAACTCGCGACCCTCGTCTCCACCGCCCCGCGCGAGGGCGACTGGGTATATGAGATCAAATTCGACGGCTACCGCATCCTCGCACGCATCTCCGGGTCGTCGGTCGCCCTCTACTCGCGGACCGGGAAGGACTGGACCCAGCGCATGCCCGACATCGCGCACGCGCTCGGACAACTGAAAACCAGGTCAGCGTGGCTGGACGGCGAAGTGGTGGCACTCGATGCGGAGGGTCGCAGCGACTTCCAGCGACTCCAGAATTCGTTCGAGGATAGACAGAATGCGGCACTCACGTTTTGCATGTTCGATCTGCCGTACGCCGATGGCCAGGATCTGCGCGACGAGCCACTGCTCGCACGCAAGGCCCGCCTGGAAGGGTTGCTGGCGGGCGTAAAATCGCCCCACCTCGCTTTCAGCAGCCATACCGCCGGAGACGGGCCAGCGCTGCTCGCGGCGGCGTGCAAGCGCGGACTGGAAGGATTGATCGCGAAGCTGGCGACCAGTACCTACAGATCGGCCCGGAGTCGGACATGGCTGAAACTCAAATGCAAGCAGCGACAGGAATTCGTGGTCGGTGGCTACACGGATCCCGGCGGGAGCCGGACGGGCTTCGGTGCCCTCCTGCTCGGCGTTCAGGAGCGCGGCGCTCTGCGCTACGTAGGCAAGGTGGGCACCGGATTCGACAGCGCGCGCTTGGACTCGCTTGCGCAAAAGTTCGAATCCTTGCACCGAACGACGACACCGTTCGTCAACCCGCCCCGCGGGAGCGCGGCGAGCGCCGCCCACTGGCTCGAGCCGTCGCTTGTCGCGGAGGTATCATTCGCCCAATGGACCGAAGACGGAGTCCTGCGCCAGGCGGTGTTCCACGGCCTGCGCGAGGACAAGGCAGCCTCGGACGTGAAACCTGAGCGCACCGCCACAGCGCCGGCGCCGCGTAGCCGGCAGGGCGCGAATGCCGGGAGCGTTCGCATCACGCACCCCGACCGCATCATTTTTCCCGCGGCGGCGCTGACCAAGGGGACGCTGGCTGCGTACTACGCCGAAGCCGCCGATCGAATCCTGCCGCATCTGCGTGACCGGCCGCTCTCGCTGCTGCGTTGCCCGGACGGCGTGGGCAAAGGCTGCTTTTATCAGAAGCACGCGCTGGCCGGCGTCGCTGATGTGCTCATCGTCGAAATCGAGGAAAAGGACGGCGAGGCACCGTACATGATCGCCAACTCCGCAAACGCATTGCGGAGCCTCGTGCAGATGGGCACCGTCGAGCTGCACACCTGGGGCGCCACAAGGCAGCAGCTGGAGCGACCCGACCGCATCATCTTCGACCTCGATCCGGACCCCGCGCTCGAGTGGCGGTACGTGGTGGAAGCCGCCGGGCTCGTACGGACCCTCCTCGACGAGCTGGGCCTGCGCGCGTTCGTCAAGACCACAGGGGGCAAAGGCCTGCATGTGGTGGTGCCGATCACGCGACGGCACACGTGGGAGGCGGCCAAGGAATTTTCTCGAGCCGTAGCGGAGCATATCGCGGCGACGGTGCCGCAACGCTTCACCGCCAACATGTCCAAGGCCCGGCGCAAAGGCAAAATTTTCATCGATTTTCACCGGAACGAGCGCGGAGCGACGGCAGTCGCGGCATATTCGGTGCGAGCCAATCCGGACGCGACCGTCTCCGTACCGCTCGCGTGGGAGGAACTCGACGTCAAGCTGCAGTCGACGCATTTCACCCTGCAGAATATTTCGCGGCGGCTCGCATCGCGACCTGATCCCTGGCATGAGTACTGGAACATCAAACAATCCCTGACACCGGCAATGACGCGCAAGCTCGCTGGCGCCACGCGCAGTTGAGGAAAATGCCAAGAATCGATCTGTCGCGCTCAGATTTCTGGGTCGCTGCCCTGCTGTTTGCGATCGGCACGGTGGTAGCCGCGTTCGCCGTTACGGTGCTGGTCACGTACCACAGTGGGCCGGCGCTATTCCGATTGTTGGGCGGGGATCGCCTTCAATACGACAACGCATGGGTAGTACTGTTCGTCGGCCTTTCCCTGATGCTGTATGCAGTGCAGATGCGCGGCGTAGGAAGGGTTTTCGCCGTTGCGGTCATGCTGATCAGCGGCATACGCATCGCGGCGTATATCGTTCCGACCGCAATCTCGATCCACCCGATGCTCGCCAATCCGTGGCTGCATTACGCCCCCGGCGAGTACAACGCCATGGGCGTGCTCTCCGCGCTGGTGGCGTTGATCCTCGGCGCAGCGCTGGCATTCCTCCTCCCGGCTTCGGAACGCCGCCCCTGGCGCTCGGTAGCGCTGGCAACGCTCGCAGCAACGGTAGTCGCGTTGTCGCTGCTCATTGCGTTCGGCGCTTGGAGCGGAAGCATCCTGGCCGCGCAATCGCTGCAACTGGCAGGAGACGAGCGAACGAACTCCCTGCTCTTCATCCTGCTCGGTGCAACACTGCTCATTTACGCGCTCATGGGCAGCGAGCACGAACGGCTCGCATTGGGTCGCTTCGCCCCCATCATCGTCGGCCTCTCCATCTTCGTCTGCGTGCTCGTTCTGTGGCGCGCCGCCCTGACCCAGGAGGCGCGCTATGTCCACCATGGCACGCAGCTCGTCGCCGCCGCCGCCCGCGCCGAGATCGAACGGGATCTTCGGGTACGAGTCGATGTTCTCGAACGCTTCGCGGAGCGCATGTCGATCCACACCTACAGCGAGGATACGTGGCAACG
This sequence comes from uncultured beta proteobacterium, assembly GCA_963829375.1. Taxonomy (GTDB): domain Bacteria; phylum Pseudomonadota; class Gammaproteobacteria; order Burkholderiales; family Casimicrobiaceae; genus PALSA-1003. The sequence goes on along the minus strand of CAWHIS010000023.1, from coordinate 43,943 downwards.
TGAAGGCACTTCGATCCTTGGCGATGTAGGGGAATTCCGTTCGCTCGCGTGGTCGGGGCCGGACTTTGTGATCCGTTGGGTCGCTCCGCCGAGCAATGCGATCGGCTTCAATATTCGTTCCGATCCGAACCGGCTTCCTGCCGTGGATCTTGCCGTCGCGAAGCACGAAACGGCGTTGAGCCGCTTCACCGACCTCGTCATCGGCGGCCAGGGCGTCATCATCTACGCCCCTGCGTTTCAGGGCGACGAGTACCGGGGCATGATCTCCGGCGTGCTGGGCGGGACCAATTGGCTCGGATCACTGATCGATGGTCGCTATACCGACCACCATTTCGAACTGCTCGAGGACGGGAAGGTTCAGCAGACTGCAACGGCCGACGCGCCCAAGGCGGGCAGCGACTGGAGCCAGGAAGTCCCGGTTGCCATCCAGAACGTCCGCTGGACCCTGCGGGTCACGCCGACGCAGGAATATGTCGAACAAGCACGATCGCCGTTGCCGAACGCCGGCCTTGCCCTCGGCACGGCGCTGTCGATGTTGCTGGCGCTGGCAACCTACTTCTATCAGGCGGCGCATCGGCGCGCACGCGATTTGAATCACGCCAACCTTCGCCTGACGCAGGATATCGCCCGGCGCCACCACGTCGAACAGAAGCTGCGGGAAAGCGAGCACCGCACGCAGCTGATCATCAACTCGATCAAGGACTGCGCGATTTTCATGCTTGACACCGAAGGGCGTGTCGCCAGCTGGAACGCCGGAGCGCAGGCGCTGAACGGCTACGCCCCCGAGGAAATCATGGGTCTGCATTTTTCGGTGCTGTACCCTCCGGACCGCGAAGTGCCGCCCGAGCATGAACTGGCCATTGCAACGCGGCGTGGATGGTTCGAGGAAGAATGCTGGCACCTCCGCAAGGACGGCAGCCAGTATTGCGCAGACGACATAATCTCCTCGATTCGAGACGAGCAGTCTCGTCTGCAGGGATTCGCCGTAATTACGCGGGACGCCACGTTGCGCATTGAATTGCGCGAACAGACCGAGCGCGCACGCGACCATTATTTCTCGCTGTTCTCGAGTTTCCCGAACCTGGTCTGGCGATCAGACCCCAACGGCGCCTGCGACTATGTGAACCAGGCGTGGCTGGACTACACCGGCCGCGCAATGGAAACCGAGAGCGGTAACGGCTGGCTGGAAGCCGTGTATCCCGACGATCGGGCGGCGTGGCACGATAGCATCGACCGCGTCTTTCCAACCAGGCAGCCCTTCGAACTCGAATTTCGTCTGCGCCGGAACGATGGAAGCTACGGATGGATGATCTGCAGCGGCCGGCCCTATCACGATCTGCAGGGAAACTTTGCCGGGTATCTCTGCTCCTGCTACGACAACACGGCGAGACGCGCTACCGAGGACGCGCTCAAGGAAAGCGAGGAACGCTACCAAAGGATGACCACCAACGTTCCCGGCATGGTGTTCAAGCTCGAGCGCAGCCCAGACCAGTCATTGCGCTTCCAGTACGTGAGTCAGGGTAGCCGCGCCGTCACCGGGCTCGACCCCACCACCATCACGGCCGATGTCAGCGCGTTCCTCGACCTCATGAATGCGGCGGATCGGGTCAATCTGCTGGCGACGCTCGAAGACTCCGCGACGCGCCTGACGACGTGGAACTGGGCGGGCCGCCTCCAACCCACGCACGAAGCGACCGAGAAATGGATCACGATTCGCGCCAGACCGCGCCTGAGCGACGAAGGCACGATCCTGTGGGATGGCGTCGTGTTCGACGATACGCAGAGCCGGCTGGCGCAGCTTGAACTCGAGCGGTCGCGCGAGGAAGCGCGATCGCTGTCCCGTCATCTGCAAACCATCCGCGAGGAGGAAAAAGCGCGAATCGCGCGCGAAGTGCACGACGAACTGGGCGCGACGCTGACCGGCCTTCGGATCGACCTGGATTGGCTGATCGAGCACAGCGCGTCTGTCCCGGAGGGCGCGCGCGCGAAGTACGCCGCGATGCTGACCCTGCTCGAGTCGGCCGTGGCAGCGACACGCAAGATCGTCACTGACCTGCGCCCCAGCATCCTCGACGATCTCGGACTCGTGTCCGCAATCCGCTGGCAGATCGGCGAATACCAGAAGCACTCCGACCTCCGGTTCGATCTCCAGACCCCGGAAACCGACATCATCGTCGACCGGGAGCGTGCGCTGGTCCTGTTTCGTATCTTTCAGGAAACCATCACCAACGTCACTCGTTACGCCAAGGCAACCGCGGTCGACATCGGCCTGACGGAAACCGACGCGGCGTACGTCATGCGGGTCCGCGACAACGGTGTCGGCATCGCCGAGCAGGACATGCGCAAACCGACGTCGCACGGAATACGCGGGATGCGGGAGCGCGCCGAGCAACTGGGCGGCTCGCTGGTAGTCACCGGCGAACCCGGCAACGGCACGACCGTGATCGTAACCGTGCCCAAGCCGGCCGGCGCTCGAAGCGCTAGCGCTTGATGTCCTTCGGGAGTCCTTGCAGGAGGTCGGCGAGATCGTCGGCGTGCTCTTCCTCTTCCGCCTGGATTTCTTCGATCATTTTTCGCGTCGTTGAATCGAACGCCGCGAAATATGTCCCGATCTCGCGGTAGCTGTCGATGGCGATCCGCTCCGCCACAAGATTTTCCTTGATCATTTCGACCAGATCGTCGTGCGCATCGACATACTCGGTATGGCTGCGCGTCAGCAACCCTTCGGGCGAAAGATTAGGCGCCCCGCCCAGTTGCACGATCCGCTCCGCGATACGGTCCGCGTGCGCCTGCTCATCGTTCGCGTGTTCGAGAAACTCCGCCGCGACGGACGCGGCGTGAATGCCTTTCGCCATGAAGTAATGGCGCTTGTAGCGCAGCACGCAGACGATTTCCGTCGCCAGCGCGTCGTTGAGGACCTTGATGGCTGCCGTGGTGTCGCCGCCATAGCTCGCAGTGACCGCGCCCTCCTCGATGTGCTGACGCGCGCGCTGGCGCAAGGTCTTTACGTCGGTCACAAAGGGCTCATTGTTCATCGTCGCTCCCATGCTCAGGTTTAACTGCGGGATGGACCGCATCGGGCTCGGTCCCTATCGATGATCGTTAGCAGGAATCATGCCGGTGGCTTTTGCGCATTGCCGGTTGACAACACCGCCTGGCGGCGGACGCAAGCGGCGCGACCCGGTAAGTCCTGCCGGGATCGATGCGACGCCCTGTGGCACGGGGGCGGGCAAAGGCCTCTGCTTCACCGAAATCAGCCGGGGTCGCGATCGCGATAATAATCGCTGTCACCGCGGTGACGGCTATCCCAATAACGGCCGCTGTCATCGTGATAGTAGCGGTGATCGTATCCTGCAGGGACAACGAGGCAACCGGCAAGCACTGTGCCTGCCATGACAAGGATCGCCAGACGCTTCATAGGAACCTCCATCAAGGCTAGTCGATCGGACCGTTTGCCGTGGCGACGGACGTCGCCACGGCGCTTGCTCTTTCGTTCCGGCGCGCTTTCGGCGTGCGCGAAGGCGCAGCCGGGCGCTCACTCAATAAGCGGCCGGTTTATCCGTGGAATCCCAATCGCGACGTGAGCCTTCCGTCCGGCGAGGATCGGCAGCAGCATAGTCTGCGCGCCAGTACGGCGTCACGTTGTAATAGGAATGGAGGCGGGAAGCCCATGCGGGATCCGCCATCGTCGGCCAATGATCCTTGTCAAAGCCTTCCGCGTTTTCCAGCTTTTCCTTGCTCGCGTCGAGGATAAAGCGCTTCTCCGCGGCATCGAGCGTCAAAGCGGCCCACGGAATCGCAAAAAGTTTTGCGCCCATGCCGAGAAAACCGCCGAACGACAGCACCGCGTAGGCGATGTGGCCGGAAGTAACGTCGAGCATGATGGCTTCGATCTTGCCGAGGTCCTCGCCTGCGGCGTTGACCACTTTGTCGCCGTCCAGTGTCGCGGCGTCCATGATTTCGGGGCCGGGACCGCTCGAAGGCTCGAGATCGTCGTTGATGATCTGCGCGCCGCTGCTGCGACCCGATTGTCCAACTCCGGAAAGGTTCGTTTGGGTGACCATGGAAACTCCTGTCGTGGTTATCGTGAAAAGGCTGTTCAGGGTGAATAAACCGAGTTGTCGTCGCGCGGAAGCGTTGAGAAGATCGTCCGGGACGAAGGTGATGGTCGCCGATCGGGTGAGTGTCCGGCTATCGGCAGTGCTCCGATTCGGTTGTAGGAAATACATCTTCGCCCCCTGGCGATTTTCCTGGGCTCTTAGGACTGCGTCCTACACTGGCGACAAATCGGGCTACAGCGGAATCGGAATCTTGCCGATAGCGCATGCATCCCGCGTCTGCTTAACTCCGTGAAGCTCTGTACCGGCGTGGTGCCAAGGAGACGCAATGAAGTCCGTTCTCGACCCGACGTTCCACTATGTTCCGAGCATCAAGACGGACATCAGGAAAACCTTCGCGAGAATCCGGAGGGAAGCTCGCGAGCGGTCCGCTGCCACGCCCCAGGCGCGCGTCGGGCCTTCGAACACCGTCGCGGTACTGTTCCCGGAGCAGAAGGCCGCATCGGGCGGATAGCCCGTCAGCCGAAGCGAGTCGTTGTCCGCCGGCATCACCACGACCCGGGCGCTCTCGATGGCGCCATCGCGCGGGCACGGCATGCTCGTTTCGTTCGAACGTTGCGAATGATTGGCGCACCGGCGCCAATCGTGTAACGTATTTCGCAATGGCAAAGCATACGCCCGTCCCCTTCGGACCCGGCGCGAGAGCGATTGCGCCGAGTTCTCGTCCGCTATTGTTGCCTTGGCAGATCGCAAGCGCCGTCGTTCTTTGCGTGCTTGTCATTGCGGCCCTCGACATCGGTTATTTGTCGATGTCATCCACCCAGTCGGCCATGCGCGAACGCCTGGAACGCAACGCGGCGTCGGTCGTGGCGCTCGAACGATTGCAAGCGATAATGGTGGATGCCGAGACTGGCGTGCGCGGTTACGCGCTGGTCGGCCGCGACGACATGCTCGAGCCGTACTGGGATGCCAGGGGGCGCTACACGGACGCGCTTGCGGACGTCGAGGCGTTGACCAAGGACGACCCCACGCAGGCAAAAAATCTCGAAGTGTTGCGCGGGTTGATTGAAGACAAATGGAAAATTCTCGCTTCGACCGTCGAGTTGGTCGACTCGCGGGGTGGCGGGCGACCCGCAGCCACGGAGGGTACGCAGGACACGCCGGGCAAAGTGATCATGGATGCCATTCGCGCCCAGGTCAATGTGATGCGAAATCGGCAAGCGTCGATCGGCGACCAGATCGCCGCCGATGCGCAGCGCGCGACGTTCTACACTCGCCTGGTCGTGATTTTTGCGAGCGCCCTCGCTCTGCTGGCGATCGCCGCACTCTGCTGGGCGATATGGCATTACCTCAATCTTCGTCGAACCGCCGAGCAGGAACTTCGCGCCAGCGAGGAACGCTATCGAATACTCACGGAAGTATCGCCGCAGATTGTCTGGATGGCGGACGCAAAGGGCGAGATGACGTTTTGCAACCGGCAGTGGGTCGACTACACAGGCCTCACCTTGGAGCAGACCGCCGCCGCGGGCGCGACGAGCGTGGTTCACCCCGACGATCGCAAGGAGGTGATTGCCGGATGGCGGCGCGCCGTATCACGCGACGACCCGTTTGATGCGGAGGTGCGGCTGCGCCGAGGAAAGGACAGCGTTTACCGGTGGCACCTCGCGCGGGCGCGCCCGTTGCACGACAATGCTGGCAAGACATTGGCGTGGTTGGGCGCCGCGGTGGACATCGACGACCGGAAGATGACGGAAATCGCGCTCGATGAATTCAACACGACGCTGGCCGAACAGGTTGCGGAGCGCACGGCCGCCCTGGAGGAACGCACGGCACAACTCAAGGCGCTCAACCGCCATTTGATCACGGTTGCCGAAAACGAGCGAAGTCGCCTTGCGCGAGAGCTGCACGACGAGATCGGCGCGCACTTGTCGGTCGCGATGATGGACCTGACGGTCATCTCCCGACGGCTGGCCGAAGCGGAGCTGGGCGAAATATCCGCGCTCGCCCATCGGCTGTCCGAAACGCTGGGCGCAACGACGCAGATCAGCCGACGCATCATCTCCGATCTGCGTCCGGTCATGATTCGCGATCTGGGACTCCTCGATGCTCTGGACGCCTACTGCGCGCAGTTCGAGCAGACGACGAGCATTCAATGCGAGCGCGTCTTCCCGGCCCAGCTTCCTTCGATGGTCGAAGAGGCATCGATCGCCTTGTTCCGCGTCGTTCAGGAATCGCTGTCGAATGTCGTAAAGTATGCAAAGGCTTCGAAAGTGCGTCTAACCGTAGCCGTGGCCGAAGGGTTCCTCGCCTTGTCCATACAGGATGACGGGAGCGGTATGGGTAACGCGGTGTTCGCCACGAACGGCGGCCACGGCCTGCTGGGGATTCGCGAGCGCGCGGAGGCTTTTGGCGGCGAGTTGCACGTGGCTTCCGGCCTTGACGGGCGGGGGACCGGCGTCTTTGTTACGCTGGCGTTGGCGCAAATCGCCGCGCCACCGCCCGCCTCCGCATCTGCGGCGCCCGCCCCGACAGCGATTGCCCGCTAGGATTGCAGTGGGCGGCTAGGAGTTGAAAGGAGACGAAGCCAACCGGGCTTTGTCAGAGGTTCCTTAGCCGTCTGGCTTCGCCTTTTCTACTTCACGCAGATACGAGCCCCTGGTCAGCCGCCGTGATCGGCGCCGTGCAGGCAGTCAGCCAGCGCGGGGCCCATGAGCTTCTGACACTTCGCGTCGACCGAACTGAATCTCTTGTTGAGGTCGGTATTGCACGCTTCCTGTTGCGACGCCGGTTGCGACGCGCATGCGTTGCGCGCGCTCATGTACTCGCGTATCTGGTCGTCCGTCATGCGCGCACGCGAATTCATCGTGTTCATCGAGTTGGTACCCGATGGGCTGGTCATGGTCCCGGCCGGCGGATTCTGAGCAGCCCCGGACGGGCTGGTGTATTGAGCGCCAGCGTTGACCGCGATCGCGGCGAACGAACCGACGATGAGTGTCTGAATCAGTTGACGTTTCATGATATCTCGTATCCTTTCCTCGGCAGCATTGATAAATGGTTCGGAGTCCGTGCGTCGCTCGCCGTCGCTGCGGATTTTGTCGGCGTCGCTCCGGAGGAGAAATAGTGCTCAATTCGGGTTTCGCGGACCATCGGCATGGTCCGATTCGAATGTAGGAAACCATTGCGATTCGCTAGGCATCCCACCTACACCCACGACTCACAGGTTTCGCGGCATCAGGCATTACGTGCAGGTGAGCTCATCGATGAAGCGTCGAGCTTTTTGCGGCCCGGCCCAGCCTCGAATGCGGATCTTCTTACCGGTGAACTGGGCAATCGAGACGAAAAACTGCTCGAGCTGCCGTCTGACGCTGGCTGGTAAATCTCTTGCTTCCTCGACTTCCTTCAACGCCTCGTGCCACGCGGGGGTTGCGATGACGCGATTATTCTTCTCTGACTTACCTTTTATCCGCTGGTCGAGTTCCACCATGCCAAGAACACGGCAAGGCAGGATGACGCCGGGATAGCTTGCATCCGGATGGATGGCAAGAGCGTCGAGGGGATCGCCGTCCTCTGCCACGGTGCCCGGGATGAATCCCCAATCGAACGGGTACGCCATTCCGAGCGGCAAGGAGCGAGCCACGGAAAAGTTGCGAAGCTGCGGGTCATACTCCAGCTTCAGCGTCGAGCCCCGTGGCGATTCGACGACCACCCGCAGCGTACCGTCGTCGTTACAAGGACCGAGGTTGCTGAAGTCTCCAGCCACGCGCTTGTCTCAGTTGGAGCTGTCGGAACGCGCGTATTTTGCCGTCGCGGCAATCAAGGGTTAATCGGCGTCGGTCCGAAAACAATGTAGGAATCGCGGAGCTAACCTGCCCGGCGCAATATCTGGCCCCGCCGCGGGAGCGCGGGCACGGATAGTGCAACAGCATGATCCCAACCCGACCGGAGCTTCGCGATGGCACGATGTGAACTATGCGGAAACGAGTATGACAAAGCATTCACCATCATCCAGCAGGACAAGGCCCACACCTTCGACAGTTTTGAATGCGCGATCCATGTGTTGGCGCCGACGTGCGCCCACTGCGGTTGCCGGATCATCGGCCACGGCGTGGAAGATGCGGGTGCCTACTACTGCTGCGCGCACTGCGCCAAGATGGCAGGCGTGGCAGGCATGCGAGACCGCGCCGCGTAGCCGGTGTGATGGCGTGTCGTGCGGAAGCAACGCCGACGCCCTTAAGGGCGTGCGGTTGCGTTTCCCTCACGCTTGCGACGATTGATCTCGGTTCTGAGTTCTTGAAACTGCTTGCGGGTTTCGGCCTCGATCAGTGCCGGCCCGATGACCGGAGGAACCCAGATCTTGGGCACGAATTCGCCGTGGTTGGTAATTTGTGAAGAACCGCCGAGATCGATGACATGCGTGACGAATTCAGACGACTCCAGGTCACCGCTGATCAGGCGCGAACTGATGCTCCGCTCGGGATCGAGCGTGATTTCGCGCACGTTCTGGAACGCGAATGTCAGCAGCCCGCGCGCTGCCTTGCCCTTCTGCATGACCGTCAGCACATTGCCGTTCCGACCGAGGATGCGGCTCGTTTCGAGATTGGACACGAATCCCGCCATGTGGTCGTAGTCGGTGATCACGTTCCACGTATCGCTGACGCCGGCGTTCACAGGAACCCGGACGTCGACCACGATGCGCGAGCCGTGTTGCTCGACCCGAACCATGATGTCCGAATCATCCGAAACAGCCGCCTGCAACGTGCAGGCGACACCGATCAGCCACACCATGGCAACTACCTGCAACCGCTGCTTGACGTCCTGGAGGCGCATTTGCCTCAGACTCCCCGCGTGATCGGATGGTTCAGGCGGCGCGCATCGATTCCGGAGGTTAAGGAAGTGATTGAACCACGCTCAAGACGATTGGCTCATTCATGCCTCACCCTTATTGTGGTGTGCCTTTTCGTGTCCGGATGCACCACCATTCCGGGCGCGAACTACCCCAAGGAGGCGTCGACGGCGCTCGGACAGCCGGAAGCGACGAAGCTGGGACGCCAAGTCTACACACTGGCCGGGAAGCATCCGGGTTCCTCGGGCTTGCGACTCCTCCCCTCGGGAATCGAGGGCCTGCAAATGCGCCTCGAGCTTGCCAACGCCGCGGAGCGCACGGTCGATCTCCAATATTTCACCATTCAGAACGACACGACGGGCAAACTCTTGATGTCAGCGCTCGTCCGCGCAGCCGATCGCGGCGTCCGCGTGCGAATGCTGATCGACGACAGCGACGACATCGCCCGCGATCGGCAGATCACGGCACTGGCGGCGCACCCGCGGATCGATATCCGGATCTTCAATCCATTCTACACGCGCGGGATGCTCGATCTGCTGCGTTACGTCGAATTCGCGGTCGCAGGACAACGGCTGAACTATCGAATGCACAACAAACTGTTCGTTGTCGACAACGCGGCGGCCATCGTTGGCGGACGCAACGTCGGCGACGAGTACTTCCAGGCGAGTTCCGCCACCAATTTTGGCGACTTCGACGTGCTTGCGATCGGCTCGGTCGCGAAGCAGCTATCGTCGCGCTTCGACGAATTCTGGAACAGCGATCTGGCCATACCCGTGCAGGCTCTGTTGCTCTCGAAGCCTTCCGACGAGGGACTGCGTCAGTATCGCGCGGAACTGGAGCAGAATCTTTCGACGATGCAGGGTTCCGAGTACATGCAGAAACTCGCTAAAACCCCACCGTTCGCGAAGTTCATCGGTCGCGACAACAGCCTCGCCTGGGCCAAGGTGGAAGTGCTCTCCGATTCCCCGGAGAAGGGCAAGGTGGAAGACGGAGAGGTGCAAGGTACATTGCTGCGGCGACGGCTGGGACAAGCCATCCGCGACGTCAAGTCCGAACTGGACGTCGTCTCACCCTACCTGGTCCCGGGTGACGGCGGCATGCGGTTGCTGGAGCAGTTGCGCGCGCGCGGGGTGCGGGTCCGCGTGCTGACCAATTCGCTGGCTTCCACGGACATGCCGATCGTGCACGCCGGATATAAACACTATCGCACCCGGATGCTCGAGGATGATATCGAGCTTTACGAGGTCCGGCCGTTGCCGGGCCGTCCCGAAAAAGGCGGGGGAAGTCTGACGTCACCGAGCTCCGGGCAGTTCGCACTGCACGCCAAGGTTTTCGTCCTCGATCAAAGATACCTGTTCATCGGGTCGATGAATTTCGATCGCCGGTCACTCCGCCTCAATACGGAAATCGGGCTGCTCATCGACAGTCCGGAGCTTGCCCGCCAGGTGACCGCGCGTTTCAACGAGATCGCGCAGCCCGCCAACTGTTACGTGGTCGCACTCGGACCCGCGGATGGAATTGGGCGCAGGCCGGTGACATGGCGAACCGAAGAACAGGGCAAAACCATCGAAAGCACGACCGAACCAACCAACGACGCGCTGCGCGGCATCAAAACAGATTTTCTGACCTTGCTGCCCATCGACGATCTGCTCTAACAACCTTACGCACTTGTGCAACTCTTACAAGTAAGGAATTACAAATCCACCACCGCGGTGGCTGTCGCCGAGAGCGCTCGCGAGTCCGCCGGGAATTGCGCGCAGCGACATCAGGGATGGGCATTCTGTTCGGCTATTATCCCGGCGAGCAGCCATCGCCGCGCGCTCGCGATGTCGGGGAGGCGATAGGCGGCGCAAGTCGGTCCGCTGCCAACCTTTACGGCCCAGCCGCCCATTGCGGCAACGACGGCGAAGCCGTCTTCGTCGCTGACATCATCGCCGACGAAGACGGGTTTGCGCCCGGCAAATGGCTGCTCCTGCATGAAATCAGCGATGGCTTTGCCCTTGTCGCGGCCATCGGGCCGGATCTCGACAAGCTGCTTGCCCTCCCACAGGCGGTAGCCTGTGGCACCCACGGCGTCGATGGACGAACGCACCACCGAGTGAACCTTTCCGGCGAGTTCAGGCGACTGACGGTAGTGAAGCGCGACCGTCGCGCCCTTGTCCTCGAGGAGCACGCCAGGATGCCTGGCCGCAAATGCAGCGAAGAGCACGCGCAATTTCTCGAGAACGGCGGGATTCGAGGAATGCAGGTGCAGGGTGCCCGAAGCGTCGCGACGCTCGCAGCCGTGCTGGCCCGCGACCGGCACGCCGAGATCCGGAAATATGCGGTCGACGTCAGCGATCGATCGGCCGGTGACGAGGGCCAGCGCGCCGCCATGCCGCATCCGCAGGAACGGCAAGGCTGCGATGAGTTGCTGGTCAATGCGGATTTCGCGCGGCGTGGCTGCGAACTCCGCGAGCGTGCCATCGATATCGAGAAAGACCGCGTAGGTTTCCGCCAGCGGCGGCGGATTAGGACGTTCGGCCCGTCGGAAACGTTGGAGCGCTGTTTTCAGGCCTCGATGATTTACGATGGACATCAACCGACTGATCGCAATCTATTCTCGGCCCTCACGCCAAAGCGGCTCCGCTGCCGCACGACGCTTGCGTCCAGCAGCATACGACCTGCCCACCGATACACATTGAATTCCCGCACCAGACTACGCATGAACCGCATTCGATCGCGTTGCTCCTCTTTGGACATTGTCAGTGCCACATGCAGGGCCTGCGCGCATTGGTCCGCGTCGTAGGGATTGACGATGAGCGCTTCGGGCAACTCACGTGCCGCTCCGGCAAATTGCGAAAGTATCAGCACACCCTGCTCGTCGTCGCGCGCGGCGATGAACTCCTTGGCAACGAGATTCATTCCGTCGTGAAGGCTGCTCACAAAACAGAAGTCCGCGGCCCGATGATACTCATAGACCGCATCTGCGTCGTGATGTTCCGCAATCAGGATGATCGGCTGCCTGGCCGCGCCGGGAAACTTCGCGTTGATCTCGCGTGCCCTGGCGTCGACGCGCTCGGCATAGGCGCGATATTCGTCGATCGTCGTCCGGCTGGGTGAGCCGATCTGGACAAAGGTGAAACGACCGATCCAGCGCGGATAGATCTCCAGCAATCGTTCGACTGCATTGAAGCGCTCGATAATGCCCTTCGTATAGTCCAGCCGCTCGATGCCGACCCCGAGCTTATGGCCGCGGGGAAGATTGAGCCGAACCCGCACGTCTTCGCGGGCATCCGCGATGGGCTTCGCATGGGCAAGCGGCTCAGGCGGCCATTCGATCGAGATCGGATAAGCATGCACCGCGGTGACGGCGCCGCGGCAGGTCACGTTGAATTGCTCGCGATCGACGCGCGCCTCGAGAAAACGATCGACGGAATCGAGGAAATTGTTGCAATGGTATTGGGTGTGGAAGCCGAGGATGCTGCTCCCGAGCAGGCCGTCCAGGATCTCCTTTCGCCACGGGCAGATGCCGAACGCTTCGGGATTCGGCCACGGAATGTGCCAGAAGGATATGACCGTCGCTTTCGGCAACCGATCGCGAATCATGCGCGGCACAAGCGCGAAATGGTAGTCCTGAACGAGCACGATCGGATCGTCGCTGCCTGCCTCGCGCACGACTGCGTCCGCGAAGCGCGCGTTCACGAGCTGGTAGAAGTCCCAATCTTTCCTGCGAAATGTGGGTCGCACGTGCGCGATGTGGCACAGCGGCCAGAGGCCCTCGTTGGCGAATCCGTAGTAATAGCCAGCCTCTTCCTGGGGCGTCAGCCAGATGCGGCGAATCCTGTACATGGGGTGGCCGGGGGGAACGTCGACACGGTCGTGCGCGTCGACCGTCTCGCGATCCGCCGACCCGTTACCGTGCGCGATCCAGGTGCCCGAGCATGCGCGCATGACCGGCTCCAGGGCAGTGACGAGCCCACTCGCCGGACGCCGGACGCGGACGGTCGCGCCGTCGCGCTCGTGAATGTAGGGCTCGCGATTCGACACGACGATGATGTCGTTGCCGCGAAGCTCCCCGCGCAGCGTGGCCCGCAGCGTCTGCTGGGTCCAGCGTTGCTGGTTTTCGTCGGTCGGGCGATACAGATGCTCCAGCTCGCGCAGCAACTGGCTGACGTCGCGTGCGATGGGTTGCAGCTCCGGAACGGTGGCTGCGCCGGTCCTCCGCACGATCCCATCCCCGCGCAGGAGCGCGCGCAGGCCGCTGACCCAGCCGCGCCACGACACCTGGACGATGATGATGGTGATGAGTGCGACGCTGGCCCCCAGCGCGAGGAAGAAATAGAACAGATAGCGCCGGGTCTCCTCGGTGCGGCGATCGATGAAGTTCATGTCATGGACGAGCATGAGCTCCGCCACCGAGGATCCGTCGCTGCTGTTGAGGATAGGCCGTACGGAGACGTTGAGCGTCCCTCGCGTGGTTCGGACAAGCTTCGACGCTTCGCCCGCGTACGATGCCCAGTTCTGGCACCGCGAGAGCTCCGCGGGGAAATTGTTGGAGGTGACGGGCGAGGCGGCAAATGCAGACCTGCAAAGGCCCATCGCATAGATCCGCTCGTCGCGGGTAAGCTTGTTGAAATAATCCGCGATGCGCGATTCGGATCCCGACTGCAGCAACTCCTCGAGTCGGATCCTGAATCGTGGAGGCGATGAGCGTGGAGCGAATTTCCAGGTCGCGTATGAACCAGCGCGTCATCAATGCGTCGGTCAGCGGCACGGCCGCCCATGCGAACAAGGATAGCGCAAGCAGCAACGGCACCAGGAAGCGCAGCGACAGGCGCACGATCGTCTCCCCGTCTTTTTGTCCGGCGCACGAACGCAAATGCGTCGCGGCCGGTCGTGGTTGCCTAGTCCGGGCTCAGGTCTTGGCCGTCGCGGCGCAACTCGCCCCCGCCACGCTCGCGTCGGGCAAAGGAGGTCGCACGTCGCCGCGTCCGGGCGTCTCGATCAACCGACCTGGCACTCCACAAGCCTATGCCAATTACGATGACCACGGTACAAAATTCTACCAACAACAGATATTTGTTGTAATCCATCCTGGCTCCTTGCAGAGTCGCATCGCCTCCTGTCCGCGTGCCCCTCCAGGTTCCGTGGTCTCGGTCGCTCGCGCGTAGTTGAATGATCATGGCTGCGACGGTTCGAGGCGTCAGTCGGACCATCGCTGATTCCGGTGTAGGTCCCCTTCCTACAAGATGCTGATCGAGAAGCATGCCGAAAGCTTTCGGTACGGGGTATTCGAATCGTCCTACGCACGAATCAGCGCCCGTCCGATTACGTATTCCGACCGCTTGGGAAAACATTCGTTCGCAGGCCGTCCAACCCTGGAATGCCAATACAGGAGAACGAATGAACAATCTGGCAACGCCGAGCGACGTGCTACGTCCGGAATATCTGGCGCACCGGCCTCCCGCGCCGGAGTCGTCGGTCTCGGGCGTTTCGTGGGGCGCCGTGATTGGCGGTGCCTTCGTCACCGCGTCGTTTTCCCTCCTGCTGACGTTTCTCGGGGTCGGGCTTGGCCTGGCTTCGCTTTCACCCTGGTCGGGCATCAGCGCGACTACTACCGCTATCGGCGCGTCGGCCGTTGTCTGGCTGGTACTTACCCAGGCAATCGCTGCGGGTCTAGGCGGTTATCTTGCTGGTCGACTGCGCGTCAAGTGGACCGACGTGCATAGCGACGAAGTCTATTTCCGGGATACGGCGCACGGGTTGCTCGTGTGGGCAGTCGGTGTGGTCATCGCCGTCGGTTTCCTGGCGTCTACGGCGGCATCGATCGTTGGCTCACCGGGCAAAGCCGCCGCCGCAAGCATACTCCCGGCGCCATCCTTCGCAGCAGGTTCGCCAGCCGGGGCCATGAACACCGCCGGCGGCCTCCCGGCGCAGAGCCCGGCGGGTCAAGGTGCACAGAGTCCGCCGACCACGTCGAGCGAATACCTGACCGACGCGCTGTTTCGCAATGACCGTGCGGGGCCGGACGCGGGGCAGAGCTTGCGGCCGGAGGTCGGTCGCGTTCTGGCGGAAGCTCTGCGTCGGGGGACGATGCCCAACGCGGATCGGACCTATGTCGGTCAGGTCATCGCGTCGCGGACGGGCATGAATCAAACGGATGCGGAGTTGCGCGTCGACGCCGTATTCGCACAAGCCAAGAGTATGGCTGCTGATGCCGACCTTGGCGCTCGCATTCTGGCGGATCAGGCGCGGCAGGCGGCAGCCAAGGGTTCGCTTTGGATTTTCGTCGCCCTGCTTCTCGGTGCCTTTTGCGCGAGCCTGGCGGCGACACTCGGCGGCAGACAGCGCGACCACGGCGCCCACGTCTCCCGCGAAGAACACGGCCGACTGACTTCGCGCGACGCCGAGGCCAGCTTTACGCACTAACCCACGTCGGAACTCATCATGCGTTCGATGCTTCTTTGGATACTTGGCGTACCGATTCCGATCATCATTCTGATCGGATTGTTTTCGCATTTTTGAAACGGAAAATTGGCCATTGCAGGCCACTCCGTGTGAGATCAGCGCCCGTCGGCGGGGCGGGCCGCTGGGCGACAGTTTCCGTACGCCTCGCGGTCAACGGTTTTCGCGCGGAAGCGCCTCCCGGCCCAGGGCTTCAGGGAGCGCCGATTGTAAAGATTGCAGCTTGTCCTACTCGTTTTTCAGACAACGCCGATATATGTCCCTCATGGATCCCGGCACAGTACGTCGACGGCTTCCGTACAGCCGGCCAAGAAAGGCGGCGTCATGAATATCAACCTGGCGATCGGTCCGTTGGTAGCTCTCATCGCGGGGATCCTGATCCTGATCGTGCCACGACTCCTGAACTACATCGTTGCCATCTATCTGATCGTCATCGGCCTGCTGGGGCTCTTCGGGGGAATATGGCATCTGAACGGAAGTCATGTCTCCGCTCAGAGTACTTTCCAGACGCACCACATCAGTCCTACTTCCACGTAGGATCGCGTCCGATAGTGCGCGAGGTGCGTTCGGTGCATCATCGACAGCCGGATTGAATTTTCAAGTAACGCGTGCATGGGGGATGCCTTGGCTCAAGGACTCGAGAGCGCTGCGCTGCAAAGTGGGGCTTTGCAGTTCCGCACCCTGCTCGACAAGCTGCCTGCCGGCGGGTACATGTGCGACCGGGATGGTTTGATCACCTATTTCAACGAAAACGCCGTCAAGCTGTGGGGACGCGCGCCCAAACTGAACGATCCGGTCGATCGCTTCTGCGGGTCCTTTAAGCTCTTCGCGACAGACGGCGCCCCGATCGCTCACAGCGCATGCTGGATGGCGCAGGCGCTGCAAACCGGCAAGGAATACAACGGCGAGGAAATTGTCATCGAACGCCCCGACGGTGTCCGGATCACTGCGCTGGCGCACGCAAACCCGATTCGTGATCGCGACGGTGTGCTCCTCGGCGCGGTGAACGTGCTTGTCGACATTTCCGAAAGAATCGAAGCCGAGCGCATATTGCGTGGTGCGCGGGACGAGCTCGCGACGCAAGTGAAGGAGCGCACGGCCCAACTTACGAAACTCTCACAGCACTTGCTGCAGGTTGCCGAAGACGAAAAGGCCAAGCTCGCGGCCGAGCTGCATGACGATCTCGGCTCGATTCTGACGCTCTTGTCACTCAAGGTCAGCGACTTGGGCAAACGCTTGGCCAGTGCTGGTCCGGACGCGGCAGACGAACACCGCGAGGTCACCAGGCTCTTGCGCGGACTGATCGACAGCCAGCGGCGCATTGTTCGCAACTTGCGGCCCATTTTGCTCGTGACCTTCGGGTTGGCGGTCGCCATGCGCCAGTACGTCGCTGACTGGGCGGAGAACACGGGACTCAGCGCCCAGATCGACGTCCCGCCGCTTTTACCGGACCTGGAACCGGCGTTGGCGCTGGCCCTCTATCGCATTGTCCAGGAATCGCTGACCAACATCACGAGGCACGCCAAGGCAAGCAGCGTGCGCGTCGCCATGACCGTGGACGTCTCGCAACTGCGGCTCGTCATCGAGGATAACGGCGTAGGAACCTCGAAGCAAAAATTGCGAGACCCGAATTCGCACGGGCTCCTCGGAATGCGGGAGCGGATCGCGCGCTTTGGCGGTGCGTTGACAGTCGATTCTGCCGGCGATGGGCGTGGCACCAAGGTCGCATGCGTTGTAGCACTGCACCCGACTTTGGGCGCGCCACCCGACGGGGCGACCGGCGTTGTCGCCTAACGCGACCGCTATTTCGCGAAAATCTTGTGCCCGAGTGTTCGCGGCGACATGGTTCGGGGCCGTCGCAGATGTTGCGCGTACATTTTCGTGGACGCCATGTAGCAAGGACAGGCGAGCGTTTCCAGCCGGGCGCGATCGAGCACCGACAGTTCGCCGCGGCTGTAGCGGATCAGCCCTTTGGCCTGGAGTCGCCCCGCCGCTTCGGTGACCCCCGTTCGCCTCACACCGAGCATGTACGCCAGGAATTCGTGCGTGAGCCGGAAAGTGTCGCTGTGTGCGCGGTCTTGGGTCATCAGCAGCCAGCGAGCGAGCCGAGCATCGAGCAGGTGATACCGGTTGCAGGCTGCGGTCTGCGCGAGCTGAGACGTCAGGACATACAGATATCGATTGAGCATCTGACGGAATGGCACGCTTTCGCTGACAGCCAGCCTGAAGCGGCTGGCGGTCATGCGCAAGGCGCTCCCTCCGCCCTGGACCAGGCCCAGCAGAGGCGACGCCTTGACATCGAGCAACAAGGTGATGCCGAACATCCCCTCGTCACCGACCATGCCGACCTCGATGCTTTCGGCTGCGCCTGCCGGCGTGATCAAGGATATGTAACTGTCGGCCGGAAAATACACGTGCTTGATGCTGTTGCCCGGTTTACAGACCGTGGCACCGAACTCAAGGTCCGACGGTTCGCAGAAGCGGCCGACGTAGTCCCGGTCGGTCTGCGGTAGCGAGGCAAGAAGCAGATTGCCAGGGACAAACGGCTGATCGACTTTGGGCATCTGGATGCCTTGCGTGACGTTGGAAAATCCAACAGTCGGCACAAGGCGGCTACCCGATGTCGAGTGGTGAATAGCTAGTCGCCTAGTATACGCGCTGCGCTCGCAGGCTCTGCGACCGTTTGTCCGGTCCCGAACACAAGTTGCACGCATGTCTTGTCAGAAGATAATTGTTGCATCTGCACTTAACCATTTTATCGGGATGGTCTTGATGAAAATCAACAGGTCTGAAGTCGCAGTGGATGCGACCCAATTGGCGCGTCTGGCGGAGAGGATAGTGGCGGTGCCGGACAAACTCGCCGCCGTACATCTCGATCTTCGACATATTTGCAACGGCGACACGTCGGAAATCCCAGCCTCGGCAAAACAAGCCATCCTGGAGGCCTGCGACCTGTTGCACGCCGCCATTACCGACGTTTCCGAGATGGCGCAGCACGTCAACGAGTGGCTCGCGTCAAACGGTGGCGCCCGTACTGTCCTGTCCGAAGCCAACGCGAAGGCAAGGGAAGCTCGGATCGACCTCTGACCTGCGCGCGGCCCGCGCGCCGACAGGCCGGTTGCTTATTGTGCGATCCGCATCGTCACTTCGATGGGGTTGTGATCCGATGACGTGACCGGAATCGCGCGGATGTCGACCAGTTGCAGTCCACGGACGAAGATATGGTCGACGTGCCGGCCGATGAAGGTCGACCGCTGGTCGAGTCCGAACTGCAGCTCGGTGAGCCCCAGTCTGGCGGCGATTTCGGCCACGACGCGATCGCGCGCCTCGCTCCACGTGTTGAAATCGCCCGCGAGAACGACGGGGCCGTGGTGACCCGCGATCGCAGATGCCACCACTTCCAGCTGTGCCTGATACGCGTCGAGCATGAGATCGAAGTTGATGGCGTGGACGTTCGCGACCACGAGCGCTTCGGCCTTGCTCGCGCTCGGCAACCAGGTCACGACAGCGGATTTGGGGATGCGCAGCAGGGGCTCGACCGCGCGTTGCGTGCAAGTCGCCAACGGCGTGACGCGCGTCGCCGTCAGGACCCCGATATCTTCATCCTCGAACATGAACGAGCTGGCCATTACCCAGCGCAGACCCGCGCTGTCCAGAATCTGAAGCAGCGACGGACGCAGCGCGGTCTCCTGCAGCAACACGATGTCGCTGGCAGCGGCAAACGCCGCAAGGTCGTGTTCCCAGCCCGGATCGCCTTCTTTATGGACATTCCAGATCAGCACACGGACGTCTCGTTCGCCAAGCGCGCCCACAGCGCCATCGTTCGCCCACCCTCGAACAACGGCATCCGCGGCGTCGCAGCGGAGCGTCGTGACGCGGACACTATGATCTGCGTCCAAGACGACAGCGCGCGGCTCGAGGGTCAGTGTCACGCACCCGCTCAGCAGTGGCAGCGCTATCAGGTGTGCGAGCCAGCGAGCGACAGTCTGCGGCGACGGCATTGTCGGTGGCATCGTGAGTAACCAGGTGGCTAAGGGACAGTTAAATCCCGCTGCGGATCCTGTCGCAGGGTACCCCATGCACGCCGACGCCGGGGCGTAGGTTTCCGTCCGACGGCGAACGTGCCATTTTCTGACACGAGAAAACGGTCCGCGCCGATAGCAGCCCCGCGCGGCACCGCGCAAAGTACGCTCTGGAAAGAGGGCATTCGAGTTGCGAGTTGCTAGTTCGTCGCTGTGGATCGTCGCGGCTGTAGTTGCACTGCTCATCGGGGCGTGCGACGGGCCTGAAGTCGTGCCCGGGGATGGTCCGAGCTTGGATATCCCGCCACCGACAAAGCTCGCAAATGGGCCAGACGCGGCTCCTGATGAGGCGCCATGGCCGCCCCCCGATGTCCGCCGCACGGTAGACCAACTGGTATATAAGACGCCATCTTAGTCTCGCACCGACCATGCCAGCGCAAACCACGCGTGATCACGTTCAAGCCCGCCTGCTCTGCCTCATCGGCACCTTTGAATTAGGTTGGGGCAGGCTGATCGGTAATGAAACCCTTCGAGCGCGCGGTGAACGCGACCGCCGCCTGGGCATGATGTGGCAAGCGCATACCCCAACCGGCGGTACGACTATGCATCGGCGCCACAATTGATTGCCTCGAGCGGCGGATACTCTCACTCCCAAGTAATGGCGACGCTGGTCGCAAGAAACGCCACGAGATTCAGGATCGCACTCGCGGCGTGAGAGTACTCCCAGCGGAGCCGAAGGCGCGTCCAGTCGTCGGGCATCCGCGTCCAGTTCACCGTCTCCCTGTTTACGGGGTACGTGAAGAACCAGAAAATGAGCAGGGTCGCCGCGACGCACGCAAATGCGACGATCGCGGCGGCGAACTGATCCGTTCGCGACCTCATCGCGATTGCCAGCGCGAAGGTCGACAGCAATGCCGCTACCACGACAACGCCCAGGAAGTGCCAGCCGCGATAAAGCCTTTGGGAGATCGAGTATTCATTTCGGGAAAGCGTCAACTTGTTGGGAAGCTCGAGGAGGTGCGCCGTCGCTGGCGCCAAGGCCAACGCGGTGAACAGCAACGACAGCATCTTCAGTAGCCACACGTGTGATACCCCTTTTGCCTCCCGGTGTTCTGCGACTACGGTTTGCCGGCGTACGCACGTTCCAGTCGATCAATGTCGAGTTTCTTCATCTCGAGCATCGCCTTGAACGCCCTTTGTGATTTCGCCGAGTCCGGATCGTCGAGCAGCTCGGGCAACATCGCGGGCACGACCTGCCATGAGACGCCGTATTTGTCCTTCAGCCAGCCGCATTGCTGCGCCTTTTCATCGCCGCCTTCGGACAGCTTGCTCCAGTAGTAGTCAATTTCAGCCTGCGTATTACAAAAGATCTGCAGCGAGATGGCTTCATTGAATTTGAAGACCGGCCCGCCGTTGAGCGCGGTAAACGACTGCCCTTCGAGTTCGAAAGCGACGGTCATCACTGAGCCGGGCGCCCTGCCGTGAATTTCCTGGCCCGCTTTGCCGTAACGAGCAATCTTGACGATTCTCGAATTTTTGAAAGTGGCCGTATAGAACTTGGCTGCCGCCTCGGCCTGGTCATCGAACCAGAGGCATGGGGCTATCTTCTGCGTGATGGTCATGTTGTTCTTCTCCTGATCGATTGGTGTCGTGCGCGGCATTTCTTACAGTGGCGATGCAACTTGTACAAAGGCGAGTCAGACTCTCGGGCGGTCGGCGCCTGCACTGAGTCTCAAAGGCTTTGGACGACCGCCATAATGTTGCCCTCACTATCCTTGAACCACGCGCTCTTGGCACCACCAGCGACAGCGATGCCATCCTTGGTCTTCATTCCAGGCGTGTCGTATTCCTCGAATCGCACGCCCCTGGCTTTGAGGTCGGCGACCTCGCGCTCGACGTCAGCTACCCGCCAGAACGCCTGGCTTGCCTTTGATGTGCCTGCATTGGGCGACGGATACAGGAAGCAAGCGGTGTGATCGGCGAATTGATAAACGACGCCGCCAGCCAACTCCTGCGCAGGCACGAACCCCAGAACCTGCTCGTAGAATTTCCGGGCGCGTGCGATGTCTGATGCAGGTATGTACGCGTACAAAGGCGCAAGTTGCAGCATGGGGTTCCTCTCGGTCACTTGCCGTGGTTTTACGCAAGAAAAATGCCACGATGGTCCCGTTACGGCCGGCTCCCATGGAGCGAGTTCCGCGGCTGCATCTTCCGGGTTGCGGCGCAGTTTTTGCAGCTGAGCAACTGCAGATGACTCCTGGGCTGGCCGAGTTAGCGAAATCCGCGGTGCTCCCTCCTGGGCATCGCACTGGCGAAGGAGAAAGCGATCATGACTCAACCGTTTCGAGATTGGAAAGTCTTGCCGCACGGCAAGCTTTCGCAGGTCGACGACAATATCCTGACCGTTGTCGGCGAGATCGAGATGCCGCTCATGAACTTGCCACGGCGGATGACCGTGGTGCGCCTGAACGACTCGCGGCTGGTTGTATTCAGCGCGATCGCGCTGGCAGAGCACGAGATGGCCGCGCTGGAAGCATTTGGTCGTCCCGCGTACTTGATCGTGCCGAGCGATAAACATCGGCTCGACGCGAAGATCTGGAAAGGTCGTTACCCGGAAATGCAGGTCGTCGCACCAGCCGGCGCCAAAGCTAAGGTCGAGGAAACAGTCCGCGTCGATACGACGGCGCCCCGTTTTGATGATTCGAACGTGCAGTTCGTGACCGTCCCGGGAACGCGCGACCGCGAAGCGGCGCTCGTGATCCGCACGCAGAGCGGGACGACACTTGTCGTAAATGACCTCGTCGGCAACATCCGCGACGAAGGCGGCCTGGGCGGCTGGCTCCTGCGTCGGGTCGGCTTCGCGGGAGAGAAGGCGCAAATACCCAAGGTGGTGAAAATGGCACTCATCAAGGACAAGAACGCGCTGCGCGATCAACTGCTGCGCTGGGCCGACATCGATTCGCTGAAACGTATCCTCGTTTCGCATGGTTCGCCGATTGTCGAGGGCCCGCGCCAGACGCTTCGCGAGTTGGCGAATTCCCTCGCGTAAGAAGCGACGCACCCAAACGTGCAGGAGTGCCTACGACGATGGGAGTAATGAATGCCCGACGCGTCTTGTCGTCCTACATGCGAATCAGTCTTTGCCTGATTTATCAGCGAGGGTTACCGGATCATCATTAAATGGCACGCATGTCAGCTCGTATCCCATTTTCAACGCAGTCATCTGAAAGGGACTATCATGGATCGTACTCAGACTTACACTCAGCCCGGCATGAGCGGCTCTCTGACCGGCAACTCGCCTAATCCGGTCAATGCGGGTGTGGAATCAGCTGCATCGACCGCGCACAAGGTAACCGACCGAATCGCCGACACGGCTACGTCCCAGGTCGACCGCCTGAGCGGAACCGCTCACCGCGCGGTCAACAGCGCTGCCGAAGCTGCAACGTCGGCGGTGCAGCAAGTGCAGCAGGCGCAGACGCGTCTTACCGAAGCGGCGTGCTCTTCCATACGAGCCAAGCCGCTGCAGACAGTCGCCGGCGCGCTTGCCATCGGCTTCCTGCTTGGTCGACTCGCGCGGCTGTAAGAGGGCTATGGTGCTGAGCGGTTAGAGGCTAGACAGGGCTTCCAAGGACTCGATGGAGCCGGCGTTGAGGCGCCCCCACAATCACATTGGGAGCGATTGTCCTACAGCAGAATCAGCGTATCGCCGCTTTTTTGCCCTCTCTCCGCGTCGTTATCCTCCGTAATGCGCTCTCGGCTGTCGAGACTCGCCGTTGAGCGCCTTACCTCAGAAGGAGAGACTCCATGGCCAAGTACGGCAAGCTCGCGCAAACCAAGGTCGAAAAGACCATGCACGAACTGAGGGATGGAACGCTGCGAAGCGGAACTTCGGGAAAACGAGTGAGGACGCGGAAGCAGGCCATCGCCATCGGGCTGTCGGAGGCCCGGCGGGCAGGCGGCAAGGTACCGCCTCAGACTCATTAGCGAAGCGCAAACGATCGCCGCGTTTGAAACTCCGCGTCACGGAGCCACGCAACATGAGCGACCGCGCCGCCGAGTTCGAAGCAACCGCCGCCGCCGCCGGGCTCGTCCACGTGTCGGACGCGTCGCCAGGCATCCAGCGCATCCGCGACGGCCGGGCGTTCGCGTACATTCGGCCGGACGGGCGCCGCATAACAAGCGAGGTCGAGCTGCGGCGCATCGGATCGTTGGCGATACCCCCTGCATACGAGCGTGTGTGGATCTGCCCGACACCGCACGGTCATCTGCAGGCGACAGGCCGCGATGCGCGCGGACGCAAACAATATCGGTACCATCCTCAATGGCGTTGCTTCCGCGACGGCGAAAAGTTCGAACGCATGCCGGCTTTCGGCGAAGCGCTGCCGCGTCTGCGCCGCCGTATCCGACACGACTTTGGGTTGACGGGACTGCCCAGCGAAAAGGTCCTTGCTCTGGTCGTAAGCCTGCTCGACGCCACCCGAGCGCGCATCGGGAATGCGGAATACGTGCGGGACAATGACAGCTATGGTTTGACCACGCTGCGCAACCGCCATGTACGCTTCGTCCAGAACGGACGGTTGTTGTTCCGGTTTCGCGGCAAGGGTGGCGCGGAGCACCAGATTGTCGTCGATGACAAGCGCCTGGCGCGTATGGTTCGCCGCTGTCATCAGTTGCCCGGACAGCATTTGTTTCAGTACCTGGATGACAGCGGGGGTCTTCATCCCATCGATTCCGGCCAGGTCAACGCCTATCTCAAGGATGCGATGGGCGAGGCCTTCACCGCAAAGGACTTCCGGACCTGGGGGGCGACGTTGCACGCGATTGCGATCCTGCATGCGACTCCGCTTCCGCAGACCACGAGCGAGCGTGAATTCAGTCGCTGCATTCTCGACGCGATACGAAAGGTCGCGGCGGACCTGCGCAATACTCCAGCGGTATGCCGAAAGTCGTATATCAATCCGCTGGTATTCGACGCTTGGCGCAGCGGAGCGTTGCATCAGAGCATCGGTGAGAGGCTTGCAGGCGCTCCGCGGCGTGCCGAGCGGCTGATCCCGGCATTCCTCAGACGCCAAGCGCGTGCGCGGCACAGCGTCAAGAAGTCACCGACAGTTTCGTTGCATCGCCGTCCGCCGCGTTCGCCGCGATGCCGAACGTTTGTCGTTGGGGCCTGTGTAGCCCGCGCGAATGCGCGGTGACAGGGACATGCGAATGGAGCGGCCAATCCACGCCGACAACCCTGATTCCAGGGATACGGTGCCTGTGACGTCGCGCGGAACCGTTGTCACGCTCGACGGACTCAATGGTACGCACCGCAACGGCCACGATGTCGTATCGCGCCGCGGGATCGCCCAAAGCATCGCTACACTGAAGCATTTTGCGTTCGGGGGCGAGTTCGATCCGACCGCGCGTTACACACCACCGGTCTATTTCGTACCTGCAGCCACGATTGTCGGGGTCGAATATGCGACACGCCTGCGCATCTGCTCCGAGGAGGATATTTTTGGAGGCGTCGTACCCGTCGATTTTGTCGCCACCAAGTCGATTACGCATCCGTTGGTCGACGGCGGCCACGCGCCCGCTGGCTGGTCGGCGAAATTCGCCGCCACGGTCCGCGATTGCGTGCTGCGCGGATTCACGGCGTTTACCCGCGGCGACGCGTGTCGTGGTGGCGACCTGCTGTTGCAGGAGGGCCCGGTGCGAATCAAGCGCTCGTGCGGCATCGGCGGCGGCGGCCAATGGGTCGTCGAAAATTCCGAGGCGCTGCGCGAGCGGGTCGATGCGCTCGATGAGCATGAGCTCGCATCGACCGGTGTCGTACTGGAGGAGCATCTCACGGATGTCACGACGTATAGCGTCGGCCAAGTCCAGGTCGCCGACGTGTGCGCAAGCTACTGGGGCACGCAGCGGCTGACGCGCAACAATCACGGTGCGGAAGTCTACGGTGGGTCGGATCTGCACTGTGTCCGCGGTAGCCTCGAGACTCTCGATCGATTCACCTTGTTGCCCGCAGTGCGGCGTGCCGTTGCGCACGCGCGGGTCTACGACCGCGCGGCGCGCGAGTGCTTCGATGGATTCTTTGCATCCCGACGCAACTATGACGTCGCGTCGGGCCTCGATTCGAGGGGACGACCGCGCTCGGGAGTTCTCGAGCAGTCGTGGCGCTACGGCGGCGCGAGCGGAGCGGAAATGGCGGCGATCAACCTGTTCAAGCGGGATGCGGCGCTGAGCGCCGTTCGCGCGTCATCCATCGAGGTCTACGGTGAAAATTTCGAACCACCGGGCGAGGCGATCGTGCTATTCCGCGGCATCGACCCGCATGTCGGATTCTTGACCAAATTCGTTGTCACCGAAGCCTATGACGACGCATGACGACATCGTCGCCATCGACGTGGATGGCGAGCGTATCTTCGGGACCCTGGTCGCGCCTGCCATGTTCGTTCCCGGAGTGCTTTTCGTGCACGGCTGGGGCGGCAGTCAACTGCAGTACCGGGCGCGGGCCACCGCGGTTGCCGCGCTTGGCTTCGTTTGCCTCACTTTCGACCTGCGTGGCCACGTCGAAACTCGAGCCCGATATGCCACCGTTTCACGCGAGGATAACCTGCACGACGTCGCCGCTGCCTATGAGCTGCTGGCTCGTCACCCAAGCGTCGATCCGACGAAAATTGCGGTAGTCGGAAGCAGCTACGGCGGCTATCTCGGAGCGACGCTCAGCGCTTCGGTCCCAGTGAAATGGCTCGCTCTCCGCGCGCCTGCGCTCTACCGGGACAGCGACTGGCAACTCGCAAAGGCGCAGTTACGCGAGCACCAGGATCTGCAAGCGTACCGACAAGAGACCGTGCGCGCCGAGGACAGCCGCGCCCTTCGAGCATGCGCCGAATTCGCCGGGGATGCGCTGATCGTCGAGTCCGAGCATGATCTGATCATTCCGCATCAAGTGATCACGAATTACCGCAATGCGTTCACTCATGCCCGCTCGGTCACCTATCGCGTGATCGAGGCGGCCGACCACGGCCTTTCCAGTGAGACCGCGCAGCGTGCGTACACGGAGCTGCTCGTTGGCTGGTTCAAGGAGATGATCGGTGGCGACCTTCCTCGTCGCGACACCGTGCCCGACGCGGCGGCGGAGACCTCGCAGGTGACCAGCGAGCACGCATGATCGGCCAGCCGCAGTTTCCCGCACCGGATCACCGAGCGCGCCCCTGCGCGTGCGCGACGGTCGGCGTCTGCGGCGTCGCATAACGGCACATTCGATCGCCGTCGAGCAGCACGACATTTGCACACCGGTGCTCCTCGAGGTCGGGCGCGGGGACGCTCCTGGCGGGAGGACCGGCTGCTGGCGGCGGCTCGACGCGCGCAGCCTGCGTATCCGCGTCTGCCGACGCTTCGCGCCCAGGGACCTCTGCCTCATTCCCCGCCACGACCACGGACGCTGCCGTGACAGCGCCCAGCAGGACCGCAAGCAGAAAAGAACCTTTGATGCTACCCATGATTCAACGCGCCGCCACCGCAACGGCGTCGATGCCCTCGCCGTCAGCGCCCAGCTCCTCAGAACGACGTACAGGCGATGAAGCAGGTCTGACCATGGTAGAACACTCCGTAGTGTTGAGTTGCCTTGCCGTGCTCAGGGGGCCTGATGATGGGCCGCTGCGCCGAAGCTGGCTAAGCGACACCTCGGGCCAAGGCTACGATTTCTTTTTTCGCGGAACCTTGGCGCCAGCCCGACGTGCTTCGGACAATCCGATCGCCACCGCCTGCTTGCGGCTGGTCACCTTCTTTCCCGAACTGCCGCTACGCAACGTTCCGCGCTTGCGCTCCTGCATCGTTTTCTTGACTTTCGACTGCGCTGTCGCGCCGTATTTGGTCATGGTCATCTCCATCGCGGCGGGTGTATTGGATACCGCGTGGGGGTAACCTAACCATACGAGTGAAGAGCGCCAATCGGACACAGGCTGAAAATCCTGTAGGAAGTTCACGCATCCAGCGAGAGTTGTCAGGGCTCGCCGACAACGAATGCAGACGGCGCCCGACTCGACGAATGTTTTTGGCAAGCTATACTTCTTCTTGTCACTTCAGATATTGCCTGCGTTCATGAAAATCGCCCAGATCGCTCCTCTCTGCGAGCCTGTCCCGCCGCCACTGTATGGTGGGCAGCAGCGTGACGGCCACGCCAACGGGACAAGTGCCGTCTTCGATCAAGATTCTCGTGCACGCATGAACGTACACCAGCGAGAATGCGACATGGTGTCGGTCAAGCGCTGAGCCAATGACGAAGATCTTGATCGGAACCGCGTCCTGGACCGATAAGAGCCTTGTCCGCTCGGGTCGGTTCTATCCGCCGAACTGCAACAGTGCGGAGGAACGCCTGCGCCACTATGCTTCCATCTATCCGCTCGTGGAGATCGACAGCAGCTACTACGCCATGCCGGCCGCCCGGGTGGCGCAGCTTTGGGCCGAGCGCACCCCCGCCGATTTCACGTTCGACATTAAGGCGTTCCGGCTGTTTACCGGCCACCAGACCGCGCCATCCGTATTGCCGAAGGACATCGTCGATGCGCTCGGCGCAACGAGCAAAAAGTACCTCTATTACAAGGATCTGCCAACCGAACTCGCGGCGGAAATGTGGACGCGCTTTCGGATTGGGATCGAGCCGCTTCGGCATTCCGGCAAGCTGGCCGCCGTGCATTTTCAGTTCGCGCCGTGGGTTGCGTTTCACCGCAAGAGCTTTGAGCACATCGAGCACTGCCAGGAGCAGCTTGCCGGCTACCAGCTCAGTATCGAGTTTCGCAACAGAACCTGGTTCGAGGGCAGGCACGAAGCGATCACCTTGGATTTCGAGCGCAAGCGCCGCCTGGTCAACGTGATCGTGGACGAGCCGCAAGGGATGGCAAACACGATTCCATCGGTGTGGGTGGTGACCAACCCAGCTCTTTCAATCGTCCGACTGCACGGTCGAAACCGCGAGACGTGGAACAGGAAAGGGCTGAGCGCCTCGGCAGATCGCTTCAACTACGATTACAACGACCAGGAGCTAGCGGATCTCGGCAGGCAGATCCAATCGATCGCCGCCTCGAGCATACATGTCGTGTTCAACAACAACTACGAGGATCAGGGCCAGCGCAATGCGCGTACCCTGACCAAAATCATCGAAAGCGCCAAATCGTGAGCAGTGGATCGCGCTACTTCGGGGCTGCCGCCGTTTCTACGACAAGCGCCTCCATGATGAACCGCGCGTTGCTGTTGTGCCACACGAGAAACGAACCGTCATGCATCGGCACGCCGCTGAAGTGCGCCCTCACATACTGCAGCTCCGGGCCGTAGCAAAAAAGCTCGTATCCGTCGTCATTCGTAAAATTGGGGAGCATGGGAAATGGCGTGTCCAAGGCCCATGTGCCAGACACGGCGCCGTAGTCAGGCACGACCGGACTTGAGTAAAAGCACGCAGCACTACTGGCTGTAGACACCGCAAACAACAGTGCAGCAAATAGTCGAGATTTCATCGGATGTCCCCTTCGTGTCTCCCATGGATGAGAACAGTACCCCTGGCGAGCGGGCCTAACCATCGGTACGCGTCTGATTTGGTTGTAGGACCGCACGCGCTGCCTTGTTCAGAAAATCACACTTACTTTATAGGCCAGGCCGCCACGGGTGTCTGCGGAAAATCGGGCACTCGGGGGCAGGCAGATTCACGTTGTGATAATCCGACAAGTGTGCTTTCGGCGGCCGCACAACGATGGCGCTCTGCGCTGGCCGGGTGTGACCTTCGAAGTGCGACCCGCCGTATCGTTTTTTTTGGCAGGGGCACTGCGCGTTGCTACAGCACCGCTGCGCTGTAGGAACGTGTCTTAAGCGAAAATCGGAGGCTACCCGATAGTGCAATCGCGCCGTTGGGATGATGCTGGAGTCGCTGCCGACAGTGGTCCGGATGACCGTCGGCCAACTACAGAGGAACCACCATGATGCGAACCAAGATTGTCCAGTCCCTGCTTGTCGCCTCGCTGGCGACGCTGGGTGCGAATGCATTCGCGCAGAATGCTGCTCCGACACCGGATCAGGCCCAGCCGCTCACCGGAACTACTCAGTACGGAAGCCCCGTCGGCGCGACGCCGTCAACCGCGCCCGCACCGTCGCCCGCCCCCTATACCGCGCCAGGGATGAATTCGCAGTACAACTCTCAATTGAACACGAGTGGCGACCAGGTGAGGGCATACCAAAATGCGCGTCAGGCCTGCGAGGGCCTGCCGCTGGCGCAGCAGGCCGCATGCAATAACGATGCGAACAGCAGGTCCAGCGCGATCGACTCGAAGTGCGAGAAGCTGTCGGGCTCGGCCCTTGCTGACTGTCTGCAGGGGGCCGACCACGGAGGCTGACTGGAAAATACATCGCTCGCTCAACCAAGGGCGGCAACCGGCGGCGGTCGAAGGCCGCCTTTTTTTGCGGATTCGCACGCGGCGCGGCAACTGCGGCGCCGAAGTCCTACAGCGTGTTCAGCGAAAGGCCGATAGCGGCCATGTCAGGTCGGAAGTAGCATGAGCCTGGGAGAAAGGTCTCGAAATGGCTACGCCGATCAGCGTCTTTATCGTGGAGGACTCTGCGCTAATCCGCAATCGGATTATCGATGACATCAATGCGATGGGAGATTTCGATGTCGTCGGATTCGCCGAGTCGCAGGACGATGCGATCGAGTCCATCGAGGCGCTCCGGCCACAGGTGGTCGTTACCGACCTCAGGCTCAAAGAGGGCTCTGGCATCGAGGTCGTGCGCCAGGTGCGGGCCAGGCGCGCGCGCGCGCCGCCTCGCATCTTCGTTCTGACCAACTATGCCTCTCCGGAATACAGGCAGAAATGCCTCCTTTTCGGCGCTGACGATTTTTTCGACAAGTCGCACAACTACGGTCGATTTCTCGCATCGATGCATCAGATAGTCACCCATTGATGCGCGCGTCGGCGGCCGAAGGTGCAGTGGGCCCGGCGGCGGTCCACAACGGTGACGTCGTCGCAAAGCACCGGCCACGGATCTGCTGCCGAGGAGGCGCTACCCTTGATTCGAAGGTGAATGTCCGGCCGACGGTTTTGTTTCTGCCGGATCGTGGCGGCCCGACGACAGGATGGGTCGGGCATTGACGATCGTACAGTTCGCCGAGACCTCATCCCCATCGTTGCTGGCTCGATCGAGGGTCACCCGCACTTCGGTAATGGCAACCCCGGCGCGACGCTCTATGTCGCGAAAGATTGCGGCAAGCAAGGGGCCCGCTTCATCGCACAGCTTGCGCTCCGCGTCAGCGTAGCGCGCAAAGTCTTCGCTGGTATTTGACATAGCCATAATCTGAGTTTGTCGGTCGAGACGCCAAATGGGCGGCTGTGAATTGGTTTAACACGCCGTTTAACAATATATTTGCGTCCTATGGGTTACAAGTGCTACATGGCCCTAGAAGCACTAGGGCCGATCCGCCCTTACGTCGGAGCGACAACCGCGCTCTACTGCGACAAACGGCCCTAGCGGACAGTATCCATGCCAACCACCAAAAGCAGGTCAGCCAGCGCAGCGAAGTCAGCGCGTCCGTTGCCAAAGACCGCGACGGGCATTCAAGGTCTCGACGAAATTACCTTCGGCGGCTTGCCAAAAGGCCGTTCCACCCTGGTTTGCGGGAGTGCCGGGTGCGGAAAAACCATGTTTGCAATGGAGTTTCTCGTCCGAGGCGCGCAGCAGTACGACGAAGCCGGCGTTTTCATGTCCTTCGAGGAAACCGCGGACGAGCTCACCCAGAACGTTGCTTCCATGGGCTTCGACATCAATGCCCTCGCGGCACGCAGGAAGTTTCTGATCGATCATGTACGGGTTGTGCGTAGCGAAATCGAGGAAACCGGTGCGTTCGACCTCGAGGGGCTATTTATCCGGCTGGGATCGGCCATCGACTCCATCGGCGCAAAGCGTGTGGTGCTGGATACGCTGGAAGCGCTGTTTGGAGGGTTCTCGAATGTCGGCATTCTTCGGGCGGAGATACGGCGGCTGTTTGAATGGATGAAAGAGAAGGGTGTAACCGCCGTCGTCACCGCCGAACGCGGAGACGGCACGCTGACGCGACACGGGTTCGAAGAATATGTCTCGGATTGCGTGATCCTGCTCGATCACCGCGTCGCGAACCAACTTTCTTCGCGGCGGCTGCGCATCGTCAAGTACCGGGGTGCCGTACACGGTAGCGATGAATACCCATTCCTGATCGGAAATGACGGGATTTCCGTTTTTCCGATTACGTCGATAAAAATGGAGCACCGTGCTTCCCGCAGCGTGGTCTCCAGTGGTGTTCCGACACTGGACAAAACACTGGGTGCGGGAGGATTTTATCGAGCAAGCACGATCCTGGTGTCGGGTGGAGCGGGAACGGGCAAGAGCAGCATAGCCAGTCATTTTGTGACGGCGGCGGCACGCCGCGGCGAAAGGTCGCTGTATGTCGCCCTCGAGGAGTCGCAAAGCGAGATTGTCCGCAACATGAAATCCGTCGGCATCACGTTGAGCCCTCTGTTGGCCAAGGACTTGTTACGATTTCATGTCTCCCGCCCCACGGCGTATGGCCTGGAGATGCATCTTGCGTCAATTCACCAGGTCGTCACCCGCTACCAACCGAGTGTGGTCGTAGTCGACTCGGTCACAACCTTCCTGGCGATGGGGTCCCATTCGGAAGTCACCTCGATGATTGTGCGTCTCGTCGACTTTCTGAAAATGAAGGGCATCACGTTGGTGATGACTGTTCTCGTGAAGGCGGGTGAGGAAACAGAAAGCACGGCCGTTAATATCTCCTCCCTGATCGATACCTGGCTGACATTGAGCAACACGGTGGACAGCGGCACGCGTACGCGCATGCTGGCGATCGCCAAAGCCCGCGGCATGAGTCACTCGAATCAGCCCCACGAATTGGTCATCTCGAAAAAAGGCGTCGAGATCAAGCCCGGTGCAATCCCTCGGACGACGCCATGAAATCAGTCACGAAGACGCGAAAAGTGAAATCCGCGTCGGCTTCGACCAAGTACATTCTCTGTTTGTATGTTGCCGGCGAAACGCCGAGGTCAGTGGATGCGCTTTCAAACCTGAGGAAAATTTGCAGTATGCATTTGGATGGAGGCTACCGCATCAGGGTCATCGACCTGCTCAAGAATCCGAAACTGGCGCGCGATCACCAGATCCTGGCGCTGCCGACGCTGGTTCGTCAGTTGCCCGAGCCGATCCGCAAAATTGTCGGGGATTTGTCCAACACCGAACGCGTGCTGGTCGGTCTCGATATCAAGTCCAACCAATGAGCACGACATCAAAGCAGGGCAAGCCCAAGCCGCGCGGAAGACTCCGCGACCGGCGCGAAGGTCTGTCCGCCAAAGATACGAGGGGCCATCCGCCGCGGAGCGGCGGACGACAGATCTTGTCAACCGAAGCCGAGGAAACCCTGAATGCGATCCGCTCCGGGCAAGTAGATGCGTTGGTGATCCAGGGCGGCCAATCCGACAAGCTCTACGCGGTACGCAGCTTTGTCGAAATAGAGCGCACGCAAGCCACGCTGAAAAATGTCTCTGCAGCGCGGCGGCGATCGGAGGAAAGGGTCAAGGCGCTCGCCGAAGAAAGGGAGCGCCTGTTCCAGGATATGCACGACGGTTGCATACAGTCCATATACGCAGTCGGCCTCAATCTGGAAGCCTGCATGAGGTTGATCGAAGTCGATCCGAAGAAGACGAGCCAGATGCTCGCTGACGCCACCGTCAGCCTGAATCTGGTAATTCAGGAGTTGCGATCATTCATTACCGGCCAGAAGTTGCACATTGCGACAGGGCAGAGTTTGCGGACAGAAATCGAGAAGGCCGCCCTCATTGTGGCTAATCGCGGGCTCGACTTCTCGGTGAATATCGAGGAAAGCGCGATGCGGTCGCTCACGTCGGAACAGGCGATGCATGTGCTTCAAATCGCGCGCGAGGCCATAAGCAACGCAGCGCGGCACGCGAACGCGCGCAGGGGGCGGATATCGCTGCGGAAGCGAGCTGGCGCGATATGCTTGGAAGTCAGCGACGATGGCACCGGCTTCATCGCCAAGAAAGTCAACAAGCTCGGGCTTGGGTTGCATCATATCGAGGCGCGCGCCCGAAAGTTGGGCGGGACGGCGCGAGTGAGTTCGTCGCCGAATCAAGGCACACGAGTCGTAGTCGAGTTGTCACCGCACAGAGTGCGGCCAGAACGCGATGAAGCAGAGGATTAGGGTAATGCTCGTCGACGATCATGAGGTCGTCAGACTCGGCTTGAGTGCGCTCTTCAGGCAGACCGATTCGATCGAGGTGGTCGCGGAAGCCGGCTACGTGGCGGACGCCGTGAAAGGAGCGGCACTTCACCATCCCGACGTCGTACTCATGGATCTCAGGCTGCCCGACGGCACGGGAGTCGATGCATGCCGGGACATCCTGTCTGCAGATCCCAATACACGGGTGCTGTTTCTGACATCGCACTCGGACGAAGATGCCGTGGTGTCCACGATTCTGGCGGGAGCGGCGGGCTATCTCCTCAAGGAGGCAGGTTCGCAGGTACTCATCAGTGCAATCGAGCTCGTGCATGGCGGCCAGTCGATACTCGATCCGAAGGTCACGGAAATAGTACTGCGCCGCCTATCGATGCTGGACGCGAAGGCGGCAAAAAAAACAAGCAAGGATGCTCTTTCCCCACAAGAGCAACGCATCCTCGCGCTGGTCGTCGAAGGCAAGACCAACAAGGAAATTGCCCGGTCGCTTGGCCTCAGCGACAAGACGGTCAAAAACTACTTGAGCAATGCCTTTCAGAAGCTGAATGTCGCGCGCCGCGCGCAGGCCGCCGCCATCTACGAACGTGGCAGACCGTCCCGAAGATCGATCGATTAAGACCGGCCGGCACGCAAAAGCGCGGCGTCTCCTCCGTTACCGCGTGCCTGTACTCGTAGGTACCTCCCCGTTGGTGTTCGGGACGCCGCGCACTGCCGACGATGGCGTTGCCGGTGATTGCTGAAGCGCCCCCGGCGCCGACGCTGTCGGGGGCCTCTCGTCGCCGTCAGGCCGCGTCGTCTTTTCCTCGAGATCGCCGCACATCGCGAGCGGCGGGCGATTCACGCGCGCGCACTCATGGGCAGAACTGAGCACGTCATCGGGTATGACCAGGGCGCCTCCAGCCGTTGCGGTTGCCGCATTGAGTTGCTGGCAGTGCATCAGTGCTGCGCCCTCGAGACCGGTGCAATCCTGTTCCGGCTTGGCGGTGTCTGCAAGTGCGACCGGCTCGCTCATGGCGATGCCAGCACCAAGAAGCAAAGCAACGCTCAACCCGCGCCGAACCGAGTCCCAGATGATGGAAAACTTCATTCCCCGCTCCGTGGGCGAGACAAGGACTTGAACGCGGCTGCTACCCTTCGCGCGAATTGTGTGCTGGCACGCATCGGTACGCGCGGCCAGTGGTCGCGCGTCAGAATTGTCGCTGGTTTCAATTGACGCAGTTCAGCGTCCGAGGAGGATGCACCTGCCGCACCTGCCAGCACCGCGGCGAAGAATAAGGCCAGACACGTTACGAATACGAACTCGACGACCGCCGGCAAGTCGATGACGGCACCTGCTGCAAAAGCCGCCGAAGCACACAAGGTTCCCACTATCGCTACTGGCACGAACCGAAGCATGTTTGTTCCTTTCGCTCGCTTGTCGTTGAATCACCTCCATCGTGACGATTGAGTGTGCGGGAAACAATCGGTGATTGTCTGAACGTCACGCAGGAAAGCAGGTGGCGCGCGTCAGACATCGGCTTACGCCGCTGGGAAGGCCACGGTCTTTGGCTGCATCCTCCTGTGCGCCGTGTCTGCCGAGAGGCCGGGCTGACGTTTCTCGCCCGTTGCTCCACCTCTGTCGGGATTCCTTACATTGTTAGCCGTTTGGCGCGGCTCTATTGTTCATGCCATTGATTCGATGACGTAATTATTTCTGGTGTAGTTACGGCTCAAGTGGTGTTCGCTGCCGATGCGCAGCGTTGCTGGCTCGCGCGGTTCTGCCGGGCGTAAAGAAACTCGGCGCGATGGTACTTGGGGGCCATGAAGAAGACACTGCAGCTCGCGCTGCTGGTGGCGCTTTTGTCGCGGGCAACAGGTTTTACCGCTTGTCGTCAACGACAGCCTCGTCTTCAACAACGCGATGATCGTGAACGGGTTCCTGGGCCTGGGCGCCGCTAACACGGGGTTCGGTGCGAACGTGTTCTCGTCGAACAACGGGAGTTTCGCCAATCCTCAATTCAATGGACGCGTCTCGATTGCCCCAAATTCGTGTGACGGCAACGTTTGCCCGTAGGTTTTTCTTGCAGTTGGCACTATTGCGCCCGCTTGGCGTCGACGAAGACAGAAACTGAAATCCGAGCTAAGACAGCCCCGCTTCGGCGGGGCTGTCTTGCTTGCCGACTCAATTCTTCAATTTGAGCTTTACGCCTTGTCCGGCCAGCGTCAACCGCGCGCCTTTCTGCGTGCCATGCAACCGGATCACGACGCCGTTCTCGTTTTTCATGACCGTGTCAGTCGGACCGCTGACGACGGCAATGCCCGCCTCGCCGGCGACGTAATTGCCGCTGAAATCGGCAGCGTTCTTCAGGTTGAAGACTTCACCCGAAGTCGTGATGTCGGAAACGCCGAGGTCAGCGACGCCGAGACCATCCACCGAAAACGGATACGTCTTGCCGCCAAAGGTCAACGTGCCGTCGCCCCAGGTCACACCGACGCCGACGGCCACGGCCTTGCTGGACATTTTGACCGTTCCGGACACCGGCGGGTCGGCCGCCATGGCGACCGAAAACATTGCCAGGCACCCCAACGCGACCAGCCACTTGAACGACACCTTCTTGATCATTGCACTTCTCCTCAAGTTGTTGCACTACTGATGAACCCGGACATCGCTTCCGGGGGTTTCTGCCACTCAACCGCCTCGCGATCGTGCTAGCCGCTTCGGTCAACCTGAATCTCGGGACCACGCGTCGGCGTGCAAGGGATCCAACGACGGCACAGCGACCCCCGCAGGTGCGACTGCAACTGGATCGTCCAGTTCCCACAACCTTGCCTGGCGATACGACATTGTAGAACATTCACCCCTGGTAACACTTCGTTGCTCATGGCAATCTCTCCGCTTCCGAGACGCGCGCGATGCAGCGAAAGCCGAGATGGCATGTCGACGTGTCGATCGCCTGCGGCATGCGGGCCGCGGGTCGATAGCGACGGCAGTAATTCGGCGCACACAGGTACGAGCCGCCTTTCATCACCTTGCGCGGAATGCGTATGTCCGGTGTGCGCGGATCGTGGCTCTGCTCCGGATCGCCACCGCGCGGATTGTCCAGCGTGCAGCAGGCGTGTCTGATCTTGCCGTGGTCCTGGTACCAGTCGGTGGTCCACTCCCAGACGTTCCCGGTCATCTCGTAGAGGCCATAGCCGTTCGATGGAAACGAACCCACCGGGGCCGTCCATTCATAGCCGTCTTCCAATATGTTCTGCCAGGGGAATTCGCCCTGCCAGGTGTTGGCCATATGGCGACCGCCCGGCGCGAATTCGGTCCCCCATGCATATTCAACACCGTCGAGACCGCCACGCGCCGCGAATTCCCATTCGGCCTCGGTCGGCAACTCCTTCCCCGCCCATTTCGCATAGGCTTCCGCGTCCTCGAAAGCGACGTGCACCACCGGATGCTTCCACAGTCCCTGCAGCGAACTTCCGGGACCGCGCGGATGACGCCAATTCGCGCCCGCGACGTACGACCACCAGTTGTAGTGGTCACTGAGATCGACGCGATGCGGCGCCTTCTTGAACATGATCGACGAAGGAACCAGCAGCTCCGGTTTGGCGCCGGGATAGTCCGCGGGATCGGCGGGTCGCTCGGCGAGCGTGACGTAGTTGGTGGCGTCGACGAAGCGGCGAAAGTCCGTGTTCGTCACCGCGTATCGATCCATCCAGAAGCCATTCACGATCACGCGGTGTGCCGGCGCTTCCTCCGGGTAATGATCATTCGAACCCATCAGGAACGCGTCACCGGGAATCCAAGTCATGTTCGGGTCGGGCGGTTTGCGTGTGCTCGCGGGTGAGCTTGTCGTGTGGACGATGTCGTTCATTTCACAATCCTACAAGTGATGCACGGACTGCATGCGTGGCAGCGATTAGTCTATGTTGCCGGTATATAAAACACCACCTGGTCATGCCACCAAAGCCGTTCAAAGAAGGCGCGCACCATGTCCGGCCGTGAGGCTTCGCGTGATGATGTCAGCGCTTTGTCGACGATGTGGCCAATGCTGCGGTTGCCGTCGATCGCATCCAGCAACCGCATTTCTGCTGCATTGATCGGCATATAAATGTCACGGTACGTATGTGACTGACTGATCAGAACGGCAACCGCCCCGGGGGGCAGCCGCTCGCGAACGCACACGGTGTCGGGCATTCGAACCGGCACATAGGTTAACCACGCGTCACCTGCAAAGCTAATTCGCCTAAGATTGTCAGGGGCGTCGTCCCGATGTGCAATGACGCTGTGGCGCACCATCGTGCCGCGAAATAGTTCGGTGGCGGCGTACTGATCTTCCAAGGTCAGCTCCTGTATTCGGGAGGCCTGGGGGAGGTGCGCCAGGAGCCCACATCGGGGGCTGTAGACTGCCTGTCTTACCCATCGACCGAATCTCATGCCACCGTTGTTGAGAAAGTCGAGCAATTGCGGCACGGAGTACGCGCGATCGCACGGGTGCAGAAGCGCGTCGGCGAGTGCTGCCTCGTTCCGGAAGTCCGGGGCTTCGCGCAGCAGGTTCTGCAGTGGGTGTCCGGGCGGCAACGCCTTGAGCGCACTGATGAGATCCCGGATCTCGCCATCGGTGGCGCTGATGCCGATCCGTTTGCAGAATTCCTGCAGCATGTAGACGCCCGTCCGTCCGTACGGCGCGTACAACATGATGTTCATCGCTCCGTCCGGTTCGAGCAGGTCGCGCAAAGCGGCGAGCCCCGCATCAGGATCTGCCAGATGATGAAGCACGCCGGTGCAGACGATCTGATCGAAACTAATCTCCAATTCACGCGCGCGCTCGATGGGAAGCTGGCGCACCTGAAGATTGTCCAGTTCGTATTTTCTTTTGAGCTCCTCGGTGCAGCGCACGCTCGTTGCGCTGAAATCGATACCCATGACTCGCGCTGCCGGCCAGCGCATCGCGTGCTTGGCCGCCTGAGATGTCCCGCAGCCGGCGACAAGAATGGAAATGTCTTCCCCGAAGGTTCTGGAAGGCCAGGACAAATGGAACTCCGCACGGCGCCTTTGCGGGTCTTTCCAAAGCCGATATTTTTCGAGATCGTCGATGGGCGGCGGATAGGGATGATCTTCGTAAAAGGCACGCACCTCCTGCCCGACACTTTTCGCATCCCGACGTTGTGCTGCTTGCTCTTTCATGACGCCTGCGTCGCAAGAAAAGGACCCATGCACGGAATGGACCATGCATGGGTCGGTGACCCCCAGGCGCGAAGGAGCGACCCGCGGGCCGCGACTTCGGTCGCCGATCGAGCTGGGCTCAGCGGCTTAGCCGTGGTGAGTTACCTGAGCCAGCACCGCGTCGAGGTTGAACGAGGCGGGCTTCTGCCTCGGTGGAAACTTGGCGAAGTCAGCGATCTGTTGCGCGACGAAGGCCTGCATCACGTACATCTGAGGCACGTGATCGACCATCCAGTCCCAATAGGTGTTCGAGTTGTATTCGGCTCGCTCGAACGGATCGCGGCGCATGCTCATGATGTACGGGACCCGCAATTTTACGAACGGCTCGGCCCACAGTCGCATCGTATTGGCGCGTTGCACCGCCAGGTGCAACTTCCAGTCGCCGACCCGCACCGCGATGACCTCCCCATCGTCGCTGAAATACATGATGGCGGGCCTCGGGCTTTCCTTCGCCTGACCGGTCAGGTAGGGGATCATGTTGTAGCCATCGAGATGGACATTGAATTTCTTTCCGTCCACCGTGCAGCCGTCGAGCAATTGCTTGGTGACATCCGGATTGCCGGCGGCAGCCAGCAAGGTCGGAAACATGTCGATGTGGGAGACGATGCCGTTAAGTACCGAGTCCGGCTTGATCTTCCCCGGCCAGCGCATGAAGCAGGGCACGCGCCAGCCGCCTTCCCAGTTGGTGTCCTTCTGGCCGCGGAACGGGGTGGTGGCGCCATCGGGCCAGGTGTCGTTCTCCGGTCCGTTGTCGGTGGAGTACATGACGATGGTGTTGTCGGCGATGCCCAACTCATCGAGCTTGTCGAGCATCATGCCGATCTGCTCGTCGTGCACGACCATGCGATCGCTGTACGGGTCCTGGCCGCTCTTGCCGATATTCTTTGCGGCGACGTGCGTACGAAAGTGCATGGCCGTCGAGTTGTACCAGAGGAAGAACGGCTTGTCCGCCTTGGCCTGCTTTTCCATCCACGCGAGCGCACGATCGGTGATTTCTTCGTCGATGGTTTCCATGCGCTTCTTGGTCAGGGGCCCGGTGTCGTTGATTGTCTGCCCGCCCTTGCCATCAGCCTTGCAGTCGAGCACGCCGCGCGGTCCGAACTTCTTCTTGAACGCAGGATCCTTCGGGTAGTCGGGCAGCTCGGGTTCTTCTTCCGCGTTCAGGTGATAGAGATTGCCGAAGAATTCGTCAAAGCCGTGCACCGTGGGCAGAAATTCGTCGCGATCGCCGAGGTGGTTCTTGCCGAACTGGCCGGTCGCGTAGCCGAGAGGTTTGAGCAATTCGGCGATCGTCGGATCCTCCTTTTGCAAGCCGACCGTCGCGCCGGGCATGCCGACCTTGGTGAGACCGGTGCGGATGGGGTTCTGCCCGCAGATGAAGCACGCGCGCCCGGCGGTGCAACTCTGCTGCGAGTAGTAGTCGGTGAAGGTCACGCCCTCTTTCGCGATGCGGTCGATGTTCGGCGTGCGATAGCCCATCATGCCGCGGCTGAAATGGCTGATGTTCCAGATCCCGATGTCGTCGCCCCAGAGAATCAGGATATTCGGTTTCTTTGCTGCCATGATTTCTTCCTTTCACTTTGAAATGTTGGCCACGTTCCAGACAACAAACGAAGGCCGGACAACCATCAAATAGCGACAGAGCGGCAACCCTGTTCTACCTCTCTGCTTCGCGCGCAACACCGTACTCTGTGGACCGAACTACTTTCGTGTGCACCTATGAAACGTCGCTGGCCGATGACCCGACGAGAACATGAGCTTCCGACGAGATCGCTTCACGTCCGCCAGTGCCATCACAACACTTTGGCCGTGATGCTCAAGAAAAGTAATACGCCCGAGACCGACATTATCAAGGCCATGATTAGAGGTGATCGCGGGCGCCCGAATATCCGCGGCTGATGGAGCACCCTGAGTGTCTGCCAATACTCGATGGTGCCCATCACCATCGCGAGCGTTCCC
The DNA here is from genome assembly GCA_963829375.1 of uncultured beta proteobacterium. Classification (GTDB taxonomy): domain Bacteria; phylum Pseudomonadota; class Gammaproteobacteria; order Burkholderiales; family Casimicrobiaceae; genus PALSA-1003. Next base: position 3,148 of record CAWHIS010000023.1, on the reverse strand, counting down.
ATCCCGACAAGGAAAAGGCCGGCATTGCGCGGAACCTCCGACCTGACGACGAACTTTCCGCCGGCATCCTGAAATCCCTCGAGAATCTTGTAGATGGTGAAGCCGAAACTCAGCAACGACAGCGATGTCCGGGTCCACGACATCAACGTGCGGTCCGCGGCCATCAGCGTATTCATCACCGGCAGGTTCGGCGGGGGTTCGTTCGACCCGTCTTTGGTGTCCACCGACCAGTTGCCCACCTGCGAAGTCGGCGGGTGTCCACGCGCGGGGGAGATTTCATCCGCCATAGGTTTAGCTGTAACCACGATGACGTTTGCCGTGGAACACCCGATACACGCCCATCGTATAAATCAGGATCATGGGCAGCACGATCACACCGCCAAAGAAGAAGAAACCGAGGGACGCATCCGGTGCCGCCGCATTCGCCACCGTGACCGAATAAGGAACCATGTAGGGCCAGAACATCACGCCGAGCGTCAAGTAAGCAGCGATGAAAAACAATGTGGTGAGAAAGAATGGCACGCCATCGCGCCGCGCACGCGCGCCGACAATGACGCCGATCAGCGCAGCCACCCCGATGACGGGAAACGCGAAACCCCAGCCGCGCGCCCGCAGATTGCTTTGCGCGATGGCGCCGGCATCGAGGGTCATGGCCGCCGTGAACGCGAGTCCCAGGACGACGAACACGCCGACGGCGAGCCACGGTATGCGCGCGTAGGCCCAATCCCGAAGCGCGCCTTCACTCTTGTAAACGATCCAGCCAGCGCCAAGCAGCGCGTAGCCCAGTACCAGGCCAACGCCCGTGAGCATCGGAAACGGATGGACCCAATCGAATGTACGGCCCGCAAAATGCCCGTTGACGACGGGGATTCCCCGCATCATCGCGCCGATCGCCGCTCCCTGGACAAACGCGACCACGGTGGACCCGACGGAAAACCCCCAGTCCCATAGCCATTGCATGTGTTCCGTGCGCTGGCGAAATTCGAAGGCGATACCGCGGAAGATCAGGCCGAAAAGCATCAGCAGCACCGGCAGGTAGAACGCGCCGAGGAATACCGCATAGACCGCCGGGAACGCTGCAAAGAGACTTGCACCGATGATCACCAGCCAGGTTTCATTGCCGTCCCAGAACGGCGCGATGGTGTTGAGCATCTGCAGTCGATTGGTCGCGTCACGGGTGAATCCGAACAGAACTCCCACACCGAGATCGAACCCGTCCAGGATGACGTAGATGATGATCGACAGCGCGATGACGCTGGCCCAGAACACGGCGAGATTGGTGGTTTCCATGGCTCACCGGCTACCCGATAGGTTGCTGCCCGTGGCGCTGGCCGCGTCATCGGCGAAGGCCATGGGCCGGTTGGGCGTGGCGCCCGGGAATCGGTACTGCCGCACCGGACGGACCCTCGCGCAGCAACTTGTAGATGTAGTACGTCCCGAACGCGACGAATACGGCATACACGAGGACGTAACCGCTGAGCGACACGAGCACGTCACCGGTAGTCAGAGAAGGTGTCACCGCATCCTTCGTCCGAAGTATGCCGTAGACGACCCAGGGCTGACGCCCCACTTCGGCGGTGTACCAACCGGTCAAGATAGCGATGAAGCCACTGGGAAACGCGAGAAACGTCCCCCAGAGAAACCAGCGTGTCGTCTCGAGCCGACCACGCATGCGCAGAAAGTTCCCGAGCCATGAGATCCCCAGCATGAGCAATCCCATCCCGACCATGATGCGGAAACCGAAGAACGGGATCACCACCGGCGGCCGGTCTTCACGCGGGAACGATTCCAGTCCGACCTCTGGCGCCGTCCAGTTGCCCGACGCGATCATGCTGCCGAGTTTCGGTATCGAAATGGCGAACAGATTCTTCTCTGCCTTCGAATCCGGGATCCCGATAAGTGTTTCGGACGCGGGCTGCTCGTTCTTCCAGCGGGCCTCGATCGCCGCAAACTTCGCCGGCTGATGCTGCAGCACGTACAGTCCGGTCAGGTGGCCAAAGAAGAGTTGTACCGGGATGACCACCGCGACGAACGCCAGACCCCAATGCAGCATGACGCGCGCCTCGGCGCGATGAATGTCGCGCAGCACGTACCAGGCGCCCGTGGAAGCCACACACATGCCCGTGGTCAGGAACGCAGCCAGCAGCATATGCGGCCAGCGCACCATCATGACCGGGCCCGTGACGATGGCCCACCAGTCCGAGGGAATGATCTTGCCGTCGACGATGGTGTGCCCGACCGGCACTTGCATCCAGCTGTTATTGGCAAGAATCCAGAACGAAGAAAACATCGTCCCGAGCGAGACCATGCAGCAGGCGAAGAAGTAGAAGCGCGGCGACACGCGATTGCGCCCGAGCAGCATGACGCCGAAGAAACTCGCCTCGAGCATGAAGGCCGTGAACGATTCGTACCCGAGCAGCGGGCCCTGGATCGAGCCCGTCTTCTCGGCCAGCACACCCCAATTGGTGCCGAACTGGAACGCCATCACCACGCCAGTCACCACCCCCATGCCGAACGACAGTGCGAAGATCCTGATCCAGAAGTCGAACACTCGCCGATAGACCTGCGTTGCCCGTGGCCAGGTGCGCCCCTTCGATGGTGGCGAGCCACGCTCCCAGGCCGATCGTGAAGGCCGGAAAGATGATGTGAAAGCTGATGACGAAAGCAAATTGCAGGCGCGACAGGAAAACCGGATCGAGTTCCATTGATCGACAGCCGTTATAGGTTCGCTGGCAGCAGGCGTTATTGGTGCGCGGACAGGTTCACGAAAGCGTTGGCGACGACATCAGCAGACCCAACTACGCTCGACGCCGTACATCATTGCTTCGCGGTCGGGGTGTCGAGACCCAGTATGACCACCTTGGCGGTCGCGGGTTTCGTCGGCCACGCCACCATCGTGAAGCCGTCAGCCACGGCAATTTTTTGCACGCCGTTCACGGTGTAGGTGATCACACCGCCGCCGATGGCACCGCCGCCGCCGAGCACCTGGCCCCAAAGTTTCTGGCCAGTGGCAGAATCCAGCCCATAGAAGTTGCCGCCAAGATCCCCGAAGAACACGACACCACCGGCCGTCGGCGTGATCGCGGCGACGATGGGGAAATTCGATTTCACGCGCCATTTCCAGACTCCCGTGTCGGCGTCGGTGGCG
>CAWHIS010000022.1:0-185743 GCA_963829375.1 uncultured beta proteobacterium | reverse complement strand
TACGCTGGCAAGCCAACTACTTCGTGAGCAGACGCCATTTCACGTCATCTCCGAGATCCTGGGGCATGCGACGACGGCATCGACGTTGATCTACGCCAAGACCGACGTGGAAGCCTTGCGCACTGCTGCGTTGAACACCGAGGAGGTGCGTCATGTCGAGTAGAGAGTTCAAGGGGCGGTTCCGAAGTCCTGTCGGCTCGCTCATGGAACAGTTCGTCCATGAGAAACAGGCCTGTGGTTACCGATATGGTGAGGAAGCCCACTTGCTGGCGCGCTTTGATCGTTTCCTGTGCGACGAAGCGCTAGCGCAGTGCCAGCTACCCGCTCGATCAGCCGCAAGTGGCTCGCCAAACAACCCCACGAGAGCGTATCCACCCACCATCACCGCATCTGCGCCGTTCGTCAATTCGCCCTGTACATGTGCCGGCTGGGATATCCCGCCGATGTGCCGGATCGATCGCTGACGGCAAAGCGCGCTGACAGTTTCTCACCACGCATCCTGACCCACGCGGAGATTCAGCAGCTGTTGCATGCGGTCGATCAACTCACGCCGACGGCGCGAGCGCCGCTGCGTCACATCATCATGCCGGAAGTATTCCGATTGCTGTATGGCTGCGGCTTGCGGCTCGGCGAGGTGTTGCACCTGCGTGTGGCCGATGTTGACCTTGACCAAGGGGTTCTGACGGTACGTGAGGCCAAATTTGGCAAGGATCGCCTGGTGCCTCCGGCGTTGCCGTTGGTGCAGCGCCTGCAAAAGTATGCGGCGGGTATGGAAGATCGTTCATCCGATGCGTACTTCTTCCCATCGCCGTCTGGCGGCCCGTGCAGCCTCTCAGCAGTCTATTGGCTATACCGGGAACTGCTACTCCGGTGCGGAATCCCGCATGCCGGTCGGGGCAAGGGGCCGCGCGTCCACGATCTTCGTCACACGATGGCCGTCCATACCCTGCTGCGCTGGTTACGCGAGGGTGCCGACCTCGCTGCCAAGCTGCCGGTGCTGGCGACCTACTTGGGCCATCAGTCTCTGGCCGGAACGCACATCTATTTGCATCTGACGGCGGAGCTGTTTCCGGAAATCAGCGTGCGAGCTAACGCCGCCTTCGGTGATGTCATCCCGCGGAGGCTCGAGTCATGAAACCGACCGACTTCTCCGTGCACGTGACCAGATTCTTAACGCATTACCTGGCCGCCCAGCGCAATCTTAGCCCCAACACCATCCAGGCCTATCGCGACGTGTTCACGCTGCTGCTGCGGTTCTGTCGCGATGTACGCGGTATCGCCTTGGAACGCCTATCTCTGGCACAAATCGATGCCTCCCTGGTGGAGGCGTTCCTCGATCATCTGGCCAATGATCGGCATGTCTCGATCAGCACGCAAAATCATCGCCTCGCGACGTTGCACGCGTTCTTCCGCTATGTGCAGTCGGAAGTTCCGGAGCGCTTGCTGCAGAGCCAGCAGATTCTCGCCATTCCCTTGCGGCGACATGCGCGGCCGAGTGTCGGCTACCTCTCCAAAGAGTACCTCGCGCAGGTCCTCGCCCAACCGGATCTGCGTACGCGCGCGGGCCGCAGAGATGCGGTCCTGTTGAGCGTGCTCTACGACACCGGCGCTCGGGTGCAGGAGTTGATCGACCTCGCCGCCGGCGATGTGCGCCTCGATCCACCGCCACAGGTGCGGCTCATGGGCAAGGGGCGGAAGGTGCGCGCCGTGCCCCTCATGGACGCGACGGCCCAGCTCCTGCGCGATCATCGACGCGACAACAACCTCGATCGCCCTGAACACGCGGACAAACCGCTCTTCCAAAACCGACAGGGCGCACGGTTATCGCGCTCGGGTGTGCGTTATCTCCTGCAAAAGTATGTACAGCCAGTACGGCGCGATCACCCCGGCTTCACGCAGCCGGTGAGTCCTCACAGCTTGCGCCACACGAAGGGAATGCATCTCCTGCAGAGTGGCGTCCCGCTCGAGATCATCCGCGACTTCTTAGGGCATGTGGATGTGAAGACGACCGAGATTTATGCCCGCGCAAATCTTGAGATGAAACGAAAGGCACTCGAGAAAGCTGCTGACGTTACACCCCTTCCGAAGATCCCATCCTGGAATCAGAACAAGACGCTGCTCGAATGGCTGCACTCGCTTTAATCGCGCGGAGGTCACGCATGCCGTTTGTTAACCGTGGGCCTCCACATCCGGCCCAATATTATGTTGAGTACCAGCGACTGGTCCCCTTTTGCTATCAAAGAGCTGGGCCTGTTACTGCACATAAAAACTTACAGCCGACAATAGAGGAAATGTGCTGCAGCACATTTCCTCTATGCGCAGGTGGCCACCGACCTGCTGCGCGAGGTGATCAGTCCGCTGGAGCACACCGTAGCGGCGTAGCGGCGCCCGATGGGGCGCGCCGCCGTGGAGGTCGCGGACATCTTCCGCGCCCACGGGCCGGCCTGGCGGCAAGCGCAGCCGGGCCACCTCAGCCTGGGGCAGCTCAAGGTGATGTCCGCCATCGAGCAGTGCCGCAGTGCGGCGCTGGGGGGACATGTACTGCGCTGCGACGCCTGTGCGCAGGTCGCGATCGCCTACAACTCCTGCCGCAATCGGCATTGCCCGAAGTGCCAGGCACGCGCCGCCCGGCGCTGGCTCGAAGCGCGGCAGACCGACCTGCTGCCGGTGGACTACTACCACCTGGTGTTCACTCTGCCGGCACCGATCAGCGCGATCGCTTACACCAACAAGGCGGTGCTCTACGACCTGCTGTTCGCGGTCGCTGCGGAGACGTTGCGCACCATCGCCGCCGACCCGAAGCATCTCGGTGCACAGGTCGGCGTGACGTTGGTCCTGCACACCTAATGGAATGGACGCCCCCTTTCTCAACCGGCATCGAGGTGCCAAAGTGGAGGTGCAACCCAACCACTTCTGAGAGGGAGCGTCCGCATGAAGATTACGACGATTGGAATCGATTTGGCAAAGATGGTGTTTCAGGTGCATGGAGTCGATGAGCGTGGCAAGGCGGTGTTGCGCAAGCAGCTCAGGCGCAAGGACCTGTTGAGCTTCTTCGCCAATCTCGAGCCCTGGCTGATCGGCATGGAAGCCTGCGGGAGCGCACATTACTGGGCGCGGAAGCTCTCGGAGTTCGGTCACACAGTGCGCCTGATGGCTCCGCAGTTCGTGAAGCCGTACGTGAAGACGAACAAGAGCGACCGCAACGACGCCGAGGCGATCTGTGAAGCGGTGGGGCGGCCGAATATGAGGTTTGTGTCGGTGAAGACGGCGCCAATGCAGGCGGTACTGGCGCTGCACCGAGCGCGCCAGGGATTCGTCAAGGCACGCACTGCGCAAGGCAACCAGATTCGCGGCTTGCTCGCCGAGTTCGGGATCGTGATCCCCAAGGGCATCGGTCACATCAGCAAGCGCTTGCCGGAGATCCTGGAAGACGGCGAGAACGGACTGCCGGGAATGATGCGCGAGTTGCTGCAGCGGCTGGGTGAGAATCTCAAGGACATGGATAGGCAAGTCGGGGAGCTGGAGCGCCAGATCATACTGTGGCACCGGGAGCACGAGGCGAGCCGCAAGCTCGAGGCGATTGTCGGCGTCGGCCCGATCACCGCGAGCGCCATGGTGGCGACGCTGGGCGATGCGAAGAGCTTCAAGAATGCGCGGCAAGTACCGGCGTGGCTGGGCATGGTACCGCGCCACGAGGGCACTGGGGGCAATGTGAAGCTGGGCAGTATCAGCAAGCGCGGTGATGTGTATCTGCGCACACTGCTAATCCACGGCGCCCGCGCCGTGGTCGCGCACAGTGAGCGCAAACCCGATCAGGCCGATGCATGGTTGAAGAAGCTGTTGGCCCGGCGCAATAAGAACGTTGCTACGGTGGCGCTGGCGGCGAAGAACGCGCGCATCGCCTGGGCGCTGCTAGCGCACGGGCGCAGCTACCAGCACGATTACGTTGCGACACGGAAGGCCGCGTGATCGCGGTCGGTTGAAAGTGAACGAGCGAACTGTTTAGGCGCTAATCGAAGAACGGATACCAACATGTTGTCAATGTGCGGAACCTCGTTCAGGCGGCCAGGCCGATGGTTTCAAAGGTGTGATGAAGTTCTTCACGAAGCTTGACGTAGTGCTGATCCAAGGCGCTGACGAGTTTTGGGGGTCGGCCCATGGGTCGTCTCACGCCGGCCAACAGCGGCTTGATGACTTTCTCGCGCAGGAGCAGGTAGGCACACATGGTTCGCACGCCGCCAGGCTCGGCGGTGTAGCGACGCGAACGCTTGCGGCGCCGGATGAGCTTCTTGCCGCGCAGCTTCGCCAGATCATAGGCAGCGTTGCGCGCGGAATACTTGGCAGGAGTCGATCGCGCACGCGCGCGTACCATTTCGGCCACCTGCGCCACGGTAAAGCCGTCCGGCTGGGTGGAGAGCCCGATGACGGCGTCCACCACGTAACGGTTGCGGGCCTTATTCAAATCAATGCCCGCCAATCGCCGCCTGCCACGCGTCGTTGGTTCGCTCCAGCGCTCGAAGGCGCCTTCGTCCAGAAAGCTGATATGGGCCGCCTGCACCGTGTCGAGGAATCTGCCCAGCATGCCGCTCATCCGTTCGAGCAACAGCGGCAGCTTCTCCAGCACCTTGCCGCAGCGCAAGTCCTTGGCATTGTGCACCACCACTTCGATGCGCAGGACGCGGCCACCTTTGTCGTAGATCTTCAAGGTGAGGTTGCCCCACTTCACCTTGAAGCACCGTCAGATCATAGCTTGGCGCGTGCACTGCCTTGAGCAACTCTGGCGCTTCGCGTCCCCGCGTTGGCTTGTTATGCGGGCGATGCGAATGGCCGAAGATGGTCTTCAACTGCTTGAGATCGAGGGGCGCTCGAGTGCGGTCGATGAGCTTCTGATACACCTCGTTCATGGTCGTCCCGCGCTGGAACAGAAGGTTGCGGGGAGAGCTCCAACTGGAACACCGAATACTGATAGGCGAAACCACTGCGTTGCTGATCGTCGCGGGTGAGCGCGAAGATCAGGCAGGCAGAGTAGATCCAGCGCTCGCAGACCTCGCGCAAGCGCCCGATGACGGCAGCGCGGTTCAAGCGCGCCGCCAGGCGGTTGATGGCGCCAAAATCGCTGCCTTCGACAAAACAGTTGCCGCTCTTGGCCACCGTGAGCTGCTGCCGCCTCGCCTCACGCTCTACCCACTCGTGGCCGTTCAAGATCATCTGGGCGCCGAATGGCGGGTAACCGCAGATGTGGATCGTCAGGTGCCCCCAGTCCCGATCCATCAGGTGAAAGTAGTAGTGCTTGACGTACGGCCAGTGCTTGCGATGGCGCAGTTCCAGGATCCGGCCTTCGGCGTTGCGCTTGACTTCCCAGACGGGTGCCGGCGCGTTGCCGGTAATCACCAGAAACAATCCGCAGAACTTCGGGTCAGTGGGCAGGTACGGATCGGCCAGTTCGTGTTTGCGCTCGCCAGCCTGCGCCTCGATGATCGGAATCCGGCGCTTGGCACAGAACGCATGCAGTCGACGCGAAAACGTTCCCGCCATCTCCCGCAGATGCGCGTCGTCCAGGTCCCCATCGTCGCCGCGCAGCCATCGCCACCAACTGCGCATACCGCCACCGGTCTGCCCCAGCGGAAAATAGGCATTGAGGACAAGGCGATCGACGCAATCGTAGGTCCCCTCCAACAGCTCGGCGTAGTACCGAGAAAACGCATCGGGCGTGTTCATGCCCGAAGCGTAATATCAAGCGCCCGACCTCGTCACGACTGTTCGCCGAAGGCGAACCCCCTTTTTCCAGCGAAGTCTGGTAAAAGGCCTAGTCTCTTACGACTTTAAAGTTCTGCAATCTGGCACAGATTGATGATGATGAAGTCAAACGCGAGCCAATGCTGGGACGATTGCGAACGTGGACAGTCGCTCGCAGGCGGCGATGACCAAGCGGCCGCTGCGAGTGAGGTAGTAGCGGTAGGTATTGGCCGCGCGCTTGAGCAATCCGAGGACGCGCAAGCGGCGCAGTTGGCGCGACAGTGTGGAGGGCGAGAGAGCGGGCAGCAGCCGCAGCAGATCGCAACGCGCCAAGCCATGGATGTTGAACTCGGGGCGCTGGACGGCGCGCAGGAGAGCCTGATCGTTGCGATCGAAGAAGTTCAGGCCCTTGCAGGAGCGGTTGCCATCGGGCTTGGGGTGGGTAACGCGATCGAGCAGGCGCTGGCCGAGGCTGTGGTCGTCCAGGCTGGAGAGGAACTCCAAATACCGCTGGTTGCAGCCGAGCAAGATCTCCCGCAGGTCGATCAGGCTGTAGATGGACTTCTTGAGCGGTGCGACTTCGCGGGTGGCGTGCCCGCTGCGATGTTCCACCTTGCGGTGGTGCTTGAAGAACGAGACATCGTTGGTGGTGGTCTCGATGCGCAGGATGCGCGCGAACTTGTCGTACAGCTTGACCGAGCACGACCCGAGCCGATGCTTGATACAGGTGCCTTCGATCCGCGTACTCAGGCGCGAGCCAATCTCGGCGGCCACCTGCGGGGTAATCTTCTTGCCCAGGAAGGTGCTCACCTGCTCGGCCTTGACGGAGAGCACCGCCTCACGGGCCAGCTGCGCGTAGAGCGGCGACAGCACTTGCTCGCTCTTGAACAGCAGGTCGGTGGAGTACTCGATCTGCATGATGCTCCAGTGGTAGGTCTGCCCGAACACGTCGAGCACCGGGCAGCACAGCCGGGCGTAGCGGTCCAAGTGACGATGCAGCAGGTCGGGGTTCAGGCCGTCGGCCAACGCCTGCGCCCGCGCGAAGTCGGCGATGCGCACAAAGGCGTTGTCGGCCGTGGCGAAGTCGATCCCCTCGCGCGTCAGGCGGCGGGCCAGCCAGCTGTGGCCGTTGCAGTACACCTGCAAACGGAACGGGCAGTAGGTGGGCACACGCACGTAGATCAGCCCCAGCCCAGTCAGCCGGTCCGCGTAGCGTTCAGTGAGCAGTTCCATTGCGGCCACCTTGCCAATCAGCTTCGTGTGCCCAAAACTTTAACCTGTTTGGTTCCGGCTTGTCCGGCTTAGGATTTCGCGGGCAGGTTTCCGCACGCGATCGTGTCTCCGGCTATAGCCTCGCGCCTCGCCTGGTTTTGGCGTCGGCAGGTTCGCTCAGCAACGTCGGCCCGCTATTCTTTACAAGATCCGTCAGCAGGTACTATTACAATGATGGATGCTACTGGCATACGGTGTGGGTGTGCAAATACGAACCATGAGGCGGGTGACGAAACTCTAGAACCTATCTCAAAATCATTGAATTGTGAGTTTCATTTACTACAATACGAGCATGCAGCGGTTGAGCGACGAGCAATGGGAGCGGATTCGGGAGTACTTTCCCGAAGAGAACATTCCCGATGGTCGTCCGGGCCGCAAGCCAGTGCCGGCGCGCGCAGTGCTCGACGCGGTGTTGTGGATTCTGAACACCGGCGCGCAATGGCACATGCTTCCGCAGTGTTATCCGAACTACAAGACGGTGCATCGACGTTTTCAGCAGTGGTGCGAACGCGAGATATTGCGCGAGATTCTGCCGAGTTGGCCAACGAGCTGCGTGACCGAGGTGAAATTGACGAGAGCGAATGTTTCATCGACGCGACATTTGCCAGTGCCAAAGGCGGCGGCGCGGAAATCGGTCCGACGCGTCGCGGCAAGGGCGTCAAGATCCTGGCCATCGTCGATCGCCACGGCCTGCCGCTGTCGGTGAGTACACATGCTGCCAATCATCACGAAGTCACGTTGGTGCAGTTGAGCTTCGATTTCTACATGCTCGAAGCGAAGCCCCAGAATCTGATCGGCGACAAAGCCTACGACAGCGATGAGCTGGACGATTCACTGAAGCAACAAGGCGTCGAAATGATCGCGCCGCATCGATCGAATCGGACCTTGAAGACGCAGGACGGCCGCCGGCTACGCCGTTACAAGCGGCGCTGGCTCGTAGAACGGTATTTCGCATGGTTGCAATGGAAGCGTCGGCTACTCGTTCGATGGGAGTACTACGTCAGTAACTTCCTCGGCTTCGTCGAGCTTGCGAGCATCACCATACTCCTCAAGCGAATTTGAGATAGGTTCTAGTGTTATCAGGGAGCCGACCACAATGCTCGCAAACTGGGTGACTTTGGCGGTACGTGTTCTTGCGGCTGCTTCATTTTTGTGGGTCGCGACCACATCAGCGAGAGCACATCCCTTACCCGATATTCACCTTGGCGCTGCGCAGGCGCCAGCGGCGACGGCTCCGATCGAGACGTTCACGGGAACAATCAGGGAACTTGTCGTCGACAATCGCGTTACCGGACAAACCATTCGTCAGGTCGCGTTGCTGCTCGATGACGGACGCAACCTTGTGCTGATCGGGACAGGCCTCGACGCGCTTGCACCGAAGCAGCGAGTCCAGGCGAGCGGTCAACTGTCCGGCGACACACTATTCCTCACCGCTTATTACGTTGTCGCGGGAGACGTCGCCTTGGCAAAGGTTTCCGATCAAGTCCAAGGCACGCTAGCGATGGTGCATGCCGATAACTTCGACCAGGGACGCAGTTCGTACAACTACGTTGTCCGTGGCGATGACGGACGCGCCACACCGCTGCAACTTGCCGCTATGCCAGATTCGCTTCAGATCGGCATGCGCGTGGTCGCCGCTGGTACGATGGCCAGCGACGGATTTTCGCTGGATGCGGATCACATTACCGTCCTGACGGCAGCGCCACCAACGTTGGGCGCGGGCGACGTTTCACCCGCCCCGATTACCAATAATGTGCTGGTGATTCTGGTCAAGTTTTCCGGAACGACCGAAGCTTTCTCCGAGGCGCAGGTCGATCAAATCATGCGCACCAATGGCAACAGCGTGGCGAACTACTATCAGGAAGCGTCGTACGGCAACCAATTGCTCAATGTTACGGTCACTCCTTGGCTGCTTTCGGCGACCGCAGCCCCCGCGACATGCGACTACACTGCAATTGGCAGCGCGGGCGATGCGGCCGCCGCCCAGGCCGGTTACAACCTGACAAGCTATCAAAACCGCTTTTACGTCTTTCCGACCCGCGGCGATTGCGGCTGGGCGGGTCTCGCGTACGTCGGCTCTCCGTATCTCGCGTGGAGCAACGGCTATAACCAGCTGAACGTCTATGGGCACGAGCTTGGGCACAACTTTGGCTTGCTTCACGCAGCAAGCTTGTATTGCGCTGGACAAGTCATCGGCGGTTCATGCAACGCGAGCGAATACGGAGACCCCTTCGATGTGATGGGAAACATTTCGGCGATGCACTTCAATGCAACACAGAAATCCCTTCTCAACTGGCTCCCCTCCGGATCGGTAAAGACGTATGCAGGGGGAAGCGCAACGTATACGCTGTCACCGTTGGAATCGCCCGGCGGCGCCACTTACGCGGTGAAGGTCCCGACTACGGTCAATCGAACTTACTGGATCGAATTCCGCCAGCCTGTCGGCTTTGACGCATCCCTGTCTTCGTATCCCAACAACGGTGCCCAAGTCCGCGTGGCATCCCCCTTTGCGACACTCTGCAGCGGCTGTGTCGATGACACCGAGTTGCTGGACATGACACCTGCAACCGGCGGTTCGTTTGGCGACGCAGCGTTGCTCGCCGGGCAATCGTACACCGATGTTGCCAACAACATCACGATGAGCGTTCTATCGACTTCCCCCACGGCATTGTCGCTTCAGATCAGCGCGGCCGGACCCTCTGCCAGCCTGACAGCCAGTCCCAGTAGTATCGGCAGCGGTGGCACGCTCAATGCGAGCTGGAGCGGGATTGCAACGCCGAGCCCGACCGATTGGGTGGGATTGTTCGTTCCGGGTGCGCCGGCGACAAGCAGTCTCGCCTGGATCTATGTCGAGCTGCACGCAGACCCCCGGCGCTTCCCTTGCCGCCGGCTCCTGCCCGTTCACGATTCCCAACGTAGCACCGGGAACCTACGAGCTACGGCTGTTCAGCAACGACAGCCACACGACGCTCGCTATCAGCAATACGTTTGCGGTCACTGCTTCCCAACCTACAAGCCTCACCGCCAGTCCCGGCAGCATCGGCAGCGGTGGCACGCTCAATGCGAGCTGGAGCGGGATTCCGAGTCCGAGCCCGACCGATTGGGTGGGATTGTTCGTTCCGGGTGCGCCGGCGACAAACAGCATCGCCTGGATCTATGTCGATCTGCACGCAGACCCCCGGCGCTTCCCTTGCCGCCGGCTCCTGCCCGTTCACGATTCCCAACGTAGCACCGGGAACCTACGAGCTACGGCTGTTCAGCAACGACAGCCACACGACGCTCGCTACCAGCAATACGTTTGCGGTCACTACTTCCCAACCTACAAGCCTCACCGCCAGTCCCGGCAGCATCGGCAGCGGTGGCACGCTCAATGCGAGCTGGAGCGGGATTCCGAGTCCGAGCCCGACCGATTGGGTGGGATTGTTCGTTCCGGGTGCGCCGGCGACATACAGCCTCGCCTGGATCTATGTCGATTGCACGCAGACGCCCGGCGCTTCCCTTGCCGCCGGCTCCTGCCCGTTCACGATTCCCAACGTAGCACCCGGAACCTACGAGCTACGGCTGTTCAGCAACGACAGCCACACGATGCTCGCTACCAGCAATACGTTTGCGGTCACTTCTTCCCACCTCAGCCTCAGCGCCAGTCCCGGCAGCATCGGCAGCGGTGGCACGCTCAATGCGAGCTGGAGCGGGATTGCGAGTCCGAGCCCGACCGATTGGGTGGGATTGTTCATTCCGGGTGCGCCGGCGACATACAGCCTCGCCTGGATCTATGTCAATTGCACGCAGACGCCCGGCGCCTCCTTTGCCGCCGGCTCCTGCCCGTTCACGATTCCCAACGTAGCACCGGGAACCTATGAGCTACGGCTGTTCAGCAACGACAGCCACACAACCCTGGCTACAAGCAATACAGTTATAGTTACGCCATAAACCCAACTACGATTTTGATCTGCCCCTCGGCAACGAAGGGCGGGTTTGTTTGCGCGGTTGTGTTCAGTCGTGAATCCGTGGCGATCGAACTCGGCCAACGCTTGGGCGGTGAGCACGTCGTGGCCCTTTGAATCGACTCGTCACGCAACGGCGAGCGCCGAAGTATCTATTCGTAGACAACGGCAGCGAATTCTCCGGTCGCTTACTCGGCGCCGCCAATTCGAAGATCGCGACGTGCAGCACAGCAGCCTGAGCGGGGGCGTTCTGCCGGCGTCCTCAGGATCGGATCGCGATACGCGGAGCACTTGGGCCGTCGATACCGCCGGCCTTGCTCGTAGCCGCGATATTACCGGACTGTGGCAAGAGATCGATCTATTCCATTGTACTAAAAGAGTTTTTATTCGACCAAAAACTGACTACACCTCAAGAAAACCGCTTTTGTAAAAATTACAATTCTCCGCAGATCCTCTCCTTGCCTCTTGACGCGTGAATATGCCAATAGTATACAATGTGTAATCGACGAATTCTTTTGAATAAGCGATCTTCATCCTGCCAGTGGCAGTGTGGCAGTGGATCAATGTTTTCGAACGGGGAAGCAGTAGGACCTGACGGCGTTTCGCTATTTTCTGGCCTGATGCAGAGCAGGCCAAAGCCGTTGATCTGAATCCTTAGCAGCACAAAGTTAGTTGCCCGATTGCGGGGACCGGTACTTAGGGATCTCGCGGTTGCGGCGCAATGAATCCCTATTGACGGAGGTATCGTGGCGAATACACGCCAGCGTCTCGCGCTGTGGCTATTGAACAGGCTAGCAGGTCCAGGCCTCCTTTTCGTCTTACTGTTGATGGCAGCAAGAGCCTTTGCCGGCGGAGTGACGCTGGCCTGGGACCCGGTAAACAGCCCATCGCTGGCCGGCTACATGGTCTATTACGGACCGGCAGCCGGCAACTATACGGCCAGCATCGACGTGGGCAACACGACCGCCTACACAGTAAGCGGCTTGCTCGAAGGCACCACTTACCACTTCGCGGCGACCGCGTACGACACAACGCGCACGCAAAGCGGTTTTTCCAACGACGTGGCGGCGACTGTCCCTAATGGTGCTCCGGTTGCAAGCCTCACCGCCAGTCCCGCCAGCATCGGCAGCGGTGGAACGCTCAATGCGAGTTGGAGCGGGATTGCAACGCCGAGCTCGACCGATTGGGTGGGATTGTTCGTTCCGGGCGCGCCGGCGACAAGCAATCTCGCCTGGATCTATGTGAGTTGCACGCAGACCCCGGGCGCATCCTTTGCCTCAGGCTCCTGCCCGTTCACGATTCCCAACGTAGCACCGGGAACCTATGAGCTACGGCTGTTCAGCAACAACAGCCACACGACGCTCGCTATCAGCAATGCGTTTGCGGTCACTGCTTCCCAACCTACAAGCCTCACCGCCAGTCCCGGAGCATCGGCAGCGGTGGCACGCTCAATGCGAGTTGGAGCGGGATTGCAACGCCGAGCTCGACCGATTGGGTGGGATTGTTCGTTCCGGGTGCGCCGGCGACAAGCAGTCTCGCCTGGATCTATGTGAGCTGCACGCAAACCCCTGGCGCATCCTTGACCTCAGGCTCCTGCCCGTTCACGATTCCCAACGTAGCGCAGGGAACCTATGAGCTACGGCTGTTCAGCAACAACAGCCACACGACGCTCGCTATCAGCAATACGTTTGCGGTCACTGCTTCCCAACCTACAAGCCTCACCGCCAGTCCCAGCCAGCATCGGCAGCGGTGGCACGCTCAATGCGAGCTGGAGCGGGATTGCAAGTCCGAGCCCGACCGATTGGGTGGGATTGTTCATTCCGGGTGCGCCGGCGACAAGCAGTCTCGCCTGGATCTATGTCGAGTTGCACGCAGACCCCCGGCGCTTCCTTTGCCTCAGGCTCCTGCCCGTTCACGATTCCCAACGTAGCACCGGGAACCTACGAGCTACGGCTGTTCAGCAACAACAGCCACACGACGCTCGCTATCAGCAATACGTTTGCGGTCACTGCTTCCCAACC
Organism: uncultured beta proteobacterium; assembly: GCA_963829375.1. Taxonomy (GTDB): domain Bacteria; phylum Pseudomonadota; class Gammaproteobacteria; order Burkholderiales; family Casimicrobiaceae; genus PALSA-1003. The sequence goes on along the minus strand of CAWHIS010000022.1, from coordinate 172,770 downwards.
TACAAGCCTCACCGCCAGTCCCAGCAGCATCGGCAGCGGTGGCACGCTCAATGCGAGTTGGAGCGGGATTCCGAGTCCGAGCCCGACCGATTGGGTGGGATTGTTCATTCCGGGTGCGCCGGCGACAAACAGCATCGCTTGGATCTATGTCGATTGCACGCAGACGCCCGGCGCTTCCTTTGCCTCAGGCTCCTGCCCGTTCACGATTCCCAACGTAGCACCCGGAACCTACGAGCTACGGCTGTTCAGCAACAATAGCCACACGACGCTCGCTACCAGCAATACGTTTGCGGTCACTTCTCCCCCCAGTCTGAGGGCCAGTCCCGGCAGCATCGGCAGCGGTGGCACGCTCAATGCGAGTTGGAGCGGGATTGCAAGTCCGAGCCCGACCGATTGGGTGGGATTGTTCATTCCGGGTGCGCCGGCGACATACAGCCTCGCTTGGATCTATGTCGATTGCACGCAGACGCCCGGCGCCTCCTATGCCGCCGGCTCCTGCCCGTTCACGATTCCCAACGTCGCACCGGGAACCTATGAGCTACGGCTGTTCAGCAACGACAGCCACACAACCCTGGCTACAAGCAATGCAGTTATAGTTACGCCATAAACCCAACTACGATTTTTGATCTGCCCCTCGGCAACGATGGGCGGGTTTGTTTGCGCGGTTGAATCAGGCTAATCGATGAGGCTACGATGCTCGAAAGGATCAAGCGCAAACTCCGCCTTGGTGCTATGAACTTGCTTCAAAGGTCATCGAGCGATGTCCGTGATTCCATCGATCTTGCGAACTACGCAAGAAATAACCTGCTGCCTTTGCCACCCTTCGTGGTGGATGAGCAAAAGTGGCTTCCGACCTCTAAGCTGGGATTGACCGGTATCGATCTTCGTGAAGCTGGCCAGCTAGAGCGGATTGGACAATGGAAATCGGAGAAGTACCAGCGCACGTTCGCAAAGCTGCGTAGCAATTCGACCATCAATACAGAGCGTGTCGGTCAAACGAGCCTGACCAATGGCTGGTACAACACGCCTGACGCAGAGATCTATGCCGCGATGATACTGGACGGGCAGCCACGGCGAATCGTTGAAGTCGGGGCCGGATTCAGTACCCGCATTGCGCGTGCGACAGCATCCGAAACGGGCTTGCAAACTCGAATTACGGTCGTTGACCCTCAGCCGCGCACCGACATTCAGAATATTGCCGACGAGGTGATCCTTAAACCAGTCGAGAAATCAGGCTTGGCCGAACGCGAATGAGACGACCGAAATGCAGGCGGTGCTGGCACTGCACCGAGCGCGCCAGGGATTCGTCAAGGCACGCACTGCACAGGCGAACCAGATCCGCGGGCTGCTCGCCGAGTTCGGGATCGTGATCCCCAAAGGCATCGGGCACATTGCCAAACGGTTGCCCGAGATCCTGGAAGATGGCGAGAACGGACTACCGGGGATGATGCGCGAGTTGCTGCAGCGGCTGGGTGCGAATCTGCAGGATATGGACAAGCAAGTCAGGGAACTAGAGCGCCAGATCGTGCTGTGGCACCGGGAGAACGAGGCAAGCCGCAAGCTCGAGGCGATTGCCGGCATCGGAGCACTCGGCGCGAGCGCCATGGTGGCCACGCTGGGCGATGCGAAGAGCTTCAAGAACGCTCGGCAAGTACCGGCCTGGCTGGGCATGGTGCCGCGCCACGAGGGCACCGGGGGCAATGTGAAGCTGGGTAGGATCAGCAAGCGCGGCGACGTGTATTTGCGCACGCTGCGGCTTCCGGGGACGTGTTGTTCGTCGACTCGTCTCATATTTGTAGAACGCGTGGAGACGTCCCATACCTGTTTTGCGAGCTCATCCCTGGGCTGCCCGCAGGAGTGCTCGTCCACGTTCACGATATTTATCTGCCATTTGACTACCCGAATAACCTCGATCCGCGTTGTTATACGGAACAATACCTGCTCCATTCACTTCTATCGCACGCGCCACGATATCGGACACTCATCACGTCTCATTGGCTCTCGCGTACGCATGCTGATCGGATGCGCGAAGTCTTTGGAGATGAGGTAGGGAGGGATGTCAGGCTCTACGGGGGATGTTATTGGTTCGAAATAGTCTGAGAGACCTTTGCTTACCAGATAACACGAACTCGCTCAGGTCTGTGCGCCAAATACCGGTGTCTGATCGAGCAGATGCGGTCCGTGAATTTCAGAAAGTGGGTAACTGCATCGTTTCTGGATCAGCGGCCCAAAATGCTTGGATGAGTGGTGGCCTCAATTGGGTCCCGCATCAATGAGTTCAAAGCGCGTCCTGATATTTCTCCCATGCTTCACTCACGGTGGCGCGGAAAGGCAAGGGGCTGTGCTGGCGCGATATCTGCGCGACGAGGGCCACGAGGTTGAGGTGTGGGGATTTCCTTCGCTGGCGGCGAGCGCCCCGCTGAAGGCGACCCTCAACTCCTGGGCCCTTGCGTATCACGAATTGCCGGTTTGGCCCCATCTCGACTGGGGATTCTCCCGGCAGCCTCTAACGATCAGGCGACTGGCGCGCCGTTTCATCCGATGGCCCCAACAGCTAGCCGCAGTTGAACGCATAATGCCCAAGCGCCGATTCGATGCAGTGATCCCGTTTACTCCCTTGCCGTGCCTTGTTTCGGTCCTGCTAAGGCGTCATTTCAAGGCGAGAACGGTTGTCTGGAACCATCGAGGCGGTTTTGATCCTGGTGGAATCGATTTTTCTCCGTTCATTGTTAAGGCTCTCGTTTCACAACGCCCGACTTTCGTAGCGAACTCAGCTAATGGCGCCGAATTTATCCGTCAGACATTTGGCTCTAGCACCGGGACGAGTACAGGTGATTCGGAACGCATTCATACCCGAAGCTAACGATGATCGCGACTTGCCTGCTACCCATGCACCTGCAGCTCAGCCCCTAAGACTCGTGCATCTCGCGAATTTTTTCGCCGAGAAGGATGGGGAAACCTTGCTTCGAGCCGTCGACCTTCTCAATTCCGCTGGGATTCAATGTCACTTGCATTTGGCTGGCCATTTTCCCGATCCCAAGTACAAGGTTCTTCTTGAAGAAGCCACGCTGGCGCTCCAGATACAGGACCACGTCACCTTTCATGGTGCCCTCGACCGCGATCAGGTTCATCGCCTCCTGAAGGACGCAGACATCGGTCTGCTCTCTTCGAGGAGCGAAGGCATGCCAAATAGCGTCATGGAGTACATGTACTGGCGATTACCCGTCGTTGCAACCGACATTCCCGGTATCAGGGAAATCGTTGGCGAAGACAATGCCGGCTGGCTCTTTCCGGTGGGCGATTTTGTTCGCCTCGCCAGTCTCGATCGAAAAGCTCGGCCGTGATCCGCAGCTAAGAACTCCGACTTGGCGCCGCCAACCGGAAACGGATTGTTGAAGAGTTTGGCGCAGATAAAATCCTACCGCAGTGGAAGCGACTGATTTTCGGCGGTTGATATGCACTTGATTCGCGCCAACGCCCGCTCGACAAGTCTGGCGCCCATATTTTTGTCGTTGGTTCGTATTCAATCAGGCTCACCACCCAGCTAAAACACGCGTGGATCCTCCCAAATCGCCCGACTTAGGATCTGATACAACGATGACTCGATCGGCGCTCGTCTCTGTAATTATCCCGTGCTTCAATCAGGGGCGTTATCTTCCGGATTGCCTGGACAGCCTGCGCCTGCAGACCTATCCGCACTGGGAGGGCATTATCGTCAACGACGGGTCCACCGACGAGACAGCAGTAGTCGCACGCCGTTATGCGGAGCAAGATGCGCGATTCAAATACATCGAACAGGCGAACCGCGGCCTGGCGGATGCACGCAACCAAGGGCTGCGCGTGGCATCTGGCGCTTACATTCAGTTTTTGGATTCCGACGACGTCATCAGACCTAAAAAACTCGAACTCCAAGTCCAAGCGCTTGTTGCTTCGGACGGATTAGCACTGGCCTACTGCGACTTCACACGTTGTGCTGAGGATGATGTCTCGCAAGCATTGACCCTCGATAGATTCTGCAAGCCTGTGTTTCAGATGGATCGACCGATTGAAGACATTGCTGCCCGATGGGAGACGGAGTTCGGCATCCCTATTCACTGCTTTCTCTTCGACGCGCGCCTGTTTCGCGACCGCGGAATTCGGTTCGACGAGCGGCTTCCAAACCACGAGGATTGGGACTGCTGGATGCGCATTTTTGCATTGAACCCGCGAGTGGTGCATGTGCCTGGTGACCTGGCTGTCTATAGACAACACCCACGTGGAATGTCTCAAAATGTCGCTCGGATGCGACGCGGGTTCCGTAAAGCTATCGACGCGCAACTCGTGCGCTATCAAAATGACCCCGTTTTGCGCGGACTGCTGGAACAAAAACGAGCGGAGATGGATGCGGTCTACTTCAGGAGAATTTGGATGAAGCGGGTGCACCTGGACTGGTGGAGGCGCTGGGTGCCATGGCCGATTCAGCGGGCCTTTGCTAGGATTTTCAGCACCGATGTGTGATGGGAGCGTTCGCAGAGCGGGGTACAGGAGGTCGCTGCTAGATCGGAATCAGGCTACCGCCGAGAAATGTGCGAATGGTCGTTAACACTAAGGTTGCCCGCCGTGGCGCTTCGCAACGCACTTGCGGTTGCCTCGAGATAAGCGCGGCCCCAGCGCTGGTCGGGCTCAAGGTGATTGCCCTCGGCCCATTCGTTCCAGGCGTTAACGAAAACGATTCGTTCATCACCCGACCGGTCTTCGAGCGTCTCGCCAATGATCGCTTGCAGCCATCGCTCGTACAATTGCGGCGTGGAGCCATAGAAAATGCGGGCCCCGCGTTGGCGGCGCGGGGAGTTGTCCCATCCCGGAGTCGCGCATCGGAAGCGCACATACCGTACTGGTGGCTTCGATTGCATTCGCTCGCTAAGCGCACGGTAGGAGTAGACTTGGTGAGTGCCATAGGCCTTGGACATCAGACCCGCCTTCTGCAGACGGTGGTACACGCGCTGTTGCATGTCCCATTTTTCGCGTTGAAACCTCTGGTTGGGCATCCATGCCCAATGCGGCGCAAATTCAACGGCACCGTCAAACCCGATGGTCGCTGGTTCAATGTCTTCGCCATGGCTTTCCACTCGCATGAGGTAGAGATCCGGAAAGCCCGCCGCCCGGCACGCCTTCCGCCAAATCTCCGCAGTCTTCGCCGGCTGTGGAAGTAACATGGTTCTGTAGACAAGGAACAGCGGGCGACCGTTGATCTTGATGTACCTATCGTCGGAAAAGGCCGCGATCAGATGCTCGATATGGGCCTGATCATCCTCTGTAGAATACTGCTGTTGTAAAAGAACCTCAGAGTCCATGCCATCCCAGCGTCGCGTCCAGTTCTCGTTGGCCCAGCAGAGGCAAAAGGGCCGCCGCGGGGAGCCGGTGCGAAGCACCTCATCAAAGGGCCGATTCAGCAGGCGCCGGCCATTGAACCAATAGTGGTAGTAGCAGAATCCCGTGATGCCGTACGTCTGGGCCAGTTCCGCTTGTGCCTCCCGAGTTTCGGGAACGCGCAGATCATAGAATCCGAGGTCCGCCGGCAAATGAGGCTGGTAATGTCCCTTGAAGAGCGGCTTCGCCCGGACGACATTTCTCCATTCCGTAAACCCTTTGCCCCACCACTCATCGTTCTCCGGGATCGGGTGATACTGCGGCAGGTAGAACGCAATAACCCGTACCTTGTTATCAGCTTCGCTCATCCCGTCGCTTCCATTTGTGCTTCATGGCCGCAAGCTCCTTCAGCCGCACTGATGTTTTCTCCAAATACGGCACCCATTCGCGCCACGCCGGCCTCGGTATGCGTCCGCTCATCCGTTATTCTAAAGTTCCGCACAGTGTTATGGCCATATCGATTGCTCTACCGCGACGCCCTCTTGCGCCGCGCCCTTTTTTCGCCATTACATCGGAGAAATTTGTGGTACAACACTGGCTCATCGCGCAAATTTGCTATCTTCCGCGAAACTTTGCCGACCCTACCCGACAACCAGACGCAGATCAACTTTATTGGCGGGGCCGGCGATACTGCACTCGGGGAAGGATTTGATGCGTACTTGCTATGCAAGGAGCTAGCGGCAAAACAAAAATATAGCCGCCCAATCCATACCGACAGCAAGATTCTCACTTTTAGCTGTGGTTGGGCAGGATTCTAAGGTTTTTCATGAAAGATGTGGCTTCGAGGAACCTGACCGGAGTCGATGTGATGCCGTTGGCTATTGAATCGAGCAAAGGACAAATCCGTGGTGCAACTTCGCGCTGACGAATTCGATGCCACCGACGCATCTTACCGACAACTCATTCGATCTTCTTATTATTCGGTGTTTTCGCATCTTTCAGAAGCAGCGCATGACCGCCGGCTGAGCGAGTTTCGGCGTATCCTAAAACCAGGAGGGCTTCTCATCGCCACAACGTGGCCGCGCGAATACATCGAGCGCTGCGAACGCGCTCGGATCGGCGGCGACAAAAGGGGCACCCACCCACGATCGTTGCGTGCATTCAAAGATACGCAGGCGACGCTACAGCAATATGATCGAGGCGAGTACTGTCACAGTCCGGTGGGCGGTGGCGAAGCGCTTCCCGAAACTTTCTATGGCGAGACTTGTATTCCCGCTGAGTACGTCAAGAAGCATTGGACAGATCGTTTTGGTTTTCGTGAATTCATTTCCGATGAGCGATGGCTACAAAATGTTATCGTCGTCCAGAGGTAACTACATCTTGGATCGGCCTTCGATAGAAATCTCAACATCCAACTGAACCGTCAGTGAATGCAGTCAAAATGTTTCGCGGTCATGGTCGTGGCTGAGGCCCGCCAACTCGTGCAGAGCTTCGATGTTCACGACTGGCATCGGTGCCAAGCGCATCAGGTAGCAAACTGTCGTGTCGAACATCCAGAGCGGAACTTCGACAGCGCGATGCTCGTGCCGTGGTTCCAATCCTCACAGTGGGCGACCATCCGCCCGTGATTCACTCGCGTCAAAAACATCCAGACAGAGCGACCAAACCACGGGTGCCACGGGTAAAGAAACTTCTCGGGATTCGGTACTATGGGTGTTCGAGCGCCCCCTTTGTCGTGCCCGATAAGTGTTCCTATTGTTGAGTCGTCCATGTTCGATCAATGTCAGGGTAATACTCCTGCAATAGGACGACGATGATGTCGTCCAAGACGAAGACCGCGTCCGTTGCTGGCCACGGTTGACGCCCCTTGACGGAACCCAAAGCGCTTTCCATCTGCGATGGCGTCGGACGCATCAATACTTCCCGGCCAAAGAAATAGTTCAAAATCTCCGGTTGGCGGTAGGCCGCAAATGCAAAGGTCTGCGCATGAACCCGCGCGTTCGGGTACTTCGTGTATTTTGATCGCGCGAACTCCGGGTACCGCCCGAGAACGACGAGTGCATGCTTTTTCTGGTACAGGTCACCCGTCGCGTTTTCGATGCGCGTTGCAATTCGGTTAATCATGTTTAGATCGTATACCGTCTTGAGGGCAGCAGCATTGCTCTCCTGCGTTCCGACAATGACGAAGAAGTAAAGAAACACTCCGAGTATCGCCGTGAGCAAAGTTTTGAGCCCGGTGACCCGCAGTCCACACGCCATGAATAACAACAGGGCGTATCCGTAGACGAAATCGATTCTTCCTGCATCCTCCCACGCGTTCTGATTGATGATGTGGGGAACACGCAGCAAGATCGGAAGCACCAGAAGAAGTCCTGCAACCATGGCCAGCGCGATGCGGTGACGCCGATACGCCATACCCAAGAGAGCAAGACCTCCTAGCAAAATGGCCGACTTTGGAAGAGCGCGTAGAAGGTGGGGCAGATAGTCCGCCCCAGTGGTGTAGCGTTGGTAGAACGCTGTGTATGAGGCAAGGGCTTGGTTCCACATCTCACGCGGTGAATTCAAATGGCCTCGGGCACCAATGTCATACACTATCGTGAGCTTTGCGGACAGGAAGTAAAGGACGCATGCTGCAACGAAGATCGCGGATACGTACGACGTTGCGCTTATCGCATCTGTAGAGGAGAAAGGGCGTCGCCCATCTACGAGATACGTTGCAAGGTAGCAGAGACAAAGTAGCCCCACAAAGGCGATCTTTGGCTGATACGAAGCCAGCGCGAGAACGAACAGGGCCGCGACAACAACGCCATTCGACACTGTGCGCGGTTTGACCCTACAGTACAGGATTCCAATTAGCGCGAACGTGTCCGCTAGGGCAAATGTCAGATGATCCATTCCGAAGGAATAGTTGTCCAAGAATGCGGGGTACAGACAAATGAACGCCGCCGCAAGAATCACGTCAAGGCGCCTCTCAAGCCCAACAACGCGCGCGAACAGAACCCCATTGGCGCTCTGCAGAACAGCCGCTAGGGCCATCTGGAACGGCTGGACACCAGACCCTCCTTGCAACCAAATGATGAGATCGGCAAGCCAGCGCCCCTCACCCTCGGTCTTGTACGATGGGTAGGGAAAGACCCATGAATTCGGAAACGTATGGTTGGTGAAGATCAACGTCGTAAAGAAATAGCTGTAGACGACGAGTTGCATTACCACCAACCCTGCCAAGACCGCGCCGTATTCCTCGAAAAGCCTATGGCAGCGCTCTTGGAAACCGTCCCCGACTTCCTCGCGGATCACTCTATGGCCCCCTGTTTCAGTCGGTAGTCCCTGCGACCGGACTCATGGTTCCCAACGCCGAATTACCGCTGCTTTCCACGCTACCCGATATTATCAATGAGTCGTTCGATTTCGGCGTTCCATCCTGATTCGGGCCTAACGTCGGCAGCTTTCTCTAAAAAGGCCGTCACGAGGCGTTCGTATGTCTCCCTCTTTTCTAGCCTTTGAAGCCGCCAGTGTTATTCGGTCGGAATCGGCTTTTACTCGCTGTCTTATGACGTCATGAAAATGCTGGCTCACCCGCGACCCGCTTCTGCGCTGTGTTCCGCATCACGGCCTATACAATCAATGCGGACTGTTCCGGCCGACTGGCGCTCCCAACAACCAGCAACGCCACAGTGCCGCTTGATAGCCATGTGCGGCCACTATGAACTGAAAGAGACGCCGGCGCAGCTAGGCTCGCGCTATCGCATCGATCCGGGCGATCTCCAGTTCGCCCAGAATGTTGGCGGCGCGAGCTAGGGCAGCGATGCATTCCACGCGCATCTCCTCCGATTCACTGTGCGCCTCTCCCGGCGGTTTAAACATTGCGCTGGCGGAGCCGTTTGCTTAGCATCGGGTCAGTTCACTCCGGCGGCCGGCAAGGCCTCGGTCTTGCGAACGAGTATTGCATTTTGCGGACACCGCCGTACGTCCGCTACGAAGTCGACGAGCTCGAACCCGTGCTTCGTCCAGTGCTTCGAGACGTATGCCTCCGGAATCGCCGTGTCTCCCCAGTAGGACCATTCTCCTTCCTTCACCAGTTGTGTAAAACAGTAGAGGCCTTGGTCGTAATCTGCTAGCGACTTCGCAGTGTCCGGAAAAGCTTCAGCGCTCACGCGGCGGGCAAAGTGGATTGAATCAAGATCTTGTCTGCCCCGCAGCTCAGCACATTCGACGATGAACTCGCGCGGTCTTGTCGTCGCAATGAGCAAGCCCCCAGGCTTGAGAATGCGATGCAATTCACTGACGAGCCGCATGTGCCTCTCTTCCGAGAGGTGCGAGAACACGGAGAAGCTATAGACGAAATCGAACGTATTGTCAGAGTATGGAGTAGGTGGAGCCGTACCGATCAGATCAAAGTTGCACCACTTTACGTCTCTCTTGCATATTTCGATCATCGAGGGGACCGGGTCCGCGCCCCACAGCACTGCCGGGTTCACATCCTTCATAAAAAAACGAATGATGCGTCCCCATCCACATCCGAAATCCAGAATCCGCTCGCAACGTTCGATAGGCCCGATATGCTCCTCAAACAGGTCGCGGAAGAACTGGTAGTGTGCAAACGCTTCGTTCAGGTTGTGGTCTCCCTTTGAACCGGTAAACGTCAGCTGCACTTCGTCGTCCGGCACACCGGGGAGCACTTTGCGCACCGCGCGGTTACGGCGGCAGCCCTCTGTAAAGAGCCAACGCCAGAATCCATCGCTCACGCCGCGAAAGAGCACATGAGGACTAGCATTGAGGTCTCTGTCCACCAGACAAGACTCGAGCGCGACGCGATATGCGAGGTCGTCCGTAAGAGCGACCTCGCCCACTCGCTGTCCGATCCGATCAGCTACCTTGCTTGCCAGATTCTTTAGCGTTCTTTTCATAGTTTCCGATCCTTTTGTGCCGCCGCGAATGTCCACCAGCGCCGGAACCTATCACACCTACCACCTTGCCGATAGTTTGACTAGGCAATTGGCACTTCAGGACTGGAAGCTCGAAAGCATTGTCGCAATCTTGCTCGCGCCTGGAAACGCCAAATGCCGATAGAGCGTTCGCAACCTATTTCTGTCGCGATGCTTCGGCGACCTCGAAACCTTCTTCATGGTGGACCAGCGGACGGCCGGCGAGCAGGCGATTCGCCATCACGACATCTATACGGCCCCAGCTGTGGGTGCAGATCAGATCGACCGGCGCGGCACGAAGGCAGCTGCCCAACCGACGCAAACGCCGCATTGTCCTAGACTGCCTCAGCGGCATGTCCTGCGCGCCAGTGACCCGTGCATCCGCGGGCAGCAATGCCCGCGCGCCATACTTGCCGTCGTGTGCGCAGATCAGGTGTTCGACAGGCTCGCCGCGCTCGGACCAGCGGGCAATCATCCGTGCCATCCGTACCTGCGGCCCTCCCACGTCAAAGGTGGAGAACACATGCAGGATGCGCATTCGCTGCATCGCGGCTCAGTCGCGGAGTGCGCGCGCCGGCCGGACGATACCTTGGTCCACGAACACTTTGCGGTTGTCGTTGGCCTTCCAGTTCAACACGGCCTCGGTTTCCGAGGTATCGAACGTGGCCGGCATGCCGCGCGAAAGGAAGTTGCGCACGCTCGGTCGGCACGGGTGTTTGCCACCGGCCGTCTTGATTGACCACTTTCCCCATCGACGCACAGCTGAACCAGTAGCGATTGCCCATGGAAGCGCAGGGGGCGCCCCAGCAGAGACCCAGTTCATCGATGTACTCGCTCGCCGACATTCCGATGTTGCTTACGATGTTGTCGGTGCGACCGACGACATCGTTGTCGCCGTAAGTGCCGCTACGATGGCGGATGCTACATCGTCCACCAGCACGAACGGCAGCGGATTCCGTCCGCGGTTCCAACCAAGGCAGTGCGCTTCATTGTTGAACAGGCCCAAGCCGGAATGGAATGGCGACGCGCCTTCTCCCAGCACGATGCCGGGCCGCTGAATCGTCACCGGAAGACCGTGCGTTCGGTACGCGCCAGCAACTCCCGCTCGGCCTGTGCCTTGGCCTCGCTGTAGTCCGACCGCAGGTGTGCATGCTCGTCACGGGTGTGGAAGGCACGATTACGTCCGACGAATCACCCAGGTACAAAGCCGCGATCGAACTGATGTGCACAAGACGCTCGACGCGCTTGTCCAGGCACACCTCGTCCACTGTCCGGGCTGAGCCAGCCACAAGATCGATCGTGGCCTGGCGCGTGTCGGCAGTGCCGCCATGCGCCAGATTGACCACGTATCTAGCGCAGCCCATGCCGCGCACGACATCCTCGCGTTTCGTGACGTCGCCGCGGATGAGCGTGACCCGTGCGTCGTTGAAACAGCGCGGCAGGCCACGCACGCCGCGCGCGATAACGGCAACGCTGTAACCGGCGCACAGCAACTTCTGCACAAGCGACTTGCCGATGAAGCCGGTGCCACCGAATACCGCGACATCGAAATGCGGCACCGGTGCCCGCGGCGCCAGTACGGTGGGCGGGTCGCGCGCCGGCATGGCGGAGACATTCGCGCGGCGAGCAATCGCCAGGCACATCTCGACGAGCGTTGCACCGAAGCGGCCGTCGCACAGAGGCGCGCGTCCGGCATCGATGGCGGCATGGAAATCCTGGATAGAACTCTGCACGCCGCGGAAGAACGCGTCGCTGCGTGGCACTAGCCTCAGTTGGCTGCCCAGATAGCGCCCAATGCCGGCGATGGATTGTCCGAGCAGCGCCGCGCCCTGAGACGCGAGGCTGAGTGCGATGTCACCAGCTTCGAGGAACCGCGTCCTCTTGCACGCAGAGATGCTGTTGCGAACACAGTCGATGACGGCCATGCCGTCATCGCACACCGCCGTGAGCTGCCAGACAGGGAAGCTCTCGCCGAATGCCATGTGCAATTGGGCATGCCCCTGCGCACTTTGAAGGGTGACGTCGAAGCTCTTGTGGAAGACTACGTCGGGTGCCACCTCGACTGCGGGCGACGCCGTGGCCGCAGCGATCTCGGCATGCCCCAGCAAGTGGACCAACTGGCTGAGTGGATGTACCAATTGCTCCAGGATGATATTCGACGGCCGTTCGAACATCCAGTGGTCGAAGCGCCGCGCCTGCAACTGCGCCAACGGCACCGCAACCACCAATGAAACGAATCTGAGCCGGCCATACTGTCCGGCATCCAGCGCACGCCTAAACTTCACCAGGGCGGGGTGGAACACCAGGTTTTGATTGACACCAAGACCCACCTGCTTCGATGTCGCGATGTCTTGCAACTGGCCCGCTTCGGTCGGGTCGGTGCAGATCGGCTTCTCGATCAGGCAGTGAATGCCCGCGGTCAGAAGCTGCCGGCCGATGACGGCATGCAGGGGCGGCGGCACCACCACATGCGCCCGCTCGAACGCGTGGGCGGCAAGGGCTTGCGGCGTGCTTTGGAACACGCGAACTGCACTGCCAGCCTGACGCGCAAGCGCCTGTGCCGCTCGGCGGTCCGGATCGACGATCGCAGACACGGCGACCGATGGCATGGCCATGAGACTGGCAAGGTGATCGTGCGCCATCCGCCCCGCGCCGATCAAGCCGACCCTTGTGCTTGTCATCCCTGACCCCAGTTTTCCTGACGTAGGCTCTCTCGCGATCGCGAGTGATGGATTTGCGCCATTTTGCCAAAAAGTGAGAAGCTATTTGAGCGGGGCAATGAGGTCTTCGTTCTCTACGAACTTCAACCGATAGATGGACCGGCGTTCCGCCTACCGAGTTCCTTCGCACCAAGAACGGAAAGGTCACCGAAGTGGAGGTTTATTTCGGCTCGCATAAGGGCTCGGTGGGCCAATAGCTGGGGGCGCGACCACCGCTCGCGTGTCAGTGAATCGTCGCAGTCGTCCGTTCGACCAACGCGCCGATCAGCACGAGCAGGTGGTCCGGTGCAAGCGGCTCGACGTCCGAGCTCACTCCACGCGATCGCGTAGCGTTCGTAGAACTCCTCGAACTATCTAGGGCAATGCACTACGATGGCAGTTGGCGCGCGCCGTGATAAGATGGCGCTTTCGCCGCCCTCGTCGACAACGTCACCCTTGAAGTCGAACAGCCTGCGCTGGCCGAAGTTGTCGTGCCGCCATGTCAGGTCCCGATTGCGGTCGTCCGCTGACTTGATCCTAGCTCTGACTTGCCTTGGACGCATCGATCGCGTCGGCCAGAGTTTTTAGGCGCGAATAGCCGTAGTGCCTGCCCTGATTGATGTCGTCTTCGATCTTGGTTGCCCACGCCTTCGCCTCAGTCCGGTTCGGGAATGTGCCGGTAGGGGGAGGGTGGCCTTCGCGCCTTACCTGTACGTTGAATTTGCCGGAGGGGAGTTCGCGTAGCGTTGCCATGTCGTGAACGTCACTCGCCACTACCGCCTATGCATCAATAAGTCTTTGTTTTTATGGAGGCGGGGGTCGGAATCGAACCGGCGTAGACGGCTTTGCAGGCCGCTGCATGACCACTCTGCCACCCCGCCGGGTGGTCGGCACTCCACTCAAGTCACCGGGCGGTGACTGCAAAGCACAAACAGAAAGGGAGAGCGGGCGCCCTCCCTCGGAGAACCTGGAGCGGGAAAGGAGTCTCGAACTCCCGACCTCAACCTTGGCAAGGTTGCGCTCTACCAACTGAGCTATTCCCGCGTCGAATAACCAATAATTATAGCGTAAGCGCCCCTAGTGTCAAAACGCGTAGCCTGCGCGCGCTCTCAGGCGAGCACCTTGGCGATCGAATCCGCGACGTAGTCGATGTTGCGGGAATTGAGCGCGGCGACGCAGATTCTGCCGGTGCTGATCGCGTACACCGAAAATTCGTTGCGCAGGCGCGCGATCTGTTCCGCGCTCAGTCCGGAATACGAAAACATCCCACGCTGCTTGAGCATGAAACCGAAATCGCGGTCTGGAATACGCTTCCTCAACGCTTCGACCAGCGCGCGGCGATTCGTCAGAATGCGCGTGCGCATGCCCTCGAGCTCGCGTTCCCATTTGGCCCGCAACTCGGACGACGTCAGAACGGTCGCAACGACCTGCGCTCCGAACGTCGGCGGATTCGAGTAGTTGGCGCGGACGACCCGCTTGATCTGCGACAGCAGGCGCGCGGCCTCATCGCGACTCGACGCCACGACGGATAGTGCCCCGATCCGCTCGCCGTACAGCGAGAACGACTTCGAAAAGGAGCTCGCGACGAACAGCGGCCCCGGTGTCGCTGCGAAGCGACCGACGATCGCGCCGTCCGCTGCAATGCCATCGGCAAATCCTTGGTAAGCGAGGTCCAGAAACGGAATCTGCCCGCGTGCGCGAACGATCTCGATCACGCGCGACCACTGCTCATCCGTCAGATCGGCGCCCGTCGGATTGTGGCAGCACGCGTGCAGAACGATCACCGAGCCTTCGGGGGCGGCGGCGAGCGCTGCCGTCATGCCCGCAAAATCGACGCCGTGCGTGGCCTCGTCATAGTAGGGATACTGGTTGACCTTGAACCCGGCACCTTCGAACAGCGCCCGATGATTCTCCCAGGACGGATCGCTGATCCATACCTGCGCACTTGGAAGGAATCGCCGCAAGAAATCGGCGCCGATCTTGAGCGAGCCGGTGCCGCCGAGACTCTGCACCGTCACCGCACGGCCCTCTTGCAGGACGCTGCTTTCGGCACCAAATACCAGCTGCTGCACGGCCTTGTCATACGCGGCAATGCCGTCGATGGGTAGATAGGGAAGGGGCGCGCCCTTCGCCACCATCGCCTGCTGTGCGTCGCGCACGCATTCCAGCAAGGGCACCTTGCCGTTGTCGTCGCAATAGATTCCGACGCCCAGGTTGATCTTGCGCGGGTTGCTGTCGGCATTGAAGGCCTCGGTCACGCCGAGGATGGGATCCTTCGGGGCCATTTCGACGGCGGCGAGCAGCGACGACGGAACGGAAGCATTCATGGCATGGTCTGGACTGAGTGAAGCGCGCATTTTAACATGGCACCAACCGCTTCTAATTCGGGCTGGATCGAGCCTCGCGCCGCTCGTTCGTCATCCGCTACAATGTTCGATTGCCGGGGATAAAGACACAGATGATCGCCACCTTTCCCAACAGCCCGTACGAGCTGCATCAACCGTTCCAGCCCGCCGGCGACCAACCCGAAGCAATTGAAAAACTCCTGGAAGGACTCGGCGACGGCCTTGCTTATCAAACGCTGCTCGGGGTAACGGGGTCAGGCAAGACCTACACGATGGCCAACGTTATCGCGCGGACGGGGCGCCCGGCGCTCGTGCTGGCCCCGAACAAGACGCTCGCGGCGCAGCTGTATTCCGAGTTCCGCGAGTTTTTCCCCAACAACTCGGTCGAGTATTTCGTTTCCTACTACGACTACTATCAACCCGAGGCGTACGTCCCTTCGCGCGACCTGTACATCGAGAAGGATTCGTCGATCAACGAACACATCGAGCAGATGCGACTGTCGGCGACGAAGTCGATTCTGGAGCGTCCAGACTGCGTGGTCGTCGCGACGGTCTCGGCCATTTACGGCATCGGCGACCCGTCCGAATATCACAGCATGATTCTGCACTTGCGGCAGGGCGACGTGCTGTCGCAGCGCGACGCGATCAAGCGACTGACCGAAATGCAGTACCAACGCAACGACTCGGACTTCCGCCGCGGGACGTTTCGCGTGCACGGCGACGTGCTCGATATCTTTCCGGCGGAACACGCCGACAACGCGGTGCGACTGTCCTTATTCGACGACGAAGTCGAATCCGCTGCAACTGTTCGACCCGTTGACCGGGCATATCCGCCAGAAGCTCGCGCGCTTCACGGTGTTTCCGTCGAGCCACTATGTGACCGGCCGCCAGAAAGTGCTCGATGCGGTCGAGAAGGTCAAGGTCGAGCTCGCGCAGCAGAAAGAATTCTTCGCGTCGCAGATGAAGCTGATCGAGGCGCAGCGGATCGAGCAGCGCACCCGCTTCGACCTCGAAATGATGGTCGAGATCGGCTTCTGCAAAGGTATCGAGAATTATTCGCGCCACTTATCGGGGCGCGCTGCCGGTGAACCGCCGCCGACGCTGGTCGATTACCTGCCGTCGAGTGCGTTGGTGTTCGTCGACGAGTCGCATGTGACGATTCCTCAGGTCGGCGGGATGTACAAGGGAGACCGCGCGCGCAAGGAGAATCTGGTCAACTACGGCTTCCGCCTCCCGTCCGCGCTCGACAATCGACCGCTGCGCTTCGACGAATTCGAAAAATTGCTGCCGCAGACGATCTTTGTATCGGCGACGCCGGCGGAGTATGAAAAGCAACATGCCGGCCAGGTGGTCGAACAGGTCGTGCGACCGACAGGGCTGGTCGACCCGGTCGTCGAGGTGCGTTCGGCGCAGACGCAAGTCGACGATTTGCTTTCGCAGATTGGCGCGCGCGTGGCTCGCGGTGAGCGCGTGCTGGTGACGGTATTGACCAAGCGCATGGCCGAGGACCTCACGGATTATCTGAACGAGCATGGCGTCAAGGTGCGTTATCTGCACTCGGACATCGACACTGTCGAGCGCGTGGAGATCATCCGCGACTTGCGCCTGGGCGAGTTCGACGTGGTCGTCGGAATCAACCTGCTGCGCGAGGGCCTGGACATCCCGGAAGTGTCCCTCGTCGCCGTGCTCGATGCGGACAAGGAGGGCTTCCTGCGCGCTGAGCGTTCGCTGATCCAGACCATCGGCCGCGCCGCGCGCCACATCAACGGTACGGCGATCCTGTATGCGGACAAGATGACCGATTCGATGAAGGCGGCGATCGGCGAAACGGATCGCCGCCGTACCAAGCAAGTCGCGTACAACGAGCGCATGGGCATCACGCCGATCGGCGTCACCAAGCGCATCAAGGACATCATCGACGGTGTCTACGATGTCGACGAAGAGCGCAAGCAGCTCAAGGCCGCCCAGGCGCATTCGAGATACGAGGCGATGCCGGAGAAGGATCTGGAGCGCGAGCTCAAGCGCATCGAACGCGAAATGATGGACGCCGCGAAGAACCTCGAATTCGAAAAGGCGGCCGAGTTGCGCGACCATCTTGTATCGACTGAAGGAAAAGCTGTTCGGAGTTGCGGTGGCCCAGTAGGCGTGCCGCGGCCTGAACGATTCGGTGGCCGCACGCGCATCATCGGCCTATTGGCGTGCTAATATTGCACCGCACCAATCCCGGCAGGACAGATCATGGCGACACGGCGAAAAGCCGCACCAGCGGCGCTGCGCATCCCCAAGCACGACCATCGGATCCTCGTGCTGCAAGGCGGTGGCGCGCTCGGCGCGTACCAGGCCGGGGTGTACGAAGGCATGGTCGAAAGGGGCGTCACGCCCGACTGGGTCACCGGCGTTTCGATCGGCGCGATCAACGCCGCCCTGATCGCAGGCAATCCGCCGGAACGGCGCATCGAGCGGTTGCGCGATTTCTGGGACCAGGTGTCATCGGGGATGCCGCTTGTTCCCCCCGGCGTTTCTCGACCCGCTGCGCATGGCTTTCAATCGGGTGAGCGCGACAGCGACGATGGCCTTCGGCGTCCCGGGTTTCTTTACGCCGCGCATGCCGCCTCCGTATCTGCAGCCTGACGGCAGCCCGGAAGCGCTCAGCGTCTACGACACATCACCACTGCGCGAAACGTTGCTTCGCCTCATCGACTTCGATCTGATCAATGGCAAGACCGTGCGCTTGTCGATGGGCACCGCGAACGTGCACACCGGCAACTCCAAATATTTCGACAACCGCGTCGACACCATCGTACCGGAACACATCATGGCGAGCGGGGCGTTGCCGCCAGGTTTTCCACCAGTGCAGATCGACGGAGAATTCTATTGGGATGGCGGCATCGTCTCCAATTCGCCGCTATGGTACGTGCTCGACGATTCGCCACGGATCAGCGCGATGATCGTCCAGGTCGATCTGTTCAGCGCCAAAGGCGAGTTGCCGGCCAGTCTCGATCAGGTCCTCGAGCGCGCCAAGGATATCCAGTACTCGAGCAAGACGCGCTTCAACACCAATCGCGTCAAGGAACTCGAAGACATGCGGGTTGCGCTGGGCCGGTTGCTGACGAAGCTGCCGCCAAAATTGCGCGACGATCCTGATTTCAAGCTCCTCAAGCCACTGGCCGATCACAAGCGCCACGTCACGATCATGCACCTGATCAACCGGCGCCTGGATTCCGCGTCGAGCGCCAAGGACTACGAATTTTCGCGCGGCACCATGCGCCTGCACTGGGAGGCGGGTCTCGAAGACGTCCGGCGAACCTGCTCGCACCCGGACTGGCTCAACGCCACCGAAATCGTCGACGGCGTACGCGCATTCGACCTCTCCGTTTGAGCCGTTCCTACGCACAGGAGGCCGCATCGTGACTGAAGACGAAGTCAAAGCCCGCGCCTATGCGATGCCGCTGACGAACCCGGCGTTTCCGCCGGGACCGTATCGATTCGTCAATCGCGAGTTTTTCATTGTCACCTACCGCACCGATCCCGATGCGCTGCGTGCGGTCATTCCGGCGCCTCTCGAATTCACGCAACCGCTGGTCAAGTTCGAATTCATCCGCATGCCGGACTCAACCGGTTTCGGCGACTACACCGAGTCGGGTCAGGTCATCCCGGTCAGCTTCCAGGGCAAGACCGGTGGATACGTCCACGCCATGTTCCTGGACGATGAAGCTCCCATCGCCGGTGGGCGCGAGCTCTGGGGGTTTCCCAAGAAACTCGCAGCGCCCAAACTGACCGTCGAAAAGGACACATTGCTCGGCGTGCTGCGGTACGGTCCGGTTCCTGTGGCGGTCGCGACCATGGGCTACAAGCATCGTCCACTCGCGAGTGACAAGATTCTTGCTTCATTGTCCGCGCCGAATTATCTGATCAAGATCATCCCGCACGTCGACGGAACGCCACGCATCTGTGAGCTCGTGCGCTACTTCTGCGAGGAGATCACCGTCAAGGGCGCGTGGGAAGGCCCGGCAGCAATCGAACTGTTTCACCACGCGCTCGCGCCCGTCGCTCAACTGCCTGTGCTCGAAGTGATTTCAGGCGTGCATATCCAGACTGACCTCACGCTGGGCCTCGGCACCGTGATTCACGATTACCTCGCCTGATTCGGTCTCCACTTCGATGAGACAACAAATAGGACGTCCCGGCGCAGGCCGGACCCAATCTGCATCTTGAATTAGGCCCCGGCCTGCGCCGGGGCGACGCAACCAGCGTGTGCGTATTGATTGTGAACGGAATAATAGGAGAACACGATGAGACTCAAAGACAAGACCGCGATTATTACTGGCGCAGCCAGCGGGATCGGCAAGGAGATCGCCATCATCTTCGCGCGTGAAGGTGCCAAGATCGCCATCGCCGACATGAACAAATCCGCCGCTGACGCGGCTGCCGCCGAGATCAACACAAGTGGCGGCAAAGCCATGGGCGTGATGATGGACGTCACCGACGAAAAAGCGCGTCAACGATGGGGTCGCCGCCGTGGTCTCTGCCTTCGGCGGGGTCGATATTCTCGTCAGCAACGCCGGCATCCAGATCGTGCATCCGCTCGAGGACTTCACCTATGCGGACTGGAAGAAAATGCTGGCGATCCACGTCGACGGCGCGTTCCTGACCACGCGCGCGTGCCTGCCCCACATGTACAAATCCGGGCGCGGCGGCAGCGTGATCTACATGGGGTCGGTGCACTCCAAGGAAGCCTCGATGCTCAAGGCACCTTACGTGACCGCCAAACACGGCCTGATCGGACTCGCGAAGGTCGTAGCGAAGGAGGGCGCTGCGCACGGCGTGCGCGCCAACGTGATCTGCCCGGGATTCGTCCGCACGCCCCTGGTCGAGAAGCAGATTCCAGAACAGGCGAAGGAGCTCGGCATCTCGGAAGAAGACGTCGTGAAGAAAGTCATGCTCAAGGAAACCGTCGATGGCGAGTTCACGACCGTCGAAGACGTCGCCGAGGTCGCACTGCTGTTCGCGTCATTCCCGTCCAACGCGCTGACCGGTCAATCGCTCGTCGTCAGCCACGGCTGGTTCATGCAGTAGATGGGTGTGACCGGCGCTCCGCAAGGTCGCGCGTATGACGCCGGCCAGTGCGCCCGCCGCGCTGCAGTGCTCTTTGTATGCATGGGCAATATCTGCCGATCACCCGCTTGCTGAAGGCGTGTTTCGCGCGCACGTCGTCAACGCAGGCGCTGCTGGACCGAGTCGAGATCGACTCGGCCGGAACGCACGAATCGCAAATCGGCCAGCCGCCCGATCCGCGCGCCATTTCCGTGGCCCGGCGTCATGGCTACGATCTACCACCGCACTTCGCACGCAAGATCGAGCGCGCCGGATTTCGCGCGCTTCGACTGGATTCTGGCGATGGACAGGCACAACCTGGAGGTGCTTGCAGACGATGCGGCCGATCAGTTACCGCGGACATCTCGGGCTCATGCTCGCGGTGGATGGCAAAAGCAGTGTGGTCGAAGTCCCCGATCCCTATTTCGGCGGCCCGCGCGATTTCGAACACGTTCTCGAGTTGGTCGAGCGCGGCGCCGAAGCGTTGCTCAGGGCAATCCGGGGGCGACTCGCGATTGGCGAGCTATCGTAACCCGCGCCAGTTCCTGTCTGCGGGACTCGACGGATTTGTGTCGGCAACGGAGCGCGCGCTGACGCAAAAAAAAGGCTGCGAAATAATCTCGCAGCCTTCTCACGTTCAACCGATTGTCCGACGCCTTGCGCGTTGCGTCTCCGGCCTTTACGAGCAACGAGTAAGAGTTGCCGTTAAACCCGTCCTCCTATCCGGCGTCGCATGGCAAGAAGCATCGCCGTCAACCCCACGCCGAGCAGAGACAGAAGCGAGGGCTCAGGCGTCAGGAACGGAGGCCTCGGTGTCGCGGTGATGAAATCCTGCGAACTCGGACTGGCGAGGAGTGTGATGTTGTACCTCGAGGGCTGATTCCCCGGCGAGCCCAAATTGTCAAGCAACGTCTGCGCCGTGGAAACCGCTCCCAAGCCGCCGGTTGCTGTAAAGGAACCATTGTTGAGATGGTACCCGCTGGCATTCCCGGTGTCGTATCGAATCTCCCACACCGCAAGTTGGACCGCGGCAGACGTGGCGTCGGATATGGGCGCCGAAACCGCCGATCCGCCAAAGACCTCGGTGAACAATTCCGCCAAGGCCAAGTTCGCAGCCGGGTCGCTTACCGTCGTCGCAGCGTAGTCCGTATACGTGCCACCGAAACCGAAGAACTGATCCAGCTCGAAGCACCAGAACAGGATCGTGGACGGGCTGGGAAAGAGCAGATCTGTCTGCGTTCCCGTGAAGCCGCCCGCCAAGATGTCCCTGTCGATCGACGGCGACGTCAAGGACGATGTGAACATTCTCGCCCCCATTGGGCGCGCTTGCATAACCCGTCGGAGACCAGCATCGGTGCAGACTGGACCGTGCCTGCCTAGAGCCGAACGCGGCGGCTGCAGTGCCGGCCAGAACGACACGTCGAAAGCTAAACGGTTCTTTTGCATTTTCCCCCCTTGACCTGAAGAGCCATATTTGCTCACCTGGCGTATCATTTCTCAGATAGGCGAGCCTCGCGCCTTAAGTAAGCTTGTGCCGTGCCGAAATGCATTGTAAAAACCATATCATTTTCAACAGGTTATAGCATAGTTCTGTCATGCACCCTCTGTCCTGCACAGGTTATGTAAAGAAACCTGACAGCCGTTGGGCAAGCCCCTATGGAAAAAGATCCGCGTCGCGGATTCCATCTGCCCGCGTGGGCGGATTCGGAACCGCGCAAGTGCCAGAATTGCCCAATACCGGAACTTACTTCGCGTGGCTCTGTCGCTTGTACGTCGAGTGCCCGCGCGTCCAAGACGGGCGTCTTGTGTTGTTCGCTACAGGCTGCTGGATCGGATGCGATGCACGCGACCGCATCAGCTCGGTCGACTGTCTGCTGTGTTTGCGATCGAGCGACGCATCCTCGCCACGGGACAGCTGCGCGCGCATTTGCGAGAAGCCATGTTCCCGTCGCGATGCGACCTCTGCTGGGTGATTGCATCTTCCGATGAGTTCGAGGTCGAATTCGACACAACTTCGACGACATCAACATCGGTAATCATTTCGCTTTTGTTCGCCACACGCTGTAAACAACCGACTTCTTCGAACTTTCGTGATGCAAGATGTTCCGCGGCAAACTCGTTGAACGCCAATGCCGCTGCGCTTCTTGGCGGATGACGACAGGTGACACCTAACCCATGAAAATCGCATAAAATATAGGTCTACGCGCCGACACGTTATGCCGGCCTTGCAGTGCACGGATGCTAAACTTCGATGCGTCACTCATCAAGAGGAGAAAGCATGAAGCCAAACGCGAATACCTTCGTCGCCGCGACATCGGAGCAATTTCGTATCGTGACCGGCTTCATTAGCGCCGTGCTCGTCGCATTCATCGCCGGCTGCGCGACGCAATATCCAGCCGCACCGGTCCAATCCACTGTCTCCGACTACAACTACCACATCGGCACCCGCGACATCGTGAATGTCATCGTTTGGCGGAATCCTGAGCTGTCCATGAGCGTGCCGGTTCGACCCGACGGGAAAATCACGACTCCGCTGATCGATGACCTTCCAGCGCTCGACAAAACGCCGACCGAGCTCGCTCGCGACATGGAACAGGCGCTTGGCAAGTACGTTCGCGACCCGGTCGTCACGGTGGTCGTCACCAGCTTCGCGGGGCCGCCCGGCGAGCAAGTGCGGGTCATCGGCGAAGCAACGAAGCCACAAGTTCTTCCCTATAGCTCGCAAATGACGTTGCTCGATGTGATGATCGCCGTGGGGGGGCTCACTGATTTCGCGGATGGCAACGGCGCGCGCATCTTCCGCACCAGCGACGGCGGCAAGCTCTACAGCGTGCGTCTCCGCGATCTTGTCAAGCGTGGTGACATCACGGCAAACGTCGATATGCGTCCAGGTGACATTCTGATCATCCCCCAGAGTTGGTTCTAGGCGTCGCGGCATCCCTTTCAATCGCAACCAAACCGGATTGATGCATGACTGAGTTGTTACAGATGGTGTTGCTTCACCTGCGCGGCATGTGGCACCGACGCTGGATTGGGCTCGCGGTCGCGTGGCTTGTCGCGATTGTCGCGACTACAATGATTTATCGCATTCCTGACAAATACGAAGCCAGCGCGCGCCTCTACGTCGACACGGAGACATTGCTCAAGCCGCTGCTCGCTGGACTTGCGATCTCGCCCAACATCGACCAGCAAGTGGCGTTGATCAGCCGGACGTTGGTCAGTCGCCCCAACGTCGAGAGACTCGTGCGGATGGCCGATCTCGATCTCGGCATCAAGGGCGACGGTGCGCGCAACTCCCTGATCGATGAGGTCACGAATGCTATTCGGCTGGGGGGCGCGTCGGGGAATTTGTATGTCATCAGCTATCGCGATACGAGGCCAGAGCGCGCCCAGAAGGTTGTCCAGTCGCTGCTCACGATATTTATGGAGTCGAGCCTCGGTGATAAGCGACAGGATTCGCGGACCGCGGTTAAGTTCGTCGACGACCAGATCAAGCGCTACGTCGAGGTGCTGCAAGGGTATGAAGACCGCCTCAAGGCATTCAAGCTCAAGTACATGGGCATAGGTGATCGCGGACAGGGCTATTTCGACCGGTTGGGAAGACTGAATGGTGACATTGAAGCCGCCAAACTTGAGTTGGAGGCCGCAGAGCAGTCGCGCGATGCATACCGAAAGGAACTGGAGGGCGAGACGGCCACGTTCCTGCCTGACACGTCGCCATCACAGCCCGCTGAGGTCGTCGCTGGCAATCGACGGTCGGCTCGCAGCGCTGAAGGGGAACCTGGATACTCTCTTGCTGAAGTATACGGACGAGCACCCCGATGTCATCGCCATCAAGCGCCTGATCGGACAATTGGAGGAGCAGCGGCGTACCGAGCTCGACGCACGTCAAAGGGCGACAACAGGAAAATCGGCGCCGACTTCGGCGGAGCGCAATCCGGTCTTTCAGCAACTTCGGGTCTCCTTGGCCGATGCCGAGGCGCAGGTCGCCTCGACACGCTCGAGGCTCGCCAGCTACCGCAGTCAATACGCCCAGCTGAAGGCACAAGCGCAGCTCGTGCCGGAGATCGAACAGGAATATGGCCAGATGATGCGCGACTACGACATTCAGAAGAGGATGTATGAAAGTTTGCTGTCACGACGCGAGGCTGCGGGTATGGGCATTGACGTTCAGGATTCCGGCGGTCCACAGTTTCGTATCATTGATCCGCCCAGGGTTACTCCTGAGCCAGTCGCGCCGAACAGGCCGCTGCTGCTGGGGTTCGCGCTGCTAGGGTCGTTAGCGGCTGGCTTCATGGCGGCATTTGTTGCAAGTGAGGTAATGCCCATATTTCACGACGCACCCTCGCTGCGCGATACGACCAAAAGACCGATCGTCGGGATGGTGTCGATGCTTCCGAGTGCTGCAATGCTGCGCATGCGGAGGCGCAGCGCGTATTTGTTTGCCGGCTGTCTCGGAGGCTTGCTGGTGTCGTTTACTGCCGTGTTCATCGTGACCCATTTCATTGGACGCGTGGCGTGAGGAGCGATCAATGAGTCTGATCGAACAGGCAGCGAAACGCCTGGAGGAGTTGCGACGTGCCGGCGCGACATTGCCGGAGGCCACCGCCAGCGAGGCTACTCATGGGGGTAGCGGCGAGCGAACCCCAACCCCTGAAGCGGTCGTGCGCGCCCTCGAGACCCACCCGTTCGCGTTAACTGAGCGACCGACCCCGGCGCAGCGGGCGCCCCATACGCGCGCAGTCGAAATCAATCTCGCCCAACTGAGGGCACGTGGCTACTTGACGCCGGATGCGGCGAAATCGCAGCTCGCCGACGAGTTCCGGGTCATCAAGCGTCCGATTATCCGGAATGCTCTCAGCAAAACCGGGACTAAAGGGCGGAATCCGAACCTCGTCATGGTAACAAGCGCCGTGCCTGGGGAAGGGAAGACCTTCACCGCGCTGAACCTGGCGATGAGCGTGACAATGGAATTCGACAGTACGGTGCTGCTTGTCGACGGCGATGTCGCTCACCCTTCGGTGCCAGAGCTGCTTGGAATTCCGAATGAGCCCGGTCTGCTCGATCTGCTGACCCGCGATGACGTGGACGTCGCAGACGCACTCATCCGAACCAATGTCGAGAAGTTGACAATATTGCCTGCAGGTACGCCCCAGCGCCGCTCTACGGAACTGCTTGCAAGCGCGCAGATGGCAGCGCTTCTGCGCGAGCTCGCGTCGCGCTACTCGGACCGTATCATCATCTTCGACTCGCCGCCGCTGCTCGCCACGACGGAAGCCCGCGTGCTGGCGACGCACATGGGACAAATCGTGATGGTGGTTGCTGCCGACGCCACATCGCAACATGCAGTCAATCAGGCGCTCGCCACGATCGAGAGCTGCGAGGTCGTCCTGATGATGCTCAACAAGGCGAGCCGGACCGAAGTCGGCAGCTATTACGGTTATTACGCAGACGACGTCCAGACTTGATGGGTTGTCCTCAGGTGACCGCCATTGCGAATCCCTGCACCTCGCTAAGAGTTAGAAGGTTTCGGTCGGTCACCTCTCCTGGGCACAGGGTTAGGGGACAAACAGTCTCGGCGGTCATACTGTCGGCGGTGTTCGCGTCTTCCTGCGTGACGGTCAGCGCGGAAACATTTCACATCATGCCGACCTTTAGCATCCAGGAAACGCTGACCAACAACGTTAACCTGGCACCTTCGGGAAGCAAGCAAGGTGATCTGGTCTCGCAGTTGACGCCGGGCGTCGTGATCAACGAGACCGGGCGTCGGGTCAGCCTCACTGGGATCGGTCGCGTGTCCCAATCCTGCTATACGTCAAGACCGGTGCGGAAAACAACACGGCGTACGTGCAAGCGAATCTGCTGGGAAACGTGGAGGCGGTTGAAAACTTCTTTTTCGTCGAAGGGGCAGTCGACGCATCGCCCCAGTATTTCACGCCGTTCGGCGCCCAGCCCCAGGGCCTGGCCAACGCGACGCAAAATCGCTACCAGAGCGCGTCGTATCGTGTGAGCCCGTATATCAGAGGCGGCACGACCGGTGACGTCCAATACTCGGTGCGCGACGACAACATCTGGTCCACGCTTAACGGCACGCCGCTGTCGGTCAACAATTCGTACACCAATCAATTGACGGCCAACGTCGCAAGACACAATCCTCAGCTCGGTTGGGTGTTGGAATATAACCGGTCGTCGGTAACGTTTACTTCCCAGCAGCCGCAAGTGACCCAACTGGGCAGGCTAATCCTCGAACACAGCCCTGACCCACAGCTCAAGCTCCGCGTGAGCGGCGGATACGAGAACGAAGACTATACGTTGACGCATTCAAGCGGACCGATTTATGGCGTCGGCGCGACTTGGCACCCCACCGAGCGCACGAATGTCGAAGCGTTGTGGGAGCATCGATTTTTTGGTTCGTCTTATCTGTTCAACTTTGCCCACCGCACGCCCTTGTCGGTCTGGGAGGCCAACGCATCGCGAAACATCACGAGCTACCCGCAGCAAATCGGGACGCTGCCTGCAGGCGTCGATGTCTCGTCCATCGTGAATCAGCTTTTGCTGTCGAGCATCCCAGACCCCGCGCAGCGCCAGGCAGCCGTCGACCAGTTCATCAACAGCCGCGGACTGCCGACTTCGCTGTCAAGCCCTGTTAACCTCTATACCCAGCAGATTACCTTGCAGACACAAGCCAGTGGATCGGTCGGGCTGCTCGGAGCGCGCAACAGCATCTTCCTGACCGCGTTCTACCTCCGCCAGCAGCCGATTACCGCGTCCGGCAATGACCTCCCTGGGTTTATTGCCGGATTCAACGACAATACGCAGGTGGGCACCAACATCGTCTGGACGCATAACCTCACGCCGTCGCTACAGCTGGTGGCCAGCGGCACGGTCTCGCGCACGGAGAGCAACTTGCCGCAGGATACGCTGGGATTCAGCGCAACGAGCCGGCAAGGTTACGCCACGATCGGCCTGTCCACGCCACTGTCGCCGAACACGACCGTCAATGGCAGCGTCCGGTACCAGGTTCAGCACGTCGACCAAGGTACCGGTTACAACGAGGCTGCGGTGCTATTCGGTCTATCCCACACATTCCGGTAGCCGTCCGATGTACGAAACCTTCTATGGGCTGACAGGCAAGCCCTTCCAGCTCAACCCGGATCCGGCGTTTTTCTTCGGAAGCCGAGGGCACAAGCGCGCGTTCGCATATCTCCAGTACGGGCTTTACCAGAGCGAGGGTTTCATCGTCATCACCGGAGAGATCGGTGCCGGCAAGACGACGATCGTCCGCAGCTTGCTCGAGCAGCTCGATAGCACCCAGGTCGTTGCGGCGCAGCTCGTCAGCACGCGACTCGACGCCGACGACATCCTGCGCGCCGTCGGGATTGCCTTCGGGCTTCCCGTTCGGACGGTCGGCAAGGCCGTCCTGCTCGGATCGCTGGAGGCTTTTTTCTGCAAGCTGGCCGTCGATGGCAAGCGCGCCCTGCTTATCGTCGACGAAGCGCAAAATCTCACGCCGCAGGCGATCGAGGAACTGCGCATGCTGTCCAATTTTCAGCTGGAAGACAAGGCATTGCTGCAGAGCTTTTTGATCGGCCAGCCGGAGCTGCGCACGATGATGCACGGACAGTATATGCAGCAGCTTCGCCAACGCGTCATTGCGTCGTATCACCTGGGACCGCTCGACAAAGACGAAACGCAAGGCTACATCGAGCACCGTCTGAAGCATGTCGGATGGACTGGAGACCCGCGTTTCGAGCGCGGGTGCTTCGACCAGATACACATGCTCACGGGCGGTGTTCCTCGACGCATCAATACGCTCTGCAACCGCTTGTTGCTCGCAGGCTTCCTTGCCGAGAAGCATGCTCTGGACACGGCCGATGCGCAGGCGATCGCGCGCGAAATGCGTGAGGAGCTTGGACCCGATGCGACGCTTGGACCGGTGCTCGTCGCGAATGATGAAGGCCCTGGTCAGGCAGAAACTGGCTTGGGCACAGGGACCCGACCACCTGGCAAGAGCATTTCCGCCGAATCGAAGAGCGGATCGATCGCCTCGAAAAAACAGTCAGCGTCGCGATTGACCTGCTGCATACGATGCGGCATCCCGACAAGATCAACAATCCCGGCACTCCGGCGGGGCGATGATGGGCGACATGCTGCCGGCAAGGGGCCCGCTGGTCTGTGTCGTCGGTGCGCGACCCAATTACATGAAGATGGCGCCACTGGTCCGCGCGTTTGCGGCGCGGCGGGACCTGCCGACCGCCATGCTCGTTCATACCGGTCAACACTACGACACCGCGATGAACGAGAAGCTGTTCGTGGACCTGCAATTGCCGGCGCCCGATATCAACCTGGAGGTCGGATCGGGGACCCACGCGGTACAGACATCCGATATCATGCGACGCTTCGAGCCCGTGCTCGACGATTTGTCGCCGAGCTGCGTCATCGTGGTCGGCGATGTGAACTCGACGCTCGCTTGCAGCCTGGTCGCGAGCAAGAAACGCGTCGCGGTCGTCCATGTCGAAGCGGGGCTGCGCAGCTTCGACCGCGACATGCCCGAGGAAATCAATCGCGTGCTGACGGACCAGATCGCGGATCTTCTGTACACAACCGAAGAAGCGGCTGCCGACAATCTCGCGCGCGAGGGAATTCCGCCTGAACGCATCCATTTCGTCGGCAACGTGATGATCGACTCGTTGCTGCAGCACCAGAAGCGAGCCGTTTCACCTGTCGATACGCTGGCGCACGAAGGCGTGGACGCCGATTTTCTTGCGAACCCTGCCGGCTTTGGGCTGGTCACGCTTCACAGACCGTCGAATGTCGATCAGGAGGATGCGCTGCGCGAGTCGCTCGCCATCCTGAGCGATGTCGCGAGACGGTTGCCCCTGGTCTGGCCTATCCATCCGCGCACGCGCGGCAATATCGAGCGACTGGGTCTGTCGGCTCTGCTGGATAATGTCCGTATCGCGCTGCTGCCGCCGCAAGGGCTATCTCGAGATGCTCGGCCTCCTCCGGCGATGCGCGGCTGATACTGACAGACTCCGGCGGCATCCAGGAAGAGGCCACGGCGCTCGCGGTACCGTGCCTGACGATGCGCGACAACACCGAACGTCCGATCACGGTGGTGCAGGGGACGAATACGCTCGTTGGCCGCAACCGGGAACGTGTCCTCGAATGCGTGGACGAGATACTCGCTCACCGGAGGCAAGCGCGGTCGCGTTCCCGAGCTTTGGGATGGGCGCGCCGCGGAGCGGATCGCAGCAGCATCTCGCGGCGTGGCTGGCGCGGCGCGACCTCGTTCACATCGCGGCGCGCGCATGAACCAGATGGCGCAACCGGAAACCACAATCGTCAATGCGCTCACCATCGACGTGGAGGACTATTTCCAGGTTTCGGCGTTCGCTGAGCATATCCCGCGGCGGGACTGGGAGGTGCTCCCTTGCCGCGTCGAGCAGAACATCGACCGGATTCTGTCTTTGCTCGCCCAGGCCGAGGTCCGAGCAACGTTTTTCACGCTGGGCTGGATCGCCGAACGTTATCCGCAACTGGTTCGTCGTATTGTAGATGCGGGGCACGAGCTAGCCAGCCACGGGTACGCGCACCATCGGGCGACGGAGCAGCAACGCGAAGAGTTTCTTGCCGATATTCGCCTCGCCAAGGCCGTGCTCGAAGACATATCGGGCCAGGAAATGAAGGGCTATCGCGCGCCGAGTTTTTCCGTCGGCCGGGAGAACCACTGGGCGTGCGAATGCATTGCCGAGGCGGGATACCGCTACAGCTCGAGCGTGTATCCGATTCGGCACGATCACTACGGGATGCCGGACGGCCCGAGATTCGCACATGAGATGACGCCGGGTCTGCTCGAGGTTCCAATCGCGACAGTGCGTATCTTTCGTGCCAATTGGCCGGCCGGCGGCGGTGGTTATTTTCGACTGCTGCCCTATGGGGTCTCGCGCTGGTCACTCCGGCGCATCAACGCAGTCGATCGTCAGCCCGCGATGTTCTATTTCCATCCCTGGGAGCTGGATCCCGGAACAGCCTCGTGTCCCGGGTGCTCGAATGAAGACGCGGTTTCGCCACTACCTCAACCTCAGGCAAATGGAACCGCGGCTGCGACGACTCCTCGCCGACTTTCGTTGGGATCGCGCTGACCGGCTTTTTCTCGGCGGCGGCTGATGGAGCTTGCAACCAAGCCAGCCGCTCGAGAGAACCCTGCGGTGGACGAGATCACGGTGCGTGCATTCGACCCTGCAGACACGCAACGGTGGGAAGCATTTGTCCACACTTGCCCCGACGCGAGTTTCTTCCATCGCATCGGCTGGCGCGAGATCATCGAGGATGTGTTTCGCCATCGGACGCACTACCGCATTGCCGAACGCCGCGGCGAGGTCGTAGGCATACTGCCGCTCGCGGAAGTCAAGAGCCGCCTGTTCGGACACGCCCTGGTTTCTCTGCCGTTTTGCGCGTACGGGGGACCCGCGGCAGACGGTGCCGATGTCGAAGATGCGCTCATCGAGGCGGCCACCCAGCTTGCACAGTCGCTCGGCGTGGAGCACCTCGAACTCCGGAATCGCAACGTCAAATGCCCGGCCTGGCCACGCCAGGAGCTCTACGTCACATTTCGCAAGAACCTGTTTGCCGACGTCGACTCGAACCTGCAGGCGATACCGCGCAAGCAGCGCGCCATGGTCCGCAAGGGAATCAAGCATGGGCTGCGCAGTGAAATCGACGACACCGTTGACCGATTCTTTGCGCTCTACGCGGACAACGTCCATCGCCACGGAACACCGCCGTTCGCGAAGCGCTATTTTGCAGCGCTGCGCCGTGTTTTCGGCGACTGTTGCGAAGTCCTGACGGTTGTCGACGCCGGATGGACGGCCGGTGAGCGGCGTATTGAGCTTCTACTTCAAAGACGAGGTGCTGCCATACTACGCGGGCGATATTGCCGATGCCCGCGAGCTCGCGTCCAACGATTTCAAGTATTGGGAGCTGATGCGGCGCGCCTGCGAGCGGGGGGTCCGCGTGTTCGATTACGGCAGAAGCAAGCGCGGTACCGGGCCGTTCGACTTCAAGAAGAACTGGGGCTTCGAGCCTACGCCGCTGGCGTACGAATACAAGCTGCTTACGCGCACCGACGTTCCGCAGAACAATCCGCTCAATCCAAAATACCGGGCTTTCATCGCGTTATGGCGGCACCTGCCACGGCCTGCCGCGAACGCTCTCGGGCCGCACATCGTGCGTAACCTGGGCTGAGGCGAACGCGTCCATGGAGCTCGTTCCATCTCCTCGAATACCTCGCATCAAAGTATGCCGTTCACCTTGGCACTTTTGTTCGTGACCCTGCGGACGTCGAGCACGTACCGCGCTTGCAGGACTAGTGCACTTCGGTTGAAGGGGTGACACTGCGGCCTCGCGGCGGATGTCGCAGCCTCGCCGCCTCGGGCGACGCCGCTGAGCTGCGCTACTACACGATCCGGAATTGGCGGACGCGGTGCAGCCGCCGTTCGACGAGCAGCAGATCAGGAAGGCCGTGGTGTTCCGACGAGTTGCGAGCGGGGACGCAATGATTGTGGACCACGACGTCGTTTCGGGGCCGACGCGCGAAAACGCGCGCCCTGCTATTGAGCAGCCTGCCAGCGTGCCTGTGACAGCTGTCGCAGAAGCAATGGACGCTGGGTATACCACTGACCGTAGCCTTGCTTGCGGTCGGCGTGCTGGCTTTGTATTGGAACACTACGCTGTCGATGGTTGCGATATGGGAGCGCTCCGAAACCTTTGTCCACGGTTTTGTCGTGCTGCCGATTTTTTTCTATCTGATTTGGCGCGAACGGAAAGCGCTGGAATCACTCGAGCCGAAGCCTTGTGCCGCCGCGCTTCTGGGGATCGCCGCCGCGGGAGGCGTCTGGCTGGTCGGCGAAATCGTCAGCGCGGCAAGTGTGTCCCAGTTTGCCATGGTCGCAATGATTCCATTCGCGGTCTGGGCAGTGCTCGGCACGCGCATCGTGCGGGCGTTGGGCATTCCGCTAGCCTTTCTGTTCTTCGCAGTACCGATCGGCGAGTTCCTGATGCCGACGCTCATCAGCTGGACGGCCGACTTTACCGTCGCGGCGCTTCGGGCTACTGGCGTACCCGTCTATCGTGAAGGGAATTTCTTCACGATTCCGTCGGGGAGCTGGTCCGTCGTGGAAGCTTGCAGCGGTTTGCGCTATCTGATCGCCTCATTCATGGTCGGGTGCCTATACGCGTATCTTTCCTATCGGTCGGTACA
The DNA here is from genome assembly GCA_963829375.1 of uncultured beta proteobacterium. Classification (GTDB taxonomy): domain Bacteria; phylum Pseudomonadota; class Gammaproteobacteria; order Burkholderiales; family Casimicrobiaceae; genus PALSA-1003. The sequence continues at coordinate 140,096 of CAWHIS010000022.1, read as the reverse complement.
GCGGCGGACAGCATTCATCGCTGCCTCCATCATCGTCCCAATCGTCGCCAACTGGCTGCGGGCTTACATGATCGTCATGCTTGGTCATTTGAGCAACAACCGCCTGGCCACCGGCGTCGACCATCTGATCTACGGGTGGATTTTCTTCGGTCTGGTGATGTTGCTGCTGTTCTGGATTGGCGGGCGATGGCGCGAAGACGATGGCGCCGTCGAAACTACGGAGCGGTCCCGGTGGGCAATGTTCGCCGCCCCGCGGTGGCGGTTGATGCGCCGCGTCGGAAGCCTTGGCTGGTCGCCGTGTCGGCTCTGGTGCTGGCAGCGATCTGGCAGCCACTCCTCGCAAAGCTCGAGGTGTCGGACAACGCCGCACCGGTTCACCTGTCTCCGGTTGCGGGGACGAAAGGGTGGGTCGCGGGGGCTGATGGGATGCCTGGCTGGCGCCCGGATCTTTCGGGTGCGCGCGCTGAATATCGGCAAACCTTCGTCAAGGGCGATCAACGGGTCGAACTGTACATTGCCTTTTACCGCGGTCAGACACCGCAGGCGAAGGCGATCACATCGAGCAATGTGCTGGTGCACACGAAATAACATCTCGTGGCGATTGGCAAGGACCGGAACGGCGCACGCGGAAACAGGCGCAGGGCGTCTCGACGTGCGGACCGCAGTGGTCGCCGGTGAGCGCATGCGACTCGCGCTATGGCAGTGGTACTGGGTCGATGGGCGCGCTACGTCCAGCGACTACGCTGCCAAGCTCTACCAGGCGATGTCGACGCTCGAAGGTCGCGGCGATCCCGTCGCCTGGGTGATTGTCTACACGCCGACGGAGAGCGGTGAGCCGCAGGCCCGCGCTGTATTGCAAGCCTTCACGGCAGATATGCGAGGGAGCATCGATTCGATGCTCAGGCAAGCCGCGGCCCAATGAACATGCGCGCTTCAGACGACCACCTGCGTGACACCCGTCCGCTGATCGCGCACGTGATGTTTCGCTTCGACGTCGGCGGCCTGGAAAATGGTGTTGTCAATCTGATCAACCGGCTCCCGGAACATGCCTATCGCCATGCGATCGTAGTCGCTTACCGAAGTCACGGATTTTCGCAAACGCATCCTGCGCAACGACGTAAAGTACTACGCGCTCGGCAAGCAACCAGGACAGGGCTTCTGGCTCTACCCAAAACTCACTCGATTGTTTCGCAGTATTGCCCCGGATATCGTCCATACCCGGAACCTCGCGGCGCTCGAAGCTAGCTTGCCCGCGTGGCTCGCTCGGGTGACTCTGCGTGTGCACGGTGAGCATGGACGCGACGTTGGCGATCTCGATGGGTCCAACCGCACATACCAGCGCACCCGACGGTTGTACCGCCCGTTTGTGAATCAGTACGTTGCGGTATCAAAGGATCTCGAACAATACCTGTCCCGCGACATCGGCGTCGACCCGAGCCGCATTGCTCGCATTTGCAATGGCGTCGACACGGTTCGGTTTGCGCCGGTTACCGACGGTCGTACAACAGTCGAGGGGTGTCCTTTCAAGGCCTCGGATTTCTGGCTGGTCGGCACGGTGGGACGCATGCAGCCGGTGAAGGATCAGGTTACACTTGCCAATGCCTTTGTCAGTGCGTGTCGCAATGACCAAGTCGCGGGGCAGCGTATGCGCCTGGTCTTGGTCGGCGACGGGCCGTTGCGGGCAGAGGTCGAACGCGTACTGGACGTTGCCGGACTGCGCGCCCTGGCGTGGCTGCCGGGGGAACGCTCGGACATTGCCGACATTATGCGGAGCCTGCATTGCTTTGTGCTGCCGTCGCTGGCGGAAGGAATCTCGAATACCATTCTGGAAGCGATGGCCACGGGCCTGCCGGTAGTCGCGACCCGCGTCGGCGGAAACGCCGAATTGATCGACGATGGACATGACCGGCCGCCTCGTGCCAGCCGCCGACAGCGAAGCGATGGCAAGTACAATGCTTGCGTATTTCAACAACACCGCCATGGCGCGCACGCATGGGCTGGCGGCAAGACAGTCCGCCCTCGAGCGCTTCAGTCTCGATCGGATGGTGCGCGACTACTGTGCGCTGTACGACGGACTGCTGTCCCGGCGCAGTGCCTCTCCCGCGCGTGCCTCTGCGGGCGGCTGAGGTAAGAGGGAGCCATCCAGGCAATGTGCGGCATTACAGGCATCTTCGAGACCAGGGAGCCCAAGCCAATCGAGCGCGACGTTCTTGTTCGCATGAACGAGACGCAGCATCATCGCGGCCCGGATGACGGTGGTTACCACATCGAACCCGGGGTGGGCCTTGGCCATCGGCGCCTGTCGATCATCGATGTCGCTACGGGTCAGCAGCCGTTGTACAACGAAGATGGCAGCGTGATGGTCATTTTCAACGGCGAGATCTACAACTTCCAGGAACTGATTCCCGAACTCACCGCGCTGGGCCACCGCTTTCGCACCAAAAGCGATACCGAAGTGATCGTCCACGGCTGGGAGGAGTGGGGTGCTTCCTGCGTCACCAGGTTCCGGGGCATGTTCGCCTTTGCGCTTTGGGATCGCAACCGCCAAACGCTGTTTCTCGCTCGGGATAGGTTGGGCGTCAAACCGCTGCACTATGCGTTGCTGCCCGATGGCAAGCTCGTGTTCGGGTCGGAGCTCAAGTCGCTGCTCGTACACCCGGGCCTTTCGCGAGAGATCGATCCATGTGCCGTCGAAGAGTATTTCGCGCTGGGTTATGTTGCCGATCCCCGCACGATCTTCACGAGCGCGTGCAAGCTGCCTCCCGCGCACACGCTTGCGATTCAGCGTGGTCGACCGCTGCCCAACCCTGTGCAGTACTGGGATCCGCGCTTCACGCTGGACCGTGGAATCTCGGTCGAGGAGGCGACGAACGAACTCACTGCCCGTCTGGACGAATCCGTTCGGTTGCGGCTGATCTCCGAAGTGCCGCTGGGTGCCTTCCTTTCCGGTGGCGTCGATTCGAGCAGCGGTCGTCGCATCGATGGCACGCGTTTCGAACGAGCCGGTAAACACGTGCTCGATTGCGTTCGCCGACCCTGCGTACGACGAGTCGCGCTACGCGCAGATGGTTGCAGACCGTTTCCAGACTCGGCACTTCGTCGATCGCGTCGAAAGCGACGACTTCGACCTGATCGACACGCTCGCACGACTCTACGACGAACCCTACGCCGACAGCTCGGCGATTCCGACGTATCGCGTCTGTCAGCTCGCGCGGCGCCACGTCACTGTCGCGCTGTCGGGAGATGGCGGGGATGAGAGCTTTGCGGGCTATCGGCGCTACCGCCTGCACATGGCCGAGGAGCGGCTCCGCGGTCGCCTGCCGCTCGGCGTGCGCGCGCCGCTGTTCGGCGCGCTAGGACGAGCCTACCCGAAAGCCGATTGGGCGCCGCGCGTATTCCGCGCGAAATCGACGTTCGAGGCACTTGCGCGCGATTCGGTGCATGCCTATTTCCACGGCGTGTCGATCCTGCGCGAAGGCATGCGTGCGCAGTTGTTCACTGAACGATTCCGTGCCCAGCTCGGCGGCTACGGTGCGATCGAAGTGTTTCGTCACCACGCGGCAATGGCAGACACGACCGATCCGCTCGCATTGATCCAGTACCTCGATCTCAAGACTTATCTGGTCGGCGATATCAACACCAAGGTGGACCGCGCGAGCATGGCGCATTCGCTCGAGGTGCGAGAGCCGCTGATGGACCATCCGCTTGTGGAATGGCTGGGCAGCCTGCCGTCCTCGCTCAAACTGCGGGGGCAGGAAGGCAAGTGGCTGCTCAAGAAAGCGATGGCGCAGAGACTTCCCGACGAGGTTCTTTATCGACCTAAGATGGGATTTGCCGTGCCGCTGGCCGCCTGGTTTCGCGGTCCGTTGCGCGGCCGCGTGCGCGAAGCGCTGCTAGGCGAGCGACTGGCATCGGTCGGCATCTTCGACAACCGTTACTTGAGCCGATTGGTCGACGACCATCAACGCGGCGCGCGCGACTACAGTGCTCCGCTCTGGACGCTGCTGATGTTCGACGCGTTCCTGCGTAATGTCGTCGATGGCTCGGCCAATGCGCCGCTCCAACGAGCTGCCTGAGATTGCCTTGCGCATCCTTCACGTCCTGGATCATTCCTTGCCGTTACACAGCGGTTATTCCTTTCGCACTGTTGCCATCCTGCGCGAACAGCGCAAGCTGGGATGGGAAACGCTGCACCTGACGACACCTCGCCAGGGTGAAGCGACGGCCGATGCCGAAGATGTCGATGGCTGGCGCTTCTATCGCACCCCGTACAAGCGTGGGTGGCGATCAGCGATGCCGTCCGGTGGTTATTTCGACGAGATGGCCGCGACACGCCGGCGGCTGCACTCGATGGTCGAGTCGTTCCGGCCCGACGTCATTCACGCCCATTCACCGGTGCTGAACGCGCTGCCGGCGCTGCGCGTGGGCGAGCGCTTAGGCGTGCCGGTCGTCTACGAGCTGCGCGCTCTGTGGGAGGACGCGGCGGTCGATCACGGCACGACCACCGAAGGCAGCATCCGTTACCGCCTGTCGAGAGCACTCGAAACATACGTGCTACGCAAAGCTGCGCATGTCACGACGATCTGCGAGGGACTGCGCAACGAAATCGTCGCGCGCGGCATTCCGGAGCGATCGGTAACCGTTATTCCGAACGCCGTCGACATCGAGGCGTTTGCGCATGGTTCGGCGCCCGACCAGGCGCTGAGGGCACAGTTCGGGTTTGGAGGGTGCAACGGTGATCGGATTCGCCGGCTCCTTCTACGGCTACGAGGGGCTCGACCTGCTCATCGATGCCGCGGCAATGCTGGCGCCCCGACATCCATCGTTGCGCTTGCTTCTTGTCGGGGGTGGCCCGCAGGAACAGGCGTTGCGGGCCCAAGCGGCCGCGCGTGCGCTCGGTGATCGCGTGACATTCGTCGGTCGAGTTCCGCATGGCGATGTGCAACGGTACTACGACTTGATCGATGTGCTCGCTTATCCGCGACATCGGATGCGCTTGACGGAGATCGTAACGCCGCTCAAACCGCTGGAGGCAATGGCGCAAGGCCGCATGTTCGTTGCCTCGGACGTCGGTGGGCATCGCGAACTCGTGCGGGACAGTGAAACGGGCTTCCTTTTTCCCGCCGGTGACGTTGACGCGCTGGCCGCGACAATCGAACGCGTGCTTGAAGGAGCCGATCAGTGGCCACGAATCCGCAAGCAGGCGCGAGCCTTTGTGGAAACCGAGCGGACCTGGGCGACCAGCGTTGCACGCTACGCCCGCGTGTACGAACGTGTCGCGCGGCACGCAGAGTTTCGATTGCACGAAATGCCTGCATGAAGCTCGCGACTTTCTCCACGCTTTACCCGAGCAGCGTACGTCCTTCGCATGGGATTTTTGTGGAGACGCGACTGCGCTACCTGCTGTCGTCAGGGAGGGCACAAAGCCGCGTAGTCGCGCCCGTGCCCTGGTTCCCGTTCAAACATCCTCGATTCGGCGAATGGTCACGTCACGGGGCGACGCCTCTTGGCGAGGAACGAAATGGTATCGAGGTTGCTCACCCTCGCTACCCGCTGCCACCCAAGGTCGGCATGACGATCGCTCCTCTGACGTTGGCGGCAGGGTCCCTGCCGGCTTTCGCGAAGCTGATCCGCGACGGTTACGATTTCGACATCATCGATGCGCATTACTTTTACCCGGACGGCGTAGCGGCGGTGATGCTTGCGCACCATTTTGGCAAACCCGTGGTAATCACCGGCCGCGGCACGGACCTGAATTACATTCCCCGATATGCTCTGCCGGGTCGCATGATCCGGTGGGCGGCGAAACACGCCGACGGGCTGATCACTGTTTCCCGGGGTTTGAAGCAATATCTGCAGGATCTGGGAGTTCCCGCCGAAAAGGTTGTCGTGCTGCGCAACGGCGTCGATCTTGCCCGGTTCAGCCCGATCGAACGTGAGGTCCGGCGCGCCGAACTCGGATTGACGAATAAGACCCTCATCTCGGTCGGTCATCTCATCGAGCGCAAGGGCCATCACCTGGTGATCGACTCGCTGCGTCTGCTGCCCGGATTCGACCTCTTGATCGTCGGCAGCGGGCCGGAGGAGGAGCGTTTGCGCCAACAGGTGGCCAGTCTTGAGCTGAATGCCCGGGTACGATTCCTCGGCACCATCCCTCAAGAGGAGCTTCGCCATTTTTACGGGGCGGCGGACGCGCTCGTGCTCGCATCGAGTCGCGAAGGTTGGGCGAATGTTTTGCTCGAATCGATGGCTTGCGGCACACCGGTAGTGGCCACGAATGCCGTCGGTAACGAGGAAGTCGTTGCAGCACTGGAAGCCGGCTGCCTGACCGTGGCCCGCAGCCCGGAAGCGATTGCCCGGAGTGTGAGCCAGCTTTTTTCAAATTACCCGGATCGCGGGGCGACGAGGCATTACGCCGAGAAGTTCAGCTGGGACGAAACGACCCGCGGGCAGTTGCGGCTGTTCGGTCAGATTCTTGACGCGCACAAGTCGCCAGGTACCGGTGCCGCGCACGGAACCCTCCGGACCTGATCTCGTCTGCAAACCCGCGCTCAAACTCAAATATTCAAGACATGTGTGGCATCTATGGAGTTCTCGAGCTTGGTGGCGCACCGGCCAACCCCAACCTGCTCGTGCGCATGGCAGGCAGGACCGTGCATCGCGGTCCCGACGACGAGGGGCGCCATGTCGATGGGCCTTTGGCGATCGGCATGCGCAGGCTCTCGATCATCGATCTTGGCGGTGGACACCAGCCGCTGTGCAATGAAGACGAAACGATCTGGCTCGTCGCGAACGGCGAAATCTACAACTACCGCGAATTGCGCGATGAACTGATCGCGGCGGGCCATCGCTTCCGCACGGGGTCCGATTGCGAGACGCTCCTGCACCTGTATGAGACGTACAGCGAGACCTTCCTGGACCGCGTCAACGGGATGTTCGCATTTGCGCTCTGGGATGCGAAGCGGCAGCGCCTCATCCTTGGCCGCGATCGGCTCGGCATCAAGCCGCTCTACCTTCGCTGCGAGCGAGGTGGTCGGCTGCTGTTCGCAAGTGAGGCGAAAGCGCTGCTCGCGGCACAGGAAGCCCCGGCTGAAGTCGATGCGGCTGCGCTGCGCGCCTACCTGGAGCTTGGCTACGTGCCAGCACCGCTGTCGATGTTCCGAGGTGTCCGCAAGCTGGATCCTGCAACGATGCTGATCGCCGAGGGCGGACAAACTCGCGAGCGACGGTACTGGCGCGTTCCGAACGAAGTGGATGGCGATCGGGCCGAAGCGCAATGGATAGACGCAATCCGCACCCGCATGGAAGAGTCCGTGCGCATGCAGATGGTGAGCGACGTTCCGATCGGCGCCTTCCTGTCTGGCGGCATCGATTCCAGTGCCGTCGTCGGGCTGATGTGCCGCCACAGCGAACACCCGGTCAAAACATACGCAATTGGTTTCAACGGCGGCGCGGCGGAGTCGTTCTACGACGAGCTGCCTTTCGCCCGCCAGATCGCACAGCGCTTCGGCACCGACCACCACGAGATCATCGTTCGACCTGACGTAGTTGCATTGCTCCCCAAGCTGCTTTGGTACATGGATGAGCCCGTGGCCGACACGGCGTTCGTCACGACGTACCTGGTCTCGGAGTTTGCGCGGCGCGACGTCACTGTCATCTTGTCGGGCGTTGGCGGGGATGAGCTCTTCGGAGGCTATCGCCGGTATCTCGGCGGACACTACGGTGCCTATCTCGCCCGCGTGCCGGCGATCCTGCGCCGCGCGGCAATCGCCCTCGGCGAGAGGCTTCCCTCCGACCGTCACTCGCCGGTACTGAACGCCATGCGTCTTGCTCGCGGTTTCCTTGCGAGCGCTGAACTTCCTTTCGAAGCACGTTACCGCTCCTACATGGAAGTGTTTGGCGGCGACGAAATCGCAGCGTTGCTGCGAGACCCGCCCCGGGATCACTTCGACGCCATGGCTGCCGCATTTGCCCACGCGACGGGGCAGGACGAGCTCAACCGGATGCTGGTCGTCGATGCTGCGACGCAGTTGCCTGACGACCTCCTCATGCTCACTGATCGCATGAGCATGGCCGTGTCGCTGGAATGTCGCGTCCCGCTCCTCGATCACGAGCTGGTGGAACTCGCCGCACGCGTTCCCGCAGCGATCAAGGTCCGTGATGGCCGGCTCAAGCACCTGCTGAAAGAGGCGCTCTCGGACTTGCTGCCGCAGGACATTCTCGATCGCAAGAAGCGTGGATTCGGTGCACCGATGGGGGCGTGGCTGAAGCGCGACCTGAAACCGCTGCTACAGGACGTATTGTCGCGCGCATCCGTGGAGCGGCGTGGCCTGTTCCGCTACGAACCGATTGCCGCGCTGATCGCCGACCACGAGGCAAATCGCATCGACGGCACGGATCGTCTGCTGTCCCTGCTCAACTTCGAAATCTGGGCCCGGATCTACCTCGACGGTCGAGACGCGGGCGATGTGGCGGACGAGTTGCGAGCGGCGGCATGAAGATTCTCTACCTGTGCCACCGCTTTCCGTTTCCGCCCAAGCGAGGCGGCAAGATCCGGCCGTTCAACATGATTCGGCACTTCGCACAGGAGCACGAGGTGACCGTCGGCTCACTTGTTCGTTCTGACGTCGAGGCGCGCGAAGGCGCGGGCCTCGCCGACTACTGCGCGCATTACAAGATGGCACGCGTCCGAGGCGCGGTCCAGGTCGGGCGCATGGTGGCGCGCTTGCCGACCCATGTGCCGTCCTCCTTCGGGTTTTTTCACTCGCCAGAACTCGCAAGCTGGGTCAGGGAGCGTCTCGCGCGAGAACTATTCGATCTGATCTTCGTGCACTGCTCGTCGGTGGCACCTTATGTCGCCGCAGTGCGCAACGTTCCGAAGATCCTCGACTTCGGGGACATGGACTCGCAGAAATGGTTGGAATACGCGCGCTACAAGCCGTTTCCTCTCTCGCTCGGCTTCGCGCTCGAAGGCCAAAAGCTGGTCCATGAAGAGCGCCGACTCGCGCAGAAATTCGACATATGCACCGCAACGACGCGCGGGGAGTGGGAAACGCTCGAGTCGTACGGCACTGGCGTGCCGACCGACTGGTTTCCCAACGGCGTTGACAGCGAATATTTCTCACCCACGGACGAGCCCTACGACCCCGATACGATCTCGTTCGTCGGCCGCATGGATTACTACCCGAACCAGGAGTGCATGTTCGATTTCTGTCGGCGAACATTGCCTCTGCTGCAGGCGACACGGCGCTCGCTCAAGCTTTGCATCATCGGCGCCGACCCGTCACCAGCCGTGCGGAGACTCGCCGATCTGCCCGGCGTCACGGTGACCGGCTCGGTAGCCGATGTCCGTCCCTATCTTCGGCGCTCAGCCTTGATGGTTGCTCCGCTCAACATTGCGCGTGGAACACAGAACAAGATTCTCGAAGCGATGGCGATGGGCGTGCCGGTGGTCACCAGTCGGGTCGCGGCGGCCGGCGTGGATGCGATTGATGGAACGCACTTTCTCGCCGCATCCTCACCCGACGACTACGCTCGGGCGATCCAGCACGTTATCGAGGATCCGGCGATGCGGCAGCGACTTTCCGCCGCCGGGCGGGAGAGGATGCTCAGCCACCACGACTGGGGGCGATCAATGCAACGGCTCGACCGCATTGTCGAGCGCTGCCTGTCGCGACGCGGCTCTGTTCGCAGATCAGGTCTTGTCGCTGCAACAACAGTGAATTGACGTGAGAATCAGCATCTTCGGCCTTGGTTACGTGGGTGCCGTGTCCTTGGCGTGTCTCGCCCGTGATGGACACGACGTTATCGGCGTCGACGTCGATCAGGCCAAGCTGGACTTGATCGCCGCAGGCAAGACGCCGGTCGTGGAAGAGGGCATGGTCGATCTCATGCGGACCGTCGTCGCAAGTGGTCGGGTCCGCGTCAGCCGCGACACGCGGGAAGCCGTGACGGCCTCGGACCTTTCGCTCATCTGCGTGGGCACGCCATCGGCACCCAACGGCAGCCAGAACCAGAGCGCAATGCTGCGGCTCGCCGAGGATCTGGGCAACGTCTTGAAAGACAAGACCGCACCGCACTTCATCGTCTTTCGCTCCACGCTGGTGCCGGGCACGGTCGAGGATGTGCTGCGACCGATTATCGAAAAGCAGTCGGGCAAGCGCGACGGTGTCGACTTTCATATTTGCTTTCAGCCCGAATTTCTGCGCGAAGGTACGTCGATCAAGGATTACGACAAGCCGCCGTACACGATTGTCGGCGCCAACCACGAAGCCGCCGCGGCCAAACTGCGCGAGCTGTTCGGGCACCTGCCCTGCGAGTTCTACGTGACATCGATCCGCGCAGCCGAAACCGTCAAGTACTCCTGCAATAACTTCCACGCGCTCAAGATCACATTCGCGAACGAGACGGCACGGCTCTGCGAAGCGATGAATGTCGATCCGTTCGAGGTGATGGATCTGGTCTGCAAGGATCGCCAGCTCAACATTTCGCCCGCGTACCTGAAGCCGGGCTTCGCATTCGGCGGATCCTGTCTGCCGAAGGAGTTGCGCGCAACACTCTATTTCGCCAAGACGCACGATGTCGATCTACCGATGCACGGCGCAATTTTGGCGTCCAACCGGAACCACGTCGAGCATGCGATCGTCAAGGTGCTCGCAACGGGAAAGCGGCGGATCGGTGTCATCGGGCTGTCGTTCAAGACCGGCACGGATGACCTGCGCGAAAGCCCGATGGTGGCGCTTGCCGAGCACCTGATCGGCAAGGGCCTGTCGCTTCTGGTCTACGATCCAGAGGTTCATCTCTCGCGGCTGCTCGGCGCCAACAAGCGCTTCATCGAGGAGCACGTGCCGCACATCGGGAACCTGATCCGATCCGACATGAGTGCAGTGGTCGCCGAATCCGATGTCCTCATCGTGGGTCTCGCCGACAGCAAGACCGTCGCGGCTTTGCGCAGCGTTGTGCGCAAGGATCAGACGGTAATCGATCTCGTACACATCGAGGATGCCAGTGAGTGGCCCTGCGCGGTCGAGGGGCTGTGTTGGTAACGACGATGTGGCGGTATGCATTCAAGTGTGCGTCGCCGGGGGGTGTTCGCGGACGACTGTCGATCCTGATCTTCCATCGTGTCCTTGCGCAATCCGACCCACTCTTTCCCGGCGATCCGTCGCCGAGCAGTTCGATAAGCTTTGCGGACATCTGCGCTCCCGCTTCCAGGTCTTACCGCTGTCGGATGCAATTGCCCGATTGCGCCGCGGCACGCTGCCGGCAGGTGCGCTTGCGATCACCTTCGACGATGGCTACGCGGACAACCTATCGATTGCGGCGCCGATCTTGCACAAGCACCGCCTTCCGGCAACGCTGTTCATTGCGACGGGTTACCTGGACGGCGGCTGCATGTGGAACGACAAGGTAATCGAGGCATTCCGCGGCGACGTCAAACGCGGAAATCGACCTTGGGCCGCTGGGTCTGCAGCGGTACGGCGTCGGATCTGTTGCAGATCGCCGCGCCGGAATCGATCGCGTGATTGACGCAACGAAGTATCTGTCAGTGGTCGAGCGCAATGAACGGGCGGACCATATCCTGCGTATCGCCGGAGTGACCGCACCGACGCAACTGATGCTCGACTCCACGTCGGTCAAGTCGCTGGAGGAGTTTGGCATCGACGTTGGCGTCCACACAGTCAATCACCCCATTTTGGCGAGCACGTCAACGGATCAAGCTTGGGAGGAGATTACCGTGTCGAAACGCCGACTCGAGGAACTCACCGGTCGGTCGATGCGATTGTTTGCCTATCCGAACGGGAAACCTGTCCAGGATTATTCAGGCGAGCATGTGACAATGGTGCGCGAGGCAGGATTCGATGCCGCCGTCAGCACGGCTTGGGGGCCGGCGACCCGGAAAAGTGACCTCTTCCAATTGCCGCGTTTCACGCCATGGTCACGCGAGGCGCTGAAATTCGACCTGCTGATGTTGCGCAACCTTCGTCAAACCGCCGATCAGCGTGCGGCGTAGCGCCACCTTGAAATTCCAATGACGACCGCGCGCCCGCGACTGATAGCCTTTTACTTGCCCCAATTCCACCCCATCAAGGAAAACGACGAGTGGTGGGGAAAGGGATTTACGGAATGGACAAATACGGCGAAGGCAAAGCCACGGTTTCGTGGTCACTATCAGCCGCATGTTCCTGCCGATCTCGGATACTACGATCTGAGGCTCCCAGAGGTTCGCCGGGAACAGGCCGACACTGGCGCAGACGCTACGGCATCGAGGGGTTTTGTTATTACCACTACTGGTTCGGAGGCGGACGACGGCTGCTGGAACGGCCATTCAGTGAAGTCGTGGCGTCCGGGGAGCCGGACTATCCATTTTGTCTCTGTTGGGCGAATCACAGTTGGACAGGAATATGGTACGGGTGCCGGGGATCGGATGCTCATGAAGCAAGAATATCCGGGTGCATCTGACGACGAGCGACACTTCGAGACGCTACTCCCAGCGTTTCTGATAAACGTTATATGACGCGTCGACGGCAAACCGATTTTCCTGATCTACTATCCGTTCGGCATTGCCTGATCCGAAAGCAACGGTGCGGCGCTGGCGGCGCTTTCGCAAAATCGGCGGGACTTCCGGGACTGCACCTTGTTGGATCCTTCTGGCCCAACTTGCATGAAAGGCCGGAGGCGTATGGATTCGATGCGTCGATTTACTACAACAATCCGCCGCTTAGACCGTGGGGCAGCTGGCGCAATCCGATCCAACTTGCATACTATCGGTGGCTCCGCGCGCGGGGCGTTCCGACTGATCATTGACTACGATGCGGCGATGAAATACTTCTTGCCTACGGAACCGTTACAGACCCAATATCCCTCCGTAATTCACGCTTGGGACAACACTCCGCGAAGCGGCGTGAACGGCATAGTGTTTCAGGGGGCAAGCCCCGAGCGTTTCCGTGTCGCTCTGCGAAAAGCGTTTGACTTAACCCGTGAGCAAAAACCCGACCATCGCCTCGTTTTCCTGAAGTCGTGGAATGAATGGGCGGAAGGCAATCACCTGGAGCCGGACCTGCGTGACGGACACGGATTTTTGAAGGTCATTGCGGAAGAGCTTCGTAAGGAATCGGCACTGTGCGACAACAAGGTGGCTATAGATGAAATGCAGCGTCATCGTTCCGCTGTATAACAAACGAGCGAGTGTTTGTCGGGCGCTGGACTCCGTTCTGGGCCAAACCTACCCCGCACACGAGGTGATCGTTGTCGATGACGGAAGCACCGACGGATCCGCCGATGAAGTGACGCAGTACGGCAACGCCGTTCGTCTGCTATCGCAGGTCAACGCAGGTCCATCGGCCGCGCGTAACGCCGGAGCGCGCTGCGAGCACGGGGACCGAGCTGCTGTTCCTGGATGCGGATGACGAGCTGGCGCCCGAGCGCCTTGCGAATCACGCGCGAGCTTTCATGCAGCAGCCGCTCCTGGACGTTTCACTGGGATCCTGGCGGAACCTGGATCCATCCGGAGCAGTGACGGACGAGTGCGTGTTCGAACACTTAAAGAGCAGCGGACAAGAGTTCGCGTTTCTGGGCAGGGCTGCGCAGGAAGGTTTCTTTAACGTGCGAGACTGGCAGTATCTGCGTCAAGCGCAGCTTCTTCGACCAGATCGGTGGATTCGACGAACAGTTGCGGTGCTGGGAGATATCCGATTTCATGCTGCGAGTCTGGCTGAACGCGCGCTCCGTCGGATTGCATAGGGGCGTATCGTTGCTTGTCCACAGGTCGGAATCCGAAGGGCAATTCGCAGCGACACGCGGCGACGTCGCGTACCGCGTGCTCTTCGCCGAAAGGATCGCCGACCGCCTTTCGGAGATTCCCGAACCCGCCAGAACAGCAATGCTTCATCATGGTCTTCGCTTTGCATATTCGCTCTGGAACGACGGCAATCTCCCCGAATTCAAACGCGTCTATCGACGTTTCGTTTCGTTTCTCGGTCCACGCGAACGCAAGACGTCGCTCTATCACTTTCATCGACTTCCGATGATAGCTTTGAAGTCGATGCATTCAATTCGCAAAGCGGTCGGAGGGCCAACTCCTGGCGGCCAAACATACCCCTTCGACCTGATAGCTCTTTGCGAATCCTAACGCGTGCTCACGGGTTTTCGTGATGGAGGCGTCGCGGGACCCGTCAACAGCTCCTTGGGGACTCCAATATAAGTCGAGCTGACAGCGATCTTGGCGATGCGATAGTGGATGTCGGCCTTTGGGTATCCCAGCCCGCCGTGATACAGATTGGCAAAAAAGTTGTTCAGCGTCGTCGTATTATCGTCACGGTAATAGGCAGTGTTCGTTGACCACACCGAATGACCGTTGACCCATAGCTCCCCGTAACCGTCGTGAACACCCTTGCCGGTGTTCAGACGGACCGCCTGCTCGATGCAAGACCACCGGCCCGCCCGAACCATCGCATTGATCGAGTGCCCCTCAGGATAGCTCGGCCCTGATTCGGCGTCGTACAGGTAATCGTATAACGCATAGACGCCGCGATTGTTGGGCGACTGATGACCGTGATTGATGCGATACACGATCAGCGGCTGGGTCGGTCCAACCGCTTCGTTACTGGCCCCGGCCATCAGCTTGACCCCGAGCTCGGTCATTCCATCCGCGATATCGTCCTCCAGGTAAACGCAGAACCTCGTATGCACGGCCGTCCTTGCCGGATAGGGCAGTCGCCACGAGATGTCTCTTTGGTTTCCGGGGGTGATGGCGGTGCGCAGATACTTCAAGCCATTGGCTTCGACGCCGAATTGCGGTTTGTAGGCGAAGGGGTTGTCAATACGCCCGCCGCCAGCGGTGCGCGCCCGAATGGTCGCTTCATCAATCATCTCCAGTGCCCACACATCAGGGGTATTCGATGGGCCGACATAATCGGGATAGTCGTTGATGACCGGACCCGCGACCTTGTCGATGCGCAGCGCCTGACCAAGAGGATACGCGTTCGGCGTAATCGTCAACACCTTGCCGCGTGTGGGATTGAGGACGATGCCCGGATTGTTCCAATGCGAAGGCAGAGGCTGCGATTGATTCGAGGAACTATCCATGCCGAACCCAACCGCAGGTTGACCATCGATCATCGGCTTGTCCCAACCGTAGATTCCGGTCAGCAGCAAATCGCCATCAATCCCGCTGATATCCACGGAGATCGGCGCATTCGTCCGAATCGGCACCGAGATCGTCGGCGTCGGTCCATTGAACACTCCGTTCTTGTCGAACCAGTCGCCCCCACCTTTTACCCATGGGGCAAGAAGCGCTGTGCTTGCGTTAAGCCAATTCGTGTCTCCGCTGCTTACACGGACGCGATCCGTGGTTGCCGGCGCGCCGGAAACGGTCGCAGTGACGGATTCGGTCGCGGTCGCCGAAGCCCCTTTGCTTTCGAGGACTGTCAGGACGACGGGGAACGTCCCCGATACCGAATAGCGGTGTGACGTGGATGCACCACTGGCCAAGCTTGCGTCGCCGAAGTGCCAGGCGTACGAAGCGACCGTTGCGCCGCCAGATGCGGTGGGGATACCGGTGAAATCATTTGCATCCAACGCTGTTTGCATAGCCACGATTGTGCCAGATGGCTGGCATGCGGTTAATCGGTCGCGTGGGGAGGAATACGTTCAGTACGAACAGTCGATAACAATTCGTGCACCGTCAGGGAGAGCCTAGGCGTGACGTGTCACGTCATTTTCTGACGATTTGTATTCCGCAAAACGTAAAATTGCCGGGCGAAGCAGCCGCGCAAAGTGACTTGGTTGCCTGTGCGGTCTTCCGTGCAAGTACGGCGCACTCCCTCTCGGCCTCTGCAAGGGTGGGGAAATGTTACAAAACGTTGCTCGGACGCCGCCTTCGCCAAAAGACTTATGACATAGGCATACAATATGCTACAGTCATGACGCTGGAAGGAGCCGCTAATCACGCATGTGTGAACGCGTGTCCGATTGGCGTCCTCCTATCAAACCACGGGTCCCATTTCTAGAGGATGCGATGCGAGACCGCTTCTTTGTCTTGGCTATCTTGACCGTTGGGCTACTCTGCCAAATTCCGATCGTCGCGGCCCAGTCGACTGTAAGACCCAGTGCAGGGGCTACCGTATCACCGGTTACGGTTTCCGTAACGCAAACGGCGGCGGATACCTTTGGGTTTGCAGCGGTGCCCACCGGGGCTGCGAGTGCCCCGATCGTTTCGTATGCGTGGAACTTCGGTGACAACACGACCGCGAGTGGAGCGAAGGTCTCGCATCAATACGCGGTTGCCCGTTCGTATCAGGTCCTCTTGACGGTTAAGGACAGCAATGGACTTAACTGCCTCATTGAGCACAAACGTAATCTCCGGCTCCGGTGCCGCGGGGCCTAGCTCGTTGAGCATCGACCTCGTAACTCGAGGCTCGAGGTTCGAGTTCTCTGCTCGATCACCTTCTGGCACAACGCCGCAGTCGTTTTCCTGGGATTTCGGCGATGGCGGCACTGCGTCGGGTGCCTCCGTAGCGCACTATTACGTGGCTGACGGAACCTACACGGTGGTGCTTACAGCGGTTGACAGCAATGGCGGCTCCGCGACAGCGACCAAAACCATCACCGTATCGGTCGGCAATTTGGCCGGACTCGCTTCGCCATCGCCCGGCATCCTTACGAGTCAGATGAGCTCGGACACCTTTGATTTCAAAGTGGGGCCAAGCAGATCACGAACGGCCGGAACTTACACTTGGAACTTCGGCGACGGGAGCACGGGAACCGGTCCAGTGGTTGAGCATCGCTATATGTCTCCTGGAACCTATACCGTAACCCTGATCCAGATCGCCGCGAGCGGTGCATCGAGCGTCGCAACGCAAAACGTAACGCATCGGTGGGCGGGGGCTCGGGATCGGCCTCGCCCCCGACAGCCACCATAATTGCCACCGCGACCGCCTCGGACTCCTTTACGTTCAGCAGCACGGCGAGCGCGGCAAACGGCGCTTCCATAGTGTCGTATAGTTGGAACTTTGGCGACGGCGTCACAGCGACGGGTTCGACCGGATCGCACCGTTACTCGGCATCTGGCACGTACACGGTTGTCCTCACTGTGGTCGACAGCAAGGGCGTGTCCGGTACCGCATCGACGAGCGTTGCCCCGACGGTAGCGTCGCCGCCGCCCTCGGTTTCAATCACTGCCGTACAAACTGCGTTGGATACCTACGACTTTACTGGCATCGCCACTGCATCTGGCGGCGCGACCATCGCTTCCTACGCTTGGAACTTCGGCGATGGAAGCACGGCCAGTGGCTCTGCTACGTCGCACCGCTATTCCGTGTCCGGGACATTTCCTGTCGTCCTCACCGTGCTCGATAGCAAAGGCGTCTCAGGGACCGCGACCAAATCCGTCACTGCGACCGTCTCCGGACCTCCGACTGCCAGTAGTCGCGTCCGCGTAGGCAACGGAGACACGAATTGGCTCAACGCAAGCACCGCGCTTCTTGCCCCATGGGTGAAAGGTGGGGGCGACTGGTTCGACAAGAACGGAGTGTTCAATGGACCGACGCCGACGATCTCGGTCCCGATCTCTGCGAATACGCCGATATCAATAGATATCAGTGCGATTGATGGCGACTTGTTGCTGACCGGAATCTTTGGTTGGGACAATCCCAAGATTGATGGTCAACCTGCGGTTGGGTTCGGCATGGATAGTTCCTCGGACCAATCGCAGCCTCTGCCTTCGCATTGGAATAATCCAGGCATCGTC
Organism: uncultured beta proteobacterium; assembly: GCA_963829375.1. Classification (GTDB taxonomy): domain Bacteria; phylum Pseudomonadota; class Gammaproteobacteria; order Burkholderiales; family Casimicrobiaceae; genus PALSA-1003. The sequence goes on along the minus strand of CAWHIS010000022.1, from coordinate 122,347 downwards.
CTCAATCCCACACGCGGCAAGACGTTGACGCTTACCCCCAACTCCTACCTCCCCAGCCGCGAGACGCTGCGCATCGACAAGGTCGCGGGTCCGGTCATCAATGACTATCCCGATTATGTCGGCCCATCGAATACCCCTGATGTGTGGGCACTGGAGATGATTGATGAAGCGACCATTCGAGCACGGACCGCTGGCGGCGGGCGCATTGACGACCCCTTCGCCTACGAACCGGAATTCGGCGTCGAAGGTAATGGGCTGAAGTATCTGCGCAGCGCCATCACCCCCGGGAACCAAAGAGACATCTCGTGGCGGCTGCCCTATCCGGCAAGGACGGCCGTGCATACGAGGTTCTGCGTTTACCTGGAGGACGATATCGCGGATGGAATGACCGAGCTCGGGGTCAAGCTGATGGCCGGGGCCAGTAACGAAGCGGTTGGACCGACCCAGCCGCTGATCGTGTATCGCATCAATCACGGTCATCAGTCGCCCAACAATCGCGGCGTCTACGCGTTATACGATTACCTGTACGACGCCGAATCAGGGCCGAGCTTCCCTGAGGGGCACTCGATCAATGCGATGGTTCGGGCGGGCCGGTGGTCTTGCATCGAGCAGGCGGTCCGTCTGAACACCGGCAAGGGCGTTCACGACGGTTACGGGGAGCTATGGGTCAACGGTCATTCGGTGTGGTCAACGAACACTGCCTATTACCGTGACGATAATACGACGACGCTGAACAACTTTTTTGCCAATCTGTATCACGGCGGGCTGGGGTACCCAAAGGCCGACATCCACTACCGCATCGCCAAGCTGGCCGTGAGTTCGACGTACATCGGCGTGCCACAGGAATTGCTGGGAGTCGCACCACCATCACCACCGTCGTCAGGGCTTCCTGCCTGGCGAAAGGCGATGACCACACGCGATACGTTCTACCCAATTGGCAATACCGCTAACATGAACGGACAAGCGATTCTGGGCAATGGGTCGCAAGCGGGGTCAGCGATCATCAACAACTGGAACGGCTTGGCGGCAGGCCCTCACACGTGGTACTCCGCTGCCAGCAGTGGTCATGATCAGGGGAATGGCACCGGTTGGGAGAACAAGACGATAAAGATCGACTTGTCGGCCGATGCCCCAAGGTGGACGCTAATCCATCCCGGGAGTCCGCTCTCTGCCGTAACTGCGTATTCCGATCATTATCTGGATGGGTTGCCGGTTGCACGGCACACCTATTATTCGACCCAATTCCTCGAGTCCATCCATCGCGTCATGCTATTTACCGTGGCTGCTCCCTATGCCATTGGCTTCCCCGTGCGGTTCTGATGGAACGCCCCCGTTCCAGGGTGGGTCGACCGTGGATGGGTTTGACGTTCAAACAAACTCGTGGGATACCGCCCGCACCTGGCCGAATGCTCCTTTTTCGTGGATCGCTGGAGCTGTCGCCAAGAACCCTGCAACAGATGATACGTATATCGCGGCGCGAGGAAACTTCGCCAAGTGGTCGCCTGTTACAAACAGTTGGACGTTGATCACGCCGTTGAACCCCGATCGCACGCCGTTCTACAGTCCAGGGACATGGGAGTTTCGTCCAACGCTTGTCGATCCCGGTCGGAACCGGTGGTGCAATTTCAGCGAGTTCCGAACCATGCGTTGTATTGACCTCACGACATATGTACTCACCACCGTGCCTGTTACCGGTGCACTATTGTCAGATCGCCAGTTTATGGTGACTGACGAACGGCGGATTCTACGGCTACTCGTCGGTGGTTCAGGATCTGGACAACGATCGATATGTGACTGTGCAAGGTTCGAACGTCTACTCGATCAATCCCGTGACCGGGGTGTCGACGTTACTCGGCAGTGTTCCTTCCGCAACCAACGGGGTCCAAAATCGGCTTGCATATTTCAAGGAACTCGGGGGAATCGCTTATTTGCCCGATTTTTCTTCAAATATTTTGTTTATGCCAACGCGGTAGCAGCGCGGCTGGCGTTGCAATTTAATTGCTCCGTTCATCGCCCTGGTATTTGGCGCCCACCGGTCCAGCAGCGACCTCTGGCTCTATCGACGAACAGGTACTTCGGCGGACGACGGTAACATAAATTTCGCACATTTCCAGACGGTGGCCTCGATCTGGTCAATGTGGTAGCTGCGAAGTGAACCATAACCCAGACCACAGCGAGGCCACCATGGGAAAGGATGCCTGGGAACTAGCAACGCTGGCCGCGTGCGACAAGAAGCATGTCGCTCTAATGAGTTCCAGTCGCACTATTGACAAGGTCGGGAGCCAAACTAGTTTTTCCCGAGTCCCGCGATTCGACTTCGGAAACGTTCGTCGCAATCATCAGTTGCTCGAGTGCGACCAGCAAAACCAATTCAAAGTAATACACATCCCAATAGCCGATGTTCACCGTCAGCCCGCCAACTAGAAACCCCACCATGCTTACTTGGAGCGCGCGCGCCAGATCGGCGCGCCATTGATGAGCACCGGACGAAGAACCGCGAATGACGCGCGTTCCGGTGCGCCACATAAGGAAAGCTAGCAGAAGGAAGAGTCCCAAACCGACAAATCCGTGTTCTCCGAGCATCTGGAAATAGATGCTGTGTGCGGCGTGGATATCGAGCGGGTCCGGCGCGTAGCGGGCGAACACGTCAGGCTCGTAGATGGCGAATCCGCCGCCGAAGACCGGCCGGTCCAGCGCGAGATTCCATGTCATCCACCAGGCATTGAACCGACCCTGGACGGACTGGTCAGGGTTGGCTGACGTGATCGTTGCCATGCGTTCCCACCACGCGTCAGGCATCGCGGCCAGCATGACGGGGAGTCCCGATCGCCAGGAGCGCTATCATCAGTACCCGCTGACGGCTCTTTAGAGCCAGGAAGAGGAGCATCGCGGAAATCGCTACGAACGCGCCGCGCGAGTAGCTCGCGAGGATCGACCCGATACTCAACAAAATTGCCGCAAGCATCGCGGGTTTGATCCAGCGTCGCGGTGCATGTTGATAAAGATACGCCAGGAGCGGGATCATCATGACCAGCGCCACCGAAATGGCATTGTTGTCTTCGATTTGGCTCTCCGGGGGCCCCCATACCTTGAACTCTCCGCCGGTAAGAAAGGCGAACACGCCGCCTTTGATGCCAAAGAAAGCGACACTCATTACAAAAATCCAGAGAAAGATTGTTGTTTGCTTTTCGCTTCGCACGGCCGCCAACGCGACCAGCGTCATGAGCAGCGTCTTCGAAACACGAGACCACATATCATAGCTATAGCTGACGTGAATCGCAGTCAAATACGTGACCGTCATCCAGATCGTAAATGCGATGAGCGTGATGGTTGTGCCATTGACTGGAAACTTCAGCTTCTTGGGCGCGAGCACGAGACTCAGAAACGTAACGATCGCGGTGATCATCGCGAACGGAAAATTGTAGGCAAACCCCCACGTCAATCGATGCGGATTCATTACGCTGAGCCACGTCCACAGAGCCACGCCGATGAACGGTTCGAACAGGGCGAACGGCAGGCACCCAAAGACGATCAGCAGTACCAGTACGTCGCGCATTTCTCTTCGGATGTCGCGGGCTTGAAGGAATTCATCTTGCCGACCTATTCATGCCACTTGCCAGCCGCGGTCAGCTTGTTTTTTAGTCCGTCCAGGGGAAAGCCAAGGGACTTTGCAAGTTTTGATTCTTCCAACGCCTTGTCGAATTCCTTTGTCTCGAAATAGGCAAGGCCAAGGTTGTAGTGCGCGTTGCCGTTCTGTGGATCCAGTTTGATCGCGGTGGTGAAATCTGCGATCGCGCGATCGTACTGCCGCTGCATCGAGAAGGCGATGCCGCGCACCAGCCAAACGTTGACGTCATCCGGGCGGAATACCGTGGCTCTTTCGAGAAAGCATCCGACAGTGAAGTCGGCGCCGCTCGGTTTTTTTGTCCTGTCGCGTTGCCCGAGACGAACCATCGCCAGAAGTGCACGCGGATGATTCGGGAACGCGCGAAGCGTGTAACCAATATCGTGACCTAGGGTTCCCGTCAATCCAGACTGAAGTGTCTCAACCGGACGCGTAAAGTGGATACTTTCAACAAGTAGCTTCTGGGCCGGCGTCGCCGTTCGGTAGTCAAAAGGGCCGTATGCGTTTTGAAATGGGTCGCCACAGTCGTCCTCGATGCCTTGTGCGCCCTGTGTGCCTTGTGCCAATGTTTGGCCTGGTACGACTGCAGCGAATCCGCAAAACACGCCGCAAACAATAGTTCTCCTTAGAGCATGCATCATCATTCTTGGTTGGAGCGTTGAGTGGGATGGCAGCATTTGACCTTTCGGCCAAGGTGCAAAAGCAGGATGGTCCAAATTTCTGCCGTTGGCGGTGCGGCACATATCACCCATTGGAACCGCATTTGTTGGCGATAGCCTGGGTAGCGTCTCAATTTATTTCACATACCTTTCTATCACATACCTTGCCTTCTCATGCGTCTCAAAGCAATCAGATTCGGCAGCGTGCGATAGCCTTGCCAATTCAGCTTGAGATCCTTTGCGCCAGAGTAGACGTCGGAGATGTGGGCGGGAATCCCGGAAAGGCCCTTCTTCTTGAGCATCGGTCCCAACAGCTGGAACTCGTACCGCCGGCGGCCGTAGCGTATCAAGCGTTTCCAATAGGTTCGCCAGGCACGGAAGCTGACTCTGGATACGGGGTCGAAGGCGAATCCTGCATTCGCGCACGTGAAAACACGCTGATTGTTATATTCGTTGTGTTGCGGGTCGAGGTCCCACTTGACCAATGAGCTGATCAGCCCATCGTCTCCTTCGAGCCCAACCGGAAGGCGCACACTTTTCGCCTGCAAATCCCTGACGAAGCGTCCCCTCAAGGCGTATAGATTTGCAACGAACGAATGTTTCTCCAGCAATTCCTTTGCGTCCGACTTTTGGTTGTGGCCTGACATCGGTACCGCACCTACCGCATTCGCCTCTTCGTGCTCGACCAGCGCGCCCGCCATGGTCGACATCGAGCCAGGACATATCCGGCAATCACCGTCGCAGAAAAAGTAGATGTCGCTGTTCGGCACGTACTTTGGAACCGTTTCATGAATAAACACATTCCACGCGTTACAGTAGTCCGGCAGTTTTATCGATACCACGTGCACCCCGTCGCGCTTCCGGCCGTATTCGCGCACGACATCTTCGGTCCGGTCGGTACATCCATTGGCCATCACGAAAATCTCGAACTTGCGGCTCGGATCGGCTGCGTAGATGCTGTCTAAGCACTCGGTTATTTTTTTTTCTTCGTTGTATGCGAGCACCATCACCGGCCACGGGGCTTCGCTAGTCTTGATTTCAGATGACTGCACCGAATTCTCCTAAGAGGATGAACTGCCCGCACGTCACTGAAGTCGACGGGACGAAAACCAAACAAATATACCGCTCAGCGGCCCGATTGACGAGTCCTGCAATCGGGCAGAGTGTTGGGATGGTCACGTTGTAACGCACCGGTAGTGATGAGGTTCTCGTCAAGGCGTGGCACGGACCGCGTTACTTGCCGAGATCCCTCTAGTGATTGCCGAATTCTGCCGAAAATGCCACACGTAGTCATGGGCTCGCAGCCACTGTTCCAGCATCATGAGAATCCAGACCATCTCTCCGTAATAGCTGGGCGCCTCGGGCAACCGCTTGTCGAGGAGTTCCCGGATGAACCCTGGCCGGACGACTCCTCTCGACGCAACGCCTTCAAGCGATTCGTGCGCCAAGTCGCGCAGCGCCGGATGTCGCAACGTCCACGGTCCGAATGGAAGACCGAAGCCGTGCTTCTTCTTGCGCAGGATCTCATCCGGCAGAAAACCGCGCAGCGCTTCCTTGAAGAACCAGCGAAGCTTGAGCCGCTTCAGCTTCCACTCGGGGGGAAGCGACAGCGAAAAGTCCGTCAGCGCTCGACCCATCAACGGGTAGCCGGCGCTCACGCCCGCGAGCTGCGTCGCACCCCGGACCTTGGGCAGGTCGCTGTCGGCGAGCGTGTACTTCCAGTCGTAAGCAAGCATTCGATTCACCAGCGACTTCGCATTGCATTCGTGCCACGTCTCTCGCTGCTGCTCCTGGGGCCTTTGCCGAACAACGCTGGCAAGAAAATCCGGCTCGAACAACTGTGCCTCGCCGAGTCGGTAGAGTAGCTTGAAGGTGTCCAGACGGTCCGGCATGGCCACGCGCGAATGGCGCACGTAGCCGCCGATCTGCTTGAATCCCGGGACACGTCGAAACAGGCCCCATTGGGTGGCGGCCGGTTCGAGAACCGACTCGCGCAACCCTGCGGGCAGGGCGTGGTAGAGCTGGAAAACCTTTTGCATCGCGTACCGGGAGTTTCCGCCGAACAATTCGTCGCCCCCGTCGCCCGCAAGCATCCGGGTGACGCCGTCTTCTCTGGCCTTCAGAGCACAATAGTACGCGGGCAGCACGGAAGAGTTCCCGAACGGCTGGTCGTACGAGGCCGCGACTTTCGGGATGGCGCTAACAAGATCGTCAGGCGTCAGGTAGTACTCTCGATGCTCCAGCCCGAAATGGCGGGCCGCGATGCGCGCATATTCCATCTCGTCATAGCCCTCGGCCTCGAAGCCGATCGAGTAGGCCCTGACGGGCTTGCCGCGCAACCTCGTCAACATGCCTGCCACCGTCGAGCTGTCGGTGCCGCCGCTCAGGAAGCAAGCGGTGGAGGGTTCGTCAGCCTCCTCCTCGACGCATTTCTCGACGATCCTGACAAATTCCCTAAGCCGCCCATCCAGGTCCCGGTGATCATCCTCGACAAAATCCGGGCGCCAATAGGGCGCAGTGACACAGGTTGTCGCCAACGCCGTCACTCGGCACGCGGGTTCGACACGACGCACGTCGCGGAAGATGGTCTGCGGCGCGGGAATGACGTGGAAGTAGAGATAGTCGTAGACCGACTGAGGATCGACGTCGTGGGTCGCTTCAGGGACATCGATCGCGGAATCGCTGAAGCCAAAGCGGCCTTCCGTCCAGCTATAACATGCGGTTTCGATCGAAAAGCGATCCACGAACAGGAGCGCACTCCGATCGCGAAAGTCCAGGATGAATGCGGCGAAGCCGCCGCCGACCTTTTCCGCGAGCCCGTCGCCATCGCGAGCGTAGCGTTGCAGCCAGCGGGCGGCTTCGCCTCGAGTCGCTCACTGTCCCAGGGTCCCGCGCGCGACCCCATGCCAGTGCGAGCTTGCCGTTGGCGAGTGCGACGTCGGCGAGCGAAGGACTCCAGCGGAGTTCGACGCCCGGTAACCTCACGATGGTCAGATTGCCTTCGGACGCGAACGCCGGCATCCGCTCGGGCGGCGCCGCGAGCTTGGCGAAATCGATCAAGCCTTGGCAGTGGAGCATCGGTTTCTGGTTTCCGGCCTGATTCGGGCCATGCATTGTCGCCCCCAACCGGCGTCGTAGAACAAGCAGCCCTACACCAGCACTTCCACTGCCGCGGGGTGGCTCAGAAATCCCTGCGGGCTCGCGGTAGCCCCATAAGCACCAGACTGGAAAATGACGATCAGGTCGCCGGGTTGCGCGACTGCGAGTTCCATCTGATCTGCGAGGAGGTCCAATGGCGTGCAAAGCGGCCCCACCACGCTCGCTTTCTCACGTGCTGCAGCAACCATGCGATTGCCGACGGCGACCGGATAATTTTTTCGGATCACTTGGCCGAAATTGCCGCTTGCCGCCAGATGATGGTGAAGTCCGCCGTCGGTGACCAGGAACACTTGGCCGCGGGAAATTTTTCGGTCGACGACCCGGCACACGTAGATGCCTGCCTCGCCGACCAGGTAGCGTCCGAGCTCTATCACGATACGCGCGTTCGGGAGATCTTTTTGCGCGCGAGCAACGATTCCCCGCAAGTTCTGCCCGATGGGCTGCAGATCAAGGTGCTCTTCGCCGGGGAAATAGGGGATTCCGAAGCCTCCACCCAGATTGAGCACCCGCGTTGGCTCCGGTGCCGCTGCGGCGAGCCTCAATGCAAGCTCATACGATTTCTCCTGCGCCTCGCAGATCGATGCGGCCTTGAGGTTTTGCGAACCCGCGTAAAGGTGAAAGCCTTCGAAGGCAAGCTTCAATTCGCCGATGCGCTGGAGCAGCCGAGGAACGTCTTCGGCGTCCACCCCAAACTGCTTGGACCCTCCGCCCATCTTCATTCCCGAGGCCTTCAGCTCGAAATCCGGGTTGATGCGAACCGCGACACGGGCCGGGAGCGAGAGGTCATCGGCGACGCCGCGCAGCAGGTCCACTTCGCGCTCCGACTCCACGTTCACCAGAATGCCCGACGCAACCGCCTGGACGAGTTCTGCCCGCGATTTTCCGGGGCCCGCGAAGCTGATTTCGTCTGGGTCGGTGCCCGCGTCGAGCGCAATAAGCAGCTCGCGGCCGGAGGCAACGTCGACGCCGTCAACTCGGCTCGCCATGTGCGCGACGAGCGCCGGCATCGGATTGGCTTTCATCGCGTAATGAAGACGGATCTCGCGCGGCAGTGCCGATCGCAGCGCCTTGACGCGCGCATCCAGCACCGAGCGATCGTAGGCGTAAAAGGGTGTCTGGCCAACTCTCGCGGCAACGCGGGGCAACGTGATGCCGCCGACCAGCAGGCAATCCCCTTGCACCGCGAATTCCTGCATCGATGCGTGGCGCGGAAGCGGAGCGTTCATACCTTGGCGCCGGCGAGTTCTTCTTCGTACTGGCCGGCGAGCGTCTTGCGGTCGATCTTGCCGTTGGGGTTGCGGGGCAGAGGCCCGGGGCGGACGATTATTTTTGCCGGCACCATATAGGCAGGTAGGTGTTTCCGACATTCGGCCATGAGCAAATCGACGTCGAGTGTAGCGTCCTTGGACGGCGTTGCCATGACGACAATCGCTTGGCCGAGCGTCGGATGGTCGATTCCGAATGCGGCGACTTCGCCGACGAGTTTAGTGCCGTACAGCATCTCCTCGACTTCCGTGGGACTCACCCGATAGCCGGACGTCTTGATCATCTCGTCTTTGCGGCCGATGAAGTAGAGGAATCCATCCTCGTCCATCCGCACCGTGTCGCCCGAAAACACCGCCATCTCGGGCAGTACCATTCCTGGCTCACGCCCGCCGACGCCGACGGGCAACGGCTTGTAGCGCTCCGCGGTCTTTTCCGGATCGTTCCAGTAGCCCATGCCCACGAGGGCACCTCGGTGAACGAGTTCGCCCGCCTCGTTCGGTGCGCACGGGGTGCCGTCCGAACGCAGGACGAGAATCTCGGCGTTGGGGATCGCTTTGCCTATCGAATCTGGACGACGATCTACCTCTTCCGGCGGCAGATAGGTCGACCTAAATGCCTCGGTCAGACCATACATCAGATAGGGCTTAGCCTTTGGTGCCTTCGCGCGCAACGCCTTCAGGGTTTCGAGCGGCATGCGGCCGCCGGTATTTGCGAAATAGCGCAGGTGATCCCCGATCGAGGCGGGCCAATTCAACTGCGACAGCTGGATGTAGAGCGGCGGCACCGCGGTGAGGCCGGTGACGCGCTCTTTTACAAGCGCGTTGACGACGTCTTTCGGCAGCAGGTAGTTGATCAGGACAACGCGCGCTCCCGAGTGGAACGCCGTCGTGAGTTGGCTGAAGCCCGCATCGAAGGACAACGGCAATGCTGCAAGCAGCGTGTCATTGCTATTGTTTTCAAGGTAGAGCGCAACACTCTTGGCGCCAGCCACCAGGTTACGGTGTGAGAGGACCACCCCCTTTGGCTTGCCGGTACTCCCGGAGGTGTACAGGATCGCCGCTATGTCGGCGTCGATGACCCGATGGCCATGCTGGTCGCCCGCATTAGACAAGTCGGACCAACTATGCACGGTGCTGGCCTGCGCACCCTCCGGCAACGGAGTACTGTCACCCGTCAGAATAATGTGACGTAGGTCCTCGCAACCACCGAGGACGTCCCGCAGGAAGGCATATCGCTCCTGCGACGTCACGAGGATGGCGACATTGCAGTCTCGCAGAATGTAGGCAACCTGCTCTGGCTTGAGCAACGGGTTCAGCGGAACGAATGCGCCACCCGCGGTCGCGGTACCAAAACACGCGATCACCGTTTCGGGGCGCTTGTCGAGATAGATCCCGACGCGCTCAGCACGACCTAGTCCCAGTGCGAGAACGCCGCACGCAAATCTGGCAACTGATTTGTCGAGCGCATCATAGTCCAGTGTCTCGTCACCAGACGAAAGCGCCCGGGCACCCGGGTTGCGGCGCGCCGCGACGCTGATTAAGTGGTGGAGGAGAAAGGCTTCGGGCATCGAGCAAACGAGTGAGGGCTGCTACCGCCGGCGCGGCGCATGAGACTCCGTGGCGAATATTGTCTGGTCAACCTCAGCGGTCAACTCGAAAAAGTTAGGTTAACGGCATTTTGGCTAAAACTCGTTCGATATCGAAAACACATTCTCCCCGATGTAGACGAAATCGCGGTCGTGCCGCGATATCTCCCTCAAGAAGCTGGTCGAGGTGCCCTGTTTTGGGAGCATCCAGTCGTGTAATTCAATAATTATCACCGGAAATCGACGCACCCAGTCCGTGTTGCCAGAGAATAAATTCGATTCGAATCCCTCGATATCGATTTTGCAGATAAACGGCAAACAGCGCAGATCATCATCGATCGAAGCGATCAGCGATTCGACCGACATGGCCGGTATGGCATCACCCGACGAATCCTTTGCGGGGTTTGTCCTGTAGGCCCAGGCCTCGCCCTCGGGGTTTGCAATGTTAACGAATCCGTCAGCGGCCGCAACGGCGGCTCTGACCGTGGTCACTTTCTGGAATGCATCGACGTTTCGACAGAGAACCTTGTAGTTCTGTTCGCTTGGCTCGACGGCGAGGATACGGGCATTTGGCCAGTTCTTCGCGAAGTAGACGGAGGCCAGACCGACGTTGGCACCCAGGTCCAGAATCAGCGGTGCGCCCTCCCGGACAAGGGCATCGTACTTAAGCGAGATGGTATCCCATCTTGCCAGGCGCCGCAGGTTGTAATCATTGTTGCAGAATACCTGCTCGAAAGTCCACACATCGGACGTTCCCGCGCGGAGGTGCAGGTCTGCACGAAAGGGCGTATCGCGGGCTGCAACCGAAAACCGTTGCCAGCCGTTCGAAACCGGTCGCCATCGGAATGTGAACTCGCTGGCCCCGCGGTGCTTGCGGTGATCTAGGAACATTTTGGCCAAGAGGGTCGCGCTCACGATTTTTCCAAAGCTCAAAATTCAACACGCATTCGCGGGACGTCGATCGGTGCGTGCGCCTAAGGGGCTACAAAGGACAGGAGATTCAATCCCACCGAAAAGGTCACCATCACATTATCAGGGGCCGACGCACCAGACGAAGCGATGGGATGGCCGCTCTCGCCGTTGAACGTTAGCCTTCACCGACCTGGGCCAGGGCGTGGACGACTCGGGACAGCATCGCGACGACGTGCCGATGCGATTCTAGCTTTGGGGCGCGATTAAGAACATGTCGTTCACCGATACTCCAAAACTCATTTTCTCGATTCAGTTCCGACGGCCTGATTCTGCATTACGTTTGATAGCAAATAGTGTTGTGACAGGGGTCAGGACGTACCCAAGGAATCGCGCTGGTGCAGTCGAGCGGGCAATCACCAGGGCTAGCTGCCGAATCGGTGTCAGCTTCGACCCGTCGATCATTGCAAATCGATCGAAGCACTCCATGCCTCGGGCAGACAAGTATGCCGAAAGCTGGCCGCTGGTAAACCAATGGACGGCAGGATACTTGGCATGGTTTACGAGGCTCGGGGCGCGTCGTGACCGCAAGGTGCACGAATTTGCGCTTGATAAAAGCGGGGTACCAGCTATACCCGGGCAAATTGAATTCCTGCTGAATCGGGCAAAGGCGATTGGTCGTGCTTAGGTATAGCAGGCCATCGGGTCTTAAGACACGCACGGCCTCGTCAACGCAAGCTTGCCAGTCCACAACGTGCTCCAACAGTTCCGGGAGCAAACAAACATTCATTGAGCAATCGGCGTACGGCAAGTCGGTTGCGGTACCCAACTCGAATTCGATCGAAAGGCCGGCTCGCCGCGCCCGTTCCCGGGCAAGCTCGATCAGCGGTCCATTGACGTCGAGTCCCCGGACTCGATGTCCCTCTTCTGCCCACAGCTGGCACTGCGTGCCTGCGCCGCAGCCGATATCGAGCACTTCCAGTCGGTTGGTCGGGATGCCATTGCGTTCTGCGAGCCCGAGCAACTTATCGTGTGTCCGGCGGAATCTGGCAAGCGTTTCCTCGGAAGTACTTTCGCGTTCATAGTAATCGAAGAAGTCGGGATTCGACTCATGATCGAATTCGGAACTTGAGTGAAGGCCGTTTTGATTTTCAGGCATGCGGACGCGGCGAGGCTATCCTGAAACTGGTAACATTGGGATCGCCAGCGCGTTTTGTATGGTCCTCGATATCCTCAACGTCGGCCTTACGTCGCGGACCTAGTCCTGGCTCGGACTGCAATCCTTAAGAATCCATGATCGAGTGCGATCTATCCGCTGAGAACGTCATCATCTTGTCTGGTCGTTCAATCTGCCGATCCGAGGACAACCGGAATTTCTCGAAGAGAAGACATTTCGCCGCACGATGCGCATCCTACACATCTTGAAGCAAGATATAGTATATCACTTTGTATCCGAATGTGACATTTGGATCGTTCATAAGTCGCTGATCAATAAGGTGAAAACAACGGCTGTTCCTCGCTCTGGGTTTAAGTTGCGCACGTACCGTCGCTTCGATTTCGAAGTCGCGTTGACATGCTCGCACGCCGAAGTAGTGTCACGGATGACTAATTCTTGTATCGTTGATTACGTGCGTCGTGTGATCGTGACGCGTTCGGCGCTACACCAGAACGCGCTCCGTGCCCCCGGTCCGCTACCGTCTTGCATGGTCAACCACGAATGCAACCCGCCGCCCCGTTGACGCAGCAACGCCGCCCAGGAGCCAATGAACGATTCCTTTTTCTTGGAGCCGTTCTGACCGGAGTGGTACTGCTTCAAGCCTTATTTGTTGCTTTTACGCTGCCGGTCGAGTTCTTGTTGCGCGACGACATGCCGGTACTCAGCGTAGATCATGCCTATCATTGGTATCAGGTCCGGATTGCCGATGATTTGTTATCGCAAGCGCTGGTGGTCGGCTATGACCCACGGTTCGCAGCCGGATACCTTGGTGGCGTGCCTTTCAATCCGAGCGGTAAGGTTCCGGCGCTGACGACTTTCCTTCTATCAGGGTGGGTCTCGCAAGAGGTGTCGTACAAGGTCTACCTAGTTGCAGCGTCACTAATCGCGGCGATATGCGTTCCGTTAGCAGCCTCTTGGATGAGATGTCCTCGCCCAGTGGTCGTAATCGCTGCGATCTTGGGTCTGTGTCTTTATGGACACCCACAGCCATTCATCCGCGTGAAGAATGGATCGTCACAGCAGATTCAGATTTCATGGTCGCCGCCGCATTAGAGGATTGCGGCGACGAAATTGGCTGTCGCATCGATGCCCGGGAACGGTATGCGCTGGCGAATCCACCCCGTTAGTGATTTCTTGCCCCACGCGTCCGCTTGGGACGCACTAAACAGCGACGGCGGTGATCTCCCGTTCCTGCGCGCAGATTTTCTGCTGCCGGCGTTGGCTGAATTCGGCACGGGTGGGGAGTGTTTAGCAGTCGCTGATGAGAGCGAAACGCGGGTCGCCATGGGTATCTTCCGACGTGTGCGGCAAGGGTTCTGGGAGACGTTCCAGCCATCGCAACTTCCGCTGGGTGCTTTCGTATCCAAACGCGGCTGCCAGCTCGATGCGGCACTGCGCGAACTCGGACAGGCGTTACCGGGTGTGGTCGCTTGGGGTCGCATTGACGCAGCAAGACCCTGCGGTCAGGCAAAGGCCGCCGACCAGCGCGACGCTCGAGACGCTCGATTACGTTGATACAGCGTGCGTCCGCATAACGGGCACATTCGACGAGTACTGGGCATCGCGTGGCAAGAACCTGCGTCAAAACATCAAGAAACAGGTCGCGAAATTGGCTCAGGACGGCATCGAAGCAAAGCTTGAGCTGGTCGACAAACCGGCTGACGTTGCAGGCGCGATCGTTCAGTACGGCAAGCTCGAGAGTGCCGGTTGGAAGGCCGAAGGGGGCACTGCAATCAGCGCTGACAATGCACAAGGGCGCTTCTATCGCGCTGTCTTCGAGTCGTTCTGCAGCAAAGGATTGGGAAGAATCTACTGCTTCTCGCTCGATGGGAAAGTCGTTGCCATGGATCTTTGCCTTGTCGGCGGTGGCGCACTCGTCATCCTTAAGACGACGTACGACGAATCACTGAAATCGATTTCGCCGGCATTCCTGATGCGCCACCGTTACCTGCAGTCGATCTTTGCAGAGGAAGGCATCGATCGCGTCGAATTTTACGGCAAAGTGATGGAATGGCACTTGCGCTGGACCGACGAGGTGCGCACGCTGTTCCATGTCAATCGCTACCGGTGGCAATGGGTCAGGGCGATCCGACGCAAAGTCGGGTCGGTACGCGGCAAGTCGATACCGGCCCCGAGTGATCCCATCACGGGTGGAGGACAGGGAGACGCCGCTACGTGATCGCGGCCGCCTGGGCGGCGCTGCTGCTGCGGTGCACGGCGCCGCTCTCTCCGAGAATTTCGCGCACGCGCTGCGCCATGCGGGACAAGTCATGGACGCTCAAGTCCTGGTGACAGCCGAGCTGGAATACATGCGTTGCCCACTCGATCCCGCAATCGCCGTCGATCGCAGGCGTTCCAGGCCAGACTTCGTCCCAACGAAAAATCGGTACGCCCGCCGCGCGGATCGCCTTGTAGCTTGCCTCGGGGCGTTCAACCCAAAGCGGGAACACGTAAGGGGCCGCTGCGTCCGGCAAGGCGGGCATCAATGCCCTTGCGCCCGCCATCGCTTCGGCCGCGCTCGCCCAGTGCTGATAATTCCTGCGTCGCATCGCCACGATGCGCTCTCGATGCGCCGTCCGCGCAATCCACTTTGCCCAGATCGAAGCAGCTGACGAGTTGACTGCGCCTTGGCCTTGCATCTTCCGATAGCGTGGCGAGTGGGGACGGATCGAGGCGTTCCGCGGCGGACGGAATGCCGCCGGAGCGCGCTCGCGGACGCAATTGGTTGACCACTGCGAACAAGGCGTTGATCGGTGCATTGAGTCCGATAAGTTTTCCGTGCTGGGCACCAAGCTCAATGGCGTTGGCCGCGCCCCTGAATTGGTCACGAATCGAGCGCCGATCCGGCCGCCGAGGTGCGCCTGCTGCAGCATTGACGATCAAGCAGCCCCCGTCGGTCACCGGAAAAAATTTGGTCAAGCTGGCAATCGCAAAATCGCCCCACGCGCCAACCGGGCGCCCATCGACCGCGCCGAACATGGCGTGTGCGCAGTCCTCGATCAGCGCAATGCCCAGGCGGTCGCAGAATTGCCGGACCGATGCCATCGACTGGGGCAGCCCGAAGTAGTGCGCTACAAGCATTGCGCGGACGCGGCCGAGATCAAGTGTGGAGACAATATCGAGCCGGGGGGCCCCGTGACTGTCGATAGGAAAAAACATCGGCTCCGCCCCCGCTGCGACAACAGGCGAAACCATGGTCGGGCAGTGAAACGATGGCACGAGTACCCGGTCGCCTCGCGCGATGCGCAGGGTCGAAAGGGCCAGTGCGATCGCGGCCCTGCCACTCCCCGTGTACACCAGGTTAGCGTGGTCGAGAACGCAAGGCAGGGCCGAATCCTTCTCGCCCCGGAATACGTCCCAGCCGAAGATCGGCAGTCGCGGGACCTTGAGAGGCAAAACGTTTAACGGAAGATTGGGTGTCAAGCAGAACGATGCTGGGCTGATTTGCGTCAATGGACAGCTGGCCGCGAGGTCGGTCTACCGCAGCTCCTTGTTCTTGCAGGCACTGGCCGCCGCTAAACTTTGCTCGGGCTATATACTAGCGTCTTTCGCGGTGCGGGATCATTCCGACGAACGCTTTAGCAGCAGACTACTGCAGGCGCAATGCGGGCAATACTCGGCGGGGAGAATTTTGTTTGGTCGATATAAATCGCGAAGTGTTAGGTGTGCTGGTTGTAACACTCAACTTGAAGGACGGCGCACAGCGATTGCATGCCGACTCCCCTCTCCTGGGAGCCATTCCCGAGCTTGATTCGATGGCTGTCGCGACGGTGATCACGTCGTTGGAAGAGCGTTTTGGCTTCATGGTCGCGGACGATGAGATTGACGGCTCGACGTTCGCAACGGTGGGTACCTTGACGGCATTCGTCAAATCGAAGCTCGCGGATTCTGCCGCGTAATTTAGTGTCAAGAAGCAGATTTAGTGTCAAGAAGCAGACCGCTCTATTTGCCCCTTCGTACGGGACGCCGTTTTGGCATGATGCACACTTCGGCGACCGGCCAGCATTCTGCTGGCGCGATGCTCTATCTTCACCCGTTCGCAGAGGAAATGAACAAGTCGCGACGGATGGCCGCGATGCAGGCACGGGCATTGGCGGCAGCCGGATGGACGGTGCTGCAACTCGATTTGTTCGGATGCGGCGATAGCGAAGGAGAGTTTGGCAGCGCCAGCTGGACTCAGTGGCTGGATGACACTGCTGCTGGCATCGAGTGGCTTGCTGCCGAGACTGATTCGACACCCGCATTATGGGGCATGCGTACGGGATGCCTGCTCGCCGTGCAGGCAACGCAGGGGATGGATTCGGTACCGAACCTGTTGCTCTGGCAGCCCGTCATTTCCGGAAGAAGATACTTGCAGCAGTTCCTGCGTCTGAGCGTTGCAGCGCAGCTCGGCAACGCTGAAGGTGCTGCCCGCGTCGGGACACAGCAATTGCGCGAGCAGCTCGGACGGGGAGGGCAAGTCGAAGTCGGTGGTTACGCCATAGCCGCCACGCTCGGGTTGGGGTTGGAGGCGTCGGAGCTGATCCCGCCCGCGGTGCCTGCGCGCGTTATATGGCTGGAAGTCGCTACTGCCGCTACGTCGGAACTTTCGCCGGCATCCCGCGCGCAGGTCGACACGTGGCGGTCGGCGGGCCATCGCGTCGACGCGCGGGTCGTCGAAGGGCTCCCCTTCTGGCAAACACTGGAAATCGCGGAATGTCCGGCGATGATCAAGTCGACGCTTGACGCAGTCGACGCGTGGCGCATGTGAACTACGACGAGCACGCCTTGACGCTCGAGTGCGAGGGCGACATCCTTGTCGGCGTCCTCGCGATGCCTGAACGGGCGCGTCCTATTGGCGTGCTGATCATCGTGGGCGGTCCGCAGTATCGTGTGGGCAGTCATCGTCAATTCCTGCTTTTGGCCAGAGCATTGGCTGGTGGAGGCATTCCCACGTTGCGCTTCGACTATCGCGGCATGGGCGATAGCGAGGGCGAGTTGCGATCGTTTGAGGAAGTCGGCGCCGATATTGCCGCCGCGATTGCGGCTTTTCAGACCCATTGCCCCGGAGTCGAACGCATCGTGCTGTGGGGTCTGTGCGATGGGGCTTCCGCGGCCTTACTGTACTGGCAGGCCACGCGCGATGCACGAGTGTCGGGCATGGTTCTGCTCAATCCCTGGGTCCGGTCGGATGCAGGTATCGCCAAGACGCACATCAAGCATTACTACGGCCAACGCCTGCTCGAAAAGGATTTCTGGATCAAGCTCCTCGGCGGCAACGTCAACGTCGCCGGCTCGTTCCGGGCATTCGTCGGCAATTTGATGCTCGCCGGCGCCACCGGGCGCGGCAACCCGATTGCGACAGCGATCGACTTTCAAGATCGGATGGCAGAAGGACTGCATTCGTTTCCAGGTCCTGTTTTATTGGTGCTGAGTGGTCGCGATCTGACGGCGAAGGAATTCCTCGAGTACGCGCAAAGCGCTCCACGTTGGGCTGGATTGCTGGAGCGCGCCGATATTGTTCGACATGATCTGCCGGAGGCAGACCACACGTTTTCGTCAGCGTCTTGGTCCCGCGAAGTCGAGACACTCACTCTGGATTGGCTTCGGTCATTCCACTAATCTTTCTGGCGATAGGAGTGTACTATTCAGCCGCCGTTTCATCACGGTGCAGACGCTGGCATATATGCCTGAGTCGTCAATTTCCATGGATTCAGCCTCCGCCAATCTTTCAGGCCAGGGACGCGAGCGTCCACTGGTCTCGGTAATCATACCCGCGTTCAATTCAGCGGCGTGGATTCGTGAGTCGCTCAAAAGCGTATTCGACCAAAGCTACGACCCAATTGAGGTAATCGTCGTCGATGACGGGTCAACCGACGGCACAGCGGAAATCGCGCGTCGGTTCGACCCGCGGATCAAGGTTTTTGAACAGACTCAAAAGGGCCCCGCCGCCGCGCGAAATCTCGCGGCGTCCAAAGCGAGCGGGAGCTATTTCGCGTTTGTGGACGCTGACGACGTCTGGTTACCCGGCAAGCTGCAAGCTCAAATGGAATATTTCGCTAGCAATCCGACTGCACGAATCGTTTACGCAAATCATGTTTTCTGGGAAGCCGACGAGGAAGGTCGGTTTCCCGATCCGTCGAAATTGGTCGGCGAAACCACAGGCAGGCATTGATCGCGAACTTTCAGGATGGATTTACCCGGAGCTGCTAATTGATAGTCACATACACATCATAACTGCGGTAATCCACCGCAGTGTTTTCGACGCAGTTGGAGGTTTTGATGGTAGCTTCGGTAAGGGTTCCGACTACGATTTCTGGATTCGAGCCTCCCGAAAGTTTGAGGCGTTCCGGCTTTCGCGTGCCGGAGCTTTATACCGTCTCCATCGGGCGGGGATTACTGGGCGGATCGACCCGGTGTGTGCCGGATATGAAATCCTTACCCGGGCGGTTCGGGAATATGGGCTCGCCGGCCCCGATGGACGCGAAGCCGACGTGAAACGTTTTCCGCCGACGTCTCTCGGATCTTTGTCTTGGCCATGCCTATGGGCATATCTGGAGTGGATCTCCGTCCATCGCAAGTCGTTACTTCATGCGGGCGATAGAATATGGAAATTGGCGACCAAAGACGATCGCATATTTGCTTGCCGCGGCGACTTTGAGAATTCTCCATCTCGGGCCGCGCGGCTGAAGCGGCTTTTGTCACGCGCTGATGCCAGATCGCGCGGTGGTCTTGGTCCAATTCAGGCAAGCTAACACCTGATCGCTAATCATGGACTGGCCGGTGCATTGCTCCCAGCACGCTCGACCCCGGCGATTCCGAGTGAACGCACGTGCGTGACCTGCTATTTGCCCGCCGCTTGCTTCGCCTGTGGTTGAACCTACTTTTCGTTGCCGCTTGCGCGATGGCATCCGCCGGCGCGGTGGTCACCGCAGCTCAAAAGGGTGGGACGGTTGCGGAGGCGCACGTACTGCACGTGGGCCCTGCTCGAACATTCACCAGCGTCGCCGAAACAGCACGCATTGCCCGCAGCGGCGACACCGTTTTGATCGACGCCGGCGACTACGTGGGTGACGTCGCCACATGGACGCAAGATCACCTGACAATACGCGCGTTGGCCGGTCCGGTACGGATGCTTGCGGCTGGGAAGGCCGCTGAAGGAAAGGCAATATGGGTGATCAAGGGTATCGACGTACTCGTGGAAGGCATCGAGTTCTCGGGGACGCGCGTAGCAAGTCATAACGGTGCCGGTATTCGTTACGAGGGAAGAAGTCTTACGATTCGCAATTGCAAGTTCTACGACAACGAGACTGGCTTACTTGCCTGGAACGACCATTCGGCGGAGCTAACCATAGAGAACAGCGAGTTCCACCATAATGGTGCAGGCGACGGGCAGAGCCACAATCTCTACGTCGGCGCAATCCGTCGCCTGACCATCACCGGCAGCTACAGTCATCACGCCCGCGCAGGTCATCTGCTCAAGAGTCGTGCCATGGAGAATCATGTCATGTACAACCGGCTAACCGATGAAGTCGCAGGTCATGCAAGCTACGAACTCGAATTTCCCAACGGTGGCGTCGCGTACGTCATTGGCAATATTATCGAGCAGGGACCGCAAACGGAGAATTTGAAGATGGTGTCGTTTGGGGCGGAAGGCTATCGCTGGCCACGAAACGAGATTTTCCTGGTGAACAACACGCTGGTCGACGATAGCCCTCGCGGCGGAACCTTCGTCGACGTCGCCGCGGGCGCGCAGCGCGTCGCGGCGATCAACAATCTCCTGCTGGGCAATACCTCTTCCGAAACGACAGGTCTCAGTCAAGACCTCGGCAACGTTGTGGCGGATTGGCGCGAAGTCGTGGCGCCCACGCTTTTCGACTACCGCCTGCGCAAGAGTTCTGCGCTTGTAGGAACCGCCCAGGATCCGGGATTCGCAAATGATGTCGCTCTGCGACCAACTCGGGAGTATGTCCACCCGCATGCGAACGCGATCAGTCAATGGCGATACTTACAGTCCCGGCGCCCTCCAAGCGGTCGGACCGTGACTTGAATTGTCTGTACTGGGCTCGCAGCATGGGGCGTCGGCGAGACACCGCGGCGCAGCAGCTGAGCGATTTCTGACGTAATGCTGACAGAACGCGCCGGTGGCGACCGAGTGTTAGCAGCGGGGTATATGCACGCCGCAACCTATATTGCAAAATTTGTCAAATGTAAAGTATTTGTAATCAACAGCCTGCGCAAAGTCATTACCGACTAGCGGCCCGTTGCGACCGTTCAGCCGCAAATGTAGAATATTCACGAGACACCAAGTCTCTTAAGGGGCAATATAAGTAACGGTCTCCGCGTGGATTTGATTGCACTGCAATGTGGGTCAATTATATTCATAGCATCCGCAGCAATTTGCTTCATGCGTACAGACGGCGCACCGTAAGCGCGAATAACCATCGAGCTGCGGGATCGGGCACTACGGCTACAGTGCCAGCAGATGCTTTCTACCGACAGCGCGTCCAGTACATCGCGTCGTGTCATTTGCACGTAGCACTAAGGTGCGATCGTGAGCGCATCTTCGGGCGCAACGTTTGATAGGGGACAATTTGTTTGATGTGATGCGGCGGCAGATTTCGGCGGCGACACTCGTGCAACTCGCCGTCGAGCTATGTTGGCTCTTCGCCGCCGGCGTCGCCGCCATCGTGCTTCTCGAGCGACTGGCACTCCCCGGCCTTCGTGGTGTCGCCCCGCAATTGGTTTTTGCCGTCCTGATCATCGCGCTCAATATCGGATTCGGCCTCTACCAGCGAAACCGGGACATGTCGACCGGCGCCTATCTCATCCGTTTGTGCCTTGCATTCATGATCGCGGCTACGCTCGCGTATGGAATCGCCGAGGCGCTCCCTGGCGGGAAGATATTTCAGGCGACGCTCGGCGTGGCGATATTGCTCGCAATCAGCGGCTTGCTGCTGCTGCGGCACCTCATCGTCATGCCCCTGGTTGGAACGCTTCTGCCGTACCGGGTACTGGTCCTGGGTACCGGCCCGGAGGCGAAACTTGTCGAAGCTTCGCTCGCGGCGACGCACCCGTCAGGGATGCACCTGGTTGGCTTCCACGCTCTGGAGAAGGTGCAACGCACCGTCGTGTCGCGGCGCCGCATTATCGCAAGCACCGGAGCGTTGGAAGAGACCGTCAAGCGGCTCGGTGTCAACGAGATCATCGTCGCCGTGCGCGACCAGCGCGGCGGAGTGCTCCCGCTACGGGCCCTCCTCGAATGCCGACTCAAAGGTGTGCGCGTCACGGATCTCGCGCGATTCTTTGAGCGTGTACACGGCAAAGTACCAATCGAGCTGCTCAAAGTCAGCTGGCTCATCTATGGCGACGGCTATCGTCAGGGTTGGCTGCGCAGCGCGGTCAAGCGCACCTTCGACGTCATTGTCGCGGCGATATTGCTGATTTTGGCGCTACCGGGCATGGCGTTGACCGCGCTCCTCATTGCGATGGAGACCAGCGGCCCCATCATCTACCGCCAGACGCGCGTGGGTCACGGTGGCAGGAATTTCACGGTGCTCAAGTTCCGCAGCATGGCTGCGGATGCGGAACAGGGAAGCGGCCCATCCTGGGCGACCTCCAACGACGCGCGCATAACCCGCGTCGGCCGGTTGATGCGACGCACGCGTATCGACGAACTGCCGCAACTCATCAATGTTCTGAAAGGCGACATGAGTTTCGTCGGGCCCCGGCCGGAACGGCCCGAGTTCGTCGAGATGCTGAGCCAGCAGATCCCCTTTTACGCGGTGCGGCACAGTGTCAAGCCGGGCATCACCGGGTGGGCACAGGTACGCTATTCGTACGGTGCGAACGTTGAACAGGCGGTGCGGAAGCTGGAGTACGACCTTTACTATGTCAAGAACCATACGCTGGTCCTTGACCTTCTGATACTTCTCGAGACCGTCAGGGTCGTCTTGCTCGGCGAGGGTGCCCGGTAGCGGGTTGGCTTGTCCTGCCGCGCCTGTATCGCGGGCTGCTTCCGGCTGCGCCGCGAAGCGCCGTATCCGCCGGGGCGCAGCGATTTGCCCCTCCGCAGGTTCCTATGGCTGCGGGACAAAGCTAGAATTCGCTGATTATAGCTGCTGCAGCGTACGTTCTATCCCGTGCACCTAAGCGCCGTTGCCACTTTCGCCGTCTGGAGTTATGGCCTTGCCGCGGCCGGATATCTCGCCTTCGCGATTCGCATGGCGCTGGGATGGCGGCGAAGCCTGCGGGCCGTACTCCTCCTCGGCGCCACGGTCGCAACGCTAGCGTGGGCGCTTGCCTGTGTCGCGCTTGCGGTGTGGACATCGCCGGCTGCGTCGCTTGCCTCAAATGCGGCGGACGTGCTGCGGTACGGATTCTGGTTTCTCTTCATTGCGAACCTGTTGCAGGGGGGGCAATCGGGCGAGGAACAGCCGGACGCGCGGCGGGGCGTTCGCCGGTGGGCTGTGGTCGGCTCCGGTGCGGCACTCCTGGCAAGCCTCGTGCTGTCGCAGGAACTCCCGTTCGCGCAACTGCTGGCCCTCCCTAGCCTGGCAGGACTCGGCCTTCATCTCGGCCTGGCGGTGTTCGGCTTGATGCTGGTCGAGCAATTGTTGCGCCGCACGCCTCCGCAGGTGCGATGGGGCATCAAGCCGCTGTGCCTGGGCCTTGCCGGGGTCTTCGGTTTCGATCTGTTCTTGTACGCGGATGCCATGCTCTACGCCGGACTCGACGCCGACATCTGGGCAGCGCGCGGCATCGCCAATGCGATGGTCATTCCGTTGATTGCCATCGCAACTGCGCGTAACACCGGCTGGACCGTCGAGATGCACGTTTCCCGCGAGGCGGTGTTGCATTCCACGGCCCTGACGTTATCGGGCGCGTTCCTGCTTGCCATCGCCATTGCGGGGTACTTCGTTCGCTATTTTGGCGGCGACTGGGGTCGCGCGCTGCAGATCGAGTTGATCTTCGGGGCACTGCTGTTCTTCGTGCTCGTCGTAACATCCGGCCGCTTCCGGGCCCGGCTCAGAGTTTTTGTCAGCAAGCATTTTTTCTCCTACCGCTACGATTATCGCAAGGAGTGGCTGCGCTTTACCGACACCCTCTCGACGGCAGACCTGGGCCAGCGATTCGAGGTGCGAGCGATCATGGCAATGGCAAATCTTGTCGAGAGTCCGGCCGGAATGCTTTGGCTCAGGGATGAAGGACGTGGTTTCCAGCTCCGGGCGCGATGGAATGTGCCCGCGGTAGACGCTGTGGAACCGGCAAACGGCTCATTGCCCTTGTTCCTCGAACGTACCGGCTGGGTCGTTGGCGTGAAGGAGGTCACGTCCTCCCCGGAGCAGTATTCCGGGCTGGCACTGCCATCGTGGCTCAAGTCAGTTTCGGAGGCGTGGCTCATCGTCCCGCTCGCGTCGGAATCCGACATGCTCGGGTTCATCGTGTTGACGACGCCACGAGCTGCAATCGATGTCAACTGGGAAGTGCGCGACCTGCTAAAGACCGCAAGCCGCCAGGCGGCGAGCTACCTGGTTCAGATGCGAGCGACAGATGCATTGCTGGAAGCGCGGAAGTTCGATGCCTTCAACCGCATGTCGGCATTCGTAGTACACGATTTGAAGAACTTGGTCGCGCAGCTGTCGTTGATGCTCAGGAACGCCGAAAAGCACCGAGATAATCCTGAGTTCCAGCGCGATATGCTCACTACCGTAGAGCATGTCGTCGAGCGGATGAACAAGTTGATGGTACAGTTGCGGATGGGTACAACACCCTTGGAAAATCCGCGGCCCGTTGATCTCCGCGTACTTGTGCAAAGAGTATGCATCGCGAAAGCAGGCCACGGTGCCCGGATCGAAATCAATCTTGCGCCACGGTGCGGTGGTGCTTGGCGATGAGGAACGCCTCGAGCACGTCATCGGACACCTGGTGCAGAATGCACTCGACGCCACCGTGAATCACGGTAACGTAACCGTAGAGCTTGGCCGTGACGACGGTTTTGGAGTTATTGCAATCT
The DNA here is from genome assembly GCA_963829375.1 of uncultured beta proteobacterium. Taxonomy (GTDB): domain Bacteria; phylum Pseudomonadota; class Gammaproteobacteria; order Burkholderiales; family Casimicrobiaceae; genus PALSA-1003. The sequence goes on along the minus strand of CAWHIS010000022.1, from coordinate 97,933 downwards.
CGGACACGGGCGTCGGCATGAGTCAGGATTTCGTGCGCGACCGACTCTTCAAACCATTCGAGACGACCAAGCAGACCGGGATGGGCATCGGAGTCTACGAAAGCACCCGATATGTTGAAGGACTCGGCGGGAGGTTGTTAATTGACAGCTCACTGGATGTCGGCACCAAAGTCCGCGTTCTGCTGCCGCTGGCTGGCAACGCCGCAGCCTCGTCGGAAGCACTGCGGGAAGTCGCATGACCGAGCCGCGCAAACCGCTGTTGATCGTCGAGGACGACCCTGCGCTGCAAAAGCAGATGCAGTGGGCCTTCGAGCAGTACGAAACCATCGTCGCCATCGACCGCGAATCGGCGATCGCGCAGGTGCGCCGCTACGAGCCCGCGGTCGTGACGATGGACCTCGGTTTGCCACCCAATCCCGATGATCCGACGCAGGGCCTGCGATTGCTGGAGGAGATCCATGCGCTGGCACCAGAGACCAAGGTGATCGTACTCACCGGCCAGAACGATCGCATGAACGCGGTTCGTACCATTGCGCTCGGTGCACATGATTTTTGCACTAAGCCCTTTGAGCCGGAAATTCTCACGTGGACGATCGACCGGGCGTTCCGCGTCTATGAACTGCAGGCGGAAAACCGCCGCCTGCAAGCGTTGCACGCGCCGGCTGGGATGTCGGGGACGATCACGCGTGATCCGGAAATGCAGAAGATTTGCCGCATGGTCGAGAAGGTCGCTCCGTCTTCGGCAACGGTGCTTATCCATGGTGAATCGGGTACCGGGAAGGAGCTCCTGGCGCGCGCGTTGCATGAGCTTTCGCCGCGCCGCGAGTCGCGATTTGTGGCCATCAATTGCGCGGCGATTCCGGAGACGTTGCTGGAAAGCGAGTTGTTCGGCTACGAAAAGGGCGCCTACACCGGTGCTGCCAAGCAGACGCTGGGCAAGATCGAGACCGCCAACGGCGGAACTTTGTTTCTCGACGAGATCGGCGACTTGCCGATGTCGCTGCAGGCCAAGCTCCTTCGCTTCCTGCAGGAGCGGGTGATCGAAAGGATCGGTGGTCGCCAGGAGATCCCCGTCGACGTGCGCATCGTCTGCGCGACGCATGAAAGCCTGAAAGAGCAGATTTCCGAGGGAAAGTTTCGCGAGGACCTCTACTACCGGCTGGCCGAAATTACCGTCGACGTTCCCCCGCTGCGCGCGCGAACGGGTGACGCATCGCTGCTTGCACATGCCTTCGTCCACAAGTTTGCCGGGGAACAGGGGCGCCCGGCGATGACGATACTGCCCGATGCGGCCGCCGCGATCGAGGCCTACGCGTGGCCGGGCAATGTCCGCGAGCTCGAGAACGTCATCAAGCGCGCGGTCATCATGGCCGATGGCGCGACGATCAGCGCGGCGGACGTCAACCTCGGACCGGCCACGTCCGAAACCGCAGTGCTCAACTTGCGGCAGGTGCGGGATGAGGCCGAGAAGAGTGCGGTGTTGCGAGTGCTCGGGCGCGTCAACGGCAATCTCAGCAAAGCTGCGGAATTACTCGGGGTAAGCCGGCCAACGCTTTATGACCTTATGGAACGCTTCGGCCTGCGGTAGGCGGGGCCGATGACGTAACGAGTCGAAGGAATGCAATGACCAACCTCAATCTGACCAACCTCAATCCACGATTTCAGCGACTCGCCATGCCGGCGCTATTCCTCGTGCTGGTCGCTCGCGGGGTGTAACCGCAACGATCCGGCAACGCTGATCGCGTCCGCCAAGGCCTATCTGGCGAAGTCAGATTACAAGGCGGCAACCATCCAGCTCAAGAGCGCGTTGCAGGAGTCACCCGACAATCCTGAGGCGCGATTCCTGCTTGCAAAGTCCTTGCTGAATAGCGGCGACGCGCAAGGCGCGGAAACGGAGATTCGCAAGGCGCTCAGTCTTGGTTATGCGCCAGACGATGCGTATCCCGTGCTCGCGCGGGCGATGCTGCTGCAGGGCGCGTCTAGGGCGCTGATTGCGGAGCTGGGGGCGCGCACCCTCAGCGGTGCGGAGGCACGCGCAGACCTCGGAACGACGCTCGCGCTTGCGTACATGTCCCTCGGGGAGGCGAAGAAAGCACGGGCGACAATCGATGCCGTAGTCGCCGCCAGTCCCGCTAACGCACGGACTCTGCTCGTGCAGGCGCAACTGGACGCCATCGGTGGTAATGTGGATTCCGCTCTGAAGCGCATCGATGCAGCGCTTGCCGCAGCACCGAGCGACATCGATGTCCTGATATTCAAGTCGCAACTGGAAATGAGTCAGGGCCGGAGTGATGCCGCGGTGGTGACTCTCGAGCGGGCTGTGGAAGCAAATCCCAACGCCGCGGCCGCGCGCTTTGCGCTCGTGCCGCTGCTCGTGAAGACGGGAGCCCTCGACAAGGCAGCGGCGAACGTCGAGGCGATGAAAAAGGTCGAGCCCGCCTCCGTTCGTACCATCTACAGTGACGCATTGGTCTCGTTCACGCGTGGCGATGCGAAACACGCGCTGGAAGCGATTCAGAAGGTCCTGGCAGTAGCGCCCGATCACCTTCCGAGCGTCTATTTGTCCGGACTGATCAATCTCCAGCTTGGTTCGCTGGCCGCGGCCGAGGACGCGCTGCGCAAAGTCGTTACCCAAGTACCCGGCGACGTGGGCGCGCGCCGGGCGCTCGCAATGACGTACCTTCAAATGGGCCGGCCAGCGCTTGCCGTCGATACGTTAGGCCCAGCGTTGCAGGCCAAGCCGGACGATCCTCTCCTGTTGCGAACGGCGGGCGAGGCCTATCTTGCTTCTGGTAATGCGGCCAACGCAGCCCGGGCGTACGAACAGGCCAAGGCTCTTGACAAGGGTAGCGTCGCGACCAACGTCAGGCTCGCGCAGGCTCGCTACGCGGCGGGAGACACGGCTCGCGCCTTCACTGATCTCGAATCGTTGTCCAACGCGGACTCGTCCCAGTACCAGGCCGATCTTGCGCTGATCACCGCCCATATCCGCCGGCGTGAATTCGACCAGGCGCTGGCGGCCGTGAAAAAGCTTGAACAAAAGCAGCCGGAAAATCCCTTGACCTACAACGTCAAAGGTACCGTGTACATCGGAATGCACGATTTCAAGAATGCCCGCGTCGCGTTCGACAAAGCATTGCAACTCCAGCCGACGAACTTTACGGCGGCGCACAGCCTGGGCGTGCTCGACCTGCAGGAGCGCAAACCGGATGATGCGCGCAAGCGCTATGAGCAGATGCTGGCGAAGGATCCGAAGAATCAGCAGCTGCTGCTGGCGTTGGCGGAACTTCTCGCCAACACAAAACGGCCGCCAGAGGAAGTGAAGGCAGCGATCGACAAGGCAATTGCTGCTGCGCCGTCGTCAGTCGTGCCGCGATTGGCCTTGATCACGTACTACCAGAAATTGCCTGACACGAAGGCAGCGCTCGCGGCGGCGCAGGCCGCGCACGCCGCCTTTCCGAACGATCCGCAAGTCCTCGAGGCGCTCGGCACGACGCAGATAAACGCGGGCGTACCCCAACAGGCGCTGGAAACATTTCGACAATTGGCGAATCTGCAGCCCGAGAATCCAGCCCCACTGATGCGGATAGCCGATGTCCAGGTCGCCCTCAAGGACTACGACGCGGCGATGGAAACGGTCCAGAAGGTGCTCAAGTTACAACCCGGATTGCCGCAGGCATGGGTCCGCCTGGCGCAGCTGAACGTCGTCGCTCGGCCATCCAGAAAATGCAATCGCGGAGGCCCGAAAATTGCAAAAGCAGCAACCTGATAGTGCGTTGGGCTTCGCGCTTGAAGCCGAAGTGCTTGCCTCTCAGAAGAAGTGGACAGAAGCGAGTGCGGCGTATCGCAATGGCCTCACCCGCCAGCCGCTACCAATTCTGGCGGTGCGCAACTATCTTGCCTTGCAGAACGCAGGAAAGGCTAGTGAGGCCACTGCGATGGCGGCTAAATGGATGAAGGACCACCCGCAGGATGCGATGATGCCGATTTTCCTCGGCCAGCAAAGCTTGATCAAAAAGGATTATCCGAACGCCGCGAAGAACTTGCGCGTTGCGTTGGAGATCGACCCAAACAATGTCGCGGTCCTGAACAACCTCGCGTGGATACTGACTCAGTCGGGCGACCCCAAGGCCGTAGAGTATGCGGAAAAGGCCTACGTCGAGGCTCCCAACAACCCCAATGTTATCGATACCTTGGGTTGGGCGCTGGTGCAAACGGGCGACGCAACCAAGGGCCAGGAACTCCTGCGCGCAGCCTCTAACCTGGATCCGGCCAACGACGAAATCCGCTTGCATCTTGCGACGGCGCTCGTCAAGACGGGCGACAAGGCCGCTGCACGACTGGAACTCGAGTCGCTGATCAAACGCGACAAACCAACGGCCATCCGTGACGAAGCGCTTAAGCTGCTCCAGTCGCTGTGACGTCCGCATGGAGAGTCGGAACGCGTGTTCCAACAATGTACGCGCAGACCGAGCACCCTATCGCGAGCTTGAGTCGAACGAGATGAGCGAAATGCCGGAGAACACGATTGTCGCCGTCATCGGCCTGGGTTACGTCGGCCTGCCCCTTGCTGTCGAGTTCGGCAAGAAGTACGTCACGATCGGATTCGACCTTTCGGACGCGAAGATCGCGGCGTACCGCAAGGGCTTCGATCCAACCGGTGAGGTGCACGCCGACCAGCTTCGTGCGGCGTCCGGATTGACGTTCACGACCGACGCGGCCGAACTGCGCAAAGCGGATTTCATCGTCGTCGCAGTTCCAACACCAGTCGACGAGGCCCATCAACCCGATTTCACTCCTCTCCTTGGCGCAAGCGCCTCAGTCGGCGCCAATCTCAAACGCGGCGCGACGATCGTCTATGAATCGACGGTCTACCCGGGCGCCACCGAGGAGATCTGCGTCCCGGTCATCGAAAAGCATTCGAAGATGCAGTGGAAGAAGGATTTCTTCGTCGGCTATTCACCCGAGCGGATCAATCCCGGCGACAAGGAGCACACCTTGCCGAAGATCATCAAGGTGGTCTCGGGTGATACACCGGAAACGCTCGCGCGGGTTGCTGCGATATATGGAAGCATCGTCACGGCGGGCGTATATCCCGCGAGCTGCATCCGCGTCGCGGAGGCCGCCAAGGTCATCGAAAACACGCAGCGCGACCTCAACATCGCACTGATGAACGAGCTTGCACTCCTCTTCCACAAGATCGGCATCGACACGACGGAAGTCCTGGAGGCGGCGGGGACCAAATGGAATTTTCTGCCCTTTCGTCCGGGTCTGGTCGGCGGCCATTGCATCGGCGTCGACCCGTACTACCTTACGCACAAGGCGGACAAGCTCGGCTACCACCCGCAGGTCATCCTCGCTGGCCGGCGCATCAACGACGGCATGGGCAAGTACGTGGCCGAGCAGACGGTGAAACACATGATCCAGGCGGGTTCGCCCGTCAAAGGTGCGCACGTGACGGTGCTTGGCCTCACGTTCAAGGAGAACTGCCCCGATATCCGTAACTCGCGGGTGATCGACGTCGTGCACGAGCTGGCATCGTATGGGCTCACCGTGCATGTCCACGACCCCGTTGCCGATCCGGAAGAAGCGCACCGCGAATACGGAGTGGAACTGAAGTCGTGGGAGGCCTTGCCGCGTGCCAACGCGATCGTCGCCGCCGTTGCACACCGCGAGTTCCGCGATCGTCCCGTCGGTGACTATGTCGCCAAAATGACGGACGGCGGGCTGTATGTGGACGTGAAATGCCAGGCGGACGCCGCTGCCTTGCGCGCGCAGGGCGTGAGCGTGTGGCGGCTGTGACGCCGGTACAGCAGGCGCGCAGCCTCGAGTTCGAGGTGGCGTGCAGCAGTCTGCGCGCCCATCCTCGGCGCTGGCTCGTCACGGGAAGCGCCGGCTTCATCGGTTCGCACCTGCTCGAAGAATTGTTGCGTCTCGACCAGCACGTAACGAGCATGGACAACTTCGCCACAGGTTACGGACGCAACCTTGAAGACGTCCGCCGTGCCGTCGGCGAGCAGGCGTGGCAGCGCCATTCGTTCATCGAAGCGGACATCACCGACCTTGCCGCTTGCCGTCGAGGCTGCGAGCGTGTGGACGTCGTGCTGCACCAGGCGGCGCTGGGTTCGGTCCCGCGCTCGATCGAAGACCCGTTGGCAACCCATGCCGCCAATGCCACGGGCTTTCTCAACATGCTCGTCGCCGCGCGCGACGCCGGGGTTGGTCGTTTCGTCTTCGCGGGTTCGAGTTCGACGTACGGCGACCATCCCGGCCTGCCGAAAGTGGAAGACGCAATTGGCCGACCCTTGTCGCCGTATGCGGTCAGCAAGTACGTCGACGAGCTCTATGCGCACGTTTTCGGCCGCTGCTACGGCCTGGAGATGGTGGGACTGCGCTATTTCAATGTCTTCGGTCCCCGGCAGGATCCGGACGGTGCTTACGCGGCGGTCATTCCGCGTTGGTCGTGCCGCGATGCTATCCGGCACACCGGTGGTGATCAATGGCGATGGCGAGACGACGCGCGACTTCTGTTACATCGCCAACGTTGTCCAGGCGAACCTGTTGGCGGCGACGACGGAAAATCCGGACGCCATCGACCAGATTTTCAACGTGGCGGTTGGCGAGCAAATGTCGCTCAACGAGCTCTACGCGACGTTGCGCGAGCTCCTGCAGGAACGTCACCCCCGCTTGCGCATGTCACCACCCACGTACAAGGACTTTCGATCCGGGGACGTCCGCCACTCGCAGGCCGACATTTCGAAGGCACGCCGCCTCTTGGGCTATCAGCCAACGCACGATGCGCGCGGCGGCCTGCGCAAAGCCTTGCCCTGGTATGAGGAACGCACGTCTGTGAGCGGAGCCATGCATGCATTGGACATTCCCGATGTGCGCGGCGTCGCGTGAAAACGCTCGAGGCTCGCCGCGCGGCATTGCGGCCCTGCTTGCGCTCGCGACGCTCGCGCTGCCGCTGAGCGGCCTGGCGGACGAAGGCCAGCCCGTGCCACGGCGCGACGCGCCACCCGAACTGGTGGCGCAAGCGCTCGCGTACGAGCATGGCGAAGGCGTCCCGAAGGATCTGCGCAAGGCTGCGCTGCTGTACTGTGACGCCGCCCGCGCGGGCGATGCCGAAGCCATGTTCAGTCTCGGCTGGATGTATGCGAATGGACGCGGCGTGGCGCGGAGCGACCCGATGGCGGCGTTTCTTTTCGCGCGGGCCGCCGCCGCGGGACACGACTATGCGCGCAAGATGCAACAGTACGTGGGTGAGGAGGGCGGCGTCATGCCTGACTGCATGCGTCCGCCCGACCCCGACCCGCCGGCCGCGTTAGTGGACAATGATCCGGATCCGTTCACCGGATTGCCGCCCAACAAGCAGAAGATTGCAGAACTCGTCTCCAAGGCCGCGCCCCAATACGAAGTCGAGCCACGGCTGGCACTTGCCGTCATCGCAACGGAATCGAACTTCCAGCCCGATGCGAAGTCGCCCAAGGATGCGCACGGATTGATGCAGCTTCTGCCTACAACCGCGGCGCGGTTCAAGGTCAGAAACCGGCTCGACATCAAGCAGAACGTGCAGGGAGGCCTTGCCTACCTGCGTTGGCTTCTCGCGTACTATCAGGGCCGGGTCACGCTCGTCGTGGCAGCCTACAACGCAGGTGAGGCAGCAGTCGACCGCTACCGGGGTGTGCCGCCGTACCCCGAAACCCGCGACTATGTGCGCCGCGTGCGGCGGCTGTATCCGAATGAAAGGCATTCGTTCGATGCCCGCGTCGCGGAGCCCTCACCCATCCTCGTGCGTTCCGACGCTGTCGCACGGTAGGAGATCGTTGTGAAAGGCGTAGCTGAATGGGCACGTTTTGGATTCGCTCTGCTCCTCTGTCTGGCGATTGGGCGCGCGGCGCATGCCGACAGGCTGGATACGATCGAGCGCGTCAGGGTGTCCATTGTGGCGGTCGGCACCTTCGAACGGACGCGTGTGCCGCAGTTCCAGTTTCGGGGCACCGGCTTTGTGGTCGGCGACGGCTCGCTGATCGTGACCAACGCTCATGTGTTGCCGCCGCTGCTCGACCCGACAAGGATGGAAGCGCTGGCGATCCTCGTGCCGGGGCTTCCGAAGGACGGCAAAGATACCGCGCAAGTGCGCGAAGCAAAACAGCAGGCTGTAGATCCGGAATCCGATTTGGCCGTACTCAAGCTGTCCGGGCCGCCCATGCCGGCATTGAAAGTTCGCGATGACGACAAGGTCAGGGCTGGCCAGGAGATCTTCTTCACCGGCTATCCGATCGGTGCCGTGCTCGGTCCTTATCCGGCGACGCACCGGGGGATTATTTCGGCGATTACGCCCATCGCGATACCTCAAGCACGGGCCGGCGACCTCGACGCGCGTACGATTCGCCGTTTGACAAGTGGGTCGTTTGCGGTTTATCAGCTCGATGCGACCGCGTATCCCGGCAACAGCGGCAGTCCGCTGTACGACCCGGAGACGGGCGAGGTGCTCGGGGTCGTGAACATGGTCTTCGTCAAAGGTACCAAAGAGGCCGCACTCACCGATCCAAGTGGTATCTCCTATGCCGTCCCGGCGACCTACTTGCAGCGTCTGCTCAAGAGTGCCCGTTGAGGCAGCATGGCCAGCGCAGGGCGCGGCTCGCCACGCGCGCATTGCACCCTCGCCCTGAGCAGGCCCTGATCCATTGATCGATCCGCTCTGGCTCAAGGCGCTCGCCAAGACACTGCTGTTGCCGCCGACCGGGCTGCTCGCGGTGTCCATCATCGGTCTCGCCATCCGGAAACGCTTTCCGCGCAGTGGTGCGACGCTGGCATGGTCTGGAGTGCTGACGCTGCTCCTGCTGTCGATCCCCGCCGTCGGCGTGTTGCTCGTCCGCATTCTCGACACCTCGCCCGCGTTCAACAGCGCGCGCCCTTCGGATGCACAGGCTGTCGTGATCCTCGGCGGTGGGGTGCGGCGCAACGCGTCCGAATACGGCGGCGACACGCTCGGCGAACTCACCCTGGAGCGCGTTCGCTATGGTGCGCGCGTCGCACACCTCACCCGCTTGCCGGTGCTGGTAACCGGCGGCACGGTGCTGCGCGGCGAGCCGGAAGCCAAGCTGATGCGCGCGTCGCTGGAGAGCGAATTCGGCGTCAACGTGCGTTGGGCCGAGGACCGCTCGCGAACCACGCACGAGAACGCGGTGAACTCCGCGAAAATTCTGCGCAGTGCCGGCGTGCACAGCGTCGTGCTGGTTGCTCACAGTTTCGATATGCTGCGCGCACGAGCCGAGTTCGCGGCCGAAGGCATCGAAACGATTCCCGCACCGACGGGCATTCCGTCCGTAAAAGACGCCACCCTGTTCGACTACCTGCCGAGCCTGGGCGGCTTGCGCACGAGCTACTACGCCGTGTACGAAATACTGGCCAATCTCGTTCGCTGGATCGGCCTGCTCGCCAAGCATTGAGCTGCCATCGCGAGACGCCTGCTCGCGACGGCAATGGTGTCCGTCACGCCGCAGGCGGGGTCGACTCCTTGTGCGTTTCGACGAGCTGCAGCGGCTCGTCTGCAATTTGTACCCGCGGCGGGCGTACGCGGCGCGGCCGCGGCTTCGGCGTCTTCGTCCGGCGTCAGCGCAGCGGGTTGCTTATGTCGGGTCTCGACCAGCACGAGACCGGAATCGGGCGGCAGTTCCAGCGACACCCGCGGAATCTCAGGCGCATTGCGTGCCATCACGGGTTCTGCGCGGCTGACTGGTACGTCCGCTGGCTTGGACTCGGGAGCTGCTCCTTTCTCATGCCAGCTCGGCACGGGTACAGGCGCCGGTTCCGGTTCGCTTGGGTTATTCGATTGCGACGCTGCTGACGGCACGGATTCCACGGACGGGACGGATGCGGTGGACGCGACCGTCTTGTCCATCGTCGCAGGAGTGGCGACAACGACCGGGGCGACCGGCGTCCACGCATTCGGAATCGTGTCGTCGATGGCAGCGGTTGGGAGCGACGGTTTCGATCATTGGCGGCGTTCGCTGTTCTGCAACCTCGGGGCGAGGTGTCGCGTGCTCGGCACGCGGCTCTGCGCGGTCCGGGCGCGGTTCGCGCGGCGGTCGCGCTTCGTTGCGCTGCTCTCCCTGTTCGCCGCGTTCACCGCGATTGCGGCCACCACGCCGCCGCTCGCGACGGCGGCCGCCTTCACCATTTCCCCGCCGCGCGGCGCAATGGGCTGGCCTTGGTTGATCGCCGGGATGGCCTGGTCCGCGACCGCCGGCTGCTCGGGCGGGGCTTTCGGTTCGCGCGGCGGCCGCTGCTTCTGGCCTTCGCGTCGACCCTCGCGCGACTCGTTGCGCTGACCGTCGCGCGCCGGCTCGCGATCGCGACGTTGCTGCTGTGGCTGCCCGCGTTGGGGTTGCTGTGACTTCTGACCGTCGCGTTGGCCTTCGCGCGGCTGGCCGCGATGCTCATCCCGCGATCCGCGGCGGTCACGCTCGGCGCGGCCCCGACTCGCATGCGTCTCGCGCGCGGCTTCCGCTCGCACCGGCGCGGGCGCTGGTGCCGCAGGCTTCGGGCGAAACCATCCGAGTACCTTGTCCAGCCAGTTATCCTGCTTCGGCGCCTCGACGACGCGCTCGACCGGCATCGGCACCAGGTAGCGGCCGGCCAGCGAGATGTAGGTCGTCAACGCCGCGCCTTTGTTGCCGCGCTCGTCCTTGTCGACCTGGACGATCAGTTCCTGGCCTTCCTTGAGTTGGTCCTGGATGCGGCCCCGCCCGCCGTCGCCATCGCGCAGATTGTCGCGGGAAATTTCCTTGAACGGCAGAAAGCCGTGGCGGTCGGCGCCGTATTCGACGAAGCAGGCTTCGAGACTGGGTTCGACGCGGGTGATGACGGCCTTGTAGATGTTGCTCTTGCGTTGCTCCTTACCTGCAGATTCGATGTCCTCATTCGGTTGTGGTTGTGCCATTTTTATGGCAATATTTCATCCATGAAAGCCACCATTGATACTGCCGGCCGAATCGTTGTTCCGAAAGCCCTGCGGCAGGCGCTCGGCCTCAAGCCGGGCCAACCGCTGGAAATTCGCGCAGGCGATGGGCGACTTGAAATCGAGATTGCCTCGACCCCGATGCGGCTGCAGAAGCGGGGTAAAGGGGTCGTCGCAGTTCCTGACGCCGACCTCCCGGCGCTCACCGCCGACCAGGTTCGCGAGACAATGGAGCGAGTCCGGCGTTGAAGGCGGCGGACACCAGCCTGGTGGTCGCCGCATTCGCGTCTTGGCACGAGAATCACGCGGGCGCACGACGAGTGCTTGATAGCGGCTTGCGCCTTATCGAGCACTGCGCGCTTGAGACCTACTCTGTGCTTACGCGCCTGCCTGCTCCACATCGGATTTCCGGGGAGGTGGTCCGCGAATTCTTGGGCATTCGATTTCCGCAGCCGTTCCTGAGACTCAGTGCACGGGCCTACAAGGATTTCATTCTTGGTTTGCCCGAACACGACGTGACCGGCGGTGCCGCATACGACGCATTGGTCGCCGCGACGGCGGCTGCCTGCGGCGCCGTACTTGTCAGCTGTGATCGGCGCGCGCTGCCGATCTACGAGCGCTACGGAGTCCGGATCCAGATTCTTCCTTGACTCAACCGCGCGACGGCTCATTGCGAGATAAGCATCGCCAGCTCAGGATTCGCCGAGCCATCCGGGTAAACGTGCCAGCAGATGTTCCGACGACGTCTCCGCCTCCGCGACGTCCTCTTGGCCCATCGTGAACTCCGTAGTGCTCGGCAAGAGCCAACCCAACCGCGAAGGTCAACCGCATCTCGCAAGCGTGGTCGCTCTCGCTCGCCGTGCACCGCGTCGCCGGTGCAACCGACATGCGCGCGCGCCAGGCACGTCAAACCGGGTGTCAAACGCACGCATCTTATTGATTTATTTGTAAGTGCAACGGCCTGCCAAGCTGTCTACGCCGGATCGATTCCGACCCCCGCCGCCAATCGATACGCAATCGCGCGGCAAGTAACGTCAGTTCGGGTAGCCGGCTTCTCGTTGATGCCGTATCCGCAGGATGCGGACTACGTCGAATGCGGCATCAAAGCGATAGAGCGCAAGGTGGCCGGTTGCTCGTTGGGAGATGACAAGTTCCCGAATGTGACCGTCGATGCGCCGCCCGATGAGGGGATGGGCCTCCAGGATACCCACCGCGCTTCTGATGTTCTCGAGCGTCTGCAGGGCACTCTCGGGCGACGTTTCCAGCAAGAACTCGATAATGCGCTCAAGATCGGCAAGCGCGTCCTCCGAGTAGACTACTTGCGCCATTGCACGGGCTTGGGCCGAGGAGCTCTACGGCGCGTGACCTTGGCCGCGACGTAGCCGTGCACATCCGCTGCCGCGTAGCCGATACCACACTCTTGCATACGTTCATCAGCTTGCCGCGCTTCAGCGAGAAACTGCTCGAATCGTTCAGCGGCCTCAACCTGTTCCTCGAGCAATCGCAGCATGAATGCGTGGGGGCTCTCCCCCGACCGTTTGGCGAGACGAGTGATGCGGGTCTTTAAAGTCTTGGGCAGCTTGAGGCTTGTCGCGGCGAGAGACATTGCATATGCTCCTTGAAGTAGTCACATAGTAATACCTCAAACTGGTCAAGGCAAGCAGGCAAGCAGGCAACCCAGCAAGCCGGGTCGTCGACATTACAGGGAAGACGACCGGTAGTTTCTTATTTCGCTATTTCTGTTGCGCGCAAACGTATTCACCAACGCCATGCGTTGTCGACTTCAATGACCTGCTAACTATATGCATACCACGAGGTCGTGGCTCGCATTGTAGCGCTTGGTTGTTGGAAAATTGGACGTGCAGCGAGGCCACAATTTTGACGTCGTCCCACAGCTGGGCTGCGCGTCTTCTTGTCCCCTCATACAGCGCACAAGAAAAAGGCGGAAGGATCGTCCGCCCCTTTTTGCACTTGTGTTCGGGTTCGTCACGCCGCGGGTGGGGTCGGCTCCTTGTGCGTTTCGACCAGCTGCAGCGGCTCGTCTGCAATTGGTACCCGCGGTGGGCGAACGCGACGCGGCCGCTGGGCTTCGACGTCTTCGTCCGGCGCCAGCGCGGCGGGTTGCTTATGTCGGGTCTCGACCAGCACGAGACCGGAATCGGGCGGCAGTTCCAGCGACACCCGCGGAATCTCAGGCGCATTGCGTGCCATCACGGGTTCTGCGCGACTGCTGGGTACATTCGCCGGCTTGGACTCGGGAGCTGCTGCTTTCTCATGCCAGCTCGGCACGTGTACAGGCGCCGGTTCCGGTTCGCTTGGGTTATTCGATGGCGACGCTGCTGAAGGCACGGATTCCGCGGACGGGACGGATGCGGTGGACGCGACCGTCTTGTCCATCGTCGCAGGAGTGGCGACAACGACCGGGGCGACCGGCGTCCATGCATTCGGAATCGTGTCGTCGATTGCATCGGTGGGAGCGACGGTTTCGATCATTGGCGGCGTTCGCTGTTCTGCAACCTCGGGGCGAGGTGTCGCGTGCTCGGCACGCGGCTCTGCGCGGTCCGGGCGCGGTTCGCGCGGCGGTCGCGCTTCGTTGCGCTGCTCTCCCTGTTCGCCGCGTTCACCGCGATTGCGGCCACCACGCCGCCGCTCGCGCCGTCGGCCGCCTTCACCGTTTTCCCCGCTGCGCGGCGCAATGGGCTGGCCTTGGTTGATCGCCGGGATGGCCTGGTCCGCGACCGCCGGCTGCTCGGGCGGGGCTTTCGGTTCGCGCGGCGGCCGCTGCTTCTGGCCTTCGCGTCGACCCTCGCGCGACTCGTTGCGCTGACCGTCGCGCGCCGGCTCGCGATCGCGACGTTGCTGCTGCGGCTGCCCGCGTTGGGGTTGCTGTGACTTCTGACCGTCGCGTTGCCCTTCGCGCGGCTGGCCGCGATGCTCATCCCGCGATCCGCGGCGGTCACGCTCGGCGCGGCCCCGACTCGCATGCGTCTCGCGCGCGGCTTCCGCTCGCACCGGCGCGGGCGCTGGTGCCGCAGGCTTCGGGCGAAACCATCCGAGTACCTTGTCCAGCCAGTTATCCTGCTTCGGCACCTCGACGACGCGCTCGACCGGCATCGGCGCGGGCTGCGCCGGGGTGATGCCCTTCACGACCGCTTCCTGGCGCGGCTCGCGGGCTTCTTCCTTCATTTGCCGCACGGGATCTTCCTCGACCGGGCGCTCGACCATGTCGAAGCTCGCGGGCTGCGGTTCAGCCTGATTGAGGTCGTCGTGTCGCAGCCGCTGCACCTTGTAATTGGGCGTCTCGAGATGCGTGTTCGGCACCAGGAGGAGATTGACCTTGAAACGCGCTTCGATGGTGTGCACCTCGGCGCGTTTCTCGTTGAGCAGGAATGTCGCGACATCGACCGGCACCTGCGCGACGACCTGCGCGGTGTTTTCCTTCATCGCTTCTTCCTGCAGGATGCGCAGAATGTGCAAGGCGGTCGATTCGGCGCCGCGGATGTGGCCGATGCCGTGGCAACGCGGGCACGGGATGTGTGCCGATTCGGCCAGCGCAGGACGCAGCCGCTGACGCGACAGTTCCATCAGCCCGAAGCGCGAGATCTTGCCCAGCTGCACGCGGGCGCGATCGTAGCGTAGCGCCTCCTTCAGGCGATTCTCGACCTCGCGCTGGTTCTTTGCGCTTTCCATGTCGATGAAGTCGATGACGATAAGGCCACCCAGATCGCGCAGGCGAAGCTGGCGGGCGATCTCGTCGGCGGCCTCGAGATTCGTATTGAACGCCGTCGTTTCGATGTCGCCGGCCTTGGTTGCGCGCGCCGAGTTGACGTCGACCGATACCAGCGCCTCGGTATGGTCGATGACGATGGCGCCACCGGCGGGCAGCGCCACCTGTCTCGCGTAAGCCGTCTCGATCTGATGCTCGATCTGGAAGCGGGAGAACAGGGGAACATCGTCCTTGTACAGTTTCACCCGGTTCACGGTCGCCGGCATCACGTGACTCATGAACTGCTGCGCCTGCTCGAAGATTGCTTCGGTATCGATCAGGAGCTCGCCGATGTCGGGATGAAAGTAATCGCGAATCGCGCGAATCACGAGGCTCGATTCCTGGTAGATCAGAAATGCCCCGGACTGGCTTTTCGCTGCGCCATCGATCGCCTGCCACAATTGCAGCAGGTAGTTCAGGTCCCACTGGAGTTCTTCCAGCGACCGGCCGATGCCGGCCGTGCGGGCGATCACGCTCATGCCGCTCGGGACTTCCAGCTGGCCGATGGTGTCGCGCAGCTCGTTCCGATCTTCGCCTTCGATGCGACGCGAAACCCCGCCGCCGCGCGGATTGTTCGGCATCAGCACCAGGTAGCGGCCGGCTAGCGAGATGTAGGTCGTCAACGCCGCGCCTTTGTTGCCGCGCTCGTCCTTGTCGACCTGGACGATCAGTTCCTGGCCTTCCTTGAGTTGGTCCTGGATGCGGCCCCGCCCGCCGTCGCCATCGCGCAGATTGTCGCGGGAAATTTCCTTGAACGGCAGAAAACCGTGGCGGTCGGCGCCGTATTCGACGAAGCAGGCTTCGAGACTGGGTTCGACGCGGGTGATGACGGCCTTGTAGATGTTGCTCTTGCGTTGCTCCTTACCTGCAGATTCGATGTCGAGGTCGATCAGCTTCTGGCCGTCGACGATCGCTACCCGAAGCTCTTCCGCCTGGGTGGCGTTGAACAGCATGCGTTTCATTTAAATTTCCCCGGCGCCGGTCTGGGCAGGGCTCGCGATGGCTGAAGCAAAAGGCACCCTCACGGGTGCCAGGCTAGCGGGCGGCGGGCGAGGGCGACGAAGGCAAACAAGGCCACGCGGGCAGCAAGGGCTGCCGGGCTGCGAGAAGTAGGATGCGTTGATGAGGCATCATTGAAGGCGGCACGGCGTGCCTGGCCTGTCTCGGGAGCGTGGTTATATTCTTTGCGTTGTCGCTCAAACGGTCTGGTGGCTGCCTCGCACAGTCCGCCATCGCGGATCGGTTCGGTGCAGTCAAGGGCAGAATTCGTTGCGTTTTAAGTTGCTCTGCGCGCCGCGCGTCACTGCCGCTTCATCCCGGCTGCGAGCCGGTGCGGAGACTGCGCTCTTCCATTAACATCGTTACTTTTCCGGGTCGCAGCGTCCGGACGGTGAGCCGATTTAACCGATTCGCCCCGAATGCGGGGCCAGCGGTGGTTGCAGCGCCGCCATTGTCGGGGGCGCTGCGGGGCGGGCAAGCAGGGGACTATGCATCCGCCGCTCCGCGCCTCCCACACGATGCTGCCAAGGACAATTATAAGGAAATGAACGATTTAAGCAAGGATGCTGTGAACCATGTTGCGGTCGGGGAAGCCGGGGCCGGGCAGCGTATCGACAATTTTCTGCTGCGCGTTCTCAAGGGCGTCCCCAAAAGCCACATCTATCGCATCCTCCGCAGCGGTGAGGTCAGGCTCAACCGAAAGCGCGCCAAGCCCGACGCCCGGTTGGCGCTCGGCGACGAATTGCGCATCCCGCCGATTCGTACCGGGATCCAAGCCACCTCCCGCCCCCCGACCGCAAAGCCCATCTCGCTTTCCGTCCTTTACGAGGATGAGGCGCTGATAGCCATCGACAAGCCGCCGGGCCTCGCCGTGCACGGTGGCAGCGGCGTCGCGTTCGGCCTCATCGAGCAGTTGCGCGCCGCGCGCCCGGAGGCCAAATTTCTGGAACTCGTCCATCGGCTCGACCGCGACACTTCCGGCGTGCTGCTGGTTGCGAAGAAGCGCGCCGCGCTGGTCGGCATGCACGCGGCGCTGCGCGACGGAGGAGTCGACAAGCGCTATACCGTGCTGGTCAAGGGCAAATGGCGCGACGCGAAGCGCACGGTCGAGCTGCCACTCACGAAGTTTCTTACCAGCGAGGGCGAACGCCGGGTACGCGTCGAGCAGGGATCCGGCAAACACGCGCGCACGGTCTTCCTGCGCCGCAAGGTATGGGCCAACGCCCCCGAACCGGTCAGCCTGCTCGAAGCCGAACTTCACACGGGCCGTACGCACCAGATTCGCGTGCATCTCACCCATCTTGGTTACCCTCTCGCGGGTGACGACAAATACGGCGACTTCGCGTGGAACAAGTCGCTGGCGCGCCAGGGTCTGAAACGCATGTTCCTGCATGCCTCGCGACTGGAATTGATGCATCCCGTCGATGCCCGACCGCTGGTCTTCGAAGCGCCCCTGCCCGCCGACCTCGCGGAATTTGTCAGGCGGCTCGACTTGCCGGGCAACGGCAATGCCTGAATCGGCACGCCGGTTTCGCCTGCTCGCGTTCGATTGGGACGGAACGCTCGCGGATTCGACCGCGCTCATTGCCGGCGCCTTGCAGCAGACGTGTCGCGAGATGGGGCTCGCGGTCCCGGATGACACCGCGGCCCGACACGTCATCGGGCTGGGCTATCAGGATTCGATACGTTACCTCGCGCCCACGCTCGAAGATCATCACCACGCGCTTTTCACCCAGCGGTTCGGAGCGCACTACCTCGCTGGAGACGCGTCGATCCCGCTGTTCGATGGTGTGCACGAGATGCTGGCCGACCTCGAGACACGTGGGTTCGTGCTGGGAATCGCCACCGGCAAGTCGCGCCGCGGCCTGACACGTGTCCTGGCGCAGCACGGCATCGCCCATCGCTTCGGGGTCTCGCGTTGCGCCGACGAGGGGTTTCCGAAGCCGCATCCGGACATGCTCCTCGCGCTGATGGAGCAGGCGGGCGTCGAACCCGACGCCACGCTGATGATCGGCGATACCACGCACGATCTTCAGCTCGCAAGAAACGCCGGCGTGGCGTCCGTGGCGGTTGCGTATGGCGCGCATCCGCCACAGGGATTGACAGAGATGCAGCCGCTGGCGACGGTCCACTCGATCGCGGAGTTGCGGGCATGGCTGACGGCTCACGCGTAGCCGTGGTCTGCGCCAGCGCTTCGCTCGCAGAGGGCGGGCCGGGCGTGCGCTTTACCGTGCACCGCGGCGGCAAGCTGCAGCAGGCATTCGCCGTCCGCTTCCATGGGCAGGTCCGCGCCTTCGTCAATGAATGCCGGCACGAGCGCAGCGAACTCGATTGGCACCCGGGACAATTCTTCGACGACGCCAAGCTATACTTGGTCTGTGCCACGCACGGCGCGCTCTACGCTCCGGATACCGGCCTGTGCGTGTCCGGTCCCTGCCGTGGTGCGCGCCTGCTCCCGCTATCGGTGCGCGAATGCGACGGCAACGTTTTTTGCGACGAGGTGAACGGCACGAGTCGGAGCGGCAGTGCCGCTGGCGATTCATCAACGAACTAACAAACCGGGATACCAGATGGCGGACGACAATTGGGAACGCGGCATGATCGAGCGACTCGCGACCGAAGGCTTGCTCGAGCAGCAGCGCGCACGCCGTTGGGGCATATTCTTCAAGTTGCTTGCCTTTGCCTGCGTGTTTCTCGTCCTGTTCCTGGTGCTCGCGTCGATGGGCGCCAACGATGGCGTGTGTGTGGGCAAATGCACAGCCTTGGTCGAGCTGCGGGGAGAGCTCGACGCGGACGCCCGGGCAAGCGCCGACAATGTCATTGCCGGACTCCAGGCGGCTTTCAAGGACAAAGGCACGCAGGGAGTCATCCTGAAAATCGACAGCCCTGGCGGTAGCCCCGTCCAGGCAGGTGCCATCAACGACGAGATCCGGCGCCTGCGCGCGAAGTATCCCGACACGCCCATTTATGCTGTGGTCGAGGAAATCTGCGCCTCCGGCGCGTATTACGTCGCGGTCGCCGCCGACAAGATATTCGTGGACAAGGCGAGCCTGGTCGGGTCGATCGGCGTGATCATGGAAGGTTTCGGCTTCGTCGGCGCCATGGACAAGCTCGGCGTGGAGCGGCGGGCACTGACAGCCGGAGAGAACAAGGACTTTCTCGATCAATTCGCGCCGGTCGTGCCGAAGCAAAAGGAATTCGCCCAAAAGATGCTCGACGAGATCCACCAGCAGTTCATCGCCGCGGTAAAGCAAGGTCGCGGTGCGCGGCTGAAGGAGACGCCCGAAATGTTCACCGGGCTTGTCTGGAGCGGACAGCGCAGCATTGAGTTGGGCCTGGCCGACGCGCTCGGCAGCGTCAACTCGGTCGCGC
The DNA here is from genome assembly GCA_963829375.1 of uncultured beta proteobacterium. Taxonomy (GTDB): domain Bacteria; phylum Pseudomonadota; class Gammaproteobacteria; order Burkholderiales; family Casimicrobiaceae; genus PALSA-1003. Next base: position 78,830 of record CAWHIS010000022.1, on the reverse strand, counting down.
GCGATGTGATCAAGGCCGATGACGTCGTCGACTTCACCCAGCAGGAAACGCTCGCGGACCGCCTGTCGCGGAAATTCGGAGCAAGCATGGGCAGCACGCTTGCATCCAGCATGGGTCGGATGATGAGGCTGCGCTAGCTAGGTCCCTGGTTTGCGTTCGCACACAGCAGGACAGGTCCTGAGCTATTCCTTCGCCTTCGGTGCCTTGTCCAGGCCTTGCACACGATCGCCGGCGTTGATGCCGCGATCGGCGAACCATCCCTTCTTCATTTCCACCGCATACAGCGCGAGTCCCCTTGACGGATGCGTGTCGTCTGTCCGCGGCGCCATATCCTCGATGTTGAGGATACGGCCATCCGCGCCGATAAACGCGATGGAAAGGGGGACGTAGGTATTGTGCATCCAGAAGGCAAGCGGCTGCGGCGCGGCAAAAACGAACAACATGCCGTGATCGGGCCTCAGGCTGAAGCGATTCATGAGCCCTGTCGTGCGCGTTTCGTCGGTCGCCGCGACTTCCGCGACCAAGCGATGGCCCGCGATCGTCAACTCGATCGTGGGCAACTCTGCAGCGCGCAGCGCGCCGACAGCCATCGCAAACAGGAAAACCAGCGCGCGCATCGCTTTCATATGCGCTTCACGATCTGGCACTGGCCGGCAAACGCCGCAGGTAAACGAGCCAAAGGCACAAGCTTGCGACGGTGAACCCTGTCATGCCGAGGGCGAGCGCCTTCAGCGAGCGCGCCAGCAACGGCGCGATCGAACCGGCATTGACCGCCGCCAGCGAAAATTGGAAAAAGCCCTGCAGCGACGACGCCAGGCCGCGCATCGACGGAAACAGGTCGAGCATCAGCAGCGTGACGCTCGGCGCAGCGACCGCGCTGCCCATCGTATATACCATTATCGGCAGCACGTGCCAGGGTACGCCCGGGGCGACAAACCAGGCCACTGTCAGATCGAACGCGACGCCGGCGAACATCAACCCATAGCCGAGGCGCACCGTGCGCAACGGAGACATGCGGCCGGCCACGCGGCCGGAGATGAACGCGCCCAGCATCACGCCGACAATCATCGGCAGGAACAGCCACGCAAAACCGTACGTCGACACGCCCAGCATGTCGACGAGAAATGTGGGCGCGCTGGCGATATAAGTGAAGAATGCCGCGAAGTTCAGCGCTGGAATCGTCGCCAGCAGAAGAAATTCGCGGTGGCGCAGCACGCTTGAATAGTTTTTCCACAGCCGCGACGGCGCGAGAGACTGCCGGGCGTGGACGGGCAGCGTTTCCGGAAGGCTGCGCAGCGTCCAGACGAGCAGAGCGGCGACGACTACCAGCATGGTCCAAAAGATCGATCGCCAGCCCATGGTGTTGAGCAGGACGCCGCCGACCACAGGAGCGACCGCGGGTGCGATCCCGAAAACGAGTGTGATCTGTGACATCAACCGCTGCGCTTCTGCACCGTGGAACCGGTCGCGAATGATCGCACGACCCACCACCAGGCCCGTGCCGGCACAGACTCCTTGAAGGGCGCGGAACAGCCACAGGGTCTCGATGTTGCCCGCGATCGCGCATCCAAGGCTCGTGATCCCAAAGACGGACAATCCCACGATGATGACCGGGCGCCGCCCGAGCGCGTCCGCGAGTGCGCCATGCCACAGCATCATGAAGGCGTAGGCGAACAAGTAGACCGAAAGCGTCTGCTGCACTGCGAGTTGAGGGGCGTTGAATTCCTGGCCGATCGCGTGAAACGCAGGCAAATACGTGTCCACCGACAGGGGACCGAGCATGGCGAGCGCGGCGAGCAGGATCGCCAGCGACCATGTGCGGACCGGTGCTTCGGTCATCGCACACGTCGCCGTCCACACCGAGTGCGGTGCTCACAATTCATAATCGTCGACCTCGCCGCGCAGCGCCGCCTCGACCGCCGCGCGATCGAACTGGGGTGCAAACAGGGCAATGAAGTCGTACACAAACCCGCGCAAGTACACGCCGCGCCGCAACGCGAGGCGCGTGGTGCTCGCGGCAAACAAGTGCGCTGCCTCGATCTTCTCGAACTGGGTATCGCGCGCGGCATCCCACGCCATCTGGGCGACGATGCCCACGCCGAATCCCGCGGCAACGTAGGTCTTGATCACATCGGCGTCGAGTGCCGTCAGCACGACATTCGGGGTGATGCCCTTCGCCGCGAATGCTGCGTTGATCGCCGAACGACCCGTGAAGCTGAAGTCGTAAGTGACGATCGGATAACGCGCCAGCGCCTCGAGCGTCAGCTTGCCCGTCTTCAGCAGCGGGTGACCCTTGGGAACGAGCACGCACCGGTTCCAGGTGTAGCAGGGGAGTGTCACCAAATCGCTGAAATCGGCCAGCGCTTCCGTCGCGATGCCCACGTCGACTTCCGAACGCGAGGTCTGCTGCGCCACCTGCAGCGGATTGCCCTGATGCAGCAGCAGGCGTACCTTGGGGTAGCGTTCAGAAAAACGCGTGAGCACGGTCGGTAGAATGTAACGCGCTTGCGTGTGCGTCGTGGCGATCGAAAGTGTCCCCGTATCCTCCGCTTTGAACTCGGCACCGACGCGCTTCAGATTGTTGAGTTCCTGCAGTGCGCGCCGCGCGGTGGCGACGATGACTTCGCCGCCAGCAGTCAAGGCGGCCAGGCGTTTACCCTGGCGTACGAAGATGGGGACGCCGAGTTCGTCCTCGAGCTGACGAATTTGCTTGCTGATGCCGGGCTGAGAAGTGAACAGCGCCTCTGCCGCGACGGAGACATTCATCCCGTGGTCCACGACCGCGCAAAGGTAGCGGAGTTGCTGGAGATTCACAGGTGCCAGCCGTTCTATATAACCATGCGTTAGAATACTCGCGAAGTATATAGCGAGATGCTAGCTATCGCCGGGAAATGTGGTTTTGGCACGCGGCATTAAATTTATTCATGGCACAATTTTTCTCCATTCATCCGGTCGACCCGCAGCATCGGCTGATCCGCCAGGCTGCAGCCATAGTGCGGGGAGGCGGCGTCATTGCGTATCCCACCGACTCCAGCTATGCGTTAGGGTGTCAGGCCGGCAATGTCGCGGCGGTACAGCGCATTCGTGAACTGCGCGGAGTCGATGCCAGTCATCATCTGACCCTGATGTGTCGCGATCTCGCTGAGATTGGCCGTTACGCGCAACTCGACAACTGGCAATTTCGCATTGTCAAGCAAGGTGTGCCGGGCAGCTATACGTTCCTCCTGCCGGCAAGCCGCGAAGTGCCACGCCGGCTCAAGCACCCGAAGCGAAGCACCATCGGTGTCCGCGTCCCTGAACACGCAGTAGTGCAGGCACTGCTTGCCGAGTTGGGCGAGCCCTTGGTGTCATCGACGCTCATTCCTCCGGGCGCAAGCGACCCGCTGAACGATCCCGACGACATTCGTGTGCGCTACAACAGCGTGCTCGACCTGATCATCGATAGCGGCGCATGTCACATGGCGCCGACGACAGTGGTCGACCTGGCGCTTTCGGCACCGGTCATCGTTCGTCTCGGACGCGGCGATCCGGCGCGCTTGGGCCTCCCCGTAACCACCGCATGAGCCCGCCCCGAGGCCGCGGGTAGAGGAGGGTGGAACGCGAAGGTAAGCGGTGAACGCTTGGATTGGTCGGGAAGCGCGAATAGACGGCAACTGGTAGAATAATAGCGTTAATGGATTTAGTTCAGACCATCGTGCTCTGGGCGGTGCCGGTGGTCTTTGCGATCACGCTGCACGAGGCGGCGCACGGTTATGTCGCAAGGATGTTCGGCGATCAGACGGCCTGGATGCTGGGCCGCGTGACGCTGAACCCGATCAAGCACATCGATCCGGTCGGTACGATCGCGGTTCCCGGGTTTCTGATCGCACTTTCGGTGTTGACCAAGGCCCCGCTGTTCCTGTTCGGCTGGGCCAAGCCGGTTCCCGTCAATTTCGGGAATCTGAGAAATCCGAAGCGCGACATGTTCTGGGTGGCGGGCGCGGGGCCGTTCGTCAACTTTGTCATGGCGGTGGCTTGGGCAATTCTGCTTCGCGTGTCCATGCCCGGCGGGGTCACCGCCAGCGATGGTCTGTTTGAAATGGCCGACGCAGGGGTACAGATCAATTTGATGTTGATGGCGCTCAACTTGTTACCGATCCTTCCCCTCGATGGCGGACGCATCGCGGTCAGCCTGTTGCCGCGTTCGATCGCTGCCAGCTACGCACGCCTCGAGCCTTACGGCTTCATGCTGGTCATCCTGCTCCTCGCGACCGGCGTCCTCGGGACATTGATGCGACCGCTGCTTCGCCTGGGCGAATACGCTATCCGCCTCATTGTCGGTATTTGAAACTCCGTTGCGTCCCATACAACCATAAGCATGTTTGCTGATCGCGTGTTGTCGGGCATGCGGCCGACCGGCCGGATGCATATCGGGCATTACCACGGGGCGCTCAAGAACTGGGTCCGTCTGCAGGAGGAATACGAGTGCCTGTATTTCGCCGCGGACTGGCACGCGCTGACCACGCACTACGAAACGCCGGAGCGCATCGAGGACAGCGTGTGGGAGATGTTCGTCGACTGGCTGGCCGTCGGGATCAACCCGACGCGGGCGACCATTTTCATCCAGTCGCGCGTCATCGAGCACGCCGAACTCGCACTACTCCTCGGCATGATCGCGCCCGTGGGATGGCTCGAGCGCGTGCCGACGTACAAGGATCAGCAGGAAAAATTGTCCGATCGCGATCTGTCCACCTACGGGTTCCTTGGATATCCCGTGATGCAGGCCGCCGACATACTGATCTATCGCGCCAACATGGTGCCGGTGGGCGAAGATCAAGTCTCGCACCTCGAGCTGGTGCGCGAGCTGGCACGCCGCTTCAACCACATTTACGGGCGGGAATCGGGCTTCGAGGACAAGGCCAAGGCAGCGATCAAGAAGTTGGGGACGCGCCGCGCCAAGCGCTACGACCAGCTGCGCACCGCGTTCCAGGAACAGGGTGATGACGCCGCGCTGCAAGCGGCGCGTGACATGCTTGACGAGGCGCAGAACCTGGCCCTCGGTGATCGCGAGCGGCTGTTCGGCTACCTCGAAGGCTCGCGTCGCGTCATCCTGCCCGAGCCGCAGCCTCTTTTGACCGCAACGCCCAAGGTGCCCGGCCTCGACGGGCAGAAGATGTCCAAGTCCTACGACAACGCGATTCTGCTGCGCGAGGATCCCGCGGTGGTGACGACCAAGATTCGCACGATGCAGACCGATCCCGCGCGCGTCCGGCGCTCCGACCCCGGCAACCCCGCCAACTGTCCGGTGTGGCCGCTGCATCAGATTTACTCCGACCAGGCCACCCGCGATTGGGTGCAGAAGGGGTGCACCACCGCGGGCATCGGATGCCTCGACTGCAAGCAGCCCGTCATCGACGCGATCATCGCCGAGCAGCAGCCCATCCACGAGCGCGCCCAGAAATATCTCGACGATCCGTCCCTGGTGCGGGCGATTGTCGCCGACGGTTGCGAACGCGCGCGCAAGCTTGCGGACGTAACGATGCGCGACGTGCGCGAAGCGATGGGACTGACGTACTCATGAGCGCGAGCAGCGTGAAGGTACTCCGATGAGCGCGACGGGCCGCCCCGAGCGCGAATACCGGAGCGCGAGCAGCGCGAAGGTACTCGGATGACCGCCGAGGCCAAGCTGATCGATCTTGCGCAGGCCGCCGGTGCGCCCGTAGCCAAGGTCTACGGCGAGCCGATGCTGGAAATGCCGCTGGACCTCTACATCCCGCCCGAGGCGCTCGAAATCTTCCTCGAGACTTTCGAGGGCCCGCTCGACCTGTTGCTCTACTTGATCCGCAAACAGAATGTCAACGTGCTCGACATCCCGATGGCAGAACTCACGCGCCAGTACCTTGGCTATGTGGAGATGATGCGGCGCACCCAGCTCGAGCTCGCGGCCGAGTATTTGCTGATGGCCGCAGTTCTGATCGAAATCAAGTCGCGCCTGCTGCTGCCGAGACCGCCTGCGCTGCCGGGTACGGAACCAGAAGATCCGCGCGCCGAACTGGTCCGCCGACTGCTCGAGTACGAACGCATGAAGGCGGGAGCCAGGGAAATCGACGCGTTGCCACTTGCCGAGCGCGATTTCGCCCTGGTCCGCGTCTGGATCGATCGGATAGCGACGACCCGATTCCCGGACGTCCGGCCGGACGATCTGAAAGCGGCATGGGCGGGACTGGTTGCGCGCGCGCGCGCAAACCGCCATCATCTCGTTACGCGCGAGCAACTATCGGTACGGAGCCAGATGATTCGGCTCCTCAAACTGCTCGAGCCAGGACGATTTGTCGAGTTCACCGCGCTGTTCGAGGCGGACATCGACGTGCCACGGCTGGTCGTGACATTCCTGGCAATACTCGAACTCGCGCGTGAACAATTGCTCGACGTGGCGCAGGCGGAGCCCTACGCGCCCATCTACGTGCAGCGCAAAGGTGATCCGGCATTCGTGCTGCAAGCCGACGCATGAGATTTGTAACATGGAAGACTTGACCAGGATTACGAACATCCTCGAAGCAGCATTGCTGACCGCCGGCGAGCCCGTGTCGCTGACGCAGCTCTCGAAGCTGTTCGACCCGCCGCTGGAAGCCGAAGTCATTCGCAAGCTCCTGGATGAGCTTCGCGCCAAGTGGGACGAACGCAGCGTCGAACTCGCCCAGGTCGCCAGCGGTTGGCGCTTCCAGGCGAAGGCCGAAGTCCAGCCGTTCCTCGATCGCCTGTCTCCGGAAAAGCCGCCGCGCTACTCGCGAGCGGTCATGGAGACGCTGGCGATCGTTGCGTATCAACAGCCGGTCACGCGCGGCGACATCGAGTCGATTCGCGGCGTTGCGGTGTCCACCAACATCGTGAAGACGCTGGAAGACCGGCAATGGATCGAGATCGTCGGGCATCGCGAGACGCCCGGCCACCCCGCGTTGTATGCCACCACCAAGCAGTTTCTCGATGACCTGGGCCTGCGTTCGCTGGCCGAACTTCCGCCACTGGCGGAGTTAGATACTTCCCACCTCCTGGAGTTACCCGATGCCCCTGCAAAGGCCGCCGAGGTCGAACTCGCGCTCGCGAGCCCACTCGTCGACACACCGGTACGCGAATCCGACGACGGCGTCACAGCCGCGGCGGACGGACGAGCGCAACCGCCAGAATCCGTCCCGACGATCCACTGAGCCCGTCTTCACGGAGCCGCAACGCCTGCACAAAGTGTTGGCGCAGTGCGGCTATGGCTCGCTCCGCGGACTCGAGGAGATGATCATTGCCGGGCGCATTACGATCAACCGACAGCCGGCGGAAGTCGGCCAGAAGGTCGGACCGGATGATCAGGTGCGCATCAACGGCGAGCTGGTTCGGCTCCGCTTTGCGCCCGCGCGTGTCCGTGTGCTGCTGTATCACAAGCCGGCGGGCGAAATCGTCAGCCGCAGCGATCCGGAGGGACGGCCGACCGTGTTCGATAAGCTGCCCAAACTCGGCCACGCCAAGTGGATCGCCGTCGGTCGCCTCGACTTCAATACCGAAGGCCTGCTGCTATTCACCACGTCCGGTGAACTCGCCAATCGGCTGATGCATCCGCGCTACGAAGTCGAACGCGAATACGCGGTACGCACCGTGGGGACGCTGACGCCGGAGCAGGAGCGCGCATTGCTGGAAGGCGTGCCACTGGAGGATGGCGCGGCCAAGGTTCTCACGCTGGCCGACGGCGGCGGTGAGGGCACCAACCATTGGTACAAGCTCACGTTGCCGGAAGGCCGCAATCGCGAAGTGCGCCGGTTGTTCGAAGCGCTTGGCGTCATGGTCAGTCGCCTGACGCGCACGCGCTATGGCATCGTTGCACTCCCGCCGCAACTCAAACGCGGGCAGACTATCGAGCTCGAGCGCGCGGCGCTCGATGCATTGCTGAAAGCCACCGGGCTGACATCCGATGGACGCAGCGCCGACCGGTCGGGACATGACGGCTCTCAAGGACCGGCGGACGGCGACGACAGCCCGCCGATGCGCGCCGACACCGATGACGATGCGCATGAACACGCGCTGGACGAGGTCGACGGTAATCGCGGCACCTACGGCATCCCCGAACCTGCCGAGATTGTCGATGAAATCGACGGCAACCGTGCGCCGCCGGCGCACGTTGCGCGCGAAGCGCGTCCGCCCGGCGGAGGTGGTGGAAGTCGGAAAAATGGCAAGCACCAGAATCACCGCCAGCCTGGCGCGCAACCGCGAGGCGCATCACAACCGGGTGCGCAGCAACCCGCGCGCCCCAATGGCCCCAATGGCCCCAATGGCCCCAACAAGCCTGGCCACAAGAGCGGTCGGCGCGGGCGGCGGGGTGGTCGTGGGGGTCGCGGTGGACAGAATGGCCCCGGTCAGGGCCAGCAGGCTTAACGTCCGTTGGTCAGCCTAGCGCATCGATCGCCTTGGCCGGCCCCTACTCAACGAAGAGCATTTTGCCTTAGAGCGGTCATCGTCGACTTTGCACGGATTCTTACAGGGTCCGATGCATGATCAGGATATCGGTCAAGCCGTGCTCACGATGGCGGAATGCGCCGGGGACTCGGCCCACGATGTCGAAGCCGTGCTTCTGCCACAGGTGGATCGCACCTGAGTTGCTGGCGACGACGAAGTTGAACTGCATTGCGGTGTAGCCGCGCTCCCGCGCGACAGTCAACGAATGCGCGCACATGGCATCACCGATGCCGCGGCCCCGTGCCGCAGCGAGCGTCATGTAGCCACAATTGGCGACGTGGCTGCCAAGTCCCGGCTGGACCGGCTTGAGCGTGTAGGTACCTACGATGCGTCCGTCATCCTCGACCACGAAGGCTTCGGCAGGCGCTTCAGTCCACAAGCGGCGCGCTTGCCGGCGCGTCGTGTCGGCTGCATAGGCGTAGGTATCGCCGGTTGCGACAACCTGCTGGAATATTGTCCAGATGCCCGGGAAATCGGCATCCCTCGCGGCCCTGAGAAGCAGGGTCTCACTCATGGCTGTTCGGAAGTCTGAGCCGAGTCTACCGCATCCCGGCGGAACGGGCTGGCGCGCTCGAGTTCGTCGACGGTTTGCGCGACATCGTCGCGCTCGTGCCGGACGAATTTTGCGATGGCGGCTGCAAAGTCCGGATCCGCGATGGCATGCGCCGATTGGGTTGCCACCGGCAGCAGTCCGCGTGCGAGCTTGTGCACGCCCTGAGCACCGCCCTCGAAGAGGGTGATGCGCCGCTCGATGCAGAACTCGATGGCCTGGTAATAGCAGGCTTCGAAGTGCAGGCCGGGCACGTATTCGGTAGCGCCCCAATAGCGGCCCCACAATGCGCTATCCGAATAGATGTCCAGCGCGGCGCAGACGGGCTTGCCGCTTTTCAGCCCCAGCACGAGCAGGACGTTGTCAGGCATCTCCCGGCCGATGCGCTCGAAGAACTCAAGCGTCAGATACGGCGTGGAATGGTGTTGCCGATAGGTGCCCGTGTAGCAGCGATAGAAGAAGCGCCATCGAGCGCTGTCGATGTCCGCCCCGGTGAGACGCACAAACGTTATGCCTGCAGCGTCGAGTTTGCGTCGCTCCTGCCGGATGTTCGCCCGCTTGCTGTGATTGAGCGTCGAGAGAAAATCCGCAAAGTCGCGATATCCGGCATTGGTCCAGTGGAACTGCACGCTGTTGCGCAGCATGAGCCCGGCCGCAGCGCATTCCGCGGCTTCACGGGCCTCGGGGAAAAGGATGTGCAACGACGACAGTCCTTCGTCGGCGACGAGCGCGAGGGCGCCCACGAGCAGCTGAGCGCGCGTCGCCGCGTCATCGGCGATGAGGCGCGGGCTTGACGCAGGCGTGAACGGAATCGCTGCGACCAGTTTGGGGTAGTACCGCCGGCCGTAACGGCGATAGGCATCGGCCCATGACCAGTCGAACACGTATTCGCCATACGAGTGCGCCTTCACGTAGAGAGGTACCGCGCCGATCAGCGCTCCATCCCGCCGTGCGATGAGATAGCGCGGCGTCCAGCCATTTTCGGGTGCGGCGCAACCGGTTTCATGCAGTGCGTTCAGGAAAGCGTGCGAGAGCAACGGTCGCCGGCCGACCAATCGATCCCAGCTGGGTGCCGGGATCGAGCGCAGGGTATCGGTGATCGAAAGCGAAGCGGAAGACATTGGCGGTCAATTGTCACGTGGCAGTCGGGGCATCGCAAGCGCTTTAACGTCGTGGTCGCGTGATAAAATGCAAGCATGCGGATCGCCATCGCTCAACTCGATCAGGTGGTCGGCGATCTCGAGGGCAATGCGGCGCGCATCGTCGATGCGGCGACGGCCGCAAAACGTGGCGGCGCCGACCTGCTCGTCACGCCGGAACTCTCGCTTTGCGGATATCCTCCTGAAGACCTGCTGCTGAGGCCGGCGTTCCTCGAAGCATGCGAGCGGCAGCTCGGCGCGCTCGCGGCTGCGACCAGCGATGGGCCTGCGCTCCTCGTCGGCTTTCCCGAAGTCGCGGCCGGCAAACGCTACAACGCGGCCGGCCTGTTGCGCGGCGGCCGCGTCAGCACGGTCTACCGCAAGCAGATACTGCCCAACTATACGGTATTCGACGAACAGCGGTATTTCGCGGCGGGCAGTGAAGCCTGTGTGATTGAGGTCGCAGGAGTCCGGGTCGGCGTCATCATTTGCGAGGATGTCTGGTTTCCGGGGCCGGCGCGTGCCGCGCACCTGGCGGGTGCACAGGTACTCGTCGTGCCCAACGGTTCGCCGTACCACACCCGGCAGCAAGCGTTGCGGCGCGATGTCGTGGCGGCGCGCGCCCGGGAAACCGGCCTGCCCATCGTCTACGTCAATCGGGTCGGTGGACAGGACGAGCTCGTCTTCGACGGCGCGTCGTTCGTCGTCGACGGCAAGGGCGCGCATGCCCAACAGTTGCCTGCGTGGCATGAAACCATCGCCCTGGCCGACTTCGACGGCGCCTCGCCCAGAGCCGTGCGCGGTGAGATTGGCACAGAGCTCGAGCCGCACGTGTACGAGGCGCTCACGATGGGCGTCCGCGACTACGTCCAGAAGAATCGATTTCCGGGAGTATTGCTCGGGCTGTCCGGTGGCGTCGATTCGGCGCTGACGCTGGCGGTTGCGGTCGACGCATTGGGGCGTGACCGGGTGCGCGCCCTGATGTTGCCATCGGTCTACAACGCGGCGATCAGCCTGGAGGACGCGCGGACCATGGCGGGCATCCTCGGCGTGCGCTACGACGAGATTCCGATCGACGACATTTTCAAGTCGTTCAAGCACACGCTCGCCGGGGAGTTTCAGGGCCGGGTCGAGGACTCGACGGAAGAGAACATCCAGGCGCGCATTCGCGGGACGCTGCTGATGGCGTTGTCGAACAAGTTCGGATCCATCGTGCTGACCACCGGTAACAAGTCGGAGATGGCGGTAGGCTATGCGACGCTGTATGGCGACATGGCAGGCGGCTTCGCAGTCCTCAAGGACATCAGCAAGACGCTGGTCTATCGACTCTGCAAGTACCGGAACAGCCTGGGTCGCGTGATTCCCGAGCGCATCATCACGCGGCCGCCTTCCGCGGAACTCCGGCCCGATCAGACGGATCAGGACAGCCTGCCACCCTACGATGTTCTCGACGCCATTCTCGAGGCTTACGTCGAGGAAGATCTGAGCCCGCGCGCCATCGTGGACCTGGGTTACGCGCCGGAGCACGTAGCGAAGGTGGTCAGGCTCATCAAGATCAACGAGTACAAGCGCAGGCAGGCCGCCGTCGGCATACGCATCACTCCGCGCGGCTTCGGCAAGGACTGGCGCTATCCGATCACATCGGCGTGGGCCGAGTGGAAGAGCGTGGGCGGCTAGTGTAATCTGCGAGCAACAGCAGGAGAAAAGCGATGAAAAAAGTCGAAGCGATCATCAAGCCGTTCAAGCTCGATGAAGTGCGCGAAGCCTTGTCCGAACTCGGCGTCACGGGACTTACCGTGACCGAGGTGAAGGGCTTCGGCCGTCAGAAGGGGCACACGGAGCTGTACCGCGGCGCCGAATACGTGGTCGACTTTCTGCCAAAGGTGAAGGTCGAGGTCATCGTCGCCGATGCACTAGTGGACCGCGCCATCGAGGCCGTGATCAAGGCCGCAAGAACGGGAAAAATCGGGGACGGCAAAATATTCGTCACGAACGTCGAGCAGGTGGTGCGCATTCGCACCGGCGAGTCCGGGAGAAGCCGCGGTCTGAATCGGGTTGAGTTGCAGAGGGGTCGAGGAGAGTCACGTGTCGTTCATGAGCGAGTTTCGTGAGTTTGCAGTCAAGGGTAGCGTCGTCGACCTTGCCGTTGGCGTCATCATCGGGGGCGCGTTTGGCAAGATTGTCGATTCCCTGGTCAAGGACATCATCATGCCGGTCGTCGGCCGGATCGTCGGGGGTCTCGACTTTTCAAACTGGTTTTTCATGCTGGGCGCACCGCCCGCGGGTTACAACGGGCCGGTGACGTACGAAGCCCTGACCAAAGCCGGCGTGCCGTTGCTTGCGTATGGCAATTTTCTCACCGTCGCCCTGAACTTCCTGATCCTTGCTTTCATCATTTTTATGATGGTGCGGCAGATCAATCGACTGCGCAATGCGGCGCCGCCCGCGCCGCCCGCACCTCCGGAGGACGTGGTGCTGCTGCGCCAGATCCGCGACGCACTCGTCAAGCGTTCCTGAATTGACCGGCCCTGCGGCCGGTGCCAGAATCCGGGACCACTCGTCACGGCGCCGCAGAGCGCCGGCGCACTCGGGCGGCCGCTCCTGGCTGCCTCCGCCAATCTCGCACTGGAGGACCTGCATGAAGTCTGCGCAACTCTGTTTTGCCGCGGCCATCTTGCTGTATTGCACCCTTGCCGGCGCAGACATCAACGTGGGTGTGACGCTGTCGGCAACCGGGCCGGCCGCCTCGCTCGGCATTCCCGAAAAGAACACCTTCGAGATGCTCGGCTCGCCGACGATCGCCGGGCAGAAAGTGAATTTCATCATCCTTGACGACAAGACCGACACGACGGAAGCTGTCAAGAACACGCGCAAGCTGATCTCCGAGGACAAGGTCGACGTCATCGTCGGCTCCACCGTGACGCCCAATTCGCTGGCCATGCGCGATGTCGTCGTCGAGGCCGAAGTACCGATGGTGTCCATGGCGGCGTCGGCCCAGATCATCAATCCGGTCGATCCCAAGACAAAGTGGGTATTCAAGACGCCCCAGAACGATTCGCTGATGGCTGATGCCGTAGCGGTCAGCATGAAGGCGAACGGAGCGAACACGCTTGGCTACATCGGCTTCGCGGATGCCTACGGCGACAGCTGGCTGACCGAAATCAAGCGTTCTGCGCAAACCGCCGGCATCAAGGTCGTTGCCGAGGAAAAATACAATCGCAACGATCCGAGCGTGACCGGGCAGGTGTTGAAACTGCTCGCGGCGAACCCGGACGCGATTCTGATCGCCGGCTCCGGCACGCCTGCGGCAACCCCGCACAAGGAACTAGTTGCGCGCGGCTACAAGGGCAAGATCTACCAGACCCACGGCGTTGCCAACAACGATTTCCTGCGCGTCGTCGGCGCCGACGGCAACGGATCGATACTTCCCGCCGGTCCGATGCTGGTCTACGAACAACTCGCCGACAGCAACCCAGTCAAGAAATCGGCTGCGGAATACGTCACCAAGTACGAAAGCAAGTACGGCCCGGGAAGCCGCACAACGTTTGGCGGGCACGCCTGGGATGCATACTTGCTTCTTCAGCGCGCGATTCCGGAGGCGCTCAAGAAAGGCCAGCCAGGAACCAAGGCATTCCGCGCCGCACTACGCGACGCGCTCGAGAACGTAAAGGAAGCTTCTGGCGCAAACGGCGTCTTCAACGTCAGCGCCGGTGATCACAATGGGTTCGACAACCGTGCGCGGGTCCTGGTCAAGATCGACAACGGCAAGTGGGTCCTGATCAAATGAGGCGAATGTAGAAGCGAGCGAGCATACCGCAGTGCAGCCGTCGAAGCTTCAGCAGGCGTGGGATGCTGGGCGGGCACCGCGGCGACTACTGCCATAGTCACGCGACTCGATGTTTCGCGAAGCGTCACGGTTGACGTCGTGAGGATGAACGGCGACCATTGACCTCGATGACTACCTCGATACGGCGGAGATGAAGCGACGATTGCCGATGTTGTTGACTCTCGCGTTGTCTGCTGCGGCGTTCGTCCCGCTCGCCGCGGCACACGCTTTCCTGGACCACGCGATACCCGGCGTGGGCAGCGCGGTTCATCAGTCGCCTGCGCAACTCAGCTTGTGGTTCAGCGAGCGGCTCGATTCTCCATTTAGCAATGCGGAGGTTCTGGACGGAGACGGCAAGCGCGTCGACAGGGGCGATTCGCAGGTCGACAACACAGATCCCACGCTGCTGCGGATATCGCTGCCTCCTCTGGCGCCGGGCAAGTATCGGGTAACGTGGCGCGTGCTGTCTGTCGACACGCATGTCGCCAAGGGCGAATTCACTTTCGACGTCGCGCCTTAAGCGCAACCAACTGACCAGCGCACGCCTGCCACGATGGACGCGATGATCGTCGCAGCGCGGACTGTTCATTTCGCCTCGGCGATGCTGCTGTTTGGCGGACTGCTGTTCGCAGCGGCCGTCGCGACGCCGGTTTGGCGCGGCGCGGGTCGCGCGACGCTCCAACGGCGGCAAAAACTCCTGTCGCTCGCGCTTGCTTGCGGCGCGTGGACCCTCGCCGCCGGCGTCGCCTCGGCAGCGATTTGGCTTGCCGCCGAGACGGCCATCATGAGCGGTCTGCCTTTCGCGCAGGCGATCAGCGGCGATGCGATGGGGCTTGTATTGAGCAGTACCGTCTTCGGTCGCCTATGGATCTGGCGTCTGGGCCTTGCGGTCGCGCTCGGTGCATTGCTGATGGCGATCGGCCGGGCGGCCAGTGAACGGCGCAGGTTGCGCATGGCGATCGGTGCAGCCCTGGTCGCTGCCGCATATCTTGCGACTCTCGCGTGGACCGGACACGCCGCCGCAGGACCGATGCCGGAGATCGCGTTTGATGTCGTGCACTTGCTGGCGGCGGGTGCCTGGCTCGGCGCTCTGCCGGGATTGGTGGTGCTCCTTGGATGCGCACAGCCCCTCGAGGTTACCGGGCCGCTCGCGCGACGCTTTTCGGTGTTGGGCATCGTGTGCGTCGGTGCGCTTATCGTTAGCGGTATTGGCAATACTTGGTACCTTGTCGGCGACGTCCCAGCGCTGATAGGTACTGACTACGGTCGCCTCCTTCTCGCGAAAATCGCCTTGTTTGCCGCGATGGTGGCATTGGCCGCAGTCAATCGCCTGTCGCTGACGGCGCGGCTGAAAGCCGATGACCCGTCGAACCTCTGGGCCTCGCGTTCGCTCCGGCGCAACGCGACAATGGAAATTGCCGTGGGAATGGTCGTGGTGGCGATTGTCGGCGTGCTCGGCATCGTAGTTCCTGCAGCGCATCAATCTCCGGTGTGGCCGTTCGCCGTCACGCTCAGCTCGCAGGCGGCGCAACAGTCTGTCGCCGTCGTTGCGGCGGTGGTCGTGGCTGGCATCGTCGCCTGCGCTGCCGTTGCTGTGACGGTTGGTGGTGTACTTCGCCGTCAGTGGCCTCTCGGGATCGCAGGACTGGGGATGATGGCGGCGGCCATCGCCACTTGCGCCTGGCTGCTTGTGGTGCCGGCGTATCCGACCACCTATGCCTCTTCGCCAACAAGCTACTCGACGGAATCGATCGTCCGCGGCGCCAGCCTCTATGCGCAGAATTGCGGTGTCTGCCATGGTTCCTACGGTCGCGGTGATGGGCCGGCCGCGGCTTCGTTACCCATCGTGCCTACGGACTTGGCGGCGCACGCGTCGAGTCATCGCGTGGGAGAACTCTTCTGGTGGGTCGCGCATGGCATTCCAGGAACTCCTATGCCAGCGTTCGCGCCGCGCCTCAGCAATGCGGAAATCTGGGATCTGGTCCAATTCCTGCGTGCCCAGTCGGACGCGGTGGCAGCAACGGCCCTCACCGCTCAGGTCCAACCATGGCACTCCGCAATCGTGGCGCCCAATTTCACGTTCGAGCTTGGCGGACAGGAACAGCAGTCGCTGAGACAGCGGCAAGGAAATTCCATAACACTGCTCGTCCTGTATACATTGCCGCAGTCGCAGCCGTACCTGCGTGCGCTCGCCGCCGAATCAGCTAGTTTCGGAGAAATTGGCACGCGGGTCATTGCCATTCCGCTGTCGGGCGCGGCCAATTCCATCGACGCCGAACTCGGAGGCGACGGCGGGTCGGTCGTCGCGATCGCATCTGCGGACGTCATCGCTACCTATGTCATGTTCGCGCGCCGAGATGTCGATGTCACCAACTCCGCGCCTGTACAAGTGGCCTATCTGATCGACCGTCAGGGGTACATCCGTGCGCGCTGGATCGGTGTCCCGGATTCGCCGCTCAATCGGGCGGCTGAAACGTTCGATCAGGCAGAATCGCTGCGTCGCGAACGACAACGTGCCCCGTCGCCTCCCGGACATACACACTAGGCCCGCCGGCTCACACCCCGTCGCGTGCTACACGCGTCGCAGGACCCTCATCGGTATTGTGGTCGCGCAATGCGTGAAGCAGCGTCGGACCAGGTACGCCATCGAATCGCTTCGGCAGGAAGTACGCCGCTATGCCAACCAGCATCGCCGGAACCAGCCACGGCGCGAGGACGACAATGGTCGACCACAGATCCGCTGCCGGCACCGGCGCAAGTTGGCGTGCGAGATCGATGCTGCCGTCGATCATCCAGTGCCAGTTCGCGTGGCCGAGAAGGGCGGAGAGCACGATGACTCCAAGTAGCGGACCGAGCACGTAGGCAAAAAACAGGCGCAGCGCGAAAAACGCGATCGCCACGCTCGCGACTTCACCAAGTAGAACGCCGACGTTGAACGAGACGACCGCAACGAGTGTGTGCGGTCCCGCGAATTGCCAGGCGTCGGCCAAGAGACGACCCAGCCCAAGGCCGCCGAAAGCGCCTACCACAGCGGCGATGAACCAGCGACGGCGCAGGCTAGGCGAGGCGAGATTCCCGACGGCGAGCAACAACCCTGCTGCGCCGAGGACGGTACCGGAGAGAGCCGGAAGCCAGCCGATATTGACGTCCGCAAGCGCTCCCTCTGCGGCCGCTGTCAGTGTGAGCGCCTGCAGCGTGGTGAACACCATCACGACTGTCAACAGACCGCGGAAGCGCCGGAAAGGAGCGATCAAACAAAGGAGAAACACGAAGCGATCGAAGGTGAACACGTCGACAAATCCGGCCTTCACGAACAGCCAAGCCGCCTCGTACCAGCGTGGATTCAGCGGTATCCAACCGGAGTCGCCCGGAATCTCGAGCGCACGTGCAGTCGCGCCGCGGGCAAGGTACTCGAACCGTAGCTTGATCCGTTGTCCGATTTCGGGCGCCACGTTGATGCGTATTCCAAGATTGGGGCTGGGTGACCGAAGTGGCAATTCGAACCGAGTATCAAAGAAGCCTTGGTTCCAGAAAAGATCGGTGCCCACCGGCAATGGCGGGGCCTGCAAGTGGGCGAGGGCGCTGGAATAGCTGACAAACGAACGGTCGGAAAGAAGCGAGAGTCGCACCTCACGTGTGGCGGGCGCCAGCACGGTGCCGTCTGCGCGCAGCTCGATCAGACGGCCGATCGCAGCGGCGGCTTGCTTCAGCTTGGGATCTATATTGGTCAGGTCCAGATAGCCCGGGCCACGCTTCGGGAGCGACAAATTGGACAGCAGGACGAGCGGGACTCGGACGAGCAATTGAACCTGGCCATCCTCAGCGTTGACGAATCCCTGAAGAACGATCTCCGGTGGAAGGTCGCTGCCGTTGGCGGCGGCCCATCGAGGGAATGCGAGAACGCGAGAAAGACGATCGACCAAAGACACGCGAAGAGCGAGCGCTGGGCGGCTGCGCCTGTCATCCAGCGCTCACGGGATTCTGGAACACGCGGCTGGGATCGGCATGCATGTATGTGCGCCTGTGTGCACGTAGCTGGCGAGCCAGACAACAAACGGCAGCCAGAGGCTTCAACGCCCCTGGCTGCCGCGCAAAAACACCTAAAACCGTCTTGTCCTAGTCGACGCCGCGAATCAGAATCTTGTGCCGTCACTTGGAACGTTTTGCAGGCGCCGGCCACCTGTCGTCTCGGCGGTGTATGCATTGCCCAGCGAGTCGACCGCAAGTCGTATCCAAGAAAGTGAATTCGCCAGTGTCGTGACCAAAGCCATTGCCGAACGACCCGAGGATTGCCGGCATTCCTGCAAGAGCCGCGGCGTGGTTCATGATCCACGCCCTTTCGTTGCCGCCGTCGGATACATACATGAAGGTCTGCGCGCTATCCGGCGAGAAAGCGATGTACGAGGCCGACCCATTCGTGGGGAGCGCGGCCGTGCCGGGGACGACGGGAATGGCCGTCACAAAGGCGCCCGCTTTCGTGAAGACATTGATCCGGTCATTGCCGCGATCGCAGGCATACACCATCCCGTTGTTGGGAAGCACGACGCAATTCGTGCCGCCGGCGGAGGAGAACTGACCGGCGCCCGCGCCCACGCCTGCTCCCATCTGGCGCAGGTAGGTCCCGTTGCTGCCGAAGACGACCACGCGATGGTTGCCTTGGTCAGCGATGTAGACGCTGCCAGTTTGCCCGGTGGCGGGATCGGGGTTGGGATCCACCGCAACGTTCGCCGGAGTGTTGAGCAGCGTGTGGCTCGTGCCGGTTCTTCCTACATTGCCGCCTCCGGTTCCCGTGCAGGCGATCGAGCCACCGAGACCGTCGTCACAAGTGAATTTCGTCCCGATTTCAGCAACAGGTGCTGCCGTTGGCGAGTACTTCTGAACGACGCCGTCGCCGGTGCCTGCAACCCAGACATTGCCTTGGTAATCGACGAAGCAACCATGCAATCCGTTCGGGAGAATCGCGTTCTGTCCCGCGAATGGCTGCCCTGTCGGTCTGCGCTACCAAGGCCGGGTTGCCCCACGTGTTGAACACGTCGCCGTTCGAATCGAATTCGATCACCGGACGGAGCCGCCTTCGAGTGGATTGATCGATCCGATATGCCGCTGATATTCGGTGCCCCCGACATCCTTCGGGTGAGGCCAGACCGCCGGTCTGAAAACCCTGTGTCAGAATGAAGACATGGTCCTGCGCGCCGACGCAGACGCCGCTGACCACGCCGGTCACCCAGAAGTTGGGCAACCGCTTCATCCAATAGGGATAGACAGTGAAGCTTACCGACTGCGCCTGAATCTGCGTACTCCAGACGCCCGCGCCGGTCACCACGGCAAACGCCAACGTTGCTCCCAAGATAGAACCCTTGAGCTTCATGAAATCCTCCTGTGACAATTCATTTCGACGGTAACCTGATAGGGACGCGTTACTTCGGGCCTGCGGTCGGTAACGTTTTGGTCAGGATCTTTTGGATGCGGTTGCCACCGATCGTTTCGCCGACGTAGATGGCACCTTTCGAATCGATCGCCATCATGTGCAGGAAACTGAACAAGCCTGGATCGTGTCCGAACCCGCCGAATCCCGCGACGGGCTGGCGTGGCGGTTCCCGCCAGTGCGCCGGCGTGATTGAAGGTCCACAAGATCTCGTTCTGGCCGTCCGAGATGAAGGCGAACGTCTGCGCCGGGTCCTTCGAGAAATCGATGTCCCACGCGGTGCCGCTACCTTCCTGGCCGGTACCGATCTGACCGGGAATGACCCCGATGTTGCCCACGAACGTGCCGTCTCTTTGATAAACGTTGATCTTGTTCTGGCCGCGATCGCACGCGTAGATGAGCTGATTCGCGCCGATCCTGACGCAATGCGGATGGCCGCCATCCCCGACGGTGAACTGATCGGGGCCCGTACCCACGCTGCCGAACTGGCGCAGATAATTGCCGTTGCGCATCGAAGACGACGACGCGATGGTTGCCGTAGCCGTCGGCGATGTAGATGCTGCCTACCTGACCGGTGATCGGATCCGGATTGGGATCGACCGCGATGGTCGCCGGAAGGTTGAGCAGCGTGTGGCTCATGCCGGTCCTCGACACGTTGCCGCCTCCGGTTCCCGTACACGGGATGGCAATCAGGGTCGCCGCCGAGTCCGTACTTAGCCGCTGTCACACTTGAACTTTGTCCCGATCTGCAGCAACATGGTGCTGCCGTCGTGCGTGTACTTCTGCATCACGCCATCGCATTGCCGCCGATCCAGACGTTGTCCTGATAATCGACATAGCAGCCGTGCATACCGTTGGGCACGACGGCGTTCTGTCCCACAATGCTAGCCGTTCCAACGGGTGGCGGCGTTCCGGCGGGCACCAGCGACGGATTGCCCCACGCATTGACCATGTTGCCGGCGGGATCGAACTCGATCACCGGTGGAGACGCCTTGCGATTTGAACGCGCCGCCGAGCGCCCCGGTGTTTGGGTTCGCTCCACCGACACCTTCCGGCGACGTCAGGCCCCCGGTTTGAAAGCCGCGTGTCACTATGAAAACATGGTCCTGCGAGTCGATGCACGTACCACCGACCTGACCGGTCACCCAAGCATTGGGCAAGTGGCTTGGGCCAGTTCGGATCGACACCCATCAACGGCGGATTGAGCCGCCGCTGCTTCGATGCTCCAAAGACTGCCGACGAGCGCCAGCGCCAGGGTGGTTGCGTAGCCATAGCGTGTGACTTTCATGACATCCTCCTCCTAGCAATTGAAGTTTCAACGTAGAAAGCCTTAACGAAGAACATTGCGGTGTACTACTTCACGCGCGTCCCAACGGCTTGGGCCGACGAGGATCGATTCCGAATGGCGATGTATCTAAGTGCGGGCCTGACGCGAGAAACCCGGACGCCGCAGGCGGTCGCCGGCATTGCGCAGGCGACGAATACACACATCCACTTCCATGATGATCCCCCCACTTGCGCCCCGTCGTTCCTATTCTTGGTTTCCGATGTTGGCGTTGAACGAACTTCGCCCGGAAAAGGCGGCAGATAAGTTTTTGCATTGTTACCTTAGAGCCGTTTGGTCTGTCAAGACGTGCGCTACAGAATGTTTGTAACATTGTGCAAGTGCGACAAGTTCCGAGAGGCGTCGCCGCCTGGCACAAGCGCGACCCGGTGCCGGTTCACCCCAAAAAGCGTAACATCGGGCGCGCGCCGCTTCGGGGTGAGGCGCGCGGATGTCCCGCGTATCCGCGGGTGATCGAGAATAAGGGCGCCGCGCGGGTGGGGCGACTTTCCGGAGTCGGAACTCAAGGATCATCTGCGACGACATTGGCCGACGATTCGCGAGTCCCGACACCAGGGTCTGCCAGCAGGACTGCTGGTGGCGATTGTCGACTGGCGGCGGTGTGCAGCATCGACATCCAAAGACGCAAGACCCGCGGGCGTCGTGCAGGCTGCTCGCTGATGTCAATCGGGAAACTGGCACGATACGGCAGACGTTCTGCCGCCACGACAAACGCACTGGCATTCACCGATGAATATCTCGATCGCGCTACTGCTAGTGCAGGATGGCATTACGAACGGCGCGATTTATGCGCTTCTTGCGCTGGCATTGGTCCTGGTGTTCACGGTCACCCGCGTCATCTTTGTTCCATCGGGCGAATTCGTCACCTATGGAACGCTCACCCTCGCTGCGCTGCAGCTGGGGAAGCCTCCCGGGACCGTCGGTCTCCTGCTCGGCCTGGCAGCGGTTGCGGGCCTTATGGAACTCTACGCTGCCGGGAGAGAAGGCTCATGGCGGGGGCTGCCGCGCCGGATCGGTTTGTACGTTGCGATACCGAGCGCGATTGCCGGCATCGTTTATGCGGTCGCACCTTTGTCACTTGCGTTTCCGCTGCAGATTCTGCTGACGGTCGCCATCGTGACCGCCCTCGGGCCGGTCTTGTATCGAGTGGCGTATCAACCGCTTGCCGGAGCTTCGGTCCTGGTACTGCTCATCGTCTCTGTGGCCGCGCATTTCACTATGGTCGGACTGGGTCTGTGGTTCTTCGGTGCCGAAGGGTCGCGGACGCCACCGTTCACCACGGCATCGCTTCGCTTCGGGGATGTGACGTTCAGTGGCCAAAGCCTCTTGGTGCTGTTGTTCTCAGTGACGCTGATCGGCGCGTTGTATTTGTTTTTCGATCGAACCCTCTACGGTAAGGCGCTGCGTGCTACCGCGCTCAACCGCGTCGGGGCGAGGTTGGTCGGTGTGAGCCCGAGCCTCGCGGGAAGCCTGACGTTCACCCTGGCCGCCATGTTATGCGCGTTTTCGGGCGTGTTGATCGGGCCGATCACGACGATCTACTATGACTCCGGTTTCCTCATCAGCCTCAAGGGTTTCGTCGGCGCGATCATTGGCGGCTTGTCGAGTTATCCCTTGGCTGCTGCAGGCTCGCTCCTGGTCGGGCTGCTCGAATCGTTCTCGTCGTTCTGGGCCAGCGCGTTCAAGGAGGTGATCGTGTTCACTCTGATCATTCCCGTCCTGCTGTGGCGATCCCTCACGACCCACCACCACGAGGAGGACGAATGAGCGCCGCGGGCGCAGCCGAGACCCGTGGACGCTTGCACGAGCGGCGGCACAGCCGAGGCCCGAAGGGCGCGTCCGCGAGTGCGAGCGGCGGCCGACACGCCGATGTTGCACAATGGGCTGGCAGTCAAGGAGGCCGTGGCGCGGCGCGATTGAGTGCGGCCGGCGCACAGGTGGTTGTCCTGCGTGGTCGGCACAAGGACGACGAATGAGATACCGTGATGCCGTAGGTCCGAATTCATTCGGACCATTGGCTGAACCGCCACCGCGCGCGAATGAATTCGCGCCTACAAGCACCGCGGGCGCAGCCGCAAGCGTGGGGGTCCACTGGTGACTTCCTCGCGCTGGCTGCTGGCGGCTGCGGCCGTCGCGCTGATCGCGGCACCCACGGTCGCGCGGCCGTTCTGGATCACGCTCCTCAATTACATCGGCTTGTACAGCATCGTCGCGCTGGGTCTCGTACTTCTGACCGGGGTCGCCGGCCAGACGTCATTTGGCCAGGCGGCTTTCGTCGGCGTCGGTGCTTACACGACCGCCTACCTGTCGCTGAATTTTCCCTCGCTGTCGCCGTGGCTCAACGTCGTTGCGGCACTTGCGCTGACTTCCCTTATTGCGCTGTTTCTGGGACTTATTACGTTGCGCATGCAAGGTCACTACCTGCCGCTGGCAACGATCGCCTGGGGCATCAGCCTGTTCTATGTGTTCGGCAACCTCGAGTTCCTCGGCGGTCACACGGGGCTCACCGGTATCGCGGCTCTGAATTTTTTCGGCTTGGAACTGCGCAACGAGCGCTACTTCTACTATCTCATCTGGGCGATCACGCTCGGGAGCCTTTGGATGACGCGCAATCTGCTCGATTCGCGTCCCGGCCGCGCGGTGCGCGCGCTCAAGGGGGGCCTGGAAATGGCGGAGGCCTTCGGCGTCAACGCGGTGCGGCTGAAGATCGTCATCTTTGTCTACGCTGCTGCACTGGCATGTGTGTCGGGCTGGCTGTACGCGCATCTGCAGCGCTTCATCAATCCCACGCCCTTCGGCATCAACCAAGGCATCGAGTACTTGTTCATGGCGGTCGTGGGTGGTGCCGGGAGCGTCTGGGGCGCGGTAGTCGGCGCGACGCTGATCACCCTGCTCAAGCAGCTGCTGCAGGATTGGCTGCCGCACATTCTTGGGCGCGAAGGCAACTTCGAAGTTGCGGTGTTCGGCATTCTGATGATCCTCCTGCTGCAGCGAACGCGCGACGGCGTGTGGCCTTGGCTCGCGCGATTGTTGCCCGAGGCGAAGGCCCCCGCCATTCCTCCTGCGACTGCGTTGCCAAAGCGTGCAAGCGCGCCGGTGGCAACGCCGCTTCTGGTCGTCGATCGCGCGCGCAAGGAATTCGGCGGCCTGGTTGCGGTCAACGATCTTTCCTTCGAACTACAGGCGGGCGAGATTCTCGGTTTGATCGGGCCGAACGGCGCGGGCAAGAGCACGATGTTCAACCTGATCAGCGGCGCGCTGCCCTTGACGCGAGGGACGATCAGGCTCAGCGGAACGGCGATCGGCAGCCGGCAGCCGTACGAAATCGCCCGCCTCGGTATTGCCCGCACCTTCCAGCATGTCAGGCTGATACCCGCGATGTCCGTACTCGACAACGTCGCTCTCGGGGCCTACTTGCGGGGGCGTGCTGGCGTGCTGCGTGCCTCGCTTCACCTCGATCGCGCTGAGGAAAGCCGCCTGCGGGCCGAAGCCGCGAAGCAGGTCGCGCGGGTCGGGCTGAGCGCGCATTTGCACGCGCCCGTCGGCTCGCTGGCGCTCGGTAAACAGCGCATCGTCGAGATTGCCCGCGCGCTGGCTGCGGATCCATTGTTGCTGTTGCTGGACGAACCTGCTGCCGGGCTGCGCTTCTTGGAGAAAGAGGAGCTTGCGACCCTGCTGCGCGGTCTCAAGCTGGAAGGCATGACCATATTGCTGGTCGAGCATGACATGGACTTCGTCATGGGACTTACGGACCGTTTGGTAGTCATGGATTTTGGTGAGAAGCTGGCCGAGGGTCTGCCAACGGAAATCCAGAAAAATCCGATCGTGCTCGAAGCTTATCTGGGGGGCGTATGAGCGCGGCGGGCGAAGCCAAGGCCCGTAGGGCGCGTCGCCGCGCGATTACGCGCGGCCGACAAGACTGCGCCTCGCCAATTCTCGCTGTCCGCGGAGGCCGCATGAGCGCGACGGTACTCCAATGAGCAGGCTGCTGGAGGTACATGATCTGCACGTCGCCTACGGCAAAGTCGAGGCGGTGCATGGGGTCTCGCTGACGGTCGACGAAGGTCGCATCGTCACGGTCATCGGCCCCAACGGCGCGGGCAAGACGACGCTGCTCGGCGCGATCATGGGACTGCTGCCGTCGCGCGGCACGATTTCGCTTTTTGGCGCCGACGCGACGCGCTCTCCGGTCGAGCAGCGCGTCGCCGCAGGCTTGTGCCTCGTCCCGGAACGCCGTGAATTATTCGCTGCGATGACGGTGGCCGACAATCTGGAACTCGGCGCGTTCCAGCGTTACCGTTCCGGCGATAAAGCCATCGCTGTCACGCGCGATGAGGTCTATCAGCGCTTCCCGCGGCTTGCGGAGCGGCGCGGTCAGCTTGCGGGCACGCTGTCGGGAGGGGAACGGCAGATGCTCGCGCTTGGCAGGGCGCTCATGGCCAAGCCGCGCTTGCTGATGCTCGACGAACCCAGCCTGGGCTTGGCGCCGCTGATCGTAAAGGAGATTTTCAGCATTATCAGCGCGCTGAAAGCGACCGGCGTGTCGATTCTGCTGGTCGAGCAGAATGCACGGGCGGCGCTCCAGGTCGCGGATTACGGTTACGTACTTGAAACGGGCGACATGGTGATCGAAGGCGCCAGCGAAGGCCTCTCGGGCAATCCAAGGGTGGCGGCGACATATCTGGGCCAGAAGGTGGCATGACAGACATGAGCCTGCAGGCCTACGGCTTGTGCCGGCGGCTTCGCGGCCCGACAATGATGATATCCATTCTGATTCCAGGCAAACCGTGACCGACCTCGCGCTACCCACCGTCAATCCCCAGCTGCTCGATCAGGCAACAAGGCTTTTGCTCGCGCCGGCGGCGCTGGAATTCACGCAGCTTTCGAAGGTACTGGCGGATATCCACATCCGCCATGTCGACTACGCCGACCTGTATTTCCAGTATTCGCGCGTCGAAAGCTGGAGCCTCGAAGAGGGCATCGTCAAGTCCGGCGCTTATTCGATCGACCGCGGGGTCGGCGTGCGCGCGGTTTCCGGCGAAAAGACCGCGTTCGCATATTCGGACGACATCAGCCTGGATGCGCTGACGGCCGCTGCAACCGCAACGCGCGCAATCGGGCGCCAGGGCCAGTCGGCCGTCGCTACGCTGGGCAAGCTCGGCGGCGCTCGCTCGTTGTACGTGCCGGCCGATCCGGTCGCTGCCATCTCTGATGCGGACAAAGTGACGCTCCTCGAGCGCCTCGAGCGGCTGGCAAGGGCTCGCGATTCGAGGGTCACCCAGGTCATGGCATCGTTGGCAGGCGAGTACGAGGCGATCCTGATCGCACGCAGCGACGGCCTGATCGCCGCCGACGTGCGGCCTCTGGTGCGCCTGTCGCTCTCGGTCATCGTCGAAGAAAATGGGCGACGCGAGCAGGGTATGGGCGGAGGAGGGGGGCGGGTCGATTATCGCTACTTCACGGACGCGATCTTGCACGAGTACGCGGACAGGGCGGTCGACCAGGCGCTACTGAATCTCAGTGCCCAGGATGCTCCCGCCGGGACGATGACCGTCGTGCTCGGCCCGGGATGGCCGGGGATCCTGCTGCACGAGGCGATCGGCCACGGACTCGAAGGCGATTTCAACCGCAAGGGAACATCCGCGTTCGCAGGCCGCGTCGGCGAGCGGGTCGCCGCGAAGGGCGTCACCGTGGTCGACGATGGCACGATCCCCAACCGTCGCGGCTCGCTCAACGTCGACGACGAAGGCAACGCAACGCAGCGTACCGTGCTTATCGAGGACGGCATCCTGAAAGGGTACATGCAGGACGCGTTGAACGCTCGGCTGATGAATGTACTGCCGACCGGCAATGGTCGCCGCGAGTCCTTCGCGCACATTCCGATGCCGCGCATGACGAACACCATCATGCTCAATGGCGATCGCGATCCGGCGGAGATCATCGCGTCGGTGAAAAGCGGCCTCTATGCGGTGAACTTCGGTGGCGGTCAGGTCGACATCACCAGCGGCAAATTCGTATTTTCCGCAGCGGAGGCCTGGAAGATCGAGAACGGAAAGCTGGGACACGCGGTCAAAGGAGCGACCCTGATCGGCAATGGACCCGATGCGCTGACCCGCGTATCGATGATCGGGAATGACTTGGCGCTCGACGCGGGTGTCGGCAACTGCGGCAAGGATGGCCAAACCGTACCGGTCGGGGTGGGGCAGCCGACGCTGCGGATCGACGGCCTGACCGTCGGCGGCACCGCGTAGCAACGCGCCACAAGTTCAATGGATCGATAAGGCCGTCGATGAAAAAGGTCGCGCTCTACAGCAGTTCTCCGTGGTCGCGCAGGCCCGAACGGGCGGCGCGACCGCGCGGGCTCGCTCCGGATGCGAACCCGGATTCTGCGGCGGACGGTGCACAGGGACAAGTCGCATCGCCGCCGCGCAGGAAGTGGTTCAGGCGTTTCAGCGAGCGCTACGAGCGAGCGCTGCTCCTCGTCGGCGGCGCGCTGATCGCGTTCACCATCGCCGGCGTGTACCTGGGGACGCGGACGCCTCCGCGCGTGCTTTCTCAGAAGGACATCGACGCGGCCGTTCTGCACACGCTCGAGACCGCTCAGATTCCATCCGTCGCAAGCAAGGCCTTCGAGGCCATACGGCCGTCCGTGGTTCGGGTGATCGGGCTGGGGTTGGAACCCGATCCAGGTGAAGGCAACAGTCCCTCGTCGCGGGGGGGCGTCGGTGTCGGAACCGGCGTGGTCGTTGTGGACAAGGGCATCATCCTGACCAACCTTCACGTCGTCGCCGGCGCGGACAGGGTCAAGGTGGAATTTTTCGATGGCCTGGTTTCTGACGCCACTGTCGTCGGAACTCGGCCCGAACACGATCTCGCGGTGCTCCAGGCCAAGACCATTCCGGACGACCTCGTTGCCGCTACGTTGCGGTCGACCGCAGACCTTGCGGTCGGCGACGAAGTCGTGGCCGTGGGCTATCCCTTTGGGATCGGCCCGTCCGCAACCTCCGGCATCGTGTCGGGGTTGCGGCGAGAGTACCAGTCGCCCGAAGGCAAGCGGTTGCTGACCAATCTGATCCAGTTCGATGCCGCGGCCAATCCCGGCAACTCCGGCGGCCCGCTGGTCACGGCAGGGGGAGAAGTTGTGGGAATCGTCACCGCGATCCTCAATCCTTCCGAACAGCGCGTGTTCATCGGTATTGGCTTCGCCGTCCCGATCGAGAACGCCGCGGCGGCGGTCGGCCTTTCCCCATTCTGAATTTCACTGCACTCTTCTCCGACAGGAACGCATGAACGATACCGAAGTCAGCCGTAAGGAAGTTGCCACTCTGATGGAGCGCATCCTCTACGAGGTCAAGAAAGTCGTCGTCGGGCAGGACCATTTCCTCGAGCGCGTTCTGGTCGCGATGCTTGCACAGGGCCACCTGCTCGTCGAAGGCGTTCCGGGATTGGCGAAGACGCTGACGGTGAAGACCATTGCGAAGACGATCCGGGGAACGTTCAAGCGCATCCAGTTCACGCCGGATCTGGTTCCGGCCGACCTGGTCGGGACCCGGATCTACAATCAGAAGACCGGCGATTTCGGGACATCGCTCGGCCCCGTATTCACGCACCTTCTGCTCGCCGACGAGATCAATCGTGCGCCGGCCAAAGTGCAGAGCGCGTTGCTCGAAGTAATGCAGGAGTACCAGGTCACGATCGCCGGCAACACGCACCGCGTGCCCGAGCCCTTCCTCGTGATGGCCACGCAGAATCCGATCGAAACCGAAGGTACGTATCCGCTGCCCGAAGCGCAGGTGGATCGATTCATGATGAAGGTGCTGGTCGGTTATCCCAGCGAGGAAGAGGAGTTCGTCATCGTGCAGCGCGTCACGGGCATTGCGCAGGACGTGACGCCGGTCGCGACAACGGACCAGTTGGCCGATTTGCAGCGTGAATGCCGCTCGGGCTATGTCGATCCCAACCTCATGCAGTACGCCGTGCGCCTGGTATCTGCGACACGCCAACCGGCGCGTTTTGGGCTCGCCGACCTGCAAAAATATCTCTCCTACGGAGCAAGTCCGCGCGCGACGATTCACCTCATCGAAGGGGCGCGCGCCCTCGCGTATCTGCGCGGCCGGGCCTATGTGCTACCCGAGGATGTCAGCGATCTCGTGCCCGACGTGCTGCGCCACCGGCTCGTCCTCACGTACGAGGCGTTGGCGGACGGCCTGACGGCCGACCAGTTGATCCTGCGCATCATGCAGCGCATACCCGCGCCCGAGAAACCGCTCGAAACTCATGTCCGAGTCCGCGCGGACGCCTGAGAACGTTCTTCGCCGGCTGGAGTGGACGGTGATTCGCCGTCTCGATGGTTTGTTGCACGGCGATTACCGCACGCTTTTTCGCGGCGCCGGACTCGACCTCGCGGATCTGCGCGAATACCAGTATCACGACGATGTCCGGCATATCGACTGGAACGTTACCGCGCGGCTGCAGATACCTTACGTCCGTGAGTTCAACGAGGAGCGCGAAGTCGCGGCGTGGTTTCTGCTGGACCTCAGTCCGTCCGTCGATTTTGGGTCCACGCTGGTCCGCAAGAAGGCCATCTCCATCGATTTCGTCGCGGTGCTCTCGCGACTGCTTACGCGCCATGGCAATCGCGTCGGCGCCATGTTCTATGGCGGCAAGGTCGATACCGTGATTCCGGTCGGCAGCGGTCGCCGCCATGTGCTGCACATCATGCACAGCATGGCCGCGCGGCCCGAAGTGTCCGGGGCGTCGGAGACCGATCTTGGCGATCTGTTGCGGACGGCGTTTCAGATGATGCCCAGGCGTTCGGTCGTGTTCGTCATTTCCGATTTCATCAGCGTGCCTGGTTGGGCCGAGCCGCTTGCCCATCTCGCGCAACGGCACGAGGTGGTCGCAGTCAGGTTGTACGATCCGCTGGAAATGGAGCTTCCCGATCTCGGGCTGCTGGTGATTCAGGACGCTGAAACCGGCGAGCAGATTTTCGTCGACACGCACGATCGTGCTTTCCGGAAGCGCTTTGCCGCCGCCGCCGCACGGCGCGAGGAGGAGTTGCGTACGTCGTTGCGTCACGCCGGTGTCGACGCGCTCGAGCTGTCCACCGACGATGATCTCGTCGACGCGATCCTGCGTTTTTCCGATCTGCGCAAGCGGCGCAGTCAGCTCGCGGCGGGCGGCATGATGCCGCAACACCTGGTCGCCAAGGCATGACCCTGCTCTGGCCGGAGATGCTCTGGGCGCTGCTCGTGCTCCCGGTGCTGATCGCGGTCTACCTGATGTTGCTCCGGCGCAAGAAACGCGCCGCGCTGCGCTATGCGAGTCTGACCGCGATCAGGGATGCTCTCGGGGCGGGCCAGCGCATCCGGCGGCATGTCCCGCCAGCGTTGTTTCTGGTGGCACTGACGCTGATGATCTTCGCAATCGCCCGTCCTGCGGCGGTCGTCATGCTGCCGTCGGCGCATCAGACCGTGATCCTCGCCATGGACGTGTCCGGAAGCATGCGCGCGACCGACGTGGATCCGAGTCGTCTTGGCGCGGCGCAGATAGCGGCGCGCGCATTCGTCAACGATCTGCCGTCGCACACGCGGATTGGGATCGTATCTTTCGCGGCAACGGCGTCCGTCGTGCAGCCCCCAACCAACAACCGCGAGGACATCCTTGCCGCCATCGAGCGTTTTCAGTTGCAGCGTGGAACGGCAATCGGCAGCGGCATACTGGTATCGCTGAAGATTCTGTTCCCGGATGTCGAATTCGATCTTCGCGCATCCAATCCGCGAGCCGAAACGCCGCGCAGCGCGTCCCTGGATCAGACCCAGAAGCAGGCAAAGGATGAATTCAAACCCGTACCGCCAGGCTCCTATAGCGCCGCCGTCATCATTTTGCTGAGCGACGGGCAGACGACGACCGGACCCGACCCGATCGAGTCCGCGCGCATGGCGGCGGACCGCGGCGTGCGCGTCTACACCGTCGGGATAGGCACGACAGCCGGTGAGCTCATCGGCGCCGAAGGCTGGTCGATGCGCGTGCGTCTCGACGAGGCGTCGCTGAAGACAATTGCCAACCTCACTCAGGGCGAATATTTCTATGCTGGCACCGCCAGCGACCTGAAAAAAGTCTACGAGGCGCTGAACTCCAAGCTGGTCCTCGAGAAGCGGGAAACCGAGATCACAGCGCTGTTCGCGGCCGCGGCCGCTGCCATCGCGATTCTCGCGGCATTTCTTTCTCTGCTCTGGTTCAACCGGATCCTCTGACGGCTCCGCGTCGTCGTCACATTCCCAGCATCCGCGGCAGCCACAGCGAGATCGACGGGATGTACGTCACCAGCATCAGCACTGCGAACATGACCCCGTAGAACGGCCAGATGCTGCGCATGACTTCCTGCATGGTCACTTTGCCGACGGCGCAGCCCACGAACAGCGTGGCGCCGACCGGCGGCGTCAACAGTCCGATGCCGAGATTGAGCAGCATGATCATCCCGAAGTGAACCGGGTCGACGCCGAACGTGGAGACCACGGGCAGCAGGATCGGCGTGCAGATCAGAAGCAGCGGCGCAAGATCCATCAGGCAGCCCAGCACGAGCAGCATGATGTTGATCAGCATTAGGATCACTTCCCGGTTGCTGGAGAGCGTCAGGAAAAACGCCGTGATCTTCGCCGGCAACTGCATCAGGGCCATGACGTAGCCGAAGGCCGAGGCGCAGGCAATCAGCGTCATCACCATTGCAACGGTCTTGAGCGTGCGGTGGACCAGCGCCGGCAGGTCACGCCAGCGGTAGTCGCGATAGATGAACATCGTGACGAAAAATGCCCACAGGCACGCCACTGCTCCGGCCTCGATGGCCGTGAATATGCCGCCCAGGATGCCGCCGATGATGATGACGATCGTGATCAGTCCCCACAGCGCGTCGATCGACACTTTGATCGCTGTGCCCATCGGCACCGATTCACCCTTGGGATGCCCGTCCCGATAGCCGATGTAGATGACCAGCGCGATCAGCGCCGCACCCAAAAGCAACCCGGGGACGATCCCGGCCATGAACAGACTGGTGATCGAGATCAAGCCTCCCGTAGCGAGGGAATAGATCACCGCATTGTGGCTCGGCGGAACCAGGATCGCCTGCACGGATGCGCAGATGGTCACGTTGGTCGAGAACGCCCGCGGGTAGCCGACCTTTTCCATTTGCGGGATCATGACCGAGCCGATCGCCGAGGTATCCGCGACCGATGAACCGGAAATTCCACTCAGAAAGGTCGTCGCGACAATGTTCACCGCGGACAATCCGCCGCGCACACGGACCATGCCTACGAGAACATTGGCGAACGCTACCAGGCGCTTGGCCATGCCGCCCTCGGCCATGATCGCGCCTGCGAGCACGAAGAAAGGGATGGTCAGCATCGCGACCTTGCTGACGCCGTCCGATATCTTGAGCATTACCGCTTCCAGCGGCACGCCGATCCACATCGCGCCGGCGATTGCGGCGAGCCCCAGCGAATAGGCGATCGGCACGCCGAGCGCGAACAGCGTGAACAGACAGCCGAGGAGAACGAGAATATCCATCAGGTACAGCTCTGCAGTGCGCTTGTAGGCGCGAATTCACTCGCGCGCGGCGGCAATTCAGCCAATGGTCCGAATGAATTCGGACCTACGGCATCACGGTATCTCATTCGAACGCCGCGACCGAATGGGCGTCGCCGACCGTGTCCACCGGGCGCCCGATGGTGAGGTGCTCGATCACGAACAGGAACAGGATCGCGCCGCCGATCGGGATCGGCAGGTACGTCACCCCTACGGAGAGAAATGGAAAATCGGCGATCGAATTCGACCAGGTCGCCTCGACAAGGGTCGTACCCTTGAACGTCATGAACAGCGCCATCAGCGCCATCAGCAGCTCCACGATCACGTCGGTCACGCGGCGCAAGCGCTGCGGGAGCTGATCGACGGCGAGCGTCACGTTCATATGCAATCCGAGGCGGTAGCAGGCGGCTGCACCGAAGAACGTGAGCACGATGGTGAGCAACACGGCGGTCGGCTCGGGCCATGACGCCGCGCGATTGATCACATATCGCGTCCAGACCGCCCACGGAATCACCGCCGAGATCAGGACGAGCGAGGTGCCCGCGATGACAACGCAAGCCAGGTACAAGGCGTCCATGGCCTTGCGATAGAGAATCGCCATGATTTCCCCCAAACCGTCACAAGGGAGGCGGCTCATCACGCCATGAGCCGGCTCCGACCGTTGCGTTGCTGACGGGCTATCGAGCCCGGGCGGAGTGATGCAGGTCTATTGAACTGCCTGAACGCGCTTGATCATGTCGGCGTACTTGGGCCCGTATTTGTCCCACACCGGCTTGACCGCGTCCTGGAACGGCTTCTTGTCGGCGATTTCGGTAATCGTGATGCCGGCCGCTTTCGCCTTGTCCATCGCTTCCTTTTCGTATTGCGCCCACAGTACGCGCTCTTCGGCTTGAGCCTCCTTGCCGAATTTGATCAGCAGCGCCTGGTCTTCCTTCGACAGCGTGTCCCATGTTTTCTTGGAAAACACGACCATCTCGGGGACGATCAGATGCTCGTCGATCGTGTAGAACTTCGCGACCTGATAGTGGTTGTCGAAGACGAAACTCGGCGGATTGTTCTCCGCACCGTCGACAACGCCGGTCTGCAACGCGTTGAACACTTGGTCATACCCCATGGACACGCCGTTGCCGCCGAGCGAATTCATCATGTCGACGAACATCGGGTTGCCCATGACGCGGAATTTCATGCCTTTCAGGTCGGCAAGGTTCTTGATGGGCTTCTTGGTGTCATACAGGCTACGGGCGCCCGCATCCATCCACGCCAGCGCGACGAGACCGGCCTTCGGATTGTTGGTGACCTTGTCCATCAACTCCTGTCCGATGGGCCCGTCAATCACCTTTTGCATGTGCTTGGTGTCGCGGAACAGGTAGGGCATGTTGAACACATTCAGTTCGTCGATGACCGGACCGAGCGCGCCAACGCTGACGCGCGCGAACTGGATCGCACCGACCTGAGCCTGTTCGATCGCTTCCTTTTCGCCGCCGAGCTGCATCGACGGGTACATCTGGATGCTGAGTCGACCGTTGGTTGCCTTCTCAAGCTTTTTGCCCATGTTCTCCACAGCCACGACGGTCGGGTAGCCCGCCGGGTGGACATCGGATGCCTTCATGACCATTTTTTGCTGCGCCACGGCGGCGCCGGGCGAAATAGCCATGGCAAACCCAAGCACCGCCGCAGCACCCAGCCTCAATGTCGTGCACATCGCCTGCATGGAATCCTCCATAAATGTCTTGTAGGTTTTAGTGGTGGTCAGGCCACCTGACAATCTTACAGCAGCGCGACAGTACCATCCCGCAAAGCCGGTTGACAAGCCGGCGTGGCTCGCTGCAAAAGTCAATGCAGCGGTCCCGATGGCAGGCCGGAAACTATCGCCGGTGCGGCCGACGCATGATGGACGGCCAGGCGCCATCCGGACGGCGTGCGCAGAAAGACGTTGCTGGCGATCGCCGCGCCCCGTGGCTTCGGATCGTTGCCGACGGTCACATGCTCTATCGCGCTTTGCAATGCCATGCCCACGGTCTCAAGGACGACGATTTCGTCGAGACGAAACGATAGCTTGGTGTCCCCGGCGAAAAGCTGTTCCCAGCCGGCGCGGACCGCGTCGTACCCCACGAGACGCGGGCCGCCCGGATGGACGCAGACGATGTCCTCGTCCTCGGCCCATGTTGCCATCATGGCATCCACATCCTTGGCTTCGAACGCCTGATAGAACGCGGTCGCAGCATCCTGAGGCGACGTGAAAATGGTCGGCGTGCGGACCTTGGCCATCGTTCATTCCAGCCGCGAAGCAATCACGACATGTCCTGTTGCCATTGGCGAGAGGCGCCAGAGGCGATAGCAGCCATCACCTTGGGGCGCGCGCCAGATCATACACAACATTGGGCGAGAGTTCGCGCATGCATTTGAAATGCCCCAGCGGGCACTCGCGCTGGAAGCAAGGACTACAGACTATGTCGATGCGGGCGACCCTTGCAAGGGGCGACAGGGGAGGCGTGTAGTCGGGGCTCGACGATCCGAAGAGCGCGACCAGCGGCCGTCCCACGGCCGCGGCGGCATGCATCAGGCCGGAGTCGTTGCTGATGACAACGCTCGCTTGCGCCAGCAGATCGATGGCCGTGCCAAGGTCGGTTCGGCCACATGCGTTGCGCACCTCCGGTATCGCCGCTGCGATGGGGTCGGCAGCCTGCCGGTCGTTGGACGAACCGATCAGCCAGACGGCGTAGCCAGATGCGAGGAACCGTCGCGCAAGTGTGATGAAGTGCTCAGTCGGCCAGCGCTTGGCGGGGCCAAATTCGGCACCCGGGCAAAGCGCGATAACAGGACGTCGTGTCACCAGCCCGAGCGTGCGCATTGCCTCCGCGGCGTTGCCGGCATCGGGCACCAGCACAGGCGAAGGCGCGACCGGCGCCAACTCCCCTTCGATCGCTGCGAGTGCGACGAAGCGATCGACCAATCGCGGCACGGCGCGCTGATCGAGCCGGCGCGCATCGGTCAGCAATAGCCGCCGAGCCTCACCAACGTAACCGATGCGCCGTGGAATCCGGGCAAACCATGGAATCAACGCGGACTTGAACGAATTCGGCAGCACGAACGCGCGCGTGTACGCCTGTTCCCGCAATGTGCGGGCGAGAGCGCGACGCGCCGCGATCCGAAGCTCGCCATGACCGAAAGGGCTTTCGATGATGCGGCGGACGCCCCGCATCCTTGCATACACGGGCGCGCACCAGGACGGAGCCAGCACATCCACGATCGCGGGCTCGAGTGGCTCGCGCAGGAGTGCAACCAACGGTTCCGAGAGAATCGCATCGCCGACCCACGACGGAGCGACGATCAGGATGCGCTCAGGCATCGCAGTGGACGACGAGTTGATGGCGCGGAGGTCGCGCCGCGAGCTCAATGCGCGCCGCGCGGCACCTCGCCACTAAGACGATAGCGAGTGCCGCAGTAGGGGCACATCGCCTCCCCCGTGGCAGCGACATCGAGAAAGACGCGCGGATGACTCGACCATAGCGGCATCGCCGGGTTGGGGCAATGCAACGGCAAGTCCTGCGCTGTGACCTTAACTGCGGACGGCGCGCTTGCGTCTTGTCTCGACATAGTCAAGAGAACCTGCGTTGGATCCAACCGGTGTCAGCCATGACATGTACTTGGGATTGCGGCCGTTGACGACGTCGAAGAACATCGCCTGCAGCTTCGCGGTGATCGGGCCGCGTTGACCCTCGCCGATCGGACGGTTGTCCAGCTCGCGGATCGGCGTCACCTCGGCCGCGGTGCCGGTAAAGAACGCCTCGTCGGCGATGTAGAACTCGTCGCGCGTGATCCGCCGCTCGATCACCGGAATGCGGAGCTCTTCGGCGAACGTCAGGATCGTCCCTCGGGTGATGCCATTCAGCGCGCCACCGGAGAGGTCCGGCGTGTGCAGCTTGCCATCCCGCACCAGGAACACGTTTTCGCCGGATCCCTGGCAGATGAAGCCTTGCGGGTCGAGCAACATCGCTTCCTCGTAGCCGTCATGCGTGGCCTCCTGGTTGGCGAGAATCGAGACGGCATAGTTGCACACGGCCTTGGCATTGCACATCGTGATGTTGGGGTGATGGTGGGTGAAGGACGAGGTCTTGACCCGTATCCCTTTCTCGAGCCCATCGGCGCCGAGATACGCACCCCATGGCCATGCGGCGATCGAAACGCGGACCGGATTGGATTTGGCGGCGACACCCATCGCCTCCGAGCCATAGAACGCCAGCGGGCGAACGTAGCAGGAGTCGAGGCCATTCTTCAGCACGCACTCCTTCTGCGCGGCGTTGAGCTCGTCTCTCGTGTAGGGGATCTTCATGCCGAAAATCTGTGCCGAACGAAACAAGCGGTCGGTGTGATCGCGGAGGCGGAAGATGGCCGGGCCTGCGTCGGTCTTGTAGCAGCGGACTCCCTCGAATACGCCAAGCCCGTAATGCAGTGTGTGGGTCAGCACGTGCGTGGTCGCATCGCGCCACGGCACGAACTTGCCGTCGTACCAGATGAATCCGTCGCGGTCTGCCATCGACATCGCGTTTCTCCACGCTTCGCCAAACCAGCATTTTAGCCGATTTCGGGGTTCAGCCCTTCCAGTCGCTTCCGAAGACCGATCGCCACAGGGCGGCGACGATGTCGCGTCGCGTCGACTGTGCATCCGGTTCTACGCGTGCCTCGCGCGCGCCCTGCAGTCGGATCTGATGCTGCATGCGCCGGTATTCCCGGTACGCTTCGGCTGCGCCCGCGGCGATCGCGGCAGGGACAAGCCCAAGGTCCGCGACGACCTTGAGCAGCGCAATATTCCCGACGTTGCGGGTAAGTTGCGGATGAGCATGCGCGTGCGCGAGCACCAGATACTGAACGCTGAACTCCACGTCTACCATGCCGCCGGGGTCGTGCTTGAGATCGAACAAGCCGCTCCGGTTGGGGTGCCCTGCATGCATCTTTCGGCGCATGTCGACCACTGCGGCATTGAGTGCAGCGACGTCACGCGGCATGCGCAGAATGGCTTCGCGTTCGGCCTCGAACGCGGATCCGATCCTGGCGTCGCCGGCGACAAAACGCGCCCGCGTAAGCGCCTGGTGCTCCCATGGCCACGCGGTCGTGCGCTGGTACTGCTGGAACGCGGCGAAACTCGACACGAGCAGCCCACTCACGCCGTCCGGACGCAGGCGCAGATCCGTTTCATACAGTCGCCCCGCCGCGGTGGCACTGGTCAACCACGTATTGATGCGTTGCGCCAGGCGCGCATAGCTCTCGGCCGCAGCATCGTCCGGGTCGTCGTACAGGAATACGATGTCGAGATCCGACGCGTAGCCCAATTCCTTTCCGCCGAGTTTTCCGTAGCCGACGATCGCGAACTTCGGCGGCGGGGCGTCCTTGCCGCGAATCTGCGTCCAGCAGCAGGCAAGGGTCGCATCGAGCACGACGTCCGCGAGGGCGGAAAGATGGTCTGCCAGGCGCTCGGTCGACAGCAAGCCGTTGAGATCCTTGGCGAGCAAGCGGAAAGTCTGCGCCTGCTGGAAGTGTCGAAGCGCGTCGATCTGGCGCTCGTTGTCGCCCGCATGCGCCGCCAACGCCGCCCCAAGCTCCCGTCGCCAGGCGCCCCAGTCTGGCTCGGCGAACAAGGCGTGGCTATCGAGCAATTCATCGAGCAGGATTGGGTGGCGCGTAAGGTATTCGGCGGCCCAGGCGCTCGCGGCCATCAATTGCGCAATGCGTGGCAGCACCGGGGGGTGCTCGACGAGCAGGGCCAGATAGGCGCTGCGGCCACTTATGGTTTCAAGCAGGGCGAGCAGGCGCTCGAATACCACTCCTGGCTGTGCTGCCCCGACTGCGACGCGCAGCAGCTGGGGTACGAGCATGTCGAAGCGATCGCGGGACAGCGCGGGCAGTTGAAGATAACGGGCACTGGACTTGACCCTTGCCACGGCCGCCACAACCGCCTCCGGCTCAGCATAGCCCGCGAGCCCGAGTGCCGCGATGTGCTCTGCGCCCGGCTGCGCATCGAGCCACACGTTTGCCAGCGGATCGACGGCATCGACCGCAGTGCTTCCGAACATCGCATCGAAGTGCCTGATGACCGCGGAGCGATGGTGCCCGAGGACGTCATCGAAGGCATTGGCATGGGCGAAGCCTGCGGCCACGGGCAAGCGCGTCGCGCTCGCCGGCGTCGTCGGGGAGGTTCTGGGTTTGCGCGTCGTCGCGATATTGCAGCCGATGCTCGACATTGCGCAGGAAGATGTAGGCGGTGCGAAGTTCTTCGATAGCAGGCGCCGGCAACAAGTCCCGCTCTCCCAGCGCAGCAAGCGCGGGCAAGGTCCCGCGCTCGCGCAACAGGGATTCCCTGCCGCCGCGGACCAGTTGCAGCGCCTGCACGATGAATTCGATCTCGCGGATGCCGCCAGGTCCGAGCTTTACGTTCGCCGCATGATTCTTGCGTCGACCTTGCTCGCGAATCTGGTGATGCACGTCGCGCAGCCCGGCATAGGCGTCGAAATCGAGATACTTGCGGTAGACGAAGGGCGTCACCAGCGCCATCAGTTCCACGCCCCGGTCGCCGGTCAGCGGGCGCGCCTTCTGCCATGCATAGCGTTCCCACGTCCGGCCTTGTGTAATCAGATACTGTTCGAGTGTCGCAAACGAACAGGACAGCGCGCCGGAATCCCCGTACGGGCGCAGCCGCATGTCGACGCGAAACACGAAGCCGTCGGGCGTGATCTCATCGAGGGCCGCGATGACGCACCTGCCGAGGCGATCGAAATAATCCTGGTTGGCAATCGGTTTCGGTCCGGATGTCGTGCCGTCTTCCGGATACACGAACACGAGGTCGACGTCGGACGAAACATTGAGTTCACCGCCGCCGAGCTTTCCCATCGCGACGACGAGCAGGCGCTGCGCAGCGCCGCTCTCCGCTCCGAGCGGTTCGCCGTGCCTGGCGGATAGCCAGCGCGAATGCGCCGATACGGCGGCGCCGATTGCGATCTCGGCGAGGCGGGTGGTCGCGTCGCAGACCTCCAATAGATCCGCAAGCCCGACGAGGTCACGCAGCATCGTCACCAGAAATGCCTGCTGCCGAATTTGCCGCAAGGCAGTCGCAAGGGACGCAGGATCAGGAGCATCGAACAACGTGTCGAGTGCGTCGCTGCTGCAGCGCCAAGGCGCGTCGGTCGCCGCGCAAATCGCATCGAAACGGGCGGGCTGCGCCGCGCGAAACCGCACCGCATAGCGGCTGAACTCCAGTGCTGCTGCGAGGTCAGCCAATGGTCCTCTCCATCCCACCGTGGTGATCATCCCGTTCCGGGGTAACATCGCCATTATGCCTTCTGCTGCAGCCCAATCGAGTGCTGGCACCGCGCGCCGTTCGTGGTGGCGATCGGTGCTGCGCGCATCGTGGCTGCTTTTGCGAATTGGCATCGTCGTATTCGCCGTGCTCCTGCTTGGCGTTCGCTTCATCGCGTTGCCACAACTCGAGCACAATCGCGGTGAGCTGAGCCGGCTCCTGTCCCAGCAAATTGGCGAGCCGGTCGAGATCGGCTCCTTGGATACCGGTTGGGACGGCTGGAATCCGCGCGTCGACATTTACGCGTTTCGGCTGCTTGATCGCGAGAACGGCAGCGCACTCGTCACGCTGCCGCACGTCCGCCTCGTCGTGGCCTGGACTTCGTTCGTTGCCCTCGACTTGAGGCTGAAAGAACTGACTATCGATGGACCGCGGCTCGCGTTGAGACGGGATCTCAGCGGCATCCTTCACGTCGCCGGCTTAACGATCGATCCGTTGGGCACGCGCAGCGATCAGCGCTTCACCAGCTGGTTGATGCGCCAGCCGCGGATTTTCGTTCACAACGCGGAATTCGCATGGCGCGACGAACACGCGGGCGGTTCGGAACTTGTCTTGAGTCGTGTCGAATTGCACTTGGAAAATCGCTTCGGGCACCACCGCTTCGGGCTCACCGGAGCCCCTCCGTCCGAGCTTGCCGCCCCTCTCGATCTACGCGGGGATTTCACCGGGACGTCTTTCGCCGATGCACGTGCACTCAGCGGCCGCGTATACGCTCGCCTGGACTATGCCGACATCGCAGCGTGGCGCGAATGGCTACCAATGTCGGTCCCGATTCGCAGTGGCAAGGGCGCAGTTCGAGTCTGGCTCGAGCTCGAGCAAGGCGAACTGAAAGATCTCATCGCCGACGTAGTGCTCGCTGACGTCGAGGCGCGTCTCGCCCCGGAGCTTCCCGAGCTCGCGTTGTCCGGGCTCGAGGGACGACTTGGCTGGAGCAACAACGGCAAGCAGAGGGAATTTTACACGCAGCATCTCACATTCGCTGCACGCGACGGCGTGCGCTTCGACCCGACCGATTTCAAGTTGACCCTGGAGACCGGAGCCGAGGATGCCATGGCCAGCGGCCAGATCGAGTTTACGCGGCTCGAGTTGACGCCCCTGCGCCAGATTGCGGCGTTTCTGCCGCTTCCGGCGAAATGGCGCGAGAGCCTTGCTCGCATCGCGCCCAGCGGAACGCTCGAGCGCGGCGCATTGCAGTGGCATGGTGACCCTGAGCAGTTGCAGGCGTTCAGCGGCTCCGGGCGCTTCGTCGACCTCGGCTTTGCAGCGCAAGGTACGATGCCCGGTGTGACGGGCATCACCGGTGACTTCGACGCCAGTCCTCAGAGCGGCACGCTCAAATTCCAAAGCCGGGCAATGACGCTCGATCTGCCGCGGGCGCTGAGCGAACGGGTGTCGCTCGACAGCGTTCAAGCACAAGTGCGATGGCACCACGAAGAAAGCGGTCTGAGCGTTGACATCGACCAGCTGGCGTTCGCGAACAGGGACCTTGCTGGGACGGCAAAAGGCAGCTACTCGACCGCCGCGGATGGTCGCGGTCGCGTCGACATGACGGGGCAGGTCACCCGCATGGATGCTGTGCAGCTCTATCGCTATCTG
Source organism: uncultured beta proteobacterium (assembly GCA_963829375.1). Taxonomy (GTDB): domain Bacteria; phylum Pseudomonadota; class Gammaproteobacteria; order Burkholderiales; family Casimicrobiaceae; genus PALSA-1003. Next base: position 37,543 of record CAWHIS010000022.1, on the reverse strand, counting down.
CCGCTGGCCATCGACCTTGATCTGCGTGAGTGGCTGCATCGTGCCGTCCTCGCCGGAACAACCAGCGACGTGCGCGTCAAAATGGTCGGCGCCCCGGCGGACTTCCCGTTTGCCGACGCAAGACTCGGGCAGTTCCAGGTGCAAGCCAAGGCAGCAGGAGTGAGGCTCGATTACGTCCGGGGTTGGCCCGAAGTCAACGACCTCGATACCGATATTCGCGTAGACGGTGCGCGCCTCAGTGTCGACGTCCGCAAGGGTCGCGTCTATGGAGTCGAACTCGGCCGGTCGAAAATCGACATCCCGGACCTGCGCCCAGCCAATCCGATATTGCGCCTCGCAGGTGACGCGTCCGGCCCCAGCAGCGACTTCGTCCGTTATATCGCCAACAGCCCGCTGGACCAGAGTCTGGATCATCCTACGGCAGGTGTCGACGTCGGCGGCTCCGGCAAGTTGACGCTCAACCTCGAATTGCCGCTGGGCAAGGTCGAGATGATCAAAATTTCCGGCGACTATACGCTCGACAACGGCCGCATCAGGTTTGCCGAGGACACGCCGTCGATCGAGCATCTGAGTGGCAAGATCCTGTTCACCGGTCATGAACTCAGTGCTCCGGTGTTGACCGGCGAACTGCTCGGCGGTCCCGCGCGCTTCTCGATTACCACGGTGGACAGTCGCCTCCGCGTCGATGGCCAGGGCACCATGGCCCTCGCGTCGCTGCGCGCGGAGTATCCGAAGCAGTCGCTGATCGCCCGTTTCTCCGGGGCCACGGACTGGAAGGTCGCGATCAATGCGCAACCTGGCGGGATGGCCTGGGTGATGGATTCCAGCCTGAAGGGGGCGATCGTCGATCTGCCGGCGCCGGCAGGCAAGTCCGCGGCCGAATCAGTTCCATTGAGGGTCGAACGCCGCATCAACGAACCGGGACGCGACTCCCTGAGCGCGAGTTACGGCAAGCTGGCCACGTTCACCATTGAGCGGAGGCTTGCGCCGACCGGTGCCGTCGCCGAACGCGCGCTACTCGCCCTGGGCGGCGCAACTGAGGAGCCTGACCGGCGTGGCTTCTGGATTCGCGGCGACATCGGCGCGCTCGATGCGGACGCCTGGCTGCTGGTCAAGGAGCAACTGGCAACCGGCACCGCGCAGGACGATATGCCGCTGACCGGAGTCGATGTGTCGATCGGTGCGCTCAGCGTTTTCGGGCGTGCGTTCAAGGCGCTGCGCATCGGTGCGACTCGACAGGCCGGCGAGTGGCAAATCGATTTGCAGGGCCGAGACTTGATGGGTAGCGCACGCTGGCAGACGGCGGCAACAGGCCGGCCAAACGGGCGCCTGGTGGCACGGTTGCAAAGAATCGTGGCCCCGACCGCGGTACCGACCGCGATCGGTGCGCCCGTGGCGAAAATCGATGCGCCGCCGGCCGTGAACCCATGGCCTGCACTCGACGTCATCGCCGACTCCTTGACGGTAAAGAATCATGAACTGGGAAAACTCGAGATGGTCGCGCAGCCGCATGAAGCCGACTGGCAGATAGAGAATTTCAAACTATCCGCCGACGATGGCACGTTGACGGCAACCGGTTGGTGGCGAAATGCGAGCAACTCACAGCATACCGACCTCGACGTCAATCTGGATGTTCGCGACGCAGGCAAGTACCTGGGGCGTTTCGGCATGCCCGGCGCGGTGCGCGGTGCGCCGACGACCCTTCAGGGGCAACTGGCGTGGGCGGGCAGTCCGCAGGACTTCGACTATCCGACGCTCAACGGCTCTTTCAGCATCCAGACGGGGCGCGGCCAGTTCAGCAAGCTGGACCCTGGCATCGGCAAGCTCCTCGGTATCCTGTCGCTACAGGCGTTCAAGCGTCGCCTCGAAGGGGATTACCAGGATTTGTTCGGAGAGGGGTTTGCGTTCGACGAAATTACCGGCAACGTCCGCATCAAGGATGGCGTCATGCGCACCGATGATCTGAAAATCGTCGGCCCTTCCGCCCGGGTGACGATTACGGGAGAAGCCGATATCGCACGCGAGACGCAAAAGCTCAGCGTGCGAGTGCAGCCGACGCTTTCGGCCAGTGTGTCGGTTGGCGCCGCTGCGCTATTGCTCGCGAACCCGATCGTTGGCGCCGCGATCGGCGCCGGCACGCTGCTCGCGCAAAAGATCATGCAGGACCCGATCGAGCAGATCTTCTCGCAGCGCTACGTAGTCTCGGGGAGCTGGTCCGATCCACAGGTCGCGCGCGGTTCTGCCGCTTCCACGACATCCGGTCCCATGGAGAGCGGCAAATAATGAGCGTCGCGGCGTTCCGGGTTGCGGCCATTCAGACCGTGTCGGGCAGCGACGTTGCAGCGAATCTCGCTGCAATCGAGCCTCTCGTGGTCGATGCTGCGCGCCAGGGCGCTCAGTTCGTGCTGCTGCCCGAGTACTTCGGAATTTTCGGGGCGCGGACGACTGACAAGGTGACCGTGCGCGAAGCTGAGGGTGCCGGCACGCAGCAGGATTGGCTTGCGCGCCTTGCGCGCGAGCACGCCATCTTCATCGTCGGCGGCAGTGTGCCGATTGCCACGGCCGATCCGGGTCGCGTGCGCAGTGCTTGCCTGGTGTTCGATCGCGAAGGCCGCCGCGTGGCCCGCTACGACAAGATGCATCTGTTCGCGTTCAGCCGCGGAGAAGAGCGCTACGACGAAGCACGCACCATCGAACCAGGTACGGAGCCGGTGGCGTTCGATGCGCCATGCGGCAAGGTCGGACTGTCCGTGTGCTACGACGTGCGTTTCCCGGAGTTGTATCGATGTTACCGCGATGTTGCCTTGCTATTGGTGCCTTCCGCGTTCACCGCGTTGACCGGTGCTGCGCACTGGCACCTGTTGTTACGGGCGCGGGCTGTCGAGAATCAATGCTACGTGCTGGCTGCCGCGCAGGGCGGCCTGCACGCGAACGGGCGGCGGACGTACGGACACAGCATCCTGATCGATCCCTGGGGCGATGTGATCGCGGAACTGCCCGAAGGTCCAGGCGTGGTCGCCGGTGACGTTCTTGCCGAGCGCATTGCCGATGTACGCCGCGAGCTGCCTGCGCTTGCGCACCGACGCATATGAGCGACGCCCAGTCGAACGGCGGTTCTAGGCGGCGCGCGCCTTGAGCAATACGAGCACTGCGCCGCTGCCTCCTGCATGCCGTTGTGCTTCGCAGTAGGCAAGGACGTCGTCCCAGTGCGTCAACCAGCGCCGGACCTTGCCCTTGAGCACAGGTTCCCGGTTCGGTGACGACAGACCCTTGCCATGGATGACGCGCACGCAGCGCCACCCGTGCGCCCGCGCGTCGCCGAGAAAGTCTCCAAGCGCGTCGTGCGCTTCCGTCGTCGTCATGCCGTGCAGGTCGATTTCGCTTTGCACGACCCAGTGACCACGACGAAGTTTCGCCAGCACGTCGGTGCCCAGCCCCCGGCGCAGGAATGTCTGGTGCCCTTCCGGTTCCTGCCCGATGTCCCACGCAGTGGGCGACGGCTCTTCGCCGAACTTGCTCGCGCTCAGCGCCGCAGCCTCGTCGGCAAGGTGCTGGGCAGGTCGTATCGATGGCTTCGGCTTGGAAAGTCGCGCGCGATTGGCGCGCGGTAGCGGGGTCACGTCGGCAAACGCATGGACGAGAGTTGCGCTCGGCACCGCGTCGATTTGCCGGGAATCGGCCCGCGGCTGTGGAACGAGCGCAGCCCGCGGGGACGCCGATGTGCTTTTGGGCGCGTCGGCTAGCAATGCCTTCAGGTCGGAGAGCTTGGCCACGTTTCCGTTGATATCGGTCAGTTCAGACAGTCAGGCCGACCATAATCTGCCGCAAGGCGACAGCGAACACAAGCTATGCGCTTGCTTCCAGGTAAGCTTCCGCGTCGAGCGCCGCCATGCAGCCAGTGCCTGCGCTGGTTACGGCCTGACGATAGACATGGTCGGCCACGTCGCCGGCGGCGAATACCCCGGGGACGCTGGTCGCCGTGGCATTGCCTTCGCTCCCCCCCTGCACCTTGATATAGCCGTTGTTCATCGCGAGCTGCCCGTCGAACAGTTGCGTGTTCGGCGTGTGTCCGATGGCGACGAAAACACCCTGAACTGCAATATCCTGAAGCATGCCAGTCTTGACGTGCTTGACGCGCGCGCCAGTGACGCCGGACGCGTCGCCCAAGACTTCGTCAAGTGTATGGTTCCATTCGATACGCACATTGCCCGTGCTGCGGGTCTTGGCCTGGAGACGGTCGACGAGAATTGCCTCGGCGCGGAACTTGTCGCGGCGATGAACGACGGTGACTCGCTTGGCGATGTTGGAGAGATAGAGCGCTTCTTCCACGGCGGTATTGCCGCCTCCAACAACGACGACGTCCTGCCCCTTGTAGAAAAAGCCGTCGCAGGTTGCGCACGCCGACACCCCCTTGCCCATATACGCTTCTTCAGAGGGCATGCCAAGATAGCGCGCCGACGCGCCGGTCGCGATGACCAGCGCGTCGCAGGTGTATTCGGCTTCGTCCCCGACAAGTCGCAACGGCCGCTCGTCGAACTTCACCGCATTGACGTGATCGAAAACGATCTCGGTCTCGAAACGCTCCGCATGCTTCTGGAATCGAGCCATGAGATCGGGACCCTGGACCCCGCCGTCGTCCGCCGGCCAGTTGTCTACGTCGGTGGTTGTCATCAGCTGTCCGCCCTGCGCGAGGCCGGTGATGAGCACTGGCCTGAGGTTCGCGCGCGCGGCGTATACTGCGGCGGTGTATCCGGCGGGACCGGATCCCAGAATCAGCAAGCGGGCGTGCTTTGCGGGCATGGCGTGGTCGGCAGATCGTCTTGTCGTTGCGGACGTGTCGCGTCCGATTCTAACCGATGTGGGGTCCCTTCCCTGGAGGGCAAGGCGGGAGACTTCGGGCATCCGGCCGGTGTATAATGTGCAGCGTGAGATTCGCTCCACAAGCCAATGATTTTTAGTAGTAAAAAACAGACGCGAAAGCGCCGCGTGAAGGACGAGGAGCCGGAGCTTTCACCGCGCCTGGCGGCCTTGGTGCGCGAGTCATGGTGGCTGTTGGTCGTCGCAGCCTTCGTCTACCTCGCGCTGATCCTGGGCACCTATCAGCGGGCTGATCCTGGGTGGTCGTTCTCGGGCACCGGCGACCCGGTGCGCAACCGGGGCGGCGTCGTCGGCGCATGGGTCGCCGACCTGCTGTTGTACGTGTTCGGGGCGTCGGCGTGGTGGTGGGTCTTTGCCGGGATCGTCCTCGTAGTAACGGGATACCGCCACTTGACCCGTGACGACGTGGAAGGCTACCACCCGTGGCTCGCCGTTCCAGGTTTTCTTCTGATTTTGCTCTCGAGTTCTGCGCTGGAAGCGCTGCGTCTATATCGTCTCCCCATCGCTCTCCCGTCGACTGCGGGTGGAGCGCTCGGCGAACTGATCGGCGAATCGATGTCGCGCACCCTGGGATTCAACGGCGCGACCCTGGTACTTATCGCGTTGTTCGCCATCGGCTGGTCGCTGTTTACGGGTATGTCCTGGCTGCGGTTGATGGAGCGAGTCGGCACCGGTCTCGAGACGGCGACTGCGTGGGCGCGCCGCCGGCGCGAGGAGCGACGAGACCGCGAGCTTGGGGCAGCGGCAACCGAAGAGCGCGAGCAATTCGTCGGTTTGGCGCGAGAGACGATCGATGATCGGGAGCCGGTCATCGTCATGCCGCCGGTCGTCGATGTGCCGCGCTCGGACCGCGTCATCAAGGAAAAGCAGAAACCGCTGTTCCAGGATATGCCCGATTCGCCCTTGCCGCCGTTGGCCCTGCTCGAGGATGCTCCGTCGGCGCAGGAACAGGTCAGCGCCGAGACGCTTGAATTCACGTCGCGCCTGATCGAGCGGAAGCTCGCCGATTTCGGCGTGTCGGTCAAGGTGCTCGCAGCGTATCCGGGGCCGGTGATCACTCGCTTTGAAATCGAACCCGCGATCGGCGTGAAAGGTGCGCAGATCGTCAACCTGATGAAGGATCTCGCGCGTGCCCTGTCCGTCGTCAGCATCCGCGTCGTCGAAACCATTCCCGGCAAGTCGTGCATGGGGCTCGAGCTGCCGAATCCGCGCCGGCAAATCGTTCGTCTCGTAGAGCTGTTGTCGTCCACCACTTACAACGACACGGCCAGCCCGCTGTCCCTGGCGCTGGGCAAAGACATCGCCGGCAAGCCGGTGATCGTCGATCTGGGTCGCATGCCTCACCTGCTCGTCGCGGGCACGACCGGCTCGGGCAAATCGGTCGCCGTCAACGCGATGATCCTGTCGCTGCTGTACAAGGCCGAGCCGCGGCAAGTGCGGCTGATCCTGATCGATCCCAAGATGCTCGAGCTTTCGGTGTACGAAGGCATCCCGCACCTGTTGGCACCGGTTGTCACCGACATGAAACTTGCTGCCAACGCGCTCAATTGGGGCGTCGGGGAAATGGAGCGTCGTTACCGGCTGATGTCGACGCTGGGCGTGCGCAACCTCGCAGGCTACAACGCACGCATTGCCGAGGCGAAGCGAGAAGGCAAACCGCTGGCCAATCCGTTTTCGCTCACGCCCGAAGCGCCGGAGCCCATCGAGGAAATGCCACTGATCGTCATCGTCATCGACGAACTGGCGGACCTCATGATGGTCACCGGCAGGAAAATCGAGGAACTCATCGCGCGTATCGCCCAGAAAGCGCGCGCCTCGGGCATCCACCTTATTCTGGCGACGCAGCGGCCATCGGTCGACGTGATCACGGGGTTGATCAAAGCCAATATTCCATCGCGCATCGCATTCCAGGTGGCGAGCAAGATCGATTCGCGCACGATCCTCGATCAGATGGGGGCGGAAGCGCTGCTGGGCCAAGGTGACATGCTCTACCTGCCTCCCGGATCAGGCGTGCCGCAACGGGTCCACGGGGCTTTCGTGTCGGACGCCGAAGTGCACCGCGTCGTCGAGCATTTGAAGGCGCAGGGTGGTCCGCAGTACCTCGAAGGCATCCTCGAGGGCGGCGGCAACGGCGACGAGACGATGAGCCTCGATGCCGGAGACGCGGAGGCCGATCCGATGTACGACCAGGCCGTTGCGGTCGTGCTCAAGACGCGCCGTCCTTCGATCTCGCTCGTGCAGCGTCACCTGCGCATCGGCTACAACCGTGCCGCACGTCTCATCGAGCAGATGGAGCGCGCCGGACTCGTGTCGCCGATGCAGACCAACGGCAACCGGGAAGTCCTTGTCCCGGCCGGCAAGGAGTAGGCATGCGCGGTCGAGTTCTGCTGTTCGCGCTGTGCGCTTTCGCGACGGTGGCCGACGCGGCGACGCTGGCACGCCTGCGAGCGTTCGTGCGCGAAACGCAGACGCTGCACGCCAACTTCACGCAGGTCGTCTACGACTCCTCCGGTCGCCAGACCGCCGAGGTCAGCGGAGCGTTTTCCATCGCGCGCCCAGGCCGATTTCGCTGGACCGTAGAGAAACCGTACAAGCAGTTGCTGGTCGGCGACGGCGACCGCGTCTGGATTTACGACCAGGACTTGAACCAGGTCATCAGCCGCAAGAGCGATCGTGCGCTCGGCAATACGCCGGCGGCGTTGCTTTCCGGGCGCGAGGAAGTCGAGGCTGCCTTCGAGTGGCGCGATCTGCCCGCGGCAGACGGGCTTGATTGGCTGGGCGCCACGCCGAAGGACAAGGAGTCGGCGTTTCGCGAATTGCGGCTTGGATTCGACACGAGCGGACTGGCGGCGCTTGAGGTGCTCGACAACTTCGGCCAGCGCACGCTAATCCGGCTGTCCAAGCTGGAGCGCAATCCCAAGCTCAATTCCGAACTCTTCCACTTTACGCCGCCTGCCGGTGCCGATGTCGTCACCGACTGATCTGTTCACCGTCGCGAACCCGGCTACGCCACTCGCCGAGCGGCTGCGGCCGAAGACGATCGCCGAAGTCATCGGCCAGCGTCACCTCCTCGATCCCGGCAAGCCCCTCGCGATCGCGTTTGCATCGAAGAAACCGCATTCGATGATCCTGTGGGGTCCTCCGGGTGTCGGCAAGACCACGCTCGCCCGCCTGATGGCCGACGCGTTCAACGCCGATTTCATCGCCATCTCCGCGGTACTGGCCGGCGTGAAGGACATCCGCGATGCTGTCGCGCACGCCGAAGCGGCGCTCGCGCAATCGGGGAGGCACACGATACTTTTCGTCGACGAAGTGCACCGCTTCAACAAAGCACAGCAGGATGCGTTTCTGCCATTCGTCGAACGCGGCCTGATCACCTTTATCGGTGCGACCACCGAGAACCCGTCGTTCGAGGTCAACAACGCGCTGTTGTCGCGGGCGACCGTCTATGTGCTCGAGGCGCTCAGGCCCGAAGAGCTTGCGCAATTGCTCGATCGCGCACTGCATGCCGCCATGCCGGGCACGTCGCTTTCCGCACCCGCGCGCGAAGCTCTCATCGGCTACGCCGACGGTGACGGACGGCGGCTGATCAATCTTGCGGAGCAGCTGGCGATTGCTGCCGGTGAAGCCGGCAAACGTGAGCTTGATCTCGCATTCGTCGAAACGACGATCGCCCGCTCGCTTCGTTTGTTCGACAAGGGTGGCGAAGCGTTCTACGACCAGATCTCCGCGCTGCACAAGTCGGTCCGCGGCAGCGATCCTGACGCTGCGCTTTATTGGATGTGCCGCATGCTCGACGGTGGCGCGGATCCGCTCTATGTCGGCAGGCGCATGATCCGCATGGCGACCGAGGACATCGGGCTGGCCGACCCACGCGCGTTGCAGCTGGTACTCGATGCGGTCGCGACCTATGAACGACTCGGCACGCCCGAAGGTGAGTTGGCGCTTGCCGAGGCGGTGATCTATCTCGCGTGCGCCGCGAAGAGCAATGCGGTGTACGTGGCCTATAACGCAGCGCGCGCGCTCATCGCCGAAGATGGTTCGCGTCCGGTGCCTTTGCGCCTGCGCAACGCGCCGACCAAACTCATGAAGGGCTTGGGCTACGGCAAGGGCTACCGCTACGCCCACGACGAACCTGATGCATATGCGGCGGGGGAGCACTATCTGCCGGACGGGATGCCGCCAGCCCGCTTCTATGAACCCACCGAGCGCGGGCTCGAAGCCAAGATTCGCGAGAAGCTCGCTGCACTGCGCTCACGCGACCGCGACGTCGAGGATTCCTGACGAAGGGAGCCGCGCATTGCGGCACTGCCCTTCGCGGCGGTGACGTTAGCCTCTGGTAAGATTCGCGCCATGCTCGACATCCAGTTATTGCGTAGCGATCTTGCGGGCGTCGCCGCGCGTCTGCAGACTCGCGGCTACATTTTGGACACGGCCGCGTTCGAGCGGCTCGAGGCCGAACGCAAGGACATCCAGACGCGCACGCAAGACTTGCAGGCAAAGCGCAATGCCGCATCGAAGCAGATCGGCGCAGCGAAGGGTCGAGGCGAGGACACGTCCGCCGCGATGGCCGAGGTTGCGGGTCTCGGATCCGAACTCGATTTGCTCGAGCAACGGCTGGCTGAAGTGCAGGTTCGCCTGCGCGACTTGATGCTCGGGATGCCGAATCTTCCCCATGCGAGCGTACCGCTTGGCCGCTCGGAGGCCGACAACGTCGAAGTGAGACGCTGGGGCACGCTGCGAACCTTCGGTTTCGCGCCGCGTGATCACGTGGATGTGGGCACGGCCGTCGACGGACTGGACTTCGAATCCTCCGCAAGACTTTCCGGCGCGCGCTTCTATACGCTGCGCGGTGCGGTAGCGCGCCTGCATCGCGCCTTGGCCCAGCTCATGCTCGACACGCACACGAGCGAGCATGGCTATGCCGAGTACTATGTTCCCTACATCGTCAATGCCGAGACGATGACTGGAACGGGGCAGTTACCGAAATTCGAGGACGACCTGTTCTGGGTGACGCGTGGGGGCGCGCCGGACGAGGCGCGGATGTACCTCATTCCAACCGCCGAAGTGCCGCTGACGAACATGGCACGTGACCAGATCCTGCCCGCGGACAAGTTGCCGCTCAGGATGACTGCGCACACGCCGAGCTTCCGCTCGGAGGCAGGAAGCTACGGCAGGGACACGCGAGGCATGATCCGCGTCCATCAGTTCGACAAGGTCGAGCTCGTGCAGATAGCGCATCCGGAAAAATCCTACGAGGCGCTCGAGGAGCTGACAGGGCACGCGGAAGCGATTCTCAGGAAACTGGACCTTCCGTATCGCGTCATGCAGCTTTGCACTGCGGATATCGGGCCAGCGTCGGCCAAGACCTACGATCTCGAAGTGTGGCTGCCAGGCCAGCAGAGCTATCGCGAAATTTCGTCGTGCTCGAATTGCGAAGCGTTCCAGGCGCGCCGCATGCAGGCGCGCTTTCGCAATGCTCAAGGCAAGCCCGAGATGGTGCACACACTCAACGGTTCCGGCCTTGCGGTGGGCAGGACGCTGGTCGCGGTGCTCGAAAATTACCAGCGTGCAGACGGTGGTGTCGACGTGCCCGCCGTGCTACAGGAGTACATGGGCGGCATGAAGGTGATCCCGCCGATCACCGCATGATCTGTAGGCGCGAATTCATTCGCGCTCGGTGGTGGTGGACCCACGGTCCGAATGAATTCGGACCTACGCGGCCCTAACGCATATTCCCGGTGTGCCCGAGTGAATATCGTCCCGGCTGCGGCCATACCGTGAGGCCATGCGGTTCCTTGCCCACCGGGATGGTCTTCACTTCGCCGTTGGCCGTATCGATCGCATAGACCACGTTGTCGTAGCGCCCGGACAACCACAAGTACCTGCCGTCGCCACTGACGTTGCCCATGTCGGGACTGCCGCCACCGGGAATGGGCCATGTCGCATCGATCTTGCGCGTCGCGAAATCGAGCACCGACACGCTGCCCTTGCCATGAGGCGGGCCGTGGATCTTGTTGGAGCCGCGATTGGCGATATAGAGCTTCCGGCCGTCGCGACTTGGATACAAGCCGTGCGTGCCGACACCGGTCGGGATGAAATCGACCTGCCGGAAAGTCGCGCCGTCGACGACGTACACCCCATTGGACATCATGTCGGCGACAAAAAACAGCGTGCCGTCGGGTGACGCCCGAATGTCCTGCGGCATGCCTTTCCACGTCGTGCAGATCACTTCGTCACGGCCATCGAAACCCTTGACGGTCTTGGTCGGCAGCCCTGGCTTGATCAGTTGGAGATACGCCAGGACTTTGCGCTCGACCAAATCGATCTTCACGACGCTGCCGGTAAATTCGCACGTGAAGATCGCGTATCGGCCGTCGATCGAAAAATCGGCGTGATTGATGCCGCCACAGCGCGGCGTGGCGATCGAATACTGCAGCGTCATCGTGTGCGGATCGCGAAAATCGAGCCGCTTCAGTGCCTCGGCGACGATGATCGCGGACTTCCCATCCGGCGAGAAATACATGTTGTACGGATCGTCGACGGCGAGTGGCGCTCCGGGCTTGCCTGTTTTCGGATCGACTGGCGTGAGGCTGCCGTCAGTGCGATTTTCAGCGTTGTTTGCGACGAACAGGGTTTTGAGGTCCCACGAGGGCACGACGTGCTGCGGATTGACGCCTACCCTGAACTTGTCCACGACCTTGAACGTCGCCGGGTCGATCACATAGACGTCGTTCGACTGCAGGTTCGGCACGTACACGCGAACCAGGTCCCCGTTCACGGTCGGACTGAAGCGACCGGCGACCGACTCGCTGTACAGATTCTTTGCGTCAACGACTGGCGGCATGCCAGGCACGGTGCTGACCGGCGGCGAAGGTGCTGCTGGTACAGGCGCGTTTTGCGTCGAGCCAGGGACTGCGATCAGTAGGGTGGCGATGAGTGAGGCGAGCGGAAGAAAAAAAACTGGGCGTTGCGATTTCACTAAGGGGTCCTGGGAAAATGTAAGTTATGAGGTCGAGGGAGGGCTCTGTGCTCTAGGTTCAGCGGCGAGCCGTGGCAACGTTGATGGCAGCAACGGTTTGCGCGACGATGGCTTCAACGCCGAGTTGGCCCAGCTCCGCGCTGGCGCGGCGGGGATCACCATGAACGCCCGATGCGGCATCGGGCCGGGAAGCCAACTGGTCTGCGCGTATCAGGCGCGGATCGACCGCGAGCGCAAGCGACGTATCCGCAAGTCCGGCGTGCGTGCCGATCTCGGCGTCGGCGTAGCCGCGGCTCCGGAGTTGCCTCGGAAAATTCACCTCGGCTGCTTGATAGTATTCCGGCACGGCATGGGCGCGAACCGGGGTGCCTCGCCATTCGCGATCGAGCCTGTCCGCCACCGCTTTTTCGCTGCTCTGATAGCCCCCGTGGTCACCAAGAAATACGACATCGCGAAACCCGTGCGCCTTTAAACTGCGCGCCGCGGATTCGAGAATCTGTTCGAACGTGGCATTGGGAATCGTTATCGTCCCCGGGAAGCGCATGTGTCCCGTCGCCGGACTGATCGACCCTTCGGGAACATACGCGATCACAGGGGCGACCAACGCGTTGCCGAGTGCGCGCGCTATTTTCTCGGACAGTGCCTTGGCGCGCACGTTGTGCTTGCCCAGTACCATTTGCGGCCCATTCTGCTCGGTGCCGCCGATAGGCACGATGATCGTGGTCTTTCCGGCGCTGATCTGGCCGCGCAGTTCAGTCCATGTCAGCTCTTCGAGAAACACCGTACCGGGCGTCTGCCCCGTCGCGCCGAACGCGGCCAACAGCAATAAGCCCGCAACCCACGGCATTGCCTGCGATTTCATCCTGCGATTCTAGCAGGCCGACACATGCGCTCGCGTGGGCGGGAGCAAACCCGTCACTTCTTGCCGAGCGTCGGTTCATCGACGCGAACGGGGGGTGGGTCGGTGGATGCGGAGAACATGCGGAGGCGCGGGCGCAACGACGGCTGATGCGCCAGCAGTATGTCGTAGTAGGCACGTACGCGCTCGACAAAGGCAACGGGCATCCCGCCTCGTGCGTATCCGTATTTCGCGTCTTCATAATATTCTGGGAGCGCGAGGAGCGGCAGTGCCTTGCTTACCGCTGTCCAGGAATCGGGGCTCGACTTCAGCTTCTGTGCGATCACACGTGCATCCTCGAGATGTGCGACGCCGATGTTGTACGCTGCCAGCGCAAGCCAGGTGCGATCGGGTTCGAGGATGCGCGACGGAAGCTTATCCTTGAGATCGCGAAGATACTTCGCCGCGGCGAAAACGCCCGCCTGCGGATCCGTGCGATCGACGACGCCAAGCTGTCGCGCGGTCTCTTCGGTCAACTGCATCAGACCGCGGACTCCGGTTTCGCTCGTCGCCTGGGTGTCCCATTGCGATTCCTGATAGGCGATCGCCGCGAGCAAGCGCCATTCGATGCCCGTCGCCGCCTGCGCGCGTTCGAACAGCGTCCGATATTGGGGAAGCACCGACTTGATGCGTTCCTGAAAGACTCCGGCGTCCAGGCGCGGCATCTGCGCGTAGGTAAAGTACCGCTCGATGAGGCGCTGCAGGGTGCCGTCTTTCTTGAGCTCAGCGAAGAACGTATTGACCTGATCCCGCAGCGCGACCTGCGTCGGCGGAAATACCCACACCAGTTCCTGTTTTCTGGCGACTGCAAAGGCGCGCTCGAAGTTCAGATGGACGTTGCGAAGAGACTCCGCGTCGTTGGACGCGACGATCGCATAGTCGATGGCACCGTCGGAAACCTGCCTGATCAGCGCTTCCGTCGACGCCAGTGCGAGTGGCCTCCACCGCACCTCGGGGTGATCCGATCGCAGGCCGCCAAGCGCAATGGCGAGAGCGGAACCATCCAGCACGGCGACGCTCGATCCGGCAAGATCTGCCCACGAGGCGGGCCGGTAGCTGTCGGCGTTGTAGATCAGCACCGGTTCGACGGCGTAATAGCCTGTGGAATAGAGCAATTCGGACTCGGACGCAGTTGCGCCGGTTGCCGGCGCCTTGTCGGTTCGGTACATCGCACCCGCACCAAGACTGGCCCCGCTGTCACCCGCCGCGAGTTGCGCGCCCGGGTTGCTCGCGGCGACCACCTTGAGCACGAGATTGTGTCGCTGTGCGAACAGGTTCAGCAGGTCGAAGTCGAAGCCGGCGTTCCGCGCGTCGGGTCCGACAAACCAGGTGGCAGGGCCTGGGCGCAACAGTGCGACGAGTTCGTTCGCAGCCTGCGGAGGCGGTGTCGGCGAAGGGCCGCACGCCGACACGGCAACAGCGCCCGCGATGCACCACTGCAGGATGCGTCGCTTCAACACTCCGGCATTCCGCTCGCCTCCGGGCGAATTATAGCCGTCGCAGGCATCGATGCACGGCGTATCTACGGCCTTGCTTGCTGCGCGCGCGGGCTTCACCGATAATGAGGCTGCGCGCGCATCTCGCGGCAACGTTCAACGGCGGGCCGCCCCGCATTGCTTGGTGGCAAACCTGGTCAGGTCCGGAAGGAAGCAGCCATAGTCATTCTCCGCAAGTGCCGGGATCACGGCTCGCCTCCCTCTCTTTGCTCGTCATATCGACCTGATACTTTGTTGCTCGCTGGCTCGATCGCTCACGTACCAAGCTGTACGCTCCGCGCTCTCGCCCGCTTGCGCCTCGTCTCAGGCCGATCTGACGGCAAATAGCCCGTAGTAGCCGCGCTGCGGTACTGGATTTGGGCATTCCCACATGACCTATCAGGTTCTCGCCCGCAAGTGGCGACCGAAGACATTCGCCGAACTGTACGGCCAGGAGCACGTCGTCAAGGCGCTTGGCAGCGCGCTCAGCACCGGGCGCCTGCATCACGCGTACCTGCTGACGGGCACGCGCGGCGTAGGTAAAACGACGATCGCACGCATCCTCGCCAAGAGTTTGAATTGCGTCGTGGGGGTCACCGCCACGCCTTGCGGAGTGTGCGCAGCGTGCACCGACATCGACGCTGGCCGCTTTGTCGATCTGCTCGAACTCGATGCGGCGTCGAACACCGGCATCGACAACATGCGTGAAATACTCGACAACGCGCGTTACGCGCCGACGGTCGGCCGGTACAAGGTCTACCTGATCGACGAAGTTCACATGCTGTCCAAGGCAGCATTCAATTCGATGCTGAAGACGCTCGAAGAGCCGCCCGAGCACGTCAAGTTCATCCTGGCGACCACGGACCCGCAGAAGATTCCGGTGACGGTGCTTTCGCGCTGTCTTCAGTTCAACCTCAAGGTGATGGCGCCGGCGATGATCATTGCACGGCTGGCGGAAATTCTCGCGGCGGAAGGCATCGCGTTCGACGACGCGGCGCTGATGCAGATCGCGCGCGCCGCGCGGGGATCGATGCGCGATGCGCTGTCGGTGCTGGATCAGGCGATCGCGCATGGGGCAGGCGAAGTGCGCTCGGATGCGGTGCGGGCCATGCTTGGCTCGGTCGAGACGGAGCATATTTATCGGATTGCCGACGCGCTGCTCGAGGCCGACGGCCCCGCGTTGCTCGCCGAGGCGAACGCGCTGGCAGGCCGCAGCCTGTCGCTGTCGTCTGCGCTCGACGAACTTGCGTCGCTGTTCCATCGGATCGCCGTTGCGCAGACCGTCCCGGAAACGGTCGACGCACTCGCCGATGCCGAACAGGTGAGCAAGTATGCGGCGGCTCTGTCTCCCGAAGCCGTCCAGCTTGCCTACCAGATCTGCGTCCAGGGACGGGCGGACTTGGCACTCGCGCCGGACGAGGCGACCGGCTTTGCGATGACGCTGCTGCGATTGCTCGCGTTCGAGCCTCGTACCGGCCCGTCGAACGAAAACGCAAACGCGTTGGCCTCGCCGGGGCGCGGGGCGGGCACTGCACCGCCAAAGCGCGCGCTGGCGGTGCCTGCAGCAAGCACGGCATCCCTCGCGCCGCCCAGCCCGCCACCACGCGCTGCCACGGGCTTTGACGCCGGTGTCGCTGCGCCGGTGACAACGATCGACGATTGGCCGACGTTCGTGGCGGGGATGAAGCTCTCGGGCATAGCCCTGCAACTCGCGGCACAAACCGGACTCAAAGAAGTGGCGGGCAATGAGATCGTGCTGACCGTCGCCGATGGATCGCGCCACCTGACCGAGAAGACCTATGCCGATAAGCTCAAAGCCGCGGTCGAAGAAGCGCTGGGAAAGAAAGTGCGCTTGCGGTTCGAGTTTGGCGGCGCCTCGACAGCGACCCTCGCGGCTCAGGAAAAGCGCAAGCGATCCGAAACGCAAGCCGCAACCGAGGCGGCATTTCGCGACGACCCTTTCGTTCAGGACGTCCTGGAGCGCTTCAATGCAAAGGTCAGGCCCGAATCCATCAAACCCAACGAGTGAAGGAATGCCCGCATGATGAAGAATCAACTCGCCGGCCTGATGAAGCAGGCGCAGGCGATGCAGGACAACATGAAGAAGGCGCAGGAGGAAATCGCCGCGATGGAGGTCGAAGGCGCGGCGGGCGCGGGCCTCGTCAAGGTGGTCATGACTGGCCGCCACGACGTCAAACGCGTGCACATCGATGCGACGCTGCTCACGGAGGAGAAGGACGTGCTCGAAGACCTCGTGGCTGCCGCTGTCAACGATGCGGTGCGCAAAGTCGAGGCGGCGTCACAGGCCAAGATGGCCGGCATGACCGCCGGCCTGCCGCTGCCCCCGGGCTTCAAGCTTCCATTCTGATGGACGCATGTTGGAAACGCTGTCCAGCCTCGACGAGCTGACGCACGCGCTTCGCTGTCTCCCTGGCGTGGGACCGAAGGCGGCGCAGCGCATGGCTCTGCATCTGCTGCAGCACGATCGTGACGGCGCGCAACGCCTCGGCCGCGCACTCGAGGGCGCCGCGCGATCCATCAGGCATTGCGAGCGCTGCAACACCTTTACCGAGGACGAATTGTGCAGCCTGTGCCGTTCCGGCAAGCGTGATGCGACGCTGCTCTGCATTGTGGAGACGCCAGCCGACCTGCTCATGATCGAACACACCCAGGCGTATGCCGGGCTGTATTTCGTTCTGATGGGACGGCTGTCTCCGCTCGACGGCATCGGTCCGAAGGAAATCCGGCTCGATCGACTTATCAAGCGCGCCCTCGACGGAGAGGTTCACGAAATCGTCCTGGCGACGAATTTCACCAACGAAGGCGAGGCGACCGCGCACTATATCGGCGAGTTGCTCGGGGCACGCGGGCTCAAGGTGACGAGGCTCGCTCGGGGAGTACCGGTTGGAGGTGAGCTGGAGTACGTTGATAGCGGGACGCTCGCGCAGGCCGTGCGGGAGCGGCGTACGCTAGCGGGGTAGTGCGTGTTGGCGGATTTCCCGGGTTGCGCGCGGCGCGATTCCGGGAGTAACCTGCACAGACGGACTACGCCGGCAACGCCGGCGCGTAACACCGAAGGAGGGGACCATGCTGGTGAGCGAAATTCTGCGGATCAAGGGCAGCGCCCTGTTTACGACGCCACCGAACGGCTCCGTGCTCGATGCAGTCAAGGTGATGGCACAGCATGACATCGGATCGCTGGTCGTCATGGATCACGGCAAGATGGTCGGCATGTTGACCTTTGCCGAAGTGCTCGAAGCACTGGCCAAGCGCCAGGGTGTGCTGGGCGATCTCAAGGTGAGCGAAATCGACGTCCATGACCCGCTCACGGCAACGACAGGACTCGACGTCATGGAGTTGCGACGGAGCATGCTCGAGCGCCACGCTCGTTATGTGCCCGTGGTGGACGGGCCGATGCTGCTCGGCGTCATTTCATTTCATGATGTCGCCAAAGCGGTGTACGACGAGCAGAGCTTCGAAAACCGCATGCTGAAAAGCTACATCAAGAGCGGCGTGGAAGAATAGGGCGTGCTCATGTCTGTCCGAATTCATTCGGGCATCGGTTGAATGACCACTGCGCGCGAATGAATTCGCGCCTACGAAGGCTTGTGGTTTTGTAGGTCCGAATTCATTCGGACGGCGGTGGGGTTTGATCTCGACCGAGAAGAAAAACCGCCGGGCGCTTGGCTAGTGGCGGGCGAGCCATCCTGCGCCAGGCGCCGATGGTCCTGGTGATTATCTGTTCCGACGGCAGCGTCAGATCGACGGCTGCACAGAGCTGGGTAGCCGGCCGGCAGGCAGCGAGCAGCGCATCGACCATCGCTTCGTTACGATAAGGCGTCTCGATGAAAATCTGGGTCGCGCCTGAACGCATGGCTGTCTCGTCGAGATTCTTTATCGCGCCCAATCGTGCTTCGACTTTCGATGGCAGGTAACCGTGGAACGCAAATGCCTGCCCGTTGAGGCCCGAAGCCATCAACGCGAGCAGAATCGCTGACGGACCGGGCAGGGGAATGACCTGCACGCCTGTGCGATGCGCGGCGGCGACGAGCCAGGCGCCGGGGTCGGCGACGCCAGGACAGCCAGCGTCAGAGACGAGACCGAGGTCATTTCCTGCAAGGGCCGGTTCCAGCAGCGCCGGGACCTGTGCTGGGTGAGTGTGCTCGGACAATTCGGTGATGGCGATCGATTGCAGCGGTGCCGGGGTCTGCAGCGCCTTGAGAAACTGGCGCGCTGCCTTCGGTGTTTCCGCGACGAAGTAACGGAGCCTGCGCGCGATTGCGATCGTTTCCTGCGGCAATGCGCTCGAAGGTACGACAAGGCCGAGCGTTGTCGGAATCACGTAGAGCCGACCCCGCGGTGGGTTGGTCATCGCTCGCTACTCACAGGACCGACACGCCTTCGGCGAGCAGCATGTCGGTCAATTTGATCAAGGGCAGACCAATCAATGCGCTTGGATCGTCGCTTGCTACTCGCGTGAACAAGGCGATGCCCAGCGTCTCGACGCGAACCGCGCCGGCGCAATCCAGGGGCTGATCGCGGTCGAGATATGACGTCAGCGCCGCGTCGTCGAGCGTCCGGAACGTGCAGACGACATCGACCAATGCGGTTTGCAGCCGGCCGCTGGCGGCGTTGAGCAGTGCAACTGCGGTGTGGAAAACGATGGTTCGGCCCCGCATTGCACGCAACATCTCGAGTGCGTGTGCATGATCGCGCGGCTTGCCTATCGGGCTGCCCCCAAATTCGGCAACCTGGTCCGATCCGACGATCAGGCTGTCCGGATGCGCAGCGGCAACTGCGCGGGCCTTCGCTTCGGCCAGTCGCAAGGTCAGCGCTGGCGGCGGTTCGCCTGGAAGGGCCGCCTCGTCGATCCCGGGTTCGGCCACCAGAAACGGCAACTCGAGGCGCTCCAAAAGCTCTTTCCGATAACGTGAGCCGGATGCGAGAACCAGCGTCGAAGTTGTTGTTTTCACAGTTTTCTTTGACAGTGCGTGCCCGAACCGCTATTATGCTACGTTTATTTCGCCGCGGTGTTTCATGCGGTGACGTGGGCGTCGCGATGTCGCTGCTGGGCGTTCTGGTGCTCGATGGCATTGGGCTGATCAGGCGCTGACGGGAGACGAAAGTTGAAGCGTGACGTGGGGAAACCAGCGCCGGCACGCTTCGATGCGCTGAAGTTGGCCAAGCGCGGCGGTGGTTTGACCGGCGAGGTAGATGCATCACGGTTGCCGCGCCTTGCGGACCGCGTTGTACCGTCTTCGGAAGAGTATCAGGCTCGCATTGAATGGCGCGTAGTCGGCGATCGGGATGATCGAGGCCGTCCCGTGCTGACCCTGGGCCTCAATGGCACGGTCTTCATGACATGTCAGCGGTGCCTCCGGCCTCTTGCGGTACCGGTGGCGCAGCAAACCGTGTTGTTATTGGCGGACGACGAAGCGGAGTTGGCGCGATTGGATGTGAATGAGCCGGAGGTCATCCTCGCGAGTGCGCCGCTCGATTGCCTGACGCTGGTCGAGGACGAGCTGTTGCTGTCGTTGCCCTTTGCTCCGTGCCACGCCGAGGGTGCGTGCGTGCCCGCCGCGGCGCCGGTGTCGCCGCCGCAGGATGCGCCTTCGCCGTTTGCGCACCTTGCCGGTCTGAAGACCGGCTCGCGCTCGCGGAACTAGCGTGAATTGAACCGAACCAGATGATCAACTGAGGAGTTACTGAACATGGCCGTCCAGCAGAACAAGAAGTCGGCATCGAAGCGCGGGATGCACCGCGCCCACAGCTTTTTGACCAGTCCGGCGCTTGCCATCGAGCCCGTCAGCGGCGAGGCCCATCTGCGCCATCACGTGAGCCCGAGCGGGTATTACCGGGGCAAGAAGGTCGTCAAAACCAAGTCGGACGAATAAGCGGCCGAACCATCTGCGCGCGCGTCGGGCGAACGCAATGCCGCTTCCGCCAATCGACGCGCCGATTACCCGAGTTCGCCTGGCGGCTCCGCGCATCGATGTTCGATCCGCCCGGCGGTACTTTGTGGCGCCTGCGCAACGAACCCCATGCCGGTAACGATCGCCGTCGATGCGATGGGAGGGGATTTCGGGCCGCGGGTCACGGTCGCGGCATCGCTGCGATTTCTCGAGGAGACGCCGGACGCGGCTGTCATCCTCGTCGGTCTTGAGCGCGACGTGCGCGCGGCGCTTGCAGCCGCCCACTCGACGGCGATTGACCGTATTACCGTGCATCCGGCCTCTGAAGTCGTCGAAATGCGCGAACCGCCCGCGGACGCGCTCCGGCGCAAGAAGGATTCGTCGATGCGCGTGGCGATCAACCTGGTGAAAGACGGCGGAGCGCAAGCCTGCATCTCGGCAGGTAACACCGGTGCGTTGATGGCGATCTCGCGCTTTGTGCTGAAAACGCTTCCTGGCATCGACCGCCCGGCGATTGCGTCGCAATTGCCTACGCGCACCGGCACCACCACGGCCCTCGACCTCGGCGCAAACGTCAATTGCACACCTGAGCAGTTGCTTCAGTTCGCCGTGATGGGCAGCGCACTGGTCTCGGCCATCGACGGCATCGAGCGTCCCAGCGTCGGCCTGCTCAACATCGGCGAGGAAGACATCAAGGGTAACGACGTCGCCAAGCAGGCGGGCGAGCTGCTGAAGGATTCCGGACTCAATTTCTACGGCAACGTCGAAGGCGACGACCTCTACAAGGGGACGACACACGTTGTCGTTTGCGACGGATTCGTGGGCAATGTCGCGCTGAAGACGTCGGAGGGCCTCGCGCGGATGCTGGCCGATTTTCTGCGCGAAGAATTCACGCGCAACCTGTTCCGCAAGACGCTGGCCGTGTTTGCACTGCCGATATTGAATTCGTTTCGACGACGGGTTGATCCGCGCCGATACAACGGCGCAACCCTGATCGGTCTCAAAGGCATCGTCGTCAAAAGCCACGGCGGTGCCGACGCCCTCGCGTTCCGCTATGCGCTGAAGAAAGCCTACGCCGAAGCGGCCCAGGGCGTGCTCGAACGTATCACACGGCGACTTGCCGCCATGCCGGTGCCGGCGCCGGCGCCGGTCAATGGCAACGGAGCAATCGATGCATAGCCGCATCGCGGGGACGGGCAGCTACCTTCCCGTGAAGGTCGTGACCAACGCCGAATTGGCGGCGAGCATCGACACGAGCGACGAATGGGTGCGCACGCGTACGGGCATCTGCGAACGGCGCGTTGCCGCCGACGGCGAGAAGACCAGCGATCTCGCGCTGGCTGCGGCACGAGTCGCGTTGACGGCTGCCGGCATCGAGCCCAGCGATGTCGATTTGATTATCGTCGCGACGACCACGCCCGACATGATCTTCCCGTCCACGGCGTGCATCCTGCAGGCGAAGCTCGGCGCCCGGAACGGCCCGGCCTTCGATGTTCAGGCTGTTTGCAGCGGGTTCGTCTACGCGCTCAGCATCGCCGATGCGATGGTGAAGGGCGGGGCGGCGCGCAATGCGCTGGTTGTCGGTGCGGAGATCTATTCGCGCATCCTCGACTGGAACGATCGGGGCACGTGCGTCCTGTTCGGCGACGGTGCCGGGGCGGTAGTGCTCGTTCCCAGCCCGACTCCGGGAATCCTTTCGGCACATCTCCATGCCGACGGTCACTTCCGCGACATCCTGTGCGTGCCGGGCACCATCGCCAATGGGATCGTCAGCGGGCGGCCGTTCCTGCACATGGATGGCGCAGCCGTGTTCAAGTTCGCAGTGAAAGTGCTGGCCGAAGTGGCACACGAGGCGCTGAAGGCGAACAAGTTGCAGGCAAGCGCCATCGACTGGCTGATTCCTCACCAAGCCAACGTGCGCATCATGGATGCGACCATGAAGAAGCTGGGGCTGCCGCCCGAGCGCATGGTATCGACCGTCGCCAAGCATGCCAACACATCGGCGGCGTCGATTCCGTTGGCACTCGATGTAGCGGTGCGCGACGGCCGGATCTGCGCAGGACATAACGTCATGCTGGTCGGAGTCGGTGGGGGATTTACCTGGGGATCCGTGCTCATGAAGTGGGTCTAGCAGGCTGATGCAGAAAAAGATTCGCTCTCAAACGCTGAACACCAAACGCGCAACGAAATCATGAAGCTCGCAATGGTATTTCCCGGTCAGGGGTCGCAGTCGGTAGGCATGCTGAATGCCTACGACGCATATCCCATCGTGCAAGCGACGCTTGTGGAGGCGAGTACCGTACTCGCCCAGGATCTGTGGGCGCTCGCGGCCGAAGGTCCGGTCGAAGAGCTGAACCGGACCGTCAACACGCAGCCGCTCATGCTGGCGGCGGACGTGGCCGTGTATCGCGCATGGCGCGGCGCGGGGGGTCCGGCACCGATGATCGTCGCGGGGCACAGCCTGGGCGAATACGCCGCGCTCGTCGTAGCAGGCGCGCTGCAGCTCGCGGACGCTTTGCCGCTGGTACGCTTTCGTGCCCAGGCCATGCAGGAAGCCGTGCCCGCCGGCGTTGGCGCGATGGCCGCCGTCATGGGCATCGACGATCCAGGCATCGCCGCGGCATGCGCCGAAGCTGCGCAAGGCCAGGTGGTCGAACCCGTGAACTTCAACGCACCGGGACAGACCGTGATCGCCGGGCACCGCGAAGCGGTGGAGCGGGCAATTGTCGCCGCGAAGGCGAGGGGCGCCAAGCGCGGGGTACTCCTCCCCGTCAGCGCGCCGTTCCACAGTTCGCTATTGCGACCTGCCGCGGAGCGGCTCGGCAAATATCTTGGCGACGTAACGATCGGGACGACGACGATTCCCGTCGTTCACAACGTAGATGCCGCGGTCGCACCGGAACCGTCAGCGATACGCGCGGCGCTCGCAAAGCAAGCCGCGAGCCCGGTGCGTTGGGTCGAAACCGTCCAAGCGTTCGTTGCCGCGGGCGCCACGCATATACTCGAGTGCGGGCCCGGCCAGGTATTGACAGGATTGTGCAAGCGCATTGCGCCGGATCTTGCCGTGATGCCGATGAACGATGGTGCGGCGATAGAAGCCGCGCTTGCGGCGATATCGGCCTAGGAGAGCGCGATGCCCGATGCGCGGGTAGCACTGGTGACGGGCGCGACGCGCGGCATCGGCAAGGCGATCGCGGAAGCGTTGACGCGGCAAGGGATGACGGTCGTTGGCACTGCCACGAGCGACGCCGGCGCGGCAACGATCGACGGCCATTTGAAGCAACTCGGCAACACCGGTGCAGGCGTTCGCCTCGACGTCACGGATGGAAAAGCTATCGACGTCGTAATCGCGGACATTCAGACGCGATTCGGCGATGTCGACGTTCTCGTGAACAATGCCGGCATCACACGCGACAACCTGCTCCTGCGCATGAAAGAGGACGAGTGGGACGCCATCATGGATACCAACCTCAAGTCCGCCTACCGGTTGTCGAAGGCCGTGCTCCGCGGCATGATGAAGGCACGTCATGGCCGGATTATCAATATAGGCTCGGTCGTCGGCACCAGCGGCAACCCCGGCCAGGCCAACTACGCAGCGGCGAAAGCGGCGCTGATCGGTTTTACCAAGTCGCTGGCGCAGGAGGTCGGAAGCCGCGGCATTACCGTGAATTGCGTCGCCCCCGGCTTTGTCGACACGGAAATGACGCGCGCGCTTGCCGAGGCGCAACGCGGCAAGCTGCTCGAGCGCATCCCCCTGGGCAGACTTGGCACACCGGAGGACGTCGCCCACGCGGTCGCATTTCTCGCATCGGACGCGGCGGGCTATGTCACCGGCGCAACGCTGCACGTCAATGGCGGCATGTATATGGCTTGACCATGTGACGCGTCACCGGCATGGTTATTGCGCGACGGTTCTTTGGGCAATTCCTGCGTATCTGGTAAAATTCGCCGGTTCAACGATTCGAAATCCCGTCGGGGAGGGTAGTTATGGAAAATGTAGAGCAGCGAGTCAAGAAAATCGTCGCCGAACAACTCGGCGTCAACGAAGCCGAGATCAAGAACGAGTCGTCGTTCGTCGACGACCTGGGCGCCGACTCGCTGGACACCGTTGAACTCGTCATGGCGCTCGAAGAGGAATTCGAAACCGAGATCCCCGACGAAGATGCCGAAAAGATCACCACGGTGCAACAGGCGGTGGATTACGTTGGCGCGCACCTGAAAAAGTAAAGCTGACCGCCGGGCCGGGCGGTCCGGCGCACTCCCCATGCGAACGGCGACGCGCCGCTCGCCATCGATCGATCCGACTCCATGTCAAAACGCCGCGTCGTCGTTACCGGTATGGGCATCGTTTCGCCAGTCGGAATCGGACTGGAGCCCGCGTGGGCGAATATCCTTGCGGCCCGTTCCGGCATCACCGCCATCACACGCTTCGATGCGAGCGCGTTTCCTTCGCGCATCGCCGGTGAGGTCAAGAATTTCGACGTCACGAAGCATCTTTCGGGCAAGGAAGCGCGTCGCTACGACACCTTCATTCACTATGGCTTGGTGGCGACCATGGAGGCGGTGGGGAACGCCGGCCTCGACAACTACAATGGCGACCTGGAACGGGTCGGCGTATGCATAGGCTCAGGCATCGGCGGCCTGCCCATGATCGAAGACACGGGCAACGCTTATCGCGAAGGCGGACCGCGCAAGATTTCTCCGTTCTTCGTGCCGGGCTCGATCATCAACATGATCTCCGGGCTGGTATCGATTCACTATGGCTACAAGGGACCTAACCTCGCTCTGGTCACGGCGTGTTCGACGGCGAATCACAGCCTCGGCGAGGCCTCGCGCCTGATCGAGTATGGTGACGCCGACATCATGTTCGCCGGGGGCGCCGAAGCGACGGTGAGCCCGCTCGGCATCGGTGGCTTCTGCGCCGCGCGTGCGCTGTCGCACCGCAATGACGATCCGGCGACCGCGAGCCGCCCATGGGATGTCGACCGCGACGGCTTCGTGCTGGGCGAGGGCGCAGGCGTACTCGTGCTCGAGGAGCTCGAGCACGCGGAGGCGCGTGGCGCGCGCGTTTACTGCGAGCTGGCCGGATATGGCATGTCGGCTGACGCGCATCACATCACGGCGCCGCCCGAGGATGGTTCGGGCGCGGCGCGGAGCATGGCCAATGCGATGAAGAACGGCGGCCTGGAACTCACCGACATCGACTACATCAACGCGCACGGCACGTCGACGCAGGTAGGCGACATCGCCGAGTGCGTCGCGGTCAAGCGATGCTTCGGAGATCACGCAGCGAAGCTGGCCGTGTCATCCACCAAATCGATGACGGGTCATCTGCTCGGTGCCGCCGGAGGCATAGAAGCGGTGTTCACCGTGCTGGCCCTGCGCGACCAGATCGCGCCACCCACGGCAAACCTGTTCAAGCGAGATCCGCATTGCGATCTGGATTTCGTCCCGAACACTGCGCGGCCGATGAAGATCCGGGCGGCGCTGTCCAACTCGTTCGGATTCGGCGGAACCAACGCGACGCTGGCCTTCCGCACGATCTAGGGCCTGTTCCATGGCACTGATCGTTCAGAAGTATGGCGGGACCTCGGTCGGCAACATCGAGCGCATTCGCAACGTCGCCCGGCGCGTCGCCCGGTTTCACCGCGAAGGCCACCAGGTGGTCGTCGTGCCGTCGGCAATCAGCGGCGAGACCAATCGGCTGTTGGCGCTTGCCCGGGAAATCGCCGCGAACCCCGATCCGCGTGAGCTCGACGTCGTCGCATCGACCGGCGAGCAAGTCACCATCGGCCTGCTGGCGATTGCGTTGCACGAACTCGGTGTCAAGGCGAAAAGCTATACGGGAGGCCAGGTCCAGGTCCTGACCGACAGCGCCTTCACGAAGGCCCGAATTCTCAAAATCGACGAGGAGCGTATTCGCAAGGACCTCGCCGCCGGCACTGTGGTGATCGTCGCCGGTTTTCAGGGTGTGGATGCGGAAGGCAACATAACGACGTTGGGCCGTGGCGGATCAGATACGTCCGGTGTCGCCCTTGCCGCTGCGCTGTCCGCGGACGAATGCCAGATCTACACGGACGTCGACGGTGTCTACACCACAGACCCCCGCATCGTGCCGGAAGCCAGGCGACTCGGCCGCATCACGTTCGAGGAAATGCTGGAAATGGCGAGCCTCGGGTCGAAGGTTTTGCAAATCCGGTCGGTCGAATTCGCGGGCAAGTACAAGGTCAAGCTGCGCGTGCTGTCCTCGTTCGAGGATCCCGAGAATTCCTCGACCGGCACGCTCATCACGTTCGAGGAAGACGAAGCCATGGAACAGGCAATCATTTCCGGCATCGCGTTCAATCGCGATGAAGCCAAGATCTCGTTGATGGGCGTCGAGGACCGTCCCGGCATCGCCTATGCGATCCTGGGTCCAATTGCAGCCGCCAACGTCGACGTCGACATGATCGTGCAGAATATCGGTGCGTCCGGGCGCACGGACTTTTCGTTCACCGTCAATCGGGGCGAGTATCAGAAGGCGCTCGATGTCCTCGCGGGAGAGAAGGGCAAAGGCTTTTCGGCGCGCGAAATCATCGGTGACAACAAGATCTGCAAGGTATCGCTCGTCGGCATAGGCATGCGCTCGCACGTGGGGATCGCTGCGAAGATGTTCAAGACGCTCGCGGACGAGCAGATCAACATTCAGATGATTTCTACGTCGGAGATCAAGACGTCTGTGGTGATTGACGAAAAGTACCTCGAACTCGCGGTACGCGTTCTGCATCGTGCCTTCGAGCTCGATCAGGCGCCCAAAGCGGCGTGAACCCTGTCTCCCTGCCGAAGGCCGGAACGGGTAAAATTGCGCACGGAAACGGAGAGATGGCCGAGTGGTCGAAGGCACTCCCCTGCTAAGGGAGCATACGCCCAAAAGTGTATCGAGGGTTCGAATCCCTCTCTCTCCGCCAATAACCGTATTTCCTCCGTTCAAACGCGCTCGCTCAGTTAGCTGACCGGGCGCTTTTTCATAGGGAAACCACGTCCAAAGGCGCTAAACTGCGCTCAGTTGCAGTCAACCCCGCTCGGGAGTACTCTAGGGAGCATTTTCGGCAAAGGCGGGACCGAAAACACTCCGCTGACCTCTCCATGGGAAACGACTTTTTGGAGGGAGCACGCAAGAGTGAAAAAAATCGGCCCCAATGGAACTCGACTCTTGGCGGCGGGAGCACGAAATGGCTCAAATTGATCTGCTGTCCGACGTGAAAATAAAGGCGCTACGACCGCGCCAGAAGGCCTACAGGGTCGCCGACGGTCGTGCGATGTACCTACTGGTCACCCCGACCGGCGGCAAGTCCTGGCGGCTCAAATTCAGGCACCACGGCAACCAGCGCACGCTGGCACTCGGCATGTATCCGGATGTCGGCATCGCCGAGGCTCGCGCCAAGCGTGACGCAGCGCGCTCGCTCATCGCCAAGGGCATCGATCCGGTCGCCGTCAAGCGTGGACACGGCGAGGACGGGCGCCAGCGTAGTGCGTACAGGTTCGCAGAGGCCGCCGAGGCCTACTTCGAGCACAACGCCAAGGCCTGGAGCGAAGCGCACCAGCGCGACGTGCGCCGGATCCTCGACGAGTTGAAAGCAACGCTCGCCGACAAGCCGATGGATGCGATCCAACCCGAGGACGTCGAAGCCGTGCTCGGCAAGGTCGAGGATCGCGATGCACTGGTGGTCGCCAAAGACATGCGCTTGTACTTCCGCTGCGTCGTGAAGTTTTACAACGTCAAGAACCGGAAGCACCGTATCGCGGATCCATCCGCCGACGTCGTCATCAAGAAGGCGCCGAAGGTGCGACATCATCCGGCGCTCGATCCGTCCGAGGTCGGCGCATTCCTGCGCCGGCTGCAACTGTGTCCGGCGATGCCGCTCGTGCGCATCGCGACGCGCCTCTTGATGCTGACCGGAGTGCGCACGACGGAACTGCGCATGGCGACGTGGCGCGAGATCGACGCGAAGGCGAAGCTCTGGCGCATTCCAGCCCAGCGCATGAAGGCGGGCGTCGAGCACGTCGTGCCGTTGTCGCCGCAAGTGCTAGAGCTGCTCGCGACGCTGCGCATGATGACGGGTGAGGGCGATCTTCTGTTTCCGAACCTGCTCGACCAGAAACAGCCGATGAGTCCGAACACGATCATCAGCAATATAAAAAATATGGGCTACGCCGGCAAAGCGACCGGGCACGGCATGCGCTCGACGTTCAGCACGTGGTGCAACGAAAACGGATTCCGCGCCGATGCCATCGAACGCCAACTGGCGCACGCACCACGTGATGCCGTCCGCGCTGCGTATCTGCACTCCGAATTTTTGCCAGAGCGCAAGCGCATGATGGGCGCGTGGGCTGATTTTCTCGACGAAGCCGAGCATGGGGGCAAGGTTGTCTCCATCCGCACCGGCACCGCCCATGCCCACTGACAAGCCGGATGCAACGGCCATTGATCTGCGGTTGGGGCTGCTAGCCTACAACGCGCGATGGTACAAGGATGGTCTGTACCGTTCGGCAATGCAGGCTGCGGGCGCACGCTCGATGCAGGAATTGTTGCGCGACCTCGGGCGCAAAGGCCCTCAGAACGTTGACGAGCGGGCTTTTCTATACGAACTGCTGCTTCTCATCGGCGAGGGGCGCAACGTCGTCAAAGCACTACGGATCGAACCACACAAGGTGGGACACGTAGAAGCCTCGCCGCTCAACGCACAGATCGTCCACGAGGTCGATGAGTTGATCGCCGCGGATGTCGCGCCGAAAGAAGCGATCGAAATGGTTGCGAAGGCCGTCAAGCGCTATTACAGCATCGGCGCCATACACAAAATTTACGACCGGCGCAAAGACAAAAGCTGACCTTTTGTACGTAGACGGTCGCGCAATGCGGCCGTCAAATGGCGCTTTAACGCAGGAGAGCGCCAATGTTGAAATTCTCACCGATTCACCCGCTGCCCAAGTTCTACAAGTTGATGGGCTGGTCCCGCAGCACCGGGGAGCGTCGCCGCCGCACTGATCCGGACTTCCCTCCGTTGATCGAAATCGGTATCAACCGTCAAGGTGTTCGCGAGGCTGATGCCGCGAAATACCAAGACAGGCTGCGGAAGCGCGCACTGACAGCCCCGAAGGAAAACGCATTCGACACCGAGAGCGCGCGCGCCGCCGCACAACGCAGCATCGACGTTCGCCGCGCCAAGCGCGAAGCCAAGAAGCAACTCCAGCCCGAGGCCGCGTAATGGGCGCCCGAGATGACTGCGCCCCTGGCTGCGGCGGCATGAACGCCCCGCCCGACGTGAAACGGCCGTCGCTCGCGACGACGGCCGGGGAAACAGGAAACGAAACGCGCCCAGAGTCTACGCCCGCCGCATGGCGCGAGCAAACAACATTTGGATTGACGCTGCTGGTCGACAGCTGGCGAATCTGCTATCCGGGGAAACCGTTGCCCAAGAATGTGCAAAGGGCATTGGCGGCCGCGTGGAGGCGGGCAGCATGAAAACGGAGAAGCCCGATCTGTCGTCTCCGAAACGATCCGCGGAGAACTGGTTTCTCGACGCTGCCGTGTATGCCAGGGATGGCGACGTCGAGCACGCGATCGAGGCCGCAGAATCCGGCATTGCGGCATTGCGGGAAACGCCCGATGCAACCTGATCTGCGTGGCCTGCGTCCCGGTCGTCACCGCCTACCATGTCCGGATTGCGACAAGGGGCCGCGCGACGAGGCCCTATCCGTCGAGCTCCGCGGCGACGGCTCGGCCGTATGGCTTTGCTTTCGGTGCGGCGCGAGCGGCGGCATGCGTGGCACGCGCACATTCACCGCGTACAGCTCCCGTACATCGGCCGCGAGGACACCACCGGCACCGCGCAACGCATTCGCCGCGGCGCGCGATATCTGGAAAAGCTCGCAGCCGATCGCGGGCACCTTGGGCGAGGAATACCTGCGTCTGCGCCATTGCGCTTCGCCTCCAGTCGACGGCGATCTCCGTTTTCACGCGTCCTTATGGTGTCCCGAAGTGAAAGCCGAATTGCCGGCCCTGGTTGCGCGGGTGACGACCGTCATCGCCAACAAGGCGATCGGCATCCATCGTATTTGGATTCGCGCCGGAGAATCCAAGGCGGTCAAAAAAATGCGCCTCGGTGGCAGCGAACTGCCGGTGTGCATTCGGCTGTGGCCCGATGAAGACATCAGCATCGGACTCGGCATCGCCGAAGGCGTGGAATCCGCACTCGCGGCGGCCAGCATGTTTACGCCGATGTGGTCGACGATCGATGCCGGCCAGATGGCGAAGTTTCCGCTACTGCCTGGGGTCGAATCGCTGACCATTTTCGCCGACTACGACAAGGCCGGTTATCCCGCGGCGAAGGCCGCGTGGTTGCGCTATTTGCAAGCCGGCGTCAACGCGAACTTCTTGCGGTCCCCGCGCGTCGGCGAGGACGTCAACGACATGGTGTTGCGGGCCGAGGCCGAACTCGAAAACAGCAAGGCACAAGCATGAGAATGGAAACCGCAGGCGGAGCAGTCCTGGAATTCGCGGCCGAAACGATCGCTTCAGCTAGCGACGCAATTGCGCTCAAGTATGTATTTGCCGACGAGCTGGATCACCGCGTTGTCGTCGACGAGATCCTCGAACGGTTACTCGCGGTGACTGGGATCAGCGTCTTGTATGGGGATAGCAACTGCGGCAAAACTTTTCTGGCCATTGATATAGCGTGTGCTCTGGCGCTCGGCCATATCTGGATGGGGCGCCACGTCGAATCCGCATTTGTGCTGTATCTGGCGACCGAATCGCCGGCATCTGTCGAGATGAGACTCCAGGCGTATCAGAAGCACCATTCCTGCAAGGTTCCGAACTTCTGCATCGTCCAATCCCCGATCAACCTTTATGCCGACGGTGGCGACGCCAAGTTGATCGTCGACCTAGTCCGTAAGATCGAACAGGAGCGCGGGAAGAAGTGCCGATTGATCATCGGTGACACCTTGTCCCGTCTGGCATCCGGCGCCAACGAGAACAGCGGCGAGCACATGAACATCGTGATCGACCGGCTCAATTACATCCGGACCGAATGCGCTTGTCACTTAATGCTCATCCACCATTGCGGCAAGAATGCTGCCTTGGGCATGCGCGGGTGGTCTGGCGTTCGGGCGATCATCGATACCGAGATAGAGGTGAGCGAAGACCCGACGACCGGCTTGCGTGCGGCCGAGGTTACCAAACAGCGGGACATCCCCGGCAAGGGCGATCGGATCGGGTTCAACCTGCATGTGGTCGATCTGGGCATGGGCAAGTGGGGGCCGGCAACGTCGTGTGTTGTCGTCAGTGCCGATGCCCCGCCTAAGCAAACCGGGAAGCGACCGTCCGAGATCGCGGGCGGCATTATCGAACTGTTGACCAACAAGGGCGCCGGTATGAGGCGCGGCGACATGGTCGATCACTTCGAAGGCAGGTATCACAAGGTTTCGGTCTACAAGGAAATCCGCAAGATGATCGAAGCCAAACAACTGAATGAGGTGGTCGGGCTTATCGGTTTGGTGCCGCAATGATGGCAAGTTGGGCAGTAGCCAATGTAGCCACCCTAAAGGGTGTGGCTACAGTTGGCTACTTTTAGCCTGAGTAGCCAATTGTTGCTTGGCTACAGTTGGCTATTGGCTACTGACAATAGGAGCGTATCTATGCCGAAACTCAAAGACTTTCGACGCCCGCCCAAACAGCGCCCAGTGCCATCCGTACCGCGCCGACCGCGCGGACGTGGACGGCGAGGCCGATGATGACCAAACGACTACGCCTGTTCTGGCGCCGTCGTTTACCGCGAGGCCGCGGCAAGCGGGGGCGATGATGACCACCACTACCTTTGTGCTGCTCGGGATCGCCGTGTTCATCGGCGGCGGTCTGGTCGGCATCGCGATCGATGTGCTGATCGCGCGGTGGGCACGGCGCCGGACGAGGAGGATGCGCCAGGCGCGCGAACTCGACATACCCAGACCAGCGCACGACGACGATCATGCGTAAGTCATTGACAGTGACATTGTCATACGTCATCGGGTCCTGGTCCTATATGACCGGAGGGTCATTCCGAGCCTCGATTGAAAGCTACTGACGCGGATTTTGATTGGTTGCCGTATTTCTTTTTTTGAAGGGACGTTTTCATGGCACGGCCGAAGCAATCGCAGTACGTGCTCGCCAGACAGTTGGGGATTAGCCGGCAGGCGGTCGGCGCGCTGGTCAAGCGTGGGATGCCACTGAGCCTTCCTGCGGCGCAAAAGTGGCGGGCCGAGAATCTTGACGAAAATCGGACGGCGCCGACCCCTCTGCGGCACCCGATCGAGCCACCGTCAACTGATCCGCGGATTGCGGCGGCGCGCCTGGAGCGGGCCGAAGCGCTGGCGCGGATTTCCAAGATGCAGGCCGACGAATTAGCGGGCACGTTGATCAATCGAGAAAAGGTGCGTATTGCGGTCGTGGCCATCGCGCACGACACGTTGCAGGCCTATAGCGTTCTGGAGGGGCACATGGCCCCATTGCTGCACGGCGGGCAGTTAAAGGCGCTGCGGAACGAGCTACACCAGGCGCAGGTCACGCTGCATCAGGCAATGCAACGCCGACTCGGCAAGGTCGCGCCGGAAACGGAGCCGGAGGCCGGTAAGGGTACTGCGCCGGAACCGGTGGCTGGCGATGGTTGAACGCGATTGCTGCGACGCGCTGCGCGCCGAAGTGCGCCGTTTGAACTGGCGGCTCGAGTTCGTCGAGCGGGAGGTCGCGCGGATGGCGCGAATTCGTCCAGCCCTTGACCCACTCGACCGGGATTGGCTCGCGTCCCTTTTGCCGGCAATCTTTACCGCTACCCGCGGCAACGTGTGGGCGCTGCCGGACCTGGCCGCGCTGGCGCTTGTACCTGGTAACGAACCCCTCGCCGCTGCGATCGCACCGCATACCGGCCGCGCTGGCGGATTCATATCCTTGGGCAAGGCGCTGGCGCGTTGCGCTGGGCACGCTGTCGACGGTTTCGAGTTGCGCCGGGTCGGCACGGCCCGCGACGGCCGGTTGTGGCAATGCGTAAGTAACCTTCGCGATCTACGCGCTGCCAATTGCGCGGCCGCCGACGTTGACCGCAAGATGATTGCGACACTTTCGGATTGAGGACCGCATGGACATGCACACCGAATCGCCGCGCGCGCAAATCGCCCGCACGTTGGCGGATTACTACGGCGAACTCGCCGGCGTGGTTGAGAAGCCGGCGCCGAAATTTTCGTTGCAGCGCGTGTTCACCGAAATGAGCACCGAGCGCGGTCTGAATTCCGGCTACGAAAAAGAAATTTGTGGCTCCGCGGCGCTAATCGCGGGCGGCAAGCACGACCCGCATCGCGTGCGCATTCCATGGGCCGTCTTTGGCGCTCGCGCTGCGGCGCCGATGACCGTCGCGACCGATAGCGCGGCCGGATTTTTGCGCCCCGTCCAAAATCTCGCTGCTATGGATGTACTAAGGCCCTGGAGTGTCACCGCGCGCGCCGGTCTCACGGTCGTGGAAAACTTGCAAGGCAACATCACTATCCCGGTGGAAACGGTTGCGCCGACCGGGCAGTGGTTATCAACCGAGACAACGAGCGTCACGCTTGTGCAACAGACGCTCGGGCAAGTGCCGATGACACCGCACACGTTCGGCACTCTGGTTTCGTATTCGCACTTGCTCTTGAAGCAAGCGCCGAACTTCGAAGCGTTTCTGGGCGATCAATTGCTACGCGCGGCCGGCCGGGCGATCGATCAAGCGGTACTCGCGGGCGGCGGTACGGAAGAGCCGCTCGGAATTCTTGGCACACTGAACTTGCCTTCTGAGAGCGGTACAAGTTTCGCGTGGGCGAACGGCTGCAACATGCTCGAAGCTCTCGGCAACGCGATCGACGATTCGAGGGTTGCATTCATCGCTGCGCCGGATGCGCGCAAGACGCTGCAGGAGCGCGTCGCCGTGACCGGTGGCCATGAGCGGTTTATATGGGATGACGATCGCGTGTTGAATCGGCCCGGATTCGCGAGTCCCGACATGCCGACTGGAATCATGCTGGCGGGCGATTTCTCTCGCGCGATTTTGGGTTTGTGGTCAAGTGGTTTCGAGTTGACGATCAATCCGTATCAGGACTTCGCCAAAGGCGTCCGGGCGGCGCGCGTGTTCGTGACTTGTGATGTCGCGGTGCCGGCCGTTGCTGCGTTCGTGAAAACGACCGCGATTACCTGATGAAGATAAGAGTTACTCGCCCACTGTTATTCAACGGCGTTGCCTACGCGGCCGGCGCGTTGATCGAGGTCACTGCGCTGCAGGCATCCGACGCGCTTGCATCCGGCCGCGCGGTGCTCGCCGATCCTGCGGACGGCCCACGCGTGGACGAGGCCGCAAACGAAGCCGGCGCTGCGTTGTTGCGCAAGCTGGGCGCGGGCGAAGCGCAGGCCGCTGTATCATTTTTGCTGCGCCGGCGCCGGGCGTGATGATTCCGCGTGCGCGCCGCCGTCGCACAAAACGTTCGCATCGCGCCTAACGATCCTGCGCTCGCGCACGCCTTTTCGTCGGCCGAAATAGAGAATTTGCGGCGCGGATCGGAAAAGGCATTCGCCCGCATCATGGGCGGCGTGCTGACGGTGTCCGAAGTGTCGAAGTTGCTACGCGGGCACTTCGGGCCGCTGTTGATCTACGAAAACATCGCCCGCCCGCATGGGTCGCGGGCCCGGGCGCAGTGGCTCGTGCTCGACGCGGAGCTCCGTCCGACACCGGGTCAGGATGATTTGGTTGTATGCAAGGTGACGCTGGACAAGACCGGATTCCGAACTGAGCTCGCGCCGGTGCGAGTATCGCAGCACGTCGTGGCGCGGATTTTCCAGCGGACGTTAAATCATGGAGGGCTGCGCAACGTCGCACTGCTCAGTGGTCACGTCGCTGTAGCGATACAACTGGTGCTCGAAGGCTCGCTCGCGGTCGGCGATGATGTGTCCACCGCAACGGCTGACGGCGCATTGCTCTGGCGGGCTCTGGCGGGACGCAAACCGGGCACGGTCCTACTGCGCGGGATGACGTGGGTTGCTGACATGGCCGCGGACCCGGCGCTAAAGCGAGCGATTCGGGCGACCAGGGCGGCCGGCGCCGATGCCGTAATCGTTCGACACGTCTCGCGCGCCGGCTCGCGGTACGCTGGGCGCGAGCCGCGCACGACTATCGCAAGACTTTCTAGGACATTCTAGTCACGCGATGTGCGACAGCACTCATGGGATGACCATCACGTCGTTCTCGACCTTTGTTACGCCTGGCGCCGCCCATGCCGCCCGTTCGGCATCGTCCTTTTCGTCCCAGGAATGAACGCTACCGCGCAGAATTACTTTGTTGTCGGTTGCCTCGACTCTGATTTGGTTGGCATCAAGTTGTGCGCGTCGCGCAAAGGCGCTCTCGATCTTCGCCTTCACATCGGCAGCACTAGCCCGCGGCCTGAGACTGATGCTGTTAGTGACACCCTTCACGCCCATGAGGTATTTGATTGCATTCTCGGCCGCGCTCTTCTGATATTGCCACTCGACTTCACCATCGAGCGTCACCCAGCCGTTTTCAACCATCACCTTAACGCTATCCGCGGGAATGGCTACATTGAAACGGAGGCCAGTTAGCACCGAGTGGGCGATGTCGGCATCACTGCGTGCCGCCGTCCCAGGCAGCTTGATGGTCAGATCTTCTGCCACTGCCTTGACGCCGATTACGTGTTTCACTACGCGTTCCACTTCCTTCTTTTGCCAATAATTCGCGATCGACCCGGTCAGCGTCACGACCCCATCCTTCACCGCGACCCCGACTGCCGAAGCATCAATACTCGGATCCCAGTCGAGCTCCGCAAGCACTTTGCGACGAATCTCGCTGTCATCAATGTTAACCATACTCATTCTCCAGTTGGATGGAAACGACTATGCGCACGATTCCTTCTGCAGAGGATTCGATTCGCGCAACCCCATCAAGTCAAGATAGCACCTAGGGGCCCGGCAGCCCTTGATGTATCGCAAACATCGGCGACGGAAACTTGAGGCGCCGACGCGAGTCGGCACGAGCTCATGCGGGCCTCCCAGTGCTGCAGCGAGTGCGCTCATTGCGGTTCCGCCAGCGTCGCCAGCACAATCGAAATGATCGTCGCCGTACGCCGGTACACTCGAACCGGCTCCATGTCTTCTTTCATAACCACAGCCTGGTGGCAATTCAAACGGGGCGGCGATGCTGCCACGCACCGAACGCGAGATCCAGGCGAGACTGCGGCGGGATGTGAGCCGGGAGGCATGGACGGGACTGGACCGGCAGTTGCAAGCCCTTGCGCGAGACGGCGCTATTAACCTGGCCCGGCCCAACGCCGATCGGGAGGCGCTACAGCACCGTAACCTGCTGCTCGGTCGCCTCCAGGTACTCGCCGGCATGGGATTGACCCGGGAGCAAGGCGGCGGTGTATGGGAGCTCGCGCCCAAGGCCGAGGCAACGTTAAGAGCACTCGGCGAGCGCGGCGACATCATCAAAACTATGCACCGGGCGCTGCGCGGCCAGCAGCGCGATCTGGCGCTGTTTACTGCCGATTCCGGGGCGGCTCCGATCGTTGGCCGCATCGTGGCGACTGGATACCTGGACGAGCTCGACGAGCGGGCCTATGTCATCGTCGACGGCATCGACGGACGGGCTCACCATGTACCACTTGGACAGGCCGACCCGAGCGAATTTCCGGTCGGTGGCATCATCGAAGTACGACCCACGCCACCAAGGGCCGCGGATCGCAATGTTGCGGCACTAAGTCAAAACGGCGTGTACCTGACCGCGGAGCATCGCGCGCACCTTCGGGCGCATGGCGATTCGCACCACCCTCCCGACGAGATCGTTGACGCTCATGTCCGGCGCCTGGAGGCACTGCGCCGCGCGGGAATCGTGGAACGGGAAGCCGAAGGCATCTGGCGGATTTCCAAGGATCTGGTGGCGCGGGGTCGCGCGTACGACCGGCAGCGCACCGGTGGCATCGACGTCCAATTGCATTCGCACCTACCCATTGAAAGACAAGTGACGACGGTTGGTGCAACGTGGCTAGATCAAAGGTTGGTTAGTGGCGACGAGACGATCGCCAGCAGTGGCTTTGGCGCGAGCGTAAAAGAGGCTCTACGTAAGCGCGTAGATTTCCTCATCGAGCATGGCTTCGCGCAACGCGATGGCGACCGCCTGAAATTGCCGTCTAATCTGCTGACGGCGCTTCGGCAGCGCGATCTCGACGGGGTCGCCAAGGCATTGGCGGGCGAGACGGGCATGGTTCATCGACCGCTGGTCAACGGAGGGCGCATCACAGGTGTCTATCGGCAGATGGTTGTTACGGCGAGCGGACGTTTTGCGATGCTCGATGATGGCCT
>CAWHIS010000021.1:0-63796 GCA_963829375.1 uncultured beta proteobacterium | reverse complement strand
GCAAAGCCACCGCCGCAGGGTCCGAGATTCGACTTGGCGCGCACGAAGACACGTCGCTCGCCCCCTTCCTTCGCCTTATCAATCGCCGTTGCGAAGACGAAGCGGGCCACTGCTCCGAACGCCAGGGAACCGTTAACTCGTTCCAGGACATCGCCGCCAGCGGTGCCTTTCGAGAAGTGGCTGATCCCGATGACCGCGACGCCAAAGCGGTGGCCGAAGTCGACAAGCGGTTGCAGTCCTCGCCGGACCTCCGCGTTCTTGTGCGAATCGCCCCCGACAGCCGACACGATGGGATCGACGATAAGCAGGCGAGGTCGGATGTTCGTCCTACCCACCGCCTCTTGGAGTCGCGCCATGTCTCGCGCCGGATCGAAGGAGTGACCGTTGGCGCCCTTCCGATACTGTCGACGAAGTGCACGCAGTCCAGATCGGCGCCAGCGGCGACGAAGCGTGGTGCGAGCGTATCCGCCGGGTCATCCTCTCCGCTCCAGATCAGCACGTCGCCTGGGTCCGCGCAGTGCGTCCCGTCCGGCCAGTCTGCGCCACTGGTTATCGTCGCCGCCAGGGAAAGCGCCAAAGTGGTCTTTCCAGTCGACGGTGCCCCGGCAAGGATGTGCAGCTTTCCTGCGGCAATCCAGTCCGGCCAGAGCCACAGGATGGGTTCCATCTGAATGTCGCTGGCTCGCAGCAGTTCGACCGTCGACAGCGGCGGAGCAGAGTCTCTATCCCCGACCTCTTGCGCAGTCTCGAAGTTGGAGGTAGAGTTCGTTTTGTGTGTGTTTGAGTTTCGCGAGCGGCACCGATGCCAGTCGGGCCGCTCGTTTCATTTTGCGGTGTCATATTGACTCCCTTCTGTTGGTTTGTTGATCTTCGGCGTTGCCTCTCGCCCTGACCCGTTCGTCTATCCACTCATCAATCTCCGCGTCGAGCCAGCCGCTCGCTCGCGTCCCAACCGGAATCGGGATGGAAAGCGGCCTTCTGCGATAAGTGCATAAATCGTGCTTTTCGAGAGGCCGACACGCGTCGATACCTGTGGCAGTCGCAATACGCTGCTACTCATTGGAAACTCCCCCTTGTTGACTTGACTGTCGAACACGCTTCGATACCTGTGGCATCCGCAGCACGTTGCTACTCATTGGAACCTTCCCTTTTTGACTTGACATCAATAACGCTGGGCACGAGCGGCCTTGGTGGCCGGCAAGCCCTCGTTGTGAACCGTTGGCGAGAGAGGCGTTCTCCGGGTCTGGCGGTCGACATCGCCGGGCGCTCATCGCACCAGCTGAGCGACTGGCGTACGTGTCTGACAGTTTTGGAGTTGCTGTCGTAGGCACATCGGCTAACACGCCTGACTTGGCGCAACGCGCCGTGCCTGCGCCGGCCTCATGCCGCTATCACAACAGCGATGAACATTTCCCAAAAAAAAACCCTCCGGCAATGCCACGAGGGTTTTGTGTTCGGATCGAACATCTTTGCCCTCAGGGCCACATCTTCTTTCCACCGTGCCCGATCAGGCCGGTTGGCGGAAGCGGTCTTGAGACGCGCTTCCCTCTTGATGCGAATTAGATTGTGTCTGGCGATACTTGGGCGTTGGGATTCCCCTTAGAAATCAAGCCTACCACATCTTGTGTTGAAGTGCTACATCAACACTAATCATAGTGGCTCGTGTCGGGCGACGCAAGTGCTTTTTGATGCACAAAAGGACTGCTCAAAAAGCTTCGGGAAATCAGCGAAGTAGACCGGGATTCGATATTGCTGCACCGCATATCCACCGCGAATGCACAGACTTGTCCACAACATCCATGCGTTTGCGCGCGGCATAGGGATTCGCGCCACCGCCTTTGGAGTTTTTCAGACCATGCAAGGGCCAGGTGCGCTTTCCCGTCATCCCGCCGCTTGATCTGACGGAGTCGTCGGACCAGCTTAATGGCGCGGTACGAGCAATGTCTCCAGCGTCGCCACTCGATATTGCAGCTCGTCCAAGGCATCCTGCGCAGTCTTGGGCATCGCCCCGTTCGCGATCATAACCTCGTCCCGGATGATCTCCAGAAGCTCGCGGGCGTGCTGCAGAAGGTCCGCTAAGACGTTGCTCTGAACCCTGCTGGCGAGTGCGGACTATTTGGTGCGCTTCAGTGGGAGAATCTTTGCACCCTGCGCGAGCGCATCAATCATGTCTGCGTATCGCTGCATCATCTCCCGACGCTCAGGGAGGTACTCAGCCTTGTTGTAAGCACCTCGCACGTCGTTTCTCTCGCAGTGGGCGAGCTGGCGTTCGATGGCATCGGGTCGAAAGCCTGCTTCGTTAAGCATCGTCGATGCCATCGCGCGAAACCCTGGCCTGACATGCGGCCTTTGTAGCCGAGACGGTACAGCGCGAACAACAAGGTGTTGTTGCTGATGGGTTTGTCGGGATTCCGACCGGGCAGCACGTAACGACTACCCTTCGCGAGCTTGCGCAGTTCGCCAAGAACGTCAACGGCCTGCCGCGACAGCGGCACGACATGTTCAGTCTTCATCTTCATCCGCTCGGCAGGAACGACCCACGTTGCGCCGCCAACGTCGATTTCGGACCACTCGGCGCCGATCAACTCGCCCGTACGGACGAACGTCAGGGCCAGAAGCCGTAACGCCAGCGCCGTCTGGCGGTCACCAATCTTGTCGTAGTCGGCCATTGCGCGTAGCAGGCCGGGAACCTCCTCCGGTTTTGACGACGGCCTGATTGCGCGCCTTGTGCGGGGCGAGGGCGCCACGGAGGTCCGGCGCCGGATCGCGCTCGCAGCGACCAGTCGCCACACCATAGCGGAAAATCTGCGAGGCCACTTGCACAACACGGTGGGCAAGATCGTACGCACCCCGACTGCTCGATCTTTCGCGCGGCTGCCAACAACATCGGCGCGGTAATCGAGGCGATTGGTTTCTCGCCCAAGTCCGGGAAGAGGTTCGATTCCAGGCGGCGCAGCACGTCCGAGGCGTGGTGCGGCACCCAGACGTGCTCTTGCTTTGCGTACCACTCACGGGCGACTGCCTCGAAGCTGTTGGCGTCGCGGTTAGCATCGAGCGCGCTTCTCCTCTTTGCGTTGCTCTGCCGGGTCGATCTGGCGTGCAAGGAGTTTCTTGGCGGCGTCGCGCCGGTCGCGAGCCTCCGCAAGCGATACTGCCTTCCATCTGCCCAGCGCGAGCAGCTTCTCTTTGCCGTTAAAGCGGTACTTGAAACGCCAGAGTTTTCCCCCAACTGGAGATACCTCAAGGTAGAGACCGCCGCTGTCCCAGAGACGTTGTGATTTCGCTGGATCAGCTTTCGCGTTTCGCACCTTGGCGTCAGAAAGCGGCATGGGGGTAGACTCCGAAAGCAGGGGTATGTGGCTGTAATCTACCCCCGTCTACCCCCGGACGTCAAGACGCCTAGCTGGACGCTGTCGCGCGTTGCTGGAATTGGTCATGCCACGCCGAAGATGCCACTGTGACGCTATTTTCAGAGTAGAAGTGTGAGGTGACTGGACTCACGCGAACGTAGCTGGACGGAGTTGATCATCAACTTGAAGGCCATGAAATTTTTGCCGATGGCGGATGGGGTGGGATTCGAACCCACGGAGGGCTTGCACCCTCGCCGGATTTCAAGTCCGGTGCATTCAACCGCTCTGCCACCCATCCCTGTGCCGGCGCTCGCGGTGCCAATTGACGGCGAGCCGAATTAGAAGTTGAAACCTTGCGCAGTTCTGCTAGTCTAATGCAGCGACGGAATTCCGTCGCCTTGGTAGAGGGCAAACTATGGAATCGCAAATGAAGCCAGTTCCGATCGAAAGCAGTCAGTCGACATGGAAGGCGCCAGGTGTTGGCACCTCGGTCGTGCTGGACCAGAACAGCGTCATCCGCAACACGTACTGGTTGCTCGCGCTGTCCATGCTGCCGACGGTTGTCGGAGCATATGCGGGCATGTCGATGAATTTCGCGGCGCTGTACAAGACGTCGCCGATCTTGGCGCCTTTGCTGATGTTCGGCGCGATGTTCGGCATGCTGTTCGTCGTCTCCGCGCTACGCAACAGCAGCTGGGGCGTCGCCGCGGTTTTCGGCTTCACGTTCGTCTCGGGCGTGATGCTCGCGCCGATGCT
The DNA here is from genome assembly GCA_963829375.1 of uncultured beta proteobacterium. GTDB lineage: Bacteria > Pseudomonadota > Gammaproteobacteria > Burkholderiales > Casimicrobiaceae > PALSA-1003. The sequence goes on along the minus strand of CAWHIS010000021.1, from coordinate 59,690 downwards.
GCAATACGCGGCAGGGCTCAAGAACGGCGGCGAGTTGGTCGCCCTGGCGGGCGGGATGACTGCGGCCGTGTTCTTTGTTATGGCGGCCATCGCTACAGTGTCGAAGCGAGACTTCAGCTTCCTCGGCAAGTTTCTGTTCGTCGGGGTGATTCTGCTGATCGTGGCGTCGCTGGCCAACCTGTTCTTCCAGGTGCCGGCGGTCGCGATCACGATCTCGGCGGTCGCCGTGCTGATCTTCTCGATGTACCTGCTGTACGATCTGAACCAGATCGTCCGCGGAGGCCAGAACAACTACATCATGGCCACGATCAGCCTGTTCCTGGATATCTTCAACATTTTCGTCAACATCCTGAACCTGCTGCTGATCTTCACCGGTCAACGCGACTGAACGGCGATAGTCGGCTGGCAAAGGGCGCCTCCGGGCGCCCTTTGTTTTGGCGACAGTCAGCGCTCGAATAACGCGATCGACTCAACGTGGGCAGTGTGCGGAAACATGTTGGCGATGCCGGCCGCGCGCAGGACGTAGCCACTCCCGTTCACCATTACCGACGCGTCACGCGCCAGCGTTGCCGGATTGCACGAGACGTAAACGACACGCGTGAGGCCGTGCGCCGGGAGCGCCTTGACAAGCGCTATCGCGCCTTCCCGTGGCGGGTCGATCAGCGCTTTGTCCAGAGCGCCAAGCGCAGCCACGCTCTCCGCGGTCGCTTCAAACAGATTGGCGATTGCGAATGTCACGTTCGACGCGAGTCCATTGGCGGTGGCATTGGCTTGTGCGCGGCGAATCAGTGAGGCGCTGCCTTCGACCCCGATCACGCTTGCGCCGCGACGGGCGATCGGCAACGTGAAATTGCCGAGGCCACAGAAGAAATCAGCGATCCGTTCGCCGTGCGCGGGATCGAGGAGGGCGATTGCGCGGCGCACGAGCACGCGGTTGACGTCGGCGTTGACCTGCGTGAAATCGGTTGGATCGAAGGCGAACGAAACGCCGAAGTCGGGCAGAGCGTAGGCGAGCTGGCATTCCTTCGGATGAAAAGGCCGGGCGGTGGCCGGTCCCCCCGGCTGCAGCCAGATGTGAACGCGATGGCGATCCGCAAACGCGACGAGTTCGCGTTCGTCGTCGTCCGACTGCGGCGCAAGAATGCGCAACACCAGCGCATCGACAGGCCCTGCGGTGCTTTCGCCGCATGCGAGCTCGATCTGCGGTACGCGATCGTGTATCGAAAGCCGCCCCACCAGCGAACGCAGCTCCGGCAGCAGCGCGGAAATGCGGGCCGGGAGGACCTCGCAGCTCGTCATGTCCGTGACGTAACTCGATTTTTTCTCGCGAAAGCCGACCAGAACGCCGCCTTTTTTGGGGACGTCGCGTACCGACAGCCGCGCGCGCTGCCGGTATTCCCACGTCGGGCCGTGGATCGGTGCGAGCATTTGCTGTGGCTGGATGCGGCCGATATGCCACAACGCATCCTCGAGGACACGCTGTTTGGCTGCAACCTGCGCGCCGGCCTCCGCGTGCTGAAGGCTGCAGCCTCCGCACACGCCGAAATACCGGCAGCGTGGGGTCGTGCGCGAGGCGCTGGGGGCATGTATTTCCATCGCGCGTGCCAACTCGTATTTGGGCTTGCGATGGAAGACTTCTATGCTGGCGCGCTCGCCGATCAGCGCGCCCTCGACGAACACAGCCTTGCCGTCGACATGTGCGATGCCACGGCCTTCCTGGTCAAGCGCAGTGATGACGACAGGGTCCATGCCTTGTTCTCTTCGCCGCCAAATGGGGCGCGTGCTGAATTGTACCGGCGACGTACCGCGCCTCAGCGAGCACATCCGGTGTCACGGTAGAATTGCGCCATGAGGATACTCGCGCTCGATGCGTCGACCGAAATGTGCGCCGTTGCACTTGGCGGGAGAGAAGGATTTGTCGAACGCAGCACGGTTGCGGGTCAGCGCCACTCGGAACTGCTGCTGCCGATGATTGCAGCGGTCCTCGCCGACGCGGGAATTGGCGTCAGCGCGCTTGACGGGATCGCCTTCGGCTCCGGCCCTGGCTCGTTCACGGGTCTGCGCATTGCTTGCGGCGTCGCGCAGGGACTGGCGCTTGGCGCCGGCCTGCCTGTCATCGGCATTCCGACGCTGGCGGCGATGGCGGAGGTGACGCGCTTGCGCGACGGCAGCACCCGTGTCGTCGCCGCGCTGGACGCGAGAATGCGCGAGGTCTACGTCGCTGCCTACGAATACGAAGGTACGTCCTGGCGTGAGCGCGTGGCACCGGCGGTCACTGCGCCAGAAAGAGCACCCGTGCCGACCGGATCGAATTGGGTTGGTGTTGGAGGGGCCTTCGGCGTCTACCCGGCGCTGGCACTGCGGCTTGAAGGTGCGCTAGTCCGTTGCGACGCAGGGATCATCCCGACCGCAAGCGCCATTGGCGCACTCGCGCTGCCGGGTTTCGTGGCGGGAGCAGGCGTCGCCGCGCGCGATGCGGCGCCGCTTTATGTACGCCATCGCGTCGCCTTGACAACGGCAGAACGCGCCGCGGGCTCGATGCTGTGAGCGCGACGCTTGCCGCGGCCATTTGCGCGACGCCGGAAATCACGTGGCGACCAATGCGCGAAGCCGACCTCGCGACGGTTGCCGCAATCGAAGCCGGCGCGCATACAGCGCCTTGGACAGCGGGCAACTTTCGCGACGCGCTGGCGGCGGGCTATGGCGCCACAGTAGGCGAGGCAAACGCAAGCATCGTCGCTTACGGCGTTCTGATGTTTGCTCCCTGCGAGGCGCAACTGCTCAATCTTACGGTTATAGACGCACTGCGCCGTCGCGGCATCGGGCGTGAGCTGCTGCGGCGCTTCCTGACCGATGCTGCGGCGCTCGGCGCCGACCAGTGCTTTTTGGAAGTGCGAGCGTCCAATGCTGCGGCGATCGGTCTCTACTCCGCCGAGGGCTTCGCGCCTGTCGCGCGTCGTGCGGGTTATTATCCGGCATCGCATGCGGGTGCGGTGCGCGAGGACGCGCTGGTCCTGCGCTGCGCATTGCGCGACCGCTGAGTTGCCATGGTCGATCGCTACGACGTTCTGCGGGAACTCGGATTGCTGCCCGAGTGGCGTTTACGCGATGGTACGGTGCGGCCTCCCGGTCACCGCGCTGCGCCTGTCGCCCGTGATTCGGCGCTCGCCCGGGAATTTGTGCTGCGCGACGCCGGGGCGACCGATCGTCCCGCGCGCATCGCCGCGCTCGGCTGGACCGACTTCGCCGCCGACGTCGCCGCATGCGATGCCTGCACGCTTTGCAAGACGCGCAACCGCACGGTGCCCGGCGTGGGCGATCGTCGCGCCGAATGGATGCTGATCGGAGAAGCACCCGGCGCAGAAGAAGATGCAAAAGGCGAACCGTTTGTCGGACAAGCCGGGCGTCTGCTGGACAACATGCTTGCCGCGCTGGGCATGCGGCGGGACCGGTACGTCTACATTGCCAACGTGCTCAAGTGCCGCCCGCCGGGCAACCGCGCCCCGACGCCGGTCGAGATCGAGTCGTGTCGGCCTTATCTGGACCGGCAGATAGAACTCATTCGCCCGAAGATCATCCTCGCGCTGGGTAAAAGCGCCGCGACGACGCTGCTCAACATCGACGCTACCATCGCCAGCATGCGTGGACGGATTCATCGTTACGGCTCGGTACCGTTGATCGTGACCTACCATCCGGCCTACCTCCTTCGCAACTTGCCCGACAAGGCGAAGGCGTGGGAAGATCTGTGCCTTGCTCGGGCCACGATACGCACGCTGTAAGTCGACGGCGACTTGCCAACCGCGCAGGCGGCCCCAACTAACGACAGGCGGGAAGTCGGCCGCCAGGCATATTCGGGGGAATTTACAATGCGCAATATCTTCGGGTCGACGCTAAGCGCGGTCGCAACGATCGTCGTCGTTCTATCGCTGTCCGGCTGCGGCTATAACGACCTTCAGCGCCAGGACGAGCAAATCAAGTCGGCGTGGTCGGAAGTGCTGAACCAGTATCAGCGTCGCGCCGATCTGGTTCCCAACCTGGTCAACACGGTCAAAGGCTATGCGGCGCAAGAGCAGCAAGTCCTCACCGAGGTTACCAACGCGCGTGCAAGCGTCGGCAGCATCAAGGCGACACCCGAACTGATCAACGACCCGGCCGCCTTCGCCAAGTTCCAGGCGGCGCAGGGTCAGTTGCAGTCGGCCTTGTCGCGGCTGCTGGTCGTGGCCGAGAATTATCCGAACCTCAAGTCGGACCAGAACTTCCGCGACCTGCAGGCCCAACTGGAAGGTACGGAGAACCGGATCGCCGTCGCCCGCAACCGCTATATAAAGTCGGTGCAGGAGTACAACGTCACGGTCAGGTCCTTTCCGACCAACCTGACCGCGATGCTGTTCAAGATGGATGCAAAGCCCAATTTCACCGTCGACAACGAAAAAGCGATCAGCGCGCCGCCGACGGTGGACTTCGCCAAGCAACCTGCAGCGCCTGCGGCGGCACCCGCACCCGCACCGGCGAAGTAAGACGTTACGGCGCGTGGCGAGGTGCGCGCCATGACGAACGCGCGTGCGACAGTCCGCCTGGCAACAGGTGTTGCAGCCGTTGTAATGATGTGCGCCGCGGGCGCGGCAACCTGGGACACCAACAAGGATGGGCTGCGGCCGATTCCCCCGCTGACCAGTCATGTCACGGATCTCACCAATACGCTTTCACCTGGTGAGCGGCAGGCGCTGGATTCGAAGCTGAGCGCCTGGGAGGCGCGCACGACCAATCAGCTTGCGGTGCTTGTCGTGCCGACCACGGCGCCGGAGACGATCGAAGATTACGGGATCCGCGTCGCCGACACCTGGAAAATCGGGCAGAAAGGCGAGGACAACGGCGCCATCCTCATCGTCGCCAAGGACGACAAGCGGATGCGCATCGAAGTCGGCTACGGTTTCGAGGGCGTGCTCACCGACGTGACGTCGCGCCGCATCATCGGCGAAAGCGTCGCGCCGTTGTTCTCGCAGGGAAAATTCGCTGCGGGCATCGACGCCGGCGTCGATCGCATCATGGCAGTCGTCGACGATGGCAAACCGCTTCCGCCGCCCGGCAAAACCGCGCGCAAGCCGACACGTTCCGGCAACATCGATTTCGGCACGTTGTTCATTGTGCTCCTGGTCGCTGTTCCGCTCGTTGGCGGTGTCCTGCGCTCTGTCCTTGGAAATCTTGGCGGGTCGCTGGTCGGCGGCGGGATCGCAGGCGCGGCCGCATGGTTCATTGCCGGGTCGCTGCTGATCGCGGGCATTGCAGGGGTCGTCGCGTTCCTGATCATTCTGTTTTCGGTCCTCGGCGGGCGCGGCGGCATGGGCGGAGGCGGCCTTGGCGGGGGCGGTTTTGGGGGAGGCGGCTTTGGCGGTGGAGGCGGCGGTGGCGGGGGATTCTCGGGCGGGGGCGGTGGCTTTGGCGGTGGCGGTGCGTCGGGTGGATGGAACTAGGTCTTCGGCATGATCGAACGCAAACCACTACGCTTCGGGCGACACCTGGTGACTGATCACTGGTCGGCGCGCCGCGCCTTCCCGGCGACGGTGATGAAGCGCATCGAGGCGGCGATCGCGGGCGGCGAGGCGAGACACAGCGGGCAGGTTCGCTTTGTTGTCGAAGGTGCCTTGCCAATGGGGCAGTTAGTCCGCGGAGAGACGCCGCGCGAGCGCGCGCTCGAAGTGTTCAGTCGCCTGCGAATATGGGACACCGAGGAGAACTGCGGTGTACTGATTTACCTGTTGCTGGCGGACCGCGACGTGGAAATCATTGCCGACCGGGGCATCCATCGCAAGGTTGGCGACGAGGCGTGGCAGGCGATTTGCCGGGGAATGGAGGCCGCGTTCCGCGAGAAGCGTTTTAGCGACGGCGCCGTCGATGGCATCGATGCGATCAACGGGCTGCTGGCACATCATTTTCCCCGCAAGAGTGCGGGACCAAACGAATTGCCGGATCAACCCATCGTGCTTTGAGCTATCGTCCTGGGGTCGCTTTTGGTTGTTCGCCGGAGATGAGATGCAGCAGATCGCCTGCTGCAAGATTCATGCGGTGGCGCCACATCACCAAGGCCATGGTGCCGGCGACGAACAGGCCGAAAAGCACGATGACGGCGTTGGTCGAAAGCCCGAGGAAAACCAGCAGTGCATAAAACGAAAGCATGACCAGCACGCCGATATTCTCGTTGAAATTCTGCACGGCGATCGAATGCCCCGCCCCCATCAGTACGTGGCCGCGATGCTGCAGCAGCGCGTTCATCGGAACGACGAAAAAGCCGGCGAATGCGCCGATGGCGGTCATCAGAATCACCGCGGTTTCGAGCCGCATGACGTAGATCATCGCGATCACGCCAAGGCCCATCAGGATTCCCAGCGGAAGCACCTTGACGGCGCTGCGCAACGATACGAGCTTGGCTGCCGCGACTGCGCCGAGCGCGATGCCTATGGCGACCACCCCCTGCAGGTAGGACGCGCGCGACAGGTTGTAGCACAGGTGAGAAGCCGCCCAGTCGATGACGATGAATTGCAGCGTTGCGCCGGCACCCCAGAACAGCGTCGTGGTCGCCAGCGAAATCTGGCCGAGCTTGTCGCGCCACAGCAACGCGCAACAATGGCCGAATTCGCGGATCAGGAAGATGGGATTCTTGCTCGGAGAGCGATGGGCTACTCCGGTGTCGGGAATGTACCAGTTGAACAGGCCGGCAATCGCGTAGCACCCCATGATCACGGAGATCGCCGCCTGCGGTGGCGTGTTGATTCCCGTCTCGATGCGCGGAATGTCGATCGCCAGCAGCACGCTCGACACCGGCCCGGCAATCAGGATTCCGCCGAGCAATACTCCGAGGATGATCGAGGTGACCGTGGTCCCTTCGATCCAGCCGTTCGCGATTACCAATTGCCTCGCCGGCAGCAATTCCGTGAGTATTCCGTATTTTGCCGGCGAATACGCCGCCGCGCCGAGCCCGACAATCGCGTACGCCGCAAGGGGGTGCAACGTGAAAAGCATCAGCGAACAGCCGACGATCTTGATGCCGTTGGTGACCAGCATCACGCGACCCTTCGGCATGGAGTCCGCAAACGCACCGACCAGCGGCGCGAGCAGGACGTACGAGATCACGAAGCACTGTTTGAGCGCCGGGGTCATCCATGCCGGCGAGTCCAGGTCCCGCAGCATTTGAATGGCAGCGACCAGCAGCGCGTTGTCGGCGAGCGACGAAAAAAACTGCGCCGCCATGATGATGTAGAACCCGGCCTTCATCGTCCTCGTTTGCGCGAGTTCTCGCCCTTTCCTCCGCTCCGGCAGTAGACGCCGGAGCGCGCCGCGCCTTGTGTATAATTGGTCCTTCGTCCGGCGCTAGCGGCTCGCGCCTTATACCACGTTTCACTTCTCTGACAAAACCGGCTGGCGCAGGTTCAGTTACGCGCTGTCATGACCCGCCCCATCCTGGCCCAGATCAATCTCGCCGCATTGCGGGCCAACCTCGGCATTGCAGCGCAGCGCGCTGCAGGTGCACAGGTCCTGGCGGTGGTCAAGGCCAACGCCTACGGGCACGGCCTGTTGCGTGTGTTGCCCGCGCTGACCGAGGCGGATGGTCTCGCTCTGCTTGAGCTCGACGCCGCCGTGGCACTGCGCGAGCAGCATTATGCGCGACGCATCCTGCTACTCGAAGGTTTTTTTGCTCCGGACGAGTTGACGGAGATCGCCGCGCGGCGCCTCGCCGTAGTTGTGCACCACACGGATCACATACGCATGTTGGAGACCGCGACACTATCTCGGCCGCTGGAAGTGTTCATCAAGGTGAATTCCGGCATGAATCGCCTGGGCTTCAAACCCGATGATGTCCACGCTGTCGCTGAGCGTTTATCGAACACAGCGAGCGTTGCTGCGCTGCGTCTCATGACTCATCTCGCGCGTGCGGAGGACGACGACGGGTTGCATGATCAGCTTCGCATATTCGAAGGTGCATGCAAAGGACTGCCTTATCCGCGCACGGTGGCCAACTCCGCCGGTGTGCTGCGCTTCGCCGAAGTGGGCGGCGACTATGTCAGGCCGGGAATCATGCTTTACGGGTCTTCGCCATTTCCATACGACAACGCGGAGAGCCTCGGGCTCACGCCAGTGATGACCCTTCGCAGTGAACTGATCGCCATCCAGGACCTGAAAGCCAACGCCAGCGTAGGTTACAGTGGGGGCTACACGGCGGCCCGGGCGCATCGCGTCGGCGTCATAGCATGCGGTTACGCGGACGGTTATCCGCGACACGCTCCCAACGGTACCCCCGTCCTGGTGTGCGCAAAGAAAGTGCGCACCGCCGGGCGTGTCTCGATGGATATGATGACGGTCGACTTGACCGACGTGCCGGAGGCGGCGGTGGGCAGTCCGGTAATCCTGTGGGGCGAGGGTCTTTCGGTGGACGATGTGGCGGCCGCGGCGAGCACGGTAGGGTATGAATTGCTGTGCGCTGTGGCGCCGCGTGTGCCGTGCGTCAGTACGCACATCGGCAAAGTCGACATCGAGTTGTAGCCAGCCAGATCACGAGGAACCACCGTGTACACCGTCATCACCGGCGCCGCCGGATTCATTGGTTCGAATCTCGTGAAGGCGCTCAACGCGCGAGGCGACACGCGCATTTTCGCGGTTGACAATCTCGCGGACAGCAACAAGTTTCGCAACCTCGTCGACTGCGAAATCGCGGACTACTTCGATCAGGACGAATTTCTCGTGCGGCTTCGGGACGGCGATTTCGACGACGATATCGCGGCGGTGCTGCACCAGGGCGCTTGCTCGGATACGATGGAAACCGACGGGCGCTATATGCTGGCGAACAACTATCGCTATTCGGCGACGTTGCTTGAGCATTGCCAGGACAACGACATCCCGCTTCTGTACGCGTCGTCGGCAGCGGTGTATGGCGCGAGCAAGTCTTTCCGCGAGGAGCGGAGCTGCGAGGCACCGCTCAACGTCTATGGCTACTCGAAGTTCCTGTTCGACCAGTACGTGCGCAGGACGTTGCCCGAACGCACTGCGCAGATTGCAGGGTTTCGCTATTTCAACGTCTATGGTCCGCGCGAAGGTCACAAGGGCCGAATGGCGTCGGTCGTGTGGCATTTTTTCAACCAGTATCGCAGTTCGGGCAAGGTGCAACTGTTCGAGGGTTCGGGCGGTTACTCGGCCGGCGAGCAACGGCGGGACTTCGTCAACGTCGGCGACGTCGTTGCCGTGAATCTCCATTTTCTCGATCACCCTGACCGATCGGGCATTTTCAATCTCGGCACCGGAACAGCGGCGACCTTTAATTCCGTGGCCGCAGCTACCATCAACGCCTGCCGCCAGGCGGAAGGAGCCGAGCCGATGGCTTTCGACGCGCTTCACCGGGCCGGTGCCATCGAATACATTGCATTTCCGCCGGGACTGGCGCAGAGGTACCAGAGCCTTACCCAGGCCGACATGACCCGTTTGCGCGGTGCCGGCTACACGGCTTCTTTGATGGGCATCGACGAGGGCGTCGCGCAATGCGTGCGCACGCTCCTTGCGCAATCGCAGGTCAACGCATAACATCGCACCGGCGTTTAGGAGTCCGGCGAAGAACCGGTACGCCCGGCGCCATGGGGATGACGCAATTTTTCCGCTCGGAGGGGATCATGAAGAAATTCTTACTTTTGCTCGTCATGCTTTTGTTCTCGGCGTTCGCGTTTGCTGCTGTGAACATCAATACCGCAACCAAGGAAGAGCTCGACGCGTTACCTGAAATCGGTCCGGTCAAGGCGCAAGCCATCGTCGACTACCGCACCAAGAACGGGCCATTCAAGACGCCCGAGGACATCATGAAGGTCAACGGGATCAAAGAAGGTACGTATGGCAAGATCAAGGGCCTGATCTCGGTAACGGGTGCCACTACGCCCGTCAACGCTGCGCCGGCAAAGGCTGAAACCAAGGCTGCCCCGCCGGCTCCTGCTCCAAGTGCAGCACCTGCGCCTGCAGCTCCAGCCAAGACGGCGTCGCCTGCGGCCGCCGCGCCCGCTGCGGCACCTGCGCCTGCCTCTTCCGGGACGCCCGCGAAGGCGGAAGCAAAAGCCGACGCGAAAGCGGCCGCCGCAACTCCTGCGCCCGAGGCGAAAGACGCGAAGATGACCAAAGCGGAAAAAGCCAAGGCGGACAAGGAAGCCAAGGCCAAGGCAAAGGATGACGCTGCCAAGGAGGAGAAGGCCAAGAAGGACGCTAAGGCAGCGGACGACAAGGCGAAGAAGGACGCCAAGGACGCGGAGGCAAAGGCCAAGAAGGATGCCGATGCGAAGGCCAAGGCTGACGCGAAGGCCAAGAAGGACGCCGATGCGAAGGCCAAGACTGATGCGAAGGCCAAGAAGGAGCCTGCGGCCGCGGATGCCACGGCCAAGACGGATAAGTCGGCCAAGGATACGAAGTCCAAGGACGACAAGGATGCCAAAACCACGAAGTAGTCAATCTTGCGGTTTCGGCCGACCCCGCCCGATGTGGCGGGGTTTGCTTTTTTCTACGGAAGACTTGCGCTAACGATGGAGCGCGCCGCTCGATGGTCACGGCGGCGAGGTCGGGTACAATCGGACTCGCTTTTTGTGAAGCCTGCACCATGTACAAGACGATCGAGGACACGGTAGGCAATACGCCGCTGGTCCGTCTGCAGCGCATCCCTGGCGCTACGTCCAACGTTGTTCTGGCCAAGCTCGAGGGCAACAATCCGGCAGGATCGGTCAAGGATCGACCCGCGCTGTCGATGGTGGTCGAGGCGGAAAAACGGGGGCAGATCAAGCCGGGCGATACTCTGATCGAGGCGACGTCGGGCAATACCGGCATCGCGCTCGCGATGGCGGCGGCGATGCGCGGCTTTCGCATGGTGCTGGTGATGCCGGAGCACCTTTCGCTGGAACGGCGCCAGACGATGCGCGCATTCGGCGCGGAAATCATACTCACGCCGAAGGCCGGCGGCATGGAGACGGCGCGCGACGTCGCCGAGCGTATGCGCGCCGAAGGGCAGGGCATCATCCTTGACCAGTTCGCCAACCCCGACAATCCGCTGTCGCATTACCGCACGACCGGCCCCGAAATCTGGCGCGACACCGACGGCAAGGTCACCCATTTCGTTTCGAGCATGGGCACGACGGGAACGATCATGGGTGCCGGGCGCTTCCTGAAGGAACAGAAGCCGGCGATTGCGATCATCGGCTGCCAGCCGGACGAAGGCTCGCAGATCCCAGGCATTCGCAAATGGCCCGAAGCGTACCTGCCGAAAATCTACGACGCCAAGCGTGTCGACCGCGTCGAACTCGTGTCGCAGGCCGATGCGGAGGAGATGGCGCGCAGGCTGGCGCACGACGAGGGCATTTTTGCCGGCATTTCGTCGGGCGGGGCATGCGCGGTCGCGTTGCGCATTGCGCAGGAAGTAAGCGACGCGACCATAGTTTTCATCGCCTGCGATCGCGGTGACCGCTACCTCTCGACGGGCGTATTTCCCGGCTGAGTGCGCCGCCTGCGGCGGCAATCATGACTCCCACGCTCGTTTTCGATATCGAGACGATCCCCGATGTCGACGGGTTGCGCCGCTTGCATCGCCTGCCTGCGACGCTTGCAGACGCCGACGTGGTCGGCTGGGCGCTGCAGCAGCGCCGAGCGGCCACCGGCGGGGATTTTCTGCCGCTCTACTTGCAGCGCGTGGTCGCAATTGCATGCGCGATGCGCGAAGGGAACGCGTTCCGCGTCTGGTCGCTGGGAGAGGCCTCCGATGCCGAAGCCGAACTCATCCGCCGCTTCTACGACGGGGTCGACCGCTACACACCGCAACTGGTGTCATGGAATGGCGGGGGCTTTGATCTGCCGGTTTTGAACCACCGGGCAATGGTCCACGGCGTCACAGCGGCGAAGTTCTGGGACTGGGGCGACGATGACCGCGAGTTCAGGTTCAACAGTTATCTTGGCCGCTACCACACGCGCCATCTCGATCTGATGGACGTGCTGGCGATGTATCAGCCGCGCGCATCGGCCGGTCTCGACGTCATGGCGCGGCTATGCGGTTTCCCGGGCAAGCTCGGCATCGACGGCAGCCAGGTTCATGCGGCGTTTGCCGCCGGCAAGATCGACGAGATCCGTCGCTATTGCGAGACCGACGCGATGAATACGTATCTGCTGTATCTGCGCTTCCAACTCATGCGCGGGATACTCACCGCCGCCGAGTATGCGACGGAGATTTCGGTGGCGCGCGAGAAGCTGGTCGCGTCCGTCCAACCGCACTGGCAGGAATTTGTCGCGGCGTGGGACGCGAACTCCGCCTGAGACTCGATTCCTCCTTCGACGCCCTCAAGCGCGCAATATCGGTACCGGAGCAAAGCGGCCGCCGAGCGGTCCGGATGACGGCACGCCCCACCACTTGTCGAGCACGGTCGCATACACGCTGCGGAAGTCGATCGCATAGTCGGGATTGCCGTCGCCCGACAGTCGATCGAGAGACGGCTGCTCGCCGAACATGCCGCCGGCAACACGGCCGCCCAGCGCAAAATGAACGCTCGACGTGCCATGATCGGTACCGTTGGAGAGGTTTTCCTTGGGACGGCGCCCGAACTCTGCATACGTGACCACCAGCGTGTCGTTCCATCTGCCGAGTTCGTCCAGCGCGCCCTTCAAGGCGACGATGCCGTTGGCGAACTCCGTAAGCAGTCGTGCCTGCGTACCAGGCTGAGCGCTGTGCGTGTCGAAACCGGTCAGCGTGACGCGCACGACCGCGACGCCAGCCTGGTTGGCGATGACCTGCGCCGCCGTGCGCATTGCTGCGCCGAATCCCGTGGCGGGAAACTCGGTCGTAAACGCCTTGTCGGCCGACAGATGCGACGCCGCCTGCATGATATCGGCCTCGACCTTGAGGATGTGCTGCAGCGCCTTGTTGCGCGATTGCCCTTCCCGCGCAGCGAGCCGTGCCTGGCGCAGGAACTGCTCGGTGCTGTTCAGCGTGATCGCGCGCGTGCCACCACCTGCCAGCGGACCGAGATCGGGAGTTCCGATGATCACGCCGTCGGCTGCGAAAGTTCGGCGGTACGGGGGCTGCATCGAAAGCGCGGGTCAACCAGCCTTCCTGAAGGTATTGTTCGCTGCTGGATGCCGTGTCCCATATCTCGATCGAGCGAAAATGCGACAGGTTGGGCTCGGGATAACCGACACCTTGAAGTACAGCAAGTTCTTTGCGCTTCCAGAAGGGCAGCAGTGGCGCGAGCGCGGGATGCAGGCCGACGTTGTCGGTCAGCGCGACGACGTCGTCGCGCGGAATCGCGAGCTTTGGGCGCAACGCATAGTAGGTTGCGTTCGTATAGGGGATAACGGTGTTCAGCCCGTCGTTGCCACCCTTGAGCTCCACGAGCACGACCAGGTTGCGGTAATTTGGGCCAGCAGGCATCGCTGCCCACGCGACATCGGTGGCGAGGCCAGCCGGCAGTCCGAGCAACGGCGCCGACGCGGCCAACTTGAGAAAGTTTCGGCGGTCCATGGCTATGCTCCGGTCTATTTGAGCTGGTACGCCACGTCGAGCACGATGCCGCGCACCATTGCCAACGGTTCGCTTCGGGGATCGGGCGGCGCCTGCGGCGCGGTCGCCAGCAACAGTTTCATTGCTGCATCCGTGCGCTGCGCCGCGTCGGGTACGACGCCGAACTGCGCAAACCAGGCAGCGCTGTCGAATTGAACGCTGTTGAGGCCACGGTCCATCGCTCGCCGGAACAGGATTTGCCTCATCTTGTCGGGATCCTGCGCACCGACGGGCGCCAACGACTGGTTCGGTAGCGCTGCCATTGCCTGCACGTCCATTGCTGCCGGGACGCCTCTCATGCCGGCATCGTCCGTCCGAAAGACGCGAGCGAGGAACTGTTTCCGCGCAAGCAGCGTGCTCGAGTTGATCCATGTGTCCTGGCCGGGCCAACCCTTGACGTTAGGTGGCGAGAACAGGTTCTGCCCCATCCCGGCGGCCGCCACCGCAAAGGGCAGCGTTTCGGCAGGCTTGAAGTCGAATTGCTTGAGCGTGCCGACGACCAGTTCAATTGGCGACTTGATCAGGGTACCGCGGTTTTCGCTGGCGTAGAACGCGTCCGACGTCAACAAAGCGTACAGCGCGGCCTTGATGTCGTAGTGCGAGTCGCGGAAACTCCGGGCCACGCGCTTGACCACGGCCTCATCGGCATCCGGCGAAACGAATTCGCGCCACAACTTCCGCGTGATGAATTCGGCCGTCTGCGGCTGCGCGAGCAGGATATCCAGCACCTGGTCGCCGTCGAGGTTGCCGCTCCTGCCCAGCACTGTCTTGCTGCCGTCGTCATGAATGAAACGCCGGAACCTGAACTGCCCCGTGTCGCGATCGAGGCTCCACCCCGTGAAGGCGCGTGCAGCTTCCTTCACATCCTGCTCGGTGTAGTTGCCTTCCCCGAGCGTGAACAATTCCATTACTTCGCGCGCAAAATTCTCGTTGGCCGTTCCCTTCCGATTCTGCACGCTGTCGAGGTAGACGACCATCGCCGGATCGCGTGCGATCGCGTGCAGCATGTCGCCGAAGTTGCCGAGTGCATTGGTGCGAAGCGTCACGTTCTGCCGGTACATCAACTCCGCCAGCCGCACCTTCTGCTGGCTCGAGACGAAATGGTTGTGCCAGAACAGCGTCATTCGCTCGGTCAGTGGCGACGGTGTAACAAGCATCTCCGTGACCCACCACCCGCGCAACTCCAGTCCTTCGCGTACCTGCTCCTGCCGGAACATCTTCTTCTCGGTGTCTGTTGCATTCTCGCCGGCGCGTGGATAACGCAGCGCCTCCGCACTGCCGACCCAGGCAGGCGCCGGAGTGACCGCGACCGTGCGCGCATCCGCGAGAAGTTTCCTTGCGCCGTCCTCGCGGGTCATGCGGGCGAAGCGCTGGACTTCGGACTGGGTTGCGCCGAACCCCGTGCGGTTCAGCAGGTGGCGCGCGTCGTCATAGCCGAGCAGTCCGTTAGTCGCAGCAGTGATGGTCGTCGGCGCTGCCGTCACGGCTGCGCAGAGCGCAAGGGCGAGATAGCGAACGTCGGTACGCAAGATCGCTCCGGGTACGCGTGCGGCGACGCGGTAGTGACCAACAACGTTCCAGTCCAGCCGAATGTTGACCAGCCCGGCGCCTCCCGTTGTAACAGGCTGCTACAGACGAATCGAACCGTGCCCGAGTTCGATAACCCGGCCAGAAACGAAGATTCTTCCCGCGGCATCGACGTGCAGGCCGAGGTGGCAGGGACGGCCCACCGCCTCGCCTTGCGTCAGTGCAAAGGTTTGTGGCAACGCAGCATGCGTGGCGACGAACCAGCCGCCGAGATTAGCGCAGGCGGAGCCGGTGCCCGGGTCCTCGATGACTGCACCGTGCTTCGGGAAAAAGAATCGACAGCGGATTTTTCCGGCGCCTTCGGCGGCCCAGATGTACGCCATTGAGCGCTTTCCGCCGCCCGGCAACGCGACGCTGCCGTGCGCGGCCAGCCCTGTGGCGTCAGGCGCCGCCTGACGGACGGCACGCGCGCTCGCGAGCGGGATCACGAGTTGCTCGCTGCCGGTATCGACCCACAGCGGCTGCGCGCCGAGATCCGCTTCGGTAAGGCCGAGCATCGCAGCGATGTCGCCGCGGGCCGCGGAAACTTCGCGCGTCCGCGGCGGCTTCGCCTGCAGCGTCCACCGATCGCCCTCGGCGGTCACTGGCACGATGCCGGCGACCATCTCCAGCGTCACGGCATCGCCAGCTCCGACCAGGTCACGCACGACGTGCGCACTGCCCAGCGTCGGGTGACCTGCGAACGGCATTTCGAACGTGGGTGTGAATATGCGCACGCGTGCGCTCCCGGTCGACGACGGCAGGATGAACGTCGTCTCGGAAAGGTTGAACTGGAGGGCGATTGCCTGCATCGTTGCGTCGTCGAGACCGCGCCCGTCTTCGACGACCGCGAGAGGATTACCACCGAGACGCTCTTCGGCGAACACGTTGACGATGCGGAAGCGGTAGTCACGCACGATTCAACCTCTCAGCTTGGCAGGGCTTCCGTGCACTCGATCCTGGATAGGACCTCGCGTGCGAGCGCATCGAAGCCTGCGTGCGACGCGCCGGGTACGTCGACATCGAGCCCGTGCCGGGCCGACGAGAAATTTGCGTCCAGCGAGCGCGCGTATGCCGGGTCGTAATGACGTTCCAGCAGTTCGCCGACGAGCGTGTCCCAGTCGCCAGCGGCCGCAAGCGCCATCCAGCGCGCGAGCGCCACCTTGCCGTGCAAGGGTGTCAGCGGCCGCAGCCGCTCTTCGAGCGCCGCGGCATCGACGATGAAATGTGCGTAATCCTGCCTGAGCAGCGCAACCCGCTGCGCGAGCGTGGTTCGCAATGTCAGCGCCCGACCTTGGCGCATGCGTGCAAGGAGCGCGTCGGGCAACTGCAGTGCGCCGACGCGCCGGCTTTCGGACTCGACGAATACAGGGCGCGCTGCATCGAACCGGTCCAGGCGATCGAGCAATGTGCTCTCGAACGCCTTTTGCGATGGCTGTTGCTCCCCAGGCAGATCGCCGAGCAATGATCCGCGGTGTCGCGCGAGCAGCTCCAGGTCGAGGGCCTGCGCGCCTGCGGCTTCCAACGCACCGATCAACCGGCTCTTGCCCGAGCCCGTCAGTCCGCAAACGACGACGAAGTCGAAACGTGGCGGTAGTGCCTCGAGCCGCGCCACGACGTGGCGCCGATACGCGCGGTAGCCCCCATCGAGTTGCATTGCCCGCCAGCCGATTTCGTTGAGGATGTGGACCAGCGCGCGGCTGCGCTGGCCGCCTCGCCAGCAATAGATCAACGGCCGCCAATCGCGTGGCTTGTCGCTGAAGTCGTTGTCGAGCATGTGCGCTACGTTGCGCGAGACCTTCGCGGCGCCTTGCCGTCGTGCGTCGAACGGCGAAGCTGCATACAGTGTGCCGATCTCCACGCGCTCGGCGTTGTCGAGTACCGGATGGCTTGTCGCGCCCGGAATATGGTCGAGGGCGAACTCGGCAGGGCTGCGCACGTCGATGCGGTCCGCGAATTCGCCGAGCGCGCCGACCTCGACGCGCAACGCACGTTCGCGACGATCGCTCATCCGGTCTTGCCGGGTAGCCCGAGCAGCGGTTTCAGCGCGCGCCACACGTTGTCGAGCAGTTGCGGCTGCGCCGCCTGGACCGGATGGATGCGATCCGGCTGGAACATGGCCTCATTGTCGGCGAAGCCTTCGAACAGGAACGGGACCAGCGCGGTTTTCCGTGCCTTGGCGACATCGGCAAAGCTTGCGTCGAAGCGCTGCACGTACGCCGGCCCGTAGTTGGGTGGCATGCGCATGCCGACCAGCAGGACGCGCGATCCGAGCTTCTGCGCAGCGGCGGTCATGGCATCGAGGTTCTGTCGCATTGCGTCGATGCTGCCGCCGCGCAGGCCATCGTTGCCGCCGAGTTCGATCACTGTAACGGCCGGGCGATGTTGCGCCAGTAGCGCGTCGATCCGGGCACGCCCGCCGGCCGTGGTATCGCCGCTGATGCTGGCGTTGATCACGGTATACGGATAGTGCTCGGATGCGAGGCGCCGCTGCAACAGCGCAGGCCAGCCGCTGTCCGCAGGAAGACCGTAGCCCGCGGAAATGCTGTCACCCAGAATCAGGATCACCGGCGCGCTCGCGGCGGCGGCCATCGCGGACCAGGCACAAGCCAGGATCCATGACAGGAAGAAAAGTCGGCGCGACATGATGGTGGTCAGACAACGAATAGGCGAATACATTTTAGCAGTCTGATTGCGGCGGTCGCTGACAGGGTGCATGCGTCCGGGGCCATATTCCGCGGCCCGGTACAATGCGTCTGGACTTGTATTGCATGCCCATTGCCCAATCTGCAACCCATGAACGATATTGGACCCTCCTTTTCAGGCGCTGTCGTCCGCGCGCGCGAGCTTACCAAGCGCGTACAGAGCGGTGACACGCCGCTGACGATTCTGGACGCGGTCAGCTTTGACGTGCCCGGCGCCGCGTCGGTTGCCATTGTCGGTGCCTCCGGGTCGGGCAAGACGACGCTGCTTGGGTTGCTCGCCGGCCTCGATCGGCCGACGGCCGGCGAGGTGTGGCTCGGTGAAACCGCGCTCAATGGCCTTTCCGAGGATGCGCGCGCAGCCTTGCGTCAACGCTGGGTTGGGTTCGTCTTTCAGTCGTTTCAGCTGCTGCCTGCGCTCACCGCGCTGGAAAATGTCATGTTGCCGCTCGAACTCGCGGGAACGACCGATGCCGGCCTCCGCGCGCGCGAGTGGCTGACGCGTGTCGGGCTGGCCGCGCGGGTGACGCATTACCCCAAGCAGCTCTCCGGCGGCGAGCAGCAGCGCGTTGCGATTGCGCGCGCCTTCTCCGGCGAGCCCAAAGTGCTGATGGCCGACGAGCCGACCGGCAACCTCGACGGCGCGACCGGCGCCGAGGTTGCCGACTTGATGTTCGAATTGAATCGGGAACGGGGAACGACGTTGCTGCTGGTCACACATGACGTAACCCTCGCGTCACGTTGCAGCCGCAGGCTGTCACTGGCGGGCGGCAAGCTGGTCGCCGATGAGGCTGCATACGAGTATGGGAGCGCGCAGCGCGAAGGCCGTCGATGAGCGCCGCAGGGCCATCACGAGCCACGAATCGCGCCCTTTCAGGGGATGAGGCGGCGACAGCCGCGAGCGCGGGGGCCCAGCTATGAACACGCTCCGGCTCGCGCTGGTCATGCTGCGTCGCGATTTGCGCGCCGGCGAATTGTCCGTCCTGTTTGCGGCGCTGGTGCTCGCAGTCGCGAGCGTGGGCACCGTGGGATTTTTCACCGACCGCGTCAAGAGCGCGCTGACCCGGCAAGCCAATGTCCTGCTCGGGGCGGATCTCCTGGTGTCGGGCGACCGGCCGCTGCCGAACGACTTTGCGCGCGAGGCCGGGAGGCGCGGACTCGCTGTCGTGCCGGCGATCCGCTTCAACAGCATGGTGCAGCCTGCTGGGCGTGGCGAGGGCGGCGATGCGGTGCTCGCGGACGTCAAGGCCGTGGGCGCCGGTTATCCGTTGCGTGGCGCGATCACCCTCACTGATGCGACTAGTCCAGAGGGGCGGATAGCCAACGGTATTCCCGCATCAGGTCAGGCGTGGGTGGACGCTCGCCTTGCCGCACGGCTCGATGTGCATGAAGGCGCGCGGCTCGTCGTCGGCGAGGCGACGCTGACAGTGGCCGCGATTGTCCAGCAGGACCCCGAGGTCACCGGCGGGTTGTTCGCTCTGGGGCCGAAGTTGATTATGAATATCGACGATGTCGCGGCGACGAAGCTTTTACAGCCCGGCAACCGCGCAACATGGCGATTGCTCGTCGCCGGGTCGGCCAGCGATGCATATCGCGACTGGATCAAGCCGCGGCTCGAGCGCGGGCAGCGCATCGAATCGATCCGCGATTTGCGCCCCGAGGTGCGGCAGACGCTTGAACGCGCGGAACAGTTTCTCGGACTTGCCTCGCTCGTTGCCGCGATACTCGCCGCAGCTGCCGTGGCGCTCGCGGCGTCGCGTTATCTCCGGCGACATCTCGATTCGGCGGCGATGATGCGATGCCTGGGTTCGGGAGAGCGTCAGGTACTGGCAATGTTCTCGCTGCAGTTTGTCGTCCTCGGCCTCGCCGCCAGCGTCGTCGGGTGCCTGCTTGCGTTGGGTGGTCAGCAGTTGCTCGTGCTCCTGCTCGGATCGATGGTTCGCGCCGACCTGCCAGCGCCGACACCGTTGCCAGCACTGTGGGCGTTTGCAACCGGCATCCTGCTGCTGTTGGGATTCGCGTTGCCGCCGCTGGTCGCGCTGGCGCGGGTGCCGCCGCTGCGTGTGTTGCGCCGCGACCTCGGTGCGCCCCGCGCGGGAGGCGTGCTGGCGTATGCATTCGGGGCGGCGACAGTGGCATTGCTCATTGCGGCGCAGGCGCAGGATGCGAAGATGGCGCTGATCATGATCGGCGGTATCGCGGCGCTCCTTGCCATCGCTGCAGTCATCGCCCGGCTGCTGGTTGCAGCCGTGCGGTTGCTGCCGCAGCGCGGCTACAGCTGGCGCTACGGACTGGCCAACCTACGCCGGCGGCCGCTAGGCGCGAGCATGCAGATCGGCGCGCTGGGTCTCGGGCTGATGGCGTTGCTGCTGTTGACGTTCGTCCGCGGCGACCTGATGCAGAACTGGCGCGCAACTCTGCCGGCCGACGCACCGACGGTGTTCCTCATCAACATACTGCCGGATCAGGCGGTGGGCGTGCGTGATTTCCTCAAGCGCGACCTGGGTGTCGACGCCGTTTCATATCCGATGGTGCGCGGCCGCCTGGTGGCTATCAACGATGTACCTTTCGATACGACGCGGCTGCCCGACGAGCGTGCACGACGCCTCGGCGAACGCGAGTTCAACCTCTCGGCAGTGGCCGAACTGCCGCCGAGCAACACAATCGTGGCAGGCCGGTGGTGGAAGCCGGGCGAGACCGGTGGCATGTCATTGGAGGATGGCATCGCCGAGACACTCGGGATCAAGCTCGGTGACACGCTGACCTGGGATTTCGTCGGGACGCGGCTGAGCGCGAGGGTAACCAGCCTGCGCAAGGTCGCGTGGGACAGCTTTCGCGTGAATTTTTTCGCGGTGTTTCCGCCGGGTACCCTCGATGCCATGCCGACTACCTACATTGCCGCGGTCCGAGTGCCCGCTGCCGACGCCGCGTGGCTCACGCCGTTCCTGCGATCATTCCCCAACGTCCTGGTGATCGACGTCGGTGAAATTCTGCACCAGGTCCAGTCGATCATCGAGCAGGTTGCGCGAGCGGTCGAGTTCGTGTTCCTGTTCACCCTGCTGGCCGGCGTTCTCGTGCTCGAGGCGGCGATTGCCGTCACGCAGGACGAGCGCCGCTACGACGCGGCAATATTGCGCACGCTCGGTGCGAGCCAGCGCCAGCTCGCGGCCGCGCAGGTCACCGAGTTTCTGGCCATCGGCGGACTCGCCGGCGTGCTCGCGGCTGCGGGGGCGACGATCATCGGTTATGTGCTCGCCGGTCGCGTGTTCCAGATCCCCTTTCACTCGAATCCGTGGGTGTGGGCGATCGGAATCGTCGGCGGCGCTGTCGGCGTCGCGGTCGCAGGCTGGTTCGGCACGCGCAGCACTTTGCGACAGCCGCCGCTTGCGGTGCTCCGGCAACTGGCTTGAGCGAGCGAGGCAGACGGCTTGAAAGAGTGTTGCAGGCCCGAATTTGTTCGGGCGCGGTGGCCGTCGTAACAGTGTCGCGCGAATGAATTCGCGCCTACATCGGGACGCCTTAACGTGCCATGGTGGGCTAGCGACCGGCCAGCGCCGTTTCGCGCCCGAGCATTCGCGCTACTGCGATCAGCATGATCGCGGTCAGTGCCAACGGCAACGTGGCGCTCTGCAACCAATCCAGCGCCGAAATCGCATCGCCGCGCAATGCGCGCGAGAGTAGCGTGTATTGTGCGGAGATCGGCGCCCACAGCAACCAAG
This sequence comes from uncultured beta proteobacterium, assembly GCA_963829375.1. Lineage (GTDB taxonomy): Bacteria > Pseudomonadota > Gammaproteobacteria > Burkholderiales > Casimicrobiaceae > PALSA-1003. Next base: position 38,148 of record CAWHIS010000021.1, on the reverse strand, counting down.
CGGGTTCCTTCTTCTGCAGGAACAGCTGGATGACCGGCAACATGCTGACGATGAACAGCAGCACGGATACGTTGGCCTGCGCTTCCTTGAGCGTGCGCCCCCGCGTGCCCACGTACAGCAGCGCGGCCGGCAGCAGCGCAATCAACGGTGCGAGGATAAGCAGGAAGCGCAGCAGTTCGGTGGCGCCGAACAGGAACGGAACACCGACCGCGGGCAATGGCGCGAAGTTGAGCGTCAGGTAGAAGCCGGCCAGCGTCAATGCCACGACCAGCGCGTCGAAGGCGGCGATCGCCAGCCACTTGCCGGTGACGATTTCGAGCGGAACAAGCGGCGTTGCCAGCAGGGGCTCCAGCGATCCGCGCTCTCGTTCGCCGGCCGTGGAGTCAAGCGCAAGTGCCATGCCGCCCATCAGCGACGCAAACAGACCGTAATACGCCACCAGGAACAGGATGAGCGCACCTGACTGTTGCGGCGTCGCCAGATCGACACCCTCGATTTCCAGCGGCAGTGCAACCTGCGGTGCAATGCCGCGCAACAGCAGGCGTTGCGTGCCCCATTGCCGATTGTAGGTGCGCAACGCCGATTCGGCCGCGTCGATCGAGGCGCGCGCCCGATCGCGCGAGCGATCGTAGACCAGCCGCACGGTTGCAGCCTTTCCGGCGGCCACATCGGCATCGAACGTGGGGTCGATGACCAGCGCGACGTCGAGATCCCCATTGCGGATTCTTGCCTCGTAGTCTGCGGGCGCCGGAACAACGACGATCTGCTGGCGTTCCAGAAAGGCAATCAGCGCCGGCGCGTACGTTGCCCCGGCGACGGGCAGCTTGAGTTCGCGCCCCCGCTCCGCCTGATTGGCAGCCATATTCAGGATCAATGTCAGGAACAGCGGGCCTGCGGCGATCGACGTCATCAACGTGATCATCATCGTGCGGCGGTCACGCAGCGTGTCGACCAATTCCTTCAGCGTTACGGTGAAGATACGGTCCATGGTGTGGCTACGCGGCCAATCCTTCACCGGATCCCAGCAGGGCGACAAATGCGTCCTCCAGCGTGGTCCGATTCGACTGCGCGAGAATCTCGGTGGCCGTTCCGTCGGCGATGACGCGCCCGTGGCCAAGGATCACGATCGTGTCGCAAAGCGCGGTGACCTCCTGCATCACGTGGGTCGAAAACAGGATGCACTTTCCCGCGGTGCGCAACTCGCGGAGCAGGTCGCGCAGGCCACGAATGCTCATGATGTCGAGACCATTGGTGGGTTCGTCGAGCAGAAGCGTCGCCGGGTCGTGCACGATCGCGCGCGCGATGGCGACTTTCATGCGCTCACCCTGAGAAAATCCCTGCGTGCGCCGGTCCGCGAGTTCGCCAAGCCCCAAACCGGTGAGCAGCGACTCGATGCGGGCCTCCAACGCGGCGCCGGACAAGCCATGCAGCCGGCCGTAATAGCGCACGTTTTCGCGGGCGGTCAGGCGCGCATACAATCCGCGCGCGTCAGAGAGCACGCCGATGCCTTTGCGGACGCGGTAACGATCACGCACGACATCCAGGCCGTCGATGGCGGCGTTCCCCGCGTCCGGCGTGACGAGCGTCGACAGCATCCGTTGCAGCGTGGTCTTGCCTGCACCGTTTGGCCCGAGCAGGCCGGTGATCGCGCCGTCGGCCGCGCGGAAGCTCACGCCGTCGACCGCGGCGATTTCTCGCTTCTTGCCAAAGTGCTTGACCAAGCCGTCGACAGTGATCATTGCGCGATCATTGCGTCTGCAGAGGTGAGGCGAACAAGGGCGGACGCGTACTCGTCGCGAAATAGTCGAGGCACGATTGCGGCAGTGCGCCGAAACCACCCTCGTCGATGAACTTCTCGATCAGCCGAGGCGCGCAGGCGTGGGGCGAAACGATATGCCCATATCCGGCCGCGATGACGTGCCGACTGTTTGCGAGCGTCTCGGCCACCTTCGCGCCATTCATGGGCGGCGTCACCGGATCGAGCCCGCCGGACAAGATGAGCACCGGCTTGTCGCTGACGAGTGGCGCATTGAAATCCGGCGGCAGCGCAGCGCGCGGCCACCCTTCGCAGGCAGCGAGATTGCGCTCGGCCAGCGCGGCCGCGCGCAAGGTGGCGAACGTTTTTGCTGCATCCGCAGCGCTGATTCGAGGGGCGTCTTCGCCGCACGTGACGGCGTAGTGCAGCGCCTGGCTCATGGTGCGTCCGACGTCGTCGGTGACCACCACTGAGGCTGCTGCCAATGGCGCGAAATCGCCGGCCTGCGCGCGCGCGAGCAACGCCGGAATCAGACTGGCGAACTCGGGCACGTACATCAGCGCCTGCAACGCGCCGACGACCGTGTCGAAAGTCAGCGTCACCTCCTGCTCGATACCGGTGCGCGGATCGGCGACCTTCAATCGCCGACCCGCGGCGAGTTGCTTGGCGATCGTCGCGAGCGTTGCTTCGAGATCCGGATGGGCGCGTTTGCACGCTACCTGTTCCGCGCATGCGGCGAACAACTGTGCCAACGCCGCGTCCCGGGACGACCAGACATCGAGATTGACGCGCAGGTCGGGCGGTGCAACGCTGTCGAGCACTGCTGCCCTCACGCGCTGCGGATAGCGGCGGATGTACTCCTGCGCCACGCGCGTGCCGTAGGAACCGCCCCACAGGTTGATGCGGTCGTATCCAAGCGCATTGCGAACCGCATCGATGTCTGCGACGACAGCGGGAGTGGCATATTGCGCGACGTCGACGCCGGCGGCTTTGAGTTCGCTCAGGCAGCGATGTGCGGCGTCGGCAGTGTCCGTGCTGCCGAGGTCTTCGAAAGGATCGCGCGGTGCCAGAGCAGCGCAGCGCAGCGGGGCGGATTTGCCCGTGCCGCGGGGGTCGATGAGGACGATGTCGCGGTTGCGCCGTACGCCGCTCAGCATGCCGGCCAACGGTGCGAGCGCTGCGGAAGCCTGGCCGGGTCCCCCGGCGAGCATGAACAGCGGATCGGGCTTGGGGCTCAGCGTGTTCGCGGGCAGCAACGTGACCGCGACGGAAATCTTTTTGCCTCCTGGCTGCAGGCGATCCTCAGGCACCTCGATGCTGGCGCAGCGCGCGATGCTCGCGAGCTTCGGCAGGCGGCAATCGGCGAATTCGACGCGGCGTATCGTGCTCCGGTCGGTGCACGCGACGAGGGCGCAGACGATCAAAGGTGCAAGCGGCGCGCCGCGCAGGAAAATCCGCCGCACGTCGCCGAAGCCGCTCACCATGCGTGGATGGTAGCAGACCAACCCCATGGTGCGTGGAGCGCCGGCAACTCGTATCACCTTTTACTTCGATGTCCCGCGGTGGACAACGTGGGTAGCCGCTTCCTATACTGCGGCTTCTCCCGCCGTGGCATGACATGACGCACGACCGCCTCGAACCCGGCATCGTCACGGACTTTCGTGATCGATTGACCTATGCCGGCTATCTCTGTCTGGATACGCTGCTCGGATCCCAGAAGCCGCTGTCCGGCACGCCGACCGCGCCGCCGCACCATGACGAGATGCTGTTCATCATCCAGCACCAGACGTCCGAGCTGTGGATGAAGCTGATGATGCACGAACTGAAAGCGGCCATCGGCTTCGTGCGCGCCGATCAGCTCGACGCATGCTTCAAGATCCTGTCGCGGATCAAATTAATCCAGAAGCAGCTGTTCGAGCAGTGGGCCGTACTCGAAACTCTGACGCCGTCGGAATACGAGGCGTTTCGGCCTGCGCTGGGCAGTTCCTCGGGATTTCAGTCGGCGCAATACCGGGCGATCGAGTTCCTGCTTGGCAACAAGGATGCTACGCTGCTCGACGTATTTCGCCATGACGCCTCGACCCACGCCGAACTCGACGCGTTGCTTCGGGCGCCATCGCTGTACGACGAATTTCTGCGTCACCTCGACCGGCGGGGCTTACCCGTGCCGCGCGAATGCGTCGAGCGCGATTGGGCACAGCCACACCAACTCAATGCCTCGCTGGTGACCGTATTCAAGACGATATACGACGATCCACAGCAGTACTGGAACGCCTACGAAATGGCTGAGAAGCTGGTCGACGTCGAAGAGAGCTTCCAGCTCTGGCGCTTTCGGCACCTGAAGACGGTGGAGCGGATCATCGGCTACAAGCGCGGCACCGGTGGTTCGAGCGGTGCGGCTTTCCTCAAGCGTGCGCTCGAGCATTCGTTTTTTCCCGAATTGCTTGCCGTGAGAACCGTCATCGGAGCTCGATGAACGCTCGCGCAGGATCGGGGGCGACGACAGCAGCGAACATCGAGACCGCTGTGGCCGCGCTTGGCCCAGAAGCGCTCACCGCCGACGGTCTCGCGCGCCACGTCGCGCCGCTGTTCTCTCGCGTTCTTGCTCGGAATGTGGCGGAAATCTACCTCGCGAACCATTCTCTCGGCCGTCCGCTCGACGCGACGGCGCACGACGTCGCGGAGGCGATTGCCCTGTGGCAAGCGCGCATGGGCGGAGCGTGGGACGATTGGTCTGAGGAAATGGATAGCTATCGCGCGCGGCTCGCGCGGCTGCTTGGCGCGCCGCGTGCCGATTGCGTCGTGCCGAAGACGAGCGCCGGGCAGGGGCTTCGCGCCATCCTGAACACCTACGATGACGTGCCGCGCGTAGTCACGACGCGCGGCGAATTCGACTCCATCGACGTCATCCTGCGTCAATACGCACTGCGCGGCCGCATTCGACTGCGCTTCGTGGAGCCGCGTAACGGCGGTCATTTTGCCGCGGAAGATCTGCTGGCGGCGGTTCGGGATGGCGCCGATCTGGTCGTGCTTTCACAAGTCGTTTTCAACACCGGCCAGGTATTGCCGGAATTGCATGCTGTCGTCGCCGCGGCACACGCCGGTGGTGCGCGTGTACTCATCGATGTCTACCATTCGCTCGGTGTCTTCCCGGTCGACGTCGCAGCGCTCGATGCGGACTTTGCGGTCGGGGGCAGCTACAAGTACCTGCGGGGAGGGCCCGGCGCCTGCTTCCTCTACTTGCATCCGCGCCACCTCGACGGGAGTCTCACGACGCTCGACACCGGCTGGTTCGCGAAGAAGGAGCCGTTCACGTACCGGCGGCCCGATCCACCGCAATGGGCGCGCGGCGGCGATGCATTTCTGGAGTCGACGCCGCCGGTGCTGACCTGGTACCAGGCGCGTGCGGGGCAAATCCTGACGCTGGCCGTGGGGCCGGAGAGGCTGCGCGCGTATTCGCTGAAGTTGCAACGCAGGCTGATCGATCTCCTGGACGAACGCGGCGTCCACGCTGAAGGCGGTCGCGAGAGCTGCGGCGCCTTTTGCGTTATCGGTTTCGAGTCCGCAATGGAAGGCGCGGCGGAGCGATGTTCCGACCTGCTCGAAACGCGCGGGCTCGTTTGCGACGCGCGCGGGCCTTGGCTGCGCCTGTGCCCCGACATCCTGACCTCAGACGATGAGCTGCAGCGCGCTGCGGCCGTCGTCGCGGACGTGGTCTCGCACTGAATGCACCCGCTTCTGCGTCGCCTACGCCTTGCGCGTGATCAGCGTCACCAGTGCAACGAGCACCGCGACAAATATTGCAGCACCGAGCACGCCGGCGATAATCACATGAACGGGCTTGATGGTAACCATGTCGCGCTCGCCGGAGGCCTTCCTGCGTATGCCGAGGAAACTCGAGAACACCGCGCCCAGCACGCGGAGGAATCCGGCTGGAGCCGGGGCGTCGCGACGGTCGGGAGAGCGGAATGAGGGGTCGGGTTCGGCCACGATGGCGTTGCCTCAAGGGCTTCTGCATGCTAGCACGCGTTGATTAGAATCAAGGGATTGCCCCTGAAAAAGCGCTTGAAATCGCCGGTATCTCCCCCATTTTTCGAACTATTGCCGACTGATCGGAAACTCGCATGCGCCTAGACAAGCTCACGACCAAATTCCAGCAGGCTCTTGCGGATGCCCAGAGCCTTGCTCTGGGCAATGACAACGGCTTTGTCGAGCCGCAGCACCTGCTGTCCGCGTTGCTCGACCAGGATGACGGGGGAACCGCGTCCCTGCTCGCTCGTGCCGGAGTCAACGTGCCCGCGCTCAAGACGGCGCTCGCCAAGGCGATCGCGCGCCTGCCCAAGGTCGAGGGACAGGGTGGCGAGATCAGCGTTTCCCGCGATCTCGGCAATCTCCTCAATCTCACGGACAAAATCGCCACCAAGCGCGGCGACCAGTTCATCGCCAGCGAGCTTTTCCTGCAAGCGCTCGCCGACGACAAGGGCGACACGGGACGGCTGCTCAAGGAGCATGGCCTGACGAAGAAGGCGCTGGAAGCTGCAATCGAAGCTGTGCGGGGCGGAGCTGGCGTGGATTCGCAGGAAGCGGAAGGCCAGCGCGAAGCGCTAAAGAAATATACGATCGATCTCACCGAGCGTGCCCGTCAGGGCAAGCTCGACCCGGTTATCGGCCGCGACGACGAGATCCGCCGGACGATCCAGATCCTGCAGCGGCGAACGAAGAACAATCCGGTGCTGATTGGCGAACCAGGCGTCGGCAAGACCGCGATCGTCGAGGGGCTCGCACAACGGATCGTCAACGGCGAAGTACCGGAGACCCTCAAGAACAAGCGTGTGTTGGCGCTCGACATGGCATTGTTGCTCGCAGGCGCAAAGTATCGCGGTGAGTTCGAGGAGCGCCTCAAGGCCGTGCTCAAGGATATTGCCGCCGACGAGGGCAAGACGATCGTGTTCATCGACGAATTGCATACGATGGTGGGGGCGGGTAAGGCGGAAGGCGCGATCGACGCTGGCAACATGCTCAAGCCGGCACTGGCGCGTGGTGAGCTGCACTGCGTCGGCGCGACCACCCTCGACGAATACCGCAAGTACATCGAGAAGGACGCCGCGCTCGAGCGCCGCTTCCAGAAGGTCCTCGTGGATGAGCCCAGCGTCGAGTCCACCATCGCTATCCTGCGCGGCTTGCAGGAGCGCTACGAGATCCACCACGGGGTGGAAATCACCGACCCGGCGATCGTGGCGGCGGCGGAACTGTCGAACCGCTACATCACCGACCGGTTCTTGCCCGACAAGGCGATCGACCTGATCGATGAAGCCGCCGCGCGCATCAAGATGGAAATCGACTCCAAGCCGGAGGTCATGGACCGGCTTGAACGACGGATGATCCAGCTGAAGATCGAGCGCGAGGCGGTCAAGAAGGAAAAGGATGCAGCGTCGAAGAAGCGCCTCGAGCTGATCGAGCAGGAGATCTCCAAGCTCGAGCGCGAGTACGCGGACCTCGACGAGGTCTGGCAGTCGGAGAAGGCCCAGGTGGTCGGTACGCAGCACATCAAGGAAGAGATCGACAAGGTCAAGCTCGCGATGGAGGAAGCCAAGCGCAAGGGCGACTGGCAGAAAGTCAGCGAAATGCAGTACGGCAAGTTGCCGCAACTCGAGGCGCAACTGAAGAAAGCCGACAAGAAAATGGACGGCGAGCAGTCGAAGAAACCGCGACTCCTCCGTACGCAGGTCGGCGCCGAAGAAATTGCCGAAGTCGTGTCACGCGCGACCGGCATCCCTGTTTCCAAGATGATGCAGGGCGAGCGCGACAAACTCCTGCACATGGAAGATGCACTGCACAAGCGCGTCGTCGGCCAGGACGAGGCCGTGCGTGTCGTGTCGGACGCGATCCGGCGTTCGCGCTCGGGATTGTCGGATCCGAACCGACCCTACGGTTCGTTCCTCTTCCTCGGGCCGACGGGTGTCGGCAAGACCGAGCTGTGCAAGGCGCTGGCTGCGTTCCTGTTCGATTCCGAATCGCATCTGATCCGCATCGACATGTCGGAGTTCATGGAAAAGCACTCGGTCGCGCGGCTCATCGGCGCACCACCCGGTTACGTCGGGTACGAGGAGGGCGGCTACTTGACCGAAGCCGTCCGGCGCAAACCGTACAGCGTCATTCTCCTCGATGAAATCGAGAAGGCGCACCCGGATGTATTCAACGTGCTGCTGCAGATGCTCGACGACGGACGGATGACGGACGGGCAAGGGCGGACGGTCGACTTCAAGAACACCGTTATCGTGATGACGTCGAATCTCGGTTCGCAGATGATCCAGCAGATGCAGGGCGATGACTATGGCGTGATCAAGCTGGCGGTCATGGCCGAGGTCAAGACCCATTTCCGGCCGGAGTTCGTCAACCGCATCGACGAGATCGTGGTCTTCCACGCGCTGTCGCAAAAGGACATCGCGTCGATTGCGAAGATACAGCTGCAGAGTCTCGAGTCACGGCTCGCCAAGCTGGAGATCAAGATCAAGGTCATGCCGGCGGCCTTGGAGAAAATCGCCGAGACCGGCTTCGATCCCGTGTACGGAGCGCGACCACTCAAGCGGGCTATCCAGCAGGAAATCGAGAATCCCCTGGCCAAGGAGATTCTTTCCGGCGACTTCGTTGCGGGCGACACGATCAAGGTCGACATGAGCCGAGACCGGATCACCTTCGCGAAGGGGTGATTCGCAGTCCCGCTGCGGAGAGGGGCTGAGGCTAGCCCGGCCGCTCGCACTTCAGTGCCGTGCCGGGAACCCCTGGGGGCACCGTAGCCCGCGCGTTACCAGCAAGGGCTTCGGCGCATGCGGGGCTGATTATGCACGGCCCACTCACGGCTTCCGCCACCGCTGCCAATGCGGGATATAACTGGCTGCCGGGCTCCATTGTCGACGGCAGGACAACCAGCACGGCGAAGGTCGCTGCGGTCGTCGCGATGGCGACAAGTCCACATGCCACGCGACGTCTGGCGGGGTCGTAGTGGGTCATTGTCACCTCCGCCTGCGGTCAAAAATACGGTGCCGCATGTCGGGAAAGGCGGCATGACCAATTGCGAACGATGCGCCGGCTCGCCCGCGTAAACCATGCAGCGAATCTTTCGGTGGGTGTTGCCCCTCGGGTGAGCCGTATGCGCGAATCTTCCTCGGCGACGACGACGGTGCGGCCGCGACGATCGATTTCGAAGCGCATACCCTTGGCCAGCACGATGTCGCGCGGATCGCGTTCGAGCGTCACCCATAGACAGCCGCTGTCGACGACGATGGTCGTGCCCTGCGCACCGTCGAGCACGAGACTGCCGCGACGGGGAAGGAAAGTAGTCCGAGTGCGGGTAAAGTTGGCCGAATCGAATGGCATGGCGTTTCTCCTTTCCGATGCATATAATTCATGCATGTTGGTTGCTTCCCGACCCCGAGATGCGTAGTGTCGGTACACTGAATTATCGATACGAATGTCTGTTTCTTCAAACGAAAAGGATGCATCGCTGACATGAGTATTTCGAATGCCTAAGACCGGCGGTGCGAGACGCCTGCCATCGCTGGATCTGCTCAAGGGCTTCGACGCGGCGGCGCGCCATCTCTCGTTCACACGCGCGGCGCAGGATCTGTTCGTGACGCAGTCAGCGCTGTCGCGGCAGATCCAGACGCTCGAGGAACAGCTCGGTGCGCCGCTTTTCGAGCGTCGCCATCGAGAGCTCCGGCTGACAAACGCGGGACAGATTCTCCAGGCCGCGGCCAAGGACGTGCTCGACGGGCTCGCACAAGCTGTCGCCAAGATCCGGCGCGAACAGACGTCGCTGCCGTTGACTGTCTCGACCAGCCAGCCGTTCGCTGCCTTGTGGCTGATTCCACGCCTCTCGCACTTTCGCGCGAGGCATCCTGCCATCGACGTGTTCATCTCCGCCGATAACCGCATCGTCGACCTCGATCGCGAACGTATCGATCTCGCCGTGCGCTATTGCTCCGAGGCGATGGCGCCTTCAGGTTCGCCGCGATTGTTTGGTGAGCACCTTCTTCCTGTCTGCAGCCCGGCGCTCGCCGCGGATCGCTCGCGCCCGATCCGGCGGCCCGAGGACCTGGCGCGCCACGTGTTGTTGCATCTCGACGACGAAGGCGGACGTTTTCCCTGGTTCAACTGGCCGGCGTGGCTCGCGGCCGTCGGCGTTCGGGAGTTGACCCCCGTCGGCTCGCTGCGCTTCATTCACTTCGATCAGGTGATGCAGGCCGCACTCGACGGACAGGGCGTCGCACTCGGCCGGGTGCCGCTCATCGACAGCCTGCTCAAGCAGGGCAAATTGGTTGCGCCGCTGCGCGGCAAGTATGCGGCGCCGCGGGCGTATTTCATCGTTCGCGGCGCTCAGGCCGCAGCGCGCCCTGAAGCGCAGGACTTTATCGACTGGCTGATCGAAGAGGCCAAAGCCGACAGCACGGCGGCGGCGGTTGCGTCGACGAAGGACACGTCGCCGCCTGCGCCTCGACGGCGGCAGGGCGCGTGATGGCCGCACACGCTCCGCACCTGCACATCGACGCGCCGTCACCGTGGATCGTCCGCTTCGCGCCGCTGGTCGCTTCCGGCGGGCGCGTGCTCGACGTTGCGTGTGGAGCGGGACGCCATAGCGTGTTCTTTTCCGCACGCGGGTGCCACGTTACCGCGGTCGATCGTGACCCTTCGACGCTCGCCGGGCTTGCAGGGCTCGCGCGCGTCACGGTGCTGGGGGCGGACATCGAGGCCGCACCCTGGCCGTTGTCTGGCAAACGTTACGACGCCGTGATCGTTACCAACTACCTGCATCGCGCCCTGTTGCCAACCCTGATCGCCGCGGTCGCCGACGACGGTGTGCTGCTCTACGAGACGTTTGCCAGAGGCAACGAGGCATTTGGGAAGCCATCGAACCCCGATTTTCTTCTGACGTCCGGCGAGCTGCTGAATGCACTTGGCGACCGCCTCACTGTTGTCGCGTTCGAGCAGGGCCTGGTCGCAGGCGCTCGCCCCATGGTCCTGCAGCGGATCGCGGCCGTAGGGGCGGCTCGCGCCTGGCCGCCTTCGCTACCGGCATGAGCCGCGTTGTCTGACCAAAGTCCGAGCAATGGACGTGCGCTCCGCCCGGCGCAGACACCGCGGAGATTGGGGTAAAATAGCAGCTTTAACGGGTGTTTCGTCCTCGATGCTCAATGGAAGTCTGGTCGCGATCGCGACGCCGATGCAGGCCGACGGCGGTCTCGATTTGCCGGCACTGCGCAAACTGATCGATTTTCATATCGCGAACGGCACGTCCGGGATCGTGATCGTTGGCACGACCGGTGAATCGCCGACCGTCGATTTCGACGAGCACTGCCTGCTCATCAAGACGACGGTCGAGCATGTCCAGGGCCGGATTCCTGTGGTCGCGGGAACAGGCGCCAATTCCACTTCGGAAGCGATCGAACTCACGCAGTATGCGCTGAAGGCTGGCGCGAATTTCGGCTTGTCTGTGGTGCCTTACTACAACAAGCCATCGCAGGAAGGCCTGTACCGCCACTTCCGCGCAATCGCGGAAAAAGTGGAACTGCCGATCCTCCTCTACAATGTTCCTGGCCGCACGGTCGCCGATCTCGGCAACGACACGCTCCTGCGCCTCGCCCAACTGCCCGGGGTCGTCGGGGTCAAGGACGCGACGTCGGATCTGGTACGACACGTCGATTTGCTGCGGCGCTTGCCCAAAGACAAGGAATTCGCATTGCTGTCTGGCAACGACGATACCGCGCTCGCCTATATGCTCCTTGGCGGGCATGGAGTCATTTCGGTAACGGCCAACGTGGCACCGCGAGCGATGGCCGATATGTGCGCAGCGGTGCTGGCCGGCAGAATTGCCGAAGCACGGGAAATCAACGCTCGTCTGTTGCCGTTGCATACCAAACTGTTTGTCGAAGGCAACCCGATACCGGTCAAATGGGCGCTCGCCGAAATGGGGCGCATCGGCCCGGCGTTGCGTCTGCCGCTGACCGCGCTCGATGCGCAGCATCACGATGTGGTGCGCTCGGCGCTGCGTGAAGCGGGTTGTCTCTAGGAGAATGCGCATGTCCCCGATTTCGCTGCTGCTCAAATGCACACTCATCGCTCTGACTGCATTTCTGGCTGGTTGCGAGACCATGACGACGTCCCTCGGCAAGAAGATCGAGTACAAGTCATCCGGCAGCGCGCCTGCGCTTGAGATCCCGCCGGATCTGACGGCGCCGACATACGATGATCGCTATCAGGTTGCGACGGCATCCGGCCAAGCGGCCGCTAAGGCCACTGGCAAGCAGAGCGAAGTGCTTCCTGTCAACGCGGACGCAAGGCTGGTGCGCGCAGGCAGCGAGCGTTACCTCGTCGTGAAGACCAGCGAGGAAGTGGCATGGAAGACCGTGCGCGACTTCTGGACCAAGAACGGATTTATCGTCGCCAGTGAGACACCGCAGCTCGGCATCATGGAAACCGATTGGGCGGAGAACCGCGCAGCGGTGCCGCAGGATTTCATGCAGTCGTTCCTCAGCAAGTATGTGAGCTTCCTGAATGATACGTACAAGCGCGACAAGTTCCGGACGCGGATCGAACACGGCACCGAGCCTGGCACGGTCGAAATCTTCATCAGCCACCAGGGCGCAGCGCAACTCCCAACCAAGTTCAACAAGGGGGTCGGCGAGGATTTTCAGTGGCAGTCGACGCCCGTCGACCCTGGCCTGGAAGCGGAGTTCCTGGGGCGGATGATGGTCGCCTTCGGCGCTCCGGAGCAGAAGGCCAATGAATCGGTCGCGGCGCTGACCAAGGCGCCTGAGCGCGCAGTCATCGAGAAGGGCAAAGATGGCGCGAGTCAGTTGATCGTCGACGATGCCTTCGACCGCGCATGGCGACGTGTCGGCCTTGCGCTCGACCGTACCGGGTTCACGGTCGTCGATCGCGATCGCTCGAAGGGACTTTATTACGTGCGTTATGCGAATCCCGACCTCGCCGCGAAAAAGAACGACAAAGGTTGGCTCGAGAAGCTCGCATTCTGGAAGACCGACGACGTCAAGCCCGAGCAATACCGGGTCGTGGTGACCCAAGCCGATCCAAAGAGCGTCGTGACGGTCGAAGATCCGGCGGGTGCGCCTGACAAATCGGTCAACAGCGACAAGATCCTCGCCCTTCTCAAAGATCAGCTGAAATGACGGTGCCGTGCGCTTCGCGTGCCTAGGCAGTGGCAGCGAGGGCAATGCCCTACTGGTCGAAGCGGATGGGACGCGTCTTCTCGTCGATTGCGGATTCGGCATCCGCGAGGCGGTCGCGCGGCTGGGCCGTCTTGGAGTCGCACCGGAAGCGATCGCGGCCATCGTTGTCACTCACGAGCATAGCGACCATATCGGCGGAGTCGCCGCGTTTGCCGAGCGCTTCGGTACGCCCGTTTGGTTGACCTTCGGTACGTTGTCTGTTGTCGCGGAGCGTTTCGCTGCGTTGCCGCGAGTCTGCGGCTTTGACAGTCACGACGCCTTTGCTGTCGGCGACATCGAAATTCACCCGTTTCCTGTTCCGCACGATGCGCGCGAGCCCGTGCAGTTCGTGGTGTCAGACGGCCAATGGCGTCTCGGCGTGCTGACCGACCTCGGTGTTTCGACTGCGCACGTCGAAGCCAGCCTGTCCGGCTGCGACGCGCTTGTGCTGGAATGCAATCACGACCGGGACATGCTTGCCAACGGTGATTATCCTTTTTCGCTCAAGCAGCGCATATCGGGGAAGTTCGGTCATCTGGACAACGATGCCGCAGCGGGCCTGCTGTCGCGCCTCGACAACTCGCGCCTCAAGCATCTGTTCGCGGCGCACCTGTCGCAGCACAACAACAAGCGCGAGCTCGCCACCGCCGCTTTGGCAGGGGCGCTCAATTGCGCCCAGGACTGGATCGGCATTGCCGATCAACAGGAAGGCTTCGGCTGGCGCGAATTTGCATAGGCACGCTCAAGGTCAACACGTGGGAGCAGCGATGGAAAAGAAGCAGGAACTCTACCGGGGCAAGGCCAAGACCGTCTTCACCACCGACGACCCCAATTTGTTGGTCATGCACTATCGCGACGACACCAGCGCGTTCGACGGCGAGCGGGTCGAGAAGCTTGAGCAGAAAGGGGAGACCAACAACAAGATCAACGCATTCATCATGCAAAAATTGGGAGCCGCCGGGATCAGGACGCATTTCGTCCGTCTGCTCAACGAACGCGACTCACTCGTGCGCGCGCTGAAGATGCTTCCCGTCGAGTGCGTCGTGCGCAACATCTGTGCGGGTTCGATGGCCAAACGCCTCGGCATCCCGGAGGGCACGGCGCTTCCGGAGCCGATATTCGAATTCTTCTACAAGAGCGATCCGCTGAAGGACCCGCTGGTGAACGACGATCATATTCGCGTCCTCGGCTGGGCAACAGCAACGGAGATCGCGGAGATGAAGGCGCTCACCTTGAAGGTCAACTCGGTGCTCAAGCCGTTGTTCGCGAACGCGGGCATGGACCTGGTCGACTACAAACTCGAATTCGGACACGCAGTCGACGATCCACACGGACCATTGCTTCTCGGAGACGAGTTCACGCCCGACGGCTGCCGGTTGTGGGACCGGGACACACACGAGAAGCTCGACAAGGATCGGTTTCGCCGCAATCTTGGCAATGTCATCGGCAAGTACCGCGAGGTTGCCGAGCGCATCGGCGCGCCGTTGTGAGGTCTGCCGCGCTGAAATAATTCGTCGCACGACTGCGGCGCGCAAACAAAAGCCGGCCCGCGGGCCGGCTTTTGTCTGGAGCTGAAGCTAACTTATTTCTTGGGCGCTTCGGCTGGCGCCGCTGCAGGTGCAGGTGCTGGTGCTGGCGCCGGTGTGGCAGCATCCTTTGCAGCAGTTGCGGCCTTGTCGGCGGCTTCCTTGGAAGCAGTTGCGGCCTTGTCGGCGGCTTCCTTAGAAGCGGCTGCGGCCTTGTCCGCGGCTGCCTTTGAATCGTTTGCGGCCTTGTTGCTATCGCCGCAAGCGGTCAGTGCGAGCGCGAGTGCGGCGGCAAAAAAAACGGACTTCTTCATTTGATTTCCCCTACTCGAATATGGAATGGGGCGAGCGTGCGCTCGCAAATCGAATTACGACCGGCCGGTCTATGGTCACGAGAAAATGGCAGAACAAACACCGACATTAAGTATGCTACCACAAATCACAATAGATTCAAACAGATCGTCAGTCGGCGCACCATCGCGGCGCAGGGACACTGCAGCCGAACATCGGTCCGCGGGCCCCGGCTAAGGAACCGCAGCCTGCGTTCACAAGCCGAGGACCGTGCCCGAAACGCCGGGCTCACCTGTCGCCCAGATCTCGTCGAAACGGCTCATCAACGGTTTGGTTTGCTCGGGTTGCGCGATGCCCAGCGTGGCGCGTGGTTGCTCGAAGTGAAATCGATGCACGTAGTGCATCGAATCTACGATCAAAAGCGGATCGGTAGCGACCTTCGCTTCCTCGCCGGTCTTGAGAATCGACATCGCATAGCTGAAGTTGCGCAGGAGCGCCACCATGCGCGGGCACGCGCTTTCCAGGTAGCGCGTGTCGTGAACGATGATATCCAGCCGGCGGCCACGCACTTCGCGCAGAAAGGCTGTGAGCCGCTCGGCACGCAGCGCGGAGTTCCAGCCAACCTGTGACAGGTCCTGGTCGAAAACGCGGATGTGGTGACGCGCGAGCGGGATCAGCTCGTCGATCGCCGCTGTCTGCTCGGCAACGCTGCCCAGAAGGACGACGCGCGGCTCGATGGGCGGTTCAGGCGAAATCGAGGAAACCATCGCGATACCATTCGTGGAGGATGCGAAGAACGACTGCGCCATCGAGACCCTTGCCAGAGATGCTGCGCTGGTTGGCCAAGGCCTTCAGGACCATTTCCGTGCCTCGCGGCCACGCCATCGACGCCCCGTTGACGAACACGCAGCGGGCATCGTATAGGATTTGCGTTCGCGGGTCCAAGCACAGGCCGCGGCGCTGCGCGGTTTGCGCAAACCTGCGCAGCGCGGCCGGACGTCGAGGTCGATCGAAAACCACGTCCGGCTTCGGCTCGGTCAAGTAACAGCCCACGAAGCGCGCGATGGTCGCGTGATCCCATTGCATCACTGCGATCATCGCCTCGAATTTCCTTTGCATGCGTGCGCCGATGTGCGCGGGTTCGTCGGTGGCAGCTAGGTCGGGATCCGCGTAGCGTCCTTCGAGCGCCACATTGTCACGCAGCCAATCGAGAAATGCCGTGCCGAGTTCCTGGGCCAGGGGTGCACGAAAACCAATCGAGTACGTCGTGCACGCATCGACTGCGACCCCTTCGTGCGCATGATCCGGCGGCAGGTAGAGCATGTCGCCCGGATCGAGCGTCCACTGGTCCGTCGGCCGGAAACGGGCCAGGATCTTGAGCGGCGTGCCACGCTGGAGCTCCAAGTCGCGCTGTCGACCGACGCGCCAGCGCCGCCGGCCGTCGCCCTGCAACAGAAACACATCGTACGAATCGAAATGTGCGCCGACACCACCACCCGGTGCTGCGTAGCTCACCATGAGATCGTCGAGACGCGCGTACGGAATGAATGCGAAACGGCGAAGCAGCGCATCGCCCGAACGGACGTGAAGATTGACGCCGTGCACCAGCAGCGTCCAAGCTGTGTCTGGCAACTCGGTGAATACCGATTTTCCAAAAGGCCCTTCGAGCATCGACCAGCGGCCACGTTGGCGCAGCACGATGCGCGATTCGACATCGTCGCGCGCTGCGAGTGCCTGCAACTGCGAAACGGTGATGCAGCCGTGGAAATCCGGGAGCGCCTGACGCACGAGCAGTGCGCGCTTCTGCCAATGGCGGCGCAGGAACGTAGCCGGAGTGAGCCCACCCAAGAGCGCAAGTGACGCTTCTTTCGGCATGCCACGATTATAGCTGTGCGCCGGGGCCGTGACTTTGCGCTAAAATGCCCCCGCGGCGGCCGCAGTCGAGGCCGCGTTCCGATCGACTGTTTCGCTCACTCTTCGCACTTATTCACCGCATGAACATCTTTTCGAATACCGTCGTCACGCTGTCGTACAAACTATTCTCCACGACCGGGGAACTGATCGAGGAATCGACGCAGCCGATCACCTACCTGCACGGCGGCCATCACGGAATTTTTCCGAAGATCGAGGCCGCGCTCGCGCAAAAGCAGGTTGGCGATACGTGCTCGGTAACGCTCGAGCCCGACGACGCATTCGGCGAGTACGACGCGGATCTCGTGCGGGTCGAGCCGCAGGATCGCTTTCCGGCAGAGGTCAAGGTCGGCATGCAATTCGAAGGCTACGCCAGCCAAGGCAACGACGACGAGGATGACCAGCGCGTGTACACCGTGACGGATATCGCCGACGGAAAGGTCGTAGTGGACGGCAATCACCCACTTGCGGGTCAGCGCCTGCGCTTCGATTGCACCGTGATCGAAGTGCGGCCGGCATCGTCCGAAGAGATGGCACACGGACATGTCCATGGCGA
Source organism: uncultured beta proteobacterium (assembly GCA_963829375.1). Classification (GTDB taxonomy): domain Bacteria; phylum Pseudomonadota; class Gammaproteobacteria; order Burkholderiales; family Casimicrobiaceae; genus PALSA-1003. The sequence continues at coordinate 20,883 of CAWHIS010000021.1, read as the reverse complement.
TGGGGATCACCACCACCATTGACCATTGACGGCGGTTCGGTTAGCGCGCGAATAAATTCGCGCCTACAAGGCTGTGTGTAGTAGGTCCGGAATTCATTCCGGACCGCGGTCGCAGTATGCCGCTAACGTTCGGCCAAGCGCTTGAGTTCGTACAGGGCGGCGTGCGCATCCCTGGGTGACAACGCATCGGGGTCCAGCGCCGCAAGGCGGTCGAGCACAGGAGCGTCCGGTCGCGCGGGTTCGGCGGTCGGTGCTGCGGCACCGAAGAGGTCCGCCTGGACGTCGCGACGAACGCTGAATTGATCGAGCCGCGCAAGGAAAGCACGCGCCTGCCGCAGGGCTTCCGCGGGTACGCCCGCCAGCTTCGCCACTTGCAATCCGTAGCTCTGATTGGCCGGACCTTCCTCGACTGCATGCAGAAATACAATGCTGTTCCTGTGCTCGACAGCATCGAAGTGCACGTTGGCGCATCCGTCCAGTTCCGCCGGCAGCGCCGTTAGCTCGAAGTAATGCGTGGCGAAAAGTGCGAGACTTCGGTTGGTCAGTGCAAGTTCGCGCGCGATTGCCCAGGCGAGCGACAGGCCGTCGAAAGTGGACGTTCCGCGCCCGATTTCGTCGATCAGCACGAGACTTTGCGGGGTTGCGCGATTGAGGATCGCCGCGGCTTCCGTCATTTCGACCATGAATGTGGAGCGACCGCCGGCGAGATCGTCCGACGCGCCGATACGCGTATAGATCGCATCGATGGGACCCATGCGTGCGGATGTGGCCGGCACGAACAGACCGCAATAGGCGAGCAGCACGATGACGGCCGCTTGCCGCATGTACGTGGATTTGCCGCCCATGTTGGGGCCCGTGACGATCAACAATCGACGCCTGGAGTCGAGCGTCAGGTCGTTGGGAATGAAACTGTCGACCTGCGTCTCGACGACGGGATGACGACCGCCGCGAATTTCGATGCCCAGCTTGGTGGTGAATACCGGCAGCGTCCAGCCGAATTCCGTCGCGACGATCGCGTGTGACGACAAGACATCGAGCGTCGCAAGCGCTTGCGCAGCGCGCTGCAGTTCGGCGACAGCCGGGGCGAGGTCGGCAAGCAGCGCTTCATAGAGCGTCTTTTCGCGCGCCAGCGCGCGTTCCTGCGCCGACAGCGCCTTGTCCTCGAACGCCTTCAGCTCCGGCGTGATATAGCGCTCGGCGTTTTTCAACGTCTGCCGCCGCCGATAGTCGTCGGGAATCTTCTGGGTGTGGGCATGCGTGACTTCGATGTAGAACCCGTGCACGCGGTTGTATTCGACCTTCAGGCTGGCGATGCCGGTGCGCGTGCGCTCCCGCGATTCGAGTTCGACCAGGAACGCACCACAGTTGTCTTGCAATGCTCGCAACTCATCGAGCTCGGCATCGTGACCCGTCGCGATCACGTGCCCGTCGCGAACTACCGCCGCGGGTTCAAGCTGGATCGCACGCCGCAAAAGCTCGAGCCAGCGAGGAGCGACAGCGAGCCCCACGGTTGCATCGGCCAAGAGCGGCGACATGCATCCACCAACGACCCCGGCGATAACGGGAAGGCGCTCGAGCGTATCCCGCAATCCGGACAGGTCGCGCGGACGGGCGTTGAGCAACGCAATGCGCGATGCGATGCGCTCCACGTCGACTGCATGCTTGAGTTCGACGTTGAGCCGGCGCGGCAGTGCGGCGTCGCCGGCGAGCTCGGCAATGGCCGCATTGCGCCGTGCCGCCAGTTCCTGCGCCCGGAGCGGATTGCCGAGCCAGTGCCGCAGGAGACGGCTACCGCCAGCGGTGACACAGCGATCGAGCAGCGACAACAGCGTTGGCGAACTGTCGCCACGCAAGGTCGCGGTGATCTCGAGGTTGCGGCGTGTCGTCGCGTCGAGCGTGAGATGGTCACCGCTCTGCTCGACATGCAGCGAGCGCACGTGTGCGAGCGCGGCCTGCTGCGTACCTTGCGCATAGTGCATGAGCGCGCCGGCGGCAGCGACACCGAGCGGCGCTTCGGTGGCACCGAAAGCGGACAGATCGCGCGTGCCGAACTGTTCGCATAACCGGCGCGCTGCAGCATCCGGATCGAATTGCCACGGTGGTAACGCTCGAGTCGGGACCGCGGCGCGTAGGGTGATGCTCTGGCCATCTGGATAGACGACCTCGCTCGGAACGATGCGGTCGAGAACGGCGGGAAGATCGGCGAGCGGCACATCGACAATCGAAAGACGACCACCCGCGAGATCCAACCATGCCACGCCGGCGCGCGGCCCTGCAACCTGGACGGACACCAGCAGGTTCTCACGCTTCGCGTCGAGCATGCCGGCATCAGTCACCGTACCCGGCGTGAGGATGCGCATTACCTTGCGCTCGACGGGTCCCTTGGACGTCGCCGGATCGCCGACCTGTTCGCAGATGGCGACCGATTGACCGAGTCGGATCAGCTTGGCGAGGTACTGTTCCGCTGCATGGTACGGCACGCCCGCCATGGGTATAGGCGTCCCGGCGGATGCGCCCCGTGAGGTGAGCGTGATGTCGAGCAAAGGCGCCGCGCGCTCGGCATCATCGTAGAACATCTCGTAGAAATCGCCCATCCGGTAGAACACGAGCTTGTCCGGATGCTCGGCCTTGACGCGCAGATACTGCTGCATCATTGGCGTGTGAGCCGCGAACTGCGGTTCCGCAGGCACCGGATTTGACTTGGAACTCAACGAACAAACCCCATATCAGGCAATAGGTTACAGCGAATCCTCGGGTTCACGGAGATTGTTATGCTTCCTGCGATGATTACGCAGGAACGCGGGAATCTATGCATTCCAGTGTAGTTTCCGGTATAGGTTTTTTCCAACAACGGCTATGAAAGCGAAAACGCAGCAGCATCTTACCGGCCTTGCGGTAGCGCGTCACAACGACCCGGGCCCGGCTCTGCTTGATGGAGCATGGCCCGGCCTCAGACTTGTTACCCTGGAAGCGGCCGAACGCACCACCCGCGACATTTCTTGCGATGGAAACGAGGCTACCGCGTGAGAACGCTAGCAGTTCTGTATGCCACCCGCGAAGGCCAGACGCGGCGCATCGCGCAACACATCGCGATGAAGCTTCGCACACGCGAGTTCCTTGTCGACGTTGTGGACGTCGGGCGAGAGCTGCCAGCCGACTTTGATCCGGCTCGTTACGCTGCTGTCGCCGTGGCGGCGCCGGTGCACGTCGGCAAGCACGAAAAAGCGATGGTCGAATTCGTGAAGGCGCACCGCACGGTGCTCGAACGCATACCGTCCACCTTCCTCTCGGTGAGCCTGTCAGAGGCGGGTGCGGAGGATGCGAGTGCCTCTGCGAAGCGGAGGGAACGCGCGGCGGCCAACGTCGGCGTGATGATCAGCCGGTTTCTTCGCGATACGGGCTGGAGCCCGACCTACGTCCATCCGGTGGCAGGCGCTCTGCTCTATCGGCAATATGGCGTCATCATCCGCCTCGTGATGCGTTTCATCGCGAAGGTGGCCGGGGCAACGACCGACACATCTCGCGACCACGAGTACACGGATTGGCAGGCGCTCGACCGCTTCGTGGACGAGCTCGCAGCGGATGTCGACGGGATGAATTCCAATAAGACGCGAAGTTGATACTTGGGTGCTCGCAATCGATTGGCGGCAGCATCTTCATCGACCCGCGATTCTTTAGCCGCTACTTCAGCGACAAAATCCAGTTTACGAGATTGTTGATCCGGTCAGGATCGCGGGTCTTGATGACGGGGTGGCTCTCCTCGTGGCCATCGTCGAACTTGGCTTTCCGACCCGTCGTGACGTGCTTGTACAGCTTGTCCTCGGCGCCGACACTGCCCAGGTACTTGGCCGCGACGTCTTTCCAGGCCGGTCCTACCTTCTTGACGTCGACCGCGTGGCACTTGAGACAGCGGCTTTGCACCGCGAGTGACTGCGCCGCCTCGACGTCAACCGGAGCCGCGACTGGAAGAGCCAGAATCCAGGCCACGAGATTGTTGATCCGGTCCGGATCGCGGGTCTTGACGATGGGATGATTCTCCTCGTGGCCGTCGTCGAATTTGGCTTTCCGGCCAGTCGTGACATGCAGGTACAGCCGTTGCTCGGCGCCTGGCTCGCCGTGGTACTTGCTCGCGACATCTTTCCAGGCCGGCCCGATCTTCTTCTGATAAACGGCATGGCATTGCAAGCAGCCGCTCTGGCGCGCAAGCTGCTGTGCCGCGATAACGTCCAGGGCAGCCACATCGGGTGAGGCGAAAAGCATCCCGACAAACAGCGCCAAGGTTCCCAGCAGAACCGCGGGGCCTGACTTGACCACTGTTTTCAGGTTGACCTCACTGCCTCAAGCGAGGGATTTCTGGCGTCGCTTCGCCAGCGCGTTCTCGAGGAATCGCGTCCCCGCGGCGACGATCACCACGCAGATTGCGAAGATCGCGATCATGATCCCGACCGCGAAGACTGTCCACACGACTGTCGCCATCACGTTCCCCCGTTCAACTGATTCATGGCCAAGACGAGGTCATTCCTCGTCTTCGACGTATTCCTTGGGCAGCAGGTGGGCAATGCCCTTGTGGCAGTCGATGCAGGTCTTGCCTTCCTTCTGTGCCTTGGCCATCTGGGTTCGCGCGCGAGGATGCTGCTTTTCCGGATTCATGGCGTCCCACGAATGGCAATTGCGGCATTCCCGCGAATCGCTTTCCTTCATGGTCTTCCACACGTGCTCCGCCAGTCCCATTCGCTTCTCTTCGAACTTCTCCGGCGTGTCGATCCCGCCCGAGATGAACTTGCTGTAGAGTTCCTGGCTTGCCTGGACCTTGCGCACGAACTTGTGGGTCCAGTCTTTCGGCACGTGGCAATCGGAGCAGATCGCCCGGACACCCGAGCGGTTCGTGTAGTGCACGGTCTGCTTGTATTCCTGAAAGACCGTGTCGCGCATCTCGTGACAGGACGTGCAGAAGGCGAGGGTATTCGTCGCCTCCATTCCGGTGTTGAACGCCCCCCAGAACATGAGTCCGGAAATCATCCCGATGGCGACGACGGACGCGAGCGCGAGCGCTGACGGTCGCAGAAGGAAGTCGCGCAAGCGGTGCCAAAGTGATGTGGAAGGAGTTGATTCGGCCATGCGCATTATCCGGTCGAAGAGTTCAGCGTGTCGTTGTCAATGACGGACAAGACAATGCGCTTGCGCCGACCCGCAGGCGGTGGCACTGTCCGGGGGTGATGGTATTGCGTGCGGTGTTCGGTGCCTACTGCCAGCTGTAGACATAGGAGAGCCCGAACACTGAGACGTTGTAGTTCGGGTTGGTCTGGTTCGTCGGCATCACGCTGGTGATGGTCCCGTATTGCGTTCCGTCGAGAGCGTAGTCGGTGGAGTGGAGTTGGCCGTAGAGGTACATGAATCGGACCGCGGATTTCTTGTCGAGGTTGTACTGGGCCAGCAGCCGCAATGCGATCGTATTGTTGGTGACGTCGGGCAGATCGGCCGCCGGGATGAAGAACGCCGCCGGCACCACCGCGGGTGCCCCAGCTACGGCGAACGGGCTGTTGGCATACGTTCCGCCTGTCATACCGTTGCTGGTCTTCGCCCAGGTGAATACCGCGTCGCCCCAGAGCTCTAGCTTGCGGTCCATGAGGCCTTTCCAGTTGAAGCCCAGGCCGAGCGAGTTCACCCGGTCACGCTGGTCGGCGTTCCAGTTGAGGCAGGGGTCGATCTTGGCGTTGATGTTCTTGTCAAACACCGTGGAGAAGCATCCTCCCGATACGACGGTATTGCCGGCGACGCCGCCGACGTTCGCCGCATTGGTGAGTTGCCCGGCGCTGTAGGAAAGTCCGCCGCTCTGATACTGCTGGTTCTGGTAGGTGTACCAGAGGTTGGCGCTGAAGTCCTCGGTGGCCTGCCACGTGGCCTCCAGATTCACCTGCCAATTCTTCGCGCTGGTCAGTCCGTAGACCGAATTGTTATAGTTGTCGTCGACGTATTCCACACCCGCCTGCACCGACAGCGGCTCGAGTGCCTGCCAATCGAGGGTCGCGCGGAACTTGTTGCGGTCGCGATCGGCCATGTTGAAGCGCATCATCCCCGGAATCTCGTGGATGTCGTTGCGGCTGCCGTACAGCGCCTGTGGCAATGCACTGTTGTTCGGGAAGAAGATGCCCAGGTTGCCCGGTTGCAGCGGCACGTACGGCGCGTTGGGGCCATAGCCGCCGAGGCCCGTTGCCGCGAGGAACGCGGCCACGCTGGTCGTCGCGCCAACCGTCGGCGCACCGGGGACGAAATTGGCCATCGGCACCAGCGCCAGCCATGCGTTCGGATCGTAATCGACCCGGCGCTGCGAATAGGCGTAGCTCGCCCGGGCATTGAATGTCTCGCTGATGTTGCCGTCGTAGGCGAGACGCAGCGTGTTCTCCCGCGTTTGGGTCGCATCGGCGCAATTGATCCAAGAGCCCGGGCATTTGCGATCGATCTGCTGGTATTCGTAGGCGCCCTTCACCGACTGGCCCGGCGCAAAGAGGTAATCTGCATCGGCAACGGCCGTGTTCACCCTCTTGCTGTACGGACGATTCGCGTAGATGTTGATGTTGCTGCCGAGGGTGCCGGCGGGCAAGCCGAGCGCACCGTTGAACGAGGAGGCGCCAGTCTTCGGTTCCTCGGCATCGTAAAACGCGTACGTGTTGACCGGTGTCTTGTTGTCCCGGTCGTTGTAGGTGTAGCCGAGGCCGACGTTGAGGTTCTTGACCGGCTTCGCGGTCAGGCGCGCCGTGAACATTTCCGAGATCACCAGTCCGTTCAGCGAGGTTGCCGGCAGGCCGATCGGCAAATCGACGGCGCTGTTGAGGAACTGATCGTTTTGCGTATTGCGCCCGTAGGATGCCCCCATCACCAGCTTCGTGGTGGGTGTGAAGTTGTAGCCGCCCTTCAGGATGAATTGGTTGAAATCGTTGCTCGGGGCGGTGCTCATCGTCGCGAGACTGCCTTTGACGAACGGATTCTCGAACGTCATCGAGTTGTTGTTGTTGCTGAAATACGAGCCGTAATAAGCCGCCGTGAAATAGAACTTCTCGCCCGTGTAGTTGATGCTTGCGTTGTACTGGTTCGTGGTCTGGTCGATCAGGTTCGGCATCACGGCGGAAAAAGTACCCGACGCGAGGCTGATCATGTTGAGGGGCTTCAGGCCGTTCTGCTGCGTCTGGCTTGCGGAAAGCTTCACGTCCCACCGCGGGTCGATGTTGAACCCCAACCCTTCCGAATAGACCTTGCGGATCGTATCGAGATTGAGATTGTTGAACGACGGGACGTCGGCCGCGATGATGCTCTTCACGGTGGCCTGTTGCGCTGCGGTCGGTTGAGTCACGACCCCGTTGACAATGGTCGGGCCGAGCCCGGCAGTGGGCGAGAGCGCGCGAAAGTTACCGGCCGTCGCGCTTACCTGGGGCACGATCGGTTTCAGCCAGTTGAATGGCAGCGTGAGCGTATTCGTCCCGTTGCCCAGGTAAGGTGTCTGATAGCTGTCGGTGTAGTTGCTGCGCAGTTCGTCGAAGCCCACGCTGATGCGGAACGTGCCTTGCTTCCCGATTTCCGCATAGGCACTGCGCGTATCGAGACCGAGATCTGTGCCGAAGATGCGCCACCGAAGTGCGCTGTCCTCGTCATACGGCGTTTCGTCGCGAATATTGAAATTCAGAATGCCGTACGCGCCTTTGTTGAAGAGGCCGTTGAACTGGCCGTACTTGAACGAATCCTGCGTGACATAACCGACGCCGGCCTCGACCGAGTTGGTCGGCTGGGTCAGCGCGGTGACCGCCGGGTCCACCGGTGCAGGATCTGCTGCGTAGGCCGCCGACACGGCGGCCATCGCCAGCACTGCGGCGCGCACCGCCAGCACCGACGCGCGGACGGCGACTCGACGACCCTTGTTCGCGTTCATGACTTGCTCCCCTATGGCATTCGATCAGCGCTGGAACTTGGCGCCGGCCGGGTGGTTCGAGCCATGGATCAGGACATGGCAGTTGAGGCAGGCACGGGCGTTCGTTTGGGCACGCGGGCTCTGGGCGCCGAGCGGCTGCTGACCGTTCACCGTCGTCGCGTTGCCCGTCGGCAAGTTCGCACCGCTATTGATGGCAGCACCATGATCGCCGCTATGGCATTCCTGGCAGAGCCATGGAACCCGGGCCTTGAGCAGGGCCGGCTTGGTCGAGCCGTGTGGCGTGTGGCAGTTGGTGCAGTCGTCGACGACCGAGCTGTGTTCCCACAGGAACGGTCCGCGCTTTTCGGCGTGGCACGTGTAGCAGGTCTCGTTGACAGTATCCTTGACCATCAGCTTCGATGCCGTCGAGCCGTGCGGATTGTGGCAGTCCGAACATGCGACCTTGCCGACCAGGATCGGGTGCGTCGAGATCATGTTGATCTGGGCGCGTTGGGTCTTGTGGCAGGCAAAGCAGACCTCGGGCTGGGTGATCTTGGTCAGGACCTTATCGGTTGGCGCGTGTATGACATGGCAATTGCTACACACGAGGTCGCGATTTTGATGGACGCTGCCGGACCAGTACGTGCGGTTGCCCGACTTGTGACAGCTGAGACAGGTACCCGTCTGGTCGTCAACGGAGGAGACGCGTTCAGGGCGGGTACCGAACACCGTGTCGGGCTGGGGCCGCGGCGTGACGCCTTGCGGATTTTTGACGTGTGCGTCGCTCGCGCCGTGACAGGTCTGACAGCCTGGTGTACGCGGGTCCGCCTTGACGCCGTGGCGCGTCTGGTAATACGACAGAATCGGTCTGTTGTCGTTTTCGTCGTGACACTTGGTGCAAACGGCGTCCTTGGCGAGCGCCTCCTTCACACGATCGTCCTTGGTGGACACGGCGGGCGCATCGGCCGCGAAGGCAGAAGCGCCCGCGCTCAGTCCAATCACCGTGACGATCAGTGAAACCGCGTTCTTGAGGCGTTTCATTGCGTTCCCCTTCTGCTCGCCGTTCCCCGCCGTTCCCCGCCGTTCACACGCCGGAGTCGTCGGTGTTTCGTCGCTAGCGTTTGCCTGCGATAACTATCAAAGCGACAGAATCCACTGGACGAGGTTCTTAGTGTCGTCCGGGCTTTTCGCCTTGATGATTGGATGATCCTCTTCGTGACCATCGTCGAACTTCACCTTAGGGCCAGTGGTGAGGTGCTTGGTCAGTTTCGCCTCGGCGTCCTTGTCGCTCTTGAGTTTGGCGGCGACCTCTTTCCAGGGCGGTCCCTCCTTCTTCTTGTCGACGGCATGGCACTTGAAACAGTTGTTCTGCCTGGCGAGCGCCTGGGCAGCCGCGGCATCAGCGGCGACTGCAGCACCTGATGCAAACATCGCCGTTGCAGCGATCGAAACCGCCGCGAACGACGCGGCACGATAAGTCGTTCTCATGTTCATGCGATTCTCGTGTTGGGAAGGCGTAGTTACCGCGCGGACGCGGAAGGAGATGGCATTCGTTTTTCGTATCTGCAGAGACTCCAACGACGGCTGCGGTTGGAGCAGGTGTTCGCTATTCAACAGACTTTTTGGCAGGACCACGGAACCCAATATTGGCCAAGCGCTCTTGTGCATAGTTGACATACATCAACGGTTCGTAAGACAAAGCGGGACGGACATCCCCAATGTTGCAAAACTGCAACCTGGCCAAGTGTCGTCACAGCGGGCAAAATGCATGCCGTGCCCGCCCTGAATGCGACACATTCTTGTTTCGATTAACGCGCGTATTGATGTTGCAGCGTATGGCGTCAAAACGGCGTGGGTATGCCAGCGCAGTCGACTTGTTCGATCCTTTCGGGTTCGGATAAGGATCGACATGCGACGAGCGCGCAGCGAACTCAGTTGGTGGCGGCGCCTGTTCCGTAGTTGAACATATAGATGATGGCGCTCCGGATCTCGACATCCGTGAGATCGGCCATCCCGCCGCGTGGCGGCATCGCGCCGTGGCCATGGATCGCGGACGCAACGACCGTGTCGAGGCCCTGCTTGAGGCGAGGGGTCCAGGCCGCGCGGTCGCCGATCTTCGGAGCCCCGCCCACACCGTCGCCGTGGCACTTCACGCATTGCGTCTCGACAATTTCCTTGCCGCTGCGTGGTGCTGTTGCAGCAGTGCGGCTGACGGGTTCGGTCCAGTGGCCACCCGACTGGTTGACCATGTAGGTAATCGCGCGCTCGACCTCGATGTCAGTAAGCTTCATGTTGCCGCCATGCGCGGGCATTTGCCGGATGCCGGCCAGCGCGTTCTTGCTCAATCCCGAAAGACCCTTGGCTGCGCGATCTGCCCACGCCTTCTTGTCACCGATTTTCGGGGCGCCGGAAGCGCCACTGCCGTGACACGAGATGCAAAGCGAGTCGACGACTTGCTTGCCGGTTCGTTCCGGAGTCTGCGCACCGGCGGTGGCCATGCTCACAAGAGCAACGAGCGCAGCCGCGAAAATGGTACTCATTTTCGTTGCAGCCGGATTCAGGGTTCCCACAGGACGTCCTCCACAATTTGGTTGCACAGGCGCTACCGCTCGTAACGTCTCGCGTCTGCCGATGGCAGCCAGTAAGACATGTTTCGCGGCGCAATGCATTGACGTGCATCAAGCGGTGCAGCGGTAGCGGCAGAAGATCGACCAAACAGTTGATCTCGAGCGATTCGCCTTCACAATGATGATCCGCCTAGATTGAATTGCCGTGTCGGCGGTCGCCAGTGATTGTTACCAAGAACACGTTACCAAGGGTGCGGGATTTACCCGACAGCCGTCGGCGCATGGCAAGATGGCGACGACGCCTGCCTTCACCGACATCAGGGGTCGACCTGTGGCGGACCATGATTACGGTCCAAGTCGCCGCTTGTCCTTGCCAGTGACTTGAGCGCGAACGCGCTGGCAAGCTCGCACTTCGCAGCTTGGCCATTACAGAACGGGGTATGTCATGAGACTCAACGAGATGGGCATGGCAGGACAGCCGCCCAAGGCTGCGATCCCGCCGCAGTCCATTGCCGAGGAAGTCCTCCTCGAAAAATACGCCAAGGGAGACGAGCGTAGCGTCGACGAAGTGCGACGTCGGGTGGCGCACGCGCTGGCAGCGGTCGAAGCGCCGGAGCGGCGAGCGGCATGGGAGGAATCCTTCCACCGCGCGCAGGTGGATGGGCTCATTCTGGGTGGCCGCATCAATTCCGCCGCCGGCACCGAACTCAAGGCCACTTTGATCAACTGCTTCGTGCAGCCGGTGGGCGACAGCATCTCGAACGACGGCGACGAGGTCGGCATTTATGCCGCGCTCAACCAGGCCGCCGAAACCATGCGGCGCGGCGGAGGAGTGGGCTACGACTTCTCGCGCATCCGGCCGCAGGGAGCGTATGTCAGGGGCACCAATAGCCGCGCCAGCGGGCCGCTTTCCTACATGCGGGTGTTCGACCAGTCGTGCGAGACCGTCGAGTCGGCAGGTGCGCGGCGCGGGGCGCAGATGGGCGTACTCCGCTGTGATCATCCGGACGTGGAGGCGTTCGTTCACGCCAAGGATCACGGCGACTTGCGCAACTTCAATCTCTCGGTTGCCGTCACCGATGCGTTCATGCAGGCCGTGATCGCCGACGGCCGGTGGGAGCTCACGCACCGGACGGCTCCGGCGGCGGAATCAATCGCTGCTGGAGCGTACCGGCGCGAGGATGGACTCTGGGTGTATCGCAAGGTGCCAGCCGCGGACTTGTGGCAACAGATCATGGCCAGCACCTACGATCACGCCGAGCCAGGTGTGGTCTTCATCGACACGATCAACCGCGACAACAACCTTTCTTATTGTGAAGTGATCGAGGCGACCAACCCCTGCGGGGAAGAGCCGCTGCCCGCGTATGGGTGCTGCGACTTGGGCAGCATCAACCTCACGCGATTGGTGCGCGAACCGTTCACGGCCGATGCCCGGTTCGATTTTGTCGGCATGCGTACTGTGGTGGCTGTCGCAGTGAGGATGCTGGACAACGTGCTCGACGCGACCGTGTGGCCGCTGCCGCAGCAGGGGCGGGAAGCAGCCGCCAAGCGGCGCATTGGCCTCGGGTTTACCGGCCTTGGCGATGCGCTGCTGATGCTCAGGCTTCGCTACGATGCGGAAGAAGGCAGGGCGATGGCGGCGGCAATCGCGCGCGAGATGCGCGACGCGGCGTACTTGGCGTCGGTGGAGTTGGCCAAGGAAAAGGGGCGGTTCCCGATGTTCGACGCCGCCCTGTACCTGACGGCGCCGCGGTTCGCTTCGCGCTTGCCCGACGAGATCAAAGTGGCGATTGCCCAGCACGGCATTCGCAACAGCCATCTGCTCGCGATCGCGCCCACGGGAACGATTTCGCTGGCCTTCGCGGACAACGCGTCCAATGGCATCGAGCCGGCGTTCAGCTGGCTCTACACCCGGAAGAAGCGGATGGCCGATGACACGCGCCGCGAGTACCACGTCGAGGACCATGCATATCGGCTGTTCAAGCACCGGCATGGCATCGACGACGACGTGACCGTGTTGCCGTACAACCCGGTGCGCGCTCTACCGGCGGGGGCCATCTGGGCGGAAGCCGACGGCAAGCGCTACGCGATGTTGCCAGCGTATTTCGTAACGGCGCTGGAAATGACGGCGCTGGATCACATGCGCATGAGCGCCGCGGTACAACCATTCATCGACACAGCCATCAGCAAGACGGTGAACGTGCCGGCGGACTATCCGTTTGCCGAGTTCAGGGACCTTTATCTCGAAGCCTGGAGGAGTGGGCTCAAGGGCCTCACGACCTATCGGCCCAATACCGTCATCGGGTCCGTGCTGCAGCAATCCCAAGCGGGCACGCCGCTTGATTTCGATGTGACGGATCCCGATCGCCGCATCCGCCTCGAGAAGGCGCCACAACCACCGCTCGCCAGTCTGCGCTGGCCGGGCCGTCCGGAGTTGGCCAACGGCAATCCGTGCTGGACGTACGCGGTGCGGCATCCGCTCGGCGATTTCGCGGTGTTTATCGGACACATCGAGAATGGGCCCGCGTATCCGTTCGAGGTGTGGGTCAACGGCGCCGAACAGCCGCGGGGCCTGGGCGCGATCGCCAAGACGTTGTCGATGGACATGCGTGCAGAAGACAGACAGTGGCTGCAGGTAAAGCTCGCGGCCCTGCAGAAAGCGAGCGGTGATGACGCCTTCGATCTGGCGATGCCGCCTTCGGGTGAGAAGGTTCGGGTGCCGAGCCTGGTTTCTGGATTCGCTAAGCTCATTCGCTATCGCTGCAACGAGCTGGGAGCGTTTGCCGATACCAAGGGGAAGACGCCCGTGCTCGACGCGCTGATCGGTCTCAAGGAGCCGAAGGCGGGTCCCGACGGCACGCTGAGCTGGACGGTCGATGTCGCCAATCACAACACGAGCGATGACTGTGTGCTGTTCCTCAAGGAGCTCATCATGCCCGACGGGCAACGTCGCCCGTACTCGATGTGGCTTTCCGGTGAGTACCCACGGGTCCTCGACGGCTTGTGCAAGGCGTTGAGCCTCGACATGCGGGTATGCGATCCGGCGTGGATCGGGATGAAACTGCGAAAGCTCCTGAATTACGCCGAGACGAATGGCTCGTTCCTGGCCCGGATTCCAGGTTCGGACAAAATGCAAACCTGGCCGTCAACCGTTGCCTATCTGGCGCAGCTGATGATTCATCGCTACGCGATGCTCGGCATCTTGACCGAGGCAGGCTATCCCGTCGCGCATGTCGGCATCCTTCAGGTGCCTACAGACGAGCAGGCGAAGACCGCGGAGCTGAAACCGATGGCGGGCAAGAAGTGTCCGGAGTGCGGGAATAAGACGGTAATTCGCAAGGACGGCTGCGATTTCTGCACAGCGTGTGGTCACACCGGGGCGTGCGGCTGATTGGGACGGCCAACGACAAGCTCGCGACCAAGAGAAGCAGTTGGGCGCGGCCGATCGGAGCAGGAGGACGAAAGCGGACCACCCTTACTTGTCTTAACTGCGATTTGATCGTGCAGACAGTGTTAGATGGCCTCTGACCTTGACGCGCCGAGTCCGGCCATGAGTTATCGTTGACGGGAGCCGACTTGCTGACCGTTTCAGCGGGAAGGAGCCATTCGCTACCGTCGGGCGAAATAGAGCTATCGACCCAAACCCGCCCGTGGCGATCTCTCAGTCGACTGGCCGATGTATTCTGCAAGCTGACGTTCGCTGAAGTTGTCGCGAAAAACAGAACTCGGTGCCACCGGTCACTGCAGGATTTCTATCAGCGAAGCGAACAAGATTGCAGCCGACCGGCCGCTTTCAGAAATGCGACAGTGCGCGAACAACCCACTGGGGCCGGTCGGTCTTCTCGAAGCAGACGAATCAGGCTAACCGACGACGGCGGTGACCAGCGCGAAAGCCGCGAACAACCCAGAATGATCCATCACTGAATCACGTCATCTGCGCGTAGCAGCAGCGGCTCGGGGATCGTAAGGTCGAGCGTCTTCGCAGCCTTGAGGTTGACAAGAAGGAAGTATCTTGTTGGCTGCTCCACCGCTAGCTCTCCTGGTTTCGCTCCCTTGAAGATTCTGTCGATGTAGATCGCCGCGCGTCCAAACATGTCTTCCATGGTCGGGCCGTGGGACATCAAGCCACCCTCCCGGACATAATAGCCGAACTCATACATCGCTGGGACGTGGTGTGTCGCAGCAAAGTCAAGGATCCGCTTGCGATTGATGCTCGTAAGCGCGTCCGACACCACAAAGAGCGCGTCGGGGCTCCCGAGTCATCGTTGAAAGGGCTCCGTCGATGTGGTCGGGTCCACGTACGCCGAGAGGCTCGACAGTTATATGCAAGATGCGCGCAGCTTTCTCGACTTCCCCGTAGCGCAGCGTCATCGCCCGATCATTTGCATTCCAGATTACCGCGACACGCCTCGCGCTTGGCACCGCTTCCTTCAACGGCCCGAGCCGCTTGGCACTCAACTCGGTGGCCGGATCAGAGATCCCGGTGATGTTTCCGCCCGGCCAACGACAATGACTTCGACGTTCAGGCGGGCCAGTTCGCTCGCCAAGATAGGGACTTCGGCGAATTTCCCGCCCGCGGATCGGTATTCGACGACGATGTTCTGCCCTTCCACATAGCCGTGTTCGCGTAGTCCCTTGCCAAAGGCGTCGAGGAATGCCTGCGTTTGCGGAGCCTCGAGCGGTAGAATCGTCAGAAATCCCTGGCGTTAGTTCTCGCCAGTGTAACCGCTGTTGGCCGTTCAGCAATTCAGCGAATGTCCGCTTGTCTAAAGGTCGACCGGCTGGAACGGGTCGTTCACGCTCATCCGCTCGCGAGTGCTGGCCGGCGGCTATACGAACTACACCAGCCCTTCACGCCTCAATGGCGGTTGTACGCAATTCAGCGGCCGCTCGGTCGAATCGCGTCAATGCCGGCGACCGCGTATCCGGACATTCCCCCGCACGTCAATTAGACCGTACGAAGGTGACGATGCTGCGCGTCATCCCCTTGTCCGCCCAATTCGGGTTCACACGCCATGGCGACAACACTTGGAGCCGCTCACCGTCCACCATGAGAGATCGGACTTGTTCGGTGCCGACCCACTCGGGAACCCACGCCACCTCGACCTTGGTAGTCCACTTGTCCCCTTCAACGCGATAAGTGCCGGTATAGGCGACGAGTGTGGTAAATAGTTCGGCACGTTCCTGGCTGGTCTTCGCAGGCTTGCGCGCATCTCCGGTCAGGACGAGGAACACGCGCGCCTCGGCGTTGAAGAGAACATAGCCGCTCGGGTTTTGTCCCATCGCCGGCTCTTTCTCACCGGTCGCCTGAACTTCGGTCTCGTAGGAAACTAGCTTCCAGGTGCCGAGTACCTTGTTGCCGTCGTCACCGAAGCTCGGCTGACCGACGAGGCACAGCACCAACATGAATCCCCAAACTCTGAACATCGTTTCCTCCCATCGCACGCGGCTTGCTGCGGGCGCACGAGCGGCTACATCTCTCGCCCACTCAGGTAAATTTCGCGATCTGCTGAATCGGACGCGCTCCGATCAGGGAAGTTTGGCACGGCGGAGCCTCCCGTCGCAATGTCCGAGACGGGTCGACAAGCGCCCTTGATCCACGGTCAACATACGGCTCCTCTCCAAGGAGCCATTCATGTATGCCGTTACCAACGCCGCCCCCAAGGTTGACGGGCGTGGAGCACCGTGGAACAAAGGGAAGCTGATCGGACAGAAGCCACCACTGAAGCTGAAGGAGATCTGGGCCATCCGGATTCGACTGCAATGGATCATCGAGCCCGGGAACTCGCGTTGTTCAATCTCGCCATCGACAGTAAGTTGCGCGGGTGCGACCTTGTCGGGCTTCGCGTTCGCGATGTATTCCAGGGCAGTCATGTCGCCCCACGCGCGATTGTCATGCAGAAGAAGACGCAGCGGCCGGTGCAATTCGAGATTACTGAACAGACGCGGGATGCAGTTGGCGCCTGGGTCGCGGCGGCCCGCCTGAAGCCGGAGCAGTTCCTCTTTCCAAGCCGTGTGTCGGCATCGCCTCACCTTTCGACTCGGCAGTATTCCCGGATCGTTCATACCTGGGCGGGATCGATTGGGCTTGATCAGGCGGCCTACGGCACCCATTCAATGCGGCGCACCAAACCGACTTTGATCTATCGCCGCACCAGGAATCTTCGGGCCGTTCAGCTCCTGCTCGGCCATACGAAACTTGAAAGCACCGTGAGATACCTCGGAATCGAGGTCGACGACGCGCTGGAGATTGCAGAACAGACCGAGGTGTAGTCCTTTAGGCTTGGTCACGGCCGCCGGACCCGGCGGCCGAACATCGATTGCGGCCATTCAGCGTTGGCGGGGGAGTGGCGGTCATCGACCCAGACTCGCCGTTGGCGATTTTCTGTCCGACTGGCCGCAGTACTTTGTAGGCCGCCCTTCGCTGAATCCGTCGAGAAGAACAGAATTCGGTGCAAGCGGTCATTGCAGGATTTCTACCCGAGACGTGAGCAAAATTGCAGCCGACCTGCCCGCTTTTAGAATGCGACAGTGCGCGAACGGCCCTCTCCGCTAATTCCACGCTCGCGCAAGCGGACATCGCGACGTTCTCAGACTGACGAACCTGGCTCACAAAAAAACAAAGGCGCCTGGTTGTCAATCCAGGCGCCTGCGAATACTTGGTGCTCTAATCGTCTTACGGATTCGTTACATCGAACACAAGATTATCGGGCGAAGGACCAAAGGAAGGCCACGTCACTACGCCGGTTTGGTTCACACCCGGCTTCGACCAGTCGCAAACGCCATTCGGAAAGATAGTATTGAGACGAGCGACCTCCCCCGCCGTGAACGTCATCGTATAGTCGGCCAAGTCGATTGGCTTCAATTGGCATTTGTAGCGGTTGGCTTCGAGTGGCCCTCCGGCGACGAAGCGCGGATTCGTCCATGAGGGGTATACCGTATTGCACGTTGTGTTCGGTAGGCTGCTGAGCGTCTGCGGTTCTGCGACAAACTGCGAGGTGCTGGGCCAGCAGCCGTCGACCAATACCGATGGCCTGTTCTTGACCACTTTCTGGTGTTCGGGAATATTGGAATGGTCGTTCTTGATCGCGGCGACCCACATGTTCAGCAATGCCCACGCCTTAGGCTGGGGCACGCTGGAGCCGCGCCACATCACATGATTGCCGACGTCTCCGTTGGCCGCGCGCAGCCGCTCGCGAATTGCAAAGCGATACCACTGGTAGTGATAGCCGCTCGTGTCGTTGTAGCTGCCCATATCGAACACCGGGATGTTCGCGAGACCGCCGTCACCGTTCATGCTGAGACCCGCCTGGTAGGTACGCTTGATGGCGCCGGCATCGCCTACGGCACGGCTCACGACGTAGTTGTAGTCTTGGTCGACGCCGCCGATACCTTGGTTGAGGTCGAGAAATTGCGTCTTGGAGATCGCTCCCGAGTTCAACGCTGCGAGACCGTACTGGACGCCAACATTATCGAAGACCCGCAAGCCAAATCCCGTGACAGGGTCGCGCCCGTAAACGTTGCGCACCCAGTCGAACATCGTCGGCCGGGCACCGCCACGATTGGTCACCGGATCGTAGCGTAGCGCGACGGGCACTGCAGAGCTCCACACAGCCGAGCTGTAGCCTGGGATGTCTACGCGGCCGGGTACCGGATCGATGCGTCCCGATTGATTCGCCGCGTCGTACCAGGCCTGCTGTCCCTTGTAGCCCGAGACCGCGACTTGCTGGTCGAGGGTGAATCCCGCCGGATTGGTCACGGTGAAGTAGTGCGCCAGCAGATGCCCGTCCGCGCCGCTCATCGGAATGGACAGCGTATCCGGGAACGCAGCATTGATAAGGATGCCGTCAAACAAACCCGGGAACGCGTTGCCGACACCTTCGCTCGTAATGGCTCCGCCTGAGGTACCCGACGAGAGTGTATAGGCCGGAACGCCGAATGTTTCGATGAAATGCTCCTTGCCCATCATCGTCGCTTCGCCGGCCACGAGCGCGTTGCAGCTATTGGCCGGGTGCTGAAGCGTGTTGATGAATATCCCCCAGCCTTCGCTCAACCGCGTGAGATTCGCGCCGGTAAGAATATTCACGCCTTGCGCGGGTCCTTGGATGTACCAGCCACCGGGGCAGCCGGACCCATGTTGAGCAAGCAAGCGTTGGTTCCAACCTCTTGGCGGTGTGAATGGCGTCGGCGCGGGATCGGACGTCGGGTCGAAAAGCACCGCGTTCTGATAGATGCCCCTGTCCATTGTGCCGGTCTCGAGACGCACGACGAAAGGCACGGTCATACCACTTAGCGTGGTCGTCATCGCGACATTTGCTGGTAGGTTCGACGTGTTTGGCAGCGGGATCAGCGCCGTGCCTCCCGTCGGCATATAGAGGTAAATGATCTTAGTCGGCGCTGAGCAATCAACATCAGTAGGCGTCCCGAGCGTCGTTCCATCGGGCAATTGGAAGCTCTGCGTTTGACAGATAAAAGGCTGAACGTACGGTCCTGAAACGATCGGGCCCTTGATTGAAAAGTTAGTGATGACGAGACTCTGGCCGCCAGCGGATAACGTGTTCTGACCGAGCTTGAGACCCGTTACCAATCCAATAAGCGTGTTGGCGGTTGATCCAGGCCGAAACATGCTGGATATGTCGGCACCGTTCAACGTGACAGCTCCCGCTCCGTTCGAATCTGAGGTGATCTGAACAAGCACGTCGCCGCCGCTAACCCGATCGGCGTGGGTCGAAAGCGTCGTGATGTCGAGTACAGCTCCAGATGCGACCAACGAACAAGTCGCCAGCCCCATGGCGCAAGCAGCGAGCCTTTTGGAAGTAGATATCATTTTTTCCTCCTGCAAATGAAGGCCGTCTCCCGGGGACGGCACTGAGTGGTCGTTGCCCAAGATTCGCGGGGAAAGGCGGTGTTTGGTCACACGCCATTGGGAACCCTAGAACGGTGCCCGGGTGAGTCGAGCATACTACTATCAGTGTGCTACAACAACTCCGATGCCCTGGCCATTTCGATTCCGGCCCGCGGACATTTGATCGGCATTTCATTTTGGCTGGGGCCCAAAATTCACTGAGTGGCCGCTTTGTACATTTCTTCGTTGCAGCGAGGACTGATCACTTCGCGCAGCAGGTCGGTGGCCACCTGGGCATAGAGGAAATGTGCTGCAGCACATTTCCTCTATTACGCATAGTAGAACGTTATGTAGAGTAGTTAAGGCAAATGCTTTGAGAGCAAGGCGTTAGCGTTGGATTACTGCGCATAAAGTTTCATGATCGGACTCCCGGCGGCCATCGGAGTCGCCTTTGGTGAGGAGTTCGATCATGGACCAATCTACCCATCAAGTTTCAAACAACCTGCCGCTGGACCGGTTCGTTGCACGCGCCTTGAGCGAAGTGGAGAAGCTTCGCTACAGCAGAAGATCGCTGAGGCGCTACCGCACAATCTGGCGGCACCTCGTGGCGTTTTGTCACGAGATGAACCTGGGAGATGACTACTCAGAGGAGTTAGCGGCACAGTTTTGCAACACGTATCAGATGCGTGAGGGCGAATGCCCCAAACCAAGCGAGGGGTGGCGACGGCATGTCGTGTTCGGCCTTAAGGTGCTGCGAGACTTTGCGCGTGACGGGTGCATTGAGCGCACCGTTACCGATATGCAAAAGATCCAAGTCCCGGCGCTCATGAAGAAGCCAGTGCGTGACTACGAACAGTACTGCCGAGATCGTCTTCATCTTCGGCCGACGACCCTTCGCGAACGGATGCGAGAGATTGCAATATTCGCGGATTTCCTGGGATCCAAGAACATTACGCTCTTCGATCAGCTGCAGCCGGCCGATGTCTCCGCATTCGTTACCTCACTACATCGTCTAGCAGCTAAGACCGTCTCGCGGATCGTCTCGGATGTGCGCGGCTTTCTGCAGTTTCTTCTGCTGCGAGGAATCCTGCAGCGGGATCTCAGCCGCGTGTTGCCGACGATTCGCGTCCCGCGGGATGCCACCATTCCATCAGTCTGGGACCCGGAGCTCGTGGTCAGGCTGCTCAATGTCGTTGATCGCAGCTCGCCCAAAGGCAAGCGCGATTACGCGATCCTCTTGCTTGCACGTCGCCTGGGAATGCGATTGGGAGACATTCGAACGCTGACGCTCGATGATCTGAAGTGGGAAGCGGCCACCATAGAGATTACGCAATCGAAGACCCTCGCACCGCTCTGTCTGCCCTTAACGGAAGAAGTCGGCGAAGCACTGATTGACTATTTGAAATCGGGCCGTCCTCAAACGGATCACCGTGAGGTGTTCCTCACATTGACGCCGCCTTTTTTGCCCTACGCTGACACTGACAACCTCCATCGCATCGTCAAGCATTGGAAGGACCTTGCCGGCATCCACTTCCGGACCAAACAACGCCACGGTTTGCACTCGCTACGCC
>CAWHIS010000020.1:0-89451 GCA_963829375.1 uncultured beta proteobacterium | reverse complement strand
ACGCTGCGCTTCAGCCGCTGGCCAGCAATGCTGAAGCAACATACAGGCCCTCGCGGGCAACCCTATCGTCGCCTGTTGAGAGATGGATCAGACCTGCTGAATCGCGTGCCAAAGCGAAGGCCGCGAACCATGGTGCGCTACCGTCGAATTGTATCCAATTGTATCCAACTCCGGCGCGGGAATCCGTGACGGGCTGCCTTATTGGATTGGTAACAAGGGCCCGATCTTCCAGCCGCGGCGATTGAAATCCCTGGCCGTCAGGAATGCGTTCGATCGGGCCGAATCGTTGCCTGGACTTTGCGCAGCCTCACCGCAATCGATGGCGTCAGGAGCCCGAGCGTGATGCCAAGACAACGCGCGCATCGATGAGCGGTCCGCAGCAGGCGGTGATCCTGCGGCGACTGAAACCGTCGGCGCGCTTCGAGATAGGCGCGGCCCTGATCTGACCAGTCGAGGTTTTCGTAGCTGCCAAACCCGTAGCGAATTCGCCACGGAAGAACGCCGCGCTGATGTTGCGGGTTTGCAGTCCACGCATCGAAGAGCTGTGGTAAGTAATTGATGAGCCAGCGGCCGGAATGAATTTCCTTAGGTGCGAGGCGGTTGCTGGTACCGGCCACAAGGATGACCCCTCCGGGTTTCAGCACGCGGTCGATTTCGCGCTGCACGCCGCGCAAGTCGTTCGCCTCGACGTACTCGAGAACGCTGTTGCACACGACGTGATCGAAAGTCGCGTTCGAGAACGATAATCGCGACGTATCCTTGTACGAGACCAGTTCGACTCGATCTGACATGCCGTACCGAGCCACGTTTTCGCGCGCCAGCTTCAAGGCAAAGGCATCGATGTCCACGCCGACGACGCGCGCACCCAGAGCCGCCAGAACGATCGCAGTAGCGCCGTAATTGCATCCGAACTCCAGCACCTTCGCTCCCTCCAGCGAGGCGATTCCTGTCTCGAATATGTGCCGCCCGCGCTCCCATTCGTAATCGAAGTAGCCGCCAATCCACGGATGATCGGGGTCCTTTCCGACCGAGTTGACCAACTCGCGAAAGCGCGCGTCGGCGAGTGCATCGACAACGCGAGGCTTCGCGTGATCTCGCTCGTATTTCTTTTCGGCTCCATCAGCCATGAGTCTCGAGATCCAAGGGATCCGTCATGTTCGAAGCCTCGTCGATTCGTGCCAGGCGCTGTTATCCTGCAGCCACCACAGGGTTGCGCAGTGTGCCAATCCCTTCGATCGTCACCTCGACCGTGTCTCCGGCGACCATGTCGAGGGTCGGGTCGTCGGTGCCCATCCAGATTACGTCGCCGGGATGGAGCGTCAGGTACCGCGTGATGACACTGATGTACTCCGCGATTCCGAAGATCATGTCGTTGGTCTTGAAGCGGCTGACTTCATTGCCGTTGAGGCGCACCGTCGTCACCAGCGAGTCGAGATCGACGTCCGTTTCGATCCACGGTCCCATCGGTTTGAAGGTGTCGGCATTCTTTGCCCGCCAGAACGTGCGGTCCGACTTCTGCCAGCTGCGCTCGCTGACGTCGTTGCCGATCGTGTAGCCGAAAACGCACGATAGCGCGTCCGCCTCGGACAGGTGCTTGGCTGCGCGACCGATCACAGCCACGAGCTCGCCTTCGAACTGCACTTTGCCGGACGAGTCCGTCGGAATGACGATCGGCGCATCGTTACCCACGAGCGCGTTCACCGCGCGGTAGCCGATGTCGGCCTGCTTCGGCACCTGGACAGCCATACCTCTTGCCGCCGCGTTGCGAACATGCTGAAGGTAGTTGATCCCGGCGGCATAGAACGTCGGCGGGATCACCGGCGGCAGCAGGCGAACTGCGCCAAGTGAGACGGTATCGCCCGTCCGCGCGGGGCTACCGAACGGTTCGCCATCGACCTGTGCAATCGTGTCGCCCTCCAGGACACCGCAATGACGGCTGCCCTGATGTTCGTAGCGCACCCAACGCATGACGATCTCCTCCGGCGGCGAATACCAGAGGCGCATATTGCCAGCAATCCTGGCCGGGGACAGGTCCCCGGCCAGGCTCAAGGTGACGCTACAGGGACAACGACTGCGTCAATTGTCGCCGTGGCCGTTGCCGGGCGGTGATGCGGGGACCAGCGACCCGAACAGGCCGTGCGACTCGTCCGCTGGTCCGGCGGTGAAAAAGAGCTTGTCGGTCGGCCCCGCCGCTACCCCATTGCCGAATTGCAGTGCCCAAAGGCCGTCGATCTGCAGCGGCGGTCCCTCGGCGCTATGCAACATGCCAAGATACTTCGACTCGCCATTGCCACGCATGTCAGCGCTATCGTAAGCGTGGATGCGGCCATCGCCAAAATTGCCGACGAGCAGGTTGCCACTGAACTTCCCGAAGCCTGCAGGCGAGTGCGCCAGTCCCCACGGCGAATTGAGTGTCCCCTTCGACGCCACGCGGTGAATGAGAACTCCAGTGGTCGTGAACGCATTCACATAGCCGTGGCCCATGCCCGGAACATCATCGTGCTTATCCGCGTCCTGGAGCGCATACGTGACATAAATGACGCCAGCGATGTTCTGGATGCCGAAGGGCGCATAGGCGGCTGGGATTCCCGGGTCGGCGAACGCGTCCGCGGGAAGCTTACTGTTGATCTTGGTGAAAGTTGTGTCGAAAACATCAACCGTGCCAGCGTGGAAGTTGGTCGCGAAGAGAAAATCGCCGCCCGGTGTGCACGCGATGGCGAGCCCCTTGTACACCGCAGCGGACGGTGGTACGGCGACGGTTGCCTTGGTCGACGTCGGTGGAGTTGGTACGCCCGGATTCCAGCCGGAGATGCTGCCGTCCTCGCTGTCGAAGATAAAGATTGAAGGCGCGGTTGCGCCTCCGCTCGAAACCTTGAATGCATTGGCGGCATCGCAGTTGGCCACGATGCCTGTAGGATTGCCCGTCGGTGTGCCGGGAATCGTCACGGTCAGTCCGAGCTTGGTGACGCCCGGCCCGCTGGCACTGGTGTTATAGAGCGTCGATGTCCCCGTCTAGTTGTTCGCGACCCACCAGGGCGATGTCGCTGTCGCAACCAGCCCCCACGAATTGACCAGCGAAGCATCGGGAATGTCTGCCAACCCGGGGATGTCGGAGACCAGGTTATGTTGCGTGTAGAACTGGGCGAACGCGGGGGACACGCTGCCGATCAGCAAGCCAATTGAAAGCCACGTCATCGATGAACGGAACGTACGCATAGGGCTCTCCTCTTCGGGCACAACGCTTGAACAGGATCAACGTCGCGGGTAGACGCAACGCGCTCTCGCTGCATCGATCGAGCATTGCGCTCCGGCAGGCGCTGGTGCGAAGGGGCGATCGTACGTGCGTGCGCTTGTCAGCATCGCACTGCAACGTCGCGTCGACCGCCCACGCAACGCCGGCAACCGCACTGGCTCGGTCAAGGGCAGCAGCCGGGTCTGCTCCGCTGCGGGCAGCCCTCCGCGCACGACGAAGCCAACAATGGAACCGACACGACAAACTGGGAAACAGAAGCTGGGCGGCGATTATTCCGGGCTGCATCGCCCCGACCCGGATCGGTCGATGACGGTGTCTGATCTCCGGCTGCGGTCACGCGCGCTTCGACGCCGCGAAGGCGGGCGTCACTTGAACTTGCGCACCCAATCGAGCACTTGGTGTACCGTCTCCGTGCTGCGTTCGCGTTGCGGGAAGTGACCGGCACCGTCGATCAGCCGTCTCTCGTAAGGACCGACGAAGTACGCTTCCTTGCCTTCACTCATCGGCGGCGAGTTGACCGGATCGAGCGCACCGTGCAGCGTGAGCGTGGGCACACTTTGCCTGGGCGCCGGTTCGAAACGCCGCTCGAGGTCGGCATAGTACGGATCCGGCGTCGCATGGTTCCAGCGCGCGGAATACGAGTGCACGACGATTTCGGCCCAGTCCGGATTGTCGAACGAACTCGCGGTACGCTCGAACTCGGCGGCGTCGGGCTTATAGGCGACGAACCACTCGTTCCAGATGTGCCGGGTGAAGGCACGGCGATCATCATGCACGAGCGCCTTGCCGCGCGGTGTCGCCATCAGCCAGTGATACCAATAGTTCTGCGTCTGCCGGTAGCTCAATGTTTGGTTGGGGGAATTGGTGCCATAGCCGACCGACAACCCCACGCACGCCGCGATCTGCGACGCATTCAGCGCCGAGGCGATGTACGATGCGCGGGCGCCCCAATCGTGCCCGATCAATGCATGTCGTCCGAGACCGAGCGCAGACGTGAATTCCACCAGATCCTGGCCGAGTGCGACGAGCTGCCCGCTGCGAAACGTATCGTCGCGCAGGAACCGGGTCGGGCCGTAACCTCGCAGCCACGGCACGTAGGTGCGGTACCCGGCATCGTGGAGCGCCGGCAGGATCGCGTCCCAGGTGCGCGCGTCGTCCGGCCAGCCGTGCACGAGCACGAGCGGAAATCCCGCGGTCGGGCCCGAAACCTCGTAGCCGATGCGGAGCAGAGAGGTATCGATAAATTGGGTTGGCATGTTGCCATTGTAGGACCGAAACGATTCCGCGATACTTCCATCCCACACATTGGCGTCGGATCGCGCGAGATCAAACGAGGACGCGAGGATGAAACAACACGTGCCGTTTCGCACTGTCGTTTTCATGGCCATGTGGCTGGGCATGGCCACATGGGCCTTAGCGCAACCATTCCCTTCCCGCCTGGTGAAAATCACCGCGCCCTATTCCGCCGGGGCGGGGCCCGCAGTGTTTACTCGCGCCGTGGCGGACAAGCTGTCGAAGCTCTGGGGACAGCCGGTCATCGTCGACGCCAAACCCGGCGCCAGCGGCTTCATCGCGATCGAGGCGGTGAAGAACGCCACGACGGACGGCCACGAGCTGCTGGTGGTCAGTGATGCCCACGTCGCGATCAATCCGGCGCTCTACAAGCGCCTGCCCTACGATCCGCAGAAGGACTTCATACCCGTGGCGATGTTCTACCACACGCCTTTCTATCTGGCGGTGGCGAGCACAGGGCCCTATCAGAGCGTGCCTGCCCTCGTCGCTGCCGCCAAGAAAGACCCGGGCTCGGTATCGTACGGCTCATCCTACGTGGGCAGTCCGTCGCACCTCGGCAGCGCAGAGTTCGAATCGCTCACCGGCACGAAAATGATTCATGCGCCATACAAGGATCAGTCGCAGATGTATGTCGGCATCGCCAACGGCGACGTCGGCTGGGCGTTTACGACGCTCGGATCGGCTCTGCCGTTGATGCAGGCGGGTCGCATCAAGCTGATCGCGATCGCCGCGCCGCAGCGCTCCAAGGTCCAGCCCGACGTGCCGACGCTCGCAGAAGCGGGCGGACCCGCCATGGTCGTTAGCGCCTGGCTCGCGCTAGTGGCGCCGCGCGGAACGCCTCCTGAAGTCGTACGCAAGATCAATGCCGACGTGAACAAGGTGCTCGCCGACCCGGACATATTGCAGCAGATGCGCACGCTTGGCTTCGACGCTGCGCCGGAGACTCCCGACCAACTCGCCGACGAGATCCGCGACGATGCGAAGAAATACGGCGAGCTCGTCCGTCGCACCGGCGCGACCGCGGACTAGGACGCGGCGAGAGGCCGCCGCACCGCCACTGCAGCGTAATACTCCCATGCGCGTTCGACGATGGCGGGCGAAAGCTGATCGCTCAGCCGCTCGGCCTCCTCGCGCGTAAACGCGCGAATCCGAGTCGCACTACCGCCAACTGCGGCAAGCATGCGCAATTGCAGGTCGGCGCTCTCCTCCAGGAAACACGCGGCGACCGTCGCTGTGCGGACATCGGCAGCGGCCGTCGTGATGCCATGCCCGCGCATCATGACCGCGATGCAATTGCCCAGACTGGCAGCCAGCGCGTCGCCCAGTTCGCGCGAACGGATCAGGCCGATCCGATCGTATTCGGCCACGCCGCCGCTGAAGGCGCCGCCTTGATTGTGGACGATGCGATGCGGCTGCCCGATCTGGGTAAGGCACACGCACGCCGTGGGGTGCGCATGCACCACACCGCCGATGTCCGGCCGTGCCGCATAGGCGCGGGCGTGAATCCACAGCTCGCTGTTGGGCGTACCGTCGCCGGCGGTCACCTCGCCGTCGGTGTCGAGCACGAGCAATTTGTTCTCGTCGGCGAGTCCGGGCGAACGGCGCGTCGGCAGCAGGAATGTATTCGTCCCCGGAACGCGCGCACTCACGTGACCGAACGCGTTCGACAACCCGACGCGCTCGATAATCCGATTGGCGAGCGCGACATCGCGGCGAAGGGTGTCATGCGTATCCATATCAATGCCGTCCTGCTGCCTCGGCGATTCAGATCGTGGGCTGGCGACGCAGACCGGCCAGCGGCGCGCGCCGCAGAAACGCGGAATCGCGTCCGAGTATCAACCGCACCAGATCCTCGAGGACGGCCTCTTCGATGGCAGTGCTATGAAATTCCAGCGTGACCCGATCGAGCCGGTCGACGTTGTTCAGCGCCGCGGTGACGAAGCCGGTCTGGTAGTCGGCATGGAACAAGACGGCCGCTGGTATGGACGGCGGTACCGAAATTGCGCACTTGCGTACGTTGCCGCCGGCATCCTCCACCCGGCGGCTGGTGTACTGCAAGCCAGCGTCGTCGAGTGCCTTCTCAGCGACCGCGACGCCGCCGGGGGCGACGTCGAGCGACAGTGGCTTCGACGCCGAAATTTGGTAGTAGATATTGATTTCGTCGAGCACGGGAAAGCCGACGATGCGCCGCTCGTGCTGGCCGACCGAACCGTGCCCGAACCGTGGTGACTCGAAGACGAGGCCGTGGCCCAGATCGTAGCGATGCTCGATCGCCGGCTTGAGTCCGTCCAGGTACGTGATCGCCTTTTCCAGCCAGCGAAACGCCTTGCGCAGCCTCGCGTCGATCGCCTGAAAGCTTTCGACGTCAGCATGTTCATGCGTCGTTTGGCGCGCCGCCTCGTACTGCGTGCGCAGTTCATCGAGGAGCGAATGTCGATCGGACATGATCGTGGTTCCTTCGTTGAGACGCGTCAATGCCGGCCAGCTCCGGGTCAACTGCCGCTCACTGATTGTATCTCGGGAAAGAACAGGTCTTTCCACGTCGATGGAACGACTTTCACGATGCCGACATCGTACATGAACGAAGCGTATTTCATGGTGCTCTCCGGCACCAGCGTCCACTTGACCTGCGGGCCGCCGATCACGTCGAACACCAGGTCAGGCGGCAGCTTCGACTTCGAATCCTCTATCCACAACGTCGCTGCCGCGCGCTTGTCGGCGTTCAGGATCTCGGTGGCTTCGGCAAGCGCGGCCATCAACGCCCTATAAAGTTTCGGATTGTCGTCGTGGAACTTGCGCGACGTCCAGGCGACCGTAAAGGTGTGCGAGCCTCCGAGCACATCGAAGGAGGAAAGCACGGTATGGATCGCGGGGTCGCGCAGCTGCTGCGTCTGAAACGGCGGGACGCTGAACACACTGTCGAATGCGCTTCCTCCCGACAGCAGGCCGATGGTCGCATCCGGTGGCGGCAACGCAACCGTCAAGGGATCCAGCTTCGCGTAGTTCTCCTTTCCGAACGCCTGCGCCGCTGCCATGCGCAGCGTCACCGCCTGGACGGAAACGCCGACCGCAGGCACGGCGATGCGACTCGCGTCGGTAAAGTCGCGAATCGTCTTGACGTTGGGGTTGCGCGTGTTGAGGAGAAACGGCTGCGAGCTCAGCGCTGAAATCCCGCGTGCCTCCTGCGGCGTGCCACGCGTTTTGGCCCAGAGAATGACCAGTGCCGGCACGCCGCCGGAGACAACGTCGACATCCCCCGCAAGCAGTGCCGTGTTCATCGCATCGGGGCCGCTGAAGGTCACCCATGTCACCTTGAGGTCGCCGAGCCCGAGCGCCTTGGCGTGCTTCTCGAGAAGCTTTTGCCGCTCCAGGATGTTGAATTGCACGTAGCCCATCGACGTTTGCTTGGCGAAGCGGATCTCCTGGGTCTCGGCGGCGACGAATCCACTGGCGCTGGCGAGAACGAGACCGAGCGTCGCGAAGAGCATTCGAATCCGCATGCGTTGCCTCCGTCCGAATATCGCTATCCAACTCGCTTGGTGGGCCGATGCCGCATGTTGCTCAGCCCGCTGCCGGACCGGACGGAACGCGCGCACTTACCACCGGAACCATCCACACCGCGTACCCGCGCGGGTCGCGAATGTTGGCGATCATCTGCTCGAAGTATGATCGCGCCGATTCGCGCGTGACCGGCGTCAGCTCACCAATAGCCTCGGCATACCCGTCGCGCCACGCCTCGAAAATGGCGGCGAAGGTCGCGCGCGGCACCCGCAGCGTGTCGACAACGACATAGTCGATCGTAATCTGTTCGAGGCCGATATCCATAAGGATGCCGAAGATGTTGCGACCAATGAACAAGTCGGTCCCGGTTGCAGCGCCGAAGCTCGTTGGAGCGATATGCCAGAATTCCTGCGGATCCAGTGCACCGGGCTGGAAGTGCAGCATCCCATAGTCCTCCGCGATCAGATGCAGATAGCCACCGCGGCGAGTAACGCGTGCGAGCTCTGCGACTACCCGGTCGGCGTGCGGAATCGATTGCAGGACATGGCGGCAGACGGTGAGGTCGAAGGTGTGGTCGGCGGCGTCGAGGGTGAACACACTTTGGTGTTCGAAGCGAAGGCGTGGTGCAAGGCGCGCGTAGCGCGACCGCGCGAGTTCGAGGTGCGCGTCGATGATATCGACCCCAAGCGCGTGAGCCCGCGGAAACAGTTCCGCCAATCTCGATGTGACTTCCCCGGTGCCGCAACCCGCGTCGAGAATCCGCGGCTCCGAGGGCAGCACGTAACGACTCAACAAGGGCGCTTCCTGCGGCCAGATGGCCTGCGCCTGTGCGGCGAGATTCCGCACCATCGACTCGTCGGCCATCTGCTTGCCTTGCGGGTTGAGATCCGCCATTCCGTTCCCCTGAACTCGGTCGGGCAAGGTTATCCGAACTGCCTCACTGATATCTTAACCGTACCTCGACAAATCTGGAGCAACCTTGGACCGTTCACGCCGCCGTTATGCGCCCAGCGGCGCGTCGTACGTCGCCGGGCATCGAGACCGTGCAGCTCGACAGTCCAAAAGCCGTCGCTGAGGAGATCATGGTGCGCCGTTCTGCGGCGCGATGTCTTTTCTTGTATTTCAATTTCCAGCGGACTAGACTCTGCAGGGGTCCAAGATCGCTTTCATTTCTTGATTTGGCGTCGGTTGCGTTTCACGATAACCAGAACCCGTGGCGTGCACCAACGAAACCCGGGCGACTCGCAGGCAAGAATATCGAATCAATGAACCAAAGAGGAGAAAAAACATGAAGCGATCGCATCTTCTTCGCACAGCTACGGTTGCCGCAGCCGCAATCTTCGGCATGAGTGCTCCGGCCCTGGCGGCCGACATCGACTCGCAGCGTCTGGCCAACGCTGACAAGAACCCCGCCGACTGGTTGACCTATCATGGAACCTACAATTCCTGGCATTACAGCGGACTCGACCAGATCAACGCCGACAACGTCAAGAACCTGAAGGTCGCGTGGAGCCACGTGATGCCCCGCTCTACGCGCGGGCTGCAGTCATTCCCGCTCGTCGCCGACGGCATCCTGTACTACTCCGGCTCGTACAACCAGCTGTACGCGCTCGACGGCGCGACCGGCGACGTCAAGTGGGCGTACAAGCAGAAGCTCAATGAGGACCTCGTCGCGAAGCAGACGCACTCGCCGTACAACCGCGGTATCGCGCTTGGCTTCGGCAATGTCTACATGGGCACGCTCGATGGCAAGCTGGTCGCGGTCGACATGCAGACGGGCAAACTCAAGTGGGAAACCAAGCTGGTCGAATCGGAAAAGCTGACGGTTGGCTTCACCGGCGCGCCGCTGCTCGCCAACGGCAAGATCATCATCGGCTCGCAGGGCGGCGAATGGCCATATCGTGGCCCGATCTTCGGTGTCGATGCCAATACGGGCAAGCTTGCATGGACCTTCTATACCGTCGGCGGCGACGAGAACGACCCCGCGCGCAAGACGTGGGGCGGTGACTCGTGGAAGACTGGCGGTGGCGGCGGATGGATGGCGGGTGGCTACGACCCGAAGACGAACACCGTGTACTGGGGCACCGCGAATCCGGCGCCGCTGTATGACTGGGGAGGCGCGGATTGGAAGACGAAAGGCGCTCGCCCAGGTGACAATTTATACACGACTTCGGTTATCGCGCTCGATCCCGATACCGGCAAGCTCAAGTCCTTCTACCAGGAATTGCCGCACGACGCGTGGGACTTCGACAGCGCGGTGGGCGAATTTGTGATGTTGGAGCGCGGAGGCAAGGAATACATCGTGCACCCCAACAAGGGGGGTTTTGTATTCGTCTACGACCGCAACCTGAAGGTGCAGAACGTTTGGCAGGGCGTGAAGAACATCAACTTCGTTAAAAGCATCGATCCAAAGACGGGCGAGCTGGTCGGCAGGCGCGACCTGGCGGAAGGCAAGCATCAAGCGCTGTGCCCGTATATCGCCGGGGGCTATAGTTGGAACGCTGGATCGTACAATCCAGTTACCGGCCTCTATTACAAGGTCGGCAACGAGTGGTGCATGGATCTCGAGGTGATCAAGACGACACCTATCCTCGAGCCCATGGCGCAACTCAATATCGGCTCGAACTTCACCGTCAACAAGACGACGCCGGACGGCGGCAAGGCACGCGGCCACGTCAGTGGGCGCGATCCGATCACCGGCGCGGTGAAGTGGCAGGTCGAATACGCCGAGCCTCCTCTGGCGAGCCTGCTATCGACCAAAGGCAACCTCGTGTTCGTGCCGGACGCGCGCGGCTGGCTGCGCGCGCTCGACGCACGCACCGGCGCCGAGTTGTGGAAGCACAACGACGGACAGGGCCACAACGGCGGCATCATCAGCTACATGGCGAACGGCAAGCAGTACATCGCGGTGGCCACCGGGTGGGGCGGCCTCGCTGGTGACGATTACAAGGTGCTCTACGGCGAGCCGTGGACGAGCATGGCAACCGATCAGGGTGCGCTGATTGTCTTTGGCATGTAACACGTAGCCGGGAACGACGCGTCAGGCTGATCGAGCGCTTTCCGATCGGGCCTTCCCCATCAGCCAGGCGGGGCGTTTGTCCCCGCCTGTTCTTTTTGCGAGGTTTGGATGCGCAATGCCTTCCTCGGAGCGACGCTCGCGTTATTGGCTGCCGCCGCCGTCCACGGGTCGGGTCGCCGGGGCAGTCGAAATGGATGGCCCGATGTCGTCGAGCAAAAAACCCGAGGTGCCTGCAGTCGCCGCTCCCGAAGGCCAGCCGACGACCGACTCGAAGCCTCCCTTGGATGTAGAGAAGTTATTCGCCGGCACGTGCGGCTGGTGCCACAGTGGCGGCGGACGTGTGGCGGGCAAGGGTCCCAAGCTGATGGATACGACACTCACCGATGCCGAAATCATTCAGCGTATCAAGGTCGGCAAGACCGGCGCCATGCCGGCATTCGGTAGTGCGTTCAACGAGGTCGAGCTCCAAGCGATCGTCAAGTACATTCGCGCACTGCGCGACGACAGTTCGACGAAATGAATGCCCCCAATTGTTCGCTGCTGTATCGCCTCGGCGTGTATGCGATCGTCGCCGCATGGTTGATTGCGGCGACCCGTTACGGCGCGTACGCTCGCGGAGGTGCAGGCGCGCGGCGTGATTTCCCTGTGCGCGAATCCGGACTCGCTTCCACATGCCAGCAACAAGCCCGATAACCCCGGTTTCCAGATCGAGATCGGGCGTGCGCTCGCCAAGGCGCTCGGCTTTCCCCTGCAAGTGGACTGGATCGTCGCGCGGATGCGCGCGGGCCTGGTCGATTGCGACATGCTGCTTGATGTCATCACTGTCCCCGAGGCGCAACGCGCTCCCATCAGGCTGTCGCACGCCTATCAGAAAAGCGGTGTGGCGCTGGCGTTGCGACCGGGCAGCGACACGGCGCAAGGCTTTCAGGACATTGCACCT
Source organism: uncultured beta proteobacterium (assembly GCA_963829375.1). Lineage (GTDB taxonomy): Bacteria > Pseudomonadota > Gammaproteobacteria > Burkholderiales > Casimicrobiaceae > PALSA-1003. Next base: position 77,445 of record CAWHIS010000020.1, on the reverse strand, counting down.
AATCAGCGGGTCGGGGTGATGGTCAGCTCGCTCGCGAGCAAGCTGCTCGAGCAGCGCGGTCTCCGTACCGTTCCCTACGCCTTCGAGGGCGACATGATCATCGACCTCGCCAAGGGCGAGCTCGACGCGTGCGCGGTGTCGCCCGCGAGCATCGCCTACTACATCCACACACACCCCAGCTCCGGCGTGCGCTACGTCCACGCCTACGATGCCGAACCCGAGCTGCGCTGGAATCTCGCCGTCGGCTTGCGCCGCAGCGACGATGCGTTGCTCGATGCCGTCAATTCCGCGCTCGACAAACTGATCCGCGACGGCACGCTGGAGCAGATCTATATGCACTACGGCATCGCCTATCGACAGCCGTAGTCGTCGTTGCGGTACCTTCGGTACAAGTTTTTGGCGTAAGCTTTTCTGCATGAGCGAAGCACAGACGTTGTTTGCCGCCCTGCGGCACTCGGTCGACGCCGACACCGTGTCCGCGATCGAGTCCTTGGTGCGCGACGCTTCCGATCGCCACCTTTGTCGTATCAATGCGCTCGACTTCGCAGCGAAGGTTGGGCTCGATGAAGAGCGCGTGATCGCCGCGTTCCTGCATGCGGCGCGGCTCGGTTTGTTCGAGCTGTCGTGGAATGTGCTCTGTCCTGGCTGCGGCGGCGTGCTCGATGCGACGGCGTCGCTGAAGAGCGTAAACCGAGCGGAATACGCCTGCGCGCTGTGCGCGGCCGGCTACGAGCCCACGCTCGACGAAATGGTCGAGGTGACCTTCACGGTGAGCCCGCGAGTGCGGCGAATCGCGGCGCACGACCCCAACCAGCTGCCACCCGCGGAGTATTGTCGCCAGATGTTCTGGAGTTCCGGGTGCGACGTCCCGGAGGAATCCTTCGAGCGGATGCTGGACGAGGTCACGCTGGAGATGATCGAGCTCGCTCCTGGCGAGAAGGCCTTGCTGTCCCTGACGCTGCCCGCGGAATTCGTGATCGTCTTCGACCCCGTGACCCATACCGCGCAATTCATCGACGTCAAGGGCGAGGCGACGCGCGAGCGGCAGTCGCTGGTCGTCGTGTTCAACAAGGTCAACGTACCGCCTCCTGCCGTGACCATGCGACCGGGGCCGCTGCGCCTGACCCTGGAGAACCTCACCGACGCTCGGGTCGTGCCTGGGGTGTACGTCGCGGGACAAGCGATGCACGACATGCTCGGCAAGCGGAAGCGCTTCGTCACCGCCAAGCGACTGCTCACCAACCAGACGTTTCGCGACATTTATCGCACCGACACGCTCGACGTCGATCAACGGCTCAAGATCACGAGCCTCACGTTCCTGTTCACCGACCTCAAGGGCTCCACGGACCTTTACGAGCGCGTTGGCGACCTGGTCGCCTTCGATATCGTAAGAGAGCATTTCCGGCTTCTGCAGGAGATCATCGCTTCCGAATCGGGTGCGGTGGTGAAAACGATCGGCGACGCGGTCATGGCGACGTTTGCCACGCCCGACCGCGCGATCGCCGCTGCGCTGCGAATGCGCGAGGCGATGCGCACGCTCAATGCCAAGCACGAAAGCGAAGACCTGCTGGTCAAGATCGGCATCCACGAAGGTCCCTGTCTCGCAGTCACGCTCAACGATCGGCAGGACTATTTCGGTCAGACCGTGAATATCGCCGCACGCGTGCAGGGACTCGCCGTGTCGCGTTCGATCCTCGCGACGGGATCGGTCATCGATCATCCGCAAGTCTCCGAGCTGCTAACGGAGGACTTGAAGCCGACCGCGCGACGCCTTCCCGTGCGCGGTATTGCCGATGAACTGGTGGTCTACGAGATACCTTGAGATTCCCGCATCGCGGGAACAGGAAGAGCAGGGGCGCGCGCAGACTTGCAAACAGGACCACCGGGGCCGACGGAACCTCTGCAGTCGCCGCGTGCCAAACCTGCGGCGGGAGGGTTAACAACGCAGAAAGGAGACGGCATGCCTCAAATCAACGCTTACCTATTTTTCGATGGCACCTGCGCCGAGGCGATGCGCTTCTACGAGCGCACGCTGGGCGGCAAGATGGAAATGATGATGACGCACGCGGAGGCGCCGAAGGTTCCCAACGCGCCGCCATCGCCGCCCGGTGCTGCCGACCGGATCATGCACGCCCGCCTCACCATCGACGGCGGCGGCACGTTGATGGCATCCGACTCGATGGTCGGTCAGCCCTACGGGGGCATGAAAGGATTTTCGCTGTCATTGGGGTACCCGACCGTCGCCGATGGAAAGCGGATATTCGATGCGCTGGCCGCGGGCGGCCAGGTGACCATGCCCTTTGCCAAAACCTTCTGGGCCGAAGGCTTTGGAATGCTTGTCGACCGCTACGGCACGCCGTGGATGGTCAATGTGGAGACGGCCAGCAAGTGAGTCGGTGGTCGTTCGTTACGGCGAACGACAAGGGGACATTGTCCATGGATCAATGTCCCCCGATCTCGTCCACGAGCTCGCGCGCATCGTAGATTTTGGTCAGTGCCTCGATGATCGCCCGGCTGTCGACCGCGATCGCGCGCGCCTTTTCGTCGGTGTAGACGAACCGTCCGCCCAGGCCTTCAAGATTGCCGTCGAATACGAGGCCGACAAGTTCTCCGTTGCGGTTGACTACCGGCGATCCGGAGTTTCCACCGATGATGTCCAGGGTCGTGACGAAATTGAGCGAGGTGCTCAAGTCGAGGTTACGTTGCCGTTCGGTCCAGCGGGCCGGCAAATCGAACGGCGGCTGCGCTCCAAACGCGGCACTGCGGCCGAACAACCCCCAGAAGTTGGTCTGCCACGGAGTAAGAACACCTTCGGCATCGTAGCCGCGAACCGTGCCATAACTGAAGCGCAGCGAGCCCGTGGCGTCCGGATATGCATCGGTGCCGAACAATTCGTAGCGTGCCTTTTCCAATTCGTCGCCGGCACGGAGGATCGGCGTGTCGATCTCCACTTCGTGGAGTTTCGCGACGCGACGGTGCATCGGATAGATGTCGCGCGCGAGCACAATAAGCGGGTCGATCGACGCCGAAACGGCGGCGACACCACCGTCGAGGAGCCGTTTGCGTTCCTGCAACTGGTCGAGCCGCGTACCGTCAATGACCGCCGTCGCCGCCGCCAGCGGAGTCTTGTCGCCCAACACGCGTTTGACGAACGGGTCGTCCTTGCCGAGCACATCGAGCGCTTCCTGCCAGAAGCCCGCGAGGCGGGCGATTTCGAGATCCTTGTAGAACGGTTCGTTCGAGGTCACCCTGAGCACGAGCCGCGGTACCATCGACGCGCGATATTCGGATAGACGCTGCGCCTCCGCGAGCGTCGACTCGTTCGCCAATTCCACGATCGTGCCCGCGGTGCTCAGAAGGGATTCGTACCCGAAGCCGACAAAAGATGCGGCTTTGATCTGTTCCGCCTCCTTGCGTGTCACGACTTCAATTGCGGCCCACGGGTCCTGGTGCTTCGCCGTCGCGACGAACGACTTGCGCAGGCGGGTTTCGTCTGCCGACTTGGTGGCCATCAGCACGGAATCCTGCAGCGCCTTGTACTCGCCTTTCATCGCCTTGAGCCAGTTTTCGGTACCGAACACATTGCGGGCTGCGCGGCGAGTGGCTTCAGGCGAGAGCGCGCCGTACTCGCGCAGCACCTTGAGTTGTCGCTCCGCCGTCGCCATCCGCAGTGGGTAGCGAATGTCGCGATCGAACTCGAGCTGCGCCAGCGTGGTCAGTCGATTGGTCGAGTACGGATATCCAGCCGCGAACACCAGATCACCCTCCTTGACACCCGCCGTAGACCACGTGAGGTATTGCGGAGATTTGACCGGCTTGCCGTCCTCGTACGCTCGCGCCAGCGCAAAATCGAGGTCGAAGCGCGGGTACACAAAGTTATCCGCGTCACCACCGAAAAATGCCACGCGCGTTTCCGGAGCGAAGACCAGCCGGACATCGGTCCATATCCGGTATCGATAAAGGTGATACGCGCCTCCGTGGTACAGCGTCACGATTTCACAACGCAAACCCGTCTTTGTCCTGCATTCGTTCTCCAGCGCTGCGATCGCCGCGTTGCGTTCCGCATTGGCTGCCGCGCCGTCCGTTGAACGCACGGCGGCGCGCACCTTCGCAGTCACATCTTCGGTCGATTCGAGATGCTTGATTTCCGCACCGGGGCACGGTCGTTCTTCTGCGCGCGTCCGTGCGAGGAAGCCGACTTTCACCAGGTCTTCTCCGCTGCTCGAAAGCTTCTGCACGCACGAGAACGCGACATGATGATTGGTCAGCAGCAGACCGTCGGCCGACACGAAAGAGCCGGACGCACCACTGAAGCGTACGGCTGACATTCGCAGCGCGGTCAACGACGTCGACGGTGTGGCGAAACCGTATTTGGCTTGCAGAGCCTTCGCGGGCAGGTTGTCGAAAGTCCAGACGCCCTCCTCCGCCATCGCCGCGCCAACGCTCAACGCGGCGCCAGCGGCGACGAGCAATCGCGCCAGCTCGTGCGTCGGCGCGCGCCGACGCGTGGACATAGAGTGTCGACGCTGTGCAACGCTCATGGTCTTGGGCCTGTTGATGTCGCATCTGGCAGAAAGGTGCTCTGCGCGCGAAGGATTATCCCCCGTGCCTTGGGAAAGTTCTAGTTGGGCCGGCCAGAGGTCGCGCACCTTGCCGTCGACGCCGAAACGGCGCATCTCGCTGCGCGACGATGCTGTTTGACGTCGATTCTCGGCATACTATGCGGATATGTCGGCTCGCATGAAACTCATGGTGCTGGACCCTGGCCATTTCCACGCCGCGCTGGTGCAGAAGAACGTGCACCCTGACATCGAACCGACGGTCCATGTCTATGCTCCGCAAGGACCGGACCTCGACGATTACCTCCGCAGGATAGAAGGATTCAATACGCGGGCACAGGACCCCACGCGCTGGCGCGTCGTGCTCCACAACGAACCCGATTTCCTCGAGCGCTTCGCTGCAGATAAACGCGGCGACTTCGTCGTAATCTCCGGCAACAATCGGCGCAAGACTGACTATCTGGGCCGTGCGGTGGCTGCGGGCTTCCACACGCTCGCCGACAAGCCGATGGCTATCGACTCCGCCGGCTTCGAGGCGCTTGGCCAGGCCTTCGCCGTTGCAAAAACAAACGGCGTGCTGCTCTACGACATCATGACCGAGCGCCATGAAATCACGACGGTGCTGCAGAAGGAATTCTCGACCATTGCTTCCGTCTTCGGCGGACTCGCAATCGGTTCAGAAGCCGATCCCGCAGTCACCAAGGAAAGCGTGCACCACTTCGCCAAGCTTGTCTCGGGCGTGCCAATCAAGCGCCCGGCGTGGTTCTTCGATACTGCACAGCAGGGTGAAGGCTTGGTCGACATCACGACGCATCTCGTCGACCTGGTGCAATGGGAATGCTTTCCGGATCAGATCATCGACTATCGCAAGGACATCCGCGTCTTAAGCGCCCGGCGCTGGCCCACCGTCATCAGCCTGACGCAGTTCCAGGCACTGACGCAGCTGGAGGACTTTCCCGGCTGGTTGCGGAAGGACGTGCAATCCGACGGCAGCCTGCACACGTATGCCAACGGCGAAATCAACTACGCGATCAGGGGCGTGCACGCGAAGGTGTCGGTGCTCTGGAATTTCGAAGCGCCCGCCGGCTCGGGCGATACGCACTACTCGATCATGCGCGGAACGACTTCGAACCTCGTGATCCGGCAGGGCAAGGCCGAAGGCTATCAACCCGCCCTCTGTATCGAGCCGCTGCGGACTATTGATCCGGCTGCCTTCGCGTCGACCTTGGAGGGCGCCTTGCCGCAGGTGCAGGCGAAATATCCGGGCATCGCCCTGAAGCGCCGGGGCGACGCGTGGGAAGTCGTCGTGCCCGCTTCTTACCACGTCGGCCACGAAGCCCATTTCGGGCAGGTCGCGGACCAGTTCTTGAGCTACGTGGCGAGCGGCGCGTTGCCGGCGTGGGAAGTGCCGAACATGCTGGCCAAGTATTACACGACAACCTCGGCGCTGGATCTTGCTCGCCGCTGACAGGAGAGTGAAGCAGCGCAGGTTACCGCCGCCCGATGACCGGGCGGTTATGCTTCGTCGCCGAACGCCAGCTCGAATACTTGCTCATCGCGCATTGCGGCTCCTTCCGCCCGCAGGCGCGCGAGTTCGTGCGCAGGGAGCGCAGCGGTCAGCGGATCGAGGCGGGCGCGCAACTGCGCCACGTTCGGCCGCGCGGCCGCGCCCGTACCCGAATGAACGGCATCGTCGTGACCGAAGATCCGCGCCGCGGCCGCAGGTCGCCCCTGCAGCGTCGCAAGCAGCGCGAGGGGCGTGAATAGCCGATATTCGTCGCCTTCCTGCAGGAGAAGCAGATGCGCCGTGCGTGCCGCGGCCGTCGCCTCGTCGACACGACTAAGCACCAGGAGGGCGATCATGGCGTTGTTGTACAGGTAACTCGCGCCGACGCTGCCGCCGAGCACGTCGAGCCGGGCGATGGCCGCGCGCGCGTGTTCCAACGCGACCTTTGGCCGCCCGAGGAGCAATTCCACCGCAGTAACGTTGGACATCGCGTACTGCTCGCCGACCAGATTTCCACCCTCGCGCTGTCTGCGGGAGATGGACAACCGCACGTTTCAGACACGTTTAAGGCGCCCTTAAGGACTGAATGCGGGCTTCAGGCACACATTGGCAGCGTCGTCACCGTTACCCCAAGGAGAACCGCCGTGCACGCCTCGAACCTCATCCGCAGCATCCTCGCCACCCTGTGCATCGTACTGGCGGCAGCCGCCCTGATTGGCGCCACCGTGTGGACGACTGTCCAGTTGGCGCCCGTCATGTCGCCGGTAGCGACGACCGACTCTCCGGCACCGATGGTCGGCACGCTTACCGACGAATTCGAGAGCGGCATCCCAGTCTACCGCCTCCCCGCCATCGCCGTGACTGCCAGCCAAAGCGTCGAGCTCGCCCGGATGGCGCGGGAGGAGCAGTTCGCGCGGAGATAAATAGCAATGCGCTAAACTATGGGCAGGATCGCGAACGAGCCACCGGCTCATCGCGATCGCTGTGCCCATGCAGTCAATCATATCCGTAACGAAACTCTCCAAGACCTACGCTTCCGGTTTCGAGGCGCTCAAGAGTATCGACCTCGAAATTCTCCGCGGGGAGATCTTTGCGTTACTGGGCCCGAACGGCGCCGGCAAGACGACGCTGATCAGCATCATTTGCGGCATCGTCAATCCAACTACAGGAGCCGTCACGGTCGACGGCCACGACATCATCACGGGGTACCGCGCGGCCCGTTCGATGATCGGCCTCGTGCCGCAGGAACTGACGACGGACGCGTTCGAATCGGTGTGGAATACGGTGTCCTTCAGCCGCGGGCTGTTCGGCAAGTCCGCCAATCCGGCGCACATCGAAAAAGTGCTCAAGGACTTGTCGCTGTGGGGCAAGAAGGACAACAAGGTCATGACGCTTTCGGGCGGCATGAAGCGGCGGCTGCTGATCGCCAAGGCGCTGTCGCACGAGCCGCAAATCCTCTTCCTCGACGAGCCGACCGCCGGCGTCGACGTCGAACTGCGAAAAGAGATGTGGGAGCTGGTGCGCTCGCTCAGGGCTGGCGGCGCGACCATCATCCTCACCACACATTACATCGACGAGGCCGAAGAGATGGCCGACCGGGTCGGGGTCATCAGCAAGGGCGAGATCATCCTGGTGGAAAACAAGGCCGAACTCATGCGCAAGCTCGGCAAGAAACAATTGACGCTGCAGTTGCAGCATGCGATTGAGCGTGCCCCCCCTGCACTCTCCGACTATCATCTGGAGACCGCGAACGGCGGAAGCGAATTGATCTATACCTACGATGCCCAGGGCGACCGGCCCAACATCGCCGCCCTGCTCGAAGACCTCGACAAGGCAGGCATTCGCTTCAAGGATCTCCAGACGACGCAGAGCTCGCTGGAGGACATCTTCGTCAGCCTGGTGCGCGAAAAGCAATGAACGTCCACGCTATGCGGGCGATCTACCGATTCGAGATGGCGCGCACCCGGCGCACGCTGATGCAGAGCATCATCTCGCCGGTGCTGTCGACCTCGCTCTACTTCGTAGTGTTCGGTGCGGCGATCGGTTCTCGCATCGCCCTGGTCGAAGGGATCAGCTACGGCGCGTTCATCGTGCCCGGTCTCATCATGCTGTCGCTCTTGACGCAGAGCATTGCCAACGCATCGTTCGGCATCTATTTTCCGAAGTTCACGGGAACGATCTACGAGCTGCTTTCGGCGCCCATATCCTATCTCGAGATCGTCATCAGCTACGTCGGCGCGGCCGCGACCAAGTCGATCGTCCTCGGCCTGATCATTCTGGCGACCGCGCACCTGTTCGTGCCGCTCAAGATCGTCCACCCGTTCTGGATGATGCTGTTCCTCGTGCTCACGGCCATGACGTTCAGCCTCATCGGCTTCATCATCGGCATCTGGGCCGACGGATTCGAAAAGCTGCAGCTCGTGCCGCTGCTCATCGTCACGCCGTTGACGTTTCTCGGCGGCAGTTTCTACTCGATCGACATGTTGCCGCCGTTCTGGCAAACGGTCAGCTTGTTCAACCCGGTTGTCTACTTGATCAGCGGCTTCCGCTGGAGCTTCTTCGGTATCGCTGACGTCAGCGTCGGCGTCAGCCTCATCATGACCGTCGCGTTCATGGCGATATCGCTGGCGATCGTCGCTTGGATTTTCAGGACGGGATACCGGCTCAAGACTTAGAATTTCGAGCGGTCGAGGCACATAAAACAACACAAGGAGGAGACCATGAAAGCATTCGCAACCGTGATAAGGGGTATTTCTGTGGCCGCGATGGTATCGCTCGTCGGTGCCGGGCCGGCAGCGGCGGCAACATTCGTGTACGTCTCGAACGCCGAGGACGGCGACATCGGCGTCTATAAGATGCTCGACTCGGGCGACCTGCAGCCGGGCGCGCGCGTCAAGGCGGCGAACGTCGTCATGCCGATGACGATGAGTCCCGATCGCCGCTTCCTGTATGCGGCGTCCCGCTCCAAGCCGTACCTGGTGCATGTCTATTCGATCGACTCGGGCACGGGCGCTCTGACGAAGTTGTCGGAGTCGCCACTTGCGGAGAGCTTCCCGTACATCTCGCTCGACAAGAGCGGACGGTATCTCTTCGGTGCGTCCTACGGCGGGCACGTGATCAGCATCAACGCAGTCGGCACCGACGGGCGTGTGGCCGCCGAGCCGCTGCAGGTGATTCCGGTGGGCCGCAACGCGCATTCGATCCGCGTCGACGATAGCAATAAATTCGTCTACGTCCCAACGCTGGGGAGCGACGCGATATTCCTGTTCAACTTCGACGCCAAGACCGGCAAGCTGAGCTCGAACACACCGTCGGTCTACATGATGAAGGCGATGACGGGCCCGCGTCATTTCATCACGTCCGGCGACAACAGGTACCTGTACGCGCTGAGCGAGCTGCTGGGCACCGTCACGACCTTCGCGATCGACCCCAAGACTGGACTGCTGACCGAAGTGAGCACCGCCAGCGGCCTGCCGCCGGATACCAAGCTGGGACCGGGCGCACCGCGCGGTGCCGTCGGCGCGCCAGGCGGTCCACCGCCACGCAACACCGACAACGACATCTGGGCGGCGGACATCCACATGACGCCGAACGGCAAGTTCCTCTACATCTCGGAGCGCACCAGCAACACGATCGCGGCGTTTGAAGTCGATGGCGCAACCGGCAAGCTCAGTTATCTGTCGAGCACGCCCACCGAGCGCCAACCGCGAGGATTCAACATCGATGCCAAGGGCCGGTACATGGTCGTCACCGGAGAAAAGTCGGACACGATTTCGGTCTACGCCATCGACCAGGGCAACGGCGCGCTGAAATTCCTCAACAAGTACCCGACGGGCAAGGGTGCGAACTGGGTGGAGATCGTCAGTTTCGAATGAGCACTCAACCGACTTTGCAAGCACCCGTATTGTTCAACCCGACGAGCACGCAAACAAGGAGGAATCATGAGTGACAGTACTCGGCGCGAGCATCTCAAGATGCTGCTGGGCATGGCGGCTCTGGGAGCGACGCCTATTGCCGCGCTGGCCGCGACGTCCGCAAAACCCCAGGAGCCGGTGCCGCCGCAAGGCATCGGCAGCCGCATCGAGCACCTCTCGTACAGCGACCAGGGCGGGCGACCGGACGGCGTGCAGGTGATGGTCAACCGCAAGCATGTCTATGTCGGCCACATGTTCAACGATGGCGTGACGATCCTCGATGCCACCGATCCACGCAAGCTGAAGCCGGTCGGATTCTTCACTGCCGGGGCGGGGACGCGCACGCACCAGCTGCAGACCGCCGAAGACATGCTTCTGCTCGCCAATGGCGCAAACATCGTGGCGATGCAGTCCTACGACGGCATGCGGGGTTATTTCGAGAACAACCTCGTCGACAGCATCACCAACCGGAAGAAATTCCGTTCGGGATTGTCGATCCACGACATTTCCAAGCCCGCAGAGATGAGGGAAATCGCGTTTCTCGAAATTCCGGGCTTCGGCATCAACCGGATCTGGTGGCCGGGCGGGCGCTATGCCTACGTGTCCGCGCACTTCGACGGCTACACCGATCATATTCTCGCCATCGTCGACCTGAAGAACATCACCAAGCCGGAAATCGTTTCCCGCTGGGCGCTGCCCGGCATGAACCGCGCAGCCGGCGAGACGCCCACGCTGCCGAAAGGCAAGCGCGCCGCGCTTCACCACATGATCGTCGCCGGCAACCTCGGCTACGGCGCATGGCGCGATGGCGGATTCACGATTATAGACATCAGCGATCCTGCCAAGCCGAAACTCGTGTCGCACATCAACTGGTCGCCGCCGTTCCCCGGCGGCACGCACACGCCGTTGCCGCTTCCCGGCCGCAAGCTGGCGGTGATCGCCGACGAGGCCAATGCGCAGCAATGCGCCAAAGGCACTTTCCATACCTTCGTGCTCGACGTGCGCGCGCCGGAGAACCCGGTACCGATCGCCACCCTTCCCACGCCGCGGGACCGCGACTACTGTTCGCTTGGCACGTTCGGTCCACACAACCTGCATGAAAACCGACCCGGCTCGATGCAAAGCGAGGAGATCATCTTCGCCACCTACAACAACGCAGGCGTGCGGATATTCGACATCAAGGATCAATTCGCTCCGAAAGAGATCGCGTACTGGGTGCCGCCGATTCCGGCAAAGCTGGTCGACCCACGGCCCAACATCGCGCTCGACGCGAAGACGGCCGACCTGTTCGTCACCGCCGAAGGACTGATGTTCGTCAGCGACTGGAACGCCGGCATGCACGTGCTCGAATACAAAGGCTGACTCGACGTTGCGCGAGAGCGCGATTCAGGCGAGCGCGGCCTTCACGCGTTCCGGTGCAAACGACGGGTCCCTGCCGGCTGCATGGGCGACTCGTCGGCGGGTCAATCGGCGAGCACGCGAAAGATCTCCACTTCGACCGCGCCTGCCGTCAACCCGTTCTTTTCGCGCCGCTCGCGGTAGGCGGCAAGGTGAAGCGCCTTGCGGTGGGCGTCCAATGCCGCATCGTCGCGATATACCTCGTAAAACAGGAAGAGATCCGGATCGTTGGTCGAGCGATGTAGGCGATAGACGAGGCACCCCGGCTCTGCCTTCAGAACGGCAGTGGTTTGCTCGGTGAGCAGTGCGGCGAGCGCATCGCCTTTGCCTTTCGCGGCGCGAATCCTCGCAACCACCGTCAGTGCACCGGCCATAGTCGGAACCTCCGTCGAAAAGCTGCTGCCCGGTTACCCGGGAGCGGCACCCTGCGTGGCCGTGTAAACGGAATAGAGCGACTGGCTGGCGGCCATGAACAGCCGGTTGCGCTTGGGACCGCCGAAGCAGACGTTGCCGCAGATTTCCGGCAGCCGGATGCGACCGATGAGTTGCCCCTGCGGCGTCCACACGGTCACACCGCTATAACCCACGCTGCGGCCCGCGTTGCTTGATACCCACAGGTTGCCATCCACGTCGGCCCGCACCCCGTCGGGCCCGCATTTGACACCATCGATCATGAAGCTGGAGAACAGCTTGCCGTTGCCAAGCTTGTTGTCGGCGCCAACGTCGAACACGTACATGTCACCCTTGCCGCCGGGCCCTGTGTCGCCCGGGCCCTGGCCGGTGCTGATCACGTACAACTTCTTGTAGTCGGGCGAGAAGCAGAGTCCGTTAGGGTCCGGCACCTGGTCCTCGCGCACGACGAGATCGATCTTGCCACTCTTGTCCACGCGGTAGACGCTGGTCGGCAACTCGCGCTTGTAGCCGCCGAGCTCGGGCGGCTGCCCGAGCCGTGGATTGAGCCTGCCCGCCTTGTTCGCCGGGCCGCCGGCCGCATCGACCGTCCCTTCGTAGAGCTGCGCCCCGTACGGCGGGTCGGTGAACCAGTAGCTGCCATCCGGATGCGGAACCACGTCGTTGGGCGAATTGAGGCGCTTGCCCTCGAACTGGGAGGCGATGATCGTCACCGAGCCGTCGAGCTCATAGCGCACCACGCGCCGGGTCACATGCTCGCACGACAGCTGGCGCCCCTGGAAATCGAACGTATTGCCGTTGCTGTTGTTTGACGGTGCGCGGAACACACTGACATGGCCGTCATCGTCGATCCAGCGAAGCTGACGGTTGTTCGGAATGTCGCTCCATACCAGGTACCGACCCTGAGAGTTCCAGGCAGGCCCTTCCGACCAGAGCGCTCCCGTCCAAAGACGCTGGATCGGGGCATTGGGCTGACGCAGCCCGTCGAAAGCCGGGTCGACGGTGAGAACGTCGGGATCGGTGAAATAAGTAGTCGGTGCCCCACGTGAGCTGAAATCGCGCGGCGGCTGGGTCACCGTACTCGGCGGTGCAACCGGCCCATTGGGTCCCGACTGTGCGCGCGCCAGATGCGGGGCGAGCGCGGCAGCGCCCACTGCCACTCCTACGCTGCGAAGCATCTCGCGGCGCGACATTGAGCCATTTACCAACGAACTGAACTTTTCCTGCGCCATGATCCACCTCCTCGCACAAGTTGGAGACAAGCTAGGACAAGCTGGGCTTCGACCTCGCATGGTACTCAGGTCCGTCCGGCAGCGCCATTTCGCACAGCTTGACAAGGTGCCAAAACGACTCGGGATTTGCCAGCGCGGCCTCTCGCGACGACCACAACAAGGGCTGGCAGCGCGTGCTGGCCTGGCTGCGTTCCTACTTGGAACAGCGATGCCGCGACGCTGCGACACGAAAGCGGCGTGCACGATCTACAGCAAGTTACTCGGCTGGCAGTTTATGGACAGGGATGTCGGCACGGGCACCTACACGGCGGTCAACGGCGGCGGCGGGGCATCGGCGGCATTACTGCTTCGTGCTCCGTGACACCGGCAGCGTGACGGCCCGCGATGTATCCGAAGGTCATCGCCGGCCCCAGATTGATGCCGCCTGAAGGGTAAAAGCCGCCCATGACGCTGGCCATGTCCGTGCCGACGGCGTAGAGACCGGCGATCGGTTGGTCATCACGGCCGAGCACCTGCGCAAAACCATTGGTCTTGAGTCCGGCAAATGTCCCGAAACTACCGGGCAGGACCTTCACGGCATAGAACGGACTCTGCTCGATGGGTGCAACGCACGGATTCGGACCGTGCAATGGATCGCCCTGCTTGCGGTTATACGGAGTCGAGCCACGTCCGAAATACGGATCCTCGCCGTGTCGGGCGTGCTCGTTATAGACCCTGATGGTTTCGGTCAACGCATCCGAAGCGATGCCGCATACCTTCGCGAGTTCAGCGATCGAGCGACCGCGCTTCAGATAACCGCTGCGCAGGTAAGGCATCAATGGCAGCGGGAAAGGTTTGGCGAAGCCGAGGCCGTAGCGGCGCTGAAAGCGCCGATCACAGACGAGCCACGACGCCACCTCCTCGTCCTTTGGCACCGCTGCGATCATCGCCGCGGTGTAATCGTAGTACCCGTCGGCTTCATTCACGAAGCGCTTGCCGTTGGCCAGTACCCCGATCACACCCGGTTTGGCCCGGTCGATGATGTGCGGAAAGTGCCCCGCGCTTCCGTCGGAGTAAGTTACCTTCGACACGGGCGCCCACGCCACGGGTGATGCAAGGTCCGTAACCAGACGACCGCCGGCCGACTCGCCCAGGTCGATGCCATCGCCGGAACAGCTCTCAGGCGGTAGAGCAAGATGTTCTGTCCCGGTAGGAGTGCGCGGGAATAGTGCTTTCCGTCGTTGCACGTCATTTGGAAAGCCGCCTGCGGCAAGCACGACGCCCTTCGCGGCACGAATCTCGATTTCGCCTTGCGTGGTAGCAACGACCGCACCACGGACGCCGCCGTTGTCATGGATCAACCGTCGGGCCGGTGCGGATTCGATCAGCGTGACTCCCAGCTTCTCGGCCGATTTCGCCAAGCGGGCAATCAGCGCCACCCCATTGACCAGCTGCATCGCGCGGCCGTGCACCACCAGATCAAACAGATGGCGACTGAAGCGCTTGCTGACATGGAGCAGCGACTTGAATGAACGCGTCACGGTTAGAAAAGCGGTCAGATCCGCGCCAGCCATGATCGGCATGCCCATGAACGAGGTTTCGCGCATGGTCTTTCGCAGGCGACCAATCAACGGGCCGACTTCCCGGCCGTCGTAGGGCACGGCGATCACTTGATGGCCTTGCGTAGCGGCGCCCGGCACGTTGCCGTGCACGTCGGGAATCGCATTCCCGTCGACGAACTGAAGTGCGGTGTGCTGATCGAAGAAAGCAACCATGTGCGGGCAGTTGTCGAGAAATGCGTCGACCAGTAGCGGCTCGTATCGATCGCCGAGCTCGTTCTTGAGGTAGGTCCGCGGCTGCTGCGGATCCTCATTGATCCCGGCGCGCTTCGCCAGTGGATTGCCTGGCACCCACATCCATCCGCCCGACCAGGCGCTTGCGCCGCCGAACACCGGATCTTTCTCCACGACAACAACCTTCAGACCGTGCCACGCGGCGGTCACGGCGGCGGCCAGGCCGGACGCGCCTGAACCGACCACGAGCAAGTCGCAATTCATCTGTTTTGGGTTCGTCGTTTGCATGGCTTATAGCGGCATAAGCCGTTCCGGGGGCGCCCGCGCTGCCATGGTGGCCCTGCTTCCGGCGGAGGTCCAGGCCTCCAGCCGTTGGAACAGCCATCGCTAACCGCCGCTCGCTGCGAGATCATCATCGAACCCTCGACCCCCGATGGCCTCCAAGACCTTGAATGGCCTCGGGATGGCCTCATAATCGAAACATATGGATTCTCAAGCAGCCGCGGGCATCCCCTCTGACCACGGTTCCCGGAACCACTCGGACCATGTTCGCGTGGTGTGTCCGCACTGCAACACGACCAACCGTGTGCCGCAGACGCGCCTGACGGAAGACCCACGTTGCGGCGCCTGTAAACAGGTGTTGCTGACCGGGCAGCCGCTCGAGCTCAGCAAGGCGAATTTCGACCGTCAGGTCGCCGCAGGCGATTTGCCGCTGGTGGTCGATTTCTGGGCGCCCTGGTGCGGGCCGTGCCGGATGATGGCGCCGGCGTATCAGGAAGCCGCCGCCCGGCTCGCGCCCAACGTGCGCCTGGCGAAGCTGGATACCGAGGCCGAACCGGAGATCGCCAGCCGCTTCGGCATCCGTAGCATCCCGACGCTGATCGCCTTCAAGAACGGGCGTGAAGTCGCGCGGCGATCGGGCGCCAGCGATCTGGCCGGGCTGCTCTCTTGGATCAAGGCCAATGTTTAAGACAGCGAGCGCACATGGCATCGCGTAACCCGACCGACTGGATGTGGGCGCAGGCCGTCGACCTGCTCGAACAGGCCGCGCATATGCATCGGCAGTTTTTCCGGCTGACCGCGTCGGAGCGGGCGCAGGCCGTGTGGGAACCGCCGGTGGACGTGTTCGAGGACGAGCACGAAGTCATCATCATCGTGGCTTTGCCGGGCGTGCCGCCGGACCGGGTCGAGGTGACGCGCGAGCCCGGCGCACTGGTGGTGCGGGCCGAAAGTCCGCTGCCTCTCTCCGGGTCGCGCCACGCGGTGCGGCAGCTCGAAATCCCTTATGGCTACTTTGAACGGCGCATCCCGCTGCCAGACCTGCGGCTTGAATCCGGCCCGACGCGAGTTCGCGCACGGCTGCCTGATATTGCAGGCTGCACAAGACAGGCTGACGCAAAAAATGAACGAACATAGCCTTCCAGACGCCGACCCGGTTAGCGCCGACGCCGGCACCCGCGCCGACAGCCCCGCGACCGCGGAACAGCCGTCGCAGCAGAGCGCGTCGCGTCCGCTGCCCGAGGATGCGTTGATCATCCTGCCGGTGCGCAACGTCGTGCTGTTTCCCGGGATGGTGATTCCCCTGGCGGTAGGCCGCGAGCGTTCGCGCGCCGCAGCTCAGGAAGCCGCGCGCCTGCAACGCCCGCTCGGCATCCTTCTGCAAAGCAAGCCCGACGTCGAAGAGCCGGGTCCCGACGACCTGCACTGGGTGGGCACCTCGGCCAACGTCTTGCGCTACATCACGGCACCCGATGGCTCGCATCATGCGATCTGCAAGGGCCTCAAGCGCTTCCGGGTGCTGCAGTTCCTGGAAGGCTATCCGTTTGCCGTCGCCCAAGTGCAGTTCATCGAGGACCCCGAAGGCGCCGATGCGGACATCGAGGGCCGTGCTCGAAGCCTCAAGGAACGCGCGGTCGAGATCCTTCAGTTGCTGCCGCAGGTGCCGGAAGAAATGGTGGCCGCTTTGCTGGCCGTCGAGGGCTCGGCGCGATTGGCCGATTTCATTGCCGGGCTGATGGACATCAGCGCCGAGGAGAAGCAGGCGCTGCTGGAAACGTTCGACCTCAAGGCGCGGCTCGACAAACTGCTCGAGTTGTTGTCGCATCGTATCGAAGTGCTGAAGGTATCGCGCGAGATCGATGAGCGCACGCGGGGTTCCATCGACGACAGCAATCGCAAGCACCTGCTGCGCGAGCAGATGCGCACGATCCAGAAGGAGCTGGGCGAGGGTGACGAAGGTGCGGCGGAGATCGCCGAACTCGACAAGGCGATCACGGCGGCGCACATGCCGGAGGAGGTCGAAAAGCAGGCGCGCAAGGAACTGAAGCGCCTCGAGCGCATGCCCGAAGCCGCGGGCGAGTACTCGATGATCCGCACCTATCTCGACTGGCTGATCGAGTTGCCGTGGGCGGCCGACCCGGAGACCGCGATCGACATCGCGGAGGCGCGGCGCGTGCTCGACGAGGATCATTACGGGCTCGAGAAGATCAAGAGGCGCATTCTCGAGTTTCTCGCGGTGCGCAAGCTCAATCCGTCGGGCAAGAGCCCGATCCTGTGTTTCGTCGGGCCGCCGGGCGTGGGCAAGACCTCGCTCGGGCAGAGCATCGCCAAGGCGACCGGGCGCAAGTTCGTGCGCGTGAGCCTTGGCGGCGTGCATGACGAGGCGGAAATCCGCGGTCACCGCCGTACCTACATCGGCTCGTTGCCGGGCAACATCATCCAGAACCTGCGCAAGGCGGGAACGCGCAACTGCGTCATGATGCTCGACGAGGTCGACAAGCTCGGCATGGGTGGCTTTCACGGCGACCCTTCGTCCGCGCTGCTGGAAGTGCTCGATCCGGAGCAGAACTCGACCTTCCGCGACAACTATCTGGCGGTGCCGTTCGATCTGTCGGGCGTGATGTTCATCTGCACGGCGAACGTGCTCGACACCATACCGGGGCCGCTGCGCGACCGGATGGAGGTCATCCAGCTTCCGGGCTACACGGCTCAGGAGAAGCTGCAGATCGCGCGCCGTTACCTCGTCCCGCGGCAGCTCACCGCAACCGGGCTCACCGAGGCGCAATGCGACATCGGCGACGACGCGTTGCTTTCGATCATCGACGACTACACACGCGAGGCGGGCGTGCGCAATCTCGAACGCGAAATCGGCAATGTATTCCGCAATGTAGCGGTGCGCATTGCGGAAGGCAGCGCGCACCACGTGAAGATCGGCGGCGACGAACTCGCCGCGATCCTCGGGCCGCGCAAGTTCGAGGCCGAAGTCGCCATGCGCAGTGGCGTGCCCGGCGTCGCCACCGGCCTCGCGTGGACGCCGGTGGGCGGCGATATCCTGTTCGTCGAGGCGGCGCGCATGCCCGGTTCGGGCAGGCTCATCCTGACCGGGCAACTCGGCGAAGTGATGAAAGAAAGCGCGCAGGCGGCGTTGTCGCTGGTCAAGGCGCGCTCACATGAGCTCGGCATCCCGGCGGACGCGCTCAAGAAGTCGGACGTTCACATCCATGTGCCAGCAGGCGCCACGCCGAAGGACGGTCCGAGCGCAGGCGTGGCGATCTTCGTCGCGCTGGCGTCGCTGCTCACGGGTCGTCCGGTTCGAAGCGAGGTCGCGATGACCGGCGAGATCAGCCTGCGCGGGCTCGTGCTGCCGATCGGCGGCGTAAAGGAGAAGGTGCTTGCGGCGCTCCGCGCTGGCATCACGACCGTGATGCTGCCGGCGCGCAATCGCCGCGACCTCGAGGAAATCCCGGCCGACGCGCGCGACAAGCTTCAGCTGGTGTGGGTCGAGCGCGTGGACGATGCGCTCAATACCGCGCTTTCGCCGGCGTCAGCGGCAGGCTCGTCCGAGAACGTGACCCGATAATCGAAGAACGCGGGGGTGACCCGCTTCGGCACCCGCGAAAAAGGCGGGTCTGGCCCTACTTATGACCCGCTTATGGTTCGATCGCAGACGAACCATTTGTGTTGCTGTGCCCTCTATCATGTCGTGCATCATGGCGACCGAAGTGGGACCGCGTTCGTTCGGCCATTCGGCGGAACTTGCGCTGCTGTTATTGCTCGCCACGCTCTGGGGCGCCTCGTATACGTTCATCAGGCTGGGCGTCGAGTCGATTCCTCCGGTGACGCTCATCGCGGCGCGGACGACGATCGCCGCTCTTGTGCTCATGACCGTCTTGCGTTGGCGCGGCATCGCCATGCCGACCGATATTTCGACCTGGCGTCGCTTCCTGTTTCAGGCCTGCCTCAACAGCGTGATTCCTTTCACCTTGCTCGCGTGGGCCGAGCAGGAAGTGGGTGCGGGGCTCGCGACCATACTGAACTCGTCGGCACCGATCTTCACCTTCGTCCTTGCATGGTGTCTGGGGCGCCTGCAATCCACGGCCGGCCGACAGCTTTTCGGCGTCGTTTTCGGATTGATCGGCATCTGCCTGATTGTCGGGGTGCAGGCGCTCTCCGGCATCGGGCAGGAATTGGCGGCCGAGCTGGCCATCGTCGCCGCGACAATTTGCTATGCCGGGGCGGCCATCTTCGGACGCAACTTCGATGGACTCGATCCGATGTTGCCGGCCACCGGTTCGCTGCTCTGTGGCGCAATCGTCCTCCTCCCGATCAGCTTGATCGCGGATCGACCGTGGACCCTCGCGCCCTCCAGCCGCTCGATCGTCGCCTTGCTCTGCCTGGCGGTTTTTTCGACGGCACTCGCCCTGACCATCTATTTTCGGCTCATCCGCACACTGGGATCTGTGGGAACGACGTCACAGGCTTACCTTCGGGTCCCGATCGGAGTAACAATCGGCATTGTCTTTCTTGGCGAGCCACTCGCGCCCACGACGCTGATCGGCCTGGTCTGCGTCATCGCGGGCGTCGCGGCGATGGTCGTTCCTGCGCGAAGGCGATACACCTGATGGCAAGCAATACGGCGTGGGCAGGGCAGATCCTCAGGTTCGGCTAGGATTGCACCGCATGGCACGCATATTCATCACCGGCGCAGCCGATGGCCTTGGAAGGATGGCCGCCCAGCTCATGGTCGGCGGTGGCCACCGGGTCGTCCTCCACGCACGCAACGAGGCGCGGGCGAAGGAAGCGCTCCAGGCAGTTCCCGGCGCGGAGGCCGCTGTGTCCGGCGATCTCTCGAGCATCGCGGAATGCCGGCAAATCGCGATCAAGGTCAATGCGCTCGGAGCCTTCGACGCGGTGATTCACAACGCCGGCATCGGCTACCGCGAGGGACGGCGCGCCGAAACCGTAGACGGACTGGCACACGTGTTCGCGACCAACACGCTGGCGCCCTACATCCTCACCGCGCTGATCCGCAGACCGAAACGGCTGGTGTACTTGAGCTCCGGAATGCATCGGAGCGGCGACCCGAGCCTCAAGGACCTCACCTGGAGCGCGCGACCGTGGAACGGCTCGAGCGCCTACGCCGACACGAAACTGCACGACGTCATCCTCGCGTTCGCCGTGGCGCGAAAATGGCCGGACGTTCTTTCCAATGCGCTCGAGCCGGGATGGGTGCCGACCAAGATGGGTGGTCCGGGAGCGCCGGACGATCTCGACGCCGGCGCCGAGACACAGGTGTGGCTCGCCACGAGCAACGATCCCGAAGCCATGGTCTCCGGACAGTATTTCTATCACCAGAGGCGACGCGCCGTGGAACCGGCTGCGCGCGATGCCAAGATCCAGGATCGGCTGCTTGCGGAGTGCGCGAGAATTTCCGGGGTCCCGTTTCCCGACTAGCTTGGTCCGCGGGCGTTATGCCAAGGACCAGCCTAGGTCGAATCGTCGACCCGCAACGCTCATTGTCCGACGACGTTCGCGCTGCGCGGGGAGACGGCTTCCGGGTTGGCGGCGCCGAAGTCGGCCAAGCTCACTTGGGGGAAATACCAGCCCTCCATCTGACGCAGCCACCACTGACCTGTTGCGGCGTGCGCGCTTCGGTCGGCGAAACGATACTCATAGAGCTTGGCCCGGACGAACTGCGGCGGACGATCGGGAAATGGATTGGAATCCAGCAGGGCGAGCACCGGCTGACTGCCTTGGAGCAAGCGCAGCATGAGGCTCGCGAACCATGGATTGGACCTTGCGTCGCCAAGCGCCGCGAACCACATCTGCCAGTCGAGCCGTGGCTGGTGCGGAATGTTCCACCGCGGCGGGCGGGTCACGGGGCCGGGTTTGTACCGGAACACGTATTCGCGCCAGGCCTGCCCATCGAGCGACCCCTCGATGACGATCTCGGGTCGAGTGGTGGTCATCACGGCAAACAGTCCATACGGGTTCACGATCAGCAGCGGCGATACTATTTCGGAAATGGCACCGGCTACGGGCAGGTCGCTGCGCGTCAGAGTCCGCCAGATCCAATTGACGCCAACCGGCACAACCAGCAGCGCCAGCGCCGCCGCGACCAGCGTTGCCCGACGCCCCGGATGCGGCGCGCGGCTTCGCGCCCACGCGGCAAGTCGTCGCGGGATCGAGTGGCGCAACGCCGCGTCGTCGAACAGGAAGACGCACATCAGCATGCTGAGCAGATTGAAGAAGTTGTAGTTACCCGTCAGCAGGATCAGCGCTTGGAACAGCAATATGCACCCGGCCGCGAGGGCCCGCGGACGCCGGGGCAGGAAGATCAGAAATACACATCCGAGCTCGACCGCGAAGGTCGCTGCTGTGCCGCTGACCAGCAGCCAGGGAGGCAGTTGCGCGACATTCCATGCGAGGGGAGTCGGCAACGGTTGCGTCCAGAAATGATATTGGAGCGCCGTCCAATCACGCCATGTTGCGTCGCCGGAAAGCAGCTTCACGACGCCTGCCAGGAACAGGTAGCGAAAGACCAACCAGCGGTACAGCCAGATAACGATGCGCGATCCGGCGGTAAGAAATATGGCCAGAAATCCCGCTTCCAGCAGTAGCACGTCCCACTGGAAGGTCATGAAATCCTGTCCGGCGTAAACATAGGAGAGGTAGAGCGCGAAAAGACCGATGAGCGCGGGTCGCGTCCACCGGTCGAGGACGACCAGCATTCCCAGCAGCACGCCGAGGACGGTGCCTGCGATCAACGCGGAGTCACTCGCGTTGAGCCAGAACAGCGTAGGCAGAAGGTGATATCCGGAGGCGCCGAGCGCCTGGTGCGCCGCCTCAAGGTAGTCGGCCAGCGGCAGGATACCGGCGCTGCCGACCAAGCCCTGGATCTGAACCCCCAGCGATGCGAACGCCGCCACGTAGATCGCACCGAACAGGCGCAAGAACACCCAACTCACAAGGTCATAGCGTTCCGGCTCGAGCGCCGGCCCCCAGAGGAGCCTGGAGATGCGATTGAGCAACCCGCGACGGCGCGCGAAGAATGCGTAGGCCCATTCGCTCCCAGTCGCGAAGCCTGGCACGTGTGCGTACAGCCACCACCACGCGGCACGTCCCGGAGCTTCGCGCAGAACGCGGTAAGTGGCGGCCGCCCCTGAATACACTTGGCCGTCAGAGTCGATAAACTGCACAGCATGTGGAAAAGCCTCGAGCGGAATCGCCGGAAAATCCGTCGCTGCTTCCTGGTACGGCCGGTAGATGACGCGGTCGCTCGTCAGGCCCCGCCAATAGTTCACCCAGTAACGGCAGATTGAACAGTCGCCGTCATACACCAGGGTGGAACGCGTCTCTGACATTGGTTGCGACGAGACGTCGAGGAAAAGCCCGCAGCGGCGACACGCTCGCTACATGCTCCTCCGATATTCCCCGCCCACCTCGAACAGCGCCTTCGTGATCTGTCCGAGCGAACACACGCGCACGGTGTTCATCAGCTGGGCGAAGACGTTGCCGTTTTCGATCACAGTACGCTTCAGCTTCTCGAGCGCCGCCGGCGCAGCCTTGGCATTGCGCGCGTGAAATTCCGCCAGCCGTTTGAGTTGCGACTGCTTTTCGTCGTCGGTCGAGCGCGCGAGTTCCTGCTTCTTCGGCGTCTGATCGCCGTGCGGGTTGCGGAAAGTATTCACGCCGATGATGGGATAGCTGCCGTCGTGCTTCTTGTGCTCGTAATAGAGCGATTCTTCCTGGATCTTGCCGCGCTGGTAACCGGTTTCCATCGCGCCCAGCACGCCCCCGCGGTCGGAAATCGCTTCGAACTCCTTGAGTACGGCTTCTTCGACCAGGTCGGTCAACTCCTCGATGATGAAGCTGCCCTGGTTCGGGTTCTCATTTTTGCCGATGCCCCATTCGCGGTTGATGATGAGCTGGATCGCCATGGCGCGACGCACGGATTCCTCAGTCGGCGTGGTGATCGCCTCGTCGTAGGCGTTGGTGTGCAGGCTGTTGGTGTTGTCGTAGGTCGAGATCAGCGCCTGCAGCGTCGTGCGAATGTCGTTGAACGAGATCTCCTGCGCATGCAGGCTGCGTCCGCTCGTCTGTGAGTGGAACTTGAGCTTCTGGCTGCGCTCGTTGGCCCCGTAGCGCTCGCGCATCGCCACCGCCCAGATGCGCCGCGCGACGCGGCCGATCACCGCGTACTCGGGGTCCATCCCGTAACTGAAGAAGAAGCTCAGGTTCGGCGCGAAGTCGTCGATGTGCATGCCGCGGGCAAGGTAGGCTTCGACGAAGGTAAAGCCGTTGGAGAGCGTGAACGCAAGCTGGCTGATCGGATTCGCGCCGGCTTCGGCGATGTGATAGCCCGAGATCGACACCGAGTAGAAATTCTTGACGTCGTGCTGGACGAAGTACTCCTGGATGTCGCCCATCACCTTGAGGCTGAACTCGGTCGAAAAGATGCACGTGTTCTGGCCCTGATCTTCCTTGAGGATGTCGGCCTGGACGGTGCCGCGCAGGGTGGAAAGTGCCCACGCCTTGATCTTCTGCGCTTCGTCGTCGGTCGGCTCGCGCTTGTTTTCCTCGCGGAACTTGTCCAGCTGCTGGTCGATCGCGGTGTTCAGGTAGAACGCCAGGATCGTCGGCGCCGGGCCGTTGATGGTCATCGACACCGAGGTTTTCGGATCGCACAGGTCGAACCCCGCGTAGAGCACCTTCATGTCGTCGAGCGTGGCGATCGACACGCCCGAGTTGCCGACCTTGCCGTAGATGTCCGGCCGGATCGCCGGATCGTTGCCGTAGAGCGTGACCGAGTCGAACGCGGTCGAGAGACGCTGGGCGGGCATGTTGTCGGCGAGCAGGTGGAAGCGCCGGTTCGTGCGGAAGGCGTCGCCTTCGCCGGCGAACATGCGCGTGGGATCCTCGTTCTCGCGCTTGAACGCGAACACGCCGGCGGTGAACGGAAAGCTGCCGGGAACGTTCTCGGTCAATTGCCAGCGCAGGATTTCGCCATCGTCCTCGTATTTCGGCAACGCGACCTTGGGGACGTGCGTACCGGAAAGCGAGACGGTGGTGAGCGCGGACCGGATTTCCTTGCCGCGGATTTTGACGACGTATTCGTCGCCGGTATACGCCGCCTTGGTCTGCGGCCACATGTCGAGCAGCTTGCGCGCGCGCGGCTCGAGCCGCTTCTCGCGTTCCTCGATGAGCGCGTCGATGTCCGACTGCGCGGTCATTCCCGCGCAAGCCGCTGGCGTCATCCCGGCGCAGGCCGGGATCCAAGTTCGCGGGCATTGCCTCGGCACCCACATTGGGCCCCGGCCTGCGCCGGGGCGACGAATCATCAAGAAGCATCGCCCGCGCTGCCTTCAATTGCTGCCGCTCGCGCGCGATCTTTGCCTGTTCCTTCGACCAGGCGTGATAGCCACGCACGGTGTCGGCGATGTCGGCGAGATAGCGCGAACGCCCCGGCGGGACGATGGCGTTCTGCGCAGTCGAGGCGCGGGTCGCCACTTGCGGCAGCTTGCCGGGGGCGAGCTTCAGCCCTTCCTGCACGAGCCGCTGGTCGAGGGCCTGATACAGTGCGGTGACGCCGTCGTCGTTGAAGCGTGCGGCGATCGTTCCGAACACCGGCATGGTGTCGGGCGCTTGCATGAACAACTCGCGATTGCGCTGATACTGCTTGCGCACGTCGCGCAGCGCGTCAGCCGCGCCCTTGCGGTCGAATTTGTTGATCGCGACAAAGTCGGCGAAGTCGAGCATGTCGATCTTTTCGAGCTGGCTCGCCGCCCCGAACTCGGGCGTCATCACGTAGAGCGAGACGTCGACCAATGGCACGATTGCCGCATCCCCTTGGCCGATGCCGGAGGTCTCGACGACGATCAGGTCGAAGCCGGCGACCTTGCACGCCGCGATGGCGTCCGGCAACGACTTGGCGACCTCACTGCCCGCCTCCCGGGTGGCCATCGAGCGCATGTAGATGTTCGCGTGGTGGATCGCGTTCATCCGGATGCGATCGCCGAGCAGCGCGCCGCCCGACTTGCGTCGCGACGGATCGATCGAAATGACGGCGATGCGCAGCTTGTCGTCCTGGTCCAGTCTGAAGCGCCGTATGAGTTCATCGGTAAGTGATGACTTACCTGCGCCGCCGGTGCCGGTAATGCCGAGCACCGGCGCCTTGGACCCCTCCGCCGTGCGCAGCAGTTCGTCGCGCAGCTTGGCCGGGACCGCGCCGGCTTCGAGTCCAGTGATGAAACGGGCGAGCACACGCCGATCGCCAGCCCTCAACGCGGTCAGATTCGGCGGCAGATCGCTGGCCAGATCGGTATCGCATGCCGTGACGATCTCGTTGATCATGCCCTGCAGGCCAAGCCGCGCGCCATCCTCCGGCGTAAAAATGTGCGTGACGCCGTAACTGTGCAACTCGTCGATCTCGTCGGCGACGATCACGCCGCCGCCGCCGCCGAAGACCTTGATGTTCGCGCCGCCCCGTTCGCGCAGCAGGTCGAGCATGTACTTGAAGAATTCGACGTGGCCGCCCTGGTAGGACGAGATGGCGATGCCGTGCGCGTCTTCCTGCAGCGCGCAAGTGACAATTTGTTCGACCGATCGGTTGTGACCGAGATGGATCACCTCGCAGCCGGTCGCCTGCAGGATCCGGCGCATGATGTTGATCGACGCGTCGTGGCCGTCAAAAAGGCTGGCCGCGGTGACGAACCGGATCTTGTGCTGTGGCTTGACGACCGGCGGTTTTTTCGCGATCGAGACGTCGTTCACGAGTGGTTCTCCTAAGCGCCTCTTTTGCACGCGGGCTGGGGGATAAGCTTACTCGCCCGGACGGTGCGAGAATACACTACCTTACGTTTACGTAAACGTCAATGATTCGCCAGCGCCGCATCGTCGCCAGGCGACCTGCCGCGCCGACAGACGGCTGGTCGCTACGCCTTGCCGGGTGGAACCAAGGGGACCGTCCGGGGTCCCACGTGGCGCTATACTCCCGCCCCTCCGCCGACCTCCCTACAAGTCAACTATGTCTGTTTTCAAACTGCTTACCGGTGCATGGCGCCATGCCGTCGCGTGCACCTTGCTCACGCTGTCAATCCATGCCATCGCTGCGCTGCCGCCAGGTATCACGCAGGGGGCGACGGTGGACGGCATCACCGAGTACGAACTCGCCAACGGGTTGCGCGTGCTGTTGTTCCCCGATCCTTCGCGACCCAAGACCACGGTCAACGTCACCTATCGCGTCGGCTCGCGCATGGAAAACTACGGCGAGACCGGCATGGCGCACCTGTTGGAGCACATGGTGTTCAAAGGTACGCCGACCAGCGGCAACATCATAGCGGCCCTCGCACAGCGCGGGATGACCTTCAACGGAACCACCAGTTTCGATCGCACAAACTATTTCGAAACGTTCACGGCATCCGACGACAACCTCAATTGGGCGTTGTCGATGGAGGCCGACCGCATGGTCAACTCCAAGGTTGCCCGTACGGACCTCGACACCGAAATGACGGTGGTTCGCAACGAAATGGAAATGGGCGAGACCGACCCCATCCGCCTCATCATCAAGCGCACGCAAGCGGCGGGTTTCGATTGGCACAACTACGGCAAGAACACGATCGGCGCGCGCACCGACGTCGAGCGCGTCGACATCGGACGCCTGCAGGCGTTCTACCGCACCTACTATCAGCCTGATAACGCGGTGATGGTCATCGCCGGCGCCTTCGACCCTGACAAGGCGCTCGCGCTGGTCGCCAAATACTTTGGTCCGATCCCGAAACCGGCGCGCACCTTACCCAAGCTCTACACCGACGAGCCGGTGCAGGACGGCGAGCGACAGATCGTCGTGCACCGTGTGGCCAGCACGCAATGGCTCGCCGCGATGTATCACACTGTCCCCGGCGCGCATCCGGATTCGGTGGCGCTCGAAGCCGCCGTTGACATCATGACGCTCACGCCCGGTGGGCGCCTGTACAAGTCACTGGTCGAGACCCGGAAAGCCTCATCGGTCAGCGACTCCTCCTACCTATACGGATTCGACCCCGGGTACGCAATGTTCCTGGCGCAGGTACCTGAAAAGGATTCGATCGAAGCGGCGCGCACCACGATGCTGCAAACCATCGAGGGCGTCGGGCAACAACCGATCACCGCGCCCGAACTGGACCGCGTTCGTGCCAAAGAGCTCAAGGACATCGATGAGACGCTGAGCGATCCGCAGCGCCTGGGTATCGCCCTTTCATCGGCCATCGCCGCCGGTGACTGGCGCCTGTATTTTCTGCGCCGCGATCAGTGGCGCAAAGTGACCGCGGCCGACGTCGATCGCGTCGCGGTTGCGTACTTCAAGGCCGCCAACCGGACCGTAGGCGAGTTCACTCCCGACGCCGCGCCGGATCGTTCGCCGACGCCGCCGACGGTCGACATCGCCGCCATGGTCAAGGACTACAAGGGGGATCCGGCCATCGCGGCCGGCGAGGCTTTCGATGCAACACCCGCCAACCTCGACGCGCGTGCTCAGCGCTTCACGCTTCCCAACGGCATGAAGGTCGTTTTGCTGCCGAAGAAAACGCGCGGCGAGACGGTGAATTTTGCGCTGCGCCTGCATTACGGCGACGTCGCCTCGGTCGCCAGCAAGGCCGGACCCGCGACGCTCACCGGCAGCATGCTCATGCGCGGCACGACCAAGCACACTCGGCAGGAAATCGAAGACACGCTGGACAAACTCAAGGCGACGCTCTCGGCGCAGGGCGGGCAGACGAGCGCGTCCGCGGGCGGCCAGACGGTGCGCGCGAATGTCGCGCCGACGCTGGATTTGGTTGCGGAGGTGCTGCAGTCGCCCGCTTTCCCCGCGACGGAACTGGAGACGCTAAAGCGTGGCGCGATCGCGGGGCTCGAACAGAGCCGAACCGATCCCCGATCGATCGCGGTCCGCGCGCAGCAGCGCTACGAGAACCCGTATCCTAAGGGCGACGATCGCTATGTGCCGACCATCGACGAGGAAATCGCCGATCTGCAGGCGCCTGATGTCGATGCGCTCAAACGATTCTACCGCGAGTTCTATGGCGCGTCCGCCGCCGAACTCGCCATCGTCGGCGACTTCGATGCGCCCGCGGTCAAGGCGCAGCTCGAGCGCCTGTTCGGCGGCTGGACGTCGCCTGCGCCGTTCACGCGCGTCCCGCAACCGCTGATCACAAAAAAGGCAACCGCCGTGCCCATCGAAACCCCGGACAAGGCGAACGCATTCCTGACGACGCAAACCGCGTTCGCGTTGAACGACAAGGATCCGGACTACCCGGCGCTGGTACTGGCCAACTACATCTTCGGCGGCTCGACCAATTCGCGGCTTTGGAACCGCATCCGGCAGAAGGACGGATTAAGCTACGGCATCAACAGCTCACTGCGTGCGAGCAGTTTCGAACCCAACGGCACCATCGGCGTCGCGGCGATCTTCGCGCCGGAGAATCTCGGTCGCTTGCGCACCGGCATGCAGGAGGAGCTGGATCGCACGTTGCGCGACGGCTTCACCGCCGAGGAAGTGACCACCGCCAAGGACGGCGTGTTACAGGAACGCAGGCTCGCGCGCAGCCAGGATCCGGCGTTGGCCGGCGGCTTGGTCGAGCAGGCGTATCTCGGGCGGACGTTCGCGTACTCGGGCGAGATCGACAAGGCGATCGAAGCGCTGACGCCCGATCAGGTCAACGCGGCGTTTCGCAAGTATGTCAAGCCGGAAGCGTTCGCCGCCTTCTTTGCCGGGGATTTCGCGAAGAAGAAATGACCGGTTCGTTGTAGGCGCGAATTCATTCGCGCGCGGCGGCCAAGTAACGCACGGTCCGAATGAATTCGGACCTACAACGTGGTGCTACCAAACGCCTACAAGCTTGGTCAGGGCAGTTGCAATCCCGGGCGCGCACGCCAGCACGGGCGCCGGCCTGCTCAAGCCGGCAGGACCAGGAAACGGCGCGACATAGCCGCCGGCCTCCTCGGTCAGCAGCAGCCCCGCCAGCGCATCCCAAGCGTTCAGCGACAGCTCGACGAAGCCGTCGTAGCGTCCTGCGGCGACGTGCGCGAGCTGCAAAGCCCCGGCGCCCATGTTGCGCATCGCCACGCCGTTATCCATCATCTTCTTGCGTACCGCGATGTACCGCGGTTCCGGCCCGCGATCGTGATGCCCGAGGCAGACAAAAGCGCGTGACAACGCGTCGCAATCGCTGACGCGCAGCCGCTCCTCGGCGCCGTCGCGGGTGTTCCATGCGCCGTATCCGCGCCGCGCATGAAAAACCTCGTCGTGTTCGGGATCGCAAACAACGCCAATTTCGCGCTGACCGTGCAGGACATAGGCGATCGACACGCAGTAGTAGCGCGCCCCGCGCAGGAAGTTGTGCGTGCCGTCGATCGGATCGACCACCCACAGGCTGGCGTCGGTACCGGCGAAGCTCCCCGCGGACTCCTCGCCCAGGAACGCGTCGCCTGGAAATTCGCGCTGGACCTCGGCACGAATCAGCGCCTCGACCGCACGATCGGCGTGGCTCACGAAGTCCTGCGCGCCCTTGGCTTCGATCGCCAGCGTGCCGCGGCGAACGAAGTAGTCGTGTGCGAGACGACCTGCATTGGCAGCGATGGCCTGCGCGGCGGCATAACGGGCGGTGATCGACATGGTTTCCCTCGGCATGACGAGGTGCATCATATGCCAAGGCACACCGAAGCTGCTTGCGGCAAAGAGCGATCTCCGCGAAAATTCTGTATTCCGCAAAGCGTCGGCAAAAGGCGCGCGACAAAGCCGCAAACGTGCGTTGAGGGCTTCACCGTCACTGACGTGAACCCTGCAGCATTCCA
Organism: uncultured beta proteobacterium; assembly: GCA_963829375.1. GTDB lineage: Bacteria > Pseudomonadota > Gammaproteobacteria > Burkholderiales > Casimicrobiaceae > PALSA-1003. Next base: position 47,544 of record CAWHIS010000020.1, on the reverse strand, counting down.
TAAAGACGATGCAAAATTCCACCCGCTTTGCGGCCAACCGCGCGCTCGACGTCATCTGCCTCGGCCGGTTTGCCGTCGATTTCTATGCCCAGCAGATCGGCGCGCGCCTCGAGGACGTGACGAGCTTTGCCAAGTATCTTGGCGGATCGTCTGCCAACACGGCCTTCGGCTGCGCACGCCTGGGCCTCAGGGCGGCGCTGATCTCGCGCGTGGGCAACGACGGCAACGGCCGCTTCCTCGTCGAGACCATCGCCCGCGAAGGCTGCGACGTCAGCCACGTCGGCATCGACCCGGAGCGGCTCACGGGTGCGGTCGTGCTCGGCATCAAGGACAAGGATGCGTTCCCGCTGATATTCATGCGTGAGAACTGCGCCGACATGGCCATCGCCGAAGCCGATGTCGACGAAGCCTTCATCGCGAGCAGCCGCGCCCTGCTCATTACCGGTACTCACTTTTCGACCGAGTACATCAACCGCATCAGCAATCTCGCCCTCGATCGCGCGCGCAAGAACAACGTGCGCACCGTGCTCGACATCGATTACCGGCCGGTGCTGTGGGGGCTGACCAATCGCGGCGACGGCGAAACGCGCTATATCCGTTCCGACACGGTCACTGCGCATCTGCAGCGCATCCTGCCCAAGATCGACCTCGCCATCGGCACCATCGAGGAATTCAACATCGCCGGCGGCAGCACCGACATCATGGCATCGCTCGTTGCCGTGCGCGCGGTGAGCGAGGCAGTCCTCGTCGTCAAGCGCGGCCCGCTGGGCTGCGCGGTGATCGAGGGGACCATACCACGATCGCTGGACGACGCATTCAATGGCAAGGGCGTCAACGTCGCGGTGCTCAATGTGCTCGGTGCAGGCGACGCGTTTTCGTCGGGCTTTCTCTCAGGCTGGGTGCGGGGCGAGGGATACGACGCCTGCTGCCGATACGCGAACGCCTGCGGTGCGCTGGTCGTGTCGCGTCACGGCTGTGCGCCCGCGATGCCTACTCGTGTCGAACTCGACTACTTCCTCGCCAACACCGACAGCATTCCGCGGCCGGACCAGGACCGGATGCTCACGCGACTGCACCGTGTGACCGCCCCGCGCACGGCGCATGACGAAGTCTTCGCCTTCGCATTCGACCATCGCAACCAGTTCTTCGCCCTGGCGCAGGAAGTTGGAGCGGACGAATCGCGCATCGCGAAACTCAAGCAATTGTTCGTCGAAACTGTCGCCGAGACCGAGTCGGCCCTCGACCTTACCGGGAAGGTCGGGATGCTGTGCGACGATCGCTACGGGCAGGACGCGCTCAACGCTGCGACCGGTCGGGGCTGGTGGATCGGACGCCCCGTCGAACTGCCGGGCTCGAACCCTCTCGAATTCGACCGTGGTCGCTCGGTCGGGACACAGTTGATCGCGTGGCCGCATGAGCACATCGTCAAATGCCTGGTGAAGTACCACCCTGACGACATGGTCGCCAATCGCCTGGAGCAGGAAGCGCAGGTCAAGGCGCTCTACGACGCGGTCCAAGCCAGCGGTCACGAGCTGCTGCTGGAGATCATTCCGCCGCCGGAATTGCCGCGCATGCCGGACACCGTGCTGCGGGGGCTGAAGCGCCTCTACAACCTGGAGATCTACCCGGAGTGGTGGAAGCTCGAGCCGATGTCCGCTGCGCAGTGGCAAGCCATCGATGCGTTGATTGCCGAGCGCGATCCGCATTGTCGTGGTGTCGTACTCCTTGGTCAGGCAGCATCTATTGACGACCTCACCGCAGGATTCCGCGCGGCGCGAGCCAGCAAGACCTGTCGCGGCTTCGCCGTCGGGCGCACCATTTTTCACGAGGCGTCGCATGCTTGGCTCGCCGGCGAGTGCGACGACGCGACCCTCAAGCTAATGGTGCGCGAGCGTTATGAAGCGCTGATTCGGCATTGGCGCGATGCGCGGAGCGTTCCCAGGCGTGAGGAGGCCGAGGCGTGAGATACCGTGGTAGTGTAGGTCCGAATTCATTCGGACCCTGGTGCGTGGAGTGAAAGGTGGCGCGCGAATGAATTCGCGCCTACAGGCCCGCCGCGCCGCCGCAGGCACGAAGACGGGCGCGCACAGCGCGGGACGAACCTAATGAGCGCGACGATCCGGCTCACGATGGCGCAAGCGCTCGTGCGTTATCTCGCCGCGCAGCGCGTCGCTTCGGCCGACGGCGCGGTGCCGCTGTTCGGTGGGGTGTTCGCGATTTTCGGCCACGGCAACGTCGCCGGCGTCGGCGAGGCGCTCTATCAGCATCGGCGCGAGCTGCCGACCTATCGCGCGCACAACGAGCAGGGAATGGCGCACGCGGCGATTGCCTACGCCAAAGCCCATATGCGCCGACGGATGATGGCGTGCACCACGTCGATCGGGCCGGGCGCGACCAACCTCGTCACTGCGGCTGCGCTGGCGCACGTCAACCGCCTGCCGGTGTTGCTGCTGCCTGGCGACGCCTTCGTGTCGCGCGCGCCTGACCCGGTCTTGCAGCAAGTCGAAGACTTCCAGGATGGAACGGTGTCGGCCAACGACTGCCTGCGGCCAGTGTCGCGTTACTTCGATCGGATCGTCAGTCCGCAGCAGCTGCTCACCGCGTTGCCGCGTGCGCTGCACGTGCTCACCGATCCGGCGCGGTGCGGCCCGGTGACGCTGGCGCTGCCGCAGGACGTGCAGACCATGGCGTACGACTATCCCGAAGCGTTGTTTGCGCAGAACACCGTCGCATTTCGCGCACCGCCGCCGACGCCGGACGAAATTACGCGCGCGGCGTCGATCCTGCGCTCGGCGAAGCGGCCGCTGCTCATTGCCGGCGGTGGCGTGCTCTACAGTCTGGCGGGCGAAGCGCTGCGTCGGTTCACGGATACACACTGCGTGCCGGTCACCGAAACGCAGGCCGGGAAGGGCGCTCTCGCCTGGGATCACCCATTGCAGGCCGGCGCGCTGGGCGTCACCGGCTCGCCGGCCGCGAACGCGCTCGCAAATGACGCCGACGTCGTCATCGCCGTCGGCACGCGCCTCCAGGATTTCATCACCGGTTCGCATTCGCTGTTCGCGCAGGCAAGACTTGTCAGTGTGAATGTCAGCGCCTTCGACGCGCTCAAGTGGCGTGGTGTCGCAGTTTGTGCCGACGCGGGCGTCGCGCTCGACTCGTTGTCGCATGCGCTTGCCGGATGGAACTCGGAAGCCGCGTGGCGGGACAATGCCACATCGCTGGCGAACGACTGGCGCGCCGCGATCCATCGTATTACCCGGCAACGCGACGCGAAGCTGCCCTACGACGGCGACGTGATCGGCGCGGTGCAGCGTTCCGCGCCCGATTCGACAACGCGCGATGTCGTCGTGTGTGCGGCAGGGACATTGCCAGCGGAACTGCACAAGCTTTGGCGTACCTCTACGCCCGGTGGTTATCACATGGAGTACGGTTATTCCTGCATGGGCTATGAGATCGCCGGCGGCCTCGGCGTGAAAATGGCGAAACCCGAGCGCGAGGTCATCGTGATGGTCGGCGACGGCAGCTATCTGATGCTCAACGCCGAAATCGCCACATCGGTGCTGCTGGCCAGGAAGCTGATCATCGTCGTGCTCGATAACCGCGGCTACGGCTGCATCAACCGGTTGCAGCAAGCAGTCGGCGGCGAGCCGTTCAATAATCTTTTCGCCGACTGCGTGCAGGGCCCCGCCGGCGCGCCGCGCATCGACTTCGCCGCCAACGCGGCATCGCTCGGCGCCATCGGCGAAAACGTGAAGACGATTCCCGAACTCGAGGCGGCGCTTGTTCGTGCGCGTGCCGCCGACCGGACCAGCGTGATCTGTATCGAGACCGATCCGGCGCGCACGACCGACGAAGGCGGGTGGTGGTGGGAGGTCGCCGTGCCAGAAGTCTCCGAGCATGAGCCGGTACGCGCCGCACGAGCGAGGTACGTCGAAGACAAGCGGCGACAAAAACCATGAGTCGACGATTCGCCGTCAAGATCGGAATCAACCCGATCTCTTGGAGCAACGACGATTTGCCATCGCTCGGCGGCGAGACGCCGCTGGAAGTCGCGCTCAGCGAAGGCAAAGCCATCGGCTATCAGGGCTTCGAGCTCGGCAACAAATTCCCGCGCGAATCGACGGCATTGCGCAACGTGCTGTCGAAGCACGGATTGGAACTCGTGTCGGGCTGGTATTCAGGGCGGCTGGCAAAGCGTTCGGTCGAAGACGAAATTGCCGCCGTCGGCCCGCACCTGAAGCTGCTCGCAGACAATGGGGCCAAGGTCATGGTGTACGGCGAAGTCGCGGACAGCATTCAGGGCGCGCCCGAGCCGTTGTACAAGCGTCCGCGTTTCTTCAAGCCGCAGGATTGGCAGATGTACGCCGACCGCCTGACAGCGTTTGCGCGCCACACGCTCGCCTATGGGGTGCAGGTGGCGTATCACCATCACATGGGGGCGTATGTCGAAACACCGGGCGATGTCGACAAGCTGATGGCACTCGTGGGTGACGAGGTCGGCTTGCTCTTCGACAGCGGCCACATGACCTTTGCCGGCGGCAATGCCGCCGCAATGCTCGCCAAGCACGTCAAGCGGGTGTGCCACGTGCACTGCAAGGATGTGCGCCCCGACGTGATCAAGCTCGCGCGCAACGGGAACTGGAGTTTTTTGCAGGCAGTCATCAATGGCGCGTTTACCGTTCCGGGCGACGGCGCCATCGACTTCCGGTCGTTGCTGCAGTTGCTCTACGACAATGGCTACGAAGGCTGGCTCGTGGTCGAGGCGGAGCAGGATCCGGCGGTGGCGCCGAGCTATCGCTTCGCGGAAAAGGGATACCGGCACCTGTACGATCTCGTGGGGTCGATCGAAGGCAGCGTCGCGGAGATGGCGACATGAGCGCGGCGGGCGAAGCCAAGGCCCGAAGGGCGCGTCGCCGCGCGATTGCGCGGCAGGCCGACGCACGGCGCCTCATTACGCGACGGACGCTCAAGGAGGCTGCGAGATGAGTCTGCTCGTCAAAGCCGCAACAGACGCGAAAAAGATCGTCGAGGTCACGCCGCAGTCCGCCGGCTGGAATTACGTCGGCTTCGCGGCGTATCAGTTACGTCCGGACGAAGAACTTGCCTTGCCGGCGAGGCCCGCCGACGAAATCTGCATCATCGTTCTTTCCGGAACGGTGACGGTGCGTGCGAAGGATCAGACCTGGCGCGAAATCGGCGGCCGGTCGAGCGTGTTCGATGATCGCGCGCCGTACGCGGTTTACCTTCCGCGCGCGGAGGCCACGACCATTCGGGCGCACAGCGCGGCGGAAATCGGTGTTGCCAGCGCGCCCGGCGGCGGCTCGCTGCCGGCAAGGCTGATCGAGCCCGCCGCGATGAAGCGCTTTGCGCGGGGCGAAGGACTCAACCAGCGCTTCGTGTGCGATATCCTGCCCCAGACCGAGCCCGCCGAGCATCTACTGGTGGTCGAGGTCATCACGCCGAGCGGCCATTCGTCGAGTTATCCGCCGCACAAGCACGACACCGACAACCTGCCGCTCGAGAGTTCGCTCGAAGAGACCTACTACCACCGGCTCGATCCCCCGCAGGGTTTCTCGTTCCAGCGCGTATACACCGACGATCGCACGATCGACCACGCGCTGGCGGTCGAGAACCACGACGTGGTCATGGTCCCGCGCGGCTATCATCCGGTGGTCGTGCCCTACGGCTACAAATCGTACTATCTCAACGTCATGGCCGGGCCGAGACGGGAATGGCATTTCAAGAACGATCCCGCACACGAATGGCTACTCAAGCGGTAGGGAGAACGCAATGATCGAAGTCGCACTGTTCGGCGCCGGGCGTATCGGTCAGATTCACGCCGGCAACATCGCACGTCTGCCGGGCGTCAAGCTCAAGTACATCGTCGATGTCAATCGCGCGGCCGCGGTCGATCTGGCGGGCAAGCACCGTGCCGAGGTGCGCACCGCGGAGATCGCGCTGGCCGACGAAGCGATTCAGGCAGTCATCATCTGTTCGAGCACCGACACCCACGCCGACCTGATCCAGCGCGCGGCTGCCGCAGGCAAGCAGATCTTCTGCGAAAAACCGGTTGACCTGGATCTGCTTCGGGCTCGTGCCTGCGCACAAGCGGTTGCGCGTGCCGGCGTCGTCTGCCTGATCGGTTTCCAGCGCCGCTACGATCCGACTTTCGCCGCGCTCAAGAAACGGCTGGTCGACGGCGAGATCGGTGAATTGGAAATGCTCGTCGTCACCAGCCGCGATCCCGCTGCGCCGCCGATCGACTACATCGGCCATTCCGGCGGCATTTTCAAGGATATGCTCATTCACGATTTCGACATCTTCCGCTGGATCCTCGACGACGAGGCGGTGAGCGTCTACGCGACGGGTAGTTGCCTGACCGATCCGGCGATCGGCAGCGTCGGCGATATCGACTCCACTGCCGTGACCATTCGGACGAAGCGCGGGCGCATCGCGCAGATCAGCACCAGCCGCCGCGCCGCCTATGGCTACGATCAGCGCTTCGAAGTTCTCGGCAGCAAGGGCATGCTGCAAGCGCGGAATCACAAACCGACGGAGGTCGTGGCGGCCACGGCGCAGGGCGTGAGCGAGGACAAGCCCGAGCATTTCTTCCTCGAGCGCTATCGCTCGGCCTACGCCAACGAGATGGCACATTTCTTCGCGGCGATCAACGACGGCACGCCGGTCGAAACGTCGATTCAGGATGGCGTGAAGGCGCTGGAGCTGGCCGACGCGGCGACGCATTCGTGGCGCGAGAAGCGGGTCATCGAACTATGACCCGCTCCCGGTTGCGCATCGGCGTTGTCGGCATGGGACGCCTCGGCCGCCGCCACGCCGAGAACCTCGCGCATCGCGTGCCCCGGGCGGAACTCGTCGCGGCGTGCAGCCCGGTCACCGACGAGCTGACCTGGGCCCGCGAGCATCTCGCTGTCGAGCGTCTGTACGGCGACTACGGCGCGCTGCTCGCGGATACCGGCGTCGACGCCGTGTTCCTCGTAACGCCGACATCGCTTCATGCCGAGCAGATCATCCTTGCCCTGCAAGCGGGCAAGCACGTGTTCTGCGAGAAGCCATTGTCGCTCGATCTCGCGGACTGCGAGCGCGTCGCTGCGCAAGCCGGGAAGCATCCGCAGCTCAAGGTAATGATCGGTTACGGTCGCCGTTTCGACCCAAGCTATCGCGATGCCTACGAGAAGATCCAGTCGGGCACGATCGGCACACCGTTCCTGGTGCGCTCGCAGAATCTCGACATGAACGATCCGTCGGGTTTCTTCGTGCGTTTTGCGCCCACCAGCGGCGGCATCTTCCTGGACTGCACGGTTCACGACATCGATCTCGCCCGCTGGTTGCTGGGCAATCCGCAGCCGGTGCGCGTGTTCGCGACCGGGGTCGTTGCAGTGCACGAGGGGCTGCGCGAATTCGGCGATGTCGACAACGGCGTGGCTACCTGCGAATTCAGCGGCGGCAAGATGGCGTGCTTCTATGCCTCGCGCACCATGGCGCACGGTCATGAAACCCTGACTGAGATTTTCGGCACCGCCGGGAGGCTGACGGTGGGCCAGAATCCTCGGCGGAACCGGGTGGACATCGCTGACGCCCATGGCGTGCGCAACGAATGCACGCCAACCTTCTACGAACGCTTCGAGGAGGCCTTCCTGCACGAAACGAATCATTTCGTGGACGCAGTCCTCGACGATCGTGTGCCGGCCCTCACGCTGCACGACGCCACCGAGGCCACGCGCATCGCGCTGGCGCTGCGCGAATCGCTGCAGACGCGACGCGTCGTTGATTTCTAGACGCACGCCATCAGTCCGGAGTCCGCCTGAAAGCGCACCTGGCACCGCGCGACTTGGCGTTGACGTTGGCGATCGTCACGCTCCTGGGGTTTTCGTTTGTGCCAATCAAGGTCGGCTTGCGCGAGATCCCTCCGTTCGCGCTCGCCGCGCTGCGCTTCTTCTTTGCGGCGATTCCATTGGTGTTTTTCGTCCGGCGCCCGCGCATCCCATGGCCTTACGTTGCCGGCTACGGCTTCGCGATCGGCGTGTGTCAGTTCGGTCTGTTGTTTCTCGGCATCAAGCTCGGCATGCCAGTGGGCTTGGCATCCTTGGTCATCCAGGTGCAGATATTCTTTACCATCGGCCTCGGAATCCTCTATCTCGGCGACCACTTTCAGCGACACAACCTGCTGGGCGCGGCGATCGCGGTGGCCGGCGTGATTCTGCTCGCGGTCTACAAATTCACGAGTGGCGCCAGCGGAAGCCTGATCGGCTTTGCGCTGGTGATCGTCGCCGCCTTCGCGTGGGCGGCGGGCAATATCATCGCCAAGCGTGCCGCGGGCGAGCACGAGGCCGACATGTTTGCGCTCGTCGTCTGGTCGAGCCTGGTGCCGCCGCTGCCGCTCGCCGCGTTGTCGTATGCGTTTGAAGGCGGTACGGCCGCCTGGGCACGCCGTTCGTTACCGCGAGCGCCCTCACGTGGAGTTGTGTGTTGTTCCTCGCGTGGGGCGCGACGCTCACCGGATTCGCGGTGTGGGCCGGACTGATGCATCGCTATCCGACCGCGCTGATCTCGCCCTTTGCGCTGCTGATCCCGGTGTCGGGACTGGCGAGCGGTGCGCTGTTTCTCGGTGAAGGACTTGCGCCGCTGCAGATAGGTGGCGTTGTACTCGTGTTCGCGGGACTGGTGGAGAACGTCTACGGGCACCAGCTGCGCGCGTTGTTCGCGCGCCGACACTGAGGTCAGCTTACGAACGATCCACGACAGGACGCAAGGGACGCTACCCCAGGCACAGTCTCGCCAAATGCCTAGTTCCGCAGTTCAAGGCCAGATTTCATGACAAAGTCAACTACACGAACCATCTCGCCGCACCGCCCAGCATGTCGAATTGCCTGACCATCCTGACACGGTGACGGTGCTCGCTTTCTGGTTCTGCTGGTTGATCGAGTACCTAAAACCACTCATTCCTTCGGACGCGTTGCCAGTTGCGGTTGGCGCATAGGCTGTCGCCGTCTCTCCCGTCGAACAATCCATGGTGAATGACTTCACAGTCGCCGCAACGGTGGGGCCAAAATTGGCGCATCCTCCAACATACGTACGGTTGTCCAGAAAGAACTGCTCGTATCGAGTTCTCATGTCTGAAAGGCCTGATGTGGCTTCTATGATCTTGCCGCGTTTGACGTAGTCGCTGTAGTTGGGCAACGCGACCGCCGCGAGGATTGCGACGATTGCGACAACGATCATCACTTCGATCAACGTGAAGCCCTGCGCGGCCCTGCCCACCTTGGCGGCGTGTCCGCGCGATGTGGTTAGCAATCGATCAATAGCCACGACGTTCACTCCATGTTAGGCAAGGGCAAACCTATTGCGCACCACCCGACCAAGCAACGCAAGCAGATCGGAGCCATATCAGGCGGACCAGACAAGCACAATCGGCGCCCCGCGAAAACGTCGCATGAAAGCCATTTGTCGGTCAATTGCTGTTAACCAGTCGCCACGAGACGCGATGCTTCGTCCCGACCGTGGTCGAGAGGTTGACACCGAAGCTGTAGACCTGCCCTCGAAGCGTAGTGGCGAGAACGTGCACCGGCGGCGCGACGACGGTCGCGGTTTGTTCGGCTTGCACCAGCGCCGCTCCCGCAAGGCCAGAACCGATGTCGGCATTGGCTATGACCGTGGTGCTGCCGGCCGCCCTGGAGCACCGAGTTGCCCGTGTTCAGATCTCGCGCGAACAAGGTGGCGGCAAGCGCGCCCAGGCATGGGTCGGTCGATGGACGAGAGAATGCAAAGACAACCACCTGCACGTCCGCATACACGTCGGTGATGATCTTCTGGGTGGCGTCAATCCCATCCTGATACCAGCCATGTCCGGTCGGCGCGGTAGCGAACCCGGCGATGCTGTTCCAGCTCACCGCGTTCAGGTTTGCACGCGAGTATGGCGTCGAGGGCGCCGGCGCCGGAGTCGTGCGCGTGCCATCCTTGATCACGTACATCGAGTTGATGACCGATGTGTCGGAGAGGTCGGGCTGGTCAAGCATCTTGCCCGTGCCGACGAACAGATAGCGGTCGACATTGTTATTCTGGTCGATCTCGATTCGTACCCCGGTCGTGATCGGCTGCGCCTTCCCGTTCGGATCGGTAAGCTTGGCGATGAGCTCCACTTTCCACTGGGTATCGTCGGCGCTCGAAAGATCGAAACGCCACACGTTGCCCAGGAGGTCGCCGCCATAGGCTTGCAACACGTAGGGATCCTGGCGGCTGCCAACAAACGCACGGATGGTGCTCAAGCCACTCGGGGCCGCGTCGCTGCCGACGCCGGTCGTCAGCTTCTTCAGTAACGCACCGGTCTTTGGGTTCAACACGTACAGGTAGCCCTTGCCACCCGGGTTACTGTACCCGGAGGCAAACAGCGCGACCCAGCCATAGCGGCGCGTCTTGACCAATGTCGGCGAGTCGTACACGTAGCCCAAGTTGGGGTCCGTGAATTCCCACAACACGCGCCCCGACGCAGCAATGGTTGCTTCGAGGTCGGTCATGGCGACCGGGTTGGTGACGTCCAGCGCGTAGACGGCGCGGGCGCCGGCGCCGAGTCCTCCCACTAGGATCGTGCGCCAGTCATTGCCGGAGGCTGGGGGGCCGCTTAGATTCGAGACGTTCGTGTTGGTGAAATCGACGTCCCAAACTCGTGGCGTCGCATTGACGTAGAATTTGTGCGAGAAGAGCGGTATGCCGCCGCGGCGATAGGTCAGTGCGCCAAGCTGGAACGCCGACGTTGGGCTGTGGGCTGTATCGTTTGGATCGCTTCCGCCGTACAGAGCCTTCGGAACATAAGCCCACGTTTCCTTGCCGCCGTTCGTCGCCGTGTCATCGAAGGCATGCAGCATGCCGTCGTTGCCACCGACATATACGGCTGACGCGCGCGACGCGTGGGCAGCGGCAAAGCCAGTGTAACCAGGGTTGGTACCGTCGTTATAGGGCTGGTTAGGAGCACTCACCGGAACCGCACCCGAGTAGACGATGTCGCCCAGGATATGGGCACGCGTCCGGAAATTGTTGGTATTGATGCCTTCGTTCGACTGGTCGCCGCGGAGGTAATTCAGGACCTGCTGCGCCGTGACGATCGGTGTCACGCCGCTCCACCCGGCAACGAGCGCCGTCTGCTGCGCCGCGGACAGGTTCGTCAATCGGAATGGAATGACCGCATTCGATTGATCGTTCAAGGTGACGATCTTGCGATTCACGTCCCAGCCGACGATCTGTGATGCTCCACTTCCGGTGACGGCGGCCTGTCCGTCGACCTGGGCCGCGGCAGACCAAATTGCCGCGTTGACTGGATTCCCGTTGGCGTCGACAGGCAGCACACCCGAGTTGATGTCGAGCAGGTATTTCTTGACATCGCCCCACATGCCAACCTCGTAGCTCGTCCGGTAGCCGTACTGATTGGTCACGCTGAGTTGCGCTCCCGCGATCCCGATTGCAGTACCGGTTCCCGACTGGTCGGTGAAGTCCGCGAGCGCGCTGACCACGCTTTCGGCCAGTTGGCGCGGATTCTGGGCGTCGAAATACTTACCTCGGCTGTTCACCGCCGCGTGCCAGAGATCGTCGATTGCCGCCGGCTGCAGGCTCACGGGCTTGGGCCACGTAACATTCGCGGGCGGCGCAGCCGCGTAGGGGACCGTGCCTTCAGCACCGATGGATAGTCCGTAGAAGACGAGGTGCTGCCACGGTGCGACGGGGTCCTTGCCCTGATCGGCAACTGTGGGACGCAGATCGTGAATCCAGTAGTACATGGCGACGTCGGCCATGCCGTTGCTCATGGAGTTCGAGCCTGTTCCCTCGCGGTAGGGCAAAGGGAATTGCTGCCCGGTCGTGAATCCCGTGCCCGTGTTCGCCACCGGCAGCGCCGGCACCGTCAGGTCCTGATTCCCAATTGCGCCTGCCAAGCCGGTGTAGCTGCCCACAGTCTGGTTCCAATAACCGTCGGTCGACAGCAAGTGATAATTGGCCTGGCACTTGCCGGTAACCGGGTCGAGCGGATCGGTCGGGCTTGGCAGACCTGCGCCTGCGCCTCGATTGGAGAAATACTCTCCGACTCGCCACATGGCATCTATCGAAGGTGTGGTGCCCGAGGGCGACACCGAATAGAATTTTGTGAACCAGCTGACCTTGTTCGCCGTCGTGAAGTCGGCAACGTTCATGAACTTGCTGGAGTAGCTGTTGAGGGTGTTGAATCCGACGCGCGAGTTCTGATCCAGCGCGGAAAACGCGATGCCCCCGGCCGTCTTCATCGCCTGGGTCCGGGTGCGGTCGAACGCATACCATTTGGCAAAATTGTCGATTTCCTGCGCATAGGTCCGACCGCTTGGATTCGCCGCCGACACCCCGTTCACCAGGAAACCCGTCGGCGTAATGTCAACGCGGGTGAACGCGGCCGGATCGAATGTCAGCGCACTTGTGCCATAGCGCACGTACTTATAAGTCGTCGGATCCCACCTGCTGCTGCAAGGCGTCGTGCCCCAGCCGTTGCTATCCTTCGCCGAGCAGAACTGCACCTGCGAAATCGTGTAGTAATACGGATAGCCGTAGACGGTGTACGGATTGACGAACTTGCACTTCTGCGAGCCGACGCAGGACACCGGGGGGTTACTGTTGTTCGGATAGTTGTATCCCGCGGCGATGGCGGGCATGGTGTTGCCGCCCGTTGTCACTTGGCTGTACGCACGGCCGTTGCGACGACAGACCGAGCCGTCGGTGTCGGCTGTTTTCTTGTCGGCATTCGAACCCGTGGTTGTCGTCAAGCACCAAATCGTGTCCGGGTAACTGCCGGAGCTGGTGTTCAGTCCTGGCGTCGGCGTACCGGACGTCGGCGCAAGGTTGATCGTCGAGCTGTTGCTGGCGCTGGGGTAGTTCGCGTACGGATTGGTGAAGACTTGCGTCCAGGTGCCGATCGCGGCTTTCTCATAGGCCAGATCGGTGCCGTCGCTTTTTTTTCCTACGCCGTAGGTTTGCGAAGGATCGTAATAGATCTTGTTGAATGTGCTGCTGCGGATCGGCGGTTCTGCCAGAGTCGGCACGGAGTTGCCACCGCTACAGTCGCCCGCATTGTCACGGCAATAATGCACGTTCCCGTCGGCGTAGTCGTCTTCGCCCGCGTAGTCCGGTAAGTACTCGTTCGCCATGCTCCCCGAATCATCCATGGTGTAGACGATATTTGGTTTGACCGGGTTCAGCCCCTGGATGGGAACTTCGGCCAACGTCGGCGTTATAGTCGCGGCATGGGCAGTCAGCGGCGGCCATGCAAAACACACCGCGGCGACGCCTCCGCAGATCTTTTTCAGTACCGATTGGGACAAGAACTTCATTGTGCCTCTCCAGGTTTGCTCGCTGCGGCAGGCAATCTACTTCAGCATCGCTTGTGCGTAACTTACGGTATTGCGTGGTCCCTCGACCCGGATCGTGACGCGATAGTAGGCGTCGCCCGGACGGATCAGACCCTGGTAATGCTGTGTTCCCGGATCGGCGCCGAAAGCGCTGCTCGAAAGATTGCAGTTGTTACCCACCGGGACGCCCGGATTCAGACACATTCGTTCGATCACGTAATAGCTTTTGTTCCCGCTGGCATCAGCCGGGATCAGGCTCGAACTGAGACCTGCGGCAGCGAAGGCGCTCGACGAAAACGGTTCCTGCAACACTGTTGGAATTTCAGGAATGCTGGCGCCGGAAGCAATGCAGCCGCCCGCCGCGGCCTGGACACACGCGTAGTAATTTTGAGCAAGATAGGTGGCCGTCTTGTCCGGGACCAACGCAGCATCGAACAGCGCATGTACCGCTTGTTCGACACTCCGGTCCACTGCGGAGATCGCAGCCTGCGCGAAGCCCAAGTTACCGCTTACGACGGTCGCGGTATCCGTCGATCGAAACAGCGCAATGGTCGCGAGGCTCATGACAACGACGACCAGTAGCGCGATAAACAACACGATACCCCGCTGTTTGCGCATCCGAGGAACGCAGGGCCGTGTTCGACGACCAGAAACGAGTTTGGTGGTCATGAGGCGTTCCATACTGCGTTGCGGAGTGGTACGATGGTTTCGAAAACCTTGTAGCGATAGTGTTGCTGGTCCGCGCTGAGGTTCATCGAAACCGCGCCGTCGAGCATCAACAGCGGTCCAATCGTGATGGGATCCTTTTCGTACGCCTCGCTCCGCGTCACGATCGCGATCTTCACCGCACGGATCTGACGCAGCGTCGCCAACGGCTGCGTAGGCAAGTTTGCCGCGGACCAATTGCCTGTTGCGGCCTGCCACGTATCGATGGCTCCATCGTTGTCGGTGTCCAGTCCAAACTGCGCCTTCAGGTTGACGACGTCGCTGACGACCGGATTGATCGGCCCATTGGTCGGAAGCAGATTCTGACTTCGCAGGGTGCCGGTGGCCGGATCGACAGAATAGGCGACGCGCGCGACCGCGGTGTCCTTGCCGGCGGATGCCGCAGGTCCCAGATTGACAAGCGCAGCATTGATGGCCGTATACGTCGTCGCCATGTTGCCGGCGATCGGGGTGTGCGTGATCGTCGCGTAACCGGTGGTACCGAAACGACGACCCCTCCCGCGTTGATCGTGGACAACGTGCAATTCGCGCCTTGGACCGCGGCAATCACGTCGTTGGGACTGAAGCCGACCGGTGACGCCACCTGGTAGAGGCCGGCACTCGACGCCGATGCAATCGTTGCGTTGTTGAGAAAGGCCACTGCCGTCGACAATGAACTGGAGCCTCCATAAAGCACGGTGACCGAGTCTGGATCATTGTCCGTGGCGCCGGCGGTAATCACGACTGGAATTGGCCGCAACAGCGCGCATCCATCGAGAGCGCTCGCAGAGGCGGCGATGCCGTTGCCGGCGATTGCTATATCGCGGCCAATGATGAATAGCCCGTAGCCCGCGTTCTGCTGTGCGTCGCTTCCTCCGGTAACCGTGCGCTTCTGGCCTTCATTGACCTGGTAGACCTGAAAGATCACCAGCACCATCAACATACCGATGACGAGGCCAATCATTGTTTCAACCAGGCCGACACCTCGCTGCAGTGAACCTCCCGCCTGAGCTACGTGTGCTCATGTGTTCTTCCCTATCTGGGCGGTGAGAACGTATTGGTGCAACTCATTGGCACCGGGTAGCTGCCAGAAGACAGTGACAACGACCGTCCGACTCTGCGAAGACAGACCCGGCTGCGCGAGATCGATTTGGGGCGGCTTGGTAGCCGGCGTACGGAAGCAGATTCGCGGCTTTGGTTTGCCAAGTGACCAGTTTCGAACCGCCTGCTCCGAACTGTGCGTCCAGTTGGGCCGAGGTGGTCGTCCACATGTCCGCAACCATGGCGCTCGCAAGGTTCGCGGCCTCAGAGCGGTAACGCGCATCGTTGGTCGCGCGAATCGAGTTGCCAAGGGCCCCGACGAGACCGAGTACGCCGAAAGAGAAAATAACCACGGCAATCAATGCTTCGAGCAGATAGCTACCTCGTTGCCGGATTCGCGTCCGTTGTGCGGGTGTCATATCAGCACGCTCTCGCATCATGCGGCACCAGTGCGGCCAGACCCGGAGACGGATCGCATACGCGGACCCCGTGCCCATCATCGACGTAGATTCGCAATGGACGTGCGCTTGCAGCCAGTGCTGAACTGATATCGAGTTGTCGCAGATTCGGGCTACCGCCCACCGCGGCGGGAGTGACGCGCCCCATGCCGTTGAACGTAATCGCGACCGCTCCAGCAGGTTGAATCGCTACGGTCGTATTCACCGCGCCCTCTTGCTTTGAATACGTCTGGACGACCGAATTGTCGCTAACCTGATTGATGCTCCAGCTTGGGTCGCCACCGCCCGCAAGTGTGAAGCGCACCGGCTGATTTCTGTTGGCTGCCTCGGAACGGGCCACGCGCAGGCCGTTGACGATCGATTCCGTCGTCGACCGAATCTCGGTGTTGCGCAGGAAGTTGGTGAAGGAAGGCAGACCTGTCGTAACCAAGAAGGCGACTATGGTCAGTGCAATCATCAGTTCGATCAGCGTAAAGCCCGCCCAAGAGCACTGCACGCATCGTGGCGCGCTGTGTAGGTTCGTCGCAGCGACGCCGTCGCGCGGGCGCGGGATACGCCGCGCAGGCCGGCCTTGCTTGACACGGCTCGTCGACGTTCGAGCGTTGCAGACGACCGACACCGAGATCGAAATGCACGGTGCAAGTAAAAGCGATGCAGCGAAAGCCTCGTACCACATGTCGAATATCCTCAACCGACTGCGTTGTTTGCGGGCCGCGAACTCTAGGTAGTTGGAAGATGGTGCGTTGTTGCACACAATCAGCACATCTTGCAGAGCCTAGCGAATCGTCTGATCCCAGATCCTCTAGCTTCCATCGAGCAAGACATATGCCCTGGTCCTGAAGCACGAAGGCATGGCGGATGAGCGGTCGAGGGTAGCCGATTTCCGGATTAAACGAGGCGAAAATCGTCGTGCCATTGGTCGACTGTTGGCGGCAGCTTTGCCGACGTTCGACCGGATGTGACGCAATAGGTCGCGGCCATCGTCGAGCTCGCGCGAGTCGCCACTGCTACAAAGTCCCTGTCCGCTACAATCGGAAACGCTAGCAACACATTTCTGTTAGAAGCGTGCGCCGAATTTTCTCGGCTCGCCCCGCTGTCGACCTCACCGCGGCGGTTTGCCACGCACGCATCGGCACGCGCACAAGCGTGACCTCGCGGACAAACGTGAGCAATGGTCGTGCCACGAATGCGGGCGCGAGGACAGACCGGCATCGTAACGGTCCCGACGCCGTAGGTAGGCAACACGCGACGCAACGCGGCGATCGGCGCGGGACGCTACTCGGGGCTCCATCAACGGAAATGCGACGTGCAAACTATAGTTGCAGATGCGATGGAGCACTCGTGTCGAGCGTGGGATGAATAACTATCGTGCGCCAACGGTCGTGCATCGCGCGCCCGCCGTCGTCTATCGTGAACCTACGCTCAGCTACTACTACTACCACGACCACGATCAATAGCGTCGTGTGACTGTGGGGATACTCCGATGTTCGGAACAGGTCGGTTTGTATCCCGATCGGTCAGCGCGCCAAAGAAAAGCCGGCGGGAATGTCTGGCGGCCACGCTGCTAGAGAATCCGCGCGATAGCAGGGTAGCGGAATTACGGGCGCGGGGCACTGCCGCAGGTGTTGACGCCGGCCTGCGTGCCGCCGTCGATACCCATCCCGGTTCCGGGCTTGGTGCAGGGCTGCGCAACATTGACCCTGTTCGTCACGCACACGTTCGGTCCGAAGATGGCGAACCCGTTGAGGTCGATGGTCGGAGATTGACCGCATTCGTGGATGTCGTATCGAGTGCAGCGACGCGCCAAGCACTGGCTTGTTGTTGAGCGCGGCAGCCGAGCGGCGCCACAAGAGGACTCGCACCAAATGCAATGACCAGCTCCCGGCGTTTGTTCATCCCAAGGTGCCTCGCTTGCGAACCTGAATTCGGCGCGAGCGTGGCGCCCGGTACGACGGGCGGGGTATGACGGTTAGTACTCGGGGCCTTGTGCTTGCAATGGCCGGCTCGGTTCGGGCCCAGACGCAGTGCCCACTGGGCGGCCGACGCGCCCGCCGCGAAGTAAGTGTCGGGCCGCAGCCACCGCGCGATTTAGCGTGCGGTGGCTACTCCGGGCTAGATGAACCGCTCACTGACTCGGATGGAGAACTATTCCTCCTTCGCGAAGTCCCAAATGTAGTAGTTGTAGATCATCCGTGTACGATAAACATACAGATGTAACGCCAAGGGTCCTTGTGCCGCAGCCCGACGGATACCGGCCTCGCTTGCAGGGTATATGTAAGGCGCTGTCGAATCGCGTGCCTCCGACATCGTTCCGGGGCTATCGGCGAGGGCCACGTTCACCGAAGGTTCGGGAACGGGTGCCGAGGCATCCGCAAACGCGGTGGACGCGGCAAGAGCGAGCGCCGCGCCAAGTGCATAGCAGCTACGTTGGTTGTACCGATCCAGACTCATCACAATCTCCTTTACTCTTTGATACAACGGAGGCGGTTTCATCGTGCAATGGCTCCGCCCTGACGAACGACGGCAATCCGTAACCGGCCAGCGCATGCCGACGTACTTGACTTGTGTCAACGCGTAACATTTCAGAAATTCTTGCCCCATTTGCTTGCCACCTTCGGTGCGCGGGCAGCGGCGAGCCATTCGCTCATGCAGGCCTCGCGCTCGGACACGTAAACGTGTTGGGTGCAGGCGCGCTCGGCCGCAGCCAGCTGTTCCATGGGCGCTCCGTCTTGCTGGAACAGGAATGCGACGGCGGTGAGCAGGCCGACGCCAATGAGCGTTGCCAGCCCGGCGGCAAAGGCGATCGACAGCGATGAGGGGCTGGCAAAAGTCGGCTTGGCGTTCATGGTGGTCTCCTGGTCAGGTTGGCGTCGGATAAGACGCGTTGTTGCTGGGTTGTAATGTCGGTCCGAACCCCCGCTTCAGTCCTTTAGCCAGCCTTAAACGTTCTGAAAATTGTGCTTAAGCGTAGAGTTAGCGCGATTACATGGTAGGCAGCCGCCGAACAACTCTCAACGGCCACGCGACGCGTTGGGTCAATTTGGGCATGAACGCCCCGATTACCGCGACGAAGCCAGTAGCGAACGCCCGGTGCATGGGTTCGCGCGAGATAAGAAGTGCCCGACGGCACCGTTCGCAAACCGGCGACCTGAGCTTACTTCGGGGGACGCTCAACTACGGGCTGATGGCCCCGCTACGGATAGCCCGGCAGGGTTGTAAGCACGGCAAGCAGCTTGTGACGATCAGAAGCGACCAAGGGTTGCCGGTTAGGACATGATCGAACGACCGATTCCGATCGACGTGACTCACGGTCCTTTAATGGCCAACGTCGTCTCCGAGCAGCCTTTCGGCAAGTAACCAATGCAAACCTCGGGTCCCACAGTCGCTCGGGTTCGCCGCCATTGAGAGGTCCGCCTGCCGCTCGCAGCCCAACCCGGCCTTATGTCACTGTGCGTTCTTACTGTTTTTATCGCCGAGAGATCATCGTGAATCGAAGCGTTCCGGTAGCGCTTGCTTCCGCACGAGCGTTGTTGCTGCTTGACGGGTGGCGTCCTTCCGCCTCGCCGTCTCTACGCCTTACGACTTGCCGCATCCGCGTTCATTGCGCGGGCCAGGCCGCCCCTGAGCCGGAACGCTGCGTCGTCATGATCCCTGGCCGCCTTGTCGAATCGCTCCAGCGGACGTCAAAGCGAGTTTGACGGACGCTGCTTGCATCAACCCCAGCCCGCACCGGACAGTGTTGGGGTGTGGCTGCCGCGCTCCGGCGTGCCCGTCCTCGGTAAGGTGACTCATTGCACCGTGAATTTGTCTCCTGTGCCCGCGCTGGCGTCCACGATGACCGCGATGCGTACTCTTCGGCATGAACCGCGACGACTGTCTGGCGATTAACCTGAAATGGCTTTGCTACGCAATCCCGTAAGCCTTGCGTCGCTCCTCAACACCCTGTTGGGGGTCGTCTGACCCCGGCAGATGCCCGCGCCTGATCAGGCCGTCGTTGATTGCCTTCGCGATTGCCTCTTGGCGATTGGCGACGCCCAGCTTGGAACGGACGTGCGAGAAATGCAGTTCGACCGTGCGTTCGCTGATACGCAGCTCGGTAGCGATGTGGCGGGACGTGAATCCATGCGCAGAGTACATCAGGCATCGCCTTTCTTGCGGGCTCAATGGGGCGTCCTGAGAAGGTGGCGGAACGCCGCGTGCGACGACGGTCTTCATGAACATTTCGTGGAAATAAATCCCCAGCAAATACATATCGCCCATATTGCGCGTGATCTCAAATCGTCGTAAGTCGTCGATTTCCGGATTCGCCGAATTGAAGCAGACGGCGACGCGGCCACCTGAGGCGCAATACACGGCAATGGCTATACCACTGGCGACACCGTTTGCCGCGGCGTCATCCAGGAAGGCATCGATGGCCGCGCTTTTCCCGCGCTCGCTGCGCTGATCCCAAATGAACGGCATGGCACTGTCAAAGACATGCTGTATCCGTGGATCGACCTCGATGTAGGCGCGCTGCTGGTAGCGGATGACCCAGGCCCGTGGCAGGGTCGTGAACACGTAGCTCTTCTGCTCACTGTTGGGGCAGTCCGATACGCCGGTCCCGTACATGAAGGAGTCAAAACCCAGCACGCGGACAAGCGCCAATACGGCAGGTTCCAGCGGCTCGCCGCGCTCCGCCGCTGTGATAAGGGGCGAGAGCACTTGCGGCATGAAACGCGCGCCGTCCAGCCCGGCACGGGCGGGATCCAGCGTTTGCAGCATCCTGCCTCCATGGCGGGCACGCTCTCGCGGACGCCGCAGCGTTCGTTCTTGAATGCCGTTTGAGCTGACTGCTGACGGCCTCGAGCGTAACCAGCGCCATGGCGTCGCTGCAACTGGAGATTTCTACAGTTGCGAAGCGATGCGAAATGATCTGGCGTAGGCAAAGTCCAAGGGCCTGGAATATGGTCCTTTGGCGTCCCTGGACGCGGTCCGACTGGCCGAGCCCGGCCCTATTAGCGCGTGATGATGCCCGTTTCCAGTCCGACGGCCACGGCTTCCTGCCGATTGGCTGCACCAAGCTTGCTCCGAATGGAATCGAAATGATACTGGACGGTGCGCGGACTGATGGCTAGCTTGAACGCGATATCCTCACCCGCCAGGCCACGCGCGGCCATCGACAAACACTGGCGTTCGCGCGCGCTCAGTTTGGCGCCCTGAAGATACGGCGGTACGAGGCCGTTGAGGACCCCGCTGACGAAGAGCTCATGAAAGTAGAGTCCGAACAGCATGATGTCTCCTTTCTCTTGAGTGATCATGTTCTTGCGCACGTCGTCATTGACTGACACGCTGGAACTGAGGGAGAGCATCGCCGTGCGACCGCGCATGTCACGAACCGGACAAGCGATGCCGCTCGAGAGGCCGAAGCCTTGCAGCACGTCGAGAAAATCATCGACCGCGCTCGACCGTCCGCGATAGGTGGTCTGATCCCATACCAGCGGGACGACGCTTTCCAGCAGGTCGTAGACACGTGGGTCGACTTCGACCAGCGCACGTTCATCGTAGATCCGCGTCCGTTCCGTGGGCCAGGTCAGATAGACGTAGACCCGGGTCTCGGTATTTGGACGCGGGCTTAGACTCACCGCGTACATAAAGCCGTCGAAGCCAAAGCTCTTTGCGATCGCGTCGACGATCGGGGCGACGTCGTCTCCGCGGTTGGCGGCGGCGACCAACGGTTGCAATCGAGGCGGCACAAGTTGTAACGATTGCACAGTTTTTGTAGGCCCAAGACGAAGTGGCTGAAGCACGATTGTCCTCGCGGTAGTCGATCGACGGCGCGTTGACCGCGCCTGCAGTGCGGCAGCCGCCGCGAGCATCGAGTCTACAAGACTCATTACGCGTTTGAACAGTGTGGCTTCCTGCAAATGACCGGGCCGAAAGACGTGGCAGCAGGTTGGCGCTTCCGGCAAATCGGGGCTTGTACGAGGAGACGACCACCGGTGAAGACCGTAGCGACATTGCAGTTTCCTGCAATCCGCGCCCGCAAAACATTCCGTCTTTACGCAGAGACGCTTTTGCGCCTCCTAAAGTTTTGCGTAAATCGCCGTTTCCGCAAACAGGTGCGCGCCCAGACACTTTTGTGATGCCATGCAAGACACCGCACGCTGCGCACATCTCGGAACCCTCGATGATTGACCGCGACCCGTCTGCGGGCTGGCGCGCGAGCGCAGCCTACCTTTACGTCCTGCGCTCAGACGCGTCATTGCTTGCATGGGAATACCTTCGTCGCAACCCGGGAGTACGGTTGGGACTGGGTGCGTCGCCGTGGTACGACCGGAGGCGCTGCGGCAGCGTGACAGTTGGCTGCCTTCGAAAATCCGCTCCTCGGTGCGCGCGCGGCACAGCCACTGTGGCGGCCGCGTGCCCTCGACGTCACACGGTTGGTGGCGGACGCACGGGCCGAGTACGCGCATATCTCGCCGTTCAGTCTCTGTGGCGCATTACCGGACGCAAAGAATTCGCCCATGACGGGCATTGCCGCGTGTGGGATTGTCGATGCCCGGCAAACTTCGAATCGCGATTTCAGACAACTTGGGAGACGGCGATGACATTGCCTGCGTGTCTTGCCTTCGGCCCGGCGTCAATCGCGGATGAAATCGGTCAGGCACATGTAGCCGCCCGCGCAGTCCTCAGCTTTGAGTCGGGCGTGCAACGCACGCACCGTGCGCCGCTCGCGCCGCGGCCAGTGGCGTCCATCTCCAACGCCTTCGTCAACGCCGCCGGCGCCGGTATTTCGGTTGCGTGCCCGGCGCCGCCCTTAGCCACCGCTTGATTCGTATTGCGCGACAAACTCCTCAGCCTGGCAATCTCGCTGATCGTCTTTTTGTCGCGGAAGTACACACCGCGAATTTTGTCCATCAAGGCCATGGTGATCTCCCTTTCTCCTCCTGCACAAAAGCAGCAGGGTAGGTTGACACACCCTGGTCAATATTCAGTCGGCATCACCTCGTTTAATGGTCAATTTCCGGTCGGCGGTAACACCCAACGTACGGCGTCGAGCGACATGCCGTCACTCCGCGATGCCTCCGAGGGTTACCGGGGTTAACGCAACCGAACGGTAGCCAACTCGTTCGTAAAAAGACAAGGGGCCAGATTTCTAATCTAACCCCTTGATTTGTTGGTAGGCCGTGCAGGGATCGAACCTGCGACCAACGGATTAAGAGTCTGTCCAAAGGTTACGTAATTTCATTGCATCATCAACTGCTTGCGGCGTCCGCGCATCTTCGCCATCGCAGTCGAATGCAGCGCAACACAGGGGCTAGCAAAACGACGCTGCTACGTTTTCGTCTACAGTCACATTGGCGTCTGGGTGGCTGCAGTGCTGCCCGATGCGAGATCGATGCTGCAGGGTAAGGAACCCATGCTCGCTCGAAGGCGCCAAGTCCGCTGCGCGGATCATTGGCCACTTGAACGTTGTCAAATATAGCACTCAGTGCTATAGTGTGCCAGTGCGCAGAGTCTTCAAGACCCGGACGTTCGCCCGATGGTGTCGTAAGTCGTCCCTGCCCGATTCAACCCTGTGCACTGCTGTAGCCGAGATGGCCGCGGGACTGATCGACGCGGATCTTGGTGGCAGTGTATACAAGAAACGGGTTCCCATGGCGGGCCGGGAAAGCGGGGTGGAGCCCGCACCATCCTGGGCAGCAACCTCGGGGATCGATGGTTTTTCATATTTGGTTTCGAGAAGAACGATCGCGCTACGGTTGATGCACGTGAACTCGCAGCGCTGCAGAGGATTGCCGCGACGTTGCTTGCCCTGGACACGACCCTTCTCGATCACTCGCTTGCCGAGGGGGAATTGATGGAGATTTGCCATGAAGAAAAGCCGCTTACTAAATGAAGTGCACGACACCGCTCTCGGCCTCGCTCGAATTGGCGCGATCGACAAGCATACGCTCAGAGAACTGGATGCCCTTTGTCTGCCCCCGGTACGCGAACTTTCTGCCAAGCAAATTCGGGCCATTCGCAGCCGAGCCCAAATGAGTCAAGCGGTGTTCGCGGCGGTCCTCAACACCAGTGTGTCGACGGTTCAAAAATGGGAGATCGGTGAGAAGCGACCGAGCGGTCCATCGCTGAAGCTGCTGAACGTGATCGAACGCAAAGGCGTAGATGCCCTAGCCTAGGCCGACGCGCGACCTGTAGGACTGTTGTCGACCCGTTACCGCCGGTCGTGCGCCAGAGAAGCGGGCCGTCGCAGACCTCCTTGTAAGTTCATAAGCGGCCGTTCGCGTGACCAGTGTGGCTGATTGGATACCGCGTGGTTCTTGAGCCCGAATAGATTCCACCGGGCAACGTGCCAAACTATCAGGCGGACTGGACGTGTTGTTCGATCGGCAGTGGTAACGTGAACGCGAACGTCGACCCCATACCCACCTGACTCTCGACCCAGATTCTTCCACCGTGAAGTTCAATGAACTTCCTGGAGATGGCGAGGCCAAGGCCGGTGCCTTCGACGTTTTTCGCTGCCGATCCGACTTGACGGAACTCCTCGAACACGGTGGCCTGATCTTCGGGCGCGATGCCGACGCCCGTGTCCGTTACTGAAATCTCGACGGCGTCGTCGCGCGCAGTGGCCCGGACGTCGATGCGTCCGCCCTTTGGCGTGAACTTCAAGGCGTTGGACAGGAGATTCAATAGCACCTGCTTTACCTTGCGCTCGTCGGCGTCGATCATCCCCAGGCGCTCGTCGACCGTGCGCCCGAGCGTTATGCCATGGCGCTGCGCGCGTTCCCGGACAAGGGTCAGCGCGTTCTCGATAACATTCGGCAAGTGGAAAGTGGTGCGCTCCAGTTCCATCCGCCCCGCCTCGATCTTGGACAAGTCGAGAATGTCGTTGATAAGGGATAGCAAATGCCGTCCCGACTCGAGAATGTCGGACAGATATTCCGCCTGCTTGTCGTTGATCTCGCCGAACATACGTTCCGCCAATACTTCCGAAAAGCCGATGATGGCGTTGAGCGGGGTTCGCAACTCGTGCGACATGTTGGCGAGAAACTCGCTCTTGTGTTGGCTCGCCACCTCGAGCTGCCGACTCTTGTCTTCGATCTCCCGGAACAGCCGTGCATTCTGAATGGCCAGGGCCGACTGCGTCGCGAAAGTCTTCAGCAGGTCGATTACCTGCGGCGCGAACTCGCCAGCGCTATTCCGGTTCACGACCAGGCCGCCGAGAAGGTGGTTCTCGCGCAGGAGCGGCACTGCCAGCAGCGAGCGATAGCCCAAGCGGATTAGTATCTCCCTGACCCCGCTCTGGTAGATGCTTTCATCCGTGATGTCGCGAACCTGGACCGGCTCAAGGACGACGGCCAGCCGCCCCACAGCGCCTTCGCCTTTGCGGATGCGCCTGCTGCGCAGGACTTCGACCAGGTCATCGGCATACCGGTCCACCGCGCGCAGGTAGAACTCCTCTGTCGTTTCATCGTATTCGTAGATGGCGCCACCCTCCACGCCGGCAAGCGTCGTCGCGCGGGACACGATGGTGCGGAGCACGGTCTCGAGGTCCAGCGTCGAGCTGACCGCCTGCCCGACTTCGCCCAGCGCTCTGAGTTCTCCGACCGATCGCGTCAGCGCCTTCGTTTGCGCCTCGAGCTCCTTGAACAGGCGCACGTTCTCGATCGCGATCACCGCCTGGTCGGCGAAAGTGGCGAGCAGCGCCATCTGCTTGTCCGACATCGCTCCCGGATCCGGTGACGATACCGAGATGACGCCAATGGCAACGCCATCGCGCACGAGCGGCGCGGAGGCAAGCGACCGAAAGGCCAGCCGACGAGCGTAAGGTGTTGCGGTGAGCGCATGCGCGTCGGCAACCTGCAACGCCCGACATTCGAGCACCGCCCGGCCGATAAGACTGTCGGTGTTCACCGGGACAACATCCGGGCCGTGGAACTCGTCGCCCGCGATGTAGCTTCGCGCCCGGCGGCGCAGCCCTTCGCCTTCGACGGTGCGTAGCGCGGCTTTGCGTCCGAACAGGTGAGCGGCGCTACGTACGATCGCGTCGAACACCGGTTGCACATCGGTCGGCGAGCTGCTGATCACGCGCAGGATTTCGCTCGTCGCTGTCTGCTGCTCCAGGGCCTCTTTCGTCTCGTTAAAGAGGCGCACGTTCTCTATGGCGATTACTGCCTGGTCGGCAAAAGTTTGCAGGAGGGCGATCTGCTTCTCGGGGAAAGACCCGGGTTCGGGCCGGGCGACCGTAATGGCGCCGATCGGACTCCCTTCGCGCATCAGGGGGACGGACACTATGCTGCGAAAGCCCGCGCTAACCGAGGGAACCTTCATCTCGAACTCGGGATCTTCGAGCACGTCCGGGATCGCGACGACGCTTCGTGTCAGGATTGCGCGGCTGGCCGCATTGGCGCGACCGGGCACCATCGGATAGCGGCGCCGTAAGAGATCAGCACCTTCCGGGCTCACATTCGCGAGTGCGCCCAGCTGCAGTCGCTCGCCGTCGAACGTCAACACGACCGCCGAACTGGCATTGCACAACTTCAGCGCCGCCGCGGCGATTGTGTCGAACACCGGCCGCACGTCCGTTGGCGACTGACTGATCACGCGCAGAATCTCGCTTGTCGCCGTCTGTCGCTCCAAGGCCTCCTTGGTCTCGTTGAACAGGCGCACGTTCTCTATGGCGATTACTGCCTGGTCGGCGAAAGTTGTCGCGAGCGCGATCTGTTGTTCGGTAAAAGGCCTGGCAACCGAGCGTGTCAGGATCAGAACACCGATTGGGGCGCCTTCGCGGAGCATCGGAACGCCGATCATGGCGCGATTTCCACGCACGGCCAGGACACCCGGTGCGTTGTATTCCGGATCGGCCTTTGCGTCGCGGATGTGAACCGTTCTTCCCTCGAGCAAAGCGCGACCGACGCAGGTAGCTCTTCCGGGCTTGTTGACAACCTGCTTGAGCGCCGCCCCGTGTTCCGGGGTATGCCCAAACATTGCGGCGACCTTGAATCCGTCGCCGTCGGGACGCCAAATGTTCGCCGCCTCTGCGTCGCACAACTTGCAGGCCGATTCTGTCAACGTATCAAGCACCTTCTGCAAATCGAACGCCGACCGACTGATGACCTTGAGCACGTCCGCCGTGGCCGTCTGTTGCTGAAGAGACTCCGATAACTCGCGCGTGCGCGCCTCCACCTCATCGAACAGCCGCACGTTCTCGATCGCGATCGCCGCCTGGTCGGCAAAGGTCTTCACCAGCGCGATCTGTTTGGCCGTGAATCGCCGCGCTTCCATGCGCCAGAGCGTGATCGCCCCGATCGCTCGATCCTCGCGCATCAGCGGTACTGATAGGATCGCGCGGTGACCACTTCGCCTCTGCAACTCGCGCGCAAGCGGGAATTCCTCTTCGGACGCCGTTGCCAGATCCTCCATGTGGATCACCGCGTGGTCGATGACGGCGCGACCGGTGACGGAGCCGCGAGTCAAGGGCATGAATTTCCCTTCCTCGAGTGGGGTAGGCGTGTTGCCGAAGCGAGCCGCCGACCGGAGTCTGTCTCCCTCGTGCAGAAAAATGGTCGCATCCGCTGCATCGCAAAGGTACATTGCGCGTTCCGCGACGACATTCAGCATCGGCCGCACGTCACCAGGGGAGTTGGCAATCACCCGCAGGATTTCGCTGATCGCGGTCTGCCGCTCCAGCGCCTCCTTCGTCTCGTTGAACAACCGCACGTTCTCGATCGCAATCACCGCCTGGTCGGCGAAGGTCTGGAGCAGCACAGTTTGCTTAGAGGGAAACGGCCCCGGTTCGAGCCTGCCGACGCTGATGGCACCAATCGGGCTGCCGTCGCGCATCAGGGGAACGGCCAGGACACTGCGGAAGGCTGAAGCAACGGGGGTATCTCTGTACGCAATCTCGCGATCCTCGAGCACGTCCGGGATCGTGATGACGCTGCAAGTCAGGACCGCGCGGCTCGCCGCGTTGTCGCGGCCGGGTGGTCTCGGATAGAAGCCACGTACGGCATGGGCCCCTTCCGGACTCACATTGACGAGTGCCGCTATTCGGATCAGTTCGCCATCAAACGTGAAGACAGTGACCGAGCTCGCAGCGCACAGCTTCAGCGCCGCCGCCGCGATCGTGTCGAATACCGGTTGCACATCGGTCGGCGATTGGCTGATCACTCGCAGGATCTCACTGGTCGCGATCTGCTGCTCCAGCGCTTCCTGCGTTTCCTTGAAGAGACGCACGTTCTCTATGGCGATTACTGCCTGGTCGGCAAAGGTTGTCGCGAGCGCGATCTGTTTTTCGGTGAAAGGTCGGGCAACCGAGCGTGTCAGCACCAGAACGCCAATCGGAGCACCGTCACGGACCAGTGGCACGCCGACCAAGGCGCGATTTCCATCGGCGGTCAGAAAGTCTGGCACGTTGTATTCCGGATCAGCCGCCGCGTCGTGGATTTGAACCGTTCGTCCCTCCAGCAAAGTGCGAGCGACGCAGGTATCTCGCCCGGGCTTGACTACGCGCTGCTTGATAGCCGCCTCGTGTGTTGGAGACTGCCCAAACATTGCGGCAACCTTGAATACGTCGCCGTCGGGGCGCCACATGGTCGACGTTTCTGCTTCGCACAACTTGCATGCGGATTCGGTCAACGTCTCAAGCACCATCTGCAAATCGAACGCCGACCGACTGATGACCTTGAGCACGTCGGCTGTGGCCGTCTGTTGCTGAAGAGACTCCTTCGTTTCATTGAACAAGCGCACGTTGTCGATGGCGATCGCCACTTGCTGCGCAAACGTCTGCACCAGCGCAACCTGCTCGGGCGAGAACAGTCCGGGCTCGCGGCGCCACAGCAGGATCACACCATAGGCGTTGCCTTCGCGGATCAGCGGCACGGCAAGCGCGGCACGAAACCCGAGCCGCCGTGCGTTTAGTGCGTCCGGGTACTCGCTGTCGAGCAACGGAACGATGTCGTCGTGATGAATGGTTTTGCGGTCGAGAATTGCGCGACCGGCGAGGGTCGTCCGCCTCAGCGGGAGGGGTACGGTGCGTACCTGGGACGTGCCATCGAGCGAATACTCAGCCATGGCACGGACCACGTCGCCGTCGACGAGCGCCACCCGAGCTAAGGGGGCTTCACACAGATGGGCTGCCCGCTCGGCAACGGCATCAAGCACCGGCTGAACGTCGCTCGGCGAAGCGGAGATCACTTGCAGGATCTCGCTGATCGCGGCGTGCTGTTCCAATGCCTCCGCGAGGCGCCGCTTGAGCTGTGGGCCGGTAGCGTCGACGATCTTCCGCGATTTCCCGGTGACAGCGGGCCGTGCTTCGACTTTGGCCTTTGCAGGTTTGGCGCCCCGTTCCATCGGCCCTCCTTGCCACTCTCTCAGGCGCTACGACAACGCAGCGATCGACCATAGCCTACGCCGCCGTACCGTTTCGAGGAAGGTCAGCGTGCTCTGTAGCGGACGCAGCCCTTGCGCGCCCCGAACGGGGCGCGAAGCAAGAACCTGGAATGCCAGTCAAGTGGAAATGACTGGTTTAGAGCGCAGCGTATGACGGTTCCGGGTCAACAGCGCCATCGAGCGGCCGCTATCAGCGACTTCGCTGTATGGCCGTTGTTGCGCGTCCGGCCATTCGCGACGAGCGGGGCACTATGGCGTTTGGCCAAAGCGGTGTATCCATGTTGAACGACGTGGCTTGATGCAGATTGGCGAAAGCAGGTACGTTCTCCTGCTTCCGCTTCAATCACACCCGCGCGATGTCAAGACCGAAAGCACCCGAAATTCCGTGCTTTTCGGCTTGCATCCCCCATTTCGTCGTGCAGACCCTTGAAGTGGCGCACCGGCAGTGCAATACTTTAGCCGCTTGTCCGTGAGCATCGTGCTCACCCAGCCTTCATGTCGACTGGTCATCCAGCCATGCATGAAGTCCAGTACCTCGGTATTGGCGTTGCGCTCGTTACGCGCCCTTGAAGTGATCGGAAGCGATTCCGATCTTGTCGCGCAAGCGACGTAGGTTGTGCGCTCGGTCTAGCGCCCGAGCATAGCTGGCGTTGTCGGATCGCAAGGTCTGGCGGTGCCATTGTGATGCGCCTTCGGTGATGCCTCGTGCGGAATCGACGGTTCGTCACGCAGCAAGGCCCTCAGTTCGCAAGGACCGGGGGCCTTCCTTTTTCCCATGCGGCAACCAGTGTGATGACCGAGCCCGTCGAGATGTCGGGAGGCGGGGCTTAGAGAAACGGCCGTCCTCGTGACGGTCAGATGGACAGTCGCTGTTCTGTCAGGAGGCATCCCGCGAGGGGTGGCCAGATGTTCATGCTTGACGTGAGCGCCTGGTTCTTCATAGCAGCCAGGCAACATTGTCTTGTTGCCTCGGTCGCGGACGCGAAAGCGTTCTTAGCGACGTAGCGGTCCTGCGCTCAACACAGGGTCGATACGTCTAGGTGCAATCTCAGAGTAGCGGGAGCGGCGCGGCGGTCCGTGCGCGTGCTCGCTCCCC
Source organism: uncultured beta proteobacterium (assembly GCA_963829375.1). Lineage (GTDB taxonomy): Bacteria > Pseudomonadota > Gammaproteobacteria > Burkholderiales > Casimicrobiaceae > PALSA-1003. The sequence goes on along the minus strand of CAWHIS010000020.1, from coordinate 17,494 downwards.
CAGGCGCTCCTGGTGTCGGTGGATGACGTAATCCGATAGCGAGGACACCACGATGTCACGCCTATTCTACGAGGAGAAAGCCGTGCCGCTGCCGACGAAATTGCTGCTCGGGCTTGCACTCTTGCTGTTGGTCCCGTTCGCGGTTGCCCAGAACAACCTGGGCGAGCTGCTCGACGCCGGCGCCAAGAGACCTTCCGCCGAAGAGTTCAGGCAGGAGGTGACCAAACATACCCTGGTAGGTATTAACCCGTTCGGGGGGCGCATGGAGGTGATGTACGCAAGCAGTGGCATGATCCAAGGTAGCAGTAACATCTACACGGGTAACCCAATAACCGCGCAACAGGGGGCCGGTGGGTCGATCGATGGTGTCTGGAACATTGACGACAGCGGAAGGACTTGCACGAGTATGGTGGTTGGAAGGACTTTTCTTCCGTTACGCTGTCAGTTTTGGTTCAAGTACAAGCAAGACTACTTCATCGCCGATTCCGACTCGGATCGCAATGCGCGAGTATCCCGCCGCACCGTCAAGCAATAACTGGCGCGGAGATGTGTGCATGATGCGTGAGTGTACGAACGCGATATTTGTTGTCGCTTAACGGCCCGCTCAACGCAGATTCCTACTGGCCGAATACTATGCCGTCGGACTGCCTTGGAGACAGGCTTGCATCGAACGGCTGCAAAGCGTCGACAGCGCTATCGAACGTCTGCTGTCGGCGACTTCGCAGTACGGCCGTTGTTGGCTGGTCAGGGACCTCTGCGGCGCCGACCCCAATGGCCGCTGCCGCGCAATCCGAGGCGCTGCATCGTCACGTGAGCGGCCCATAATGCTGTGCAAGCAAGCGCAGGGTCGCCACGATGTCGTGTAATCCGATTGTGAATGTTCGGCGCATCACCCTAATGTATTGAAACTGCGTTCTGACCAAACAGACAGCGTCAGCGTCGGTCTGCATCAGCACCGATTGAATGGGGACGGACGCCTGTCGCCCTTCGGCCATACTTGCGGCCGCTCGCGCAGTTGAAAAATCAAAAGCCGCCCTTCAAGGATTCGGAGACACCGGCGGCGGTCGGTCGAGCACTGCCTTGCGCCGTGCGCTCGCGCTTTTACAGGACCGCCCGAACGGAGCGACAATTACAGGGAGTCGCGCGGGCTGACCAAGTTGAGGTAGGCAAAATTAAAAAATCTGCGGGCGTGCTTATATTCTTAATTGTCACCCCGGCATATGCCATGGACCCGCTTTACGTTGACCCACCTACACCAGTGCATTTAAGCGGCCCTCCCGGTAAAGGGCGTTTGAAGATTTGTAAGATGGAAGATGGTGCCCCCGACACAAAGAATATGCGCGTTCCCATGGGAACCTATTTTGCCGATGCAGGGCCGATACAACCGTTACCCAGCGCCACCGGGCCGCAAATGTGGCGTTTGACAGTGGCAACAACAAACTCCATCACATTTAGACCGGGCCAGAAATGCGCAGTTGTGCCTGCCCGCGTAGTGTCTTTAACTCCTCCCCCCTTCAAATCAGTCATGCGTTTTGATATGGTCGATAAACGGTATTTTGAAATTTCAGCGCCGGCCGATATAAACGCGCCGAAACCGGACTTGGCCCCGTGGAATCCGGATTACCCATCACTTGAGGCCACTGCTGAGAGCGATTTTAAGTAAGCGCGGCTGGGTCTACTGCAATGGTTGACCGCCAGGCGCCGCGGTTTTTAGCCGAGAACGCCGTAATGCTGCGCAAGCAGGCGGAGCGCCGCCACCTTATCGTGCAACGCGATCTGAACGTGCGGCGCGCCGCCATGACCGATGGTGACGGCAGTGACCTTAGGCAGCGGTGATCTCGACTCCGAACTCGTGTCCGCGCAAATCCCACTACTTCTTAGTTTCGTCCTTCTTTGGCTCAGAAGGAGGGCTGGCGGGTGTCCCGGGCGGGGTCATGCTCTCGGATTTCGTTGTATCCGCGCTCGGAGCTGGCGCGGTAGACGCGGGGGGCGGCGCCGGTGCCGTCGCAGGCGGCGGGGTCGTCACTTGTGGCTTCGGCGGCTCATTGGCTTTCTCGGGGCTTTTTCCGCACGCCGTTACCAGCACAGCGGCGATCAGCACAAGAAGATAGCGTGGCATCGTCATACCTCCGTGCGAAGAGTTGATGTGGGCAGGCTTTGCTCGGCAGCGACCCGCAAGCGTTTGGGATTCCATACCCATTTCTTGCAATGATGATTACGCTTATATGAACCTTAACGTGTCTTAAGGTTCAATTCCAATAGAATGGACCGCTTTAGTGGTCCATAGCGCCGTTTGCCGGTGGGACAGGTTGGTAAGGGGCCTGCCCGACCCCCGACGTGCCGCTATTCGCCGGGACGTGGTCGCATCACCGTTGCGGGAGAACTCGTTGTTGCCCGCCCTATCCTCCCGTCTCGTTCTCGTGTCCCACAAAGGTCGTTGCGCTTCCGTGTTGGTCCACCGCGAATTGCGGCGGGTCGCGGCGAATCGCGGCGGGTTGCGGCGGGTCGCGTCGAATGGCGGCAGGTCGCGGCGGTGGGCGGTGGTGGGCGGGAGTTCGCAATGATTGGCTTGAGCATTGGGCCAACGCCCGCGTTAGCCTCGACTCAATAGCGTATCGTTGACCGCAAGGCGCCGCGGTTTTTAGCCGAGAATACCGTAATGCTGCGCAAGCAGACGGAGCGCCGCGACCTTATCGTGCAATTCGATCTTAGGTCAGGAGGCCACCCCGTGTCGCGGTGACCTCCCTCGTCGCGTTCTGAATTCAGGAGCCGAACCGCTATAGCGTCAACGCTATGGAGTCGGCGGTCCCGGGCTCGTGGGATCGAATGCGCGATTCAGAATCGCAGGCGGCGTATAACCGAGAATGATATTAGGAAGCACGAAACGCGACGGTCCAAGACCAGAAGCGCGGCCAAGCGCGTTCATTGCATCGGGGCTATTGAGGTCGCCCCATGCTCCGTTGTCGATTCGTTGAACCATTGTTTCGATCGCTGCCACAATCTCCGCGTTACTGAGAGTGCAATGACCTGGAATGTCGATGAATGCCTGGCGGTACAAAAGCTGCAAAGCGGTTCCACCGAACCGTTGAACCTCCATTTCGTAACCGGCGGTACCCGACACCGGGGTTCGTGCATCGCCAAGATCATGGACTTGCAGCATCGGAACCCCAGGAATGCCGGTATGTGTGCGAGATCTCCAATAATTGACGGAATCATTGGTTCCAGCGAGCCGCGGAGCCGCGTTGATCCAATCGAGGTCCGCGTCGACGCTCAATCCGGCTTGTGCGTACATGAAAGCGACGATCGCTTTATGCTTCAAATTGGCGTTAGTGTAAAACTGCTTGTAATCCACGCCAGTATTCCATGACATGAATCCGGCAGGGTCGTCCCATTGTGGGCGAGAAGTAATTGCGATTCTGGCCGCATCGACCGCGACTCTTACGAGGCCCGCTTGGACCGCCGTGAAATCCGATGGGTCTGGACGGGGAGCCTGTGGAGTGTTGTTACTACCCCACTCAGGATATTGTGCGAGCACGACAGCCAGAGCCATACGTGCCCGGCCCTGCGCCGTCTGCTGCGCAGCGTTCAAGAAATTGATCCATGTCTGCTCAGCGGCGGCGGTTTCACCGTCATGGACCACGAGGGGCAGCTGATTGTTTGTATCGAGTAGAGCCTTGAGCGCGAAGGTGACATCAAGCCTCATGTTCGCAAGGGCCACCGGGCTCGATGCCTCTACCGCAACGACGCCATCGAATCGAGTGGGATGGTCTTCGACGACGCTCTGGGCCGTCGATCCTCCACCTGAGCAGCCGTATTGAATCGTGCGCCGCGCCCGACCAAACTGGCTCTCAAAGATATCCAGCACCCGTACCATATCGTTAGACTCTCGACGCGGGTCCCAATTGGTGGCTCGATCGGGGGCGCGTGCGGTCCCAGTGTATGCGTAGCCGAGCGGAAGCAGGATGTTGGCATTACCGGCGCTTGTGACGCGATCGAGGTCATTAACCACGACGCCGTTCCAGTTGGCAGGCACAGTGATTTGCCACCGCACCTGGTCATCGGGGAAAACACCAGTAATATCAACTTGGCCAAAAGCCCCGCCCGCCGTGGCCACGCATAGCGACGCGAGCACCCCGCTGAGTAATCTCGCGCCGATTTGACCCGGCGCCTTCTTGGCGATCGTCATAATCGCATCCGTCACCATTTATTCCTCCTATCGTGAACTGAGACAGCGTCGCTGGTACTCCTGTCGCTCTGAGCACCGAGCGGACACGTGAACACCGAGCACCGTTGCTGGTATGCCGAGATCGCGCTGCGTGTTCTATCTGTATTGTACAGTTTACACGCCCGAACCGTCGAATCGCGGCGGGCTGCGCCGGTGGGCGGGAGTTTGCAAGGGTTGGCTTGAGCATTGGGCCAATGCGCGCATTAGCCTCGACTCAATAGAAGATCGTTCACCGCAAGGAGCCGCGGGTTTTAGCCGAGAACGCCGTAATGCTGCGCAAGCAGACGAAGCGCCGCGACCTTATCGTGCAATTCGATCTTAAACGTGCGGCCGCACATTGAGTGAGAGAAAATCATCCACCACGGTTTGAGATCAGGCGGGCGGACGATTCCCGGCATCGGCGCGTGTACGGTGCAAGGCGATCCCAAATAGGGCGACGAGACAGGTAGCCAAAGTGAGCAAACTGGGGGGCTCGGGAGTGGCGACGGGTGTCGCAACAAAAGCCATCTCGGGTGACGCTGGGAAGCCGACCCACCCAACGATCTGACCGTTGCCGTTGATCCCTTGGGCGAAGGTACAACAGAACCCCGGCACATCGATGGTGGTGAAGCTGCCGCTCACATCCAGGAAGCCATGCCCCATAGGGCTGTTGAAGGATCCCACGATCTGGCCGCTGTTGTTGATCCCGCTGGCAGAGGTGCTACTCGCCCCAGGGACGTTGATCGGCGTAAAGCTGCCGCCCGTATCCAGGCCGAAAGCTCCCACGATCTGGCCGGTATTGTTGATCCCGGTGGCAACTCCCGGGAGCGTGGTGAAGCTGCCGCCCGTATCCACGAAGCCATGCGACCCTAGCGCGTCGACGAAATATCCCACGATCTGCCCGCTGTCATTGATCCCGTAGGCGTAAGTGTTGGAAGCCCCGGGGGCATCGATGGTGGTGAAGCTGCCGCCCGTATCCACGAAGACATGATCGCCGAGTGCGTCTCGGAACCATCCCACGATCTGGCCACTGTCGTTAATCCCGTAGGCAGCGGTTCTCGTAGCCCCCGGGACATCGATGGTGGTGCGCGCCGCCATTACTTCGCTGTTCTCGCCGGCGACCTCAAGCACTTCCGAGACCTCCAGCTTCTTAATGGCGAGTTATCCAGAAAAAGGCCGGCCCAACCTATCTACTAATCTGTCCTGATTACGGTTTTGGGCGGGCCCTTGCCATAGTGGATCACCGTGGTTTCCCCGATGCCTAATTGAAATACTCCCGCAGCGAGCCCTGTAAAGTTCGGATCGACCTTTATCTCCGTTACTCCTGCTCCTGGCGGGCTCATCATCACTGGGGGCTGTCCCCGGTCGACCGGCGAATCAGAGTATGAGGGGCTCAGGCGCCGTCGTTCATACCAGGTCAGCACCGCGCCGCTCGCCGCGATCACGATCATGCCCGTGAGCGCCCAGTGATCAGGGAAGGTGCCAAATGCCAGCCACCCGGCCAAAGTCGACCATACGAGCTGCATGTAAGTAAACGGCGCGATCGTTGAAGCAGGCGCTCGCTGGAATGCCTGGATGAAGAGAAAATGACCGAGCAAGCCAATAGTTCCCATCGCGGCGAATAGAACAATATCCGATGTCAGATATGAGCCGTGGTAGTGAAAGAAAGGAACTGCAAGCGACATGAGCACCGCACCCACCAGGCTCGGATAGAAAATCAGCACGATCAAGTCCTCGCGGGCGAGCTTGCGGGTGAGGACCTGAAACGTCGCATTGAGCACTGCTGCGCCCAAGGCGAACAGCGCGCCTGCGTGCAGCATCGCGCTGCCGGGCCGCACGATGAGCAACGTCCCGACGAATCCGGCGAGGACAAACATCCAGCGGGGCTGCGTGATCTGCTCACGGAGGAACCAGCCGGCCATCAGGGTGACCAGGATCGGCGTCGAGTAGTTGAGTCCCGTCGCTTCGGCCAACGGCAGAAACGTGAGCGCCGCAAAAAAACACAGCGAGGAGAGCATTAGCACCGCGCCGCGGAGGCAGTTGAGCTTCAGGTTTGCGGTGCGCAGCAATCCCCACCGCATCTTTGGCCCGAGTAGCGCAACCATGAGGAGTGCTGGAACTCCCCAGCGTGCCCAGACGAGCACCGGCACCGAATAGCGCAACGCGAGGTACTTGACGATCGTGTCGATCGCCGTGAAGCACGCGGCAGAAGCGACAATCAGCCCGATCGCCGTCAACGGCAAATGGGTAGGCTGGTGGCTCATGCGCAGTCCGCGTTCTCATGGCGACCCTGCGCGTGCACGCTCAGCCCTTGCCTTGCGCCTTGCGGCGTTGTCTGGACTCCTCGAAGGCTGCAAATCCGAATCCGAGACCCCCGATGAACAGGGGCCAGAGAGAAGCAAACTTCACGTTTCCTTTGCATCGCCAAGAGAACAGATATGTGAGCACCGAGGAACGCGATCACCATAAGCGCGATGAACCCAGGGTTGCTTGCGGCAGTCGCGGCGGCGGGATGTCCGGTACATTCGCGACAAGGTCCTTCAATTATTCCTCCCTTAGGGGCCCGCTTCAATAGTCTTTCGTGGCCGGTCTGGTGCCACAGAGAAGCTAGGGGCCGGTCTGCTGCCACAGAGCGCGAGGGCGCGCGCGGCGCCCTGCTCAAGCGCCGGGAGTAACAAGTCATCGTTGGCGGATTCCTGTTGATTTTGAAATAGCCCATAGTGCTGACCGAGCAGCCGCAATGCGGCCAGCTTGTCGTGCAGCTCGATTTTGACCGTATGACCGACGACTGTTGAATTGCCGTTGGCGTCGGTCCCTAGGATTTCGATCCGTACAATCCTCTTAATCGCCGCCGCGGTTGAGAAAATTTCGTACTCAAGATAGTTGCGCTCGTCCCCGTGTCAGCGGATTGCGAGTTCGGCTTGGATGGGCATTGCCCGTCGCCTGGAACCCGCATAGCTGGACAGTGCCAGGGAGGAGCGGAATTGTGATGTGGCTGAGTGGATAGCATGCTTGACAGCGCGCGGTCGGACGCGCAGCGTTCGATGGCTCGTTGCTTGCCCCAATCACTGGCAAGACGCAGGGGGATGATATGGACGTGCCGCTGCCTTCGAAGTCGCCCGCTGTCCTCGTGAGCAAGAGCCCCTCGTCGTGCTCCACACGTGACCTTTCAGATCTCCCGGGACCGCGCGGCTGGCCAGTGCTCGGCAATATTCCCCAGATCGACGTTACGCGGTTACACACCATTCTCGGCGCGTGGGCCGATGAATTCGGCTTGTTCTACCGAATCCGGATCGGGCAAGCTGATGTAGTGGTAATCGCGGACACCGAAATCATTCACGAGATTCTGCGCGACCGCCCAGACGGATTTCGGCGTCTCGGCGCGGCGCGGACGGCAATGCTTGAACTCGGCATCGACGGTGTCTTCAATGCCGAAGGCACCGCGTGGCGGCGCCAACGAAAACTGACTATGCACGCGTTGAACACGCATCACCTCCTAGAGTCCTTTGGACGACTCGAGCAGGTAACAGAACGCCTGCAGCGGCGCTGGGAACGTGCGGCGGTGCGTGGTGAACGAGTGGACGCGCAGCGCGACTTGATGCGCTTCACCGTCGATGTCACCAGTGGTTTGGTGTTCGGCCACGATCTCAATACGCTGGAAGCGGAAGGCAACGTCATTCAGCGCCACCTGGATAAGATTTTCCCGGCGTTGGGGCGGCGCATTCTGGCCCCGGTGCCCTACTGGCGCTGGTTCAAACTACCAGCGGATCGCAAACTCGATGCGGCGATATTGGAGGTGCACAAGCTGGTGAATGACTTGGTCGCCGAGGCGCGGGCGCGCGTGGCCGCGAGTACCCCGGAACACGCCAAGTCCGCCAATTTGCTCGACGCGATGGTGGCGATACAAAGTGACGACGCGACAGGGTTTACCAACGCCGAAATCGTCGGCAACACGTTGACCATGTTGCTTGCTGGCGAAGACACGACCGCGAACACGCTGGCGTGGATGATGCACCTCATGGCCGAGCACCCCGAGGTCCAGGACAAGATGCGGGCCGAGGCAGATCGCGTTCTGAACGGAGTCGAGCGCCCAGGCGACTACGCGAGCACAGAAGCACTTCATTACATCGAGGCCGTGGCGCACGAGGCGATGCGGCTCAAACCCGTTGCACCGATCGTAGGGCTGGAAACCAATGCGGACACCGTGATCCGCGGTGTCAGCGTACCGGAGGCCACCGGTGTCTATCTGTTGACCGGCCATGCCGCCACGATGCAAACCAACTTCGCCGACCCGAAAGCGTTTCGACCTGAGCGGTGGCTGGAGACCGCGGACCCGGGTGTCGGCGGACACAATACCCAAGCCTTCGCCCCGTTTGGAGGAGGCGCTCGGTTTTGCCCTGGACGTCACCTCGCGATGCTCGAGATCAAACTCGTCGCTGCTATGGTCTCCCGCAATTTCGAGGTCGCCCGTGCACCGGATTCACCGCCTACCGAAGAGGTATGGGGGTTTACGATGATGCCGAAAAATGCGTGGGTCACTCTTCGACGAAGGCGCGCCTGAGGCATAAACATGAAAGCGGCGAAGGCGATGGGATTGACCATTCCGGGTGATCGAATGACCTTTGGCCACCCGAACGGCCGGTATGGAGCGAATTGAGGGTCAGGTGGGAGTGACTCCAATTGGCCCGGTGACCGCCACTCCCCCGCGCGGGCGCAACGACTGGTGTCCGTTTGAACCGGGTCATCGGAGCGAAACAGGGCAACGACGGCAAGTGGCCGGTCAGGGACCTCTGCGGCGCCGGCCCCAATGGGCGCTGCCGTGCTATCCGGGGGCGCTGCAATCGTCACGTGAGCAGCCCATAAGAGTGTGCAAGCAAGCGCAGGGTCGCCACCATGTCGTGTAATCCGATTGTGAATGTTCGGGGCATCACCCTAATGTGCTGAAACTGCATTCTGACCAAACAGACAGCGTCAGCGTCGATCTGCATCAACAGCGATTGAATGGGAACGGACGCCTGTTGTCCTTCGGCCATACTTGCGGCCGCTCGCGCAGGCGAAGAATCAAGCCGCCATTCAATTCAAGGATTCTGAGACACCGGCGGCAGTCGGCCAAGAGCTGTCGTTCAGTCCACGTGCGGATTGGATAGCCAACGTCCCGCGCACGCCCGAATTCGGCGCGTTTAGTGACCCTGGTCAACGCATCGCCTCGCCAAAGTCCTTAACCTGAAAAGGGGTGTTGGCCATTTCCGCTGACAGCCCGAATGAAGCTCAAAGGAGGGACGACATGACTAAGTTCAAATGGGTGGCATTAGCGCCGGTTCTGCTGGTGGTAATGGGAGCGAGCTTCGCTGCCGATAGAGACGTCCTTGTTGGGAATTGGCGACTGGTTTCGTTCGAGCGGGAGTATCAGACTACGGGTGAACGCGAATATCCCATGGGCAAGACGCCAGCTGGCTACATCATCTTCCTGACCGAGGGGCGCATGGCAGTGGTGATCACGGGTGAGGGGCGTAAGGCTCCTACCACGGATCAAGATCGTGCGGGCCTGTTCAACTCCTTGGTCGCGTACACGGGCTCGTACCGCGTGGACGGCGACAAATGGATCACGACGGTGGATGTATCCGCGAACCCGGCATGGGTGGGCACGGACCAAACCCGCACTTTTCGAATCACCGGAGATCGGCTCCAAGAGATGACAGTTTGGGCGACCCGCCCGGACAACCGGATGGCGCGAGCCGTTATAACGTATGAACGGGCGAAATAGCGAAAGACGTCGCCAACGGAAGGCGATCTGACGAGTCGCCCGAGAGGGACGCGGTCAAAGCCGCCACGTCCCTTGGTTTCTACGTTGCGCGGCTGCTTTCGAGCACGTCCACAACGTCCGCTTCCTGGCGCCTCTGAACTTCCGCTTGGGGGTCGATAGCTGCCCACCCACGACTCGCAAAGAGGTGACCGCTTTCCGCGTCGCTGACGGTTCAATCCGAGCGGACAGTGTCCGTCAGATCTGATTCCGAGCAGGACACCTAATGTCGCTGCCGTCACCATCAACCGGCCCAACGATTCAATAGTCTTTCGTGGCCGGTCTGCTGCCACAGAGAAGCTAGGCCCTTCCCTGGTGCCATGGTATTGGTCCACCGCGAATAGCGGCGGGTCGCGGCGAATAGCGGCGGGTCGCGGCGAATGGCGGCGAGTCGCGGCGAGTCGCGGCGGGTTGCGGCGGTGGGCGGGAGTTCGCAATGGTTGGCTTGAGCATTGGGCCAACGCGTGCGTTAGCCTCGACTCATTAGCGGATCGTTGACCGCAAGGCGCCGCGTTTTTAGCCGAGAACGCCGTAATGCTGCGCAAGCAGACGGAGCCCGCGACCTTATCGTGCAATTCGATCTTAAACGTGCGGCGCGCCGCCATGACTTCGCTGTTCTCGCCGGCGACCTCAAGTACTTCCGAGACCGCCAGCTTCTTAATGGCGATTGCGATCTCCCTTGGCATCCTATTCGGGTGGATCAGACCCCCTTGCGCGTCGAAAGCATCTGAGATCGCAGCAGACGCGATACAGCACAGCAAATCGAGCGTCCGGTCTGCTGAATGTCGATGGCGGGAAACGGACGCTCAGAGATGTAATTCTCGACTGCCATTGATGCACCACAACCCTTTGCATTTGGCGGGCAGACGAACTATATTTCAATTACGATTTCCGACGGAAGGTGCTTTCATGGAACAAGCGGTCTTTTTTGGAGCCTTGGCAGTGATAGCAGTGATGCTTTTCGCAATAATTTATCTGTCAGGGAAAAAGAAAGACGGGTTTGTCAGACACTTCAGCCGCGGTGCTTTTATGCGCGATCTGAACAAAAAGATGGAAGAAAAATAACGCGAATAGGGCTGTTTGCGATGAATGTTTTGTTGATTGAGACCGCGCAACAATAGCAATCGCGTCATCGTGTTGGGTGCGCGACTGCTGTCTTCGGGGCCGATGCCGGAGATTCGTGCTTGGGCTGCGGATACCAGCCCAGCACCGCGAGCATCACGAAAAAACCGATAACGTATGCAACGATGACGTGCCAACCGCCGCGCACCCACGCGATGGCGTCCTTCGCCTCGGGGTACATGTTCGACAGCGCGACCCCGGCGGACGAGCCGAACCAAACCATCGAGCCTCCAAAGCCGACCCCGTAGGCCAAGAATCCCCAATCGTATCCACCCTGGTGCAAAGCGAGCGCAGTCAGCGGGATATTGTCGAATACCGCGGAGACGAATCCAAGCCCCAGCGCGACGCGCCAGGAGGCGTCGGGTAGCTTTTGTACGGGCATCATCGACGCCGCGAGCACGAGCGACAACAAGAAGATGCTGCCGCGCGTCGCATTCGGAAGCTCGCTCCACGCGGGCTTGCGCAGCGGAACACAGACAAGAAGTGCAACCCACACGGCGGCGCCGATAAAAGGAAAGCTGCCCGAGATCTCGTTGAAACGGACATTGACTACAACATTGACGACGATCGCGGTGACGAGAATCACGACAACAATGAACACGCGCACCCAGTCGACAACGACACCGGCCGGTGGATCGCGTCGGATCGGCGAATAGCGCTGCTGCTGAATCGCCGCGGGGACGCCGAAGACGAGCATCGCTGTGCCGGCGGCAATGTACGCCTCCAGTACCTGTAGCGGATTGACGCCGTCGATCCACATCATCGTGGTGGTAGTGTCGCCTACGACGCTGCCAGAACCGCCCGCGTTGGAGGCGGCAACGATTGCAACCAGGTAGCCGGTGTGAATTTTTCCGCGAAAGACTGCGCCCGCGATCGTGCCCCCGATCAGCGCCGCGGCAATGTTATCCAGGAAGCTCGACAAAACGAAGATCATCACGAGCAGCACCAGTCCGCCCTTCCAGTCGTCGGGCAGGAACTTGGGCAACCAGTCGGGGACACGACTCGCCTCGAAATGCTTAGAGAGCAATGCGAACCCGAGCAGGAGGCCGAGCAGGTTGGCGAGCAGCACCCATTCGTGGCCGAAATGGTCAATCCACCCGCTGATGCCGGCGCCTTCCGGGAAGGGCGAAAACATGATCTTGAACAACGAGATCACCACCAAGCCGACGAGTGCGATGGGCAGCGTGAAGCGGTGAAAAAACGCAATGCCTGCGAGCGTCAGGGCAAACAGGATGAAATCGACGGGAATGCCTGCCACCGCGGGGGGCTCGACAATCGCGCTCATCGCGGGCGCGCTTAGAAGCAGCGCACAACACGACAAGAGGCAGGCGACACGGCGGGCGCGGGACATGGGACCTCCAAGGGGTCCCGGCTTGGCGCGACAAGAGATAAAATCTCCCAGCCGGGGTATTCTTGTGCGGGCGATTGTAGCGTGGAGTGGAAAACGAGCAAATCGCCATTCATTCTCAGAATGGGGCCACCGTCCAACGTCGGCTGTCGAGGAATCTGTGCGTTCGAGTCATCTGACGCCTTTTGGCCGGTCAGGGACCTCTGCGGCGCCGACCCCAATGGCCGCTGACGTGCTATCCGAGGCGCTGCAATCGTCACGTGAGCAGCCCATAAGGGTGTGCAAGCAAGCGCAGGGTCGCCACCATGTCGTGTAATCCGATTGTGAATGTTCGGCGCATCACCCTAATGTGCTGAAACTGCGTTCTGACCAAACAGACAGCGTCAGCGTCGATCTGCATCAACAGCGATTGAATGGGAACGGACGCCTGTTGTCCTTCGGCCCTACTTGCGGCCGCTCCCGCAGGCGAAAAATCAAAAGCCGCCATTCAAGGATCCGGAGGCACCGGCGGCAGTCGGCCACAAGCGGCCGTCCGCTTTAAAAAGCTGGCATCTCAAAAGCGGTCGTCAGCAGATCCGGCCGCGCAGTTGTCAGCAGATCCACCCGCGCAGTTATGACACTCACTGCGCTTTCTCCACCGCGACGCCTTGACGGCGCACACGAAGCGATGCGGCCTTACCTTCGTGCTCGACAGAAGTCCGAAGACTCCACCTTCCCTCTGAGGTTGGCTCCATCTACGCGGCCAACATGGCGTGCCCACTTTGTCGCTCGCGATGAGCAACCAGGTTGCAAGCTACCTGCACAATCCGAGAACGGTGCTACACTGCGCTTAAAATTCGGACCTAGAATCCAAATCTGTTTCGACGGGGGTGCACACATGCGTACCATAGGAGCCACGTCGATCCTTATCGCGGTGCTAGCCCTCACCGCGGCGATGATTCCGCGATCAGCACGCGCAAACCTCATCGTGTTTCAGGATCGAATCGCCTTCGCTCAAGCACTCAATAATCCGTCCCTCGTCAAAACTGTGGAGGGCTGGGACACGTATCCCGCTGGAACGATTTTCGCAGACGGTTCCACGGTGAATGGAATCACCTACAACGTGTCGTCTTCTGGAGACGCGTTGGTCGTGAGTACCGGCATTTCGTTGAGTTCCCCGAACAATCTCTTTGTGACAAACTGCCCAGACGTGCAGACGTGTTCGTTTCACCCACTTGTCGATACGTTCACGTTCGGATTCCCGCAGCCGATTCGCGCGTTTGGCATTACCTTCAGCAGCACCTTTGCGATCAACAATGGAGACTACTTACTGACGACAGACCGTGGTGATGTGATTCCTAGCTTCTTCGATCCTCTCTTCCCAGGATTCCCACTGGGACAATTCGCTGGCTTCGTCTCCGATGAGCCCTTCAACAGCGTCACGGTCAGTTCCACCGCAAACGCGCTCTATGGTATGGACGACCTTGTGTTTGCGAGGTCAGTGCCGGAGCCGTCGTCGCTTGTGCTACTCAGCTTCGGGCTGTTCGGTCTAGGCGCGGGCACACGGCGATTACGAGCCAATCGCCGATGTCAGCCATTCTTCGGCCGCGGCCAGCAAATCCGCGGCGGCGGTTTCGGCGGTCGTCATGGTTCCCCCTTGAAGTAATCCGGGTCGCGGGCGCGGATTTCGGCCCGCCATGCTTTGGCCTGTTGCCACGCGTCGAACGCCGTGACGCTCTGCGGGCGATGATTGAAGCGGCGGCAGTCGAGAAGCCGCGGGCGCTGCATTCGGAGACTGCACTGGTCTGCCAGATAGCGGCCAGTCGCGAGGTCCGCTGAAGGGTCTATTCTGTTGAAAAACTCATTTGCAGTGGTGGAGTCGAGTGCGTCGAAAAAATCGACCCTCTAGATCGCGCTCAGAGCCACGCAAATTAATCGGGTGATGGTTTATGACCCCCGGTAACACCGCGTTGACCAAGTGTTGAACAGTTTTTCAACAGAATAGGTCGCCTACAGCCGTTCAGGGTATCGAAAAAACCTCAATCCAGTGCCCATCTTTGCCCGATTCGGGGAGCCAGGTATTTCAAGAACTTATTGACCCGCATGGGGTCTTATAACTTGCTCAGTCTGTGGATTGGACCACTCCTGGACCACTGGCAGTAACGGACCAGAAGTGCACCGAGTCGAGACCTCGATTCGCCCAACGTGAAGCAGATCGAACGCGCCCGCAACCCGGGCGCGATAGTGCGTGTGGACCGTAACGTCGGCACGCTTCGATCGCGGTGCTTTATGAAGGGCGTAACGATGGCTACCATCGACAAACGTATCTCCTCCAGCGGCAAGACGACCTATCGAGTCCGCACCCGGCTCAAGGGGTTTCCACCGCAAATTGCCACATTCGCGCGCAAGACCGACGCCGAGAAATGGGCCGCAGCCACCGAGTCAGCGCAGCGTGAAGGCCGCTACTTCACGACCAGCGAAGCCCAGCGCCACACGTTGAGCGAGCTCATTGAGCGCTACCAGCGCGAAGTCCTGCCGCACAAACCGAAAAACGAACGCAACCAACGCCTTCAACTTAACTGGTGGAAGGCACAGCTCGGCTGCTTTCGCCTCGTCGATGTCACTCCCGCCAAAATCGCTGAATGCCGCGATCGCTTGCGCGACGCGCGGATGCACAATGGAAAGCTGCGCTCACCTGCGACCGTCGTGCGCTACTTGGCGGTGTTGTCCCACGCGTTTACCGTGGCGATGAAAGAGTGGGGCTGGGTCAACGACAACCCTCTGCGCAAGGTAGCCAGGCCGACGGAGCCCCGCGGCCGCGTGCGCTTCCTCGATGACGATGAACGGGAGCGATTGCTCGCAGCGTGTCGGGCGTCAGAGAGCCCACTGCTGTACCCGATCGTCGTTCTCGCGATGTCCACGGGCATGCGCAAGGGGGAGATACTTGGCCTGCAGTGGCAGCAGGTCGACTTCGGCCCGGGAGCACATCACGCTGCACCAAACTAAGAATGGCGATTCGCGCGGGGTGCCGCTTACCTGCCTCGCGTTGTCCTTACTGCGTAAGCTGCATGAAGAGCGTGACAGCCGAACGGATCTCGTTTTTCCCAGCCCGACAGTTCTTAAGCCCATCTTGATCGCCAAGGCCTGGACGACGGCACTGGCCGCTGCCGGCATTCAGTCGTAATGAATGGCGCCAGCTTGCCCGAAGTGGGTGATCTGCTGGGTCACAGGACCGCGCAGATGACGAGACGCTACGCCCATTTTGCACAGGGCCACGCGCGACGTATCGTGGCGGCGATGAACGAGCAGATTTTCAAGTAAGCGGTCGACTGAACAATATGTCGTTGACCACTGTCTGCTCGATTTAACGATGGGCAGTGGCAAGCGACGACGTTCCGCGGCACAAGAAAATAATTGGCGCTTCGCCGCAATAATGTATAATCGCTGTGTTGAGTGAAAGAGCCGAGGGCTCCGGACAACTAATAGTTGTCATTTGGAGCACTACATGGCTGATTCACCCAAGCTGTTAACAGTCCAGCAATGGATTGAGCAAAAATCTTGGCCACCGCTCGGTGGGCTGCGTCACCTAATCTTTAACGCTAAGTACAACGGTTTCGACGCGGTCATTCGCCGCGTCGGCCGCCGCGTGTTGATCGATGAGGCATCGTTCTTCGCCTGGGTCGACCGCCAAGGGGGCCAGGCATGAGCGCCGGCGACGCAGTAGGCAACTCCCAATGCTTATCAGGCGGGATCGTACCCAAATCGCAGTTCCACCTCAAAGCCGCGGTCGAGTACGCAGAGCAAGGCCTCGCCGTCCTTCCTCTGCACAACCCACGGCCTGACGGCTCCTGCAGCTGCGGCGACAAGGCGTGCGGGACCAGCGCCGGCAAGCATCCACGGCCGTACAACGGGCTCAAGGCAGCGACCACCGACCGCGAGCAGATCAGTAACTGGTGGTCCACATGGCCAGATGCGAACATCGGCATTCCGACCGGGGCCATCAACAACCTTGTGATCGTCGACGTCGATGGCGCGGACGGCGAGGCATCACTGCGGCGCATGATCGAGAAGTATGGCCCACTGCCCGCAACGAAGAAGGTGACGACGGGTAGGGGGTATCAGCTGTACTTCAAGCATCCTGGCGGGAAAGTTAAGTCGAAAGCACCGCTCTGTGCCGACTACCCACACGTCGACAGTCGAGGCGATGGAGGTTACGTCGTCGCCGCGCCGAGCCTGCACTACACCGGCGTACGCTATGTCGTCGATCCGGCCATGCCACCAACGCTTGCGGATCTGCCAGCGTGGCTGCTCGATCTGATCAATGGCGGCCGCAAGATCCAAGCGACGCAAAGCGTTGCTGCCGCCAACGACTCGATCGCCGACGGTTCACGCAACGCAACGCTGGCCAGCCTGGCGGGCTCGATGCGGGCACGTGGCCTGCAACTCGAAGCGATCGAGGCAGCACTGCTGGTGACGAACGCGCAGCAATGCATCCCGCCGCTGCCTGACGACGAAGTACGAGCGATCGCACGCAGCATTTCGAATTACGCGCCCGGCAATCCAAATCATGTGCTTCGGACGTTGAACGATTCCGGCAACGCCGAGCGGCTCGCGAAGCAATGGGGCGAGAATGTGCGTTGGGTGCCGGAACTTGGCAAGTGGGTGATCTGGGACGAGCACCACTGGCGGGTCGATGCGACCGGTGCCATCATGGAAATGGCCAAGCGCACCGCGTTCGAAATCTACGCCGAGGGCGACCAAGTCACCGATTCAAACATTCGTGACAGGATTGCGCAGCACTCGAAGGTCAGCCAGCACGCATCGAGACTTGAGGCAATGATCAAGCTGGCGAAGAGTTTGCCCGCAGTTGTGCTACCGATCACGGAACTGGACGCCGACCCATGGCTGCTCGGGGTGGCAAACGGGACTCTCGATCTGAGGCGGGGCGAATTGATGTTCGCCAAGCGCGAAAACTACATCACACGAACATCGCCACTGGTATTCGACTCGGCAGCAAAGTGTCCTGTCTTCGAGGAGTTTA
>CAWHIS010000019.1:0-96564 GCA_963829375.1 uncultured beta proteobacterium | reverse complement strand
CGAAGTCGCCGACCTGTTCCGAAAAATGGCCGTGATCGAGGGAAAGCACGCCGCGCAGATCATGCTCGAAATGGGATGGGAGAAACCCCCAGCGCTGCCCACCGGTGACCTGGCCTGGGAGGGATTCGAAGCTCCGGAAACGACGCCAGGAGACGAGATCCATTACCTCATGCAGCCGTATCACGCGCTGCAGCTCGCCCTGGTCAACGAGCAGCGTGCCGAGCGCTTCTTCGCGGACCTTGAACGTGCGACTTCCGTCGAGTCGATTCGCCGGGCTGCACGCGAACTGCGGCGCGAGGAGAGGGAGCACGTGGCGCTCGTTCGTGCCTGGATCAAGAAAGTACCGCGGCCCGATCGCGACTGGGCCGACGACCCCGACCCGCCTCACTACACGGACTGACGGTCGTGGGCGCGCGAGTCCTCAAGCCGCCCGGCTGGGCGTCGCCGATCGGATACGTCAACGGCATCACCGTCGACGCGGGCCGCATCGTCTTCGTCGCAGGCCAGGTGGGTTGGGATGCGCAACAGCGTTTCACTTCGCCGGAACTTGTGCCGCAGTTCGAACAGGCGCTCAAGAATGTGCTCGCGGTCCTCGCCGAAGCCGGGGGCCTGGCGACAGCACATCTGCCGCATGACCGCCTATTGCTCCGACAAGGCGGCGTATCTCGCGGCCCGCCACGAACTCGGCGCCACTTGGCGCCGGCACATGGGAACCCATTACCCGGCGATGAGCATGCTGTTTGTTGCCGAACTGCTCGACTGGCCGGCGAAGATCGAACTCGAAGCCACGGCGGTCATCCCGGACGCGCAATAGCGCAAGCGCGGCGCTGACATCGGGTTCGCGCAAGGACAATCCTGAATCGGGCGCGCGATCACTTCTCCGTTGCCTGGGCTACACTGCGCCATGCGCACCTTCGTCGCGGCAGCGATCGTCCATTCGGCGTGGTGTGTTGAATTGGCGCTGTGCCGCATATCCTGAACCGCTTCGAGCATCGTGGACTTTGCCAAACTTGTTGCAGACCATGGCTATCTCGTCACCTTTGTCGGCTCGCTGATCGAAGGCGAAGCGGTTCTGACCGTGGCGGGCCTCGCCGCGCATCGCGGCTACCTTCATCTTTCAGTGTTGATTGCGCTCGCGTCGCTGGGCAGCTTCATCGGTGACCAGATCTATTTTCTGATCGGCCGGCGCTATGGCAAGCGACTGATGGCGCGCTTTCCACGCTTCACGCCGGCGATCCGCAGAGTCGATGCCCTGGTTGTCCGCTACGCGGGTGTCGCGGTCATCGCCGTCCGGTTCCTATATGGGTTGCGCACGGTCGGGCCGATGGCGATCGGCGCATCGCGAATGCCATGGCGCAAATTCGCGCTCTTCAATGCGGCAGGGTCGATCGCCTGGAGTTCGATTTGGCTCACAGGCGGCTTTCTGATCGGGGAACTCGTTCATATGCTGATCGGTGATTTGCGCCGCGTGGAGCTGTGGTTGTTCGCCGGCGTGGCTGCAGCAGCATTAGCGCTGGGGGCTTATTTCCATTTTCATCGTCGCGCAGCGGTGCGTCACCGGCAAAAGTAACACCGAGCCGCATGCGCCCAAAACGGTGCGTCACGTATTCAAACGCACCGTTTTGTTGCGATTGATTCCCCGTCAAAGCTGGGTCGACGTCCGTCCGATGCGTTGATCCTTCGGCGAAAAGCCAAGTTAATCCGCAGCTTATGTCACATGTCTACCAGTGGCATGGAACGTGCGAAGCAACAGGCCAGAGACGCGCGACGCACCATGCCGCAGCGGCGGCCGCGACGTGTCTCGTCTGCTAGGGGCGTAATTCTTCAACCATTGGACACGGGGCCACATCATGCAACGTAGAGGTTTCATCAAACAGCTGGCGCTTTCCGCCGCGCTGGCGACCGCCGGAATATTGGCCGGAACGCCGGCATTCGCCGCCGACACGATCAAGGTCGGTGTCCTGCACTCGCTCTCTGGCACGATGGCAATCAGCGAAACGGTATTGAAGGACGTGACGCTGATGACCATCGACGAAATCAACGCCAAGGGCGGCGTGCTTGGCAAGAAACTCGAGGCCGTCGTCGTCGATCCGGCATCGAACTGGCCGTTGTTCGCCGAAAAGGCGCGCCAGCTGCTCACGCAGGACAAGGTTGCCGTGGTCTTCGGATGCTGGACGTCGGTGTCGCGCAAGTCGGTGCTGCCGGTGTTCGAGGAACTCAACGGGCTGCTGTTCTACCCGGTCCAATACGAGGGTGAAGAGCTCTCCAAGAACGTGTTCTACACGGGCGCCGCTCCGAATCAGCAGGCGATTCCCGCCGTCGAGTACCTGATGAGCAAGGAAGGCGGCGGCGCCAAGCGGTGGGTTCTGCTCGGCACCGACTACGTCTATCCGCGCACGACCAACAAGATCCTGCGCGCGTTCCTGAAGTCCAAGGGCGTGGCGGACACCGACATCGACGAAAAGTACACGCCATTCGGTCACAGTGACTATCAAACGATCGTTGCCGACATCAAGAAGTTTGCCGCGGGCGGCAAGACTGCGGTGGTATCAACCATCAACGGCGACTCCAATGTGCCGTTCTACAAGGAGCTCGGTAACCAAGGGCTGAAGGCGACGGATGTGCCGGTGGTCGCGTTCTCTGTCGGCGAGGAAGAGCTCCGCGGCGTCGACGCCAATCCGCTGGTCGGGCATCTCGCGGCGTGGAACTACTTCATGTCGCTGAAGAACCCGTCGAACGAAGCGTTCAAGAAGCAGTGGGCGGAATACGCCAAGGCGAAGAAGTTGCCCGGCGCCGACAAGCCGCTGACCAACGACCCCATGGAAGCGGCTTACATCGGCATCCACATGTGGGCGCAGGCCGTTGCCAAGGCCAAGAGCACAGACGTCGACAAGGTGATTGCGGCGGTGAACGGCCAGACATTCGCCGCGCCCGACGGCTTCACGATCAAGATGGACGAGAAGAACCATCACCTGTGGAAGCCCGTGTTCATCGGCGAGGTGCAGAAGGACGGCCAGTTCAATGTCGTCTGGAAGACCAA
The DNA here is from genome assembly GCA_963829375.1 of uncultured beta proteobacterium. Classification (GTDB taxonomy): domain Bacteria; phylum Pseudomonadota; class Gammaproteobacteria; order Burkholderiales; family Casimicrobiaceae; genus PALSA-1003. The sequence goes on along the minus strand of CAWHIS010000019.1, from coordinate 93,524 downwards.
GGGTCCGATTCGCGCGCAGCCCTGGAGCCAGTACATCGAAGGCAACGACAAGAAAAAGGACGAACCGGAGAAGAAGTGACGCGGATGTCCAAGAGCGGGGACAACCGTTCCCGCAATTTGGAAACAGCTGCGGCATCCCGGACGAGCGTAGCGAGATCCGGGATCCAAGTTGATCTTTGCAAAAACAATTGGGTCCCGGCCTGCGCCGGGGCGACATCGACAGGGTGAAGCCCTGAAAGCGTAAGCGATTCGAAGTAGTCATCAAATATGTTGCAACGGAAGGGCGGCAGCGGCTTGTGATCACTCGCTGTCGCCTTTTCTTTATCAATTGACTCTTCTCTGGCCGATGCCGTGATACAGAGCTGCAACGCCGCCCGCCTTCTGCTTGCGCTCTGCGCGCTCTGCATTGGCGCCGCAAGTCTGGTCGCCACGTCGCGCGCGATCGCCGCGTCGCCGGCGGCGCTCATTCGCGATGTCGCTCTGGGCGAGAGCGACGCCAAGGTGACGGCGATTCGTGCGCTGGGCAGCAGCGGCGACCCGGCCGCGCTGACCCTGCTGCAAGCGTTGCTCGATGGCGAAGTGCAGACCGTCGACGACAAGGACGTGCTGCTCATCAAAGGTGACACTGCGACGGACCTCCTTACCGGCAACGCGGTGAGTCCCGTGCCCGCCAATCGTGACGACGTGGTCATCAACAATCGCCTGCGCCGGGAGATCGGCAGCGCAATGGCGGGACTCAAGCTGGCTTCGCGGGATCGTGCGGTGCGTTTTGCCGCGGCGAAAGAACTTCAGAACGGTGCCGACGAGGACCTCTTACCGGCGGTGAACGCCGCGATGGCGAAGGAATCCGATCCCGAAATCAAAGGCATGCTGCAGCTCACGCAGGCATCGATCCAATTGAACAGTCCCGACAAGGCGACGCGGCTGGCGGCACTGCGGGCGCTGGCGGACAGTAATCATCCGAGCACCAAGACGCTCTTGCTCGGTGTGCTTGCGCAAAAGAACGGCCAGCCGGTCGAGCCCGACGCCGAGGTCCGGTCCGAGGCGGAGAAGGCCCTGCATTCCGTGCAGAGCCGCTTGTCGACGGGTGAAATGGTCGGCCGCGTGTTCAGCGGCATCTCGCTCGGCAGCATTCTGTTGCTCGCCGCGCTCGGCCTCGCGATCACCTATGGCCTGATGGGCGTCATCAACATGGCGCATGGCGAACTGATCATGATTGGCGCCTACGCGACGTACGTCGTGCAGAACCTGTTCCGTCAGCATTTCCCCGCGGCGTTCGACGCCTACCTGCTGTGCGCAGTGCCGGCATCGTTCGCCGTCGCTGCACTGGTCGGCATGGTGCTCGAACGGACCGTGATCCGCTTCCTCTATGGCCGGCCGCTGGAGACGCTGCTGGCGACCTGGGGCATCAGCCTGATCCTGATGCAGACGGTGCGCACGATTTTCGGCGCCCAGAACGTGCTGGTGGAAAACCCATCGTGGATGTCGGGTGGGATCGAAGCGATCACCGGTGTCGTGCTGCCGTGGAGCCGTGTGGTCATCATCGGCTTCGCTGCCTTCGTTCTGGTGCTGATCTGGCTGCTGCTCACACGCACGCGTCTCGGCCTGTTCGTGCGCGCGGTGACTCAGAATCGCGCCATGGCGAGTTGCACGGGCGTCCCGACCGGACGCGTCGACATGTGGGCATTCGGCTTGGGTTCCGGCCTGGCCGGCCTGGCCGGCTGCGCGCTTTCGCAGATCGGCAACGTCGGGCCCGATCTCGGTCAAAGCTATATCGTGGACTCGTTCATGGTCGTGGTGCTCGGCGGCGTCGGCCAGCTTGCGGGAACGGTGTACGCGGCGATGGGGCTCGGCATCGTCAACAAGTTTCTCGAGGCGTGGTCGGGCGCAGTACTGGCGAAGATTGCCGTACTCGTGTTCATCATCGTGTTCATCCAGAAACGGCCGCAGGGGTTGTTCGCGTTGAAAGGGCGCACGGTGGAAGCATGAGCCGGCCGGCGATGGTGGGGACACCTGCTTGTAGGTCCGAATTCATTCGGACCGCGAGGCCAGTCGATGCGACGCGCGCGAATGAATTCGCGCCTACAGGCGCTTCATGAACCAGATGGCTTCTCCGCCAATGCCCGTGGCGGCCGCGCCGATCGCGCCGCACTTCGCGCGCCTGCTGCCTGCCAGCGCCTGGTGGTTCTACGTCGGTGCCGCGCTCGTGCTGTTCGTCGTGTTCCCCGTATTGCATCTCGTGGTTCCGATGGACAGCGCCTGGCATCTCTCCGACTACACCGTGACGCTGATCGGGAAGATCATGTGCTATGCGATCGTCGCGCTGGCCATGGACCTGATCTGGGGCTACACCGGAATCCTGTCGCTGGGGCACGGCACATTCTTCGCGCTTGGCGGCTATGCGATGGGGATGTACCTGATGCGCTCGATCGGTCGCGAAGGCGTTTATCACAGCGACCTGCCGGACTTCATGGTTTTCCTCGATTGGAAGGCGTACCCGTGGTACTGGAGCTTCACGGAACACTTCTGGTACGCCGCGCTGCTGGTCGTGCTGGTTCCGGGCCTGCTCGCCTTCGTGTTCGGCTTTTTCGCATTTCGTTCGCGCATCAAGGGCGTCTACTTTTCGATTATCACGCAAGCGATGACGTTCGCTTTCATGCTGCTGTTTTTTCGCAACGACACCGGCTTCGGCGGCAACAACGGCTTTACCGACTTCAAGCGCATCCTCGGCTTTCCAATCACGGCCCCGGAGACGCGGATGGTCCTGTTCGTGTTGACCGCTTTTGCGCTCCTGGGCTTCCTCCTGCTCGGCCGCTGGATCGTCCTGTCCAAACTGGGCAGGGTCCTCACCGCGATTCGCGACGCGGAGTCGCGCGTGATGTTTTCCGGTTACAACCCGGTGTATTTCAAGCTCTTCATCTGGACCTTGTCGGCGGTGATCTGCGGCATCGCCGGCGCGCTCTACGTGCCCCAGGTCGGCATCATCAATCCCAGCGAGATGTCCCCTGCCAATTCGATCGAGATCGCCATCTGGACTGCCGTTGGCGGCCGAGGGACACTCGTCGGGCCAGTGCTCGGCGCGGCGGCGGTGAACCTGGGCAAGAGCTGGTTTACCAAGGCGTTTCCGGAATACTGGCTGTTCGCGCTCGGGCTGCTGTTCATTCTGTCAACGCTGTTTCTGCCGCGGGGTATCGCCGGCGTCTGGGCGAAGCTGAAGAGAAAATCGTGACAGTCTCCACGATCGAACGCGAACAATGGGACGATGCCGGCGCCGGAGCGGGCGCGCGGGTGATGACCGAGGGCGTAGACACCAGCCACAAGGGCATCCTGTATCTCGACGAAATCTCGGTCAGCTTCGATGGCTTCAAAGCGCTCAACGCGCTGTCGTTGTTGATCGACGAGGGCGAGCTGCGTTGCGTCATCGGGCCGAACGGCGCGGGCAAGACGACGATGATGGACGTGATCACCGGCAAGACGCGGCCGGACAGCGGCACCGCCTTCTTCGGCCAGACTATCGACCTCACGCGTCTGTCGGAACCGGAAATCGCCGATCGCGGTATCGGTCGCAAGTTTCAAAAACCAACGGTCTTCGAGCAGCACACGGTATACGAAAACCTCGAGCTTGCGCTCAAGACCGACAAGCGAGTGTGGCCGACCCTGCGCTCACGCCTGGACGTCGCTGCGCGCGATCACATTGCAGCAACGCTTGAGACGATCAAGTTACACGCGGAGGCGGGGAGGCCAGCGGGTCTGTTGTCGCATGGTCAGAAGCAATGGCTCGAGATCGGCATGCTGTTGATGCAGGAGCCGCAGCTGCTCTTGCTCGACGAGCCGGTTGCAGGCATGACGGACGACGAGACCATGCGCAGCGCGGAGCTGTTCCTGTCGCTCGCTGGCAAGTACACGTTGATCGTGGTCGAGCACGACATGGAATTCGTGCGCAGGATCGCGCAGAAGGTGACGGTGCTGCACGAAGGCAGCGTGCTGGCCGAAGGCGTAATGGACGAGATTACCGCGAACGAGCAGGTGATCGAAGTGTTTCTGGGTCGTTGACGATGTTGGCGATCAAGGAGCTGAACCAATACTACGGCGGCAGCCACATCCTGCGGCATGTTGCATTCGACGTCCCGGATGGCGGGTGCACGGCCCTGCTGGGTCGCAACGGCGTAGGCAAGACGACCTTGCTCCGTTGCCTGATGGGACTGCTGCCGATCCGCTCGGGCGAGATCGCCTTCGACGGCAGCAGCATTGCCGGCATGCCGCCGTACGCGCGTGCCGCATTGGGCATCGGTTACGTGCCGCAAGGACGCGACATTTTCCCGCGGCTGACGGTCATGGAAAACCTGCAGATGGGGCTGGCAACACAGAAGCGGGGTGCCAAGCTGCCCGATTTCATTTTCGAGATGTTCCCGGTACTCAAGGAGATGCTGCATCGGCGCGGGGGCGACCTGTCGGGCGGACAGCAACAACAACTGGCGATCGGCCGTGCGCTGGCCATGCGCCCGCGCCTGCTCATACTCGACGAGCCCACCGAAGGCATCCAGCCATCGATCATCAAGGACATCGAGCGCGCCATTCGCAAACTGGTTTCCGCGGGCGACATCGCGATTCTTCTGGTCGAGCAGTACTACGACTTCGCGAAGTCCCTGGCCGACCACTACGTCGTCCTGTCGCGTGGCGAGGTCGTTGCCAGGGGCAAAGGCGCGACCATGGAACAGGACAACGTCCGGGCGCATCTCGCTGTCTAGCCTGCTAGGCCTGGTCGGACCTGCCGCAATTCGTCCGCTGGGTGGCCGCCGGTGGAAGGTTACGCAGCATGTTGAGCACAACGGTTGTGGTGTACCGTTGTCTCGCAGGGGCACAGGCGTGCTCCGTTGCCGTACATGGGGATACGGAATCGGGCGTTGGCGCGCGATTCCGTAAAGCACGAGCGAAACTGGGTGAATAGCGGTGAGTGGACCCGGGCCGGAGACGGCGCGAAGGGCGAGGAGTAAACCAGGGTAGCGCCGCCCCGTCCGGGTACTACACCTATCAGCAAGCGCCGTGCCAACCGGCAGGGACAGACTACTGCGCTGCGCTTTTTCCGGTGGGTACCTCGCCCAGCACCGTGCAGCGGCGCACCACTCGCCTTTGCGTGGATGGATCGTAGGCTGTGGCGCGGTGCATGAGGCAGCGATTGTCCCAGACGATGAGCTGACGCGGCTGCCACCGATGCTCGTAGGTCAAGTCAGGGTGCACGGCGAGCTCGTTCAATTCCTCGATCAGAGCGCGGCCCTCGTCGTAGGGCATGCCGACGATGTATTCCGCGTGATCACCTAGATACAGGCATTCACGACCGGTTTCCGGATGAACACGGACGATCGGTTGGTCGACCGGAGGCGTGACCAGGCGCTGCGCTTCGGTCATCGGATCTTCCCCGTGGCGGCGGCTGCGGGAAAAATCGAGGTTGTGCACGGCGCGCAGGTTGGCGATGCGGTCCTTCCACACCCGGCTCAGCCGTTCGTAGGCGCCATACATGTCGCAGAAGTGCGTTTCGCCGCCGGTTTCGGGGACCACCTCGCCGTAGATGATCGTTGCCTGACCGGTGACGCGGCGCCAGGACCCGTCGGTGTGCCACACGAGGGTACCCCGGTCGGGATGCTTGCCGTTGGGACGACCGTGCTCATCGAGGTTGGAGAGGCGGTACAACTCCGGGAAGCCATCGGCGTGATACTGGTTCATCACGTGAACCTGGACCTCACCAAACTGGCGCGCGAATGCTACCTGAGCCGCGGGCGGGACCTCCTGCGAGGGGAACAGCAGGACCTGGTACTGCAGGAAAGCGTCGTACAGCGCGCGAAAGACTGCCGGCGCAACACCTTGCGCCAGATCGACACCCGAGATCTCAGCACCGAGTGCCGGCGTCAACCGACGCACAGCAAACGGCAGACGCAGGTCAGCAGGAGAATTCATGGACGTTCCTCCTTGAGGCGAACCGAGTCACGCTGCGGCTGTCACCGGGAGTGTCCTGCGCAGCAGTCAATCACTCCAGCCAAGCGACGCACGGGTGGTAAAGCACCGTCTGGAATCGTATCACGGTCAATCTCGATGTCCCCCGAGGATTCTTGCGCTTTGCACAAGGCGCTTGTTTGGCGCCCGCCGGGGCTGCGTGATACGCTGCCGTTCCGAATCGCGGCTCGGCTTTTGCCCGCAGAACCGAAGTACGTCGACAATTCGTCAACAAAATAAGAAATCATCATAGGAGGAAACATGTTTCGCACGTCGAAGATCCATGGATTCATCGCGGTTGCCTTTGCCGTCGTCGGGTGGTCCTCGACGTGCTGGTCTCAGGAAGTGAAACACTATCGTTTTGCCTACGACCAGCCGAAAGGCACGGGTTACGGCATCGCAGGCGACATCTTTGCCGACAAACTCAAGGAGTTGAGCAAGGGCACGATGCTCATCGACCAATACCCCGGCGCGCAACTTGGGCAGGAGCCGCAAGTACTTCAGCTGATGAAGGCCGGAGATATCGAGTTCTGCATCAGCGCGGCAGCGAACGCCGCGACGCTTTCGCCGCAGGCTGGGGTGATGTCGCTGCATTTTCTGTTCCGGAATGAAGACCACCTGAAAAAAGCGATCGCCGATCCCAAAGTCGTTCAGGCGGTCAAGGACATGATTGAAGAGACCGTGCAGGGTGGACATGTACTTGCGGTCATCACGCTCGGTCTGCGCAACATGTATAGCAAGAAGGAAATCAAGAAGCTCGAAGACATGAAAGGACTGAAGGTTCGAGTGCAGGCCACGGCCACCGAGGACACCATGTTCCCCGCGTACGGTGCGCAGACCGTGCACATGCCGTTCGGCAATGTCTACACATCGCTGCAGACGGGCGTGGTCGATGTGGCCGAAAACGGCGTCAATGTCTATCTCGTCAACAAACATTACGAAGTGGCGCCGGTGCTTTCGATGACCGAGCACGAGGCCAATAACAATTTCATCTGGGTCAGCGACAAGCTGTGGAAGAGCCTGACCGAAGAACAAAAGAAGTGGGTGACAGCGGCAGCCGATGAAGTCGGCAGGAATCAACCCGCCAAATCACTCGAGCTCGAGCATCAGTCGGCGGATAAGTTGAAGGCGATCGGCGTGAAAATCGTGACCGATGTCGACAAGTCGGGCTTCAGCAAGATCGCCGCTCCATATAAAGACCAGCTCGCCAAGGAACTCGGCCCGCACGCGGTCAAGATCAAGGATTTGATCGGCGCCGTCCAATAAGCGTCTGATCGCCTGGCCGGGCCGCGCATGCGGCCTAGTCTTGTCCCTCGTCTTCATCGCGGTGGCCGATGCGCTTCGCCAAAAAACTGGTGCTTGAGCGACAGCGTCACCTGAAGTGGCGCGCGTTGGATCGTCTCGAACTGGCCTTGATGATTCTTTGCGGCCTGCTGTTGTTCGGCTTCTCGACGACGGTGATGTTCGACATAGTCACCCGGACGATCGGCCACCCCTGGCTCTGGCTGCAGGAGGTTACCCAGACCTTTTTCATCTACGCGATTTTCACCGGCGCAGCGGTCGCGACCCGACGTAACGACCATCTGTATCTAACTGCCGTCGCCGAAGCGCTGCATGGAACGCCACGCCTCGTCGCCGAAATCATCATTCGACTCGTGGTGCTGGGAGTCGCGTGTTGCCTCGTCTACTTTGGCTACCTCAACTTCCTGCGCGGCTTTTCCAGCTTTCGAATGCCCTCGCTGACCCCCATAGCTTCGCTCTATGCGGCGATCCCCGTTTCCGGTGCGCTGATCGCGCTGTTCACCATCGAGCAATTGGTCAACGGATGCCGGAAGGGTTTCGATCATCCGGAGCCTCAGGAAGAGCTTGCTGCCATCACGCCCGTCGCGATGGCGCCGATCCGCGGGAGGCGTTTGTGAGCGCGCCTCTGATTCTCGGTTTGATGACTGTTTGTTTTCTGACGTTCGGATATCTGGGTGTCCCGGTTGCGTTCTCGCTGATGGCTGGGGTCTTCATCGGCGCTGCGTTCACCGACGTGACGTTCCCGGCGATCGTCCAGAAAATTTTCGACGGGATGGATTCCGAGGCGCTGTTGGCGATTCCGTTTTTCCTTCTTGTCGGCGAGTTGATGAGCTCGGCGAATGTGGTGAGCCGCATCACCAATCTTTCGCTGGCGCTGGTCGGACACGTCCGCGGGGGTCTGTCCCAGGTCGTGACCGTTTTTAGCATGTTCTTCTCCGAAATGTCAGGATCGACGACCGCCGACGTGGCCGTGATCAGTCGCGCGCTCGGCGGGCCGATGAAGAAGGAGGGATACAGTCCGCCGTTCATTGCGGCGATCATCGCCTCCGCGTCCACGATCGCCGCCCTGGTGCCGCCCAGCATCACAGCGGTGGTCTACGGGGCCGTGGGCAACGTCTCGATTGCGGGCCTGTTCATGGCGGGTGTCGTGCCAGGCTTCATGATCGGGTTCGGGCTGATGATCTATTGCTACTTTTTTGGACCTGCGGGCATGCGGCGTCCGCGCGCGCCCTTTCGCGACGTTGCTCACGCGTTCAAAGACGCCTCGTTACCACTGATGATTCCGTTCATCCTCCTCGGTGGCATCCTTACAGGATGGTTCACGCCGACCGAGGCGGGCGTGGTGGCTGCGATCTGGATCCTCGCCGTGGTTATACCGGCTCTGAACAGAGGCCATATCAAGCTGCTGCCTTACGATTTTTGTCTGGCGGGTTTGATATTTTCGCTACCGCTGATCACCATCGGCGCCGCCAACGCATTTGGCTGGCTCCTTGCCTATCTGCGCGGAGCGATCGTGATCGCCGAATGGATCACCGGCATCGCCGGGAACGATCCTCATCTCATCATGTTATTGATGGTCTTGCTCTTTACCATCATCGGCGATTTCATCGAACCAGTTCCGACCATCATCATCTTCATGCCGCTCGTGAATGTCTTAACGACGGCGGGTAACATCAATCCGGTCCATATGGGAGTCGTGCTGATTGCGACGCTGGCGTTCGGTCTCATCACGCCACCCTATGGCTTGGTGCTTCTGATGGCATCAAAATTCGTCGGCGTCCGATTCTCGCAGGCGTTGCGAGCGGCGTTACCGATTTATGTCGTGTTCCTTGGCACGATTGCATTTGCGATCTATTTCCCGAAAGTCGTGCTGTGGCTGCCGAAACAGGTCATCCCTGAATCGGTTGGGTGCTTCAAGAATCCGAGCGGTGCGGGTTACATCTGCCCGCCTTGATGCGCGTGACCGCGCGTCAGGTCAGACGTCGATCGGGGCAGCGCCACCCACTCCGGTGGGCAACATGAAATCGAAGTCGCAGCCGCGATCGGCTTGCGTGACATGCTCGAGGTACAGCCGCCGGTAACCTGACGACGGGATATCCGGGAGCGGCGGCAAGCCCGCGGCGCTCCGCGCCGAGCCAGCTCCTCCGACGTGACGCACAGCTCGATGGCTCGCTGCTTCCACGTCGAGCCGGATGCGATCGCCCGTACGCACCCACGCCAGCGGACCGCCGATGGCCGCTTCCGGCGTGATGTGCAGCACGATGGTGCCGAACGCGGTACCGCTCATGCGTGCGTCGGAAATGCGTACCATATCCTTGACCCCGCGTTGTGCCAGCTTCTTCGGAATCGGAATATAGCCTGCTTCGGGCATTCCGGGGGCGCCGCGAGGGCCGGCGTTGCGCAATACGAGCACATCCTCGGGTGCCACGTCGAGATCCGGCGCATCGATCCGCGCGGCAAGATCGTCGAGCGAATCGAATACCACTGCGCGACCAGTGTGTTTGAGCAACGCCGGCGTCGCCGACGAATGCTTGATCAGCGCGCCGCCCGGCGCCAGGTTGCCGTGCAGGACGGCAAGGCCGCCGCTGCCGAAGACCGGCTGCGCGCGGGTCCGCACGACGCTCTGGCCGGGGACGACTTCTCCTGCGGCGATGACCTCGCCCAGCGTTTTGCCACCTACCGTCGGCACGTCGAGGTGGAGGAATGGCTGAAGTTCGCGCAATACCGCGTTGAGCGCGCCAGCCTCGTGCAGGTGTTCCATGTAATGCTGGCCCGTCGGCTTCAGGTCGACCAGCACCGGGATCCTGCGGCCCAGCTCATCGAAGCGATCGAGATCGATACGTATGCCGCGGCGCGCCGCGATCGCGGTCAGATGGATCAGCGCGTTGCTGGAACCGCCGATGGCCTGGAGTACAACCAGCGCATTGGTGAAGGACTTTGCGGTGAGCAGAGCGTCGGGACGGATCGCCTGTGTCGCCATCGCGGCGGCCCGCGTGCCCGAGGCTTCGGCGAGCCGCAGGCGCTCTGCGTGGACTGCCGGGATCGTCGCGGCCCCCGGAAGACTGGTGCCGAGTACCTCGGCGATGCAGGCCATCGTGCTCGCCGTGCCCATCACCATGCACGTCCCCGCGGTCGGCGCAAGGCGCTCATTGACAGTATCGACTTCGGGTTGGTCGATTTCGCTGGCACGGAAACGGGCCCAGTAACGGCGGCAATCGGTACACGCGCCCAGCCTTTCGCCGTCATGCGTTCGCGTCAGCATCGGACCCGTCGGAACGACGATCGCCGGCACGTTGGCCGATGCCGCGGCCATGAGCTGCGCCGGTATCGTCTTGTCGCATCCGCCGATCAGCACCACCGCATCCACCGGCTGTGCGCGAATCATCTCCTCGGTGTCGAGCGCCATCAGATTGCGCAGGTACATGCTGGTCGGATACGCGAACGACTCGTGGATCGAAATCGTCGGAAACTCCATCGGCAGGGCGCCGGCCAGCATGACGCCACGCTTGACCGCGGCGATGAGTTGCGGGACCGTCGCATGGCAGGGGTTGAAATCGCTGTACGTGTTAGTGATGCCGACGATCGGCCGCGCCAGCGCGTCGTCGGTGTAGCCCATTGCCTTGATGAAGGCCTTGCGCAGGAACAGCGAAAACTCCGCGTCGCCGTAGCGGGTCAGGCCGCGGCGCATTCCGCTTGCACCGGTCATGCGGTCGCCAGCGGCTGCTGCGATATCGACGGGAGCGAGAACTGCAATGCCTCGAGCGCGCGCAGCAGTTCTGTGGTTGCCTCAGTGGAAAGCGAGCGCAGCGGCGGACGCACCACATTCCAAGCCGAGTCGCGATGCGCATGTGCGAGGATCGCCTTGTTGGCCGATACCAACGGATATTTCTGGACGGCTGCGCGCACTGCCGTGAGCTGCGCCTGGAGCGCATCCGCCGCCGGTGAAGTCCAGCCGTCGATCAATCGCCGCATCGGTGCGACATTGACATTGGCCGTCGCGGAGATGCAACCTGTGCCGCCCAGACGAAGCGCATCGAGGAGATACGTTTCGCTGCCGGGAAAGACTTCGAATCCGGGGAACGCCTTGAGCATCGCCGCGGTATTGTTCCAGTCACCCGAGCTGTCCTTGATCCCCACGACCACACCGGGGAACGCCTTGAGCATCCGTTCGATCACCGGCAGCGAAAAGCCGACGCCCGCCATCGGCGGGATATGGTAAAGGTAGATACGCAGGCGCCGGTCGGCCACGCGCTGCACCACCTCGGCGATCGTCGCGAAGACACCGTCGTCGCTGATGTTCTTGTAGTAGAACGGCGGCAGCAGCAGCACGCCGAAAGCACCCCGGTCCAGCGCATGGCGCGTGAGTGCGACGGTGTCCGGCAGCGCGCAGCATCCGGTGCCCGGCATCAGCACGTTGGCAGGGATGCCGTGGTCGACCAAGTGATCGAGCAGCTGTATCCGTTCGTTGATGGAGAGCGAATTCGCCTCGCTGGTCGTCCCGAATACGGCGAGACCATGGGCGCCCTGTTCGAGCAACCACGCGCAATGCGCGAGAAATCGCGCCCGGTCGACCGTGAGATCAGCCGCGAAAGGCGTGAGCGCGGGCACAAATACGCCGCGCGCGAATCGGTCCGTAGATGTCATGACGCCGCTCCTCCGGTCTGCCCTTCCGACGGAGGGCTGCACCGCGCATTATCGATCGTAGGCGCGTGCTGTCAATGTCGGGCGCAACCGCATCGAGCGCGAGCCGGCCGGGAAGGATCCCCTGCCGTCAAACCGCCGGGATCGGAAGGGGACCGAAGAATATCCGCAGGATCTTTTCTTTGCCGATCACGCGCGTCAGTTCGTACATCGTGCAGTATGTAAGTATAAGCACGAGCAGAATGATCTGGATGGCCCAGAAATGTGGCCAGACGATTTCGGCGAGCAGCTTTTCATTGCCCGCGACAATGCCGCCGGCTTGCCTCGAAAAATCATAGAGCCGTTCCAGATAGTGAATGAGCGCTGACATGAGCAGGTAGATCGACGTCTTCCAGACGACGTTGTGAATCAGCGGTTTTTCCGGAAAGCGATTGATGATCGGCAGCATGTCTGCAATCAAGACCGACTTGCCGAGGATGAGAGCCGCGACCGTAATAGAAATCGTCGACAGCGCGGCGATCCCGGTGCCCTCTGTCATCAATGCGCGGACGAGCGCAACGATATGCAGGGCGACAAAAAAGAATATCGTAGGCGGAATCATCGCCAGGAATTCTTCCTTGATCTTGTCGAATAACTTGCTCATGGCGTTCCTATCAGTCAAATGCTCCATATGCGCTTCGATCCGGCCACTTCCGGACGGCATCTAGGCCGGCGGCCATGTTCAATCGCCGCGCGGCGATAGAACGTGAACGGCCGCACCGATGTGCGCCCGTAGCGCACGCCGACGCAGTCAGTAGGACATGTAACGGCTCAGGTCATCGTTCTGGCCAACTCGCTCCATGGCATTCATTTCGGACAGCCTCTTCTGCTGCGCGGACTTCCTGAGCGCCGCCTTCTGCTCGGGCGTCAACTTCGCGTAACTGGCTTGCGCCGCTTCGCGCTCGGCCTTCATCTGCGCTGTTTCGCTCTTGGTCATCGCAGTGAGGTCGTCGTTCTGGGCAAACTTGTCCATGTGATTCATGTCTGCGATTCTCTTGCTCCTCATCGACTGGGTCGCTGCGGCTTTCTCAGCCGGCGTCATGGCCGCCCACTTGGCCTTCGCCGCATCGCGTTCGGCCTTCATCTGCGCCGATTGAGCGGGAGTGAGGGGCCTCAAATCGTCGTTTGCCGCATTGATGAGACTCGTATCGTCGGCCAGCGCTGCAGCGGCCCCGAATGTCAAAGCAAGAGCAGAAAGTGCAATGAGCAGGTGTTTCATCGTCGTCTCCTCGGGAAAGGATCGGCGCCGATGAGTTTACGGCCCATGGCCGGTCCCGGTGGTTGCGCGGGTGCGCAATTAAAGTTTGCTATTCGAACGCGAAAATCCGCTTCCAGTCGTTCTTCATGCTGATGACGGTCCAGCCCTGCTTCTTGGCCTCGTTGTAGAGTTCATCGGTCATCGTACCGACTTTCGTGTACGGGAGGCCGATGGCGGGTCCATACGCGTACTCGCGTTTGGCATCGTCGTGCAGGACCAGCATCATCAGCCGTGCGCCGTCGCCTGCCGCCGTGTATTCCAGCATCTGCTGATCGCCGGTTGAGTTGCCGAACGCCGCGCGAGGCCGGCGCCCGATCATCAGATGAATGCCCTCCGGCTTGCCCGCATCATTATCGTTGAGCATCAGTTTGGGCTCCTTGGTCAAAAGCGGTCTGCCGCTCCTGTCGTAGCCATACTTCGTTGCGCCGGCCGTGCCGACGACCTGCTCCGGCGGCACGCCGTAAACCTCCTCGGAATACTGGCGCACGAAGTCCTGGCCGCCACCGGTCACGATGTAGGTACGGTAGCCGTTCGCACGGAGATACTTCAGCACCTCCTGCATCGGCAAATATGTCAGTTCAGTGTAGTGGCGTTTCCAGCGGGAATGCTTGGCGGTTTGCAGCCACTTTTTCGCTTGTACGGCGAACTCGTCGACCGACATACCGGTGAGCGTTGCCACCACTATCTTCTCGAGGTCCTTCGTGGAGAGCTTAGCGATCGCCTCGTGGTCGCCGGACAGCACCGTCTTGAACGGTTCGGTCTTCGCCAGTCCCGGCTTCGCCTTGACGACGGCCGGCACCCGGTCGAGGCAATACATCAACTGCGAATACACAGGGTGCTCGACCCAAAGGGTGCCATCCTGGTCGAACGTGGCGATGCGCTCGGCGGGGGGCACGAACCGCGGACTTCCCTGCGTCGTCGTCGTTGTCACGAAGTCGACGATCGCCTTCTTGGCTGACCCACTGTTCCAGGATGGCAGCGGGTCGGTTTGCGTCTGCGCCTGCACGCCGCCGAGAAGGGACGCATATAGAGCCCATGCAAACACGATATTGCGTCCGTATCTGAAGCGGGGCGATCTCATCGACGACTCCTGTTTGTTGAATGATGCCGCAACCCAGTTCGCCTGCAGTTCAGCCGCGACGCACGATCGACGTCGCGACGGCGCCCAGTTCCTTGCGGAGGAAAGCGTGCGCGGGGTCGGCATCGCGGCTGGCGTGCCAGATAAGCATGATCGGTACGGGCGCCGCGTTGGTCGGTTCGCGCAACGCGCGTAGCCCGAACATGCCGCGGGCCACTTTTTCCATGCTCTGCGGGATGATGCCGAACAGGTCGGACTGGCTGGCCACCATGAATATTTCCAGGATCTCCGACACCTCCAGCGCGACGTTCGGCTTTAGTTGCCGCCACTCCTGGATCCCCGGCGACGGGTGTTCGCCGCGTTCGACGCGGGGCCGCAAGGTAACGAATTTTCCTTCGCGCAGGGTTTTCGCTGAAACCGGGTGGCGCAGCGCCGAATGGCCCTCGCGCGCCACCAAGACCAGCGTGTCGTTGAACAGCAACGTCTTTTTGAAGTGACTTCCGCGCGGCTCGAGCCAGTCGACTGCCGCGTCGGTCCGGCCCTCGCGCAAAGCGCGGTCGAGATCGATTGGACGCGATCGCGTGCTGGTGACGACATCGACCCGCGGCGCAATCTTGGCGAACCGCTCGCGCAAGCGCAGCGCGATCATCGGACCCAGCGGGTGGGGGATGGTGACGAAGAACCTGCGTGTCGAAGTCTTGGGATCGAAACCCTGCAGTTCGTCGACGGCCTCGCGCACCAGTTCCAGTCCGCTGCGCACCTTGGCGTAGATCAGGTCGGCCGTCGACGTCGGCGACACGCCGCGCGCCTGGCGCACGAACAGCTCATCCCGGAACAACGCGCGGAGACGCGTCACGGCGTGGCTGACCGCCGACTGGGTCATTGTCAGACGGACAGCGGCCCGCGACAAGCTCTGCTCTTCGTAGACCGCTTCAAAGACCGGCAGCAGATTGAGGTCGACCCGCCTGATGTTGAACATGGTGCATATCACCTATGCAAAACATTCGGTAGTGCAGATAGGGTCGCGCCGTTACTATTCCGGCCCGCGTTAGCGACTCCACCGGACCGTCCGCCCTGGCGCCATCCCTGCCTCGCGTGGCGCTATGAAGTGGAGGGAAGACCGAAGGTTACTCCATGTTGCACACTCTGCTCAAACTGATGTACTGGCTGGCCGCCGCATTCTTTCTCTACGGCCTGATCGCCGCGCCCGTCACGTACGTTCTGCATCGCCGCAGCGGCTGCCGCACGATGGCTGCCGAGGCACTCATCGCCTGGACTCTGTCGATGCTTTGTCTTGCCCTGCTCTATATGGCGTACGACTACATAGCGTAGCACTCGCGCCCGGCGCTACGCGACGATGGTCTTCGCGGCCTTTGCGTAAGTGCTGCCGCGCGGCAAACCAAGCGTCACGCACACGCTGCTCGGCAGCACGTCGGTGCAGCTGCGCAGGTCCACGGACAGGCGGCGCAACGCCGAGTAGTCGTCCGCATCGAGCGCCTTGAGGAACTTGTCGCGCAAGGCCGGCGTGGCACCGTAGCCGGGAAGAACAGGCTCGGCGTCCATCGGTCAGGCCAGGAAAGGGACGACAAGAGCAAGGCCGATCAACAGACCGACGATGAAATTTTCTGCCTGCCGAAATGCGGTATAGAAGATTTTCACGATTCACCTTTAGTGCACCATCATAGCAGTGAGCGGCAAGGGAATCGGTGCGCTGGCGCGCTTAGGGTGAAATAAAACCAAGACGGTAGGAGGACCACGTGCCGATTGGGTTCCGGCCCTCGCCGAAACGACGGCTTGTGAGGGGTGTCGCCCCGGCGCAGGCTGGGGCCCAAGTTCAGTCGCTAGGCCTTGTAGGCGACGACTTCGATCTCGATCTTGGCGTCGATCATCAGCTTTGCCTGCGTCGTCGACCGCGCGGGCTTGCTCTCCGGGAAATGTTCGGCGTAGACGCGGTTGAACGTCCAGAAGTCGCGGGCGTCATCGAGCCACACGGTCGCCTTCACTACGTCCTTGAGCGTGCATCCGGCCAGTGCCAGCGCCTTCTCGACGTTCTTCAACGTTTGCCGCGTTTGTGCCTCGATGCCTCCGGGCACGAGTTCGCCGTTGTCGCCCAGCGCCAGCTGGCCAGACACGAACACAAACGGCCCGGCCTTGACCGCCGGCGAGAATGGCAGAGGCTGACCACCAGGGCCGGCGCGAGTCCCGCCGAGGAATTCGATGCTCATTGTCACCTCCTATCGTGGATCGACTTCTTCGTACCGGGCCGCAACGAGACCGGATGAAATTAAATTACAGAATACCTGAATTGTCATCAGCCGCCAACGCGACGATTCCGCTTCGGGGCAGGGCCAGAGCGTGTCGATTGTCCTATGGGATGTAGGCGCCCGCGACTGCCCTTGACGCTCCCGGGAAATGGCGTACACTTTCCGCGAGATGTAATTTAATTACACAGTGTCGACACACACGTCGAGGAGGAATAATGTTTCGCATACCCGGCCCTAGTTCGCAGCCCTTCCCGTTTGGTGGCGGACGCTCACGCCTGCGGGGTGCTTGGGCTGTCATCGCGATGGCTTGTGCTGCGCTCTCGGCCTTCACGGCGGACTACGCGCTGGCGGCGCCGGTCAAGGGCGGCGCCGCCAACATCGCGATGATCGGCGAACCGCAGACGCTCGATCCGATGGCGTCGACCGCCGACCTGGTCGGTATCATTACGCAGCACATCTACGAACTGCTGTACACGTTCGATGCCAACTGGAACGTGACGCCCATGCTCGCGGAGAGCATGCCGGCGATTTCCAAAGACGGCCTCGTCTATACGATTCCACTGCGCAAGGGCGTCAAGTTCCACAACGGCAAGGAGATGACCTCTGACGATGTCGTTGCGTCGTTGAAGCGATGGATGGACACAGCTCCGCGTGGGAAGGCCGTGGCCAAGGAGATCAAGAGTCTCGAGGCCAAGGGGGCGGACTCGATCGTGATCACGCTCAACCGGCCCTATGCGCCCTTGCTCGCACACCTGGCGCTGCCGAACGGTTTCGCGGCGATCATGCCGAAGGAGACCATCGCCACACCGCTCACCGAGTACGTCGGCACCGGGCCCTATAAGTTCAAGGAACGCAAACCGGACCAGTACGTGCAGCTGGTGCGCTACGACGGCTACAGCGCGCGCAAGGAACCGGCGAGCGGCTACGGTGGCCATCGCGAAGCATGGATCGACGAACTGCGCTTCATTCCCGTGCCCAATGCCAACACGCGGGTCGAGGGATCGCTGTCGGGCCAATACCAGTTTGCCGACCTGCTGCCGGTTGAATCGTATGCGCGAATCGAGAACGCGCCCAACGTGAAGCCCGTATTGACCTCGCCCTTCGGTTTTCCGTACCTGGTATTGAATACGAAGCAGGGACCGCTGACAAATCTCGCGCTGCGCCAGGCCGTGGAAGCGGCGCTCAACAACGCCGACATGATGGGTGCCGGATTCGGCGATCCGAAGTTCTACACCACGGAGGCGAGCCACTACGCCAAGAACACGCCGTTCTATTCAACGGCCGGCACCGAGAACTACGGCAAGGGCGACGCGAAGAAGGCGGCGGCGTTGGTCGCGAGCGCCAAGTACGACGGCACGCCGATCAGGATTCTCACCAGCCAGCAGTACGACTTCCACTATCGCATGGCGCTGGTGATGGCAGAGAACCTCAAGGCCGCAGGGTTCAAGATCGACATGCAGGTGGTCGACTGGTCGACGCTGATCCAGCGCCGCAACGATCCCGCACTGTGGGACATCTACATCACGCACTCCGCCGTCTTGCCCGATCCGACGCTGACGCCGCCGCAACTTGGTGACGGTGCGCCGGGTTGGTGGAGTTCGCCGGCCAAGGATGCTTCGCTTGCGGCGCTCAACGCCGAAGCCGATCCGAAGAAGCGTGGCGCGTTGTGGGGCAACGTGCAGTCGGTGGTGTTCACCGAGGTGCCCTATATCAGGGTCGGCTATTTCAACAGCGTGACTGCTCGGTCGCCGAAGCTTGAAGGCTATGTTGCGATGCCCTGGCCGTTCTTCTGGAACACCTGGCTGGACAAATGAGGATTGCCCGCTTGCGTTGACCGTATCTCTGGCAGCTCAGATCATGACCCGGTATCTTGCTTCGCGTTTTGCCGGCATGGTGATCGTGATGCTGCTGGTGGCCACGATCGTCTTCTTCATCACGCGCCTCGCGCCGGGAGATCCCGCGGCGGTGATGCTCGGCGAGCAGGCGACGGCCGCCGACATCGCGAAATTACGCGCGTCGTACGGGCTCGACAAGCCGCTGCCGTTGCAGTTTGTCTACTGGCTGGGTGAACTGGCGCGCGGCAACCTCGGTCAGTCGATTTTCCTGCAGCGACCCGTCACGCAGGCGCTCGCCGAGCGCGCGGAACCGACCTTCTTCCTGACGCTGTTCTCGATCCTTATCGCCACACTGATCGGCGTTCCTTGCGGCATCATTGCGGCCGTCTGGCGTGGCAAGAGCGTCGACCAGTTCTTCTCGGGCTTCGCCATGCTCGGCGCGAGCATACCGAGTTTCTGGTTCGGCCTGATTCTGATGCAGATTTTTGCGGTGGGCCTGGGCTGGTTTCCGGTGGCGGGCTACGGCGATCCTGGCGCGCCCTTGAGCGATCGCCTGCATCATCTGATCTTGCCGTCGATCGTGCTGGGCGTGGTCAATTCGGCGCTGATCCTGCGTTTCACGCGGGCGAGCATGCTCGATGTCCTGGGGGAAGACCACATCCGGACCGCGCGCGCCAAAGGACTCTCGGAAGCGAGCGTGATCCTGCACCACGCGCTGCGCAATGCGCTGATTCCGGTGATCACGATTCTCGGTCTCACTTTTGCGCTGCTGATCGGTGGCGCGATCGTAACCGAAACCGTCTTCGGATTGCCGGGCATTGGCAACCTGGTCGTGTCCGCGGTCCTGCGCCGAGACTATCCGGTCATTCAGGGCGCGCTGCTCGTGATCGCCGGCCTCTATGTGCTTATCAACCTGCTGATCGACCTGCTATACCTGGTCGTCGATCCGCGGGTGAAATACTGATCGAGGTAACGACGAAATGACCGCCGCCGTCACGTCGATGCCCGTCACCGCTGTTTCGCGCGGCCCGACCGCGATCATCCTGCGCAAGCTGTTCCGGCGCCGGCTGGTCCTGGTCGGCGCGGTGATCCTCGGCATCGTCGTGACGCTCGCGATCTTCGCGCCGTGGATCACGCCCTACGACCCGATGTCGCTCAAGATCCTCGACCGGTTGCAAAGCCCGCGCGCCGCACATTGGTTCGGCACCGACGAGCTTGGCCGCGACGTATTCTCGCGCGTGATTTTCGGGGCGCGCTATTCTTTGATGATCGGCGCCATGGTCGTTCTTATCTCGATGACCGGCGGTGTGCTGCTTGGACTCACGGCCGGATTCTTTCGCCGGCTGGACGGTCCGATCATGCGGCTGGTCGATGCGATGATGTCGTTCCCGGATATCCTGCTTGCTATCGCTCTCGTCGCGGTACTGGGCGCATCGATGACCAACGTGATCCTGGCATTGGCCGTCGTCTACACCCCACGCGTTGCCCGGGTCGTGCGCGCGTCGACGCTGGTCGTGCGCGAGCTGCTTTTCATCGAGGCCGCGCGGGCACTCGGCGTCTCGACGTGGCGCATCCTATTCATTCATATCCTGAACAACATCGCATCGCCGATCCTGGTCCAGGCGACGTTCATCTTTGCCTACGCGGTACTCGCCGAAGCGGGGCTGTCCTTCCTCGGCGTCGGCGTGCCGCCGGCGCTTCCGACCTGGGGCACGATGATCGCCAGCAGCCAGCAGTTCGCACATCAGGCGATCTGGCTCGTCGTGTTTCCAGGCGTCGCGATCATTCTCTCGGCGCTGTCGCTGCAGATGGTGGGCGACGGCTTCCGCGATCTGCTCGACCCCAGGCTCCGGAAGGCGATGTAACCGTGACCAATTCGGGCCACGCCGATAGCCCATTGCTGCAGGTCAGCCACCTGCAGACGCATTTCTTCACCGATGCCGGGCTGGTGAAAGCCGTCGAGGACGTTTCGTTTGCGCTGACTGCCGGGGAAACGCTTGCCGTCGTCGGCGAATCCGGCTCCGGCAAATCCGTGACCAGCCTGTCGATTATGGGGCTGATTCCAAATCCGCCAGGGCGTGTCGTGGGCGGCGCGATCCTGTTCCGGACACGAGATGGCCCCATCGTCGATTTGGCACAACTGCCCGCAAAGGCCATGCGCAAGTTGCGCGGTCGCGACATCGCGATGATCTTCCAGGAGCCGATGACGAGCCTCGACCCGGTGTTCACCGTCGGCGACCAGATTGCGGAAGCCGCGGCACTGCATCTGGGCATGAATCGCGTGGCGGCGAGGCAGCGTGCGCTGGAAATGCTCGAACTGGTGGAGATCCCCGCGGCGAAGCAGCGCATCGACGAATATCCGCATCAAATGTCCGGCGGCATGCGCCAGCGGGTGATGATTGCGGTGGCGCTCGCGTGCAATCCATCGCTGCTCATCGCGGACGAGCCGACGACCGCGCTCGATGTCACGATCCAGGCGCAGATTCTTGCCTTGCTTGACAAATTGCGGCGCGATATCGGCATGGCGGTACTGTTCGTTACGCACAATCTCGGCGTCGTCGCCGAAATCGCCGATCGTGTCGTCGTCATGTACAACGGCCGCGTCGTGGAAGAGGGCGGCGTCCACGCGTTGTTCAAGGCACCTCGCCATCCCTACACGCGCGGCCTGCTGGCGTGCCTGCCACGGCGCTCGCTGGACGCCGAGGCGCCAGCGACAGGGTCGGCGCGGAGACTGAACGCGATTCCCGGGCAGGTGGCGAGCCCGCTCGATCCGTTGCCAGGATGCGCGTTCGCGCCGCGCTGCGCGCTCGCATTGCCCGAATGCTCTACCGCGATGCCGCCGCTGGCCGATCTTGCCGCGGGCCGGCGCTCGCGCTGCATTCGCTGGGCGATAGTATGAACGACGCGATGCTCACGGTGCGCGGGTTGAAAAAATATTTCGGCCATGGCGATCATCCGGTGCGGGCCGTCGACGACGTCAGTTTCGCGATCGGCACCGGCGAAGTACTGGGACTCGTCGGTGAATCCGGCTCGGGTAAGAGCACGATCGGGCGTTCGATATTGAAACTGATCGAGCCCACTGCCGGCGAAGTGCGGTTCGAAGGCACCGATCTTGTGCCCCTGTCAACGCGCGCGATGCGGCCTTTCCGCCGCCGCCTGCAGATCATTTTCCAGGACCCGTACGCGAGCCTGAATCCGCGCCGGCGTGTCAGCGACACGCTCGACGAAGCGATGGCCACCCACGGACTGCATCCGGGCCCCGCACGCCGCGAACGGATCGCGGAGCTGTTATCGCTGGTCGGCCTGGCGCCCGAACATGCCCGACGCTTCCCGCACGAGTTCTCGGGCGGGCAGCGGCAGCGGATCGGCATTGCGCGCGCGCTCGCGGTCGAACCGCGGTTCATCGTCGCCGACGAACCCGTGTCCGCGCTCGACGTGTCGATCCAAGCGCAGGTCATCAACCTGCTATCGGATTTGCGCGAACGCTTCGGACTCACGATGCTGTTCATATCGCACGACCTCGACGTCGTCGAATTTCTGTGCGATCGGATCGTCGTACTCTATCTCGGCAAGGTGATGGAAGTCGCGTCGGCGAAGGAACTGTACCGCGCGCCACAGCACCCTTACACGCAGGCGCTGCTCGAAGCGTGTCCGCGTCCCGATCCTTCCATGCGCCGCCACCGCCGCTTGCTTCAGGGCGACATCCCGAGTCCGGTGAGTCCGCCATCGGGCTGCGTGTTCCGTACCCGTTGTCCGTACGCGCAGGAAGCCTGCGCGGCCACAGCCCCGTCTTTGCGGGAAGTGGCTCCGGGCCGATTCAAGGCGTGTTTACGCGATGACATCCTCTGAGAGGGCCATCATGAACATCGATCCGATCCTGGCCGAAACGCTCGACGCGACCGCGAAGGGTTACCCGCTGTCTGCGCCGGCGATGCCGATCTCCGCCATCGGTGCGCAGCGCTGGAGCGTGCTCGCCGGCGACCTGCCGCTGCCGCTGGCGGTGATCCGCGATTCCGCGCTCGCGCACAACCACGCGTGGATGCGCGACTTCACCGCATCGACCGGCGTGCTGCTGGCGCCGCACGGCAAGACGACGATGGCGCCGCAGATCTTCGCGCAGCAGCTGGCCGCCGGCGCATGGGGCATTACCGTCGCCAACGTTCAGCAACTCGGCATCTGCGCACGGTTTGGCGTGCGTCGCGTGATCATGGCCAATCAGCTGCTTGGAGCAACCGAAGTCGCAACGGCGATCGGTTTGCACGAAATGCATCGGGATCTCGAGTTCTACTTTCTGGTCGATTCGCTGGCACAACTGGCGGCGATCGAAGCCGCCGCCGCGGGGCAGCCGATGTCGCGCAAGCTCACGGCATTGGTTGAGCTGGGCGTGCCGGGCGGCCGCACCGGTTGCCGGAGCTTCGACGAGGCGATGAGCGTGGCGCGCGCCGTCGCGGCGAGCCGGAGCGTCATGCTGTCGGGTCTGGAATGTTACGAGGGCCTGCAGGTCAAAGGCGACTCTGCGGGCGATACGGTGATGGTAAGTGCGCTTATGCGACGCGTGAAGGACGTCGCGCTCGCCTGTGACGCAGAAAAGTTGTTCGGTGGCGAGTCGATCATCCTCACCGCGGGCGGCTCGGCGGCGTTCGACATCGTCGCGCGCGAATTGCCGCTGCGACTGTCGATGCCCGTGCTGACGATTCTGCGCAGCGGCTGCTACGTCACGCACGATTCCGGTTTCTACAATCGCATGTTGGAGCAGGTCAAGGCGCGCAGCGGCGCTGCCTGGCAATCTCGGACGGGTCTGCAGCCCGCGCTCGAGGTGTGGTCGCGTGTGCAATCCTGTCCTGAACCGGGGCTCGCCATTCTCACCATGGGCAAGCGCGACGCATCGTTCGACCTCGATCTGCCGGTCGCCCGAATGCGCTACCGCCCCGGCACCGATGCCACACCGCGTCCGGTGCCAACGTCGTGGAGGATTACCGCGATGAACGACCAGCACGCGTATCTGAGCTTCGCCGCCGACGATCCACCCGAGGTCGGCGATCTGGTCGGCTGCGGCATCTCACATCCATGCACGACCTTCGATAAATGGCGTGCCTTGTTCACCGTCGACGACGACTATCGCGTGACGGGTGCGATCCGGACGTTTTTCTGACCAACCGGCAGGTTGATCCTTGTGAGCAGACGCCGCAGCACGACCAACGCCCCCTTGGGCGATCTGCTCCACGCAACCCGCGAGCGTGCCGCGACCTTGTCGAGGGCGCAGCAGCGGGTCGCGGCGGCAGTGCTCGACGATCCGCAGTTCGCGTTGCGCGCCAATATCGACTCGCTGGCGCGGCGGGCAAAGGTCAGCCCCCCGTCGATCATTCGCTTCTGCCGGGCCCTGGGTCTTGGCGGCCTGCGTGAGTTCAAGCTCAGCCTCGCGCAGACGCTCGCTATCGGAACATCGGCGCTGCACCGTGCGCTGGCGCCCGGCGACAACATCCAGACGGTCACGCACAAGGTGCTGCAGGGGGCGGCGAGCGCCCTCGCGAACCTCGAACAGCACATCGCGCCGGCGGTGGTCGAACGGGCAGTCACGTGCATCGCGAAAGCGCGACGAATCGATTGCTATGCCGTCGGCAACACGTCGATGTTCATGGCCAGCGACGCGCAGGCGCGGTTCTCGCGCCTCGGCCTGCAGTCGAATTTCTATTTCGATGCGTACCTGCAGCTGGTCTCGGCAGCGACGATGAACAAGAACGACGTCGTTCTGGCGATCTCACATGTCGGGCGGATGCCGTTCCTGCTGGAGTCGGTGGGTGTCGCGAAGCAGCAGGGCGCGACGATCATCGCCATGACGCAGCCGAATACGCCGTTGGCCGAGGTGGTGGACATCGTATTGCCGATCGTCGTGCCGGCCGACCCGCTGATGCGCGTCGGCACGGAGGCGTATCTCGCGCAACTGGCTTATCTCGAGATATTGATGGTCGGCACCGGGTTGCGTCGTGGCCCGCCGGCACTGGGCCAGTTGAAGCGCGTGCGCCAGGCGTTGCAGGAGCGAGGCGTGGACAGCGAAACGCACCCCGCCCTGCAGGCGGCATGGTCGAAACGCGAAAGGCAGCCGATATGAGTATTGAACCCGGGGCCGCGTTGCTCCTGCGTGGCGGCACGGTCATCGACGGTACGGGCGCGCCCCGATTCGTGGCCGATGTTCGCATCGAGGGTGAGCGCATTGCTGCCGTCGGCGAGCGTCTGCCCACGCAAGGCGCCGACATCATCGATGTCACCGGCAGGATCGTCGCGCCGGGGTTCATCGATGTGCATACGCACGACGACCAGATCGTATTGGCGGCGCCCGAGATGCTGCCGAAGATCAGCCAGGGCGTGACCACCGTCGTCATCGGCAATTGCGGCATCAGCCTGGCGCCGCTGGTACACGCGGACGCGCCGCCGCCACTCAACCTGCTTGGCAATGACAAGTACGTCTATCCGACGATGGCCGCGTACGTTGAAGCTGTGAGGCAGGCGCGACCTGCGGTCAACGTGGCAGCGCTGGTCGGACATTCGACGCTGCGCGTGGCGACGATGGACGATCCATACCGTCCCGCCACGCGCGCCCAGCAGGCGAGGATGGTCGAACTGTTGCGCGAAGGCATGGAGGCGGGCGCGACAGGCCTTAGTTCCGGCGTGTTCTATGCGACCGGCGCCGCGGCCGACATCGATGAACTCGTGCTGCTCGCAGGCATTGCCGGTGAAGCGGGCGGCGTGTACACGACCCATATCCGCGACGAACACGAGAAGGTCCTCGACTCGCTCGACGAGGCCTTTGCCACCGGACGCCGCGGCAAAGTGCCGGTGGTCGTATCGCACCACAAGTGCGCAGGGCCGGCCAACTGGGGCCGTACCGTGCAGACGCTTGCGCAATTCGACGCCGCCCGCAGAGGCCAGTCGATCGGACTCGACATGTATCCTTACATTGCGGGCTCGACAGTGCTGCGCCGGGAGATGGTCGATGGCGTCATCGACGTCCTGATTACCTGGTCGACACCGCATCCCGAAATGGCAGCGCGCATGCTCGCGGACATCGCGGTCGAATGGGGATGCACGCAGCAGGAAGCGTGCGATCGCCTGCAGCCGGGTGGCGCGTGCTATTTCCAGATGTGCGAAGAGGACGTGCAGCGGGTGCTCAAGTACCCCGCAACGATGATCGGCTCGGATGGCCTGCCGCACGATCAGCATCCGCATCCGCGGTTGTGGGGCACGTTCCCGCGCGTACTCGGACACTACAGCCGGGAACTAGGCCTGTTTTCGCTCGAGACGGCGGTGCACAAGATGAGCGGACTCTCCGCTCGCCAGTTCCAGCTCGACGATCGTGGCGAGCTTCGTCGCGGGTGCGTACGCGGATGTGGTCGTGTTCGATGCTGCGACGGTGAAGGATGTCGCCACATTCAAACAGCCCAAACAGCTATCGCAGGGTATCGATTGCGTACTGGTGAACGGCGTGATCGCGTATCGTTCCGGCAAGCTCGCACCCGAACGCAGTGGAAGGTTCCTGCACCGTCGCAGACGTTAATTCGTCGCCCCGGCGCAGGCCGGGGCCCAATTTCGGCCAATGTGGCACACGCTGCAAACTTGGATCCCGGCCTTCGCCGGGATGACAACCTGGTTGATTTCCACTTCTGTTCTAGCGCATTCGGAGTTGCGCCACGTGCAGCCCATTTGATGCAAGAATGAAGGCGCGAACAACTCCCCCAGAGGCAGCCATAAGAATGAGATCGCGCGGAATAACGGCCGCACTGACCACGCTGCTCGCGATCGTGAGCCATATTTGATCGCCGCCCGCCGCGCGCACCCCATCGTGTTCCTGGTCCTCATCGTGCCCTTCGGCGTGATGAGCGGGTACCTGACGGTGGCGGTGGCGTATCTGCTTACGCAGGCCGGCGTAAGCGTGGAGCAGGTGGCGGAGCTGGTGGCCATCAGCTTCATTCCGCAGACCTGGAAATTCCTGTGGGCACCGATCGCCGATACCACGCTCTCGCGCAAGACGTGGTATCTCATCGCCGCGGTCATCAGCGCCGTAGGGATCTACGCCACGGGCGCCGTGCCAGCCAATGGCAGGTTCATGCCGTTGCTGTACGTTGTGGTCGTGGTCTCGAATACGGCGGTGACGTTTCTTGCGATGTCGGTCGAGAGCCTGATGGTCTATGGTACGGCGCCAGCAGAGAAGGGGCGTGCCGGAGGCTGGTTCCAGGCAGGCAACTTGGGCGGCGGAGGCTTGGGCGGCGGAGCCGGATTGTGGATGGCGCAAAGTTTTCCGGAGCCATGGATCGCGGGCGCAGTGCTCGGTGTCACCTGCCTGTTGTGTTGCATCGCGCTCATCTTCGTCACCGAACCACCTGCCATGTTTCGCGGTGGCAAATACTGGCGCAATCTCGTCGAAGTGTTCAAGGATCTGTGGCAGGTTGCGCGCTCGCGTCCGGGTTTTCTCGCGCTCTTGATCTGCTTTCTGCCCATCGGCACCGGCGCGGCGTCGGGACTGTGGTCCGCCGTCGCGGATGATTGGCACGCAACCGCCGATACGGTCGCGCTCGTCACCGGCGTCCTCGGCGGCATCGTCTCTGCGTTCGGTTGCCTGGCGGGAGGCTACCTCTGCGACCGCATGAATCGCAAGACCGCGTACGCGCTCTACGGTCTGTTGCAGGTCGTGTGTGCGATCGCGATGGCGATTGCGCCGCGCACCGAGCCGATGTACATCGTGTTCACGACGATCTACGCGTTCATCTCGGGGCTGACCTACGCCGGATTCTCGGCGGTAGTGCTCGAGGCGATCGGACTTGGCGCTGCCGCCACCAAATACAACCTGTTCGCCTCTCTGTCGAACATGCCCATCGCTTACATGACCGTGGTAGAAGGTTGGGCGCACACGCGCTGGGGCTCCTCGGGAATGTTGAACGCGGAAGCGGTGATCGGGGTGCTCGCAATACTCATCTTCATCGCCGTCGCGATGATAATGACGAGGGGCACGGTAGCGACAACCTAATCGTCGTCCCCGCCCCCGATTTAAGCACTCGAGGGCAGGCTTCAGCGGGGAGCCATGTTGACGTTATTTGACCTTACAAAAATGGATTCCCGCAGGAATGACGTCCTGTAAGCCCGTTCGATCTGATTGTTATTGCGATCCATGGCATAGCCTTGCAGTCAGAGCGTGCGCAGAAAAGCCACGAGATCGTCGTGTTCCTGTGGCGTCAGGCCGATGTCGAAACGCTGGTTGTAGAAGTCCACCGCGGCGTCGAGATCGGCGGCGAAGCCGTTGTGAAAGTACGGCGCGCGGGTAGCGAGTGCGCGCAGAATCGGCCCCTTGAAGCGTCCGATGTCCTTCCACTTGCCGGTGATCAGTGCGCGCCCCGGGTCCGTGGTCGCGACTACGTCGCCCGTCGTCAGGTTGCGCAACTGATAGAGCGGCATGTCGGGGGTACGCCGGGAGGCATCGGTGAGTCCGATATCGAGCGGCGCCGGGATGGAATGGTCACCGGCGTTCGGGCGAGTCGTGGCAGGTCGTGCACGTGCCGGGCAGCACGTCGACGTTGAGGTCGTCATTCAACCCTTTGACGTTTTTGATCTGGATCGGCTTGGTGTTGAACAGCAGCTGGCCACGCGCCACGGCCTGGCGCGCCTCGATGACGCGCTGCTCGTCGCCTTGCTCTCCTGGCAGGCCGGCCCAGGCGTCGTACAGGGTGAACACGACCGGATTGAAAGGCGCTGCCGTTTTGTAGTCGCCGGAAACGACGTCGTTGATGCCGAAATAGAACGACTGCTTTGCCAGGTACAGCGGGCCGCCACGGGTTCCTTGCGAGCCCAGGTACCGCGCGTTCGAATCGAACACCTGGGCGGTGAACAGACCCATCTCGAACTGCACGATCGCTTCACGCTGCGCCTGCGAGAGCGGCTGCGCGGCCTGCGCATGTCCGACGGTGGCGGCGTTCGACTGATCAGCAAGATCGAAGGCTATCGAGGCAAAACAGGTCGTTGTGCCGACGATGCAATCGGTCCCCGCCGGATCCTTGAATGTCTCGCGGCCGTCCACCATCACGGTGCTGAGAAATCTGAGGTTGGTCGTGGGCAACGGTCGCCTGAACAACGAGAGCTCACGCGCACTGGCGTAACCGTACGGGTCGTCGACTCCCACCAGCTCGAACTCGGCGTTGTCGGGAATGCCGATGCCGATGCGGATCAGTCCCTTGGTGAGCAGCATGCTGTAGGCCTTTCTCCGGGCGGCGACGGTGGACACGTCCGCGTTTGGCGAATTGGCACCATCGACCAACCGGAAGATCGGATCGGTGCCGTTGGTGGCGTCGAAACGGTCCCGAATATGCGGCGGTATCACGGTCCAGCCATCGCTGGCCTGATGGCAGGTGTCGCAGCTTCGCCCGTTGGTCCCGAGCTTCTGGAAAAACGGGTTATCCCGGTCGATCTTGCCCGCGGTGTTGTACGTCGCCGCAATGCCGGTCGGATTTTCGAAGGTCAGGAACGGGCCCGTTTTGCTGGTCCTCTGCGTCAGTGAGTCTCGGCGCCAGGAGCGCGGCCATCAGGGCTGTCGCACACAGCAGCGGGTATCTCATCTTCATGGTGTCTCCCTTTCGCGCTTGCGCGCGTCGTCCGTTGGCCGTCCGTCATACGATGGTTGTCACTCTAGCCACGATGCAGTTATGGATGAAGCGAGGAATCGCGACGGCGGGTGCGGTAAATTCACTTCATGTGATCGCATCAATTGAAGATGCAGGCGGAATCGATGCCTTTGCTGAGATCGCATTCACGCGGCAACGCTGTCGCACCTTCGTTTTCGGCGCGTGGATCGGTTGCCGATGACGCAGGCATCGACAAGCGCATTTCCGGCGCCTCAGATGCAGGTCCGGTATCCGCGTTTGCGCGCTCGATCGCGACCGCCGAGACCGCATTCGAATGCGAAAACGAGTATTGACCCAAGGTGCCCGCGAGACACCCGAAGACGACCACACCGAGCACGACCGCGGCAAACTTCGCGACGCGGACGGAGTTGCGTTGATCGAATTGGTCACGTGTCTTGTTCATTGCCATGATGTTCTCCTTGCGTTGCATTACGGATGATCGGCGTGGTTCATGCCGCTGTCGTCGCTATCGTCGCTATGGGCGTTGACGCGGCGGTGCAGGCGTTCGATTCTCTCGACCAGCTCCTCGGACAGCGGCGTGGCCGACTCGAGAACTAGGCGACGCCTTGCGTCTGCCGTCGACTGTGCGCTGCAATTGAAGTAGCGGAACCAGGTGATCGCGTCCATGAGCGCGCCATCGCCGTCGACGAAGTCCGCCACCCAGAGCGCGCCATCGCGCAGGAATATCGCCACTTCACGGCGCTCGCTCAGGCGTAGTACCTGGCCTTGCATGGAACGCCTGCGCTGCTGCTCGGGTCTGATATTCAATGCGCCTCCCTTGCGTGCTCGACAGCGGCACATCGCCGGCGGCGAGAGGGATGCGAGGAGGAGTCGTGTAAGTGGATCCCGCTACTGAGCTCGCATCACGGAGGCAATATTCTGTCGATATAGCGACGAAGTCTTGAAGAGACTCTTAAGAATCCATTAAAGTTGGATCATTCCGGCGCCTCGCTCGACACCTGCCGCGCCGGCAGTTTGACCGTTCGCTCTATGGCCGTTGTCGGGCGCTGATCGGGACGTCATGGCATGAGCGCGACGGGCCGCCTCGAGCACGTCGATGCGAGCGGGGCGAAGCCCAGGCGCGAAGCGCGCGTCCGCGAGCGGGGATGGCGGCCGACAAGATGGTGCGACCGATATGTGACTTGCCTGCAATGAGGCCGCGAATACCGGAGCGCAAATCGCGAAGGCACGCTAATGACCACCGTATATGAACTCGGGCCATTTCGGCTGGACCCCGCGGCTGGCGTGCTCAGTCACGGTGGGCGACCCCTGGCCTTGGGTTCGCGCGCGGTAGCCGTGCTCACATCACTGGTTAAACAGCCTAACGAGTACGTGCGCAAGGAAAGCATCCTTGACGAGGCATGGGCGGGTGTCGTCGTCGAAGAAGGCAACCTCGCCGTGCAGATCTCGGCCATCCGGCGCACGCTCGCACAGGCTCCGGGAGGCGAGCGCTGGGTCGAGACGCTCGCACGGCGCGGCTATCGGTTTGTCGGCCCGGTCGCTGTGCTCGATGACGACGCGGCGCAGCGGCCTGCCGACCGCCCCGTGCATTCGAACTTGCCGGTCGCGCTGACATCGTTCATCGGCCGGGAACGCGAGCTGGTCGAGATCAAGCGGCTGTTGCCGAGCACCCGCCTGTTGACGCTCGTTGGTGTCGGCGGCATCGGCAAGACCCGGCTCGCGCTGCAGGCGGCCGCCGAAGTTGTGGATGCCTACCGCGACGGTGTTTGGTTGGTGGAGTTTGGATCGATCAACGATCCACGGCTGGTGCCGACGTCTGTTGCGCAGGTGCTCGGGGTTCAGGAAAGGCCGGGCACGCCGCTCACGGACACGCTGTGTGCCCATCTCAAAGCGCGGCAGGTATTGCTGATCATGGACAACTGCGAGCACCTGTTAGACGCTTGCGCGCGGTTGGCGCGCGCCATTCTGCGTGCGGCACCGGAACCGACGATCATCTCCACTAGTCGCGAGCCGCTGCAAGTCGCCGGCGAGCAGAGCTACCCGCTGCGAACCCTATCGCTGCCCGAGCCGTCGGCGAGTGGAGAGGCCATAGCCCGATCCGATGCGGTGCAGCTTTTCGTCGAACGGGCTCGAAAGCAGCTGCCTGACTTTGCTTTGACCGCGGCCCAAGCGCCTACAGTCGCCGCGTTGTGTATCCATCTCGACGGCATCCCGCTGGCGCTGGAATTGGCGGCTGCCCGTGTCCGTTCCCTATCGATCGAGCAGATCAATGCTCGTTTGAACGATCGCTTCAAGCTGCTCACCAGCGGCGGTCGCACGGCGCTGCCGCGCCAACAGACGCTGCGCGCGACGCTTGACTGGAGTTTCGAGCTTCTGGCGGAGGCGGAGCGCGTGGTGCTGCGACGGCTGGCGGTCTTTCCGGGCAGCTTCACGTTGGAGGCCGCGTCGAGCGTCGCCTCCGACGAAATCATCGACGAATACGCGGTGATCGACTTGATTTCGCAACTTGTCGCGCGCTCGCTGCTCATTGCCGATACGAACGATTCCGGCGCGCGTTACCGCCTGCTGGAGACCACCCGTGCCTATGCATTGGAAAAGCTCGCCGAGGCCGAAGAAACCGGCAGCATCAAGCGTCGTCATGCGCAGTACTTTCGTGACCGGTTCGAGAGCGCGCCGGACGATGCACTTCGAATGCGCGATGCGGATTGGTGTAATGCTTATTTGCCGGAGCTCGACAACGTTCGCGCTGCGCTCGACTGGGCGCTCGGTGCTGACGGTGATGCGACGATCGGCGCCGGGCTCGCCGGCGCATCCTGGCCGATCTGGTCGGATTTTGTTTTTCTCAACGAGGGCCGGCAGCTTCTCGAGGCAGCCATTGCAAGGGCGGGATTGGAGACGGCAGTGTCGGATCAGGCGCGGCTGTGGTTGGCTCTTGGGAGGCTGTGGGGCGCGGCAGCACCTACCCAAGCAATCGCAGCGCTTGAGCGGGCGGTCGAGCTGTACCGTCGATTGCCCGACACGGTGCGACTCGGCTATGCGCTTGTACTACTGGGCCATAGGTCCACACTCATGGGTCACAACGAATTCGCGGCGCGAGCTTTAGGTGAAGCTGGCCCTTTGCTGGAGCACACGAGCGCGACCAAAGCGCTTGCCAACTATCACGACGCTATGGGATTCCTGAAAATGGCGCTCGGCGACCCGGCCAGCGGCCGGACGCACTATGAGAAGGCGTTGTCACTATGCCACAGCATGGGCGCGGAGCGTTTGGCGATCATCGTGCTCGGCAATCTTGCAGACCTGATATGGATGACTGGCGACCTCGAGGCAGCGGCAGCGGCTTTTCGCGAGGCGATCGCGCTGAAGCGAGGGTCGCCGCTCGCCAACGGGGGGACGCTGGGCATCTGCCTCGCTAATCTCGCGGGCGTACTGACGGAGCGCGGCGAGCTCGACGAAGCGCTCCTGGTCGCGCGCGAGGCCATCCCGTTGCGCAACGAAGACGGCATGGCCTGGTGCACCCTGGATCACCTCGCATTGCGCGCGGCTCTGGCGGGCAAGCCTGCGATTGCCGCCTGTCTCGCCGGGCACTCGGATTCCATGTTCGCTGCAAAGGAGACATCACGCCAACCCAACGAAGCGCGTGCTCGCGGCCGGCTGCAGACCCTGCTGCGCGAAAAGCTCGCGCCTGGAGAGTTCGACCGCCTGCTCGCCGAGGGCGCGAAGATGAGCGAAGACGAAGCCTGTCGCTTGGCGCTCGAGGAATGACCAAGACCTCGCGATGATATCGGGCCGTTCCGCCTCGACGCCGAGGCAGGCGTGCTCAGCCATGGCGGACGCGCGCGGCCGGCTCACCGCGCTGGTCAAACAGCCGAACGAGTACGTGCGCAAGGAGCGCATCCTCGACGCCGCATGGTCGGCGTCGTCGTCGAAGAGGGCAACCTGCCGGTGCAGATCCTGGCGATCCGCCGTGCGCTGGCGCAAGCGCCCGGAGGTGAGCACTGGGTAGAGACGCTGCCCAGGCGAGGTTATCGCTTCGTCGGCCCGGTCACCGAAATCGTCGATGATCTGCAACCACATGCCCGCGACAGCAAGAGTACCAATCTTCCCGAGCCGCTGACGTCATTCATCGGCCGGGAACGCGAATTGGTCATCCCGTCGGCCTGGGCGCACGCGCGGTGGCCGTGCTCGCCGCGCTCGTGCAGCGATCCGGCGAATACATCCGCAAGGAAAGCATCATCGATGCGGCATGGTCTGGTGTCGTCGTCGAAGAAGGCAATCTCGCCGTCCAGATCTCGGCCATCCGGCGCACGCTCGCACAGGCGCCGGGCGGCGAGCGCTGGGTCGAGACGCTCGCACGGCGCGGGTACCGGTTTGTCGGCCCTGTCGCTGTCGTGGAAGACGACGTGGCGCAGGGGGCTGCCGACCGCCGCGTACATTCGAATCTGCCGGTCGCGCTGACATCGTTCATCGGCCGCGAACGCGAATTGGTGGAGATCAAGCGGCTGTTGCCCGGCAAACGCCTGTTGACCATTACCGGTGTCGGCGGCATCGGCAAGACGCGGCTGGCGTTGCAGATGGCCGCCGAAGTGATGGATGCGTATCGCGACGGAGTGTGGCTGGTGGAGTTGGGCTCGATCGCCGACCCGGCGCTGGTGCCGACGTCGGTCGCGCAAGCGTTACGCATCCAGGAGAAGGGCAGAACGCCGTTGATGCAGACGCTTTGCGCGCACCTCAAGTCGCGCCAGCTGCTGCTGATTCTCGACAACTGCGAGCACCTGCTCGATGCGTGCGCCACGCTTGCCTCGACCGTCCTGAGCAGCGCCGCCGAACCGACGATCCTGGCCACCAGCCGCGAACCGCTGCGCGTGGCGGGTGAACAGACCTACACTTTGCGGACGCTGTCGCTGCCGGATCCTTCGGCGACACTGGAGGCGATCGGCCGCTCCGAGGCAGTTCAGTTGTTTGTCGAGCGTGCACAACGGCAGCTTCCCGAGTTCGGCCTGGGGGCCACGCGGGCAGCGGCGGTCGCCGAACTGTGCATCCATCTCGATGGCATTCCCTTGGCGCTGGAATTGGCAGCGGCTCGGGTGCGCACGCTGTCGGTCGAGCAAATCACGGGGCGTCTGAACGACCGTTTCAGACTGCTTACCGGAGGCACGCGGAGTGCGTTGCCACACCAGCAAACGCTGCGAGCTACGCTCAACTGGAGTTTCGATCTGCTCGCGGAGCCGGAGCGCGCACTGCTACGGCGCCTGGGGATATTTGCCGGTGCCTTCACGCTCGAAGCCGCGTCGGCCGTCGCGTCGGATGCAGACACCGATTGGCCCGCAACGATCGACTTGCTCCAGCAGCTCGTTGCCCGCTCGCTGATCATGGCGGACACGAACGACGCCGCCGGACGCTACCGTCTGCTCGAGACCACGCGTGCCTATGCCTTGGGAAAGCTGGCGGACGCGGCTGAAACCGATGCTCTCCAGCGCCGCCATGCAGAGTATTTCCGGAGGCGGTTCGAGCAGGCGTCGGAGAATCGGCAGCACATGTCCGAGGCGACGTGGCGTGCGCTGTACGTTTGCGAGCTCGACGAAGTTCGCGCCGCGCTCGAATGGGCGTTCGGCACGCGCGGTGATCGTGCGATCGGCATTGCCTTGAGCGGTGCCTCAGCGAGGCTGTGGAACGCATTGTCACTCGTTGCCGAAGGCGTCAGACGACTTCAGCACGCGATCGCTCACATCGCGCAGGCAACGCCCGAGCAAGACCAGGCACGACTCTGGTACGCGTTGGGTTCGATACTGGGCACCGCTGCACCGCCCGAGGCGGCGGCGGCGCAACGAGCGGCCGACCTGTATCGGCGCCTGGGTGATGCGCATCGGCTCGGCCGGTCGCTTCTGTCCCTTGGGCAGAGATGGCTGTTCATGGGACGCTTCGACGAGGCAGAGCTGGTTCTTGCCGAAGCCTATCCTTTGCTGGACCACACGCGCGAGCCTGGCATCCTGGCAACCTACTTCAGAGAGCTGGGTTCGCTCAAGATGCTGACTGGCTACCCGGTGGCGGCCCGAACGTACTTCGAGCAAGCGTGCTCGCTGTTTCGTGAGACCGGGGGCGAGTCGATGGCGCTGGCGATGCTGTTGAATCTCGGCGACGTGGCCTGGGCGCTCGGCGACCTCGATACGGCATTGCTCCGCCTGCGCGAAGCGGTCGCCCTCATGCGACGCTCGACCGTGCTCGTCAGGCAGATGCTCGGGCACGGTCTGGTCAACATCGCGGGCGTGCAAGTCGAGCGCGGGGAATTAGCCGAGGCGCTGGTTGCGGCGCGCGAAGGCATGCCGCTGTGCCGGGAAGCGGGCAACGCCTGGAGCCACCTCGATCACCTTGCCTTGCGGGCGGCACGTACCGGCCGTCTTACCGATGCCGGCCGCCTCGCCGGCTTCGGCGACTCCGCCTTCAGGGCAAGGCAGTCGTCACGCCAACCGAACGAAGTTCGCGCGCGCGCCCGACTGCAGCGATTGCTCGGGAGAAAGCTCGGGGACGACGAAATCGCGCATTTGCTTGCAGATGGTGCGCGGTTGAGTGAAGACGAAGCTTGCCGATTGGCGTTGCTAGCATAGCTGGAGCGCTACTCCGTCGCTGCGGATGTCCGCGCGGCAATCAAAGCGCCCAACGCGGTTGCGCGGTCCGGGGGCACGCATCACTGCGGCGGCTTCACTCCGTCCTTGCTCACCTGAACGCGCGCGGCACTCAGCGTCCCGTCGGCCGCCTGCTGCGCCAGGGTGAAGACGTATTCGCCGACGACGAGATCGGCACGGGTGCCGGGGACCGCGCGCACGAGCGCCGCGCTCGGGGGCACGACGATCTTTTGCGTGCCGCCCTTATACGTCAACGTCAATTCGTGATTGCTCGTACCGGTGACCATCGAGTCCACGTTGGCGTTGGTCATGGTCGATCCAGGTTGAAGATCCCACGCCAGCTGTCCTTCCGGTGTTGTCGGCGCCAGATAGTGGACCTCGACCGCGACCTGCGTGCCGTTGGGGCCGGGCACGGTCGTCGCGCCGACGTAGTCGCCTTTCTTGATATCCTCGAAGGCGATCTTCTTGGCGACCGCAACGGCCACGTTGTCGGCGAGCTCGATCTTGAGATCCTTGCCGTCACGTGATTTGACCGACAGGACCTTGCCATCTATCCCTGTGATGGTGCCGCGAATTCGTACATTGGTCTGGGCTTGCGCAGCGGCAATGGTGAACACAAGACCCACGAATACCCCGACGATCTGCCGCAACTTCATTAGTATTCCCCTTGTAGGACGGCCCTGTTTGTCCACGATTGTCGTGTCGATATCATACGACGCCAAGGGTTGACAGCGAAGCGACGGAATTTCTTCCACCTCGGGACAACCTTGACGCCTTCGAGTCGCCGGGAATAGAGTTTTTGCCTCCAGCGCGGCGGTGCGCATGCATCTGATGAGGAGGAGTCATGGCACAGCAACATGAAATTGTCGCATCCGATCAGTGGCTCGAGGCACGCAAGAGACTCCTGGCCAAAGAGAAGGAATTCACGCGCCTGCGCGACGAACTCAGCGAACAGCGACGCAATCTGCCGTGGGAGATGGTCGACAAGACTTATGGCTTCGAAGGGCCCAGCGGAAAACAAACGCTGCCGGAACTCTTCGAAGGCAGGAGCCAGCTCATCGTGTACCACTTCATGTTTGACCCGAGCTGGGACGCCGGCTGTCCGCATTGTTCCCGCTGGGCGGACAATTTCAACGGAGTCATTGTGCACCTGAATCAGCGCGACGTGACCATGATTGCCGTTTCACGCGCGTCGTACGCCAAGCTGGCAGCATACAAACGGCGCATGGGCTGGACGTTCAAGTGGGTGTCGTCGTTTGCGACGGACTTCAATTTCGACTATCACGTGTCCTTTACACCGGAGGAGTCGGCGAAGAAGCTGGCACTTTACAACTTTGCCAGACAAGATCCGGGCAGCTCAGAGCGGGAGGGGGTCAGCGTCTTCTATCAGGACGCAGCCGGGCGCGTGTTCCATACTTATTCGACCTACGCGCGCGGCATCGACATGTTGAGCGTCGACTATAACTATCTCGACCTCCTGCCCATGGGACGCAATGAGGCGGGTCGAGGCCCCTACTGGGTGCGCCGCCACGACGAATACCCCGGCAATACGTAATTGTCGGCTGCTACCACCCCAAGCCATTGAAGTCGGGGAACAATTCCCAGTACACCGAGTTGTCGCGCACGTCCGCCTTCCTCATCGCCGCATCCTGCTTCGCGTACGATGCTTCCGGGTCCACGTTCGGCATGTTGTTCTGCGCGCGCAGC
Organism: uncultured beta proteobacterium; assembly: GCA_963829375.1. Lineage (GTDB taxonomy): Bacteria > Pseudomonadota > Gammaproteobacteria > Burkholderiales > Casimicrobiaceae > PALSA-1003. Next base: position 56,167 of record CAWHIS010000019.1, on the reverse strand, counting down.
TTCAGATACGCCTGGTACTCCTTTTCAGTGCCGACATAGATCTGTTTCCTGGCCAGGTCGGGGTACACGAAATAATTCTTGCCGGTATTCGACATCACGGTCACCTGGCCGGGCGGCAGCTTGGGGATCTCCTGCAATTGCTTGTCGGTGCTGGCGACGACGGTCTTGAAGCCGGCGGCCGACAGCAGGTTCACTGTCTGTGGGGTTGCCTGAGCCGACGGTGCGCTCGTACTTGTATTGGCGCATCCTGTGACAAGCACGAGTGCACCGATGACCGCGAAGACGTTGGAGGAGTTCGAGAAGACCTTCATTGCGGTGCGGGTCCTTAGGGCTTTGTAATCGGATAGCTCGAAGTGTAGGCGAATTAAGACTACGTGCCTACTGCGCTCGTTGCGTCGTGCCGCGCAACTGCGCAGGTGACAACAGCGCGCATTCGCAGGATGATGCGGACTGAAGCAGGAACGCGTCAGCGCGCCAACGACGTCACACCAGCAGCGCGAAACTTCATTGAGGGGGAATCGTCATGGTAGGTATCCTGGGGATCGTCGTTTCGCTCGGACTGCTGATCTTCCTGGCATACCGTGGCTGGAACGTGATCATGATCGCTCCGGTGTGCGCTGGGGTGGCGCTGTTGTTCAGCTGGGGCGAAGCGCCGCTGCTGGCAACGTATACCCAGACATTCATGCCGGCGCTGGGTACGTATCTGGCGAAATTCTTTCCACTGTTCATGCTGGGCGCGATCTTCGGCAAACTGATGGACGACTCCGGCTGCGCACGCTCGATCGCGCACCAGATCGTGCAGTGGACCGGCAAGAAGCGCGCAATCCTCGCGATCGTTCTGGCATGCGCGATCCTCACCTACGGCGGCGTGTCGCTGTTCGTCGTCGCGTTCTCGGTCTATCCCATCGCAATCTCGATGTTCCGCGAGGCCGATGTCCCCAAGCGTTTCATTCCGGCAGCGATCGGACTCGGCTCGTTCACGTTCACGATGACTGCCCTGCCGGGAACGCCGTCGATCCAGAATGCCATTCCGATGCCGTTCTTCGGCACGACGCCCTTCGCTGCGCCAGGGCTCGGCATCATCGCCGGCGTGTTCATGTTCGGGTTCGGGATGCTGTGGCTCAACCGTCGATCTGCGTCCGCGATGGCCGGCGGCGAGGGCTACGGGGCGCACAAGGAGGAACCGATCCCCGTGATCGAGGGCCGCATGCCGAACTTCTGGGTCGCCCTGCTGCCGATCGTGCTCGTCATTTCACTCAATTTCGTGTTCACCGCGTATGTCATCCCGGCGATGGACACGTCGTACCTCGCCACGCCGAAGTTCAAGAACACGCCGCTGTCGGCGGTCGCCGGCCTGTGGTCGATTATCCTGGCCATGGTCATTGCCTGCATTGTCGTTGCGGTGCTCAATCGGCATCGTTTCGCACGGTTGCTCGACACGCTAAACAAGGGCACGATCGGCTCGTTCCTGCCGATCATGAACGTGGCTTCCGAGGTCGCGTACGGCGCGGTGATTGCGTCGCTGGCCGCCTTCATTACCGTACGCGAGGCGCTCAAGGGGTTGTTCGGCGATCCGGTCATCTCGCTGTTCGTGGTCGTCAACGTGCTGGCCGGGATGACGGGGTCGGCGTCCGGTGGCCTGAGTCTCGCGCTCGGCGCGCTCGGCGAGTACTACGCGCATGCGGCCGCGGCCGCGGGCATCAACCCGCAGATCATGCATCGCGTCGCCACGCTCGCATCTGGCGGCATGGACATCCTGCCGCACAACGGCGCGGTGATCACGCTGCTGTCGATCTGTGCCCTCACGCATCGCGAGTCGTACTTCGATCTGTTCGTCGTTGGCTCGATCGGCACGACGTTGGCCGGCATCCTCGTGATCATCCTGAACGCGATTTTCGGCACGTTCTGAAGGAGGCCCCCATGCGCCGTCTCGTATTTTTCGTCTGCGCGATTGCGGCCGCTGCGTCCGCGTGGGCGGCCGAGTTGCGGCTGATCACCGCAGAGCTGCCGCCGTATACATTCCAGATCCCGCCCGCGACGGTATCGGAGTTTCCGGGACCCGGTCAGGGCCTGGTTCAGGAAGTGGTCGAAGAAATGGCGCGGCGCATCGGTCATTCGGGGTTGATCGAGTACATGCCTTGGGAGCGCGCGCAGCAGATCGCGATGACCGAACCGAACATCGGCATTCTCTCGCTCACGCGGTCGCCGGAACGCGAAGACAAGTACCGCTGGCTGGTGAAGATCGTGACGGACGATCTGGTACTCGTCGGCGGGCAGGGCGTGGACGTTTCTGGATTGGACAAGGTGAAGAACCGTCCGACCGGAGTGCTGCTGCGTTCCGGCGCTGAAGCCCTGCTGCGGGAAAAGGGCTTCACCCGCATCGAGCCCGCACCCGAAGAGTGGCTCAACGCGAAGAAACTGAAGGAGCGCCGCATCGACGCCTGGCTTGCGCCGCGGTTGATGGTGATCTACGCGATGCAGGAAGTGCAGGGCGATCTCGGCACGCTCAACATGGGCGAAATCGTGCGGGCGAGCGACATCTATCTCGCAGCGTCGAAGAGCCTGCCCGACGCCGAGGCTGCCAAATGGGAAAAGGCGTTCGAATCGATGAAGGCCGACGGCAGCTACGAGCGCATCCTTCAGAAATATCGGCGCCTCAAGGCGCAACCCATTCCGGACGAGGCGCGCAAGTTGCCGAGCGATCCCGTCTGGACCAATTGAGCGCTGGAACAGCACCGTTTTCTTGCACACCGGGAGTGGCATGAACGAGACCAACGTCGGCGATCTGGTCGCCGCACTGCACACCTTCGAGCACGGCAAAGTCGTCAGCGCGCGCGAGGCAGTCGCGCTCATCAGGAACGGCGACACCGTCGCCACGTCGGGCTTCGTCGGCATCGGTTTCGCGGAGAACATCGCCGTCGCGCTGGAAAAGCGCTTCGCCGACACGGCAAAGGACGATCCGAAAGGCATCGGCAGCCCGCGCGATCTCACGCTCGTCTACGCGGCCGGACAGGGGGACGGCAAGGAGCGCGGACTCAATCACTTCGGGCATCCGGGCCTCGTGAAGCGCGTGGTCGGCGGACACTGGGGACTCGTGCCCAAGTTGCAAGCGCTTGCCGTCAGCAACTCGATCGAGGCGTACAACCTGCCGCAAGGCGTCATCACGCACCTGTTTCGCGACATCGCGGCAGGCAAGCCGGGACACCTTTCACGTGTGGGATTGGGCACGTTCGTCGACCCGCGCTTCGGCGGCGGCAAGATCAACGCGTCGACCACCGAAGACCTCGTCACGCTGATGCCGCTCGGCGACGACGAATACCTGTTCTACCGTGCGTTTCCGATCAACGTCGGTGTGATTCGCGGCACGACCGCCGATCCCGACGGCAACATCACCATGGAGCGCGAGGCGCTGACGCTCGAGGGCCTTGCGATCGCGATGGCCGCACGCAACTCGGGTGGCATCGTCATCGCCCAGGTCGAGCGCATCGCCGAGCGCGGATCGCTCAACCCGCGGCAGGTAAAGATCCCCGGCATCCTCGTCGACTGCGTCGTCGTCGCGGAAAAGCCGGAATATCACATGCAGACGTTCGGCGAGCCGTACAGCGCAGCGTTTCGCCGGCGAAATGCGCGTGCCCGCTTCGTCGATCGCTGCCATGCCGATGTCGGAGCGCAAGATCATCGCGCGCCGCGCCGCGCTCGAGCTCAAACCCAACAGCGTCGTCAATCTCGGCATCGGCATGCCTGAGGGCGTTTCCCACGTCGCCGCAGAGGAGCGGATCATCGACCTGCTGACGCTCACCGCCGAGCCGGGCGTGGTTGGAGGCATCCCGGCGGGCGGCCTGAACTTCGGCGCGGCGACCAATGCGCAAGCGATCATCGACCAGCCTTACCAGTTCGACTTCTACGATGGCGGTGGTCTCGACGTCGCGTTCCTCGGGCTCGCGCAGGCCGATCGCGAGGGTAATCTCAACGTGTCGAAATTCGGGCCGCGGCTCGCCGGCGCGGGTGGCTTCATCAACATCAGCCAGAACGCCAAGGCCGTCGTGTTCGTCGGCACGTTCACCTGCGGGGGTCTCGTGGTCGGCGTCGACGACGGCCGGCTGCGCATTCTTCAGGAGGGCAAGTCGAGGAAGTTCGTTCCCGAAGTTGAGCATCGAACGTTCTCGGGTGCGTACGCATGGAAGCGCAAGCAGCCGGTGACCTACATCACCGAACGCTGCGTGTTCCATCTCGGCGAGCAGGGCCTCGAGCTGGCCGAGATTGCGCCCGGGATCGATCTGGAGCGTGACATTTTCGGGCAGATGGATTTCCGCCCGGCTGTCAGCAAGGACCTCCGTGTGATGGACGACGCGATCTTCCGCGACGTCCCGATGGGGCTGCGCGATCGCATGCTGGCGATTCCCCTCGCTAGACGACTCGCTTACGCGGCCGAGCAGAACGTGTTCTTCATCAACTTCGAACGGTTGACCATCCGCTCGCAGCAGGACATCGACGACGTCCGGCGCGAGATCGATCGCAAGCTCGAGCCGCTAGGCAAGAAGGTGTACGCGATCGTCAACTACGACAACTTCGTGATCGGCCCGGACCTCGTCGATGCCTGGACCGAAATGGTCAAGGGCGTCGTCGAGCGCTACTACTGGGGCGTGACTCGCTACACCACGTCGAACTTCCTGCGCATGAAGCTCGGCAACGCGCTGTCGGCGCGCGGCCTTGCACCGCACATCTACGAATCCGCGGAGGAGGCGCACCATCATCTGCAGGATTTCGCCCCCGGCACTGCCGCGGACGACGCGCATCTGCATCGCGCGTAGCCGGGACGATATCGCAGCGATTCGTACGCTATTCGACCACTTTGCGCCGGGTTGTCTTGATTTGGCCGTGCTTGACCTTGCTGTCGACGCGACGGCGCTGCGAACCTTTCGTCGGCCTCGTCGCCTTGCGCCGGCGCGGCACGGTCGCCGCGCTGTCGACCAACTCCTGCAACCGCGCCAGTCCGTCAGCAAGATTCCGGTCGAGGCTGCGATACCGCTGCGCCTTGATGATCACCACGCCTTCGGCAGTAATCCGCTGATCGTCGATCGCGCAGAGTCGCAGCTTTACCGGATCCGGCAACGACGACGCGCGAACGTCGAAGCGCAAGTGCACCGCGGTCGAGACCTTGTTGACATTCTGCCCACCCGCGCCTTGCGCCCGGATGGCGGTCCACGCGACTTCTGCAGGGTCGATCGCGATCATGGGGTCGGAAGCGTATAGGTGGGACGGCTATTCGATTCCGCCGGACGCAATCGCAGCCTTGCCGGCCGGCGTCGCGAGCAATTTGAGCACTCCTTTTACAGCCTCGGGTGACGTCGCGAGGCTCATCATCACCGCTTCATAGCGGGTGTAGTTCTGGACTTCTGGCGGCAGCGGCCCCGCGAGCTGCACGCCTTTCGCCTCGTAGGCCTTGATTTCGGTCATTGCGCCGAAGCCGATCTCGTTTCCTTTGCCCCGGCTCACATGCTCCATCACCGCCGCGCCGTCGGGATAGCGAGTAATCTTCGGATTGAGCTGCTCGAGGATACCCATTTTTTCGAACAGCTTGTCCAGATAGATGCCGGTGGACGCGGTGTTATAGACCACCGAGTCCGCCGACAGAAGAGCCTGCTTCAACGCATCGGTCGTGGCCACGTTGGGTAGGGGCGCTCCGTTGCGCACGACAACGCCTGCACCAACGCGTCCAACCGGAACCCGAGTTTCGGCGACGACCTTGCCGTCTTTGCTTGCCTGGGTAATCGCATCCGGCGGAGCGATCAAGATGTCGTAAGCGTCGCCCGCGGCCAGACGCCTTGCGATTTCGGGCGCGGTGTTGAACTGGAACACGAGGTTGTGACCGGTCTCCCGCATCACCACCTCCGCAAATGCTTGCATACCGGGCGCAACAGCGCCGGCGCTGATCACCTTGAGTTCGTCAGCGCCCGCTATCGTCGATAGAACGGGAATCATCGCCAGTGCCGCAAGAAGCCGGTTCATCGTCAACTCCGGAGCATCGCTATTGTTTCTCGACGACCACGCGCCCCTGCGCATTGACGAATACGTGGTAGCGGTTGCCGTCCTTGCAGGCTGCGACGTGATCGTTTTCACCTCGCGACGTGACGCTGACGACCTCACCGCAAGGCAATCCCTGCAACGTGATCACGGTGAACAGATCCTTCTTCACCGACGCATCGTCGGCAGCGAGCGCGGGCGATGCGACGCACGCTGCGATCAGGAACGGCCTCGCAAATCCCGTAACACGTTTGTTCATGGTGTCTCCTGCGGCATGTCAAAGCGTTTCGAACTTGGCCCGATCTGCAAGAATGCCCCAGATCGCTTCGCGCGACGCCACGATGGCTGAGGCCAGCGACGGGTCGCTGTCCTGCAATAGCGCGAGCACCTTGAGGACCAGCAGATCGTACGATCGCCGCAGTTCGGCCAGAGTGGTCTTGAGTTTTCCCTGATAGAACGCGCGGAATTGATCGAGCAGATCGTCGACCTGGTTCTTGAGCGAGATCTTCGTAAGGACGCCGATGGCAGTGGTGTCCTTGAGCCTTTGTTCCAGCAATTTCAGATCCAATGGTGCCGGCACCTGCCTGGCAGTGTCTGGAACAGCACGTTCCTTCTTGGCCGGCTCCGCGAGCGAGGCCTTGGGCACGACGGCGGGGGGAGCTTTCGCGGCCGGCGGCGCTTGCTTGACGGCGCTTTGACTCGCGGTCGAAGGCACGACAGGCAAAGGCCCGGGCTCGGGCGCAGGGGCGCCGCCGGGTGTCGCGGCTGCCGGCGTCGGCGTGGTTTGCGGAATCGGCGCCGGCGCCGGAGAAGGGGCCGCCGCGGACGGCCCAGCACTCTGCGCTGTCGACGCCGACGGCGGGGGCTTCACGCCGGCGCACCCCGCCGCGAGGAGAACGCAAATCAGCCCCGTGACCGCGCCTTGCACGCGCATCGCTGTCCGCGCGTTTTTTGCAGCATCGATCGAGATCATAACGAGCGGTGCGGATGGTCGTGTCTGCCGCGGGTCAGCCTCCCCATGAAGTGCACCAGCCCTTAGCGGCGACGAGCCTGTCCTCGAGCGCAGAGCAAGTGCCACTGGCGCTATCCTTGCTCGTGTAGAGAATGCAGTTGTCGCAGAATTCGGTTGCGTCCTGGCGCTCCGCCGCTTTCGTGGCATCTGCTTTGTATTTCAGTTTGACCGCGCCAGGATCCGATTCCTTGACCATGTCTGCGGCCTCGGCTTCGCTTAGCATCACGTTGGCAAACGGAGCGACGACCAGGCCGGTTGCGGTGAGCTTGATGAACCGCCGGCGCGTGGAGCGAACAGGGGATTTAGCCATGAGGCCTCCTTCCGAGGGTCGGGGATGACGGCCCTACAATTTTAGACAATGCTCAAGGAAACAGCATGTTCTTTTTGCCGCGACATTGCGCAAGCGATCTCGATAGACAGAGGGGCTGCTTCCTGCGCGTTTTGGGACACGTCGCGCCGCGTGAATATTCACTGCCGCAGCGCGTTGACCACGTGCGAGGACGCGCATACCGTGTCCGTGCCTTCAATTCTCACAGGGGAGATATCTCATGACAAGCACAACGGCGGTTCGCCCGCGCGGATTTACCTTGATCGAACTGCTCGTGGTGATCGCGATCATCGCCGTCCTGATTGAGCTGCTGATTCCGGCCGTGCAGAAGGCGCGTGAGGCCGCTGCCAAAGCGGCTGAATTCCACAGCTTGCAGGTGGTCGCGTTTCAGCTGATTGGCGACGGGAATTGCGACGGGAATAGCGACGCGAACGGCGACGGGAACGGCAACTGTTTTCTTGATAAACTCGATAATACGCTCCACGTTCTACAGACCGACCTAATCGTCCCAGCCGTACAGGACGGGGTGATACCGAAACCCGAGGAAGTCGCGGGGATTCTGCAGAACTTGCAAAGCAGCGAAGCAGATCTGCGCCAGAGCCTCCAGGCACTAAAGAACCCGGCGTCGTCGCACGTGCCAGGAGAGCTGGAGGCGTATCTCGATCTGAAGCACAGTCTCACGCGGTTGATTGCTGAACTTGAGCCGCTTGAGGCCCAACTCGGACATTTACAAAAAGCGCTGGGGCACCCCGGGGGCGTCAACTGAAGTTGTAGCGTCCTGACCGCGCGCCGCACCCGATCGACACTCCGTGTGGCGCTCCGGGCAATATGTTCTTCGCGCGCAGCGTGGGTGGCACCGCCGCGCTACGTCACCGCTATCGGTACCCCGCGGCCTGCAATTCGAACAATTCCGCGTAGCGGCCTCCTTGCGCGAGCAATTGCGCATGCGTGCCGATGGCTTCGACGGCGCCGTCCGTGAGCACCACGATGCGATCGGCCATACGGACGCTGGAAAAGCGGTGTGATATCAGCACCGCTGTCTTGCCTTGGCTCAACTCCTTGAAGCGCTTGAATACCTCGAACTCCGAACGCGCATCGAGCGCTGCCGTGGGCTCGTCGAGGATCAGCAGTTGCGCGTCACGCATGTAAGCTCGCGCGATGGCGATCTTCTGCCACTCGCCGCCGGAGAGGTCGATGCCGGTTCGAAAACGCTTGCCGATGATTTGATCGTACCCATCGGGAAGCTTGCGCACAACCTCATCCGCCAGACTGCGCTCGGCAGCAGCAATGATGCGCGCGCGGTCATCGCGTGCCTCGATGCGGCCGACGGCGATATTGTCAGCAGCGCTGAAGTGATAGCGTACGAAATCCTGAAAGATGACGCCTATGTTGGCGCGCATCTCGAACAGGTCGTATTCGCGCAGATCATGGCCGTCGAGCAGAATGCGGCCTTCGTCAGGATCGTAGAGCCTCGCCAGCAACTTGACCAGCGTGGTTTTGCCGGCGCCATTTTCCCCCACGAGCGCAAGGGTCTCACCGGAATGCAACGTGAAGGTCAGCCCGCGCACGGCCCAACGCTCCGCACCGGGATAACGGAAGCCGACGTTCTCGAACGCGAAGCCTTCACGTATCGGGGTCGGGAACGGGCGCGGGTTCGGTGTCGGTACGATTTCGGGCTGGATCTCGAAAAACGAAAACAGGTCGTCGAGGTAGAGCGCCTGGCCCGCGACCTGTGAGAATCCCAGAAGCAGATTCTCCAGCAGGTTACGCAAGCGTCGAAACGAGCCGGCAAGGAATGTGAGGTCGCCGATCGAGAAGTCGTGGTGAATCGTGCGCCATACGATGTAGGCGTAGGCGACGTAGTAGGCGATGGTCCCGATCGCCGACAGCAGGCTGCCCCAGCTTGCGCGACGCAGTGCGATGCGCCGATTCGCCTCGAAGAAGCTGGTGGCCAGCATGCGGTAGCGTTCGATCAGGAATGCATTGAGCCCGAAAATCTTCACTTCCTTGGCCGTTTCCACGCTGGCGCCCGTCTGCCGAACGTAGTCGAGCTCGCGGCGCTCGGATGTGCGTGCATAGTTAAGCGAATAGCTCTGTGCGTTGAAGTGCGCCTCGCCGATGAATGCCGGCACGAGGGCAATCGCGAGGAGCACGATGAGCCAGGGTGCGTACACGAGCAGCCCGGCGGCAAAGCTCGCGACGGTGACCACATCCTGTGCCTGGCTGAATAGCTGCCCGATCAGGCTTGAGCGTCCACCCGCTTGCCGGCGAGCACGTTCAAGACGGTCCTGCAACTCGCTGTCTTCGAAATCCTCGAGATCGAGCGTGGCAGCGTGCTGCATGAGCCGAAGGCTGGTCTCGTTGCTGAATTTCTCCGACAGCAGCGAGTCGAGCAGCGACACGATACGCCCAAGGATGTCGGAGAGAATCGCAAGACCGAATTCCAGCGCCAGCAGCCAGGCGATGCGATCGAGCAATCCACTTGCGATCCATTGCCGAAGGTTGTCGCCCGCAGGTGGAACCTGGGCGAGGAGCACAACCTCGTCGATGATCAGCTTGCCGACGTAGAGCGTGACGACCGGTAGCAGCGCGCGTGCTATGCGCAACACCGCTTGACTAAGCGTAAGCGCCGGTCCGGTCCGCCATACGAGCGTAAGAAACGGTGGGAGATTGCGCAACGCTCCCAGACGCTCTCGCCATGACTGTCCTTCTGGCGCCGAAACCGGATCACCGGGTTTGGTCGGCGGGCGCCCGGCCACCCATCGTGTAGATTTTCGGCATGCCGTCGTGCGGCGTCCGGCGTCGTTCAGTGTCGCGGCGTCTTCAGGTTTCGGACCCGATAGGAGATGACAGGGCGACGGAACCCTTTCAGCGTCAATACCTGCTGGGGCTCCACGTCCACCAGCGCCTCCACCTCCGCGTACACGCGCTGGGCGATGAGGATTTCTTCGCCCGCCGCTTCGCCGCACAATCGCGCGGCCAGGTTGGTGACGGTACCGATGGCGCTGTAGTCCCAGCGCCATTCGAAGCCGATACCTCCGATCGTCGCAAAGCCTTGGGCGATGCCGATTCCGAGGCTCAATTCGTAGCCGCGCTTGGCCCAGGCACTCGACATCCGGCCGACCTGCTCGCGGATCGCGAGTGCCATGCGCACCGCTCGTTCGGCGGGATTGGCGATTGGCACCGGATCGTTGAAAAGCACCATCATTCCGTCACCGGTGAAGTGGTCGAGCGTTCCTTCGTATTCGAGAATGACCTTACCTGCAACCTCGTGATATTCACGCAACACGCCCATGACCTCTTCGGGTTCCGCGATCTCGGCGAACGCAGTAAACCCGCGCAGATCGAGAAACACAACGGTGATTTCGCGTCGATGGCTTCTCAGCGGATCATCGGCATCGCCGTTGACGATCAGCTCCGCGAGTTGAGGCGAGACGAACCGGCGCAGGCGTCCGACGCGCTCGAGCTCGCTGACCTGCTCGGCGACTCGCCGCTCCAGCGACGCGTTCCACTCCTTGACCTCCGCGGCAAGCTCCTCCACCGTGTCGTGTAGGCGTTTGATTCTGAGCATCGAGCGCACGCGCGCCGCGAGTGCCGCGTGGTCTACCGGCTTGGTCAGGTACTCGTCGCCACCTGCTTCGAGCCCGGCGACCACGTCCTTCGAATCCGCCATCGCGGTCACCAAGATGATTGGAGTGAACGGGAAACCGGGATCGGCGCGCAGACGCCGGCACACCTCGAAGCCGTCGACCTTGGGCATCATCACGTCGAGAAGGATCAGATCCGGCGTTTGCTGGCGGGCCGCCTCGAGGCCTTCCTCTCCATCGGCCGCCGTGACGATCTCGTAACCTTCGGCTGCCAGCCGCGTCCGCAGGACCTTGACGTTCGTCGGATTGTCGTCGACGATGAGGATGCGAGGAGGTGTTCTCAACGACTGTCGTCCCAGCAAAGGCGAAAATGTCCGTGCTCGGCTAGCCGGAGATGCACAAGGATACGGCGCCGTCCGACAAAAATGCAATCCTCATCCAACATTCCGTCGTCAGCGGAGGACGGAGCAATCAAACTCGAGCAGCTAGCCGCGTTGGTCCAGAAAGAAACGCCGGTCCGCGGACTGGTGCGCTGGGTGGCGGGAATTCCCGCCTCCGTCCACACCAAGCTGCTCGCCGCCTTTCTGCTGGTCACGCTGCTCTTTATCGCAATGGCGGTGGTGAGTCTTCTGACCATCATCAGCACGGCGAAGCAGAGCCAATTGTTGGACGAAGCGCACGAGATGGTCAGCCTGGCGCAGCAAAGCGAGCAGGCGCTGGCCCGGCAGATGCACTACACGGATCTTGCGCTGCTTTCCCAGGACGAGGTGGCGATTTCCAAGATCCTGCGTGAAAATAATCGATTCAACGACAAGCTCGCCAAGCTGGAAGCGGCAGGAACCGCCCAACCTGCACTTGTCGAACAGATACGATCGTCGCAGGACGAGGCGATGGCTGTCGTCGCGGACATGGCGAACGCGATCCGCGATGGCAAGCTGGGCAGTGTGACCGCCACGCTGCTGCATCGGCAGGAGCGGCTCGATGACGAAATCACTACGCGCGTTGGTCTCCTGGTCGAGGCGCAACAAAACCGCATGACGCGGCTGCGCGACAACGTGACCGCTGCCAACAGCAGATCCCTGATCCTGACAACCACGTTCGCGGTAATCGCCATAGCGCTCGCCTTGCTCGGCGGCTTCGTGATCTCCTGGTCCCTTATCCTGCCCGTGCGCGAAGCGCAGGGCTTCCTGGACCAGGTCGCTACAGGCAATTTTGGCGGTCGGATCAGTGTGCCCAACCGCGACGAGTTCGGGGCACTCGCGGACCGCATGAACCACATGAGCCGGGAGCTTTATCGCTTCGACATGGAACAACGGCGCGCGTCCGCCGAACTGCTGCGTCTGAATGAGGAACTGGCGCAAACGAGCAAGGCGAAATCGGAGTTTCTTGCCAACATGAGCCACGAACTGCGCACGCCGATGAATGCGATCCTCGGTTTCACGGAGATGGTCCTCGATGGCCTCTACGGCGACATCCCGGCCGAGCTCCATGAGCCGCTCACCGATATTCAGGTGAACGGCCGCCACCTGCTGCGCTTGATCAACGACGTTCTGGACTTGTCCAAGATCGAAGCCGGGCGAATGCAACTGCACCCGGGGGAATACTCAGTGCGCGAGGTCGTCGACATCGTGCAGGTTTCGCTGCGTTCGCTGGCGGTCGAGAAGGGGTTGGACTTCGTGGTCAGCGTTCCCGACGATCTTCCAACCGCTTTCGGCGACAACGGCCGCATTACTCAATGCCTGATGAACCTCGTCGGAAACGCCATCAAGTTCACCAACCAGGGGCGTATCGAGATCGGTGTGCAGCTTGTCGGAGACGACCTCCTGTATCGCGTCTCGGATACGGGCATCGGCATCCCGAAGGCGGAGCTCGAGAACGTGTTTGCGGAGTTCCGGCAGGTTGACTCCGCGGTGACGCGCGAGTTCGCAGGGACGGGGCTCGGCCTCACCATTACCAAGAAATTCGTGGAGATGCACGGGGGGCGCATCTGGATCGAGAGCGAGGTCGGCCAAGGCTGCACGTTCTTTTTCACGATTCCGCTTCGAACGAAGGGCGTTGAAGCATGAGCGAACCGACGATTCTCTACATCGAGGACAACGAATACAACCGCAAGATCGTCAGGCAGCTGCTCAGCCGCACTGCGCACCGGCTGCTCGAGGCGGTGGACGGTGAATCGGGCGTTGCTCAGGCGCAACGGGAGTTGCCCGATCTCATCCTGATGGATGTCCAGCTGCCGAAGATGTCCGGCCTCGACGCAACGCGGATCTTGAAGGCGGACCCTCGAACGAAACATATCCCGATCATCGTAATCACATCGTTCGCGCTGAGCGGTGACCAGGAAAAAGCGGTGGCGGCCGGCGCCGACAACTACCTCGCGAAACCGTACAGTCCGCGTGCACTGCTGGCTCTGATCCGCCAGTTTCTACCCGGTCTTTGATCGATAAATCGGAGGGTGATGAGATGGCCAACGTTCTTGAGAGCTTCCAGCGCTTCGGCTACGCGGTGCTATGCGTTGTTCTTGGTCTTTGCGTCGCACCTGCGTCTGCGTACGCCGCCGAGGAGCAGGCGGAGCAGTTCACGCCGGAGTTCCGGCAGGTGCACACGGGGTACGACGCAAAACATACGCCGAAGATCGTCGCGCCGGATTCCGTCAAGCGTGGCGAGTGGTTCAACGTGACGATCAGCGTGGGCGCGGGTGGACAGCACCCGTCACTGTCCGAGCACGCGGTCCGTTACATCGCGCTCTACAAGGATACCGTGGAGATCGCGCGCGTCTACCTGCACCCGGTGTACTCATCGCCCACGGTGACATTGACGATCGCGCTCGACGAAGGGGGATTGCTGCGCGCGGTCGAGGAGCCAACGCATTCCGCTGCCTGGGAAGCTTCGAAAAAGATCTCGGTGCTTCCCTGAACGAGGGTCTCGTTCAGGGCGATTTCATTTCGATGGTGACGGGGCTCGCTTGCTTGTCGCCTACGGTAACGCTCGTAGCGATCGTGCCCAAACGCTCGTGCCAGATCTGCAGCTTGTATTGGCCTGGAGGAAGGCCGTCGAAAGCGAACTGCCCGTCGGCACCGGTGATCGCGTAGAAGGGGTGGGCGGTAACGACCACCCAGCCGAGCATCCACGAGTGCAGGTCGCAGTTGATACGAATGATTTCCGCCTTGGCAAAGGTGACCGGAATCGTCCGGCTCTTCGGCTGCGTGCGATTGAAGGACACGTTGAGCTTCGGCGTGGCGTGAATATTGTGGAGCAGGCGGTCGCTGTTCAGAAAGTCCACGGTGCCCCCGGCAGGCACGAGCACGATCCGCGGAATGAACACGCAGCCATTCTGATCCATCTCGATTTTGGCGGCCTGGGTCGGCGAGGTCACGCTCGCTGGCGGGTTGTCGAGCCAGACCACGGCATTCTTCAACTCTTTCTGCGGTGACACCAGCAGGTCCCCCGCATCTTTCTGGGTGCCGCATACGTATTGATCGATCGTCACGTCGATTTTCTTCTGCGCCGGGACGGGACCGGCGAAGACGACCTTGCCCGTGAGGGTCGCGCCGAGACCAAGACCGGGTCCGCACAGCAGGCCGACCAGCAACGTGGTCAAGGTTACTGCAAGTCGTACGATGCTCATTCGAGGCTCCATGCCAGCTAGCCAGGCGCGCTATCGTTATGAAAACGATCGTTGTGTTTTTTTTCGAATCGGAATGCGGCCGAGGGTAGTCCGCGCTGCCGCGGTGGTCAAGAGAGCAGTCCGTACGTGCGGCATATATTCCCACTTCGTCTGCAGCGAATATTCGCGCCCGGTTGTGCTTACTATTCCATCGCCCCGCCAAGTGGACATCGGTAGACTTGGAACCAGTTGAGCCTCGGGGACCGCGAAGATCGATCGCCGCGCTGCGCAGCTATCCGGCGCCTTCGAAAAGATCAGCCAGACCCCGCTGAATTCGGTCCGCGCTCCCTGGCTCGACCATTGCCCTACCTTCCGCATTGCAGCCGGCGTCCGGCGTCGCTATGATGCATGTGCACCCCCTTGGTTGAATCGTCCCATTCGAGGACAACCACCATCCGGGAAAAGGGAGGAACTTCCATGTTGCCCATCTCGATTCGTTGTTTGGGTACCGCGGTGGTTGTCTGCGCTGTGATGGTCGTGCCCACGGCGGCGCTTGCACAGCAGTCGCAACCGACTGCCCCATCGGCTGCCACTCCACCTGCTGCCCCGCCACCCTGGCAGCAGGGTCGTAGCGCCGAACAGGGGACTTCGACTTTGCACCCGTTCGCGCCGCAGATAACCGGCCGGCCGGCGAGCGAGTTGCCGGTCGACAAGCTGAAGGTGCCGGCGGGGTTCAAGGTCGAGGTGTGGGCCGATGGCATTCCCGAGGCACGCTCGCTCGCGCTCGGCGATAAGGGCACCGTCTTCGTGAGCAATCGCCTCGCGAAGAACGTCTACGCGCTCGTCGATCGTGGCGGCAAACGCGAGGTCAAAACCATTCTCAAGGGCCTCAACGCGCCGAACGGAATCGCGTTCAGCAAAGGCACGCTGTATGTCGC
The DNA here is from genome assembly GCA_963829375.1 of uncultured beta proteobacterium. Lineage (GTDB taxonomy): Bacteria > Pseudomonadota > Gammaproteobacteria > Burkholderiales > Casimicrobiaceae > PALSA-1003. The sequence continues at coordinate 40,674 of CAWHIS010000019.1, read as the reverse complement.
CGAGCGCAATCGCATTACGCGCTACGATGGCATCGAGGACACGCTGGACAATCCCCCCGAGCCCAAGGTCGTGGTCGACAACCTCGATCCGACCACTCAACCCGGCCATTTCTGGAAATTCCTGGCGCTGGGTCCCGATGGCAAGCTCTATTTCAACATCGGGTCGCCGCAGAACATCACCATGCCCACTTACATGCAGGCTGCGATCATGCGCGTGGACCCCGCGTCCGGCGTGCTGGAAAACTATGCCCAAGGGGTGCGCAACACGGTAGGCTTCGACTGGCACCCGCGGACCAAGCAATTGTGGTTTACGGAGCATGGCCGCGACTGGATCAGCGATGACTCGCCGGAGGACGAACTCAATGTCGTGACGCGCCAGGGCGAGCATTTCGGTTTCCCCTATTGCCATCAGGGCGACACGCTCGATCCGGAGTACGGCAAGAACCGATCGTGCTCGCAGTTCACGCCGCCGGTGCTGAAACTCGGCGCGCATGTTGCCCCGCTCGGGATGCGCTTCTATACAGGCAGCATGTTCCCGGCCGAATACGAGAACAACATTTTCATGGCGCGGCACGGTTCGTGGAATCGTACCGTCAAGCAGGGCTACGATGTCTATCGCGTCGTGCTGGACGACAAAGGCAAGGTGGTCAAGGCCGAACCGTTCCTCACGGGCTTTGTCATCGACGACAAGGCCGATCCGCCGATGTGGGGCCGACCAGTAGACCTAATGGTAATGAGGGATGGATCGATGCTCGTCTCGGATGACTACAACGGTATCGTCTATCGCATCAGCTACAAGAAGTGAGATGCAGTTGCCCCGGAAGGGGTGCGGCGGCGGCAGCGTTTGCTGTGGCACTGCCGATCATCGTTTGGATCGACGCAGCGATGGGCGCCGACATCGAGGCGGGCAGGCAAAAGGCGCAGGTCTGCGTCGCGTGCCACGGGCCGGCGGGCAATTCGACCAATCCCGTCATACCGACCCTCGCCGGACAGCCCGCACAGTTCATCTCCACCGAGCTATTCCAGTTTCGCGAGGGTAACCGCAAGGACCCGCAGATGACACCGATGGCGGCGAACCTCAGCAATGCCGACATGAACGATCTCGCCGCCTACTTCTCCGCGCAGAAGCCGGAGCCGACGACCCACAAGACCGACCCGGCCAACGCCGCCGCCGCGCCGAAGCTGACGCAGCAATTCAACTGCGTCCAGTGTCACGGGCCGGCTTTGCTGGGCCTGCAGCACATCCCGCGGCTTGCCGGGCAGCAGTACGAGTACCTGAAAGCGCAACTTCGTGGCTTCAAGGCTCAGACCCGAGCCGATCTCGACGGCAACATGACATCCGCTGCGCAAGCGTTGACGGACAAAGACATCGAGGTGCTCGTCGATTACATCGCCGGCCTCGGAGCGCCGTAGCAAAGTCTTGCAGCACAAATGGAGCCTGTCCCCCTTTCCCTGAAAACGGAGTCTGACCCTACTTCTCCTCGCTTCCATACTTTCCACTAAAAACCGAGTCTGACCCTACTTTTCCCACGGGCCGACGCTATTTCCGCGCCCGGAATACATCCGCTTGAACTCTTGTTACCCATTGGTATCCAACTTTTTTTGGAGGTCAAGATGAACAATACGATGCGAAGTGTTGCAACCTTCGGGGCGTTCTTCCTGGCATTGGCGGCGTCGACAACCTGGGCCCAAGACACCGTGCGGGTCCGAGGGACGATCGAACGGGTGGACGGCCAGACGTTGGTCGTTAAAGCGCGCGATGGGACTGATCTCAAGGTCGTGCTGCCCGGCGACGCGCAGATCGTTGGCCTTACGAGGGCGTCGCTGTCGGATATCAAACAGGGGTCGTTCGTGGGTGTCACCGGAATGCCGCAGCCCGATGGGAGTCAGAAGGCAGTCGAAGTGCACATTTTTCCCGAAGCGATGCGCGGATCAGGTGAAGGGCATCGCCCATGGGATCTCCAGCCGCAGAGCACCATGACCAATGCCAACGTTGAGCACGCCGTCACCGGAGTCAACGGGCAGACGCTGACCCTGAAATACAAGGAAGGGGAAAAGAAGATCATCGTCTCGCCGGACACTCCGATCGTCGCCTTCACGCCCGGTGACAAGAGCGAACTCAAGCCGGGGGTGAAGATTTTCATCGCCGCCGCAAAGAAGGAAGCCGACGGAACGCTTCAGGCGTCGCGTGTGAATTTCGGCAAGGACGGGCTGACGCCGCCGATGTGAAGCCTTAAACCGGGGGTCAGACTCGACTTTTCCGCGCTGAACGGGCCGCAAACCGGGTCACTATTTAGTCGTTCGAGCACCGCCTTGGGCGCGCGCCGAGCGCGCCCTTATCGTGTCGCCGAGGGGACGGGAGTGGGCTGGATGTGACAACTAACGGCAGGCGGGCCGGGCCGCTCCCGCCCCGCTACCTTTCCGGTGGACATGTGCGGCCGGGCGTCCGCCTCAAGCCACGCCTGGCGTGCCGCTGATCGCCGACGATGGCGACGGCGACCGTCGAAAGGCTGGCACGTTAGTTGCGGCGGTTACACCACCTCAATGGTGGAGGGCGCCGACGAGAGCCCGACTTCTCCCCGACTTCTCCCCGACTGCCAGTAACCCAGCATTGGCATCCGCGCAGCGGCGCGATGGCAGTCGATGGAAGGAATCCGGCTTCGAGTTCTTCGAGCGCCTCAGAACCCCATGCGCAGCACTGAAAGCTGGAAGCTCTGGCTCATCATGGCGATAACGTTTCTTCTTCTCGTCGGAAGCCAGTATTGGGCTGTTCCGGCGACATCCGTCGTCCAATATGGACGGGCCGCGATCTTGAAAGCCGCCACTGTGTCGGCGTTCGGGCAACTCATCGCGCTGCTGGCGCCTGTGGTGCTGGTCCTGGTGGCGGGAATGACCTTGGACCGCGTTGCGCCTCCGATCCCGGACTAGGCCCTAACAAGACATCAGGTAGTTAGTACCCCACGCAGACGGGAACTCTGCCGCTGGCCCTGCGTACGGGCCCTTGCCCACGGGATGTCGGCGGTCGCTGGCTGCCGACTACGCGGCACGACCGTCGGCACTGCGCGCGACCTAAGGCAAGGTCGTCTTCGGCCTGCAATCGACCCCATCGCCGCCGCCAGCGCCGGAACGACATACGTACACCGTTCGATCCGTCGCGTCGTAAAACCAGGCGAATGAGACGCCGTTCGAGGAAGAGGTTCCGATAGGCGTTACCGCTGTTCGGGCATCGACTCGCGGCTGGGCGAATGCATAAAGGCCGTACCCGGCGAGTGCTGCAAGCAACGGGAGCGCGAGGAACTTAACCATGGGATCTCCTTTCGTTTGATTGGGCTCCGCGGCGAAAGCGCGAACGCGGCGACGTGCTGAAGAGTAGGCGACTGCGCTTTGCCGGACTGGAGCCAGGGCCGCCGCTTCCCCGGGTTCTCGTCCGCGCCGGCGACAATATGCGCCCGTTCCCCGCGGGCGTCGACCAGGCGCCAACCGGTTAGCATGCGCACTCGATTCCAGTCCACCCAAGAGCCACCGGGCAGCAGTCATCCGCCCCTTCGATCGATCTACTTATGCTTACGACCCTACTTATGCGAATGGCTCCGCTTACCGTCGCACGTAATCCCTCACCCGATACATTTGCATGACCGCCGTGGCGTAAGTTCGATGCAGTGAGTGCAGGGGGATCGATCGAACACCGGTGATGGGCAGCGGAAGCGGATTGTCGGCAGGGGCGACGAGATTCTTGGCGACCAACGTTCCAAGCGTTGTCGCCATGGCAACGCCGCGGCCGTTATAGCCAAGAAACATGGTCAGTCCCGGCGCGGGCTGATGCACGTGCGGCAGGTGGTCGCGCGTCAGTGCGACGCGGCCCGTCCAGAAGAACTCGCAACGCGTATCCTTGAGTTGCGGAAACAATAGGCCGATCACCATTTCGAGATGGCGATAATCATGCGGACCTGCGGGTTCGCGGAAGGGCCCGCGGCCGCCCATGATCAAGCGGCCACGGTAGCAGCGATAGTAGAGTAGCAGCTTGCGCGTGTCCGACGCGACGTGTCCTTCGGGAAGGACCGTTCGCAATGCCTTTTCGGACAGCCGCCTGGTGGCGACCTGGAAGCTGTTCGCGGCGATCACGGTTCGGCGCAAGCGCGGCCACAACGCATCGGTGTAACCGTTGGTCGCGAGGAGCACGCGCTCGGCATACACCACCGGCCCTTGTGCAGTGCTCACCTTCCACCGCGCGCGATCGCGCGTGAGGGCGGTCACACGCGACCCGCCGCAGACCTGCGCGCCAGCCTCCTGCGCCGCACGGGCGAGCCCGCGTGCGTAACTCAGTGGTTGAACCGAGCCGGCGCGGCGGTCGAGCCAGCCGCCCTGGTAGACCGGGCTGCCGATAAGCTTGCCCACGGTGTCACGGTCGAGGATTTCCACGGGCGCGCCGCGTCGCTGCCATTGTTCCGCTCTGCGCGCGACGAGGCCGACATCTGCGGCAGCGAAGGCCGGCTGGATCCAGCCACAGCGTCGCGCCTCGCAGTCGATTTTATGGCGCGTGATGAGATCGAACACCGTGTCCGGCGCACCGCCAGCGACTTGGACAAGATGCTCACCCGCCTCTGCCCCGAACTTCGCGACCACTTCGTCAGGATCGGATTTGAGACCGGGGATGACCTGGCCGCCGTTGCGACCCGATGCGCCCCAGCCGGGTTCGCCGGTCTCCAGGACGACGACCGAGACACCTGATATCGCGAGCTGCAGCGCAGCGGCAAGTCCCGAGTACCCGGCGCCGACGATGGCGACGTCGGCCTGACGCGACGCCTTGAGCGGCGGCGTCTCCGGTGCCGCGCGTGCGGTCGAGGCCCAAAGCGATGGTGGTAGGGGAAACGCATTAAGCATGCGGGGTCATCTCACTGAATGTCGTCCCCGCGAAAGGGGGGACCCATTTTGACTTTGTGTACTCCCAAATGGATTCCCGCTTCCGCGGGAATGACGAGATAGGCCGGCTGCTAATCATATGGGATGCGTCACCCGACGAAGGAAATCCTGCGTGCGTTCCTGCTGCGGCGCGCTCAACAACTCGCGCGCCTTGCCTTGCTCGACGATCTTGCCACGGTCGATGAAAATGACTCGATCCGCCACCTCGCGTGCGAACCCCATTTCGTGCGTGACCACGATCATCGTCATGCCATCATTCGCGAGCACCCGCATGACGGCGAGCACCTCGCCGACGAGCTCGGGATCGAGCCCCGACGTAGGCTCGTCGAAGAGAATCGCCCGCGGGCGCATCGCCAGTGCCCGCGCGATCGCCACTCGCTGTTGCTGGCCACCCGAGAGCCGGTGCGGGTAGTCGTTTTCCTTGCCGGCGAGACCCACGCGCGCGAGCAGTGCGCGGGCACGCTCGCTCGCCTCGTCGCGTGGCTCGTGCTTGACGTAGACGGGACCCTCGATCACGTTCTCCAGCGCCGTGCGGTGCGGAAACAGATTGAAACGCTGGAACACCATCGCGACCTTTTCCCGGATGGCGACGATATCGCGCTCATCGCGATTCACGCGCTGCCCTTCCACGGTGATTTCCCCCGCATCGTACCCTTCGAGCCCGTTCACGCAGCGCAACAGCGTGGACTTGCCGGACCCGGACGGCCCGATCACGCAGACCACTTCGCCCTGGCTCACGTCGAGCGAGATGCCGTCGAGCACGAGGTTGCTGCCGAACGACTTGCGCACGCCGCGGATCGCGATCATTTGCGTCCGAACTTCTTTTCGAGCCGGCCGACCAGCAGGATCAGGGGCACGCACATCACCAGGTACCACACTGCCACCAGCGAGAAAATCTCGGTATTCTTGAACGTCGACGACGCGATCAGCTTGCCCTCGAAAGAAAGCTCGGCCACGGTGATGATCGAAGTCTGCGACGTGTCCTTGAGCATCATGATGCAGGTGTTGCCGTATGGCGGCAGCGATATCTTGAAGGCCTGCGGCAAGACCACACGCCAGAGGATGAGCGCGCGGCCCATGCCGAGAGACTGTGCCGCCTCGACCTGGCCGGGATCAACCGCCTCGATGCCGGCGCGAAACACCTCCGCCATGTAACACGAGTACGCAAACCCGAGGCCGATGACGCCGGCTTCGAACGCCGAGAGCTGGATGCCGATTTCCGGAAAGACGAAATAGATGTAGAAAAGCTGGACCAGGATGGGAATGCCGCGAACAATATTGATCAGCGCCATGGAAAAACGCGACAGTGCGCGCACCCCTGACACGCGCATCAGCGCCCACACCATCCCGAGCAGCGTCGCAACCACCAGCGCGCACACGAACACCTCGATCGTGACCAGCGCGCCCTTCGCCAGCAGCGGCAGGTATTCCGCGAGATCGTTGCGGGAGAGCACGGCCGGGCAACGCGAAGTTGCGCGGGTTTACTTGAGCCCCCAGTTGCCGAGGATCTTGTCGATCGTGCCGTCGGTCTTCATCTTGCGCAGCGACGCGTTGACCTTGTCGAGCATCGCCTTGTCGCCCTTGCGCACAGCGATCCCGACGCTGCCCACAAGCATCGATTTGTAGTTCTTGGCGAGACGCGTTTCCGGATATCCGCCCTGGGCGAGCTGATAAGCGACGATCGGGTAATCGGCAAACCCGCCCTTGATGCGGCCGACGTTCACATCGCGAATGATATCGGGGATCGAGTCGTAGACCTTGATCTCCTTGAACAAGCCGGAATCCTGCAGCGGCTTCACGTAAGCGGTGCCGATCTGCGCGCCGACGACCTCGCCCTTAAGGTCTTCCAGCGTTTTGTAGTCCTTGGAGTCCTTTGCCGCCACGAACAGGCCGTCGCCATAGGTATAGATCGGGTCGCTGAAGTCGACGACCTCCTGGCGCGGCGGCGTGATGTACATCGCCGCGGCAATAACGTCGATCTTGTTCGCCTGCAACGACGCGATGAGCGTGCTGAAAGTCATCGGCGTGACCTCGGCAGTGAAGCCCTGATCCTTGCCGATCTCCTTGATGATATCGACCATGATCCCCGAGATCTGGTTGGTCTTGGTGTCGAGGAACGTGAAGGGAATGCCCGTCGGCGTCGAACCGACACGCACCACCTGCTGGGCGACGCTGGCGTCGATCAGCCCGAGTCCCAGAGCGGCGGCGACAAGGACGCGACAAGACAACTTGGCAAACATGGCGAGATTCCCTCCTGAGGCGACGGTGTGCGGGTGAATCTGCCTGATGCATCGGTGCGGCACCATCGTTCCGCTCCCTGGCAGGTCTGGGGCGATGATAGGAAGGGCGGTAGTAGGTGTCAAACGCAAGCATCGGAAGGGCAGCCCGATCCCACGATCGCCAGGCCACTGCTTGCCCAGGATTCAGGTTCCTAGCAGAATGCCGGCGACGGGTGGTCCCGAAGCATCAAGTCATCGAACGGGAGGAACATTGATCCGATTTTTCCGCATCATCGCCGTTGCGCTGGTCGTTGTGCTCGCAGGCGTCGGCTCCGCATTCGCTGTCGATTATCCCGTGCGCCCCGTGAAATGGATCGTGCCCTATCCGCCCGGCGGCACCACCGATGTCCTGGCGCGCATCATGGCGCAGTGGCTCTCCGAGAAGATGGGCCAGGCATTCGTGATCGAGAACAAGCCGGGCGGAGGCAACAACATCGGCGTCGAGATGGTCGTGACTGCGCCGCCCGATGGCTACACGATGCTCCTCGTCAATCCGGCGAACGGCATCAACGCGACGCTCTACAAGGATCTTCGCTTCAACTTCATTCGCGATATCGCGCCGGTCGCGGGCATCGTGCGCACGCCGAACGTGATGGAGGTGACGAACTCATTCCCGGCGAAGACCGTCGTGGAATTCATCGCGTACTGCAAGGCGAACCCGGGAAAGATCAACATGGCTTCTTCGGGCAGCGGCACTTCCGTGCATCTTTCCGGCGAGCTCTTCAAATCCATGACCGGCTGCCAGATGCTGCACGTTCCCTACAAGGGCGCCGGCCCCGCGCTCTCCGACCTCATCTCCGGTCAGGTGCACGTGCTGTTCGATAACCTGCCGTCATCCGCCGGCCACATCAAGGGCGGCCGGATTCGCGCGCTCGCGGTCACGTCGGCGGAACGCGAGCCTTCGATGCCTGAATTGCCCACGGTCGGCGAAACGGTGCCCGGCTATGAGGCGACCGCCTGGTTCGGCATCGGAATGCCCAAGGGCACGCCGCGCGAGATCATCGACAAGGTCAACGCAGAGGTGAACCGCGCGCTGGCCGATCCGGCGATGCGCGCGCGCTTGGCCGAGTTGGGCGGCAAGCCCATATCCGGAACACCGGAGGATTTCGGAAAGGTCATCGCGGCCGAAACGGAGAAGTGGGCCAAGGTGGTGATTTCCTCCGGCGCCACGGTTGAGTGAAGGGATGGCGATCCTCACAAGATCCCTTCCTCCCGGTAAGGCGCGTCAGCCTCAACCCGCTCATACCCCAAGCGTGCCAGATCCAGCGTCTGATATTTCCCATGCGCGACCAGTTCGGCGATCGCACGCCCTGCAGCCGGCGCATGCATCATCCCGTGGCCGGAAAAGCCGGCGACGGTGAAGAGATTCGGCACGCGGCTCCAGCGGCCGATGACGGGATTGCCGTCCAACTCGTTCTGCTCGTAGAGCCCTGACCAGGTCCGGTGACATTTGGCGGCTTCGAAGGCCGGGAATCGATGCGCCACCGCCGGCCACACGACCCGCTCGAAGTAATCGTGATCGACCTCGAAGTTGAATCCGCGACGCTCGTCGCCATCCACCAGCCCTCCAGAGAAGCCCTTGCCCTCCGAACGGAAGGCGAGGCGCGCCACATCCTTGACGTAAGGCAGACGCTCGATCGATGACCCGGCGGTGAAGTAATGCTCGAATCGCCGCATGGGGGTCACCGGCAGTTTCATTCCGAACATCGACGCGACTTCGCCGGACCACGCGCCGGCGGCGTTGACGAACGCATCGGCTGCGATGCGCGCTCCACTCGCGAGCACGACGGCGCGGACCTTCGCCGCATTCATTTCGGCATCAACAACACGATCCTTTACATAGACCGCACCCAGCTCGACCGCCTTCCGGCGAAAGCCCCATAACAGTCCGTTCGGATCGCACCACCCGTCGTGTGGGCTGTGTGCGCCCGCACCCAGATCATCGACATTCATCGACGGAAACCTGGTCTTGAGTTCCCGCGGAGTCAGCAGATCGACCACGCAGCTTTCGGCCCGCTGCCTTCGTACATTCCGCTCGAGGCTGGCAACGCTATCGCGCGGGACGATAAAAAGATAGCCGCCTTCGACCCACTCCACCGCTGCCGGGCGACCATTGCACGCCATCGCTTGGTCGAACGCCTTGATGAAGCCGATGCTGAAGAGCGACATGGCGATGTTTTCCGGACAAGTGAACTGGACGCGGCAACCCCCGGATGCGCGCAATGTAGAAGCGAACTCGTAGGTGGGGTCGGGTTCGATGACGCAGACGGACAGGCCCGGCGATTCTCTGAGCAGGAAGTAGGCGACGCTTGAACCGATGGCACCGCCGCCGATAACGGCAACGTCGAACTTGGAGGATATGGATGGGTTCATCGAAGCGCACCCCCGTTGAAGCGGGACGTGCCATTTTATCCACAACGTTCCAACGACGTCATTCTGTGCCTTCGCTTCTATAATCGCGCATGCCTGCCGTTTCACCTCGATGGCGGCGTCCCGTCATGGAATGGCTCATTGTCATCGCCGTTATCGCGCTCGGCGTGCCGGCGTGGGCCTGGTTTGCGCAGGAGCGGATGATCTTTTTTCCGCAGGCTGTCGTGTCCACGGCGCACTTGCCCGCACGCGCAGCGCCGCTCGAGGTCGTCGCCACCGACGGTACCCGTCTTCGCGGCTGGATCATCGCAGGAACCGCCGCCCCGGCGCCCGTGGTGATGTACTTTGGCGGCAACGCCGAGGAAGTGTCGTGGACGCTGGCCGATGCGCATTGGCCGCGCGAGTGGACGATCGTGGGCGTGAACTACCGCGGTTACGGCGCGAGCGAGGGCGTACCCGGCGAAGCAGCGCTTACCGCCGACGCATTGGCGATCTACGATGCGGTGACGCAGCGGGAGGGCATCGATCGGCGACGTATCGTCGTGTTCGGACGCAGCCTCGGCACCGCCATTGCCACGCATCTTGCCGCGGAGCGGCCGGTTGCCGGCGCCGTGCTCGTGTCGCCGTACGACAGCATGATCGCCGTCGGCAAGAAGCACTATCCGTGGCTGCCGGTGTCGTTGCTGCTGCGCCACCGCTTCGACGCGATCCCCGATGCACAGCGGAACACGATGCCGCTGCTCGCGATCGTGGGCGGGTCCGATTCGATCATTCCGCCGGAGCGTTCGCGCGCGCTGTTCGATGCATGGGCCGGACCGAAGACGTGGCAGGTCGTGCCCGGCGCCGACCACAACGATCTCGGTAGCGACGACGTGTTCTGGCCGAGCGTGGCGAGGTTTCTGGCGGAGCGGTAGCCAGCCTCCGGCTGGTCTCCGCGGCGCAACACGCGGCGATGTGCAGTCGGTCAGCAACGTCTGAGCGCCGGCGATTTTTCCGACGAGCGAGTCGGGAAAATTCACGTGCTTCTGCGCCACCAGGCGCTCATGATTCGTTCCGCCGAGTCTATCCACGATCAAACAAGAGGACTCTTTCTTCAACTTGCATCGGAAGGAGACACTTATGAACGTACTGGACGTACATCTCAAATTGCAAAACCTGCATTGCTACGACGAAGCCGACGGCATTGGCAGCGCGGAACCCTATCTTGTGGACGGTATTCTTCAAGATCGACGGCGACACCTGCGTAGTCAACACGAACTTCGTCTTGCAGGGCACCGCGACGGTCGTAGCTACGCCCGGCAACCAGGGCGACCTGCCCAACCACGACGTGGACGCCGGCGAGAACGTCCCGATTCCGGCGGTCCTCGGCGAGTTCGGGACCAAGCTCAAACCCATTCCCTTGCAGACGCCCGTCGGCGACATGAAAGAGGTGGGCGGCGTGATGGGGGTGATCACGTCCTGATGGAACAGGACAGCACTCCAGCATCTGCCATCGCCAAGGGTCATGCTGCGCTCAACAAAGCGGTGCAGGACAGCCTGAACGCACTCATCCCGACCCTCACCTTCGCGCACCGGGAACCCACCGACGACGAAATCGAGGCAATGAAGAAAAAGATCGGCGATACGGTTGAGAATGCCGTTAACAATGACGTGAGCGTCTGGGACTGGCTGGGTGGTCTTGGCAACATGGACGACAAGATCGGAGCCGAGGCCTTCCGCTTCTCGCACGATCAGCTCGCGGGTCTCGGCGTGAGCGGGATAGGATTCTCGCAGCGCTTCAAGAATGAAGGCGACTGGGAACTGAGCGGCGTCGTGACGGCTTTCCCGGTCGGCGTTACGACGGGCAGTTTGCGTGTCGCGCTATCCGGCGTACCGAATACCTTAACCACTTTCCCGGTGCGGGTCAGGGGGCCGGGGTTCAGCCGGGCTCTTAACAAGACCGCGACCTTTACGGGTCTGGTGCCCGGCGCGTACACGATCACGGCAGACGGGTTCAACACCGGCCTCATCAACAAGCCATCGTGCAGGATGTACACGCCAATTCCCGATACGGAACAGGCGACGGTCGTCATGGGCCAGATCGCCAGCGCAAGCGTCCGCTATACCTCGGCGCCGTGCAATGCGTGAAGGAGTTGCAACTGCGGGGCCCGCGAGTACTCGGTGAGGAGTACCACGGCGGTCCGCAGCGTGGGTCGGAACGGCGGGCGTCATCCGCCGTTCCGACCCGCTCATCCGTGCGGTCGGCACGATCGTGTAGCCGCCGGTGAGACAGATTCTCAACGGGGCGAGTCGCCGTTCATTGCACCGGGCCAAACCATTCAACCCCGCGAAGTGTGCCGCAAACCCGCCGGTATCAGCCACCGCTCACCCAAGCGGAAGCCGCCTTCGATCAGCAGCGCCAGCACGGCTGCGGGAATTGCGCCGGCGAGCAGCATCGCGTGATCGTTGAGCGCCAGACCGGTCACGATGCGTTCGCCGTAGCCACCGGCGCCGATGAACGCGGCGATGGTCGCGGTCCCGACGTTGATCACGGCGGAGGTCTTGATGCCTGCCAGGATGGTGGGTGCCGCGAGGGGCAACTCGATCTTTTGCATGATCGTGCCGGCGGTCATGCCGAGGGACAGCGCGGCTTGCTTCATGCCGCGCGAAATCTGCGTGAGTCCAGTGTGCGTATTGCGCACGATCGGCAGCAGCGCATACAGCGCGAGCGCGATGAACGCCGGCACCGCGCCGATACGCCCGGTCAACGGAATCAGCGCGGCCAGCAGCGCCAGCGATGGGATGGTCTGAATCACCGCAGTCGTGCCGAGAATGGTGCCTTCGGTCGCGGGGCGCTTCGCAGCTAGGATCCCGAGCGGGATGCCGATGACGATGCTGGCGGCGAGCGACACGAACACGAGTGACAGTTGTTCGAACGTCAGGCGGCTGAAGTCCGGGCCGAAGAGCTTGTCGAGGAAGGACCGCCGTTGTGCTGCGACGGTCCCCGCGGCAGCGGACGCCTCCGACGCAGTGGCGCGGGCAGGTGTCGCCGTACGCTGGGCAAGAAAATCCGCAGCGACCGCCGCGAACTCCTTGCCATCCAGTTCGGCGGCCGCATTCATGCGCCGCATCGCAGCGTCGTCGATGCGGCCTTCGAGCTTCGCAAGTGCAGCCCACGTCTTGGGAAGCCGCTGCGGCAGGTCCGCGCGGTAGAGCAGCACGGCGTCGTAAGGCGGGAAATAGTGCCGATCGTCAGCGAGCACGGTCAGCCCGTACTTATCGATCTTGGCGTCGGTGGAGTAGATGTCGATCGCATCGACCTGCCGCTGCGCGATGGCTTCGTACGCGAGCCCATGGTCCAGCCCGCGCGGCGTCGCGAACGGGAGATCGTACGTTCGCTTCAAACCCGGCCAGCCGTCTGCGCGCCCGATGAATTCCTGCGACAGGCCGAGGCGCAGCTCCGGATGTGCCTTGAGATCGGTTAGTCGCCCGATGCCTTTCGCGCGCGCGTCGTCTGCGCGTATGGCCAGGGCGTAGGTATTATTGAAGCCCAGCGGCACCGCGACGGCCAGTCCCATCGGCGCGAGTTGCGCGTTCAGCTCCGGCAGCGACGGGACGTTGTCGAGCTTGAGGATTTCGCGGGCGATGGTGCCGGTGTATTCCGGGTAGACGTCGATGCTTCCGGTCTTCAGCGCGTTCAGGACAATGGCGGTATTGCCCAGCCCTTGCTGGTGCACGACCGTCGTCTCGCCTGCGCCCTGCGCTGTCTGCTTGATGATTTCGCCGAGGATGTAGGACTCGGTGAAACGTTTCGAACCGACGTTGAGGGGCGCCTCGGCCGCATCCGCTGTCGCGCAGAGGAGGAGGGCGAGCATGGCCGACAACGCTACGGCAAGCCGCTTGACCGACATGGGTGCTTTCTACGCCGGGACCCGATGCCGGTCAACGCATCGGCAGTAAACGGGTCCCCGCCGAAGCGGGGACCCGTTTGGACTTCGTCTATCGGAGACTTGGATTCCCGCTCGCGCGGGAATGACGGTGCAGCGTCAGTGCGTCAAGGTCTGGTCGTGTCTGCCACCCGGTGTGGACACACGCGATATGGTGTGCCCGATCGTCAACGGATCGTCGCCGCGAGCGAGATCGCCCAGCGAAATGATGCCCACCAGCCGCTTGGCGCGGTTCACCACCGGCAAGCGACGGACCTGCGCGTTGGCCATGTTCCGCGCGACGTCCTCGATCTCGTCGACCTCGAAGCAATACAGCATTTCCTTGCTCATGGCCTCGGCGACCGTCGTGTCCGGCGATCGACCTTGAGCGACGGCGCGAATGACGATATCGCGGTCGGTGATCATGCCGACCAGCCGATCGTTCTTGCTCACCGGCAGCGCGCCGACGTCGATTTCCGCCATGAGGCGCGCGGCCTCACGGATGGTTTGATCGGGGTCCAACAGGCGCACGTCGCGCGTCATTATGTTGCTAACTTTCATCGCGTTTACCTCCATGACAACAACCTGCGGGCAAGATGTCCGCAGCGGCGCAGCACGCGATGCGAGTCTGGCAAGGGGCCACGCCGATTTCGTTGTGACAACGGCAATCAGTCGTTGTTCAGGGCTACCCCGGTCGCTGCTCCAACCGAGGCGCGGACTACTGCAGCGATGCGAGCTTGCTCTCCATCAGATCGAGGTCGACGCGCAGGCGGCGGAGCATATCGTCGCCTTCCGTCGCGGAGCCGTGGCGGTGATAGACGAAGTAATCGGCGACCACGTCCTGGGCGATGTGGCCAAGTATCCACGTCCCCGCAGCGAGCAACGGCATAAGATCGGGAAACTTGCTGTGACTGCCCGCGACATAGTGAAACTGGTCGTCGCGATGATGCGGCGCAATGAACCGGATGGCGCGCACAACCGCGGCCGGGGGCGGCGACAGATCGAGAGCAAGCGCCTCCTCCAACGCATCGAGCAGGGAATGCCGGATGCGGGCGTTCAAATCCTCGGGCGTTACGCCTCGGGCGCGCAGGAACGATTTGAGAGCAAATTCAATACCCTGTGCGGCGAGGTGGTACAAGGCCTGCGACTCGTCGCAGGCGATCGAGTTGGTCTCGCACAGCATCTGCGCTGCTTTCAGATAATCGTGGCTGTAGCGCCACATTGCCAAGGCAGCAGTCCGCCTCGCCTCGATGTCAGGGATTTCGTCATGCATGGGAGTCCTCCTGGAGGCCGAGCGTCGCCAATTGGAGACGGTCGCGCCTACCTGCCAGCAGCGTGAATAAGTTAGGTTTGCATCCGAGGGCCGAAGTTCCCGGAGCGATCGCAGTCACGACTCGACGAGGCCGACGGGTGCATGGTCTATTCGCTAGCTCCAGCGGAGAGTTGCTGCGCATAGCGCGCGAGCGATCGGCAGCATCGAGGCAGGTGATGCGAAAGGCAGCAAGGGCCAAGGCGAGCGCTCCTCGTTTGCGCCGTAAATCGACGAGGGCCAGGGCCAGGAACGCGCGCACGGCGTCGTGAGCGCGTCTGCAGCTTCAGTTCATCGGCTACGGGAAGGCCGGGATATTAGGCTCCGCGCCTTCATCGGTAGCTTCCGGATGGATGCGGCCCAGCAACGCGTTGATTTCCTCGACGCGGTGCTCCGGCACATCGACCATCAGCAGGATTTTTCCTGTGTCGATCGCGGTGGCGAAACGCTTCAGCCGCGAGTTCGGCACGGATGCCGCCGCCATGCTCGACGTCCAACCGCCGAAGACCGCGCCGGCCGCAGTCGCAACCAGGACGGCAACCACTTGCGAAATTCCCTCAGCGGGAGGAAACCAGATCAGCAAGGCGCCGGCAATGCAGCCGACGACCGCCCCCATTATTGTTCCGAGTTGCGCACCGTGCACGATGTCGGACTTTTGCAGCACATTGGCTTCATGCAAGCCATCCATCGACGTGCCGCGCTTGCAGAGAAAGTGAATGTGGCGTTCCTCGATGCGCGCTAGCAGCAGGTCGTCCATCATCCTGCGCGCGCTCGGCAGGTCCGGCATGACATAGTAGAGTCTGCGACGCATGGGGCCTCCTCAATTGTCATTGAAAAGAGCATGCTCGCGCTCGCGCCGTGGCCCACCGGAACGGCAGAAACAATGGTGGACTGCCCCGCAAGGCGGCGATGCGAACGGCCGCGTTCAAAGGTCCTATCGGCCGTTCAACGCCCGGGCGGGCACTAAATCACTATAGTCGGGCCGCGGGCGTGCCGCAAGCCTCGCGCACCGCACGTGCCGCCCCGCCAATGAATGTTCATGTGCTAGTCGCCTCTGGCGTGCGCGCTTCGGCCTGCATGCGGCGGCGCTCGATGAGCTCGAAGACGCCCATGCCAAGCAACATCGCTACGACGAACACCCCGGCCTTCACATAGCCGGCTCCGAGAGCGACGATCGCGGGTCCCGGACAGAAGCCTGCGAGTCCCCAGCCGATGCCGAATAGAAGACTGCCGCCGACGAGCCGGACATCGACGGTTCGTGCGGTGGGCAATTGCATTGACAGCCCGAGCGCGCTCGTCGTTCGGCGACGGGCGAGCGCGAACGCGACCAGCCCGACAGCGATAGCGCCTGCCATTACGAACGCCAAGGACGGGTCCCACTTGCCGGCAATGTCCAGGAACCCCAGAATCTTCGCAGGGTTCGCCATGCCCGCGACGATCAGACCGAGTCCGAATACCAATCCAGCGACGAAGGCGAAGATCGATGCCATGGCGCGATCAGGTGCCGATCGCGTGGCGGATGACGAACACCGTAACGAAGCCTGCGGCCATGAACGAAAGCGTCGCCACCAGCGACCGCGGCGACAGGCGCGACAGTCCGCAGACGCCATGGCCGCTGGTGCAGCCGCCCGCGTAACGGGTACCGATGCCGACTAGCAATCCGGCTGCG
Source organism: uncultured beta proteobacterium (assembly GCA_963829375.1). Classification (GTDB taxonomy): domain Bacteria; phylum Pseudomonadota; class Gammaproteobacteria; order Burkholderiales; family Casimicrobiaceae; genus PALSA-1003. Next base: position 24,222 of record CAWHIS010000019.1, on the reverse strand, counting down.
ATCAACACGGGATAGCCGGCATCGATCGTGGCCGAAAGTTGCTGCGCGAACATCGCATAAGCACGAGGCGCGAGGAGAAGCCCGGCGACGAATGCGAGCCGCCAGGCGAGGTCGCCTTCGCGCGGATGGAGCATCCCGCCTACGATGCCGCTGATTCCTGCCACCCGTCCGTTGACGAGTACGAACAACGCCGTCGCCAGGCCGATGACGAGGCCGCCGATGGTGGCGGACCAAGGGGTAAAGGCGCCCCAGTCGATGATCATGGCGAACGAGAAGGGGTGCAATTGACGAGGGCCCTGCGGCCCGCACACGCCAATGATATACGGGTTTTTCGCTTCTGTTGCCTGCGAGACTGCGCGGTGTCGTGGTGAGACTTCCGAGCCTTCTACGGGAGGACATAAAAACGGCGGGCTCCCAGTCTTGCCCGCCGCAAGTTGAACGCGCGGCACTGCTGGTAGGCGCGAACTATTTCGGACGTATGGCAGCGAGCGGGGGCGACTTGGGATCAGGTCCAATGTCGCGTCGAGCTGGAAGCCATAGATTGAGCTTCGTCCTACAGCCGAATCAGCCTGCCTCCGATATCAAGCAGCGTCGGCCCTCGCTATCGTTCGCCGTACATCGCCGGTAGGCCACTGGCATGAAAGGATGATCATGCGTCCTCGACCAAGGTGAGTAACACGGACAGCAACGCCGAGCTTCCTCGGGCGAGTGTCTGCGCGGGGCCGTTTCTTTTGCGACGTTCGCGCCCGGTCGGCGCTGCGGAAGAGAAACCGGGCGACCGTGAAGTCGGCGTCGTCGCAGAGCCTTCGCCGCCGGCCCTCATCGCGCCGGTCAACGTGCGCAGCGCCTCACTCGCCACCCTCGCGGTTCTCGGCGTCATCGGCTTCTTGCTCGTGGCACGCGCGGTGTTCATACCGATCGCAATCGCGCTCGTTCTTAGCTACGCTCTTCGGCCGATCGTCGACTGGCTCCATCGAACCGTCAGGCTTCCTCCGGTATTTGGGGCCGGATTGACCCTCGCCCTGATTCTGATCGTCATGGGCGTCGGCCTTCAGGCTCTGTACCCGGAGACCACACGGGTTCTGGATCTCGTTCCACGCGCGACCGCCAAGTTCAATGCCGCGATGCGGCATGTGGCGCTCGAGCCCCCTGGGACTGTGGCCAAAATAAAAAAGGCGGCGACGGAAATCGAGAAGGCGGCAAATACCGCCGTAGCCACATCGGCGGCGTCCGACGCAAGCGCCGCGCCGGCACTCAAGTTGCCCGAGGTCTCTGCATTCAAAATGCGCGACTATCTGCTGCTGGGAACGGCGAGCGCTATCGAGGGCGTGGGCCAAATGGTAGTGATCGTCGCACTGGTTTACTTTCTCCTGATCGCGGGAGACGCCTTTCGTCGCACCCTCGTGCGCGTTAGCGGCGACACGCTCTCAAAAAAGAAAATAACGGTCCAAATACTCGACGAGATCGGTTCGCAGATCCAGCGTTATCTGATGGTGCAGCTTGCGATGAGTGCGTTGCTGACGGTCGTGGCGTGGCCGTTGTTCGTCTGGATGGGCCTCGAGAATGCACTGTTCTGGGCGTGCGTCGGCGGCGTTCTTCATTTGATTCCCTACGTGGGGCCGACGGCCTTCGTCTCCCTCATTGCGCTGGTCGCGTTTGTGCAGTTTGACAGCCTGGAGCCCGTGGTCGCGATAACGGCCTGGACGATTGCGGTCGTCGGTGTCATAGGATTGCTGCTCGTGCCCTGGCTGACGGAGAAAGTAGCCAAGCTCAAGGCTGTGACTGTGTTCATCACGCTATTGTTCTGGGGTTGGCTCTGGGGCGCGTGGGGATTGCTGCTGGGTGTGCCGATCGTGATGGCGATAAACGCCGTGTGCGCGCGTGTCGAGGACCTGCAGCCCATCAGCGACTTTCTTGGTCATGCGCCTAGACAGCCGGTCAATGGCTCAGGCCATTCCTTGGCGGCTTGATCATGCCCCGCCCTTCGCGGGCTCCGTGGACAGGGCCTGCTGCGGCATCGATGCCGGTTCGTAGCCTATTCGTTCGTACTCGGCGATGACCTGCGCGCCCAGCAACAACAGAATGGCGCCGATCTCCACCGACAGCAGCGCCAGGATCGATGTGGTCAACGTGCCGTAGACGACGCGTACCTGCGACATGGTGCCGTAATACCACGCCAGGAAATGCCGGGTGAGTTCCCAGAATAGTCCCGCGCTCACACCGCCGATCAGCGCATGGCGCAGCGACAGGCGTCCTACAGGCATGACAAGGTAGATGGCCGTCAATATCAGGATCTCGCCGGCAACGCCGAGCAGGTACAGAAGATAATCCGATAGCTCGCTGAGCGAATGCGGAACGCCGAACACCGTCAGGTTGTGCGTCGCCAGCGCCGCCAGCTTGCCTGCCACGACGGTTACCACGAGCAGGCCCAATCCGAGAAACAGAATGAACAGGTAGGGCATAATCGCCGACACGATGAAGTGCCGGCGCCGCACCGCGACGCGATGATGGAAAATGACCGACATGGCATTTTCGAGCACCGTAAACGCGAGCGCACTGAAGAACACCATTGTCACGAGCAGAACGCCTCCGATCACCTGGCCCTGTTCCAGAAACGCGCGCAACTGGCCCACGACGGTTTCGGATTCTCCTGGCACGAGGAACTCGAGGTACTCGCTCATCGTTGCCAGCAACTGTGCCTGATCGATCAAGTGCGACAGGCCGACCAACATCAGGATCAGCAGCGGGATCAACGAAAGTAGGGTGTAATAGGCGACGGCACCCGCGAGGAGCAAGCCTTGGTTCTGCCGAAAAGCCTTGAGCACGCAGAGCGCGAATCTTCCGGGATTCCTGATGATGTAGGCCGGCCGTCCCCTGAGTCGACGCCGGTCCGGTCCCGAATGGTTCGGAGCCATGGCCTGTTTCATGTCACGCGGCGCTCCACCGAGAGTCGCTCGCGCGAGTTCGTCGAATTCGATACGCTGCTGTCATGTTGCGCCCAGGACGATGTCGGTGTTCGCACAGATGAGTGTCGCACGCGTTCAGCCGACGCGAAATCGGCGCCGCATCCAACCTTTGTAGGAGCCTATCCGACGCGCACGATGGGTCAGGCCGTGAAGGAATTATCCAGGATGAACAAGTGTTGGCTAGGTCGGACTTGGTGTTCCTGAACGCGTCGCTGCGCCGCGGCCCCCGGAGATCCCTATGTTCGTGAACGGACTGGGCACCGCCAATCCACCGCAACGCTACACCAAGGCCCAATGCTGGCATGCATTCATGGCATCGGATTGGTTCCAGCGACTCGACCGCCGTGCCCACGCAATCGCGGAAACCGTACTACTGCACGACAATGGGATTGAAGCGCGACGGCTTGCGCTCAAGTCGCTCGAAGAGGGCTTCCAGATCGATCCCGACACGCTGCAACGTCGCTTCCTGACACACGCGCCCGCACTCGCCGTAGAAGCCGGCGCCAAGGCGCTGGACGAAGCCGGATTGACCCCTGAGGTCATCGGCGCCGTGATCATCAGCACATGTACCGGTTACCTATGCCCGGGGCTCTCGAGCTACGTCATCGAACGGCTGCCGCTGTCGCGCGATACGCAGGCATTCGATTTGGTCGGGCAGGGGTGTGCTGCGGCCCTTCCCAACTTGCGCTTGGCGAAGGCATTGCTCGCCGCCGGCGACGCGCAGCATGTGCTGTCGATTTGTGTCGAGGTCAGCAGCGCGGCGATGTATCTCGACAATGATCCTGGCGTCCTGATCAGCGCTTGCCTGTTCGGAGACGGCGCGGGTGCCGCCGTCTTGTCGACCGCGTCTCGACCGGGGCGACGCCGCGTGGAGTTGACCGCCGCGCATTCGCTCGTGAATCCCGATGAGCGTGACGCGTTGCGGTTCGAATCTCGCCGTGGCATGTTGCGCAATGTACTCACGCGACCGGTGCCGCGACTCGCCGCCGATCATGCGCGGCAAGTGCTGGACACGGCATTGGCGCAGACCGGTGTTGCGCAAGCGGATATCACGGCGTGGATCATGCATGCGGGTGGTCGCGATGTGCTGAAGGCGCTGCAGGAGCAACTCGCGCTCGAGGCCGACGAACTTGGCTACAGTGCCGCCATGCTGCGTGAATACGGCAACATGAGCAGCGCGTTCGTATATTTCGTGTTGCAGGCCGCGTTGGCCGACCGCGCACCATCCGGATGGTGGTGGATGTCGTCGTTTGGTGCGGGATTCAGTTGCCACGGCGCCTTGCTGCGCGTGGCGTGAACGATGTCGAGTGCCATGCACCTGCCGCGTCGCATTGAACCGGAAATGCTCGATCACCTGTCCGAAGCTGATCCACGGGCAGTCCGCTCGCGGCATGATCTGCGCCGAATCAATCGGTTCATGGCCATGCGATCGATCCTATGCCGGGCGATTGATGTGGCGACCCGGGGCCAGCCGCCACGCCACATCGTCGAACTTGGCGCGGGCGATGGCACGTTGCTGTTGCGTCTGGCACGCGCCCGTGCCGCGAGCTGGCCCGGCATCGAGGTCCTGCTAGTCGACCGGCAGGACCTCGTCAGCTCGAACACGCGGGCGGGCGTCGAGCAACTCGGATGGAAACTGCGCGTCGTCGTCTGCGACGTGTTCGACTGGCTCGAGGAAACGCCTCCCGTGCCGCACGATCTGCTGTTCGCGAATCTCTTCCTGCACCACTTCGCGGGCGACGCGCTCGTACGACTGCTCGTCGGCATCGCGGCCCGTAGTACCGCGTTTGTCGCCTGCGAACCCCGCCGTGCGACCGTCGCGCTGCTCGGTAGCCATTTGGTCGGTTTGCTTGGTTGCAACGCCGTTACGCGCAACGATGCGGTATTGAGCGTTCATGCTGGATTTCGCGATGCGGAGTTGACGGCGGTTTGGCGCGGGACGGACTCCTGGCAGATCGATGAATATCCGGCAGGTCTCTTCACCCACTGCTTCCTGGCAACGCGAAGCGGTAAACGAGGCAACGAATGAGGCAACGACAGTTCGCATGAGAATCGGCGTCGACAAGGAATACGATGCCCTGATCGTCGGCGGCGGTCCTGCGGGAGCGACGGCCGCGATCCTGTTGGCACAGGCAGGATGGAAGGTCGCGGTGGCGGAGAAGAAGTCGTTCCCGCGGCGCAAGGTGTGCGGTGAGTTCATTTCCGCGACAACCTGGCCACTATTGCGCGAACTTGGCGTAGCGGAGGCGCTATTGGCGCAGGCCGGCCCGGAGATCCGCCGCGTCGGCCTGTACGCGGGGACGACGCTGCTTGCTGCCGCGATGCCGTCACCGCGCGTCGCATCGGGCCACTGGGGACGAGCGGTGGGGCGCGAACACTTCGATTCGTTGCTGCTTGCTCGAGGCAAGGACGCCGGCGCCACCATCCTGCAGCCGTGCACCGTTTCTCGGGTCGAGAGCGCCAGCGATGGCGTTGTCTGCACGGTCACGGCAAAGGAGGAACGGGAAAACGTAGAGTGGCCCGCGGCCGTCCGCCTCCGCACGCGCATCGTCATCGCCGCACACGGGTCGTGGGAACCCGGACCGATGCCGACGCAGAGTCGTCGTTACCCGCCGCGCGCGTCGGACTTGTTCGCGTTCAAGGCACACTTTCGCGACGCCAGGCTGCCGCCGGACCTGATGCCGCTGATCATGTTTCCGGACGGATACGGAGGGATAGTGCAAACCGGTCATGACCGCGTCAGCCTCTCGTGCTGTATTCGCCGGGACGCGCTGGAACAATGTCGTCGCACGTGGGGGCGTGCCGGTGAGCCGGCGCGCGCAGCCGCCGCCGTATTGGCGCACATTCAGGCGTCGTGCCTCGGGGTTCGTAACGCTCTTGCCGGTGCTACGCTCGATGGTGCGTGGCTGTCGGCCGGGCCGATCCGGCCGGGGATTCGATCGTTCGGGATGGAGCGAATGTACGCGGTTGGCAACGCAGCGGGCGAAGCACACCCGATTGTCGCCGAAGGGATCAGCATGGCCATCCAATCGGCGTGGTTGCTGTGCGAGCTTCTTGCCGCGCGCACGGACGCGGTACTTGCGGCAGATGGGCGCGCGGCCCTCGCAACGATCGGCCGCGATTATGAACGCCGTTGGCGCAGAACTTTTGTCACGCGAATTCATGCCGCTACCGTGTTTGCGCATCTGTCCATGCGGCCGGCAACCGCGAAACGGGTCGCCGCCTTGTCTCGACGTCTCCCGGCTATTCTGACTTTCGGCGCGCGATGGAGCGGCAAGACGCACGCGCTGCGCAGTTCTCCGGATGTTGGCTTCTGACAGCCTCGGTCAGTTACCTCATGCAGCCAGTTCCGAATTCAGCCGTGAGTCCGTCGACTTCCACCGTGGAGAGCCTGCGCAAAATCATCGCGCGTGATTTCGAAGTCGATCCACAATTGCTCCAGGGCGACACCGGGCTCCAGGACTTGGCCATCGATTCACTCGGCGTAATCGAGATCATGTTCGCCGTCGAGGAGGAATTCGGCATCACGATGCCGCACGCCGCGCCGGGCACGAACACTCCGCTCAATACGTTCGACGATCTCGTGCGATACATCGATCGCCTCGTGTCCGAGCAACGCGGCGCGAACAAGGTCGATGAGGCGCGCCAGTGAGGCGCGCGGTCGTCACTGGTATCGGATTGGTGTCCCCGCTCGGAAATGATCCGGCGCACGTCTTCGATCGCCTCCTCGCGGGTGACTCCGGTATCGCGCGGCTGCCGGAATCGTTCAACCCTCGGCTCGCGTCGCGTCTCGTCGCGCCGGCTGCATTCGCCGGTGAGCAGCGCTTCCCGGCGCCGCGGCTGCGCATGTTGGACCGCGTGAGTCAGTTCGCGCTCGTCGCATGCGCCGACGCGCTCGCCGACGCGCAACTCGCGGTCGACGACGAGGATCCCGACGAGATCGGCGTCGCGATCGGCACCGGCATGGGAGGGGCACAAAGTACCGACGAGGGATATCAGCGCGCGTACGAACAGCATTCCGACCGCGTGCTGCCTTTCACCGTGCTGCTGACGATGAACAACGCAGCCGCATCGTGGATTGGCATCGAGCATGGGTTGCGCGGTCCCAACCTTACGTATTCGACCGCGTGCTCGTCATCGGCAGTGGCCATCGGCGAAGCAGCACGACGAATTGCACATGGCGAGGTGCAGGTGATGATTGCCGGCGGCACCGAAGCGCCGCTCACGTTCGGCAGCCTCATGGCGTGGGAGGCGTTGAAAACGCTGGCGCAGGAAGACGTTTCGAATCCAGCAGCTTCGTGCAAGCCATTCGCTCGCGATCGTACCGGACTGGTTCTGGGCGAAGGTGCCGCCATCCTCGTGCTGGAGAGCGACGAACACGCGCGGCGGCGCGGAGCGCGCGTTCACGCCGAGGTCGCCGGCTATGGTCTGGCGACTGACACCGAGCACATCACACGGCCGAGCATCACGGGGCAGGCGAAGGCGATGGTGCTCGCATTGGCTGCTTCAGGGCTCGCCCCATCTGACGTCGGGTATATCAACGCGCATGGGACGGGTACGCAGGCGAACGATGCGGTGGAAACGGCCGCTATCAAGGAGGTTTTTGGCGATGCTGCTCCTGATTGTCCCGATCAGTTCCACCAAGTCCATGCATGGCCATCTGCTCGGTGCGGCAGGAGCTCTCGAATTCATCGTCGCCATCCTTGCCCTGCAACGCTGCATCGTTCCGCCGACTGCGCATTTGCGCAACCGCGATCCCGAATGCGACCTTGACTATGTCGCCGAGGGCGCACGTCGCATCGAGCAGCCCACGGCTGTGATGTCGAATTCGTTCGCTTTCGGCGGCACCAATGCCGTGTTGATCGCCCGGCGGATGTGATCGCGCCTGATTTCTTGATGCGTGGTTGCCGCTTTGCCATTTCCTGCGCCGCCGCCGGTGGTCCTACAGAGGTTACGTCGGGCTGGGGCGACGGAAGTGATGATGCGAATCTTCGTTGCCAGTATTGCGTTGGCAGCGAGCATCGGCGGCGAGACAAACGCCGAGGAGGTGCGTATGGGGCTGTTTACAGTCACGCTGCCGGTCATCGCGATTGTCGATGACCGCCTCTATGTGGGTGAAGCCGTTGCCCATATCGATCGCACCGGGACCATCGCCGTACGCGCGGCAGTCGATCCGAAAGACAGTTGCGCCGGCAGCTTCCGGTTTACGAGCCTGAAGACCGGTTTGGCCGACATGCGATGCGACGACGGCGCGGAAGCACAGCTCTCATTCACCGCCCTAGGCGTATTCAGTGGGTATGGCTACGGCAGCACACTCCGCGGGCAGGCAAGTTTTACTTTCGGCCTCGACCCCGATGAGGCGGCTGCGCACCTGATGGTTCCCCAAGGCCAGAAGCTCGTCAAAGGAGGCGAGGGGCTGAGGCTTGAATCCATCCGACCGTGACATCGCGTCGCGCGGCGGGCGTCAGGCTTTGTAATTCGAGGCCTGACTTCGGCGGCGCCAAGATCAGCCTTGGCGATGAAATCCGCCGTCAGCGGCAATAACGATGCGATCGATCGAGTCTGGCGGGAGGGCATACGCCGCTTGTGTGCGAATGCTCTCTCCGCCGGACTCGATCATCGCTGGCACGAGTATCGTCACGCAGAACGTGATCAGTGTCATAACGATGGCAGCGACAGCAGCAGCTACGCGAGGGGTCGAGGATTGGTAACGGTTCATTTGCGTTCTCCCTGATGCCATTTCATTGTCGGGCGATGTTTGAATGCGGAGCTTCGAAAGTGCTATTGCCGATTCGCTCCGTGCCGCCGCACGCAAATCGCGCGGTCGATTGCATCGTAGGCACATCCCGACGAACTGTCCAAGACGGAAGCGACAAGTCGGCCGAATCAGTGCACGATTGCGTCGGACAAGACGATGGATGAGCCATCGTTGCCGGACATCGTGCATGTGCCATCGACGCGTTCGACTGCCTGACGTGCGGCATCCAAGCCATGGCGGGATGGCGCGAGCCCGCGCGTCCGCCGCCTTAGTCGATCTACTTGCGGGGCGCTGACCCACACGGGCCGCGGCTTGCCGAAGTTGGCCGCCTGCCTGCCGTACTCATCCGCGCCAAACCGCAACCATGACCCAATTTGGCGGTTTCGTCGGCGCTGCCCCTTGCCGCAGGCCACCCTAGGCGCACAATAGCCTGAATGTTCCCGTCGAGAGTTCCGATGCTCCTGGGCTCCAGCCTTCCAACTGCTCGCAGCAGTGACGATGGCCGTCGGTTACGTCGCTCGTGTCGCGCGCGCCGTTGACAGGCGCCGGCTCGCTGCCGTGGCGCTCGTGACGCTGCTGTTGTCCTTGGGCCATTGGTCAGCTCCGACCTCTTTGACTTCTTCTCGCCCTCCGAACTTGCGCTGGCCTGGTTCGAACATCTGGTCGAACTGGCGGTGCTCGCAGCAGCGCTCACGGCGGCCTATACGCTGCTCGACGAAGCGCTGCCTCGACGGATGCCGCTGCGGCTGGCCATCCTGTGCGCGATGCTGTTCGGTTTGTCCACCGTGCTGACGCTGCTGCTTTACGCCTATTATGCGCACGGCTTTGACAATCTGCTGCCGCCGCTGCGCTTGCTGGCCGATTCGCTGCGCTTCGGCCTGCCGGCCGTCTTCCTGGCACTGGTCGCCGACGTGCACCAACGCGCGCTGCAAATTGATTCCGCCGCGCGTGCCGCGGAGGTGTTGCGCGTGCATTTGGGGCAGGACGAGAGCGAACAGCAACTGGCATTGCTTCAAGCGCAGATCGAACCGCACTTTCTGTTCAACGTGCTGGGCGCTGTGCGACGCCTGTACCGCACTCGGCCGCAAGCCGGTTCCGACACGATCGCCAGCCTGATGCGTTATCTGCGCGCGGCGCTGCCGCAACTGCGTAGGCGGAGTGCTTGCCTTGGCGACGAATTCGAACTGGTACGCGCGTACCTGGATCTGTTTCAGATCCGCATGGGTGCGCGTCTGACATTCTCGATCGAAGCGGATCCGACACTGCGCGAGGTCGAGTTTCCGCCGATGCTGCTCATTACGCTGGTGGAAAACGCAATCAAGCACGGCCTGGAACCGGTTGGCGGTGGCAACGTCCTCGTGCGTGCGCGGCGCAGCCGCAAGATGCTGGAAGTCGCCGTGCTCGACGACGGCGCGGGGTTCGGCGCCGCGGCCAGCGGCGGGACCGGCGTCGGGCTTGCCAACGTGCGGCGTCAACTGGCTGCGCGTTACAAGAGCCGGGCGCGGCTGACTGCTGGAAGCACGCGAGCCGCGCGGCGCCAGCGCGACCATTTCGATCCCGCTACGCGCTGCCACGGCACTCCGATCCGCGTCGGCGGCGCGAACCAACCGCCGTTTGAAAGGCAACATGACCGCACTGTTCATTCGCTACCCCCTCGCCTGAAACGGACGATGGCGATCGTCGCCGGCTTTCACGCATTGGCTGCGAACGCATCGCGGAGCAGTCACGATGGCAGGTCTGCTTTCCTTCGCCGTCCCAGTGACATTGTTCACCGGTGACCTTGAGTGTGATGAGCGACCCGACCGCCGCGGTCGTGATGATGCTGGCGTCTTGGTTCGTGCTGTACGCAGTTGAACTGTGGTTCTTACTGCTCGTCATTGGCTATGCCTTCCAACGCCTGTATCCAACCACGCGGTACGCACGCACGGCCATGATGCTGCTTGGCGCATGCGCAGCAGTCTCGTGCGTGGAGATCTCGACAGCGGGCCGGGGACGGATTCTCGTCGAGCAGGGCGTGGTGCTGAGCAGTCAAACGATGCACCTGTATGCGTTCATATCTGCCCTCATCATGGCTCTGCTCTTCTTTGCGCACTTGCAGCGCAGTCGCGCGCACGAGCAGGCGGCGGCACGCCTCGCCGTCGCACAGGCGGCGCAGCGCCAGACACAGCGTCGCCTGGCGCAAGCGCGGCTGCAAGCGGTACAAGCGCGTATCGACCCGCAGTTGCTGTTCGACATGCTCGACGCGGTGCGGCGCTGTTACGATGACGACGCGTCGCGCGCCGAGCAGTTGCTCGACGAGCTGATCGCCTTCCTACGCGCGGCGCTGCCGCGCCTGCGCAACCCCTCGTCAAGCGTTACGCGCGAAGCCGAACTGGCACGCGCCTATGTTCGACTGCACTCGCTGGCCAGCGCTCGAGATGTCGAGATGGCGCTCCACATATCGGTGAACCTGATGAGCGCACGCTTTCCGCCCGGCGTGCTGCTGCCGCTGCTGGACGATGCGCTGCGTGCACGCCCAGGACCGTGTGGGCTAACTGCGGACAGGGGCTGGTGGACGTTGCCTGCTTGCCTTGACCTTGCCCGCGCGTCCCTCGGATGCAGCTGTTACCCGCGTTCGCGCGCTGCTCGCAGACCTGTACGGAACATCCGCCGAACTGGCGGTCGACGAATCAAGTGGCGCAGTCAGCGCCAAGGTAACGGTACCTTATGAACTCGCCTGAATTCAGCTATCCACCCCACCCCCACAGCGGTCCTTGCCGAGGATGAACCGCTGCTGGCCGACGAACTCGCCGATCTCCTGCACGCCTTGTGGCCGCAATTGAAGATCATCGCGCGCGAGACCGATGGCGTGGGCGCGCTCAACGCTATCGAGGCGCATGCACCCGACCTGGCATTTCTCGACATCCAAATGCCCCTGCTCACGGGCATCGAGGTCGCGCGCCAGATCGCGGGACGCTGTCACGTCGCGTTTATCACTTCGTACGACCAGCATGCGCTCGAGGCCTTCGAGGCCGGTGCGATCGACTACGTGCTCAAGCCGCCGACCGCCGCACGGTTGGTGACCACGGTGCAGCGCCTGAAGGCGCGCTTGCAACAACCACCCGCTGATCTGCGGCGCGCGCTCAAGGACATCGGCCACAACGTGCCCGTGACACCGCACTACCTGCAGTGGATCAACGCTTCGCGCGGCACGGCCGTGCGGCTGATTACCGTGGAAGAGATCCTGTACTTCAAATCCGACACGAAGTACACGGTGGTGTTCACACCCGAGGCCGAAGCGCTGATCAAGAAAACGATCAAGGATCTCACCGACGAGCTCGATCCGACGATGTTCTGGCAAGTGCATCGCTCGACGGTGGTCAACGTGCATGCGATCGATAGTGTCATCCGCGACGACCGCGGCAACCTGAGGCTGAAGCTGAAGCAGCGACCCGAAACGCTGCCCGTCAGCGAGGCCTACAACCACCTGTTTCGTCAGATGTGAAGCAGGTTCTCGAACGGAGGCACTTATGACCACACTTGACTGCAGTTGCGCGCGCTCCTTGAGTCGGCGGCAGGTCCTGGCGCTGCTCGCAGCCTTTGGCGTCACGGGCAAGACATGGGCGCAAGACGCGCCAACGGCCGATCCGCGGGCCTACCGCGTGGTGCTGGAGAACGACCGCGTGCGCGTGCTCGAGTACAAGAGCGGGCCGGGTCTTGGCGTCTGCGGCCAAGGCATGCACTCCCACCCCGCCCACGTCACGGTCTCGCTCACCGGCGCCAAGCTCAAAGTGACAACTTCCGACGGCAAGGTAGGCTTTCGCGAGATCCCGCCCGGGCACGTGTTTTTCGCCGAGGCCGAAACCCACTCGGCCGAGATCATCGGCGGCGCCGGCACGCGCTCATACATCATCGAGTTGAAGGGCAACGACTGGAAGCCGAGTACGGGAGTGAGCTAAATCTGAACCGCTGCAATTGTTCGATCGGTCCACTTGCAACCGCAGCCAGGCTTGAGGTAGCTACGGCATGGAATACGAGTTCGCAAACAATTCTTCTTTGCCTGCGGTGCTGACGGTGGGCTGAAGCTCGAGGCGTCGCCCGGGCCTCGGTCGATGCCGCGATCGCGTCGGCGAACCGCGCGACGCTTGCGCAGCTTGGTCCAGAAGGCGCAGACCAACTTGCCGAACGCAAGCAAAGCTGCGAGGCTACGCTATGGCCGCCTTCGACAACCCCCTCGCGACATGGAACGCGCGCTTCGCCCATGAAGACTTCCTCTTCGGGGAGACGCCCAACACGTTCCTGCGTACACAAGCCCACTGGCTGCGGCCCGGTGACTCTATCCTCTGTGTCGCCGATGGAGAGGGTCGCAACAGCGTCTGGCTCGCTGAGCAAGGCTACGAAGTTACTGCGTTCGACTTCGCCCCCAACGCTGTAGCCAAGGCAAAGCGCTTGGCACAGCGCCGCAACGTGCACGTCAGGCACGAACTTGGCGATGCCTACACCTGGCCGTGGGCAGACAAGCGCTATGATGCGCTGGTTGCAGTATTTATTCAGTTCCTTCCGCCGGATCTGCGCGACAGCGTATTTGTCGGCATGAAGTCAGCGGTAGAAGACGGCGGGCTGTTTCTCCTCGAAGGTTATCGGCCCGAGCAGGTCGACTACGGCACTGGCGGTCCGCCCCGCCGTGAACACATGTACACGCGAGCGTGGCTGGAGAGCATGTTCTCAGGCTGGGAGATTCTAGTCCTCAAAGATTACGACGAAGTGATTCAGGAAGGGCATGCGCACAACGGCATGTCGGCACTTATCGACATGGTTGCGCGGAAGGCGTAGGCCGGCAAATGCCTGAGGCAACGCATAGGATTTTCTTCAGCTACGCCCGCAGCGATGGCCCGTTCGTGCTCAAGGTCGCCAACGCGTTGCGCGCGGAAGGGCGGCGAGTCTGGGTCGACCAGCTCGATATTCCCAAAGGCGCCCGTTGGGACGAGGAGGTCGAAAACGCGCTGAAGGCTTGCAGCTGTCTTCTGGTTGTACTGTCGCCGGCATCGGCCAAGTCGCAAAACGTGCTCGACGAGGTCTCTTACGCGCTCGACGAGAGACGCACCGTGCTGCCGATCCTGCTACAAACCGGCAGCATCCCCTTTCGCCTGAAGCGCGTTCAATATATCGACTTTACCGGCGACTTTGACGCCGCCTACCGGCAGCTCGTCGCGGCGCTCGACGCACTGCCTTCGCCGCCGGGACCGGCAAAGGTGGAGGAGCCCGTTCCGGCGCCCATCGTCAAGTCGCAGGAAGCGGCTGAAGTCCGGCGCGTGGAACCGCCGCCGCAGCGTTCGCCCGAGCGTGAAGCGATCGGGGAAGGGACGGTGAGCGCGCCGCGCCGCTTCCCGATCGGCATCGTGGTGGCGGTTGCCGTAGCGTTCGCGCTCGGCGCGGGCTATATGCTTTTCGCACCGACGAAGGTTCCGCCGGCGGAGCCGGCCACGGTGCGCTCACAGCCATCGGCCCCGGCGGTTAGTACACCTGCACCGCCTGCGGCGCCGGCCCTCAGCGACGCTCGGGTGAAGACCTTCGTCGATGAATACATCGCTGCGGAGAACCGCGCGAACGCTGCAGAGCTGCTGCGCTTCTATGCCGACCAGGTCGACTACTTCGACCACAAAGGCGTGGACCGGGACTTCATCCTCAAGGACAAACAGAGCTATTACCGGCGCTGGCCCGAAGTGGAAAACCGCCTGACAAGCGCGCTGAACATGGACCGATCGCATGGCGAAGACAGCGCATTGGTGACCTACACGATTCGCTACCGGACCAACAGCCCGGCGCGCGCGGAAACGAAGGCCGGCGAGGCGCGCGACGAATTGATGTTGCGCCTGGTGAACGGCGAGCTGTTGATCGTCGCGCAGCGCCAGCAAGTGCTCGGTGTGGCGAACTGATCCGATGCTTGCGGCTTCGCGCTGGCTGGCGCTGGGCCTGGTGCTCGCCGTAGGCAACGTGGCCCGCGCCTGCGACCGAGCCGCGTTCGTGATCGCCATCGATCCCGGGCACACGCGCGCCAGCCCCGGCGCGATCAGTGCCCGCGGCGTTCCTGAGGCACAGTTCAACGAAGTCTTGGCACAGCGGGTGTTGACCGAACTCAAGCAGGAAGGCTTCGCCAAGGCGTTCCTGACCAACCGCAACCAGGCGTCGATCTCGCTGCTCGACCGTGTGCTGCGCGCCGGGGAACGCAATGCGCAGCTGTTCGTGTCGATCCACCACGACTCGGCGCAGCCGCAGCTGCTTTCCACCTGGACGTATCAGGGCCGGCAGCACGCCTACACCGAGGACATCGTCGGCTACTCCCTGTTCGTCTCCGATAGCAACGGCGACGCTGCGGGTAGCCTGCGCTTCGCGCAACTGCTCGGCACGCGGCTGCGCGACGTCTGCCTGACGCCGACGCTGCATCATGCCGAGAAGATTCCGGGCGAAAGCAGGGAGCTTCTGGATGAGAAGCTCGGCATCTATCGCTTCGATGATCTTGTCGTACTGAAGTCGGCGCGAATGCCGGCGGTGCTCTTCGAAGCCGGGGTCATAGTCAACAGGAACGAGGAGCTACTGCTGCGCAGCGCTTCTCACCAGAAAAAGCTCGCTTCGGCGCTCGCCGGCGCCGTAGTCGACTTCTGCGAGGGCCGCGCGCCGCAACCGATACAGCTGTCTGGCTGCCGTTGACAGGGCAGTCGAAGCAGTCCCGGAAATCACTCGCGGAGAAGACCCTCGCAATAACGACCCTTTCGGCATCGTTGTTGCGGAGGGCCTCGCAAAAGAAACCCTTCGGTCACTGTCCGGTTCAGTTGGACAGATGTCTACGGTCTAGTATTAGCCGCTCACAAGCCGTCAGGCGCCTTGCGGCAGATCAGATATCGGTGAAGCTTTCGCGTCGGTTCGAAGCGGCGAATCGCTTGCCGAAATCATAACCCTATCGAGCTTGACATGCGCGCTGCACCGGGCGCCCTGCGATTGTAACGTTTGACACTATGATTTCCCATAATGTAACGTTCGTTTCCATGCGTCTTCACCCTTACCGAGGATGAGCGTGAGCGGTCCCGCACTGGCCCGCCTCGAGGCGGGCTTCGAGGGGTTGTCCAACACGTTGCAGCGTGCCGCGCGCTGGGTGGCCGACCATCCCGCCGAGGTGTGCTTCCTATCGCTGCGCGAGCAGGCGCGGCGCGCGGACGTCGTGCCACCCACGATGACGCGCCTCTCGAAAGCGCTCGGTTATCCGTCGTTTCGCGCCTTCCAGGACGACTTTCGCGCGACCGTCGCATGGGGATCAGTCGATTTCGCGGCGCGAGCCAAGCGTATGCAACGGCGCGCGCGCCGGGGACCCGCCACCGATCAGCTCGCCCACCTGCAGGTGTCGAACATCGAAACGCTGGCGACGCTGAACCCGCCGGACCGGTTCGAACGCGTCGCCAAGACGCTGCTCAACGCGCGCACGACCGCGTTTCTCGGGTTCCGGAGTTGTCACAGCATTGCTTTGCACGCGCACTACCTGTACTCGATGCTCATCGGCCGCGGTGTGCTGCTGCAGGACGCCTATGGCACGCTGCTCGAAGCCGTCGCCGGGCTGGACCGCTCCGACACGCTGGTTGCGATCGGGCTCGCGCCCTATTCGCGCCAGACCGTCGAAGCGGTGCGCCGCGCGCAAGCCCAGGGCATCACCATCGTCGCGCTCACCGACTCGGAGCTTTCCCCCTTGGCACGGGGCGGCGCCGAGCGTCTGCTGTTCGAGCCTGCGTCGAGCTCGTTTTTCCATTCGCTCGTTGCGGCCCATGCGTTGGTCGAGCGCCTGATGCACGAGGTCGCGACTCGCGGCGGGCGCAAGGTCGTGGCGCGCCTGCACTCGCGCGAGACGCTGCTGCGTGACGCCCACGCCTATTGGCAGCGCGAGCCCTCGTCCCGTCGGTGATTTGAGTGACACACGTCCTCCATCGCAGTCTCCGCGCCGTCCCGCCGCTCGCGACGGGCGCGCGCGGCATCGAAATAATCACCTCCGACGGCAAGCGCTACCTCGACGCGAGCGGGGGCGCTGCCGTGTCGTGCCTCGGCCACGGCCATCCGGACGTGCTCGCGGCGATGCACGCGCAGATCGATCGCATCGCGTACGCGCACACGAGCTTCTTCACCACGGAGCCGGCGGAGGCGCTTGCCGACACTCTCGTTGCCGACGCCCCCGAGGGCATCGAGCACGTCTACCTGGTGTCCGGAGGATCCGAGGCGATCGAGGCGGCGCTCAAGCTTGCGCGCCAGCACTTTGTTGAGGTCGGACAACCGCAGCGCAGTGTCTTCATTGCGCGCCGTCAGAGCTACCACGGCAACACACTGGGTGCCCTGTCCGTCGGCGGCAACGAGTGGCGCCGTCGCGAATTCGCCCCCCTGCTGCTACCCGTCGAGCATGTATCGCCATGCTTCGAGTATCGCGAACGCCGCGACGACGAAACGCAGCAGGGATTCACCAACCGCCTGATCGGCGAGCTTCAGGCGACGATCGATCGCGTAGGGCCCGAGCGAGTCATCGGCTTTTGCGCCGAACCCGTCGTCGGCGCCACGCTTGGCGCGGTTCCACCGACGCCCGGATATTTTCGCCGGGTGCGGGAAGTGCTCGACCGCTGCGGCGCGCTGTTCATCGCCGACGAGGTCATGTGCGGAATGGGCCGCACAGGGACCCTCTACGCGATCGAACAGGAAGACGTGATTCCCGACCTGATCACGATCGCGAAAGGACTTGGCGGCGGCTATCAGCCCATCGGCGCGGTGCTCGCGCACGAGCGCGTTGTTGCGCCGATCCGCGATGGCAGTGGTGCCTTCCAGCACGGTCACACGTACATCGGCCACCCGGTCGCGGCCGCAGCAGCCTTGGCGGTGCAGCAAGTGATCAAGCGCGATCGCCTGCTCGACGCGGTGCGCGCACGCGGCGCCTATCTCGAGCAAGCGCTTCAATCGCGCTTTCGCGATCATCCCCATGTCGGCGACCTCCGCGGTCGCGGCCTGTTTCGGGGAATCGAGCTCGTCGCCGACCGTGCGAGCAAGAAGACGTTCGATCCTGCGCAGCGCCTGCACGCAAAGGTGAAGGCAGCTGCGATGAACGAAGGCCTTTGTGTCTACCCGATGGGTGGGACGATCGACGGCGCGCGGGGTGACCACGTGCTGCTGGCGCCACCGTTCATCACTAACGATGCCCAGATCGACGAAATCGTCGCGCGACTCGCGCGAGCGATCGACGCGGGGATCGCCCAAACGGTGCGCGCGGCCTAAGTGTGCCATAAGCGCGCCAAATCTCAATCACATCAGGAGAGCTCAGATGAATTTGTCCGCCACTCGCATTGGTGTTGGTCTGGCTGCGCTGGCGCTCGCCGGACTCGTGTCAGCGCAGGAACTGTCGGGCGTGCTGAAACGCGTCAAAGACATTGGCGAGATCACGATAGGAGTGCGCGACGCCTCGATCCCGTTCTCCTATCTCGACGACAAGCAGCAAGCAGTCGGCTATTCGGTGGATCTGTGCCTCGCGGTCGTCGCTGACGTCAAGTCGCAGCTCAAGCTTCCCGATTTGAAGATATCGTACAACCCCGTTACATCGGCCACGCGCATCCCGCTGATCGCCAACGGGACCGTCCAGATCGAATGCGGCTCGACCGTCAACAACGCCGAGCGCCAGCAGCAGGTCGGGTTCAGCCTCACGACGTTCATTGTTTCCACGAAGTTCGTCGGCAAGCGGGCGAGCAATCTCAAGACGCTCGCCGACCTCAAGGGCAAGACCGTGGTATGCACGGCCGGCACGAATACGCTCGCCCGCGTCAACGAGCTGAACCAGAAGCATGGGCTCGGGCTCACGATCCTGACCGGCAAGGACCACGCAGAATCGTTTCTGATGGTCCAGAGCGACCGTGCCGCAGCCTTCTTCGAGGATGACATCCTGTTGGCCGGCATCGTCGCGAATTCGCAGCGCCCGGACGACTATGCCATCGGCACGGAGGCCTTCAGCATCGATCCCTACGCGTTGATGCTGCCGCGCGGTGACGACGCATTCAAGCGGGTGGTCGACGCCACGTTGACACGCCTCTACCGCAGCGGCGACATCCAGCGCATCTACGAGAAGTGGTTCCTGCGGCCGATCCCGCCAAAAGGCGTGACGCTCAACTTTCCGCAGTCACCGGCGCTCAAGCACGCGTTCGAAAAACCAACCGATTCTCCTGATCCAGCGGCGTACCAGTGACGCACTATTCCGCCAGCGGGTCGGGGCGCAGTTGGATGTGGTAGACCTTCGGGCTATTCGCGGTGCCACCCTCGTTGTGGAAGACGGTGCGCGTGCCCGACATCGTCCACACGCCCTTGCCCTTCCAGCCCGCCTTCGAGTCATCCACTCTGGCATCCAAGAGCTTGGTGAAGAAGCCCGCGGGATAAGGCACGCGCATCTCGACGACCTTGCCGTCAACCACCGCCGTCAGCGACTCGGCGCCGTTGGTGGTGAAGATCGGCACGTTCTTGCCGAGCCCGAGCGTGTTGTAGCGGTCGACCCACACGTAATACGAATGGTTGGCGCTGCCCGACTCCGGGAGGCTGCGGAACTGCGGCCCCGGCATCCGGATGAGGGTCCAACCCTCGGGGCATAGCATCCCGCTGAGCGCCTCCGGCCCGTTCTGTGGCCGCGTGCACTTGCGCCGGTCGAAGCTTGCGAAATGCCCGCTTGCAAGCGGTGTCCACACCACGCCGTCGGTCGTCATGTCGATGCCGCGCGGGCTCCATGCGCCAGCGGGCGGAACGAAGAGCTCGGCGAGCGCCGTTTCCGACGGGTTGGCCCCCGGAATGATGTGCACGACGAAGCCCGGCTGGTCGATGCGCCCGAAGCCGATGCCCATCGTCTGTCCCCATACCGTGTCGTCCACGGGGCTCGGCATGATGCCGTAGAAGGCGCCGATGATGCGCTTGTCCTTCGCCGGATCGAGCGGCTCGTTCGGCTCGACGTAGGCGTCGCGCTTGCCGTTGCCGTTGGTGTCCACCACGATCGGCGTCCAGCCCTGCGATTTCGCGGAGTCGCCGGTCTCGAAGAACGTCTTCATTTTTACCCAGCCCACGACGCCGTTGCTCGAGCCCGGGCCGCCCTGCGAAAACCACAGCGTCTGGTCCTCGTCCTTCGCGAAGTAGAGGTGGTGCGTGAAGAAGCAGGTGTCGACGTCGTACCACTTCTGCTGTTTTGGATCCCAGATCGAGAGCTGGCGGCCGTTCTGGTCGAGCGGCATCACCTTCGCCGAAGGATGGTCCGAGCCCTTCTTGCAGAAGTCCGGGTTGTTCGGCCCCCGGAAGCGCGCGCTGAAGTACACGCGGCCCTGCGCATCCATCATCGAGTTGTGCAGGCTGCTGCCGCCGTCCCAAATCGGCTCGCTGCCCCAGTAGGCCGAAGGCTGCATCGGCAGGTCCTTCGAGTTCGGCGTGCCGGGCCGCACGGGATGCCTGATCGTGTACGCGCGGTTCTGCACCGGATCCAGGACCGGGATGTTGTCGGTGCTCTCCTCGGGTGCGCCGTAGATCGGTCCGTTGGCGTTCACGTGCGGGTCGTGCTGGTAGGTCGAGATGCCGTCGTGCAGGTAGAACTTCGGCGTCGAGAAATTCCACATCGTCACCACGAAGTTACGCTCGATCCCTTTGGGTCGCTCGGGCTTGGCGAACGGAAGCTCGCCGGCCGCTATGCGGTCGGTCCAGTCGGCGAAGTTCCTGAGCGCCGCGTCGACGCCCATGTAACCGAGACTGAGCGCCATGTTGCTCATCGCCTGGCCCGACTGCGTGCGCCGCGCCCACTGCTTGAAGCCGTCGCCTTCCTTCTTGAATTCGTCGGGCACGACGCGAATGCCGTGGCTGCCGAGCGCGTGGCAGGACTGGCATGAGTTCTTCACGGTGTCGACCCACGCTTCCTGCGTCTTGATGTTGGGCGAGATGCCGTTGCCCTTGTCTCCTGTGCCCGGGAATTGGTCCGTGCCCGGGATGTTGAGCAGCGAGTACCAATACATCCCGGGATAGTGCTCGGCGTCTTCCTGCGGGGTCGCCGCGACCGCCTTGATGTTCACGGTCTTGCCCGGCGTGGCCTCTGTCTTCCCGGAGTCCTTCAGGCCGTAGCCGCGCGACCAGACGCTGTACTTGGCCTTCGGCAGCTGCGGGATGACGTAGCGGCCCTGATCATCGGTCACCACTACCTTGGCGTACTTGGTTGGCAGGTCGGCTGTCTCCGCGATCACCCACACGCCGGCCTCCGGACCGTTGGGCCCGGTCACGACGCCGCGGATCGAGTCGTTGCCCGCTTTCTGCGCGAAGGCCGGGGCACCGGCCAGCCAAGCCGCGACAACGAGCGCCGCAGCCATGATGCAGCGGTTTACCGCCATGAGCTTCCCCTCCTCCAAGGATTGGCTTGCGAGAGGCGAAGGATGCACTTTTTTCGGTTGCTGCGCCATCGGCATGTCGTTCATAGGGTCACGCACGTGTAAGCCGGCGTTCGACTTTTCATAAATGCGGCATGCGTGGCCATGAGCCGTAACTCGCCAGTGGCGCTCAATTCCCCTGTAGGCGTAGCATGGCTGGACTGTCGCACGCGGGGATTCGGCGATGGATCGGCGGATGTTCATTGGCAGCGCTGCGGGTGGCCTCCTCGCCTTGCCGCTTACTGCGCGTGCACAGAAGTCGGCGACCCCAGTCATCGGGTTCCTCTCTGGCGCGACCCGCGCGCAGTGGACCGCTAATGTTGCAGGCTTCCGCCAGGGGCTGAACGAAGCTGGCTATGAGGAGGGAAGGAACGTCGGGATCGAATTTCGCTGGGCGGAGGGTCACTATGAACGACTTCCCGCCCTCGCAGCCGACCTTGTCCGCCGTCGAGTCGCCATCATAGTCGCGACTGGCGGCTCCAGTTCGGCGCTGGCGGCCAAGGCAGCGACCTCGACGATTCCTGTCGTCTTTACGGTGGGGGTCGACCCCGTCGAGCTTGGTCTCGTTGGCAGCCTCGGCCAACCAGGCGGTAACGTCACGGGCGTCAGCTTCTTCGCCTTTGCGTTGGTTGCGAAGCGGCTGGAATTCCTGCATGAGCTTGTGCCCAAGGCCACCGTGATCGGCTTGCTCCTGAATCCAAATAGCGTGGTTGCTGAATCCACGGTAAGAGAGGCGCAGGACGTGGCGGCGCGCTTGTTCGGGCAACAGCTACACGTCTTGCGAGCCCGAACTGAACAAGACATTGACGCGGCCTTTGCGACCCTTGTGCAGCTACGGGCCCACGCGCTCGTCGTAGAACCCGATCCTTATTTCAACGTCCGGCGCGAGCAACTTGTCGCGCTGGCCGCACGCCACGCGATGCCTGCGATATTCGAGCTACGCGAATTTGTCACCACCGGCGGGCTGATGAGTTATGGAGCCAGCCTTGTCGAAGTCTACCGGCAGGCAGGCATCTACACCGGCAAGATCCTCCAAGGTGCCAAACCCGCCGATCTTCCGGTCGTGCAGCCGACGAAGGTCGAACTGGTGATCAACGCGAGAACCGCAAAAGCGCTCGGGCTCGCGATTCCGCATTCGCTGCGAGTACTGGCTGATGTGATCGAGTAAGACTGCGAACTTCCGCTACCGAGAAATGCGACTGACCGGAACGGGTCGACCGCGGGCGAAGGCAACTCGCGGACGGAGCCAGCCATCGGTCGAGGCACTCAAAGGCAATGATTGCCATCCAGCGCTGACCCCACATGCTTTAGTAGAATGAGGTCATTGGGCGGTTCTTCCGATTTACGGCGTCTCCGCCATAACGGTGAGAATTCAATGCACGTCGCCATACTAACGTTCGAAGGCTTTAACGAGCTCGACTCTCTTATTGCTTTGGGAATCCTCAATCGGATCAAGAAGCCGGACTGGCGGGTAACTCTCTCGTGTCCGTCCGCAACAGTTACGTCAATGAATGGCGTGAGAGTGCATGCACAGTCCTCCCTCGAAGAAGCTGGGGGCGCGGACGCCGTAATTATCGGTAGCGGAATGCAGACCCGAGAAATCGTAGACACCCCGGAGCTTATGGCCGTTCTAAAATTGGACCCGAAGCGTCAGTTAATCGGTGCCCAATGCTCCGGCACGCTAATTCTGGCAAAGCTAGGACTACTAGGCAGCATTCCGGCCTGCACGGACCTGATTACCAAGCCTTGGGTGCAGGCCACAGGGGCCGTTGTCATTGATCAACCCTTTTATGCCCAAGGGAACATTGCGACCGCCGGCGGCTGCTTGGCATCGCAATACCTTGCAGCTTGGATCATTGCGCGCATCGAAGGAACAGATGCGGCAAGGAGTGCGCTGCACTATGTGGCGCCGGTTGGCGAGAAGGAAGAATACGTCAGCCGTGCAATGAATAACATCGTCGAGTATCTACCCACCGCCACGGCGGATGTACCGCGGTAGACCAGCGCCGGCAATGTCAGCGTTCGTTGACGTACCGGCCGCGTCCGTAGCGTCGCGCTGGCGTCGATCTGGAGCGGTAAGATCGGCGTGCGGACTCGACTCGCGGGCCCAATACTGACGATCGGCTTGCACTCTACGTAGCTTGGACTCGATCTGCATTACCGCGGCGGGCGATGCGTGCGTGGTCGCGTAGGCTTGCTCGATGAGCTGGTGCAGGAAGTCGGCCGGCATGTTGTCCTCGCTGATGTGACCTAGTGCAAATAGGATACGTCGGCAATGTGAACAGACTGTGAATGAGCTGGCGCCCGAGGGCTGGCTAGCCGACCGGCGGTTACTGGGCGAGCAACCAAGTGGCAACGGCCGACCGATCGCAGGTATCTGTTAGCGATCGCTATCGTAGATAGTGGCGGGGTGGGCCCGGCTGGACTCGAACCGGCGACCAAAGGATTATGAGAATCAAGCTTTTCTCGGGTAATTATTCAAATCAGTCTCTTGCAACACACGCCAAGTTCCAAGAGAAGCTACACGCAGCCTAAAAGCAATTGCAAAGAGGCAAACGAAGTTACGAAATGGCTACGCTCGCTGTCCTCGAATTGACCGCGATTTTCGGATCGGGCAAACGATTGGCAGTGTTGAATTTTTATGGTTCTATCGATGGCCTGAACGGCTGGACGACCCGAGTTCACGTTCACTGCCCTCAGGAGCGCTCATCATCGGGCTCGGAAACTGCAGGGGTTCGGTCATCATGTGCGACTGATCTCGCCGCAGTTCGTGAAGCCCTACGTCAAGAGCAACAAGAACCACGTAATATTGCCCAGTCCGTCCAAGGACCCGGAGTATCCAGATTGAATGCACTTTGGATCGCCCTCGGCTCGTTCGCATGCGTGTTTGGCGCCGCTCTTCTCGGCCTGCTGTTTCGCCGAATTCTGCCCGAGCATCACCTGAACGACGAGTCGAAGGCAACCGTCGACCGCACCATCCGCGTCATCGTGACACTTGCCGCTCTCGTGCTCGGCCTGTTGGTGGCGTCGGCCAAGGGATCCTACGATGCGATCAGCGACAAGCTGCAAGAGA